>CAWAMQ010000013.1:0-45642 GCA_963783125.1 uncultured Chitinophagaceae bacterium
ATGCTTCCCGGGAGGCGAAGCTGAATGCACTTAAAAAAGAGTATGTTGATAAATTAACGGCCGAGAGATTATAAAAGAATCTACCTGGATTGTACGCACACAATGATTGTTTAACTTCTGTGATCATCACTTTCAGTTTCTAAAAATAAAAATTCATGTAATTTGTTGCTTTACTGCCATTATGTAAAAACCAAATTTTAAATTTTTATTTTTGCTGTTTATGAAAAACTTTTCATTCATATTTCTATCCGCAGCGCTTACTGTTTTATTAGTTTCTTCCTGTGCCCGAAAGAACTCAGGTTCCAAGACCGATTTTATTATTGCAAAAGGACAAATGCCAAACCTGGCAACAGCCAAAAGCGGTACTATTCATCTCGTATATGGTATAGGCGATAGCATCATGTATTCGTATTCTTCAGATAAAGGCGAATCCTTTTCCTCCCCCACGGTTATCGATGTTGTGCCGGGATTATATTCTTTTGCGATGCGTGGACCGCAGATAGCAGCGACGATTAATGGAATTCTTGTTACGGCCTGCACTTCCCGCGGAAATATTTATTCATATTATAAAACAAAAGGGAATTGGCAAAAAGGCGCAAGAGTTAATGATCAAGATACGGTTGCGAAAGAAGGATTGATGGATTTATCAGCTGATGGAAAAAATGCATTTGCGGTTTGGCTAGATCTAAGAGGGAATAAAAGGAATAAAATCGCCGGTGCTTCGTCCGGTGATGGAGGAAAAACCTGGTCGAAAAATAAACTTATTTATTTATCACCGGATTCTTCAGTTTGTGAATGTTGCAAACCTTCTGTGGAAGTAAAAGGAAACAAAGTCTATGTGATGTTTCGTAACTGGCTTAATGGAAACAGGGATTTGTACCTGATCGAATCAACAAACGGAGGTGCTTCGTTTGGTGAAGCCCAAAAATTGGGAAACGACAGTTGGAAGTTGGATGGCTGCCCAATGGATGGTGGCGGCTTGGCTGTAAATAATGAGGGTAAAGTGCAAACAGTTTGGAGAAGAGAAAATAAAATTTATTCAGATGTTCCTGGTAAAAAGGAAATTGAATTAGCCCATGGGAGGAATTGCGCTTTAGCAAGTGTTGCTGATAATTTTGTATATGCCTGGTCTGATTCGTCACAAATAAAATTGTTGCAGCTTGGTGGTAAAGAGCAAACATTAGGCAAAGGAATGTTACCTGTTTTAACTCCTTTAGATAAGAACCATATTATTTGTGCGTGGGAAAATGAAAAGCAAATTCATGCAGCAATTGCAGAGCTCTAGCCTTAGCGTTTATGGCAGACCGTTATAAATTAGCCATAATAAGAATCTATCTTATTTCTTCTTTTACTGTTTTCGAAAAAAGCAAGACACACTTACTCACTCACCCAACTTACTGTTTCGGCTACCGGATTTCTCTTAGTTAAAGGATTTGAAAGCTCCTCCGGATAGCCAATAAAAAAAGTGCCAATTAGTTTGTCCTGCGGTTCAAGATTAAAATGTGGCTTCGCTTCCTCCATATAAGTAATTCCTCCTGTTGATAAATATCCACCTAATCCGTATGCTGTGAGCGATAAAAATAGGTTTTCAATTGCGCAGGCAGTGGCGATAATCTCTTCAATTTCCGGAATGCTGACACTGTCTGATCTTTTCATTCCAACCACTATTACATGTGATGACATCAAAGGATAATCGTGTAAATTTTTGAGCTTTGCCTCTTTAAAATTTTCACCTGCATAGCTGGTGTAAATTTCTGTTTGAAGTTTTGCAAAATGTTCGCGTCCCTTACCTGCAAAAACCGTGAAACGCCATGGCTGCGTTAGTTTGTGCGTGGGTGCCCTGTTGGCATTTTCTAAAATTTCATGTATGATTTCATAGGGAATGATTTTGTTTTTTTGAAATTGTTTCGGGTAAACACTTCTCCTGTTTCTTACGATTGAATTAAATTCATTTACGTCAAAATTATTCGGCATTGTCTTTCTTTTTCGTTTTTGCAAAGGTACAATCCGCGGCTCGTCTTTTAAGAGATAAGCTCTAAAGTAAAGAGAAAGCCTAAATTTGCAGTTCATTATTTAATCCATCTCAATGTTCGAACTTTTTTTGAAAAATGTGAAAGAGCACATTTCAATTAGCGAAGACGAATTTGAATTTTGTAAAACGCTTTTTATCCCGAAGAAATTACGCAAAAGGCAATACCTTTTGCAGGAAGGCGATGTTTGCCGTTATACGGCTTTTGTGGAGAAGGGAATGTTGCGCACTTTTACGGTTGATGATAAAGGCAACGAGCCGATCCTTCAGTTTTCTATGGAAGGCTGGTGGGTTACCGATCTTTACAGTTTTCTTGCAGATGAGCCTTCGCGCTATAATATTGAGGCGTTGGAAGATTGTGAATTATTACTCATCACTAAACCCTCCTGGAATATCCTGTTGGAAAAAGTTCCTGCGTTTGAGCGCTATTTTCGTATATTGATTCAGAATAATTTAATTGCAACCCAAAGGCGTTTGATCAGTTCGATGACAGAAACTGCAGAGGAACAATATACAAAACTCATAGGCAGCTTCCCCACCTGTCTTCAAAGAGTACCGCAACACATGATTGCTTCGTTTTTGGGAATAACGCCGGAAACATTGAGTCGCATTCGCAGCCAGATGGCAGCACGAAAACCAGAAGTGAAATGAAAGTATTTATAACAAGGAAAATTCCTGATGTAGGTTTGCAGAAAATAATAAACGCAGGAATTGAAGTAATAGAATGGGATGAAAAAAGACCATTAAGCCAGCCGGAATTAATTGAATATTCCAGGCAATGTGATGCGCTTCTTTCTGCAGGGTTTAATAAAATCGACGCATATTTTTTGAATGAATGCAAACATTTAAAAGTGATTTCTCTTCATTCTGTCGGATATGATAATGTTGATATTGCGGCTGCCGACGCATTGAAAATTCCTGTTGGACATACACCGGGCGTTTTAAGCGGACCAACTGCTGATGTCGCTTTTATGTTGATGCTTGCCGTTTCCCGAAAAGCATTCTACCTGCACAACAAAATTATGAAAGGCGAGTGGTTGTTCTTTGAACCGACCGCTGATCTTGGTATTGAGGTCAAGGGGAAAACGCTCGGAATTTTTGGGTTGGGAAATATCGGATATGAAATGGCGAAAAGATGCGTTGGCGCGTATGACATGAAAATGATCTATCACAACCGCACTCATAATTTGCAAGCAGAAAAAGAATTCAATGCGCGGTGGGTTTCCTTCGATGAATTATTACAGCAAAGCGACGTGCTTTCAGTCCATTGTAATTTGACGGATGAAACAAGAGGCAAATTTGACAAAAATGCTTTTGAAAAAATGAAACCTTCGTCCATTTTTATTAACACCGCGCGTGGCGGTATTCATAATGAAGAAGATTTGATTGATGCCTTGCAAAACAAAATTATATGGGGTGCAGGGTTGGATGTTACCAATCCTGAGCCAATGCAAAAGGATAATCCTTTATTGACAATGCCGAATGCAGCAGTGGTGCCGCATATTGGTAGTGCTACCGTAGAGACGAGGAATGCGATGTCTTCCATTGCCGCTGACAATCTTATAGCAGGCTTAAACGGGAAACGACTACCGTTTCCCGTCAACCCTGAAATTTATGAATTTTAATTTAGCTGTCAGCATTTGCTGCTTCTTTCGCAGATTGGTTGATCGCTTCAAAATCTTCGGCGCTTAAATCGATGTGCTGCGAATTCAAGTTCTCTTCAAGATGCTTCACACTGGATGTTCCGGGGATCAGCAAAATATTTTTTGAATGATTGAACAGCCATTTTAAGATTAACTGTTGTTCTGACACTTTATATTTCTCGGCCATTTTACTGATCGTTTCGTCAGGATTTAACCGGCTTGCAATTATTGGATTCCATGGAATAAAAGCAATATGGTTTTCAGCGCAATATTCAAGTTCATCTTCCCAATTGCGATAAGTGAGGCTGTATTTATTTTGTACTGAAACGATTTCGAGTTGCTCCTGGGCTTTTTTAATTTCATCTACACTCACTTCAGAAAGACCGATGTATCTGATCATTCCTTTTTGCTGTGCATCTTTCAAAAAGCCAATCGTTTCATCGAACGGAACCTTTGGATCTATCCGGTGTAGCTGGTACAAGTCAATGCGATCCACTTTTAATCTTTTCAAACTTCCTTCCAGCGCTTCTTTTAAATGATCTGGTCTTGCGTTCATCACCCATTGATCAGGCCCGGTTCTTTCAAAACCTCCCTTGGTGGCTATCACGAGATTTTTCGGGTAAGGATAGAGTGCTCTTGCGATCAGCTTTTCAGAAACATAGGGTCCGTAGCTGTCGGCAGTGTCTATAAAATTTACGCCCATATCAACGGCTTTTTTTAAAACTTTTATTGCTTCATCTTCATTTTGCGGTTCACCCCAAACGCCTTTTCCTGTTATGCGCATTGCGCCATATCCATAACGGTTTACTTCCAAATCTTTTCCGATTGTCCACGTCTTGTTGTTATACATTTTACTCATTGTTTATATTTTTTTATAAATCAAAAGCCGCAAATTTCCTTCCAAACAAATTTTCATTTGTCTTA
This sequence comes from uncultured Chitinophagaceae bacterium, assembly GCA_963783125.1. Lineage (GTDB taxonomy): Bacteria > Bacteroidota > Bacteroidia > Chitinophagales > Chitinophagaceae > Ginsengibacter. The sequence continues at coordinate 4,597 of CAWAMQ010000013.1, forward strand.
TAATATTTATTTTGAATCGCCTGTATCAGTTCTCAACACTGATTTTCCTTATCCATCAACTTAAGTTTCTTGATCTAGGTCAATACAAAATCTTAACAAAGGTCAATGCTAATTATTATCATACCTCATTGGAGACCGCCTTCATGTGTGGCTACCTTTGTGTAACAAAAAACGAAGAAATGACAACTAAAAAAACGATAGCAATTGTGGGAGCAACAGAGGATGCCGGCAAAGCAATCGTAAATCGGTTCGCGTCTATGCCTTACCGTTTGTTGCTGATCTCGCACAAGCCTGATGAACTAAATAGATTGACTGAAGCAATTGCAAAACAATATCCGGCTGCCGAAGTAGAAGCTCTTGAGTGCGTAAAGGATGGATGTTGGGAAGCCGATATAATTATTGTGGCAGTTGAAGGTGCAGAGGAACAAAAAGTAGCCCAATTGATGAAAGAAGTAGCTACGCAAAAAATAGTGGTAGTAGTTACACAAAATGAAAATGAATGCAAAGAAATGGAGAAACTGTTACCCTATTCAAAAATTGTGAAGGCTTTTATTAACCTGGAAACAAACGAAATTATTCTTTCCGGGAACAGCGAAACAGTAAACGAAGAAATTTCTGACATTTTTATTCGGGCAGGCTATCAGCCCGCAACAAAAACAAGTAAACTCTAATTTTTAAAATAAAAAAAATCAAAAACTATGTCAACAGTTAAATGGACACTCGATCCGACACACAGTGAAATTACTTTTAAAGTAAAACACCTTATGATATCAACCGTAACAGGTCAGTTTAAAAAATTTAATATCGAAGGTGAAACAGAAACCAACGATTTCAATACAGCTAAAAGTATTGAATTCACCGCAGATGTTGATTCAATTGATACCAACAATGAACAACGTGATGCGCATTTGAAATCAGCCGATTTTTTCAAGGCCGAAGAACATCCACAGGTTAAATTTTCAAGCACAAAATATGAAGCTGATGGAAACGAAGGGAAACTTTATGGAAACCTGACAATTGCAGGAACTACAAAGCCGGTAACACTAAATGTCGATTTTGGAGGAATTGTAGTAGATCCTTACGGTCAAACAAAAGCCGGTTTTACCGTTACCGGAAAAATCAGCCGTAAAGAATTTGGGTTGACCTGGAATGCAGTAACAGAAGCAGGAAACGTAGTGGTGAGCGACGATATTAAAATCAATGCAGAAATACAATTGGTAAAACAACAACAGCAGCAGGAGCAGGAAGCTGCATAATGATTACGAACAACGATGGGGTTATCATGTGGGCTTAACGTGGTAACTTCATCTTTAAATAGTTAAAATGGAAAACAAGGTATTAGGATTACATCATATTACGGCGATAGCCGGAAATGCAAAGCAGAACTTGAATTTTTATTCAAACGTTCTTGGACAACGATTTGTAAAGAAGACAGTGAACTTTGATGATCCGGGCACATACCATTTTTATTTTGGCGATGAAAAGGGAACACCAGGTAGCATCCTCACTTTTTTCCCCTGGGAAGGAGTGAGAAGAGGAGTTAATGGTGCAGGAATGGCAACGGGTATAGGATATTCTGTTCCTGAAAATAGTCTTGAATTTTGGAAAGATCGTTTTAAAAGATTTAATGTGAAATCCGAAGAAATAGGAGAACGATTTGGAGAAAAATTTTTGCATTTCCAGGATCCTGATGGATTGCAAATTGACCTGGTTGAAAGTGAAATCGAGGATAAAAGAAAGCCATGGGAAACCAGCGAAATTAAAGTTGAAAATGCTACGAAAGGATTTCACAGCGTCACATTAACTTTAAATAAAGTAGACCCGACTGCGCAGGTACTTACTGATATCTTAGGATATAAACTGTTAAAGCAGGAAGGAAATCGTTACAGGTTTATTACTGATGCCATTGAAAATGCTTCTATAGTTGATATTATTGAAGCGCCTGGATTAGGTAACGGAATAAATTCTGCAGGAACCAATCACCATGTGGCCTTCAGGGTTAAAGATGATAATATTTTAATGGACTTCAGGGAGAAGGTTTTGAGTAAAGGATTAAATATTACTCCAAAAATTGACCGTGATTATTTCTTCTCTCTTTATTTCCGCGAACCGGGTGGCGTTTTGTTTGAACTGGCAACTGAAAATCCGGGTTTTGACAGGGATGAACCTCTGAATGAATTAGGCACTCATTTGAAATTGCCCAAACAGTATGAATCTGCGCGACAAGAGATAGAAAAGGTGTTACCGCGACTTGAGTGAAATCGAATATGCATTACCGTTATAAATGAAAAGGAGTATAGAAATGAATGGCTTGTCCCAATTTAATAAATTCACAAATAATCTTAAAGAACAGGAGCATCTGATGCCCGTTCTGTTTGTCGGGCATGGCTCTCCGATGAACGGCATTGAAGACAATGAGTTCAGTAAGAGATGGGAACAGATGGCAAAACAGATTCCTACGCCGGCAGCGGTGTTGGTTGTTTCAGCGCATTGGTTTACAAAAGGTACACGAATTACCGCGATGGATTTTCCTGAAACCATTCACGATTTTGGTGGGTTTCCGCAGGAACTGTTTGATGTGCAATATCCTGCACCGGGCAGCCCGGCGCTGGCGACGGAAACAGCTTCATTGCTGTATTCCGCACATGTAGAACTCGATCACGATTGGGGACTGGATCACGGTGCGTGGACGGTAGTACGCAGAATGTACCCGGAAGCAAAGATTCCTGTTTTGCAATTAAGTATTGACTATACACGCGAACCGCGGTATCATTTCGATTTGGCTAAAGAATTGTATGGACTGAGAAAAAAAGGCGTACTGATTATCGGGAGCGGAAATATGGTTCATAACCTGCGAATGATTTCCTGGGCAAAAATGAATGAATCCGGATATGGTTACGATTGGGCGTTGAGCATGAATGAAAAGTTCAAACAATTGATTAGCGATGGCGATTACAAACCTTTGATCAATTATGAAAGCCTGGGATCCGAAAGCCGTTTGGCCATTCCAACTCCTGAGCATTATTTGCCGTTGTTGTATTCTTTAGGATTGAAAGGGGCAAATGATTCCGTTTCTTTTTTTAATGATAAAGCAATGGCTGGCTCACTTACGATGACGTCAGTTTTGATAGGGAATGGTGAATAGTGAATGAATTTTTTAATCAAAAAATAATTTTGAATTAATGTACAACTTAAAAATAATTTCTTCCACGAGTAAGGCCCGGACGTAAAGGCCCTTTGGTTGCAAATTGGATAATGGAGTTAGCAAGGGATAACGGGAATTTTAATGTAGAATTACTTGACCTTGGTGAGATTAATTTACCAATGATGAACGAGCCGAATCACCCGGTGATGAAACAATATAAACACGAACATACCAAATGGTGGAGCGCGAAAATTGATGAAGCGGATGCTTTCATTTTTGTAACGGCGGAATATGATTATAATTATCCGGCGCCGTTGAGAAATGCTTTGGAATACCTGTCGCAGGAATGGGGGTACAAGCCCGCAGCCATTGTAAGTTATGGCGGCGTTTCTGCGGGCACAAGAGCAGCAAATGCACTGAAGGCAGACCTTTCAACTTTCAGGATGGTGCCATTGACTGAGTCCGTCAACTTTCCTTTTTTTCAGCAAAATATAAATGATCAAAACGTGTTTGTTGTCAACGAAATTTCTGAAAAAGCAGCAAAGAATATGTTGAAACAGCTCGTTCGGTGGGCCAAAGGATTAAGAGTGATCAAAGAAGATCATGATTAAAAAAATTATTTAAAACAAATATTATGCGAACCATAAAAAAAATTGATGAGGCGGTAAATGCACCGGTTGGTGATTTGGTTACTTTTCGTGCATTACCAACTAATTCAATTGATCATGTTGATCCGTTTATTTTCTTAAATCATCATGGTTACCAGGTGTATCCGAAAAATAATTATGGATTGCCTTTCGGGCCACATCCCCACCGCGGTTTTGAAACAGTAACTTTCATTGTTCATGGCGATCTGACGCATAAAGACAGTGGTGGTTCTGAAAGTGTAATTACAGCAGGTGGTGTGCAATGGATGACTGCCGGAAGAGGATTGATCCACTCCGAGATTTCATCGGAAGAGTTTAAAAAAAATGGCGGTGAATTGGAACTCTTACAGCTTTGGGTAAACCTTCCGGCAAAACTTAAAATGACTGAACCAAAGTATACAGGTTTGCAGAAAACAGATATACCTGAAGTTGAACTTGACAATGGCAGAGTTATTATTCATGCGGTTTCTGGTAATTGGGAAGGAACCAAAGGAGCCTTTGATCCTTTGGTAGATATTCAACTGGCAACAATAAATTTTGCCACAGGCGGAAACTACCGGACAAGCATAGACGCAGAAAGAAATATTTTCTTTTATGTGATAAAAGGAAAAGTGAAAGTGAATGGAAGTGAAGCAAAGATGCATCAGCTGGTAGAATTCAATAATGATGGAAATGAAATTGAAATTGAAGCGATAGAAGAAAGCCTAATCCTTTTGGGACATGCTTTGCCCTTCCATGAGCCAATCGTTGCGCAAGGGCCTTTTGTAATGAATTCATCTGAAGAAATAAGGCAGGCGTATCAGGATTACCGAAATGGTAAATTTGGTAACTGGACAGAGCATTGACAGTAAACAAACAAATAGTCACAATTTTAATTTTCAAAATAATAAAATGGAATTTGGCCTGATCGCTTTTGCAGACATGCAACCGGAAATACTGAACGGGAGGGGAATTAATGCACATCAACGTTTGAAAGACCTGTTGGCAGAAATTAAACTGGCAGATGAATTAGGCCTTGATGTTTTTGGTGTAGGTGAACATCACCGACCGGATTATGCAGTTTCTTCGCCGACGGTTGTTTTAGGAGCCGCAGCCGCTGTCACCAAAAATATTAAACTGGCGAGCGCCGTAACTGTGTTGAGTTCTGATGACCCTGTGCGTGTTTTCCAGGATTTTTCAACAGTTGATCTTTTATCCGGTGGTCGGGCAGAGATCATGGCTGGCCGTGGTTCTTTTATCGAGTCTTTCCCCCTGTTTGGGTACAACCTTGAAGATTACGATGAACTGTTTACAGAAAAATTAGACCTTCTTTTACAACTAAATGAAAGCACTAAAGTTTCGTGGCAGGGAAAACATCGTACTTCAATAAACAATCTTGGTGTTTATCCGCGGCCCTTCCAGCAATCAATTCCTATTTGGCTTGCTGCGGGCGGTACGCCGGCTTCGGCTGTAAGAGCCGCGACGTTAGGACTTCCATTGATGCTCGCGATAATTGGAGGCAGGCCGGAACAATTCGTGCCGTTTATTAATTTATATAAAGAAACCGCTGTGAAAGCCGGTAAGCAAATTTTTGAGTTACAGTTTGGTGTCAACAATCATTTTTATGTTTCTGATAATTCGCAGCAGGCAGCGGATGAATTTTATCCACACTATGCAGAGGTGATGAGCAGAATTGGCCGTGAAAGAGGCTGGCCGCCGCTTTCGAGAGAACAGTATGAATATTTGCGTTCGCCAAAAGGAGCGTTAATGGTTGGAAGCGTGCAGGAAGTAGTTGATAAAATTTTATACGAGCATGAACTCTTTGGCAATACCCGTTTTCTTGCCCAGGCAAGTGTTGGAAACGTGCCGCATGAAAAAGTAATGAAGTCTATAGAATTGTTTGGAACCAAGGTGGTTCCTGCAGTCAGGAAAGAAATTAAGGCATAAAAAAAACTGCCAAAAGGCAGTTTTAAATAATTAAGAATTAGTGAATCTGGATTTGCCTTGGCGGTTTTTGTTTCGCTTCTTCTTTTTTGGGAATTACCAGGTGAAGCAAACCATTTTCATACTTCGCCTCGATCTTGTCGGCGTCAACCACATCTTTTGGCAAAGTAAAAGATCTTTGAAATGACTGATAGCTGAATTCCCTTCGCGAATATTTTTCATCTTCGTTATTGCCCTCGCGCTCATTGCTTTTTTCTGAAGAGATGCTTAGCATGTTTCCGTCAAGCTGGATCTTAAAATCATTTTTATTCATACCGGGTGCAGCAACTTCTACCTCAAAGTTGTCTTTTGTTTCTTTGACGTTTACTTTGGGAATAGAGGTGTTGGTGTCAGAATAATTACTGAGGCCCCAGTCAAAAAAATCCCGGTTAAGAAAATCGTCGAATAGAAGGGGCCATTGATTCATGGAATTTCCATTTCTTTTAATAATATTCATATGTCCTCCTTTTTAATAGTTAATAATAAAAGTTTCACCTATCAGGCCACAAAAAAAATACCGTTTTGTATTAGTGGATTGTTAATGAAAAATTGGCTGAATGTGAAAAAAAATGTCATTGCGAAAAGACATTTTTTCGGTTTTCCGGAGGGAGAAAATAATCTGTAAACAACGTGTTAATTATGGAAAATATCCAACTGAAGTTAACAGGAAGGGGGCGCGGATTTTTTGTTTTTAAAGAAGACGAAGAGCCTTTGGGAGAAATGGAAATAGCCATTTCTGAAAAGCGGCTAATTGTATATCACACTGAAGTAGTTCAGAAGGCAGAAGGCAAAGGAATTGCCAGGAAACTTCTAAACGAGATGGCAGACTATTCCAGGAAAAATAATTTAAAAGTGATTGCACTTTGCCCTTATGTACTAGCGCAATTTAAACATCACCCGGAACAATATGCTGATATCTGGCAAAATAAAAATTATGGAGAAAAATAAAATCCACACAAAAACTATAATTAAGGCTGGCTCGCCTTTAAAAGAAGCCAAAAAGGCGCTTATCATGATTCATGGGCGTGGAGGAAGTGCGGAAGATATTCTTTCGCTCAGCTATTATTTAAATGTAAAAGATTATGCGTTGCTGGCGCCGCAGGCGAAAGACAATTCCTGGTATCCTTATTCTTTTATTGCGCCAATTTCACAAAATGAACCATGGCTTTCATCTGCTTTAGATCTCGTAAAAGAGACACTGGATGAAATAATTGCAGAAGGAATTTCTTCGGAAAATGCTTGTTTACTGGGCTTTTCGCAAGGTGCTTGTTTAACGCTGGAATTTGCCGCGCGAAATGCTGGTAAGTTCGGAGGAATTGTAGCTTTTACCGGCGGATTGATTGGTGACAAAATTCATACAGAAAATTATAAGGGAGATTTTAAAAACACGCCTGTTTTTATTGGCACCAGTAATCCCGATCCGCATGTTCCTGTGCAAAGAGTTCGCGAAACGACAGGAATTTTAAAAAGTATGCATGCGGACGTTACCGAAAAGATTTATACCGGTATGGGACATACGATTTCTGAAGATGAAATTGCAATGGCGAATGAATTGGTTTTTAAATAGAAAGTCATATCATTTAATTTTATAAAAATGGAACATCAATGGCCCGTTCTTTCTTATGAAAAGAGTAAATCCACTTTTGACACATTACACATGTGGACTCAAATTGTGGGCAAAATAAAATTAGCCACATTGCCGTGGGTTAATCATTCATGGCACATTACTTTGCACATTACACCATATGGTTTAACGACCGAAAACATGCCTTATAAAGATTTGAGTTTTAAAATTGATTTTGATTTTTTTGGTCACCAGTTAAAAATATTTACAAGCAAAGGTGAAGCCTGTCAGTTTGATCTGCACGGAATTTCGGTGGCTGATTTTTATGAAAAGATTTTTGCGCTATTGTCTGAATTAACTATCGATCTGAAAATAAAACCGGTGCCTGTTGAAATTGCTAATCCTATTCCTTTTAAAGAAGATTCGGTTCACGCCTCTTATGTTGAGGAAGATGTAAAGGGTTTTCACCAGGCTTTGATTTTGATGCAGAAGGTTTTTCTGGAATTCAGAAGCGGCTTCAAAGGTAAAGCCAGTCCTATCCATTTTTTCTGGGGAAGTTTTGATCTCGCACTTTCATTTTTTTCTGGAAGAAGGGCACCAAAACATCCGGGCGGTGTTCCGGGTTTGCCGGACTGGGTGGCTGAAGAAGCTTATTGTCGCGAAGTAAGCAGTTGTGGATTCTGGACAGGCAATGAAGGTTTTCCGGAGCCTGCGTTTTATTGCTACTTGTACCCGGAGCCGGAAGGATATAAAACCGCAGGAGTTAATCCAAAAGAGGCTTATTATCATTCAACGCTTGGTGAATTTATTTTGCCATATTCGGCGGTACTACAATCAGAAGATCCTGAAAATACTTTGTTGCAATTTTTGAAAAGTACTTACGCTGCCGGTGCTGACCTCGCAAAATGGGACAGGGAATTGCTGGAAGATTGACCTATTCATACTCTGCAAATATTTCATCTTCATAACACCACAGCCATCTTTCACCGGGCTCTGCCGAAATTACAACGGGATGTTGTGTTTCATGAAAATGCTTTGTCATGTGTTTATTGGGCGATTGATCGCAACACAAAGTAGCACCGCACGCTTGGCAGGTTCTTAAATGAACCCAATGGCTGCCGGTTTTTACGCATTCGTCGCAAACAAGGTCTATTGGTTGTTTAAGCTCTTTGATGGCTTTTATGTGGTCGCAAATTTGTTCACCTTCCATAGTTACTGGTTTGAAAATATTTATTTGAGTAAATTTCCAATATTTTATTTGAGTCAGCAAACTTCTTTGACAGTGAACTAACTTTTATTTCTAATTTTTATTTTGTTGAATTGAGGAATAAAATTTGAGATGTATTGTAGACTGAACCAAATAAAGTATTTCAGTAGTTTTCAGAAAATAAAAAATGTATGCAGGAAAAAGTTACAAAAGTTGTGGTAGTTGGCGGAGGTTTCGGAGGAATTAACCTGGTAAAGAAAATATGGAAAGACCCGCGCTTTCTTGTAACAATGGTTGATGTAGACAACTATCATTTTTTTCCTCCACTGCTTTACCAGGTGGCAACGGCTTTTATCGAGCCTTCAAATATCAGTTATCCTTTTCGAAGGATGTTTGAAGGAAAAAATAATATGCGCTTTCATTATGGTGCACTGAAAAAAGTAAATCCTGCAGAAAATACAATTGAAACCACTACCGGAAGCCTGGACTATGATTATCTCGTTCTCGCCATCGGCACTGAAACCAATTTTTTTGGGATGGAGAATGTGAAGCGGCATGCTTTGCCGATGAAATCCATTGAAGACGCGATCAACCTCCGTAACCATCTTTTATTGAATATGGAAAAAGCAACCATCACAAATGATCCGACAGAAAAGGACCGGAATCTGAATATTGTAATTGCCGGCGGTGGCCCTTCAGGTGTCGAACTGGCGGGCATGTTGGCAGAAATGGGGCAAACTATTGTGACGAAAGAATATCCTGAAATAAAAAGAGGAAATTCAAGGATACATTTAATTGATGCATCACCTCACCTGCTTGGGCCGATGAGTACAACCGCTCAAAAAGATGCTTTGAAAGTCTTGAGCAAATTAGGCGTAAACATAAAGCTCAATACAATGGTAAAAGATTATGTTGACGGAAATGTGATCCTGGGCGATGGAAATACCATTCCATCCAATTCGTTGATATGGGCATCAGGAGTAGTTGCAAGAGAAGTGCCTGGCATTTTGCCGGAACAATTAGGCCATGGAAGAAGAATTTTGGTGGATGAATTTAATAAGGTAACAGGTTCCGAAAATATTTTCGCGATTGGTGATTTGTGTTTGCAAACCAGTGATAAAAATTATCCGAAAGGCCATCCTCAGCTGGCGCAGGTTGCTATACAGCAAGGAACTTTGCTCGGAAAAAATCTGAAAAGAATAGTTGCTAACGACGAACTCAAACCATTCGTTTATAAAAATAAAGGAAGCATGGCGATCATTTCAAAATATGAAGCGGTGGCCGATCTTCCCAAAGTTTCTTTCACCGGATTTTTTGCATGGCTCATCTGGCTTTTCGTTCATATAATACCGTTAGTAGGTTTCCGGCACAAAGTGGAACTTGCGTTTAGCTGGTTTTGGTCATTCATCAGCAACAATCCTACCTTGCGTTTGATTATCCGGCCTAAAAGAGAAGAACTTTTAGAAATTCAAAAAGATACCGTTCAATGAAAGTAGCAATTATCAATCGTTTCGGGCCGCCCGAAGTTTTGCAAATAACAGAGATCGAAACACCTGTTCCAACTGACGACCAGGTTTTAATTAAAATAAAATTTACCGGCATCAATCCTGTGGACACTAAAGTGAGAGCCGGAACAAGTGGCATGTCTAAAAATTTGCAATTGCCAGCCATTTTGGGTTGGGATGTAAGTGGCACGATAGAAAGTGTGGGTAAGAATGTTTCAGCTTTTAAAAACGGCGATGAGGTTTTTGGCTGCATTGGCTTCCCGGGATTGGGAAAGACCTATGCAGAATTTGCTGTTGCTTATCCTAAATTGCTAACGAAAAAACCTTCGAACGTTTCTTTCGAAGAAGCGGCGGCTGTTCCGCTGGCAGGCCTTACTGCTTACCAGGCGATAAACGAACATTTGAAGATTTCTGAAGGACAAAAAGTTTTGATACAGGCCGCCGCCGGTGGTGTTGGCCACCTGGCTGTTCAGTTTGCCAAATTGAACGGCGCCTTTGTTGCAGGCACGGCTTCAGCAGAAAATGAAGCATTTTTAGAATCACTTGGGGTTGATCAATTCATCAATTACAAAAAAGATAAGTTTGAAAATGTTTTCCAGGATGGAGACGCCGTATTAGATGCCATGGGCGGAGAAATCCTGTATCGTTCTTTTTCCTGCGTAAACAAAGGCGGCAGGGTAGTTTGTCTTCCTTCATCTACCAAAAATGATCCTAAAGCTATTGAACTGGCAAAGCAGCATAACGTAGAAATGATTTGGCCGATGATGTATCCTGACGGTGCACAAATGCAGTTAATTGCCCATTTACTGGAAGATAAAAAGCTGCAGGTTAAAATTGACAGGACTTTTTCGCTTGGCGAAATAGTTGAAGCCCATAAAGCGCTTGAGACCCATGGCACAGATGGCAAAGTTATTGTGAAGATCGATTAGAATAAACGTATATTTCAAAATTATTAGCTGTCAGCTTAAATTCCATAATTGATTTTTTATTTGAATTCGTATTAAATAAATTTGTATCCTTTTTCAGTAGAGCAAGAAATTAATGACATTTTTATCCATAAGGAAGTTTTTAAAACGGAGTTTCGACAGAATAAATAATGAGCGTCTTAAGCGTAATATTCTCCAGGCAATACCATTCTGGATTGCTTCATTAGTTGCAGGATTATTGGCCGTGGCATATTCGGCAGCGTTTTCTTATTTTGAAAGCCGCACGTTTAATGTGCTCCAATACCATAGTTGGGGCATTTTTATTTTAAGCCCCGTCTGTTTTTTGATCGCGTGGTGGCTGGTGGTAAAATACGGCCCCTATGCCCGTACGAGCGGTATTCCGCAGGTTAGGGCGGCTATAGAACTGGACACAACTAACTATGATAAAAAAATAAAAAAATTATTAAGCCTGAAAATTTTAGTTGTTAAGGTTGTTTCAGGCCTTTTCATGATTTTGGGTGGTGGCGCTGTAGGAAAAGAAGGGCCGGTGATTCAGTTGTCGGGAATTGTGTTTAAAAAGTTTAACGACTGGCTGCCCTCCTGGTGGCCACCAATCTCAAAAAGAAATATGATCACTGCCGGTGCTGCTGCCGGACTTGCAGCCGCATTTAATACACCTTTGGGAGGAATTGTTTTTGCTATTGAAGAACTCACGAAAACTCATTTCAGTTATTTCAAAACTGCGCTCTTCACAGCGGTTATTATTGCGGGTTTAACTGCGCAAGGTATTCTTGGTCCTTACCTGTATCTCGGTTTCCCGGATGTAACGCATATTAAAAGTTCCATTGTTTTTGCTTTGCTTATTGTCTCTATCATTACCGGTTTATTGGGCAGTTATATGTCCATGATCATCCTGGCAATTTTCAGGTGGAAGAAATCTTTTAAGTTTACTTACCAGCATGTATTGTACGTGGTTGCATGTGCTGCGGTTATGGCAGCCATTGCTTTTTTTATCGATCCGAATATTTTAGGTTCCGGAAGAAATATAATGCTTACTACTTTGTTCAGTAGCGATAAATACGTTCATTGGTACACTGCATTATTCAGAATTGTTGGCCCGATTTTGAGTTTTGGTACGGGCGCTTCTGCGGGTATTTTTGCTCCTTCTATTGCTGCAGGGGCAAGTGTTGGTTCGTTTATGGCAGGATTATTTAATGAGTCAGCCTCGAATGCGAACCTGCTGATACTCTGCGGGATGGTTGGTTTCTTAACCGGGGTTACCCGAACACCTTTTACATCTGCTATCCTCGTACTGGAAATGACTGACCGCCACAGTGTTATATTTTATTTATTGATTGCAGGCATGTTGGCCGGGCTTGTTTCTTTATTTGTTGACAAACATTCATTGTATGATCATTTAAAAGTGCAGACATTGCACGATCTTACTCATGAAAAGGAAAAGCCGGAGTTGGAAACATAGCGGGCGTGTTAAAGCCTTCAAATCTTTGGATTTTTTTACGAAACTTTTTATTACTTTTGCAGCCCTTTCAGCATTTTGTGTTTTGGCTAAAAGGATTTTTATAAAACATATTGCCCACATGGCTCCATAAGTTCCCGTCTGTTCGGGACGCCGGCTAGGGTGTAAAAGTAAAATATATAACATGCCAAAGGTTAAAACCAACTCCAGCGCCAAGAAGCGCTTTAAAGTAACCGGTTCAGGTGAAATTACTTATCAAAAATCTTTCAAACGTCACATTCTTACTAAAAAATCTACCAAGCGTAAACGCGCTTTGCGTAAGAGGGGAATCGTAAGCGATGCCAACAGGCCTTTTGTGATGCGATTGCTAAGGATGAAGTAAAAGATTTCAAAAAAACGATACCAATTTCAACAATTAAAAATATTTAAATTATGCCACGTTCATCAAATGCAGTAGCATCAAGGGCAAAAAGAAAAAGAGTTCTAAAGGCCGCCAAGGGCTATTATGGTAAGAGGAAAAATGTTTATACCGTTGCCAAAAATGTAATGGAAAAAGGCCTCACTTACAGTTATGTAGGCCGCAAACTAAAAAAGCGCGAATATCGTGCATTATGGATTGCCCGTATCAATGCAGCAGTAAGGGCAGAGGGTATGACTTACAGCCAGTTTATCCATAAATTAAACGAAAAAAATATTGATCTGAACCGTAAAGTTTTGGCTGATATGGCTATGAACGAACCGGAAAGTTTTAAGAACCTGATTGCATCAGTAAAATAACTTTTAAGCTCATTTTTTATTTTGGTAAAACCGTTCAGTCGCACTGGACGGTTTTTTTATTTCAGTAATTATAGCATTCATTTACATTTGTAAATATTTTTCAAATTCTAAAACTTTTGAATGGATAATAGTTATAAGGATCTTGTAGATCAGACGTTTAATTTCCCGCAGGAAGGCTTCGATCTTAAAGATGGCTATTTGGAGTATAATGACGTTGACGTGAAAGCGCTGATTGATAAGTATGGAACGCCTCTGAAATTTACCTACCTTCCTAAGATCGGAATGCAGATCAACAAGGCGAAAAAAATGTTTGCCACTGCGATAAAAAAACATAAGTACGAAGGCAAATACAACTATTGTTATTGCACCAAGAGTTCACATTTTTCATTTATCGTGGAAGAAGCGCTGAAGCACGACATCCATCTTGAAACGTCCTATGCATACGACATTGAGATTATTCAAAAATTATTTGAAAGAAAGAAGATTACTAAGGATACTTTCATCATCTGCAACGGGTTTAAGCAAAAAACCTACACGAGCCGCATTGCGCGCTTATTGAATTCAGGCTTTAAAAATGTAATTCCTATTCTGGATAATAAGGATGAGCTTAAAGCCTATCGAAAATCTGTAAGAGTTCCTTTTAATATCGGTATTCGTGTGGCCGCAGAAGAAGAACCGACATTTCCTTTTTATACCTCACGGTTAGGCATACGCGCAAAAGATATTCTTGAATTTTATGTAGATGAAATTGAAGGAAATGAGCACAAGTTCCAGTTAAAAATGCTTCATATCTTTTTAAACAAAGGTATCAAGGATGACATTTATTACTGGAGTGAACTAAACAAAGTGATCAACCTGTATTGCCAGTTAAGAAAAATTTGTCCTGAGCTCGATTCTATCAATATTGGCGGTGGTTTCCCGATAAAGCACTCGCTGGGTTTCGATTACGATTACCAGTTTATGATCAACGAAATTGTGAGAAACATCAAGGCCGGTTGTAAAAAAAGCAAGGTGCCAATGCCTAATATTTTTACGGAATTTGGCAGCTACACCGTTGGCGAAAGCATGGCGCACATTTACAGTGTAATTGGCGATAAGAGACAGAACGACCGCGAAACCTGGTATATGATTGATTCATCATTTATCACAACATTACCCGATACATGGGGCATTGGAGAAAAATTTTTGATGTTGCCAATCAATAAATGGGATAACGAATATCAACGGGTAACACTTGGTGGCATCACGTGCGACAGCCACGATTATTATGATTCAGAAGAACATATCAACGAAGTTTTTTTACCAAAAGTGGGAGAGGGTGAACCATTGTATGTGGGCTTTTTTCATACCGGTGCTTACCAGGACCAGATAAGCGGCTATGGTGGCATAAAACATTGTCTTATTCCTTCGCCAAAATACATTGTGTTGGATTACGACAAAAACGGCAAATTAGTAGATTGGGTGTATGCGAAAGAACAAAGTGCTCAAAGCATGTTGAAGATATTAGGATATAAATAAAAGTGCGTGTTGTAGAGAAAATAAAAATAGAGGAAATTTGTCCGTTTACTCTTTATAAATAAAAAAAAAACCTCCTCAAAACGAGAAGGCTTTTAATCTACTTTTTCCACTCAAAGTTAGCTCACTGCTATTTCTTTGGGCATCACTTTCACTTCTTCTTTTTTCGGAAGAGTAAGGTATAAAATACCGTTTTCATATTTGGCATTTATTCCGTCAGCATTTATCTTTTCATCAAGAGTGAATGACCTTTTGAAAGACTGAGTGCTGAATTCCCTTTTAATAAATTGTCTTTTTTCTTCTGTTTGTTCTTCTTTCTTTTCAAAAGAAACAGTGAGGATGTTTTTATCAACTGTTATTTTGAAATCCTCTTTTTTTCTGCCCGGTGCATTAAATTCCAGCTCATAATTGTCGTTGGTTTCGCAAATATTTACCGCTGGTAAATTCATTCCGTTGTTGTTGGCAACAGGAAGATCGCTCAATAAGTTGTCCAGAAAACTGTCTAAAGTTTTCAAAGTGGGTTGGTTGAATTTTAAGGTTGTCATAATGTTTATCTTTTTAAAAAGTTGGTTATTAAATTTTCTCTTAACAGATCAAATAAAATACCAACCCATTTTAACTGCATTAGTGATAATATATTAAGACAAAAAGTCTTATGAGGCCATTGTTGCCTGACATTATTTCCCAAATCTTTATGAAAATCAATGCTTCATAAAAGCTATAAGTATCGTAAATTTGCACTCTAAAATTTTAAATTAAAAGATATGTATCCAGCAGAAATAGTAATGCCCATGAAAGGGGAATTGACAGAAAATGGTTTTAAAGATTTAGTTAGCGCCGACCAGGTAGAGCAGGCAATCAGCCAGGAAGGAACCACTCTGGTAGTGGTCAATTCGGTTTGTGGCTGTGCGGCAGGTTCTGCGCGCCCGGGAATTTTGCTTTCTCTTGAAAACGCTGACAAAAAACCCGATCACCTTGCTACCGTATTTGCAGGTTTTGATTTCGATGCCGTAAACAAAGTACGCGAACACCTGCTACCTTATCCTCCCTCATCTCCTTCTGTTGCCTTATTTAAAGACGGAGAGTTGGTTCATTTTCTCGAAAGACATAACATTGAGGGCGCTTCTGCAGCGATGATTGCCAATAACCTTGCCGCTGCGTACGAAGCTTATTGCTAAATAATAAAATAAAAACCTTCAGTATATTTGAGGGTTTTTATTTTTAAAATATTCTTTGTAAATGATCGAGAAAGATTTTTTCCAAAACTAAAAGGTAAACATGTATCCGAATTTATATTTTGTTATTAAGGACTGGTTTGGATGGGAAATCAACGCTTTCAAAATCTTTTACACTTTTGGTATTTTTGTAGCTATAGCCTTTATTGTATCTGCTTTTTTTCTCACTAAAGAGTTAAAAAGGAAAGAAAAGAAAGGCCTTTTGTTACCACGCGAAGAAACCATAACCACAGGGCAACCCGCCACTTTTTTAGAATTATTTATTAATGGATTGGTAGGTTTTATTTTCGGCTATAAACTGATCGGCGCTTTCCTGGCAAGCCGCCAGCAAGGTATTGATCTGCAGCAATATATTTTTTCTTCGGAAGGAAGCTGGCTTGGCGGACTTGTAATCGCGGCTGCACTCGTATATTTAAAATACAAGGAAAAGGACAAACAAAAACTTCCGAAACCTGAAAAGAGAACGATACGAATTTGGCCGCACGACAGGGTAGGAGACATTGTAATCTTTGCCTTGGTATTTGGAATTATCGGTGCAAAAATTTTTGATAATCTTGAAAACTGGGACCGTTTTATTGCCGATCCTATTGCTAATCTAATTGCCCCAAGCGGACTTACTTTTTACGGAGGTTTAATTTTTGCTACGATAGCCATTCTCATTTATGCAAGAAAAAAAGGAATCGGCTTGCTTCACCTGATTGATGCGGCTGCTCCGGCTTTGATGATCGCTTATGCAATTGGCAGAATGGGATGCCAGACAGCAGGCGACGGAGATTGGGGAATTTTCAACAGCGCCTATGTATCTGATGTTCCGGGTCATGTAGTGCCTGCATCTCCCGGTGAGTTTCAGCTAAAAACTCAAAAATATTCCACCTACTTTTTGGCAGGAACCGTTACCGATCCTGATGGCCATCAAACGATGGTTACTGATCGGATGGAAACATCGTTGGAAAAAGTGCCTCATAAAAGCTTTCGTGGTCCCAAGTGGTTGCCTGCGTGGATGTTCGCTTTCACTTATCCTCATAATGTAAATGAAGACGGCATCCTGTTGCCAAATTGTGAAGGGAAGTATTGTCGTGCGTTGCCGCTACCGGTTTTCCCTACACCTTTGTATGAGATTGTTGCCTGCTTCCTTTTGTTTTTTATTTTGTGGGCTATCCGAAAAAAGATCAAAGTACCCGGCGTGTTGTTTTGTATCTATTTAATTATGAATGGTGTAGAGCGCTTTTTTATTGAAACGATTCGTGTAAATACTACTTACTCAATATTCGGGATACATCCCACGCAGGCAGAATTGATTTCGGCTGCGCTTGTAATCGTCGGAACGATCGGCATATTTTATTTTTCTAAAAATAAAGAGTTGGTTGCGGAATAATCAATACCAGTTTGTTTTTACACTTGATCACATTTCTTTTTCTTCCTTTCATTGTTGAGCTATTTAAAGAAAAATACCGTTAAGGCCGAATATAAATGGATCGCCGCGGGCTTACTTTTTGCGTTATTGTGGTCCTCTGCTTCTACCGCCACTAAAATTGCGCTGGAAAGCGCGCAACCGTTAGTGATTGCGCAATTGCGATTTGCTGCAGCCGGCATAATTATGTTGATAGTTTCGTATGTTTTCAAAAAGCAAACGTGGCCATCAGCAAAGCAATTCAGGCAGCTCACGATCTATGGTTTTTTGAATATTACTCTATACCTGGGTTGCTACATTACAGCCATGCAACATGTCACTGCCGGCATCGGTGTGTTATCTGTTGCCACAAACCCTTTGTTCATAAGCTTTTTGTCGGTTTTTTTCCTGAAACGAAAATTAAAATCTGAGATATTTGTTGCTTTACTGTTCGGAACGACAGGCGTACTTATTGCTTCATGGCCTTTATTACAAAACACTTCCGTTACTAAAGCAGGGTTGGTTTTGCTTTTGTTCAGCATGGTGTCTTATTCAACCGGCGCTATTTATTTTTCTTCCAGGCACTGGGGCAGCCTGAATATTTTGACAATTAACGGATGGCAAACAATGATTGGCGGCTTATTGTTATTACCTTTTACTCTTTGGCATTACAAAACAAGCCTTAATCATTTTGATCTGAAATTTTGGGGAGGAACTATTTGGCTTGCTATTTTCGTTTCAATCTTTGCCGTACTAACTTGGCTCTGGCTATTAAAGAGAAACACCGTTAAAGCAGGGCTGTGGCTGTTTTTATGCCCGGTGTCCGGTTTTGCAATCGCTGCTGTGGTTTTGAATGATGTAATTACCACTTATACGGTTGTTGGAGTTGTTTTGGTGTTGCTGGGATTATTTTTATCTGAAAGAAAAAGCAATAGTTAGATTGCACTCTGATTTAAGTCGGCTGTTTCATACATTTACTTATTAAAATTTCTGAAATGGAAAAAACAATTCTTTACTGCTTTATTTGTGCTGCATTTTTTTCTTGCAAAAGCAAAACAGAAACAAAATTGCCCGATGTATTTGCTGCGGATATTGATACCACCGTTAGTCCCGGCCGGGATTTTTTTGAATACGCAAACGGTAAATGGATCAAAGATCATCCTATTCCTGCTGAAGAAAGCTCGTGGGGAATCGGCAATGTCGTTTACAATGAAAATCAACAACGCCTTCGGGAAATAAGTGAGGAGGCCGCAAAAGAAAATGCGGCAAAAGGATCTGCCAGTCAAAAGATCGGGGATTTTTGGTCAACTGCGATGGACAGTGCAAGGATTGAAAAACAAGGCACCGAATATCTTAAACCTTATTTGGATGAAATAAATTCGATTACAGATATTCCATCCCTGGTGAACACCGTATCCGACCTAAATAAAATAGGAGTAAGTGCTTTATTCAGAAGCGGCGTAGCCCAAGATGATAAGCATAGCGATGTAATGATATTGAGATTAGGCCAGGGCGGATTGGGGCTTCCTGAGCGTGATTATTATTTTAATACAGATTCTTCTACGGCAAATATTCGCAAAGCGTATGTGCAACACGTAGCTACCATTTTGCAATTCCAGGGAAAAGATACTGCAACTGCACAGAAGGCCGCCAATAATATTTTTGCTTTTGAAACCACACTGGCAAAGAACTCCAGGAAGCTTGTCGATCTAAGAGACCCTTATGCGAATTATAATAAGGTGGCCATTTCTGATCTGTCCAAACTTTCTCCTTCTATCAATTGGGAAAAGTTTTTGAAAGACATTGGCGTCACAAACATTGATTCGGTAATTGTTGGGCAACCCGAATTTTTCAAAGCGTTGGGTGCCAATCTGAAATCAGTTTCTATCACTGATTTGCAGGATTATCTAACTTATCGGCTGGTAAATTCTTATTCACGCGCGCTTCCTGAAAAATATGTTGCGGAGAGCTTTAAATACAGCCAGTTATTCAGCGGTGCTAAAGAAAGAAAGCCGAGATGGAAAACTGTGATACAATCTGAAGAAAACGCAATGGGTGAATTGCTTGGGCAACTTTACGTAAAAAAATATTTTGATTCTACTTCGAAAAAAAGGTATGAGAAAATGGCTGAGGAGATCAGGGACGCATATAAAAGCAGGATTGAAAAATTAACGTGGATGAGTGATAGCGCCAAACAAAAAGCCATCGTAAAGCTGGAAGCGATCAAAAAGAAAATTGGTTATCCTGATAAATGGAAAGATTTTTCAGCAATGGAAATAGGTAAAGAAAGCTATGTTCAAAATTTGATCACTGCCAACAAGTGGTGGCATAATTATGAAATGAATAAGTTGGGCAAGCCGGTTGATCTTGATGAATGGGACATGTATCCGCAAACGTATAACGCTTATTATGATCCTTCAAAAAATGAGATTGTATTTCCGGCCGCTGCGTTTATCGTCCCCGGCTATGCAGACAAAGACCTTGATGACGCTACTATGTACGGCTACGTGGGCGCCAGTTATATCGGTCATGAGATAACCCACGGATTTGACGACCAGGGAAGGTTGTATGATGCTAAAGGAAACCTTCATAACTGGTGGACCAAAAAAGATTCTACTGAATTTGCAAAAAGAGCAGCAGTGATAATTAAGCAGTTCGATAATTATGAACCCTTGCCGGGTGCACACATTAATGGACGGGCGACACAGGGAGAAAATATTGCTGACCTGGGCGGCCTCGAGATTGGGATTGATGCTTTTAAAAAATCAGATGCCTACAAAAAGAATGAAATCATTGCCGGACTTACACCCATGCAACGTTTTTTCATGGGCTACGCATTAAGCTGGTTGTATGAAATGCGCCCGGAAATAATGAAAAACCGTTTGATGACTGATGTTCACTCTCCCGCAAAGTACAGGGTTAACGGACCTTTCAGCGATATCGATGAATTTTATTCTACATTTCATGTTACTCCAAAAGACTCTATGTACGTTCCGGATAGTTTGAGGGTAAAGATCTGGTGAACTAATTTAGTGTATGCATTTACGTTAGAGGCGTTGTTTTAAACACTTCAAAATGAAAAAGCTTCCCTGTTGTAGAGAAGCTTTTACTTATTTATTCCTGGGGGTTACATAGCAGGAAGAAATTGGGTCATGCCTTTCGGCATAGTTTTCATTGGGATAATATTTTTCTTCAAGACACTAAATTCAAAAAAGTAGAAGTTGACTGATATCGGACTTTATTGGTTTTTCCCGGATTAGAGGAACTTAGTTTTCAATGGATTTGGATCTGATTAATGTTGTTGAACATCAATCAACTTCTGGAACAAAGATATAGACGGCTCAAACCCCGGACAATAGAGTTATTGCCCTTTTTTAGGCGTAAAGGATTTACGATGACGTTCGTAAATTAACTATAAAGCCGCATGTTGTTATTACTACTCTTTTGATAGTAAAACCACGATACCTTTCCTTTTTCAAAATGTAAATCAGGATTTTGCAAAATTTGTTTGTTTACTGTCATGGCTGTATTATGCACAAAAATCTATGGAAGCACACGGGTAAAATGAAAATTAATTGGCCTACTTTTGTTCACTCGAAACAAATAGCTTTCTTTTTATGGTAAACAGAAATGTGTTAACCCTCGATGAATTCACCATCAGGGAAATGCGCGCTTTCCCAAGAGCAACCGGTGAATTGGCGGGGCTTTTAAGAGACGTTGGGCTTGCTGCCAAGCGTATAAATGTAGAAGTAAATAAAGCGGGGTTGGTTGATATACTTGGCGAAACCGGCGAGGTGAACGTGCAGGGAGAAGAGGTAAAAAAACTGGATGAATTTGCCAACGACCAACTCACTGCGGTATTGCGCCACGGTATCAGTTGCGCAGGCATAGCAAGTGAAGAGCTTGACGACGTGGTAATTTTTAAAGATGAGATAAGCCAGAAGTCAAAATACATTTGCATGTTTGATCCGCTGGACGGAAGCAGCAATATTGATGTAAATGTTTCGATAGGTACCATCTTTTCTGTTTACAGAAGAGTAACCCAGCCCGGAACACCGGTAACGATCAAAGATTTTTTGCAGGCCGGCAACCGGCAGGTGGCGGCAGGTTACGTTATTTACGGCTCGTCCACTATTTTGGTATATGCTACTAAAAGAGGTGTAAATGGGTTCACATTGGATCAAACGGTTGGAGAATTTTGTTTAAGCCACCCGGATATTAAATGTCCTGAAAAGGGAAAGATGTATTCTGTAAATCATGGTAATTTTTTTGAGTATGGTGAAGAAGTGCAAAAATATATTGATACCTGCCAGAAAAAGGACAGTACTAACGGTGGGCCATACACGCAGAGATATATCGGGAGCATGGTAAGCGATGTACATCGTAATTTGATAAAAGGCGGAATATTTTTATACCCGGCTACCAAACGAAAGCCCCGGGGCAAATTAAGGTTGCTGTATGAATGCAATCCTTTGGCTTATATGATGGAAATAGCCGGTGGCAAAGCGACCGACGGTACGCAAAGAATTCTTGAAAAAGTGCCAACAGAATTGCATGAGCGAACTCCATTTTTTATTGGCAGTTTAAAAATGATGGAAGACCTGGAAGAATATCTTGAGGGAAAAGAGTAATAAGTTATAAGTTGTAAGTAATAAGTTTTAAGTAATAGGTAATGAAAACAATTATTTCGGTAAAAGATTTAAAAAAAAATTACGGCAAATTTGAAGCCGTAAAAGGAATTTCATTTGATGTATATGAAGGAGAAATATTTGGTTTGCTTGGTCCTAACGGCGCAGGCAAATCAACTACTCTTGAAATCATCGAAACTCTTCGTGATAAAACTTCAGGTAAAATCATTGTGGATGGCCTGGACCTGGACCATGATCCCTCGTCGATCAAAAAAATAATAGGCGTTCAGTTGCAGACCTCAGGATTTTACCCTGGTCTAAATTTGCTGGAACTCATCGATCTTTTTTGTGGCTTGTACAATACGAAAGCTGATTCCAGGCAACTGCTTGAAATGGTAAATCTTAACGACAAAGCCAAAAACAAATTCAAGGAAATGAGTGGTGGTCAAAAGCAACGTTTTTCAATTGCAACCACGCTGATCAATAAGCCGAAAATTATTTTTCTGGATGAGCCTACAACCGGTCTCGACCCGCAGGCAAGGCGTAATTTATGGGAGCTGGTAAAACGAATCCGGCAGGAAGGTACTACAGTCATCATTACTACTCATTATATGGATGAAGCAGAATATTTATGCGACAGGGTAGCTATAATGGATGAGGGAAAGATCATTGCACTGGAAAGCCCCGATAAACTGATTGATGACCTGGTGGCATCCGGTTTTGAAAGACCCAAGGAGACAAAATCAGCAAATCTTGAAGATGTTTTTATCAACCTTACCGGCAAAGATTTCAGGGAGGATTAAACTATATTTGCGCTCTGTTTTTTAAACTGAACCCAATAAAATAAATAAAATGAAAGCTGTTTTCCTTGTCTTATTATTACCTTTTTCCTACACTTTTGCGCAGACAAAAAAACCGGCAAAAGCAAATTCGCCCTCGGCTGTTACTCAGCCGATGAATGCAATCGATAGCCTTAGTTATTCCATAGGAGTACAGGTAGCTGAATATTACAAGCAAACTCAAAATGTAAACAAAGTAAATGCTGAATATGTGAAAAAGGCTTTTGAGGATGTTTACAACGACAAGCCATTATCCATTTCAGAAGAACAAGCCAATATGTGCATACAACAAAAAATACAGGAATTTATGATGAACAAGATCAAAGCGGTGAAAGATTCAGGCCAAAACTTTTTAGAGGAAAACAAGAAGCGTCCCGGCGTTGTTACGTTGCCTGATGGATTGCAATATGAAATTGTAACCAAAGGTACAGGTCCCGTTCCTACGGCAGAAGATACAGTAAAGGCCAACTACATTGGCACTTTAATCGATGGAAAGGAATTTGATAATTCTTATAAAAGAGGGGAGCCGCTTACCATTCCTGTTTCCGGGGTGATTAAAGGATGGACGGAAGCTTTGGAATTGATGCCGGTTGGAAGTACCTGGAAATTGTACGTTCCTTCCGATCTTGCTTATGGCGACAGGGGCGCGGGCGGCGTAATCCCCGGAGGCGCAACCCTGATCTTTACGATTGAATTATTAAGTATCGTAAATAAATAAATTTTATGTCGGACGATGAAAAACTTCGTTACCCGGTAGGAAGGGAGAGTGAACAGGAAGCATTTAAAAGCGAATTCAATGAGCAATTAAAAAACGCGTTGATAAACGATATAAAAATGCTTCCATCTTCGTTGGAGTTTGCCATACAAAACCTGGATGCCCCGCAATTGGAAACGCCGTACCGTGCCGGTGGATGGACGGTTCAGCAGGTGGTGCATCATGTTGCAGATAGCCACATGAATGCTTACATCCGCTTCAAACTTGCTCTTACTGAACACAACCCTACTATTAAGCCTTACGATCAGGAAGCCTGGGCAAGTCTTTCTGATACAAAAAAATTGCCGGTAAATATTTCAATTACCTTTCTGTATTCTCTGCATGCCCGCTGGTGCCAGGTAATGGAGGATATGGCCGAAAGCGAATGGCAGCGCACCATTTATCATCCCGAAAGAGAAATAGAAATGAGCATGTGGGATCTTCTAAAATCCTACGCATGGCATAGCCGCCATCATGTAGCACATATTTTGCAGTTACGTGAAAGAGAAGGATGGAATTAAAAAGTAACAAGCATTATTATGAAATGGAAAATAGTATCATCAGAATATATTAGCAGGCATAAATATTTTACCGCACGCAGGGATAAATGTGAAACGCCCACCGGGCATATTGTTGAAGAATATTTTGTAGTTGAATTGCCTTTAACTGTTTGCTGCGTGGCCTTGACTGAAGAAGGTGAAGTTTTGATGGTAAAGCAATATCGCCATCCGATTGATGAAGTTCTCCTGGAAATCCCCGGGGGCTTTGTCGACAATGGAGAATCAGCTGAGCAGGCAATGAAAAGAGAACTGAAAGAAGAAACCGGCTATGAATTTTCTTCTTTCACGTACGTGGGAAAAATAGCCGCCAACCCGGGCGTACTAAATAATTTCACGCACTTCTATTTAGCGAAAGGCGGCAAAAAAACCGGGGAACAAAAATTGGACGCTAATGAAGAAGTGGAAGTAGAAAAAATTTCTGTTCAAACGCTTAAGCAACTCTTCCTTGAAAATAAAATTGTGCAGGCAACCCACAATAATTGCATTTTCTATGCACTGAGAGCGCTGGGCGAGCTGTAAGTTTTTTAGCTGATATTTAATTGTTCACGTAATTCGGCTACTTCCGCGATCACAAAAACACTTCCGCAAACAAGAATAAGATCCTCTGCAGATGCATGTTGCAGTGCGGCTTCCAGGGCTTTATTTACGTCAGGAAATGTATTTCCTTCAAGATTAAAAGCTTGTGCCATGCGTTGCAAATCATCCTGCTCCAGCGCACGGGGATTATGAGCTTTTGTAAAATAATAGGTAGCTTTTTGGGGCAACTGGCAAAGCACCTTTGTAATTTCTTTATCTTTTACCATCCCAAAAATTATATGAAGATGATCGAAGTTAATTTTGCCTAACTGTAAAATTAATTGTTTAATGCCCTCTTCGTTATGGGCTACATCCAGCGCTATCGTTGGATTTTGATGAATTACTTCCCATCGACCGAAAAGGCCGGTTAGGTTTTTTACCCGGGCTAATGCATTTATTATTTCTTCCTCTTTTAATGCAAAATGATTCTTTAAAATATCTGTCGCAGCAAGTACGGTGATGATATTTTTTTCCTGGTAAATACCATTCAGGTCGGATAGCAAATGAATATTTTTTTCAGTTTTCTTGCTGGCAATTTCCAATTCCAAAGAGGTTGAATGATATGCTGAAGCAATCACCCGGAACTGATCTTCAGCAAACACCAAAGGCGCATTCATCTCTTTGGCTTTGTTTTCAAATATCGTTTCTGTTGCTGAATTGCGTTCGCCAATAACAACAGGAATTTTTTCTTTTATGATTCCTGCTTTTTCATAGGCGATCTTTTCGAGCGTATCACCAAGAATATCCATGTGATCGAAGCTGACATTGGTAATCACAGATAACAACGGCGTTATTACATTGGTGCTGTCTAACCTGCCGCCAAGGCCCGTTTCGATAATCGCCACGTCAGTTTCCTGCTGTGCAAAAAAATCGAGTGCCATCACAAAAGTGAGTTCAAAGAAAGAGGGTTTTATTTCTTCAGAAATGTCTTTTGTTTTTTCAACAAATTCTATAAGAAAACCTTCCGGCATCATTACACCGTTTATTTTTATTCTTTCCCTGAAATCTTTTAAATGGGGCGAAGTGTATAAACCGGTTTTATAACCGTTTTGCTGCAATATGGCCGCGAGCATGTGACTTGCCGAGCCTTTACCGTTGGTTCCGGCTACGTGAATGGTTTTTATTTTATCCTGTGGCCTTCCTAAAAAATCGGATAAAGCCAACGTGTTTTTCAGATCAGCCTTATATGCCTTGGCGCCGCTCCTGCTGAACATCGGAAGCCTGTTGTATAGATAATGTATCGATTGTGCGTAGTTCAATGTATATTTTATAAAGATTGAAGCGCACAATTTACGCCAAGGCAGTAAACAAACAATTAACGGGCATTTCTATTTTCTGCTGCGATAACCTGCGGGCAATATTTTGGGCTTTTAGGGCATAAAAATTGTGGCTTTTATGGTGTTCAAAGAATTTTTTTGAATTAATACGCTCATTTATAAAAAACAAAAACGATGAATAAAAGTGAAATAAAACTAGATTTGAGTGATGTGTCAGTGGCAGCTAATCTTGCCCAGGCTGATGATCCCGCAGCCATGGTCATATTCGCTCATGGTAGCGGCAGCAGCCATCTAAGCCCGAGAAATAATTTTGTGGCCGACGTGCTTAATCAAAATAATATCTCCACTTTGGTGGCAGATTTACTTACGCCTGAAGAAGATAAAATATATGATAACCGGTTTAATATTGATCTCCTGACGGACAGGCTTATCCGCCTTACCGAAAAAGCGCTTGAGCAATTTGCTTTTGATGATTTACCCCTGGGTTTTTTTGGAGCCAGTACCGGTGCAGCTTCGGCTATGGATGCTGCGGCCTTTCTTGGCGATACCATTAAAGCCGTGGTGAGCCGCGGTGGCCGCCCTGATATGGCAAAAAACCTCGGGCAGGTAAAAGCGCCAACGTTGCTCGTGGTTGGTTCGCTGGATACAGACGTCATCAATCTCAACAAAAAGGCGTATGATCAGCTAACATGTGACAGAAAAATCGAAATTATAGATGGTGCTTCCCATTTATTTGAAGAGCCGGGCACTTTAAATGAAGTGGCCAATCTTGCTGCAGCCTGGTTTGACCTGTATTTGTGTCACAATGTGGTGCCTGGGAACACCCGATAAATCATCATCATGCAATACTTTACAGACAGGTATGACGCCGCTGTGCAACTGGCCACAAAACTTGAGAAATACCGGGGGCGCAAAGGGGTGATACTTGCTGTGCCGCGGGGTGGGGTACCCATCGGCTATTATCTTGCCCGGCATCTCCATTTTGGCCTGGATCTTTTGATGTCGAAAAAATTGGGACATCCTTACAATGAAGAATTTGCCATAGGGGCGGTGGGGCTTGAAGATGAAATTATTGAGGAAACACAAGGCATTCCTCCGGAATATATCGATGAGGAAGTATTGAAAATACACAACCAGCTTAAAGAACGATATAAAAAATTTATGGGCGATAAACAGCCTGCCGATATTAATGGCAAAGTAGCAATCATAACTGACGATGGCATTGCTACGGGCAGAACCATACTTGCCACATTACCAATGTTACGGAGAAAAGATCCGCAGGCATTGATTGTTGCGGTTCCGGTTTCGTCTGGTGATGCCGCTGAAAGAATCGGCAAAGAAGTGGACGAATTCGTTTGCCTTCATACACCGACTCCCTTTTTTGGCGTAGGCAGATTTTATAAAGATTTTTCTCAAATTTCTGATGCAGAAGTAATCTCCTGGCTAAGAAAATTTCAAGCATCACAAACAGAATCGTAATGATGATTTTTATCGGCCGTAATTTTATTTATTGCCTTTCACTTTCATTTTTAGCGTATATACGTTTTGGGAAGCGGTGATAAATAAAAAATTTCTGTCCTTTCCCCAAAAAGTAATATTAGCTGTCCAGTCGGCCGGCACATCAATGTGTTCAATTTTTTTTCCTTCTTTATCATACACAGTAACGCCTTTGCCGGTTAAATAAACATTCCCCTGGTCATCCATGGTCATTCCATCCGACCCTTGCTCAGCAAATAAAGTCTGATCTTTTAAACTTCCATCCTCTGCGATGTTGAACCGGAACGTTTTGTTGGCCTGGATATCGGCGACATACAAATATTTACCGTCAGGTGTGGCCACAATTCCGTTAGGTTTTTCCATATTATCAACAACTACTACGGGATCGTTTTCGCCGGCCAGGTAATACACTTTTTGGCCATCGATATCCGGCGACTTTCTTTTCCAGTAGTCGCGCTGGTAGTAAGGGTCGGTAAAATAAATTTTCCCCTGGCTGGTTACAAAAACATCGTTCGGCCCGTTGAGTCTTTTTCCTTTATAATCCTTTACCAGTACGGTAGCTTTTCCGTTTGGATCAATGGACCACAACTGGTCGTGTTCGTCTGCGCAGGACACCAGGTTTCCGTGGTTGTCAAAACACATCCCGTTTGAGCGCCCTGAGGGGGATAAAAAAACAGAAAGTTTTCCGTCGGTATCGTACTTCCATATTTTGTCATTGGGTTGATCAGTAAAAAATACATTACCGTATTGATCTGTTGCCGGCCCCTCGGTGAATTTAAATTGATCTGAAACCAATTGTAATTTGGCGCCGTCGGCAATCACAGGGCTGGTATGTTGGGTTCCATGATGTGCCCCGTCTTTTCCTTCTGAATGTACCATAAGAGAAAATATTAATAGTAATTTGTAAATGGGTATCATTTGATATTATTTTCGTTTAAGCATTAGCGTTATATAGATAATTTTATTCACAATTTTCTTCGATAAGAAATTCTCTTTGCCTGCAGTTTATCGCCACCAGGTGCCCCAAATGAGGGCGATTGGTATATACACAACCTCCGTCAATATTAATACAATTCCCTTTTTGTTTCAAAATGAAGGTTAACGGAATCGGGGTATGCCCGTGAATAAGCAACCTGTCTTCCAGTGCGGGTTGTTGAGGGAAAAAATCTCTTTCCCACAACATCGCTTCTTTGTCCTCAAAAAGGTTTTCATTCCTGAAATTAAGCCCTGCATGGGCAAAAATAAAATTATCTTTTTGCAGGTAAAATTCAGTTTCGTTTAAAAAGGCCAGATATTCAGCCGGCAAATCTTCCAGTGTTTTAATACCGAAAGATGACAGGGTACTTTTTCCACCGTTATCGAGCCAAAGACTCAGGGACTTTTTATCCGTGATGGCTTCCAGCATCATTTGTTCATGGTTGCCTCTTAAAGTATGAATGTGAAAGCCTTCATTTCGTAGCTTCAGGATCAAATCGATAACTCCTTTGCTGTCGTTACCACGGTCAATATAATCACCTATACAATAAATCTCATCTTCTTTCGAAAGCTGAATTTTTTCTGTTAATAATTTTTCAAAAGTCCTGCTGCACCCGTGAATATCGCCGATTGCAAATATTCTTTCCATTTAAATTATTGGTTTTTGATGTATGAAATGCAATTAAGGTGCCGAAGGTATTATTTAGTTGTTGAAAGTGGTTTAACGGTAGTAAACGAAGGAATAACAGCTATTTTTATTTTACAGCTATTTGGGCAATGAGGAAGCTTTTTAATGTTTCAACTGAAACTAATTGAAGATAACTGCCATATCTTTTTTTTGTTGAAAAAAAAGACAAAAAAAATTATGTAAGAAGTTGGGCTCAGTCGAAATTTTATTATCTTCGCGCTCCCAAATTATCTATTTTGGATCGGTAGTTCAGTTGGTTAGAATGCCGCCCTGTCACGGCGGAGGTCGCGAGTTCGAGTCTCGTCCGGTCCGCAAGTAAAATTTTAAAGCCTTTTAAACAGTTTGTTTGAAAGGCTTTTTTATTTTGGCTTAAACATTGAAAATAGAAAGTCCCGTTATTTGTTGGTTCACTGGAAAAGTGTTTACCGGTTAAAAATCACTGTCCACCAAAAACCGGTATCCGATTCCCTTGATAGTAAGGATCTCCACGGAGGGGTCATTTTTTAAATAGCCGCGCAGCTTGGTGATGTACACATCCAGCGTGCGTGAGTTAAAGAAGGAATCATTGTTCCAGATCATATTAAGAATGGCTTTACGCTCGATGATCCCGTTCCGGTTCTCATAAAGCATTTTCAAAAGTTCCGTTTCGCGGTAGGATAATTTTCTGTCTTGTTTGCCATCATTCAGCACCTGGCGGTTAAGGTGAAACGTATAGGCCCCAAGGGTCACTGTTTCTGCGGTAATTTTCCCGGGTTGATTATTCAAACTCAATAAATTTTGAATGCGAACAATAAGTTCTTCCATACTGAACGGTTTACGGATAAAATCGTTTCCGCCGGTGGAGAAACCTTTCACGACATCTTCCGTTCGGGTTTTGGCAGTAAGAAATATGATGGGAATATTTTTATTACAATCCCTTATTTCGCCGGCAATGGTAAAACCATCTTTATTGGGCATCATCACATCCAGCACGCAGATGTCG
Organism: uncultured Chitinophagaceae bacterium; assembly: GCA_963783125.1. GTDB lineage: Bacteria > Bacteroidota > Bacteroidia > Chitinophagales > Chitinophagaceae > Ginsengibacter. The sequence goes on from CAWAMQ010000013.1 coordinate 34,723, forward strand.
GCCTCAGAATTTTTAAAAGAAGTCAACGCCTTTGCGCCATCGGTTTCCAAAATAACCTCAAAGCCACGACTTTCAAGGCTTTCCTTTACGATCCTGGCCAGGAACAATTCATCTTCCAGGTAAAAAACTTTCGTGATGTCCATTTACAGAATTAATTTTCTTTTTTTAATTTTCTTCCTGTTCCTGCCTAAATCAGCTACAGGTGCATCTTTCATGGGAAGTCTTATAATAAAAATGCTTCCGACCCCTGGTTCACTTTCCACGACAATATGTCCCATGTGGCTCGTCACAATTTCTTTTACATAACTTAATCCTAGTCCATAACCTTTAATATTGTGTTGATCGCCCCGGGGAACCCTGAAAAATTTTCCAAATATTTTTGATTGATAATCTTTATCAATTCCGGACCCGTTATCCTGAATTTTTATTTCAAAAATATCCTGTGAAAGCGAAGATAGTTCTATTGTAATGGCAGGATCTTCAGGGCTGTATTTTAATGCATTGTCCAGCAGGTTATATAAAACGCTCGCCATGTGAAGCCTGTCTGCTTCTATAATAAAATGATCACCGGAGGTTTTCAATTCTACTTTTGCTTGTTGCTTTTCAAACTGGAGTGTCATCATTTGTATTACCTCCGTCGCCAGTTTGCGCATGTCTACCGGTTCTTTCTTTAATTCCACGGTTCTGTTTTCAAAGATGGAAAGTTTGAGGACTTTATCAACGAGCACGCTTAAACGCTGTAGTTCTGCTGCAGAAATATCAAGGTATTCTTTTGTTTTTACCGGATCGCGCCCCGCGCCAAAATTTCTTAATGCTTCGATGGCTACGCCTACAGTGGCAATGGGTGTCTTTAATTCATGCGTTATATTGCTGATGAACTCATTCTTAATGGCGGCCAGTTTTCGCTGTCGCAACAGGCTTCTGTACAATACCCAAAATGCAACGATGGTCAATCCAACCAAAAAGATGGAAAAGATAATGGGAGAAGCTATTTTTTTTAGCAGGAAGGGAAAGGTATTTCCGAGCTCAAGGTGATATGTTTTGGGATGGGCAAAACCAACGGTTATACTGGCAGAACCAACAGTTATACTGGAAAGGTCAAGATCATCATCATTGTCAGCAACTGAATCAATCGCATGGATGGAAAACGGTACGACCATCTTGTCATCCTTGAGCTTTTTTTGAAAGGCCATTGTTATTTCCGGCAGGCTGAGTGTATCCTGCAAAGAATCTACTTTGTATAGAAGCCGGAGGATGTTATTATTGCCGCTTAGTGAATCGCCACCTCGTCCAGGAGAATCAGAACGGACAATCGTGGTGACGGATTTTTGCTGATTGGGTTTAAGCGTTTGATCGCGCGCGGCATTCACCATGGTAATCACTCTCTCCCCCGACTTTACCTTCCAAATATTGGTATGGGTCTCTTCATCAGAACTGACCTCATTTTTATCAATCCTTACCCGCACATGCCTGTCATAAACAGAATCAGGCATTTCGCCAACGTTCAGCTTAAGGGCCTGCAGGTGGTGCACCGCTTCCTGGAAATCAATATTGGCTCTTATCTGCAGGTTTCTTTTTTCCCGATCGTAATTGTTCTTAAGCCAATATACCTGGAATCCTGCGACTACCAAAATAGAAAGCAGCATTAAAAGAGGATCAGGTATAAAGGAACTTCGTTTCATTAGCTAACAAAAGTAATTATTCATTCCGGGCATTCGGGATGGTATTAACCTTTTTTAACCTTAAAGAAAGGTGGGTTAACCATCGCTACTGTTTGGCTTTTTTAGCTTTGGAAAAAAATATACATCATGAAAAAATTACTGTTAACGGGTTGCGCGCTGTTGAGCCTCAACTGCCTTCGGGCCCAGCAAACATCAGGTATGGTAACCTATGTAAGAACGAAGCATTTGCAAATGCATATTGATAATGGCGAAGGCGAACGAACAATACCTCAAAACAGGACCGATAAATTTGAACTAAGCTTCGGTAACAACCAGAGTTTGTGGAAACATGCTGAAGCAGAAATACAAAATGATAATATGAACTGGAACGGCAACGGGGTTCAGATCAGGATGATCGGATCAGGAACCGATGATGTGACCTATTGCAACTTTGACCTTTCAAAGCAGGTACAACAGCGCGAGATGTTTGGCAAAAGATTTATTATTACCGACAGCCTCAAAAAATTAAACTGGAAACTTACGGGCGAAACAGAAAATATCCTGGGGCATGTGTGCCAGAAAGCTGTTGCCCAAAACCCGACAAAAAGAATGACTATGAATATCGACAACGGTAAAATGGAACGTAAAGAAGTAAATGATACGGTGAACGTGGTGGCCTGGTTTACCACGGATATTCCCGTTCCCGCAGGCCCTGAATTTGCAGGACAACTGCCCGGGCTTATTCTTGCGCTGGACATGGATGATGGAAGAACTTCTTACCAGGCCACAGAAATTACTGATAATGTAAAATTAGCCGACATCAGGGAGCCGGATAAAGGGAAAAAAGTAACACCGGCACAACTGAGGGATGAAACTGACAAGATGATGAAAGAGATGGAACGCAACAATCCCGGCGGTGAGCGTATCATACGAATCGGGAATTAAACGGGATGGAACTACCTTTAATTAAACCATGCATTGCATGGTTTTTTTGTTGCCTTACTTTACGATCACTCTCATGTCACCCCCTTCGCTTCGGTTGTTTAGACGCGTTTTGCCAAGGCTGTAGGTAAAGCTGAGCAGGAAAAATCGGCGTAACGCATTGACTCTTTTATCCTCGATATAATTTTGGGTAGTGGTGCGGCTTACACCGGTATTTTTATCCAGGATATCATTTGCGGAAAATTTGATTTCACCGCGGCCGCCTTTCAACACCAGCTTGCTGATACCGGCGTTCCATAACGGTACCCTTGCGTTGTAGCCGTTAGCATATTGGCTGCTTATGTAATAATTAAAGTCGCTGGCAAAATAAAAACCTTTAGGTAACTGCCAATTCACACTGGTTCCATATAGTTGCGTGGTGTAGTTGGTATTCGCCCCCGTCCGTACAGAATAGTTCGCCCGGTATAAGCTGATACCGGCATTCATTGAAATATCCAGCTTGCCTGTAGGGCTCATATCCAATCTCATTGAAGGTCCCAGCGAGGTAGTATTGATCGTATTCAACAGGCCATTGGTAAATTGTTTATTGCGGCTGCGGCTGACATCAGAACTCAGTTCTATATTGGCCTTCAGAAAATGAACAGGGAACCCCCAGCTAACCGTTCCGTTCATATCATACACCCCGTTTACATTCACGAAGGTAGTGCTGTCTTTGCCATAGGGCAGGAGGGTGGTGTAATTTACAATCTTGTTTTGGGTTTGTCTTATGTTGGCAAATACAAAAAAGTTACGGTTCCTGAAAGGGTTTATAAGCGCCATGTTGAATCGAAGCGAATGGAGGTATTCCTGTTTCAGGTTTATATTCCCCTGTACGATGTGCAGGGGATCGCTTACATCCGCTACCGGTTGCATTTGTGATACCGTGGGCTGGTGGCTGCTGGTACTGTAATTGAGTGTCATGTTTCTGAACCTCGAAAAGTAATATTGAAACCTGGCTGAAGGTAAAATATTATTGAACCGTGTATTGATCAGGGTATCTTTTACCCCACTGATCACATTGCCCCGCAGGTTGGCCTGTTGCAGGCTGAAGCCCAGCGCATAGTTGTATTTGCTCACCTGCTTACGCAAACGCAAACCGGCGTTGGTATACTGGTAACTATTTTCAAAATGATTGCTCAGTTGCTGGTTAAGCTGATCATATTTTCCATTCAGCCTGTTCAGATCATAGGTGGTTTTTAAAGAATTGCTTTTACTGTTGCTGTTAGCGGCGCTGAATTCCAGCAATGAATGTTTAAATAGCGGTTCCGTGTACACGAAACGCATATTATAGCTTTGCAAATTATTTTCAAGGTGCTTCCTTTGATTCAGTGAATCACTTTTTACAGGCGAGGGCAACCCTGCGTAAAAATCAGTAATTGATTGCAGGGAACCACGGCCGGTACTGTTGTCCAGGTTGGTTTGCAAATTGAAAGAAAGTGTTCTTGCCCGTTTCCTGAATTTTTTCCTGAACAAAACTGCGTTGCTGAAATTATACCCCTCACTGTTCAACCGATTATTACTGTATCCGTCATTGCTCATACTGCCATCTTCCCCAAAGGTGCCGAAGGAAGATCTGCTTAATTTGTTCGTTTGCTGGTAACTCAAAGAAGGCGATACCTTGATCGAAGTAAAGGAATCCAACTGGAAATCTGCGCTCAGGTTCAATTGGTGGTTATTATTCAGGTTATTCGTGTATGCATCCTGGTTATACGAATAAGATGAATCGGGTAAAAAATAAGTGCGCTGAAGTGACGTTTGGGCAACCGGGTTAAAATGGCTGTATAAATAATTACTTCTGAAATCCGTTTTGGTGCCGATGATATTGTTGTAATTAAAGCCACCGGCCCTCGTAGTATTGATGCCGGTATTATTGGCTCCCAGCAATCCCGCCAACGGATCATCGTCGTTTATTTGGATATTAATATCCCCGCCGCCTTTTAGCTGGCCCGCGGCCCCGGTAAAATTTAAAATATCCATAAACGAAAAGCCTTCAGCATTTGTGTTATTGCCCATGCCAATCACCGACATTTGCCTTGGGCCTTTAAATGAGTTTACATTAAACCGTCCTTCGTAGCGACCATCGCTTCCGCCACCTGCGTTGATCTTGCCAAAAGATCCTTTCTTCTTGTCCTTTTTCAGTTTCAGGTTGATGGTTTTTTGGCTGTTACCGTCATCAAAACCGGTAAGTTCTGCCTGGTCGCTCAGTTTATCAAACACCTGAACTTTATCCACGGCATCGGCCGGTAAGTTTTTAGTGGCCACTTTAGGATCGCTGCCAAAAAATTCTTTGCCATCAACGAGTACTTTTTGCACCTTCTCACCCTGCGCTTTCACGGTTCCGTTTTTATCAACCTGTACGCCGGGAAGTTTTTTCAATAAGTCTTCCACGTTAGCATTGGGCGCTGTTTTAAAAGATCCTGCATTATATTGAATCGTATCCCCCAGCAAGGTTACCGGTGGCGCCTCCTGCTTTACCACCACTTCATCCAGCACCTTCGTTCTGTCGGTCATGATGATCTTTCCCAAGTCCACAATCTGGTGCGCGTTGTCAATAGTAAAACGCCGGGCGGTATTGTAATAGTTTATGTGCGACACCAGCAGGCGGTAATCGCCGCCGGCAATGTTTTTAATTTCAAAATAGCCGCTGTTGCTGCTCATGGTAAAGCTCACCAGCGACGAATCTTTTTGTCTCATAAGCGTGATAGTAGCGCTGGCCACCGGTTCTTTGGCCAGGGAATCATAGAGTGTGCCCTTTATCGTTCCACTCTTTTGCGCCATGCTAAAGGCGGAACTCATCACTGACAATAAAAGGAGCGATATCTTTTTCATGGTCATTTTTTATGGCTACGAAAATATATTGGCTGTGATACAAAGCCGGTTAACCAGTATTGCATTAATGTTAATGAAGGTTAAGATTTACGGGCAGTTATGGTTATGGGGGCAGACTGCCGCCGGTAAAAAAACTCAGATAGTAAACAAACAAATTCTCCTTATTTTTATTTAGCCAAGCCCGGCTCCCGGGGAGAGCAAACACAGCATCACCAACAATTTTTAAAACAACCGGAATAATTAATTTTCAAAGCATAGAATTCAATATTTTTACGCGGGAATAAGATCCTTTAGCTAATTAATCCTTCACTTGTACTAACTTTCGGTTTATGAAAAGATCACTATTTCTTTTTGCTTCGTTGCTCTCGCTGGCGGCGTGCCAAAATAATTCCAATACCACTAAAAATACGGTGGCAATTACGGGAATTGATTCTTCCGTTAAGCCCGGCGATAATTTTTTCAGGTATGTAGATCATAAATGGTATGATACCGCGCAAATCCCACCCACACAGGCGGGCGTAGGTGCTTATATGTTTATGAATTATCCGCAGCGCTTACGCCTGCAGGGTATATTGGACAGTGTGTCAAAAGCCACCAACACCGCAGGAAGCATCGAACAAAAGTTGGGTGATTTTTATGCTTCAGGGATGGATACCACTGCAATCAACCAACTGGGTTATGAACCCATCAAGCCGCTACTCGCCAATATTGACAAAATCAGCGATATCGGTTCTTTAATGAATTTTGTATCCGGCGAAGAAAAAGTGGAGAACACTTCCATTTTGGGTTTTGGCGTGGGGCCTGATAATAAAAACAGCGAGCTTAATATTGCCCATGCCTATCAAACCGGTTTGGGCCTGCCTGAAAGAGATTATTATTTCAATACAGATTCCTCAACTATTGCTATTCAGCAGGCATACAAAACCTATCTCGCCACCCTGTTTCAACTTACCGGCAGCGATAGCGCAGCCGCATCCAAAGATGCTGATATAGTTTATAACATAGAAAAACAATTGGCTTCATCGCACAAAACCAGGGTTGAATTACGGGATATAAATGCGAACTATAATAAAATGGCTGTGGCAGATCTTGCCAGGCGGCAACCCAATATCGGCTGGCCCAATGTATTGAACGAACTGGGCGCTAAAACAGATTCTATTGACGTAGGACAACCGGCGTATTACGATAAGCTCAATGCCCTTTTAAAATCCATACCTGTAAACGATTGGAAAATTTACCTGCAAGCTCATTCAATTAACAGGTACGCCAATGGGCTAAGCAAACCTTTTGTGGATGCAGCATTTGAGTTCAGCAAAGTATTGTCGGGGCAGGCGGTGCAAAAAACGCGTGGCGAGATGATAGCTAATGTAATAGATCAGTCGCTGGGCCAGGCGCTTGGGCAATTGTATGTAAAAAAATATTTTTCAGAAGCTGCCAAAAAGCGGGCGCTGGAACTGGTGAATAATTTACAGCAGGCCTTATCAGTAAGAATTGATAAACTGGATTGGATGAGCGACAGCACCAAACAAAAAGCGAAAGAAAAGCTTTTTGCCATCACAAAGAAAATAGGGTACCCCGACAAGTGGAGAGATTACAGCAATGTAACGATCGTAAAAGGAAAATACTTTGAAAATGTGTTGTCGGTTGCCGCCGGCAATTACCAATATGAACTGGCGAAACTGAACAAACCTGTTGACCGGACAGAATGGTTTACCACACCTTCAACGGTTACTGCTTATTATAATCCTTCTGCCAATGAAATTGTTTTTCCCGCGGCCATTTTGCAGCCTCCTTATTTTGATAACAACGCGGATGATGCTCTTAACTACGGTGGTATTGGCATGGTGATAGGCCATGAAATGACCCATGCCTTTGACGACCAGGGCGCGCAGTTCGACAAATACGGCAACGTAAAAAACTGGTGGACAAAAGAGGATTACACAAAATTCAAAGCAAAAACACAGCAGGTGGTTGACCTTTACAATACGTTTGTCGTGCTGGATAGCCTGCATGTAAAAGGCGCGATGACGCTCGGGGAGAATACGGCAGACATCGGCGGTGCGTCTATTGCCCACGATGCTTTTAAAATGACCAAAGAAGGACATGATACCACGAAGATCGATGGCTTTACACCCGATCAGCGGTTCTTTATTTCTATTGCGCGGATATGGCGGGTAAAAATGAAAGACCAGTTCCTGCGTTTTTGGATCAATAACAACCCGCATTCCCCTCCTGTGTGGCGGGTAAACGGGCCACTGATGAACACGCCTGCTTTTTATAAGGCATTCAAAGTGCAACCCGGCGATTCAATGTATTTACCGGAGAACGAGAGGATTCATATCTGGTAGGGATTTTTCGGCAGGAAGGCAAAAGGCAAAGAAGGCAAAAGGCAAAGAGGCAAAAGGCAAAAGGCAGGAAAGGCAAGAGGCGTCCTGATGTCTATTGAGAGGCAAAGGAGTTAAGAAAACAAATTTCCCTTATTTCGCCACGAATTACGCAAATACTTCGCAAGCGACGTGCACGAATAATTGGTGGAAATTTGTGTAATTAGTGGCAAAGAGAAACTTTCTTTCTATCGTTATTGCGAGGCGCACCTTTGATCTCAAAGGAAAGCCTAAACGCTCATTGCGCCGTGGCAATCTGTAAATCGGAAACCATAACAAAAGGGACAGATTGCTTCGTCGCCGGTAAAAAAAACAACCCGAAATTAACCTCTTCGGCTTCCCGCAATGACGATAAACGAACGGCTTCCCGCAATGACGTTCATCACAGAAGTTTTTCAAAACCTGGCCACTTACACAAAATCAAACCACCGGCTTTTGTCCTCATAATCTTCTATAGGCGTTACTATATTTTCGGCATGGAAAGAGCTGATCAGAATCGAAACATCTGCTTTTATCATGTTGATGCAATTGGTAACTAAATCATTTCTAAATCCCTTTTCTCCCATTTCTATTACAAAATTTGAAGCGATGATCCGGGAAAAAACTTTTCCTAAATCGATCATTTTACGTTGACTCAGGCCCGGCACTAAATTAAAATCAATATCTTTTTTAAAGAAAGAACAAGCCTTTTGGGTCAGGTTAAATTCTTTCAGAAACTGGTAAACATTGGTTTCTTTTTTTCTTTTCATCAACTTAGCGATCATTTCTCCTATCTGCGTATAAAGCATTTCATTTGATCCTTCAAATATCTGGAAAGCCCTGCTATCCATGATGCCACGGCCACCAATATTACTGATCCTGTAACCGTTGGCTCCTGACAATTGGGTGTAGGTCTGTGAAGATTCCTGCATCAGGTCTGTTATATAAGCTTTCATTGAATTGGCCTCTATACCTTCCGCAGAAAGATCGTTATCTATACTGCTCACCTGGCTACTCCTGAAACACATAGAAGAAACAACCGTAAAGGCACTTTGAATTTGAGAAACCTGGTATTGAACCTGGTCCAGTTCGATCAACTTTTTTCCACCAACAATTCTCTGGTTACATTGTCGTAAAGCCTCGTCCAGCATTCTTTTGATAAATCCCATAGCCATGCCGGGAAATTGCAACCTGCTCCGGTGAAGTATATCCAGCATCATTTTTAAACCCGACGTTTGAGGCACTAATTTATATTGTTCCGGTACCAGTATGTCCACCCTGTTTCTACCATAAGGAATCAGTTCAAGGCCTAAATTATTGTACACCTCTTCCACCACTATTTGTTGGTTTTCCTTAGACACATCGCAAATAAAGAAATCAATATCCCGGTTAAGTTCGCCGTTACTATTCCTTTCGCGCGAAGTGATCAGCCAGTAATTGGCCATCCCGGTGAGGCCCTGCCAATGTTTTACACCCTTTACCTTATAAGAATCCCCGACACGCTCGTTCCAGGTTTGCATATTTAAGGCATCACTTCCAAAATCGGGTTCGGTGATCATCAATCCACCCATATTTTGTTTCTCCAGGAAGTTTTTAAAAATAGCTTCCTTCACCGATTCATTGGCATATTTAGCTACCGGCTCTAAAAACAAAGCGATGTTGATCCCGAACATTAAGGATAAGGAGATCGACTCATAAGATGCTGCTGACAAAATGCCCAGGCATTCTTTTACTTTTATCCCCCGGCCACCATACTTTTCCGGAATCGCTACCGCTAAAGGCCTCGCTTCCATAATTTTATTTAATTCATCCGGGCTTAAACCTCGTGCAATGGCAAATTCATTTCCGCCAAATTTTTTTTCAAAAACTTCTTTTAATAGCTTTTCATAATTCTCCAGGTAATCTGAAAACTCACTCCTCATTTATTAGCTGTATTTTATTTAAATTATTTTGCAAAACTACGTTACATAACCATAAAAGATTATTAGAAACAAACATTACATTTTGCCTGTATTTTCCCTTATTTATTTTATTATTTTTTCACGAATATGAAATAATAATTACTGGCGAAAATATCCATTTCTTTTTCTATCCGAGTGTTTATTTTTAAACCCAAACATCGCAGGCTACCCGATAAAATAAGCCCCGGTTAACCAACAAGTGCCGGTAAACAAACCTGCCGGCCGGCAAAGGCAGGGAAATAAATTGATTTTTATTTTTCATTGTTGAGTATGGCAACCTGTAAATCGGAAACCATAATAAAAGGGACAGATTGCTTCGTCGCCAGTAAAAGAAATAATCCCGAAATAAATCTTTTCGGCTTCTCGCAATGACGATAAACGAATGGCCTCTTCCATGCGTTCCTGGCTCCCGAAACATCTGCCGGTCATTCCACCTTCAATCTTTTGCCTGGTGATTTGAATCATTAGCGTGATGAATTCATTTTTCAGCAACAGGATGCCAATCTCTTGCCTGATGATGCCTATCATTTGCGTGATGATTTGAATTTTTAGCTTGATGATTTCATTTTTCTGCAACAGGATGCCTGACTCTTGCCTGAGATGCAACCTTTTGCGTGATGATGCCCATCATTAGCGTGATGATTTGAATTTTCAGCGTGATGATTTCATTTTACTGCAACAGGATGCCCATCTTTTGCATGATGATGCCCATCATTAGCGTGATGATTTGATTTTTTAGCGTGAAGATTTCATTTTTCAGCAAACGGATGGCAGCCTTTTGCCTGCTTTTACCAACAGTTGTAAAGCTTCTTTTTATCACCGGGCAGGGGCGCTTTGCCCTTTTCTTATAAATTTTTAAAATGACATAATAAGACATAACAAGACATAACATGACATTTCATGTTGCGAAGCCGTTCTCTGCAAAATAATTTTGCTGTCGTTGCAGTTTCATACCTGTGTTGCAATTCCGTGACACATAAATTTTATTACCATGAAAATTTCAAAACTGAACCTCAGCACTTCCTCTTACACGGATGCTGATTTCCTGGGTAAGGCAAAATACGCTTTATCCTGCCTCACAGGCAACCCGTCGTTCCCTTCCCCGGTTCCGCCGCTTGCCGACCT
>CAWAMQ010000014.1:0-168025 GCA_963783125.1 uncultured Chitinophagaceae bacterium
GATGTCCTGATGACAGTGACCAATTTAACCGGCTCAACTAATGGAACCCCTTATGTTGAAATTGAATTGAGACCATGGGGACCGGTTGAAAAATTTGCAGGCAGCCAAACACTCGCATTCCCGGGAGCTGAAGGAGCAGGTCGCTATGCCAGGGGAGGAAGAGGCGGTAAGGTCTTTGTGGTAACTTCTTTGGATGATTATTTACCAAATGGCCGTCCAGGCCGACCAGAAGGCAAATTAGGACAGGCAAGTGAACATGCCAAAACACTCGGCAAGGGGAAATGGGTCCCTTATGTTGATGCTTTGGGGAATGAGCATCCGGATGAAGGGCGTCCAATATTGCCGGGCTTTCCTGCACTGCCACCTGAAAAATTGATTCATGGCACCTTGCGTGAAGCGGTGGATGCAAAAGGGCCACGCTATATTGTATTTGCTGTTTCCGGTACTATCCGCTTAAAAGCACCGCTTGACATTAAGAATCCTTATATTACTATAGCCGGTCAAACAGCTCCTGGCGAGGGTATTCAAATCAGGAATTTCGGAATTGAAGTTGAAACGCATGATGTGATTCTGAGGTACCTCCGCATTCGTGTGGGGGAAATTAAAGGCCCCGGAAACCTCAAAAGGGTACTTGGCGAACAAACGCATGCACTGGATTTGGATGCGATGAACATTATCGCGGACCATTGCGACATTGCCTATGCCAACGACCAGATTTTCAACACGTATGGTCAAAATATGCGGGAAGCTACTACCATCCAATGGTCATATATCTATGGAGCACCTACAGCTTCAACTCATGAGAAAGGCAATCATTCAATGATATCAGTAGGGGTCGGATGGGGTTGGGTTTCTTCCCATCATAACCTTTTGGCCCATGGCCGTGTAAGAAATCCTCGTATAGATATGCTCACCTATGATTTCAGGAACAATGTCATCTACAATTTTGTGGGCACCGGCTATGGATCAGATAACGATTATCTGCGCCTGAACTATGTTGGGAATACGCTTAAAAAAGGACCTGATTCAAAGGGTAACCCGCAGTATGCATGGAGTGAAAACACTAAATACGCACAATGGTATGGCAGGGGAAATAAACTGCCGGATGATTTTAAAGGCGTTTTCGGCAAATCGGATGTATCGGTTATCAATGCGCCTATTCCTTTTATTCCTGTGATTACCCAACCTGCCGAAGAAGCTTATGAGTTGGTAGTTGAAAAAGGTGGAGCAACCAAACCGGTAAAAGACACCATCACGTCATATGTGTCACAGACGGTCAAAGATGGTACCGGGTTTATCCCGGGAACTCCGGCCGATTGGCCGGAAGGTGGTTTTGCAACGTATCCCAAAGTAAAGGCTCCGGTTGACAAAAATAAAAATGGTATTCCAGACGCATGGGAAATCAGTCATGGACTTGACCTGAAAAAGACAAAAGCAACAGGGCATGATTTGGATTCAAAATATGATAACATTGAAGTCTATATGAATTCCATTTAGAACTTATCCAAAAAGAAACAAGCGAAAGGAACTCCATTTGGTCAAAATTAAAATCTATGAGAAGAAAATTAGTAAGTATTATTTTATTGTTGATACCGGTACTGGTATTTTCACAATCGCCAAATAAATCTGTTGAAAAATGGGGAATGTATGAGGTAACATTGAAAGGGCCAGACACGGGTAATCCATTCGTTGACATTGAACTTAGCGCTGTATTTACAAATGGCGAACAGACTTTTAAACCTGACGGCTTTTACGATGGTAACGGCGTATATAAAATAAGGTTTATGCCTGATAAAGAAGGGGTCTGGACATACGTAACGCATAGCAACAGCGACAAACTCAATGACATCAAGGGCTCTTTTATCTGTACGCCGTCATCTGGCGATGATCATGGCCCGGTAGGGGTGTCGGATACCTATCATTTCTCATATGCGGACGGAACCCGTTTCATTCCGTTTGGGACGACCATTTATGAATGGTGCTTCTCGCCGGATTCGATTAGAAAGGAGACCATTACTACCCTGGAACATTCTCCTTTTAATAAGGCCCGTATGTTGGTGCTTCCTCCCTTCAATGATAAATATTTAAAAGGTCCCTTTAAGCTGGATACTTTTCCGTTTGACGGTACACCTCCCAAAAACTGGAATTATGCACGGTTTAATCCTGACTTTTTTCAGCGGATAGAAACCAGTATTAAGCAATTGAGTGATATTGGCGTACAGGCTGATGTTATCCTGCTGAATCCTTATGATGGAGGATGGGGATTTGAAAATGTGGATTTAGCTACAGATAAACGATTGATCCGGTATTGTGTGGCGCGGTTTGCCGCTTATCGTAATGTCTGGTGGAGTCTGTCCAACGAAAACAGCTTTATTAAAAGCCTGACGGATAAGGACTGGGATAAATTGTTTAAGCTGGTTCAACGTAAGGATCCCTATAATCATCTTCGTTCCATACATAATGGAGATAGGATTTATAATTACACACTGCCGTGGGTTACACATGTGAGCCTTCAGAATTATAACGCTTCAAAAGAACCGGGTGTGGTCCCCTTGCTAAGAGATATCTATAGAAAACCCATCGTCTTAGACGAGATCAATTATGAAGGTAACATAAGCAGTAGATGGGGACAATTGTCCGGTCAGCAGATGACGCATCGTTTTTGGACCACATATGTAGGTGGAGGATTTGCGACCCATGGCGAATCATATAAAAGCAGCCGATGGATTTCAGATGGCGGTAAGTTAATTGGAACGAGTCCGGCCAGAATTGCCTTCCTGAAAAAGATTATCGACGCAGCCCCTACCATAAATCCTATTGATCAGGCCTACGCATTAAATTTGGCCGGCAACCCGGGTGATTACTACCTGAAATATTTCGGAAAAAAGGAGCCAAAACACTGGAAGTTTGAATTACCTCATAAAAATTTGAAAGATGGTATGCGATTCAAAGTAGAAATTATTGATACCTGGAATATGACCATCACTCCGGTTAAAAAAATCTTTGAAATCAAAAAATTAGACAACTATAATTTCATCGATAAGAAAAAACGTTCGGTAAAATTGCCGGGTAAACCATATATGGCGATGCGTATTACACGCATTGAATAGCGTTTGCTACGCTTATATTTTTACTAGATGATAATAAAAGAAAATATACAAAATGATTGATAATATAAATGATTGTACCGTTTTAAACAACGGTGTTAAAATGCCCTGGTTAGGATTTGGTGTATATCAGATAGAGGATGGTAATGAAGTAGAATCAGCTGTAAAATATGCGCTGGAAAGCGGCTATCGAAGCATTGATACAGCGGCTGTTTACAAAAATGAAACGGGAGTAGGCAATGCCATAAAGGAAAGAGGAGTTGCCCGGGAAGATATTTTTCTAACTACAAAAGTGTGGAATGACGATATGCGCAAAAGTCGCACAGCGCAGGCGTTTGAAGAAAGCCTGGAGAAATTGCAAACCGACTATGTGGACCTCTACCTGGTGCATTGGCCTGTAGCTGGTTTTTACAAAGAAACCTGGGAGGAAATGGAGGCGATATATAAAAGTGGCCGGGCCAAAGCGATTGGTGTAAGTAACTTTTTAGTGCCGCACCTGGAAGATATTTTACAGGATTGCAATGTAGTTCCTGCCATAAACCAAATTGAATTTCATCCTTATCTTGTTCAGCCGGAATTATTAAGTTTTTGTAAAAGCAAGCAAATACAGGTAGAAGCCTGGAGTCCTTTAATGCAGGGACATATTGTTGAGGTGCCTACTATACAGGAAATGGCTAAAAAATACAACCGGACTGAAGCCCAGGTGGTGTTGCGTTGGAGCTTACAGCATGGCGTTGCAACAATTCCAAAATCTTCTAATCCCAAACGCATTTTTGAAAACATGCAAGTTTTCAGTTTTGAACTTTCACAGGAAGATATGGATGCATTGGATGCGTTAAATAAGGGAAAGCGTTTTGGTCCTGATCCTGCAGATTTTGATTTTTAAAGCCGGCAAATAAAATGCTGTATACCTTGGTGACAAATGATCATTATAAAAAAAAAAATAAAATTAAGTAGCTGAATGGAATGTGCTTATTTGATATTGAAAAAGTAAAAACATAGAGTAAAATATTATGAAAAAATCAATTTTAGGAATAGTATTATTATCTATGGGTTTTGGTGGTTATGCTCAACAATTTGCATTTCCGGGGGCAGAAGGATTTGGTGCCTATTCCAAGGGAGGAAGAGGAGGAAAGGTTTTTTATGTCACCAACCTTAATGACAATGGAAATGGTAGTTTACGTTGGGCAGTGGAGCAAGAAGGCCCGCGCACCATTGAATTTGCCGTATCAGGCACCATTGAACTCAAGAATAGATTAGATGTAAAGAACCCTTATGTAACGATCGCCGGACAAACCGCACCTGGCGACGGAATCTGCCTAAAAGGAGAAACGCTGCTGGTTGAAACGCATGATGTTATTATTCGTTACATCCGTGTTCGCCTGGGCGACGGGAAATATGGTATAGGCAGTAAGCAGGGTAAAGATGCTATTGGTGTTGGCTCTGGTAAAGATATTATCATAGATCATTGTTCTGCCAGCTGGAGCCTGGATGAAGCGCTATCTGTCGCTACTAATAAGCCCAGTTTAACTAACGTGACTGTTCAATGGTGTTTTATTACCGAAGGCTTGAATCCAGACAACCATGGTTTTGGTTCTTTGATCCGGGGTACCGGTGGAGCAAAATACAGTTACATACATAACCTTTATGCCAATAACCGGGGACGTAACCCTCGTCCCGGAAACTATAATAGTAATCCATACTATAATGACCCTAAAGGTTTGTTGCTCGATTTTAGAAACAATGTGATTTACAATTGGGGAGGTGATCATGCTGGTTATAATGCGGATTCTATTAGCGTTACCCACCTCAATTATGTAGGCAATTACCTTATTGCCGGAGCAGATTCAAAGGCTGTAGGGATTGCATACTCTACAGGGTCGCCTTATAACCGCTCATATTTTGCAGGAAATTATTATGATGGTAAACTTCCTGGCAACCAATGGAGCCTTGTGAAGTTTCGTAAGAGTTGGACAAACAAAGAAATCGCTGATTATAAGCAATCTGAACCTTTTGAAATCGGCCCTGTAAAAAAAGAAGATGCCCCATTAGCATACAAAAGAGTGCTTGAAACCGGCGGAGCTATTTTACCCAGGCGTGATGCAGTAGATAGTCGTATAGTAAATGATATTAAGAATCATACGGGTAAAATCATCAGAAGCCAGGAAGATGTGGGAGGTTGGCCATTGCTAAAATCAAAACCTGCCCCAACAGATACTGACCAGGATGGGATGCCCGATAAATGGGAACAAAAACATGGATTAAATCCTAACGATTCTTCTGATGGGAATAAATACACATTAGATAAAAATTATACAAACCTGGAAATATATTTAAACAGTATTGGCAGCAAATGAGACTTGTAATCAAACTGAAAGAATTGAATTTTTCAATAATTATAATTAATGCTCAATTTTAAATTTATGAATCGAAATTATGTGCTGCTGCTTTTAGGCACGATGTTTTTAATGTCCAATTGCAAGAAAAGTCATACCAATCCTGCAAATAATAATACGGGAGGTACTCCTGATACCACCGTTGTTTATAAAGCAACCGATTTGGCATTCCCGGGAGCCGAAGGTTATGGCAAGTATACTGTTGGAGGACGTGGCGGCAAGGTATATGAAGTTACCAATTTGAATGATAACGGCACCGGAAGTTTGCGTGCGGCCGTGGAAGCTTCAGGAGCCAGAATTGTTGTGTTTAGAGTATCAGGTACGATATACCTGAAGAGTAGTTTGAATATCCGCAATCCCAATATTACCATCGCAGGGCAAACGGCCCCGGGGGATGGTATTTGTGTCGCTAATTATCCATTAGAAATTGGTGCAAACCAGGTTATTATTCGTTATATCAGAACGAGATTAGGCGATCTTGCAGGAGATGTCAATGATGCGATAGGTAGCAGGTTTACCAGGGATATTATGATTGATCATGTTTCTGCAAGTTGGAGTGTGGATGAAACCATGTCTGTTTACCATTGCGACAGCATTACCGTTCAATGGTGTATCATTTCAGAGAGTTTGTTTAATTCAAATCACCCAAATGATGCTGATCCAAGTCAAATCGCTCCTCATGGGTTTGGTGCTATATGGGGTTCCAACTATAGTACATACCATCATAATCTTATAGCAGATCATTCCAGTCGTAATCCCCGTTTTGCCTCAGGTACGGGGTATACCGACTTCAGAAATAATGTAGTATACAACTGGGGGTACAATAGTTCCTACGGAGGTGAGAAACAACAACCCGGCGACTCTACTCCCTCCCACTCCTTTACTGAGATCAATATGGTGGCCAATTACTATAAGCCAGGCCCTGCTACGCAACCAGGATCAGTATCCTATAGAATTGCTAATCCTGGCTATCGCAACGTAAAAACAGACTATGGCAAATGGTATATCGCAGATAATACGATGGTGGGAAATGCCCAGGTTACGGCCGATAACTGGAACGGTGGCGTACAACCTGCGGGCGGTAGTGGAGATTTCCAGTATCTAAAACTTTCCACTCCGTGGCCATCAATGGCTATTAATCAACAAACGGCAGAGGAAGCCTATAATTCTGTTCTTGATCAGGCGGGCTGTTCATTACCTAAACGAGATGCAGTAGATACACGAATTATAAATGATACCCGAAACGGCACGGCAACATTCGAAGGAGTATACAAACATTACAAATCCGTCCCCGATTCAACAAAAGTTTGCGGCATAATTGATTCACAAAATGACGTTGGTGGCTTTCCGACACTCAATAGTACTACTCCTCCCACTGATACTGATCATGATGGAATGCCGGATGAGTGGGAAACTGCGCACGGTTTAAATCCCAACGACTCTTCCGATCGAAATAAAATTGGAAAAGATGGATACACAATGATTGAAGAATATATTAATAACATTAAATAAAACTATCATGAAGAAACATCTTATTTTTAGTTTCCTGTTTTTGTTTCTTGCAGGAAAATTAATTGCTCAAGGTAAAATTGTTCAAAATAAAGATGACAAACCCCGTGTTATCGTCCTGACCGATGCGGAAATTGATGACCAGTGCTCTATGGTTCGATTTCTCCTCTATGCTGACGATTTTGATATCGATGGTATCATCACCACAAGTTCACAGTACCACTCGCATGGCCACAATTGGACCGGGGATAATTGGATGGATACCTATTTGGATGCCTATGCAAAAGTCTATCCTAACCTGAAAAAAAATGATCCGGGTTATCCTACACCCGGCTATCTGAAAGCACACACCTTCCTTGGTAATGTTGAAAAAGAAGGCGAGATGGATTCCATCACACCGGGATCACAACATATTGTAAAGGTACTGTTAGATGAATCAGATAATCGTCCGGTCTGGATCCAGGCCTGGGGAGGCACCAATACTTTAGCCAGGGCGCTGAAAACTATACAGGAAAAATATCCTGATAAAATGGCGTATGTGGCAAAAAAATTACGCTTCTTTTTTATTTGGGAACAGGATAGCACTTATCAATCATATATTCGGCCCAACTGGGGGAAATATAATATCCTCACCATCATCTGCGATCAGTTTTGGGCTATCGCCTACCAATGGGATAAAATATTACCGGCAGATAAACAAAAGTACTTTAAAGCCGACTGGATGAAATCTCATATCCTGGAAGGTCACGGTCCGCTCTGTTCTCTATACCAGGCGTATAAGGGAAATAACGATAAGAAAGGCTTTAAGTCAGGTGACGAAAAATCTGCAGGGGATTTTAGATCAGAAGGCGATTCCCCCTCATTTCTTTATGCCATTGTTAACGGGTTGAGAAACGGCAACCTCGATCATCCTGACTGGGGAAGTTGGGGAGGCAGGTACAAAAAAGTCAGGGCGAACACCTGGCTCGATCCTGTACCGGATTCAACCTATCAATATCCGGAGGGAAGATGGTACACAGAAACTGGATGGGGACGGCAATATATGAAGCACGAATACCCTAATCACCAGGATCTTATGGAGAAATATTTCAACCCGATTGCGCGCTGGACTGATGCTTTTCAGAATGATTTTGCCGCAAGGGCCGATTGGTGTGTAAAATCTTATAAAGATGCGAATCATCCGCCTGTTGTTCGCTTAAAAAATGCTTTGGATATAGCTGCAAAACCAGGTACCAAAATTAATCTGAGTGCTAAAGGGACATCAGATCCTGATGGCGATAAACTTACCTGTCATTGGTGGCAATATAAAGAGGCAGGCACCTACCAAGGCACTATCGAAATTAAAAATGCAAAAGATGAAGCCTCTTCTTTTACAGTACCCCTTGATGCAGTAAAAGGACAAACTATTCATATTATTTGTGAGGTTACCGATAATGGAGCACCTCCGTTAACAAGATATCAACGGGTGATAGTGACGGTTAAATAATCATTTATACTGAATTAAAAAACGACTAAAATGAAAAGACTAAATTTTAAAAGCAAGGTAATAGCCGGAGAAGTTGCCACCATTTATAAAACGCTACTGCTATCGCTGCTTGTTACTTGCTTTAGTACCGGCATCTTTGCACAGGAACCACCTGCCGCAAGAATTCCGAACTATCCTGTTCCCTATACATTACCAAATGCAGATAGCATCAAAGGAGTGCTGAACCGGGTACGGCACTATTACGAAGCCACCAGTCCACAAACCATTATAGATTCTAAAACCGGGAAGCAGATAACTGATTTTTCTACCCCAAACCCGAATGCAATGCCATCTAATGGCTTTTCAAGCGAATATTCTTACACGCATGGTGTAGTGCTTTCCGCTTTTGATTATATCACTAAGGTTACCGGTGATACTGCCTTCTTTTCAGATAATACCAGGTTCTTTAATTATGTCGTAAACAATCTGCCCTATCTCCAAAAAAGCCTTGGCAAAGAAGCTGAGAAAAGCTTAGGGCCCTGGGGAAGGATTCTTCATTTTAAAGCATTGGATGATTGTGGGTCTATGGGTAATGCATTGATCAAAACTTATCTCAAAACCAAAAACAAGAAGTACCTGCCATTGATCAACCGTACTGCAGATTATATTTCCAATAAACAATTTCGCCTGCCCGACGGAACACTTGCCCGTCACCGTCCACAATACGAATCTGTTTGGTCAGACGATATGTATATGGGGGTTCCTTTCCTGGCAAACATGGGTGTGCTGACAAAAAACAATAAATACTTTGACGATGCCGTAAAGCAGGTATTGCAAATGGCAAAGCGACTTTATCGTTCCTGAGAAAGGCCTTTTTGCTCATGGCTGGGATGTAAATGCTGGAAATTATGGTCCACGGTTTTATTGGGGCCGTGCAAATGGCTGGGCATTAATGTGTATGGCAGAAGTACTGGACGCTTTGCCTAAAAATTATAAAGGCCGTGCTGAAATCCTGCATATTTATCGATCAGCAAATACGCAGCCTTGCAGAATTGCAGGATGGCACTGGTTTCTGGCATAACCTGGTCGATAAAAATGATACTTACCTCGAAACTTCATGTACTGCCATGTTTACTTATGCAATAGCCAAAGGAATAAATGAAGGATGGATAAGCCATGTATACGGCCCCGTAGCACTGATGGGATGGAATGCTACAAATACCCGTGTGCTTGCAAACGGAGCGGTAGATGGCACTTGCGAAGGAACAACCTATGCAGATGATAATACGTACTATTATTATCGTGGAACCAGCATTTATGCAACGCATGGTTATGGCCCGGTACTTTACGCAGGAGCAGAAATAATCAGGCTTCTGAAAAATGACAAGTTCGAAATTCAAAATACAAAACCTGGTTCTATCAACAGCGCTTTTCACTTTATTTTAAAAAGCGAATGGCCAAAGAAGTAGTAAGCAATAAATTATAAACTTTGTTAAGCGAATACTATGATAAAGAAAATAACAATCTTACTAATAAGTTTGTTTACTGCCAATCATATGATAGCACAAACAGATGCAAGTAAATTAAGAGTTATCGTATTAACCGATATTGAAAATGAACCGGACGATGCCATGTCAATGGTTAGATTTTTAACCTATTCCAATGAATGGGACGTAGAAGGTTTGGTGGCTACCACTTCTGTTCACCAGCAGCACCAAACTGCAGCGTGGCGCATCCGTGAAATTGTTGAAGCCTACGGAAAAGTAAGGGACAATCTTGAAAAGAATGAACCCGGTTTTCCTACGGCGGATTATTTATTGTCAGTTGTAAGAGAAGGTATAAAAGATTATGGGATGAATGCAGTTGGCAAGGGAATGGATTCTCCCGGTTCTGATTTGATTATTCAGGCAGTTGATCGCAATGATCCGCGCCCGGTTTGGATATTGGTATGGGGCGGGCCGAATTGTCTTGCCCAGGCGCTTTGGAAAGTTAAGGAAACCCGTTCACCGGAGGCTGTAAAAAAGTTTGTGTCCAAACTTAGAGTGTACACCATCTCCGACCAGGATGATAGTGGTCCATGGATAAGAAGTACATTCCCTGGCCTTTTCTATATTGCCAGTCCCGGCTTTCATACACTCGGCGGTTATCATAATGCTACATGGACCGGTATTAGCGGCGATCATTTTCATGGCCGTTTTTCAGGCGCCGACTTTAATTTAGTTGACAATCCATGGCTCGATAAAAACATTCGCAGCAAGGGACCGCTTGGCGCAGAGTATCCACAAATGAAATATTTAATGGAAGGTGACACTCCGAGTTTCTTATATCTCATTAATAATGGGCTGGGAGATCCGCAACATCCTGACTGGGGAAGTTGGGGAGGCCGTTATGAATTTTATCAACCTCATACTGAGAAGTGGTTCCTGCAACCGGAAACCCGGCCGCTATGGACAAATGCAAAGGACGAAGTATTTGGAAATGACAGCAGTTGGCACACCAACAATAAAGCAACCATTTGGCGTTGGCGTGAAGCTTACCAAAATGATTTTGCCGCCCGCATGGACTGGACGATCAAGCCATATAACGAAGCAAACCATCCACCGGTTGTAAAGCTGAAAACTCCGGATCGGATTACAGCGAACCCTGGTGATACCATTCGTTTAAGCGCAGAAGGCTCTGTTGATCCTGATGGCAACCAACTTTCCTACAAATGGTTTTACTATGGTGAGCCAGGAACTTTCACTATAGCTTCAGCAAGAACCGGTGATCCGCTGAAAATAGTAGATGCAGATAAAGCCAATGCCTGGTTCATTGTGCCCAAAAAATTTGGAAGACCAGGCACCATGCATATTATTCTTGCAGTTACTGATAATGGAACACCCGCATTAACAAGATACAAAAGAACAATCATTGATGTGGTTCCCAAAACATAATGAGCTTCTTGATATGACGGTTAAACCGGGACATTCACTTTAATACGATTTAAAATGAAAATAATTTATCTAAAAAATTATCGCGGGCATTTTCGTTGCTTGCCTTTACATTCTTACTTGACAACTCGTGCCAGGCAGGCAAAATTCAAAAGGTAGAAAAGTGGGGTGTTTACGAATTGAGTCTTAAAGGACCTTCCAATGGAAATCCTTATATGGATAATACATTGGAAGCAAAATTTACTAATGGTTCTAGAAACGTTTACGATACCTGGATTTTATGATGGAAATGGAATCTATAAAATTCGGTTTTCTCCCGACAGAACAGGAAGCTGGTCTTATGTTACCCAAAGTAATCAGCCAAAATTGAGTAACCACAAGGGCTCTTTTCAATGTGTTAAACCGACAGGCAACAATCATGGCCCGCTCAAAATAGTAAACACTTACTATTTCAAATACGCTGATGGTTCTCCGTTTTATTTGGTTGGAACCACTGCCTATCAATGGACCAGCGTAAAGCAAAGTATCCAGGATCAAACCGTCAAAACCCTTGCTAAATCACCTTTCAATAAAATACGCATGTGCGTTTTTCCAAAGTACTATATTTATGGAAACGACATAGAGCCGTGGATGTATCCTTTCAAAAGAACAGATAGTGTGAATGATTTCACTCAACCGAACTTCAGCTTTTTTCAAAACTTCGACAAAAGAGTTGCACAACTTATGGCATTAGGGATACAGGCGGACGTAATCCTTTTTCATCCATATGACAAATGGGGATACTGTCAAATGGGAAAGAAAATGAACGAAAAATATGTCCGCTATATGATTGCCAGGATATCGGCATATCGTAACGTTTGGTGGTCGCTGGCCAACGAGTGGGATGTGCCAAAAATAAAGAAGGCTATAGATTGGGAAGACATTGGGACCTTGCTTCAAAAAGAAGACCCGTATCATCGTTTTCGGGGCATTCATAATTGGTATCATGATGAAAGTCATTTTTACGATCACACCCGGCCATGGATAACACATGTAAGCGCACAAACTTACTATTTCTTCAATGCCATAAAGTGGAGGAAAAAATATAAAAAGCCAGTGCTGTTTGATGAAATGCGCTATGAAGGTGATGTTCCAAGCAGTTGGGGTAATATGACCGGCAAAGAAATGACAAGCTATTTCTGGAAAGCCGGATTGAGCGGCGTTTACGGAACGCATGGGGAAACATTTAAAAATAATGCTGAAAGTGAAACTGAAGTGCGTTGGTGGGCAAAAGGAGGAACTTTAATGGGAGAAAGCCCAAAAAGGATTGCATTCTTTAAGCATATTATGGAGGAGGCGCCTGTTACAGAAATGACCCCCGAATTGATTTCTCTATCAGGACTGCCTGTTCCTGCAAATATTCCTGACAAGAATGATGGTTCACTGGTTGAGAAACTCAATAATAATATCTACACTCTTTTTAAAGAAGGGAAATACTATTTATCTTATACTACGGATGTCGGACGAACAATTGAGCTGAATCTCGGCGGTACAAAAGATTATAATTTGGAAGTAATAGATACCTGGAATATGAAAATAATTTCCGAGAAAGTTGTTAAACCCGGTAAATTTCAATTTAAGACGGAAATGCCATTTACAGCCCTTCGTCTTATTGCAAAGAAATGAGTTTGAGTATGACCCTATAATTGAACAATTAATGCCTTTTTGTGGGCATATATATAAATGAAAGAAATCATGAAATATCCGGTTATATTTGGAATACTACTCTCAGCAATATACCTGTGTTCTTTTAACAGTAAACCGAAAAGAACGACCGTAACTATCAAAGGGGAACAGTTCTATATCAACAATAAAATAACGTATAAAAACAGGTACTGGCACGGAAATAAAATTGAAGGGCTGCTTTTCAATTCAAGGATGGTACAGGGAATTTTTGATGACCTCAATCCGGTAACGCGGGATGGATTTAAATATCCTGATACCCATAAATGGGATCCCGACAGGAATACAAATGAATTTGTTGAAGCAATGCCAGCCTGGAAAGCGCACGGTTTATTAGCTTTTACTTTAAACTTGCAGGGAGGAAGCCCTTTAGGCTATGGTAACCATGGATGGATTAATCCTGCATTTGATAGTTCCGGCAAACTAAGAACTGATTATGTTAGCCGGCTTAATAAAATATTGAAAAAAGCTGACGACCTCGGAATGGTGGTGATACTTGGGTATTTTTATTTTGGACAAGATCAGCATTTAAAAGATGAACAAGCAGTTCTGAATGCAGTTGATAACATCACTAACTGGATTTTAGAGAAAGGATATAAAAATATAATAATTGAAATAGACAATGAATGTAATGCACATTATCATCACCCGATATTACAGCCTGAACGTGTTGCAGAATTAATACAACGTGTTCACAAAATAAGCGACAATACACTTTTGGTTAGTGCAAGTTTTACTGGTAACACGGTGCCCAATGAAAGTGTTATCGCAAGTTCAGATTTTATTCTTCTTCATGGCAATGGAATTAAGTCGCCCGATGGGATAACGAAGTTGGTGGATCGGGTCCGCCATGCTGAATCATATACTCCAAAACCTATTTTGTTTAATGAAGACGATCATTACAATTTTGATTCAGCATCTTATAATCTTCTCTCCGCAATACAATCTTATGCATCATGGGGATTCTTTGATTATAGGTTTAAAGGAGAAGGCTATGAATCAGGATTTCAAAGTGTTCCTGTTGATTGGAAAATAAGTTCAGATAGAAAAAAAAGTTTTTTTAACAAGCTAGAAGAAATTACAGGGTATTAGCAAACATGGTTCAATGAAAAAATATTTTACCATAGCATTATTATTTGTAACGATCATTTCGGAAGCACAATTGCAACCTTTAGAAGTATCAGCCAACAAAAGATATTTACAAACCAAGGATGGCAAACCGTTTTTTTGGCTCGGCGATACGGGCTGGCTATTATTTAAAAAATGTAAAAGGGAAGACGCTGTCAAATACCTGGATAACAGGGCACAAAAAGGTTTTAATGTAGTTCAGGTGATGCTGCTTCATGACTTGTCGGGAACTGATGCCTATGGCGATTCTGCCTTGATACATCTTGATGTCTCCAAACCAAAAATTACAAATGGAAATAATTTTAAAATTAAAGGCCAATATGATTATTGGGATAATGTAGATTTTGTGATAACGAAGCGGCAAAGCGTGGCATCTATATGGCGTTGGTAGCCGTCTGGGGCAGTAACATTAAAAATGTCTCTTTAGAACAGGCAAAAAAATACGCCACATTTTTGGCCAACCGGTATAAAAATAAAACCAATATCATTTGGATTAACGGCGGTGACATTAAAGGCAGCGATGGATTTGAAAAGTGGAACATGATTGGTAATACCATTCGTTCAATTGATAAAAATCATTTGATCAGTTTTCATCCAAGAGGAAGAAATTCATCATCAACATGGTTTCAAAATGAACCGTGGCTGGATTTCAACATGTTTCAAAGCGGTCACCGTACCTATGCCCAGGATACATCAGCCAATGAGACTTTGCATTACGGCGAAGACAACTGGCGGTACGTAAATAGTGATTACAAACTAAATCCTGCAAAGCCAACATTGGATGGAGAACCATCTTACGAAGATATTCCACAGGGATTGCACGACATTACACAACCGGTTTGGAAAGATTATGACGTAAGGCGATATGCTTATTGGAGTGTGTTTGCAGGTGCTTGTGGCTTTACCTATGGCAACAATGAAGTGATGCAGTTTTATACTCCCGGTAAAGACAAACCGGCTTACGGTGCAAAAAAAAGTTGGCAGGAAGGATTGAATTCGCCGGGCGCTGAACAGATGCAATATCTTAAAAAATTAATGTTATCAAAACCTTATTTTGAAAGAATACCGGACGAGGGCCTGGTAAACAACCAGGGTAAAAGTTACAATTATTTAGCAGCAACTAAAGGCAAAGGATATGCGATGATATATACCTGCAACGGCAGGACGCTGGAAATTAATTTAGGAAGATTCGGCGGTGCCATGGTTAAATGCTCGTGGTACAATCCAAGAAATGGCGAACACATTGACATAGGAGAATTTAATAACAAGGGAAAGCGAAGATTCAATCCGCCAGGTGAAGAAAAAGAAGGAAATGATTGGGTTTTAGTTTTGAAGGGTGATAAATAATAGAACTCTGTTTTGTCGTATTGCTTCCTTCCTTTAAAAACTTAGAAAAGAAAAATCTTTATCACAATAAAATATACTCTTTTAATGAAAAGCATAAGAAAAATATTATTATTATTTTCTTTGGCTACAAGTTCCTTAAACGGTTTTTGCCAAAATGCCGATTCAATAAAGCACCTGGAATCTGTTATTAAAACCAATATTTATAAAGACTATAAACTAATGTACCGCAAAGCTAGTGGCGCATTGGTTTATCCCTTTCTTACGCCAGGAAGTAACCAGTATGATAATGTGCTATGGGACTGGGATTCCTGGTTAAGCGATATTGCACTTCGCCAGATACTAACGGACATAGGATCAGAAAAAGACAAAAAGGAAGCCATACAATATGAGCAGGGTTGTGTGCTTAATTTTTTAAATTATACTGATTGGGATGGTTACGTTCCTATTGTAATATGGGAGGATTCAAAGCCGGATAAAATAAAGCCTCCTGATATTTATAATGTAAATATGCATAAGCCGGTTTTGGCTCAGCATGCTGCCTTTATTACAAAATTAAATGGGGGCAATGCCGAATGGATAAGGGAGAAATTTTTCCCCTTACAGGCATTTGTAAATAATTATAAAGCCCACCACAGGGACAAGGCAACTGGTTTGTATTATTGGCAAAACGACGTAGCAATTGGTGTTGATAATGACCCTGCCACTTTTTACAGGCCGCCGAAAAGTTCCGCATCTATTTATTTAAACTGCCTGATGTATAAAGAATTGCTGGCAATGGTTTACCTGGCCGACCAATTACATATTCCGCAAGTGGGTAAGGAATTTCAAAGTGATGCAACAGATTTGAAAGCGGCGATACAGAAGAATTGCTGGGATGAGCGGGATGGTTTTTTTTACAGTGTTGATATCAACTTAAGACCCGTTGGAAAAAATCTGGATAGTACGCTCGGCCGCACTTTTGATATTCATAGTGGTTATCCCCGTGACTATGATTGTTTAATTCAACGCATTGAAGAATGGACCGGTTTCATGGCTATGTGGGCAGGTATTGCAACACCGGCACAGGCGGAGCGAATGGTGAAAGAACATTTTTCCAATCCAAAAACTTTTAATTCCCCTTTTGGAGTGAGAACACTTTCCAAAATGGAAAAAATGTATAGTGTGAGGGCAAGCGCCAATCCTTCCAACTGGCGGGGGCCTATTTGGGGTATATCCAATTATATGGTATTTAAAGGGCTGGTTAAATACGGCTATACCGCTGAAGCTAAAGAACTGGCCAATAAAACAATCATGTTGTTTGGAAAAGACTTTGAGAAAAGCGGAGCACTGCATGAATACTACGAACCCGATACAGGAGAGCCCTTATTAAATAAAGGTTTTCAAAACTGGAATTACCTGGTGCTTAATATGATTGCATGGATGGACGGTAAACCGGTAGTTGAAGAATATTAATGAATATAAATACAAGGTAAATGTTTAGACAGATCAATAAAACGTATATGAAAAAAAATCTTGTCCTTTTTTGTGTCCTTTTTGGCTTTACGTTTCAGGCAAACGCACAAACCTGGATATGGTATCCCGGCGATTTTGAAATCAACCTCGCCAACAAAATGCAAAACCGGCGTACCGATCGCAATACTTTTTTTCCACCCTTCTGGAAGATGGATTCCCATTATGTATTAATCGATTTTGATAAAACAGTTTATCTAAAAGAACCGGAAGAAGTTACTGTATATGTAGAAGGCACCTACAACCTTAAATTAGATGGCGTAGCTTTTGAAACAGGAGTTAATAAAATTAGGATACCGGCAGGCCAACATAAGATTACTTTAAAAGTGTGGAACCAGGCAAATGTCCCTGCTATTTTTGTTCAGGGTAAAACAATTAAAAGTGATACCAGTTGGCTCGTAACTTTTGAAGACAAAGAATGGATTGATGAATCAGGAAAAACTTCTGATATTTCTGCAACCAAATGGCTTAATGCAGGCAGTTGGAATTTTAATGATCCGCTGCACCCGCCTTCGGCATTCAAATTGCCAACAAGAAAGATGTATGCAGTATCCACTACAAAAAATAAAAATCAATATCTCGTTGACTTTGGTAAAGAAACATTTGGTTTCGTAAAACTGCATGGCATTAAAGGCAGTGGTAAAATTAACCTGTACTATGGCGAATCAAAAGAGGAAGCATTGTCCGTTGATGACGCTATGACGCTGGACAGGCTTTCGTTTCCGAAACCTGTTGCAACAGATTCTGTAATGGCTTTATCCAAAGCATTCCGGTATGTAAATATTGTATGCGATGGAAATATCAGCATTGATTCTGCCAGTATGCTGTACGAATATTCCGATGTAAAACATAGAGGAACTTTCACCTGCTCAGATGAATTGGTCAATAAAATTTATGATGTCTCAAAATATACGCTACAGCTTAATACAAGAGAATTTTTTATTGATGGTATAAAAAGAGACCGCTGGATATGGAGTGGAGATGCTTATCAAAGCTACCTTATGAATTACTATTCCTGGTTCGATAGTCCAACGGTAAAAAGAACTATAATGGCCTTGCGTGGCAAAGACCCCGTTACCAGCCATATCAATACTATTCTGGATTATACCTTTTATTGGTTTATCAGTATTTACGATTATTATTTATATACCGGTGACAAAAAGTTCATTGAACAATTTTATCCACGTATGCAAACCATGATGGATTATTGTTTGAGCAGGCGAAATAAAGATGGTTTAATAGAAGGGAAAGCTGGCGACTGGACCTTTATAGATTGGGCTCCAGGACTCAGCAAAAAAGGAGAAATAAGTTTTGAGCAAATGTTATTTGCAAGAAGTTTAGAAACCATGTCTGTATGTGCCGGAATTGCCAGGGATACAGCCAATGCTGCTGATTATAAAAAACTGGCAGCCGATTTAAAAACAAAAATATTTTCGTTTTACTGGAATGATCAAAAACATGCACTGGTACACAGCCGTGTTGTTGGTAAACAAACAGATAATGTAACTCGCTATGCCAATATGTTTGGTATCTTCTTTAATTATTTTACAGAAGAACAAAAGCAGGAGGTAAAACAACATGTGTTGTTAAACGATTCCATTCAAAAGATTACAACCCCGTATATGCGCTTTTATGAATTGGAAGCCCTGTGTGCGATGGGCGAACAATCGTATGTATTAAAAGAAATGAAATCATATTGGGGCGGCATGTTGAATTTAGGAGCAACTACTTTTTGGGAAGAATATGATCCCAATAAAAAGGGGCTGGAACAATATGCCATGTATGGCCGCAAGTTTGGCAAAAGCCTTTGCCATGCGTGGGGAGCCAGTCCTATTTATTTATTGGGTAAATATTACCTGGGTGTTAGCCCAACCAGCCCCGGTTATGAAACATACACAGTGCAGCCACAGTTAGGCGGCCTGCAATGGATGCAGGGTAAAGTGCCAACGCCGCATGGTGATATTGATTTGTATGTTAGTGCGAAACAAATAAAAATTACCGGTGCCACAGGTACAGGTACATTAAAATTTAAAAGTAAAATAAAACCGGTGTGCAAAGAAAATGTAATTGTTGATAAAGGAAATGGGATGTTTGAACTAACGGTGGAGAAAGGGAAGAGTTATGTTGTGAATTATAAATCGTAAACAACGAAGGCAGAAAGACAAAAAGTGACATTAAGAAAACCTTCGTGGTTCAAAATAAACTGAACATGAAAAAGTATTTAATGATTGCTGCTATTTTATTTTCTACAAATATTTTGGCACAAAATGGCCTTGTCAATACGACACAAAGCCCGCATGCAAAACTTAGAAGCGTGGGCATGAGCGATGTACAATGGACGAAAGGTTTTTGGGCTGATCGCTTTGAGGTATGCAGGGATTCCATGGTACCACATTTATGGGCTACCTACAACAGCAAAGACTTCTGTTATTCTTTTGAAAATTTTAGAATCGCTGCCGGCCTGGATTCCGGGAGTTTCCGTGGGCCTTCTTTTCATGATGGCGATTTTTATAAAACACTCGAAGCAGTGGCTGCATTATATGCATCCACAAAAGATAAAAAATTAGATTCCATGATGGATGATGCCATCGCTGTGATTGCTAAAGCACAAAGGCCGGATGGCTATATCTACACCAAATCCATCATCGAACAACAGAAAACCGGGAAGGGCGAACTTTTTAATGACAAGCTCAGTTTTGAAGCCTACAATTTCGGCCACCTGATGACCGCTGCATGTGTGCATTACCGTGCTACCGGCAAAACAACATTATTGGCAATTGCAAAAAAGGCGGCAGATTTTCTAATTCATTTTTATAACAATGCCACACCCGAGCAGGCCCGTAATGCCATTTGCCCTTCGCATTATATGGGGCTAACAGAATTATACCGGGCAACGCGTGAGAAAAAATATCTTGACCTCGTAAAAAAATTAATTGATATGAGAGGTATGAGTGAAGGCAGTGATGACAATTCAGACAGGTTGCCTTTTCGCCAGATGACAACAGTAAATGGCCATGCGGTAAGAGCCAATTATTTATTTGCCGGTGTGGCAGATGTGTATGCCGAAACAGGCGATACCACTTTATTGCATACGTTGAATTTAATGTGGGATGACGTGGTAAATCATAAAATGTATGTAACAGGCGGCTGTGGTGCTTTGTATGATGGTTTATCAAAAGCAGGTATCTCTTACAACCCGGATTCTATTGAAAAAATACAACAGGCTTATGGTAAAGATTACCAGTTGCCGAATTTAACAGCACACAATGAAACCTGTGCCAACGTAGGCAATGTGTTGTGGAACTGGCGCATGTTTTTATTAACCGGCGAATCGAAATATGCCGACATTGTTGAGCTCGAACTTTATAACAGCGTATTAAGCGGAATCAGCATGGATGGCAATAAATTTTTTTATACCAATCCGTTAGCGGTCTCAAAAGATTATCCGTATGATTTGCGTTGGAGCGGTGGCCGCCAAAAATATATCAGCAAAAGCGATTGTTGTCCGCCCAATGCTGTTCGCACTATTGCTGAGGTAAATGATTATATGTACAGCATCGGTGAGAAAGGTTTGTACATAAATATGTATGGAGGCAACAAACTCAATACTCAATTGCATGATGGCACAAAGTTGGAACTGGAACAAACCACTAACTATCCATGGGACGGAAAGATAACGGTAACCATAAAAGAGACCGTTGCAAAACCGGTAAATATTTATTTAAGGATACCTGGCTGGTGCAAAAACTACACACTAAAGATCAATAATATTTTATCTATAGAAAACAAGATGGAAAATGGCTTTGTGATTGCAGGCAGTCATTGGAAAGCAGGCGATAAAATTGAATTGT
The DNA here is from genome assembly GCA_963783125.1 of uncultured Chitinophagaceae bacterium. Classification (GTDB taxonomy): domain Bacteria; phylum Bacteroidota; class Bacteroidia; order Chitinophagales; family Chitinophagaceae; genus Ginsengibacter. The sequence goes on from CAWAMQ010000014.1 coordinate 20,965, forward strand.
TATTGGATATGCCTGCCACTTTATTAGAAAGCAATCCTTTGGTAGAAGCAACCAAAAACCAGGTAGCCGTAAAGCGTGGACCAATCGTTTACTGTTTAGAATCGCCGGATTTGCCCCATCAAAATGTGTTTGATGTGATGATTCCCGCTTCTATAAAATTGCAACCCGTGCCAATGAAAATTGACATTGGAAATGTAATGGCATTAACCGGGGAAGCCAGGTTGTTACAAAAAACTAATTGGACAGATACTTTGTATAAAGAAGTAAACACATCCTATAAACCTATAAAAATAAAACTGATACCTTATTACGCATGGGCCAATCGGGGACGATCAGATATGACGGTTTGGATGCCATTGATGAGATAAGGCCGGAAGAATTGATAAAAACGATCAGGAGATTATATGAATAAGATAGAACATACGGTAACGCATATTCGCAGAAGAATGGTGTATTTCTTCCTGCTTATTTGTATTTTATTAAACCAGGAAAGTTTTGAGTTTATATATACCAAATCAAACTTTCGATATCAAACTCCTTTGGCAAGGCCAGTAGGATTATTTCCTATTTGGGCACCACAGTTTTATTTTAAATTTTTAATTTCTACAAAATCCATATCCGCAAAAGATTGATTTTCTCCTGCCATTCCCCATATAAAAGAATAAGCAGAAGTTCCGCAACCTGCATGAATAGACCACGGAGCAGATATTACCGCCTCATGATTCTCCAAAACAAGATGCCTGGTTTCTTCAGGCTGTCCCATAAAATGAAATACACGCTGGCTTTCCTGAACATCAAAATAGAGATACACTTCCATCCTACGGTGATGTGTATGCGCAGGCATGGTATTCCATACGTTGCCTTCTTTTAAAATGGTTACCCCCATTACCAACTGGCAACTTTTAATTCCGTTTTCGTGAATGTATTTGTAAATAACTCTTTCGTTGCTGGTTTTAGCATCTCCAAGGCTTTCAGTAACCGCTTCCGCTTTTTTCATCAACCTGTTTTCATAAGCATGATGAGCAGGGGAAGACAGAAGATAGAAAAAAGCAGGCTTTGCCGGATCATCACTTGCAAAGGAAACTTCTCCGGTCCCTTTTGCAAGGTAAAGGCAATCAAGCCTGCTTAGAGGGAACTCATTTCCATCGGCGGTTACTCTTCCATCGCCGCCAATATTGATGATCCCCATTTCTCGTCTTTCAAGGAAAAAATCAGATTTTAAAGCAGGATAAGTTTTTAAGGCAATTTCATTTTCAGCGGGTACTACACCTCCAATTACCATCCTGTCATAATGTGAATACACAAAATTAATTTCACCGGTCTTCATAAGATCTGTAATTGCAAATGCACTCCTTAATTGAGAAGTGTTCATTTGTTTTACTTCATTCGGATTGTGTTCAAATCTTTCTTCCATTATTATTATTAATTAAACTTTTAAATTTTTACCGGCCCATCCAGCCACCATCAACCGTTAATATTTCTCCATTTACATATTCAGAAGCAGCAGAACTTAAAAACACAACAGGGCCTTTGAAATCATCGGGAGTTCCCCACCTGCCTGCAGGGATTCTTTCTTCGATCGCTTTATTTCTTTCTTTATCTTCTCTTAACGCCGCAGTATTATCAGTAGCCACATAACCGGGGGCAATTCCATTCACATTAACACCTTTGGAAGCCCACTCATTGGCAAGCGCTTTTACCAAACCCGCAACAGCGCTCTTGCTTGCTGTATATCCCGGAACATTAATTCCACCCTGGAAAGAAAGCAACGAACAGGTAAATATTATTTTACCTTCTCCCCTCTTTACCATTTCTTTTCCAAACTCACGGGCAAGGATAAACGCAGCATCCAGGTTGATAGAAAGAACAGAATCCCATTCTTCATCTGTATGCTGAACAGCAGGATCTCCTTTTTATAATGCCTGCATTATTTACCAGGATATCAACTTTAGGATGTGAACTTTTACATCAGATATGAAATCATATAACTCGTTCCTGTTTCCAAGATCCACTTTATAGTAAAAGAACTTTTTCCCCAGTTTTTTAATTTCCGCTTCAACACCGCTATCAGCCGAAAGGCTGGATGAAACACCAATAATATCGGCACCTGCTTCAGCAAGACCAATTGCCATTGCCTTTCCTATGCCGCGCGAGCAGCCTGTGACGAGAGCGATTTTACCGGAAAGATTAAAAAGGTCTATTGATTTCATAATTACAAGCAATGCATTTTTATAGAGAATTTAAGCAGAATTCTCATACTGTCAATAAGCAAGTGTACTGATAATTTATTAGGATGAACCGCAGATTTAAAAGTATTTTTATGCAATCGTTCCCGATAACGTTTCCAATTTTGTGAATAAATTAAAACCGCTTATTATTTGGTACTTTTAACGTGGTTTTTTAAAAATAAATCACGAATTTTCTGCCATGAGATTTGATACCGTTACTATAAAAGATATTGCCAAAGCATTGAACTTTTCCACCTCTACAGTTTCGCGCGCGCTGAGAGGCAGTTATGAGATAAGTGAAGAAACCAAAAAGATCGTTCTTGAATATGCAGAGAAAATAAATTACCGGCCTAATCCTGTTGCATTAAGTTTAAAAGAAAGAAGAAGCCGCGCCATTGGTGTGGTGGTAAGTGAAATTGCCAATAACTTTTTTTCACAGGCGATCAACGGGATTGAATCAATCGCCTATAACCGGGGCTACCACGTTATCATTACCCAAAGCCACGAATCAGAAGAAAGAGAAAAAGTAAACGTGATGCATCATGCTTCACGTTCAGTGGATGGATTATTAATTTCGCTTTCCAGCGGAACAGTTGATCTTTCTTATTTAAAAGAATTGTATGAAAAAGGATTACCCATCGTTTTTTTCGACAGGATCACTGATGAAATTGATACGCATAAAGTGACGGCCAATAATTCACTAGGGGCTTTTCAGGCAACAGAACATTTGATTTACCAGGGATTTAAAAAGATCGCGCATCTTACCAGCGCACCGTATTTATCGATAACTAAAGAAAGATTGCAGGGTTACAAAGAAGCGTTGGAAAAACACAACATTCCATTTAATGAAGCGCTGGTGAGACATTGTAATCATGGTGGCATGATCGCTGATGAAATTGAAGACGCGGTTACTTCATTATTTAAAAGTAAAACAAAACCAGATGCTATTTTTACAGCGGGAGACCGTATCACTACCGTTTGTTTTAAAATATTAAAAGACATGAAACCCAAAAGGGAAGTAGGTTTTGCAGGATTTACCAATACCAAGGTGGGAGAATTGTTTGACCCTCCGATGACGGTGGTAAGGCAACCGGCTTTCCAGATAGGGCAGTCTGCTACTGAAATGCTGATACAGATGATCGAAAGCAAGAGACCAGTGACAGAATTTGAAACCAAGATCCTTGACACCGAATTAATTTTGCGCGAATCGAGTATGAAAAAGGGAAAAGAATGAGAATAACGGGTAAGCCTAAACGAAAATAACACTATTTTAGGCACTTCAGTTTTATGCATGAATCCAGTTTTACCGTAAAACTTTGGATGTCTTGTATATCATAATAACTGGTGGTAGTTACCACGTCTGACTCAGTTTTATACAAATAAGGAATGCCTGTTGAATAATTTACAAGAGCGACGCCTTTTCCTTCTCCGTTAATATACGCTTCATCCCCCGGGGAACGCCTTTCAAAAACATTTGATTGAATTTCTATGGTCGCGGTATCACCATCGAGGCTATTAAGAACATTGAAATTGCTAATATGAACAGGATGATTTGTGATCAACGTTAAATCAGTTATCCAGGTATTGTTAACCATAACCTTTCTTACAGGTATTTCTGAAAAAACCATATTGAGCATGTCTGTAATTGCACTTGCACTTATTTGATCAGGAATTAAGCCGCCGAGATATTTGCCGGTAGCGCTGTCATTTTCAACATCCCGTATTAATTCATCAACGCCCTCTACCTTCTCTGCTTGTCCACTATCGTTGATAGCTACGTATATCGGAAGCGCATGGGCAGAGTCCCTTTGATAATTCACGTTAAATCTTCTTTTCCAGCGAAAAAGATTAAATGCCAATTTAACTAAGGTTAGTGTATCATTCTTCCGGTATTTTTGTAACGAAAATTTCAAGTAAACTGAATCGTAGACCTTCATCGACCTGGATTGATATGGCCAGCTTTTAACGTGAAATTTTATGAGGGAAAAATAATAGATAGTATTTGACGCGGGATTAAATTTTAATTTCCCGGGGTTCCTGTTCGGAAAATGACAGGACATTAATCCAACAAAACAAATAACAAGAGAATTTAAAAACTTTTTAATGTGTGTAAATTTTAAGAAGAATTGAAATCAGCTTATATTAAAATAAAAATAAAGCTTATTCATTAGTTTACTGCAATATTATTCTTCAAAAGAATTTCTATTTTCAATCCACTCTCCTTAAATAATTTTTCTTATCGGTATTCAAAATAACCGGACGCTGATCAGGCAGAAAGAGTTGTACATTTTCAAAAAAAATATCTTTAGCATCCGTAGTTTCCAAACCCTTATCTGCAGTGATCATCATATTTTTGAAATAAATACTGTCCACCGGCATTTCAGGTAAACCGGTAACGGATATAGCCTTTTCAGCGCCTTTGCAGTAAATACTATCGAAATAAAAATCAGTGAAATGCGGCGTTTTATCACGGATTTTTAGTGGACCATTACTCTTAATTTTTCCGGCAGGCATATCTTCATAATAGGTGTTGAATAATATTGCTTCGTGAATAATATCTTTCATAAAAATATTTTTTACATAAATATTTTTTACCAATCCCCCACGGCCTGCATTGCTTTTAACGCGCACGCCAATATCTGTTCCTATGAAATTGCAATCATCAACAAAAATATTTTGCATTCCGCCATCCGTATTACTCCCGATTACGAAACCGCCATGCCCGCGATATACCACGCATTTTGCAATCACTACATTTTCAAGATTCGGCGACCCATCATCGCTGCTTCCACTCGATTTCATACAGATACCATCATCACCGGCACTTACATTACAATCGTAAATCAACACATTCTTACAGCGGCTGATGTCAATACCATCCCCGTTTTGCGCCCAGTAGTCATTAAAAATATTTACGTGGTCCATGGTAAGATTGGAGCAACTGTTTGGATAAAAAACAAACTTGGGCGAATTGCGGATCGTTACGTCTTTTAATAAAACATTTTTACAGTTGATTAAATAAACCATGTACGGCCGCAGGTAATCTCTCGCAGGCAGATAATCTTCCGCGCTCAGATCTTCTTTTTTCTTTTTAAGCTCTTTTACATAATGTTCCCCCTCCATCGCTTCTTTCGTGGGCCACCAGATTTTACCGTTATCACTTAACGTGCCTCCTGAAGAGGTAAAATCTTTCCATTGCGAAGCTGTAACTTTTTCTTTCTTCACCGGGCGCCAGGTCTCTCCTGCCCCATCAATAATTCCTTCGCCGGTGATGGCAACATTTTCAAGGCCGTATCCGTAAATGGGTGATGCTGTCACAAAATTCGTACTTTTTGATGATGCCTTTATCATCGGGTATTGAGAATGATCTTTAGTCATTTGTATTAACGCGCCTCTTTCTACAACGAGATTTACATTGCTTTTTAATTGTATCGGGCCTGTAAGCCACAAGCCTGCAGGCACAATCACTTTGCCGCCTCCGACATTTGTACAGGCATTGATCGCTTTGGCAAAAGCTTCGGTATTTAAAGTGTGTCCATCGCCCACAGCGCCATAATCTACAATCGAAAAGGATTTATCAGCAAATGACGGAACGATTACCTGTGGCATTTTAAACGGCGCATGTGCAATGTACCAGTCGCTGTTTTTTACCTGTGCGTTTGCCGTATTAAAACATGAAAAAAAGAATAGAGATGTGAAAAAAAGAAAGTGAAATCTTGTTTTGAAAAAATTCATTAGAAATATTTTGATGAAGCAATAACTCTTTCAAAAATAGAAACGCTTTTATAAAGCAGCCAATTTATTTACGGAAACGTTGCCGGTAAAATTGCAGTCTTAACTAATATCAATAGCAACAAAAATTAATAAGAGGCACAGTGAACGAACTTTTAATTGAGATTTTTATTCTGGATGCCGCCGCCTAAACACATGGCTTCAAAAAATGAACAATCGCGATGACTAGAGTTGCCCGTTTGAAACAGCTCCCCTGTTTTTACAGAAATAATTATTTTATAAGAAGAGTCAGCCTTTAGTTATTGCTTTTTATATTTACCATATGAAAAAATTTTATTCTCTTTTCTTCATTCTCCTGGTGTTTAATTCAATATCATTATACGCCCAGGGATATCAAAAACACAGGGTGATTGTATTATCTGATATAGAAGCTGAAGTCGACGATACGGAATCTTTTATTCGTTTATTACTTTATTCAAACGAAATTGATATTAAAGGATTAATTGCGACCACCTCAGTCTGGAAAAAAACGAGTGTGGCTCCTGGCGCAATAAGAAAATTGATTGAAGCTTATGGAAAAGTACAACCTAATCTTTTGATGAACCAGGCAGGTTTCCCCACCGCAGATGCTCTCTTGAAGCGCGTGAAACAAGGCCTGCCAAAATATGGCATGGAAGGCGTTGGAAAAGGAAAAGACTCACAAGGTTCGGACTGGATTATAAAAGTACTGGAAGAAAAAGATGAACGGCCGTTATGGATCACCGTTTGGGGAGGCGCCAATACACTTGCACAGGCGTTGTATAAAATAAAAGAAACCCAATCACCAGCCGAAGCAAAAAGATTAATTGCCAAACTAAGGGTGTACACCATATCCGACCAGGACGACAGTGGCATCTGGATGAGAAATAATTTTCCGGATTTATTTTATATTGTAAGCCCGGGAGATGATTACGGTAGTGCAACATGGACCGGAATTAATAGTTTTATCAAAGGGATAAACAACGATGTGATCAGCAATACCTGGCTTGCAAAAAATATTCAACAAGGGCATGGCCCCCTCGGAGCTGAATATCCTGACGTTGCTTACGGAATGGAAGGAGACACTCCCTCATGGCTGTCATTAATTCCTAACGGGTTAAATGTGCCTGAGCATCCTGATTGGGGCGGCTGGGGAGGCCGTTACGAATTGTACAAACCTGATTTTTCCAAAGAGAAAAAAGGAAGCTCCGGTGTTCCGTTTGAACCCGAGACAAGAGCCATCTGGACGAACGCAATTGATAGTTATTCGCCGTTTATTTCTAAAGAATATGGACGCGCAATTGCAAAAGATACTGCAACTTTTACCGGTTACAAAGTTACTTTGTGGCGTTGGAGAAATGATTTTCAAAATGATTTCGCTGCGCGAATGGCCTGGTGCACCGAAACCTATAAAGAAGCCAATCATCCGCCGGTTGTGGTTTTGAATCAGCCAGACCACCTAACTGTAAAATCGGGTGAAGGTTTTGGCCTGGATGCCAGTGCCAGTAAAGACCCTGACGGAGATAGTATCAGTTATTTATGGTTCGAATATCCTGAGGCCGGTTCCTATAAAAAATCAATTAACATGACGGCCGAAAATATACATAGCATTTATGTGGTGGCCCCTGAAGTTGAAAAGAAAGAGACTATTCATATTATACTTAAAGTTACCGATAAAGGAACACCGGCATTATCAGGTTATAGGCGCATAATTGTAACCGTATTGCCAAAGTAGAAAGAAGAAAACCAGCAGGAGTTGACAACCAAAATAAAAATTGTTGGCGCGGACGCCAACAACAGCTCTAAACCTACACTCTGCCAATAACTAAAAATGGACTAACATTGCAGCTAAAAAGAGTCACGATTTTTACAGAACTGAATTATGAAATATTATAAAGTCATTGGCCCTCTTGCCTGTATAGCCCTTGTTGTCAGTTGTTTTCTTCCATGGGCTTATTATCCTGATCTCAACAAATCTTTTACGGGTTTTTTTACCGAGCAAAACGTGTATGGCAAGCCCGGAATGGTTTTTAGTTTTTTTGCAGCGACATCGCTTGTTTTAATTTTCGTAAATAAAATATGGGCCAAGAGAACACTGATCTTTTTTGCTGCGCTCAACCTTGGTTATTTGCTAAAAACCTACGTGATATTTACTTCCTGCTATAAGGGCTATTGCCCCCAAAAAGAATACGGACTATATTGTGTAATTATTAGTTCGGTTGTTTTATTGCTCGTTTCTTTTTTCCCTGATATCAAGGTGGGCGATAATGAAAAAGCAGAAACAACGGCTGATTCTTCCCCTGAATAAAAAGTGTTTGAAGAAACAAACTAACGGTCAAGGTGAAACGAAAATAAAAGCAAAATAAAAATCAGTATTAATTGTTGATTTACTGTTCTCAAACAATTCACAATTCACCATTCACTATTCAAACAATTCCGCACGGTTTTTGGGTCGTTCGGCATCCAACCATTTAAAGTTTTTTAATTCTTTCTGCTCTTCCGGAATTTGATCCATCGGGTACATGGTTCCCTGTACCGAATTAATAAAAATAACTTTATGCAAGTCCTGGTTTTTAAAATAAAGATCGATCACATCCCCTGTAGCACGGTTCATTCCTATGTAGGCGCTGTCGTCGTTCTGCATATAATAAATGCTTTCCGATTGGCTTCCTTTCACGCGCATATAATCAATCTTCCCATCTACAAAATACCCATTGATCGTTTTACCCGACATCTGGTTAAAAAAACCTTCTTTTGTTTTGTTTACTATCAACCCGCTTTCAAAAACATACAACCTTTCAGGCTGTTTATTCTTTGTATAAAGAAAGATGGTATCGCCGGCAATTTGAGTATTACCACTCCACACAACCGGATTATAATACAATCGAAAAACAGAATCTTTGGAAGAGATAAACATACTGTCGCTAACGCTTTGCAAAGAATCATTAAAGATCTTCACATGATGAAAAGCCAAAAAATAACGTATAGCCGTATCCGATTTATTCACAGAGTCGGCAATTCCTTTCCCTTCAATTCTCAAACTATCGGGAGCTGACGAAATGATCTTTTTTGTTGAATCAACTTGTAAGGAGTCCGTAATGCTTCTTAGCGGTTCCGGGGCAGGTTTTGAAGAATCTGCAAAAATCCTTTTTGTTATTTCTTTTTCTACCGAATCTTTCTTCGTTAAAGAATCTCCCGGCGGCTTTTCCGGAATGAATAGAGAGGTATCTTTTAGCTGAACAGGTAAACTATCCTTTAAAGAACGAATATTTTCTGAAATGCCTGAAGAATCGTCTTCCGGATTTCTTTTTATTGAATCTGTTTTTTCTTTCAGGTGCTTCAGAAAAAATTGTTCGGTAGAATCATGCGCAATGGTTTCCTGCACTTTTTGATTTTCAGAAACATTTACATTGATCGTTGAATCATTTTGCAAGACTTTGTTTTCATTTTTTACAAAAGTGGTAAAGCCTGAATAAATAGTATCTGCAGCAATGTATGTGCTGTCATTTTTTTGTTTGATGATCAATACCGGCTTTCGCGTAGCAAGAAAGGAATTCTTTTTTTTGTTCATGAAAACCTGGTTGGCAATGAGGGTATAACCGCCCGCTGAATCTATAATAACAGCGTTTCCCTCAAGTTGGGCGTTGCCGGTTTTATTTTCAAGCGCCATAGTATTGGCAGAATACAACCGGCCGCTGCTATCCTTTACCGTGGCGCGGTTGGTGAAAAATGCATTGCCGCTATTAAGATCGTAAGTTCCATTACTGGTATTGATTTCTACCTCGGGCGTTTTAATATTTGTAGGACTGATAAAAGTAGTTTGCCGGGTTTGCATGTTGTACAAAAGCGAATCCGCACGAATGTGTTTTTTGGGTTCATCCAGCTTTACATTCTTCTTAAAATAAATATCTTTTGTATCATCATAATACGTTCCTTCCACGCTCGTGATCACACTTTTGCCTTCGATTATTTTTCCTCCGTTGTGAAAATTGCCGATACCGGTTTGCATATTGTAATCAAGGTCGTCGGTAAAAAGTGTTCCGCTTTTATTGGTAAGTTTTACTTTGTTTTTCAGGTAGGCTATTTTTTCAACACCCAAATATTTAAGATACTGGCTGTAAGTATGCACCGTATCTGCCTGGTTGATTTCAATATTTCCGAAGGCTTCCATCACATGGGTAAAAGGATTTACCACAGCGCTGTCACTATGAAATATCGTGGTTCCCTGTTGAATAATTGCTCCTCCCGCGATGGTTTGGAGGGTGGTGTTCGAATCAATTTTAATGGCGCGCATACTGGGGCCACGGATAATCTCAAATTCTCTTACCGTATCCGTTGGCGCCGGAGTTTGAGGAGGCGTAATCTGTGCGAAGGAAACATAACCCGGGCCTAAAAAAAAAATGAAGAAGAAATATTTCAGCTTTTGAAACATATTATTTCTTTACCACTTTTAAGGTATCATCAATCAGTGGCGCGGTGAGGTATTCACCTTTATCTTTCTTACCAAACACAGAAATGTTAACATACCGCTTCGGATGAACGCGAATGTCGTCGAGAAGAATATTTAATTTATCTGAAGTGCTTTCAAGATTTTGATATAACGTTTTATCGTTTAGCAAAAGCCCTAGAGAACCGTCTTTGCTGTTGATCTTTGCTGCGCCTTCCTTAAAATTATTGATGGCCAACTGTAAAGTATCAAGCGTGCGTTTCAAATCCAGCGTGGAGAGTTTCTTTGAAAAAGCCTCGGTATTCTTCATGATGCTGTCCAGTTGATTGTTATTCTGATTAAGGTTGGATGTAAACGCTTTCATATTTTCCAACGATTGCCCAAGCGCTCCGTTTTGAATATCCACCAGTTTCTGCAACGATTGTGAAGTAACCACAAAAGAAGCCGTGGCTGTGTTTACGTTCGCCAAAATACTTTTGATATTGTCTTTTGTTCGCACATCAAAAACGTTGGTAACGGTTATAAGCACTGAATCAAGTGACTTTACCGCGTTTCTCACTTCATACAAAACAGGGTTTATAATTTTCATCGCCTCGTCAAACGCGCCGCCACTAAGGGTGGTAAGTAACGTGTCGCCATTTTGTAAATAAGTTTTGGCGTCTCCCAGTTGAATTTCCATGGTAGGGCTGCCCAGCAGGTTTGGATTGATAACAGCCAACGAATTGCTGGGAATGTTTACATCTTTGGTAAGAGAAACAGTCACCAAAATTCTTTTCATATCCTTACCACCATCCAGGTTGGCTATTCTACCTATCTGCAGGCCATTAATAACCACGGGGTTGGATTGTTTCAGTCCCTGTACATCGGCGTAAACAGCATAAATATGTTTTTCTTTTTTGAATATACCGCTCCCTTTCAGATATTTGAATCCTATGATCAGCATGCCCACCCCGATAATCGCCATCACCCCGATCTTTGTTTCATTGCTTATTTTCATCTGGTATTATTTCGTAATAAAAGTAGTCAAGGTTTTTTACGCCTGAAAGTATTATGCGAAAATAGGAAACTTCATTCGCAGTTAGCAACAAATGAATTAAGAATTAAAATGAAACAACAGGTATAAAAATCGGATGAAATTACCGGGTAAAGCCTGGTTCTATTTGGCAGTGCTGTTGTCGCCGTTAGTATTGGCCAGGTTTTTGGGCGTCTCTACCATTTTCCTGTATTTCACCAATGCGTCAGTAATGGCCTGGGCAATTTCTTCCTGGCCTTTTTCACTATTCAGATACCGTTCGTCATCGTAGTTGGCCACAAACCCGGTTTCTATCAATACTGCAGGCATTTGCGTAGCATGCAATACCCATAATCCTTTTTCACGCTGCCACACTCCCAGGTCTGGTCGCCCGGTTTCCTGGGCCACCTCCTGCTGCACCAGCGAAGCGAGCTGATAACTCTTCCTGAAATAATTCTGCGAATACAAAAGTGCGCTTGCTTTGTATTCGGGACTGTCATAATTGATATTGGCAGTGCTGTCATCGTCATCCGTATTAAAACCCAAATCACCTTCTTCCAAAGCCTTTATCTTATCGTTGGTTTGCCGCGCCGCCAATATCAAAGTACTCGTTCCTTTGCGGCTTGTGGGGATTTTGTAATAATGCCTGACAGGCACCTTACGCGTATGTTTGGTATAAACTTTTTTTCTCGATTTTCCTTTTCCTACATAATGATAGGTATGATAGGTTTCTGTTTTGTAACCGACAATCCTTGAGCCTGTTTTGAGCGTAACGGCGTCTGCATGGATACAAACAAAAAGATCACCATGATGATCATTCGCAAATTGGGCTTTTTCATGCACATTCATAAACACATCCGTTGTTCTTGTTGGGATGATATTTACATCGGGCATCGCTTTTTTAAGATCGGCCACCAACTTCATTGAGATTGCAAGCGTGATATTCTTTTCCAGCGAACCAAGAGTTCCCTCATATTCGCCATGGGCTCCATGATCTGAACCACCATGCCCCGGATCTACAATTATTGTTTTTATTTTACGGGGAGTTTGTGCAAACGTCCGGGTATTGAAACACACTAAAAGAAAAAGTAAAAGAAATAAAATTTTAATTGGTAAATAAAGCTTCAATTTTTTTAATTCAAACATTTGCAAATATTGGTTTTAAATGGGTCAATACAATTCTTCTTAATCTTCACATAACCTTAATTGGATTATCTCTATTTTTGTTGCCTTACTGCTATGCAAAACAGAAACGAAATTAGCTCATCAAATATTTTACCGGTTGCTATTACAGCTTTCCTGGTTGTGTTTTTGAATTCAGCAGTAAACAGCAGCGGCCTGGATTTCATAAAAGAGTTTGTTATCAATGGTTCCAACAAGCCAGGCTTAGAATTATTTTCTTCAAAGGAAAACCATTTTTCTGTTGCAAAAAAGCAAAAATTAATAAACGACTCCATCCCTGCAAAAAATAACATTTTCGAAGATTCAATTCCTTCAAAATCCACAGATTCAATTTCTTTAAAAAATGTTGATTCACTGCCGGCTAACGATACTGCCATCACCCAAAAACGGGCAGACACCATCCATTATAATCTTGCTAAAAACGCACTGGAAGCCCCTGTAGCATATGCTGCGGATGATTCTATGGTGATTGACGTAACGGGAAAAACGGTTACGCTTTATGGCAATAAAGTAACTACCAATTATAAAGACAATAAACTTACAGGGCCCATAATCACCTTTGACGAAGCCTCCGGGGATATTGTTGCCGCGAGCAAACGAGACAGCACCGGTAAGGTGATCGCCTTTCCCACGTACAAGTCCTCAGACTTCACTTCGCAAAGCGACTCCATCCGTTTTAACATGAAAACCGGCAAAGGACTTACCAAAGGAACTTACACCCAACAGGGAGAAATGTATGTATATGGCAAGGTAATCAAGAAGGTAAGTCCCGATGTTTTTTACGCGTTGCGGGGCCGGTTTACTACCTGTAATCTTGATACACCGCATTTTGCCTTTGTGGCAAATAAAATAAAATTCATCAATAATAAAGTTGCCATCTCAGGGCCGGTTCACCCGGAATTTGAAGGTGTGCCTATCCCCATCTATTTCCCGTTTGGCATTTATCCCCTGAACCAGGGAAGACATTCTGGTTTTTTGTCTCCGAATTTTACGGTAAACCAGCAAAAAGGACTTGGCCTTGAAGGGTTGGGATATTACAAAGTGATCAATGATTACTGGGATATTGTTATCCGGTCAGATATCTATTCGTATGGTGGATGGGCACTGCATTTGAACCCGCGGTATTCGAAGAGATATCACTACGGCGGCAATTTATCATTGGATATTCAGCAGTTCAATTTGAATTTTAAAGGCGATCCGGATTTTCAGAAAAACAAATCATTTCATATCAGCTGGAGCCACAGCGCTGATACAAAGTCGCGGCCAGGCGTAACGTTCTCGGCTAATGTGAATGCAGGAAGCAGCTCTTTTAACAGGCAGGTTCAGAATGATCCGGTAGTTAATTTCCAGAACCAGATGCAGTCTTCTATCTCATACTCCAAAAGATGGCAGGATCTGCCGTTCAGCCTTACCCTTAGCGCCAATCACTCACAAAACACCCAACAAAAGTCATTTAATATCAACCTTCCTACGCTTGGTTTTACCATGACAACCATCTATCCGTTCAGGAGAAAAGATGCAGTCGGGGACCTAAAATGGTACGAAAATCTGGGCATCGGATATAACATGGACGCCAAAAACCAGTTTTCCTTCAGTGACTCCACCGGCCATGAGGACATTACCCGCCAGATTCAAGACAACCTTCAATGGGGCGTGCGTAACAGGGTACCGATCAGTTTATCACTGCCCGAAATGGGCGTTTTTCAACTGGCGCCATCGGTAAGCTATGATGAAACCTGGTACCAAAGTAAGGTAACGCTGGGATGGGACCAGGCCGCCGGTAAGGTGGATACGCTGGTAGAAAAGGGATTTTATACGGCAAGACAAATGTCGTTTGGGTTAAGCATTTCTACAAGAATTTTCGGTATGTTCCAGTCAAAAAATAAAAATTCCAAGATCCAGGCAATACGCCACGAAATCAGGCCTACCTTATCGCTAAGTTATCAACCTAACTTTAACCGGAATAATTATTATACCACCACATTGGATTCAACAGGAAAGACGACAGTCCTCCCGTTTTTCCCTACTTCCTACAACCTTAACGGCCCCTACACCAATGGCCGGTTTGGAGGTTTTTCCTTTGGCCTGGAAAATAATCTTTCCATGAAAGTGCGCGATAAAAAAGATACGGGCAATGCATTAAAAAAAGTGTCGCTTCTCGATGCTTTTAGTGTCAACGGAAGCTATAATTTTTTCCCGGTAGACTTCCATCATTTTTCCAATATTTCGGCGGTTGCCTCCACCAATTTGTTCAACAAGATCAATTTTACGACCAACGCCTCTTTTAATCCCTATGAAGTTGACAGTACCGGAAGGGATATTGATCAATTAATCTGGAAACGGAAACCCATTTCTTTGGGCAGGATGACCCATGCCAGTGTTTCGTTGTCGAGCTCCTTCAAAGGCGGCAATAAAAAAACGGGCGAAAAAGCCGGTATAAAGCCCGACCAAACGGCCGAAGACGAGGCATTATACGGACAAGACCAATACAATAGCGACCTTGCATACATCAGGAACAACCCCGGCGAATTTGCTGATTTTAATATTCCCTGGTCGGTAAATCTTTCCTACGCGTTAAATTATCAAAAGTCTTTTGACTCGAAGAACAAGGCTTTTAAAGGTAAGCTTACGCAAAACCTTAATTTCGGAGGAACCCTTAATGTTACCCCAAAATGGCAAATGGGCGTGCAGGGATATTATAATATTTCCCAGGCACAGATTAATATGTTGACAATGTCCATTTCACGCGACTTGCATTGCTGGCAAATGTCCATTAGTATTTCACCTATTGGCATTTCACGGTATTACAGCATCAACCTAAGTCCAAAATCTCCGATCCTTCGCGACCTGAAAGTTAACAGGACAAGATCGTTTTTTAACGGATTATAAAAATAAAAACAAGGGATATTTGTTCGTTTACTACCGTGACCTTCCCCGAGAAGAAGTCTGCACAAGTATTTCACATATACACTTAACCGGAAAAGAAAATTTCAAGATTGGAATCTTAATAATCTTTGACTTATTTTTACTTCCGTTCCGCCAATATCTGATACAAAACTCTTGCTACCTCTAAAGTTTAAACAACCGAATAATTAAAAAATTGATCGCATGAGCAACAAATGCCAGGTCAACGTATTACAATGAAGGTTTGAAAAACAATAAAAAAATTGAAATTAACCGGGATAATCAAATTAAAATGTTGGGCACTGGCAGGATTTTTATGCGTGCATTCCATTTTTGCAAATGCGCAGCTATGTTCGGGAACAAAGGGTGATCCGATCGTGAACGTTACTTTTGGAGTTGGCCATGCTCCCCTGGCTGCCGGTACCACGACCTACGAGTATGCAAGAGGTTGTCCCGGAAAGGGACAATATACCATCAATAATTTTTTATTTGGTTGCGGTGGCTATTGGGTCCAGATGATAGGTGATCACACGTTGAATGTTGACGGCAATTATATGATGGTAAATGCTGAAAGTACTTCCGGCGTTGTCCATCTCGATACCGCCTCAGGTTTGTGCCCCGATATTACTTACGAATATGCTGCCTATATTACCAATGTGATGCAAACACCCCTGACTTGTGACGGCCATGCGGTATTGCCCAATCTTACTTTCCGGATTGAAAAGTTTGACGGCACTATTTTAGCCAGTTATAGTACGGGTGATATTCCTATTACCAATGGAAAATCGTGGAAACAATACGGGGTAACTTTTACAAATCCGGCCGGCAATGATGCCGTAGTTCTTAAACTGGTGGCTAACGCGACGCCCGGTTGCGGTAATGGATTTGCATTGGACGATATCACTTTCAGGCAGTGTAGCCCGGTGGCCGTAAATCTTACCATTGACGGTGGCGTTGGACCGGCAAACGTTTGTGCAGATTATTCCGATCCTTTTATTATGAAAGGAACCTACTCACCAGGATTAAGTGATCCCGTAATTATTTGGCAAAACAGTTTGGATTCAGGAAGAACCTGGAATGATATTCCCGGAGAAAATACGCTGATCTACCATGTTCCTCACAGAACTTCCGGAGCTATTTTATATCGTATGGAAGTTGCTGATCGCACAAATATCAATTCTACCTTTTGCAGAATTCCTTCAAATGTTATTTATACTGAGATACATCCTGTACCTGAACATCAAGCGCCCCAAAAAATTCCTGGTTGCTTTAGCCAGGATTTGATACTGCCTCCCACTGATCCCAAAGCGCTCTCCATAAGATGGACGGCTCCAAACAGTGATACTTCAAACGATCCTGCACTGGTAATTCAAAATTTGAAACCACGTGACACTGGTATGTACACATTGCAGGAAAACTTTTATTTTGGTTGTGTGTCGCTCGATACTTTTTATTTATCGGCCTTCCCCGGTATCAGCATCTCGGTGGATTCAACCTACCCGCTTTGCAAGGGAAAAGGTGAAACACTTTCTGCAACGTCATCTGTTCCCGGCACGTTTAAATGGAGCCCCGCTACAGGCCTGTCCAATGACGCGATTGCCAACCCGGTTGCCTCTCCGGAGGATTTTACCAATTACAAAGTAATAGTTACTAATTCCTTTGGATGCAAAGATTCGGCGCTTGTACCAATACGGGTTTACAAAAATCCCGTCGCGCAGGCCGGCCCGGATAAAATAATCCTCGCCGGAGATACTGCAACACTCAATGCTTCAGTAGACGGCACCGATGTAAATTATTTTTGGTCGCCTTCCTTCTTTTTGAACGACAACCAGTCTTTAACTCCGTATGTTAATCCCCCGGAAAAAACGGATTATACTTTACATGTTATGTCAAATGTTGGTTGTGGCACTGCTACGGATGAGGTTACCGTCACTGTTTATAACGATATTTTCATCCCTAATGCATTTACGCCAAATGATGACGGCATCAATGATGTGTTCCGGATAATTCCTTATGAAAATTATAAAGTAACCAGGTTTAGTGTTTACAACCGTTGGGGCAAACTGATGTTTGAAACTAACGATGCGCACAAAGGTTGGGATGGAACTTTTAACGGGTTATCCGTTCCCGCCGGGGTATATGTTTATTACCTGGAAATGCAAAACCGTAAAAAGAAAGTTGGAAAAAAAGGTACGGTAATGCTGCTACGCTAGACGCAAAAAACCGGTAATCACAAAAAAGAAATGATGGGTTAAAATCTTCCCTGCCGGTAAACCGGCACATCACATTTTGTGTTTGATAAAAAAAAAGACACTTTCACTTTGAAATTCAAAGTACTTTCATTTACTTTGTAATTCACCACTAAAAAAATTTATTTATGATTCAGAACAAAAGACTCACCGGCATTTTACTTTCAGCAGCCTTGTTATTGCTCATCCCTTTTATTGCAATGCAATTCACCACCGAAGTAAACTGGACAATAGCGGATTTTTTAATGGCCGCTCTATTACTTTTTGGAACCGGGCTGCTGTGTGAGTGGGTAATAAGGAAGGTGAAAAAAAGCAGCTATCGGATTTTGTTGTGTGTGGCAATTCTCACAACGCTGATCCTTGTTTGGATAGAACTTGCTGTTGGTCTCTTTGGTACACCTTTGGCAGGAAGTTAAACACTTCCTGTCGCTTGTTCCTTTAAAAGCTCAGCAGGAAAAATTAATCATACACTTTTTAAACCAGCTCACCGTTCTGCAAACCATGCTTTGGTGTACATTTTATTTCAAAATAATAATGGGTAACAAAAGTTTGTTTACTGTATGCGGCTTTAATATTCGAGACAATTAAAATAAAAATCCCGATTTTTTCTTTGTTTACTCCAAAATCCGGGGTTGAAATTAATGTAACGGAGGACCTGCGATATCGATATGAAAAGTTTTAGCTATACGCGTTAATTCTTCCACAGCTTCTTTGGAAGGTGCCCCGGATGGATTTGGTAATTCAATTTTATCCGCAGGCCTGCCAATCTCTTTCACAAAACTTTCAAAATCGCTTCCATGAATAATGGTAAGCCATTTTCCACCGCCGGCTGATTCAATTTTGTAAGTATGAGGAATGCCTTTGGGGGCAGTTAGTATATCACCTGCAGATAGATGATATTGCTCATCTTTTATTAAAAAGCGAAATTCACCCTCAAGCACGTAAAATATCTCATCTTCATTTTGATGGATATGTAAAGGAGGCGAATCATTTTGATAAGCGCGGTGTTCCAGGACAGAAGTACCATCAGCATTGTCCTTTTCAGACACACGGATGTTTACCAGTGTATCTAAAAACCAGAGGTAATTGTCTTTTGTATTTTGCATTTCTACTTGGTTTATAATTGAGGATCAGGAGCGTTGGCAAAAATACATAATTCAAAAAAAACCATTAGGACAAAAGTTATATCAGGAAAATCATAAACCTGCGATCCCGGGTTTAGCCGCTTTGTCGCAGCATTTAAGGCATTTGTCTCTTTTTTATTTCAAAAAAAGATTAATATGGCTAAGTTTGATTTTCTTTTAAAGATATTTTCTTCACAAATGGAAAAACCCTGGTACGCAAAACGATGGATGACTGTTCTGATTCATGCCGCTGCATGGGTACTGTTGTTTTCTTTACCAACGCTTCTTCGCCCTTCTCATAATCCTAATGCCACAGAAGCTGTGCAGCCGGTAAGCTCCACTACTTTATTTTTTATATCGCGGGTAAGCGATGCATTGCTGATTATCTTTTTTTACCTCAACGCCATCATATTAATTCCACGATTTTTATACAAAAGAAAATACCTGGTTTACCCTTTGGCAGTTATTTGTTATTTCCTGTTGTATGTATCGGTTATGTGGTCACTTTGGGTAAATTTTTCCAATCTAAATAAGCACTTTTCATTCGTAACCCATCTCGTTGTAAGTATTTTTATTTTTGTTTTTATCCTTGCCTGCAGTATTGCCTATAAAACCATCAGGGATAAATTTATTTCAGACAGGATTGCAAAAGAAAAAGAAACAGAGCATCTTAAAACAGAACTATCGCTGCTGCGCTCACAGGCAAGCCCGCATTTTATGTTTAATGTTTTGAACAACATGGTGGCGCTGGCGCGTAAACAATCAGAAGACCTGGAGCCTTCGCTGATCAAGTTTTCGTCTTTAATGCGCTACATGCTGTATGAAACGGATGAAGAAAAAGTGTCGCTGGAAAGTGAAGAAGAATATTTACAAAGTTATATCGACCTGCAGCAACAACGGCTGAGTAAAAAAGTAGTGGTAAATGTTGATCTGGGCAGGCCCGATAAAACCTACGAAATAGACCCCATGCTTTTAATTCCTTTTGTAGAAAACGCTTTCAAGCATGGCACCGGTTTTATTGAAAGGCCCCGGATAGATATTGAACTAAAGGCGAAAAATAAAATTCTTTATTTTCGTGTAAGTAATAGTTACGATCCGGAGCTGCAGCAGGTAAAAGATAAAGCCAGTGGCATAGGCCTTTCAAATGTGCGCCGCCGACTTGACCTGTTACACCCCGGCAAATTTTCTCTTGACATCACCAAAGAAAACGGCATGTTTACCGTTTCCCTTCAAATAAATCTTAATTGATGATACGTTGCCTTGCAGTTGATGATGAGCCATTAGCATTGGAATTGCTGGAAGACAATATCAGCAAGGTTCCTTTTTTGCAACTTGTGGCCGCATGCGATAGCGTGACAGACGCGATGAAAGTAATGGAAAAGGAATCCATTGACCTCTTGTTTTTAGACATTCAAATGCCCGGACTTACAGGTCTTCAGTTTATCGAAAGCATGACCGAAAAGCCGATGATCATACTGATAACCGCTTACAAACAATATGCCCTGGAAGGATATAGTCTTGATGTAACCGATTACCTCGTGAAACCGGTTCCCCTCGATCGTTTTATTAAAGCCTGCAATAAAGCAAACCAGTTGTTTGAATTAAAAGCAAACCGGAAAAATACCAATACTTCTTCTCCTAATCCCGGATACATCTTTGTGAATGCTGACTACAGCCTGGTTAAAATTACCTTACCCGATATAATTTATATTGAAGGACTAAAAGATTACATCAAAATTCATATCAAAAGTGCACAACATCCCGTGGTAACCAGGATGCCGATGAAAACGATCGAAGAAGAATTGCCGGATGACCAGTTTATCCGCATTCACAAATCTTATATCGTTTCGGTTGCTTATATTACTTCAATACGAAAATCAAGCGTATTTGTTGATTCACTGGAACTTCCCCTCAGTGACACTTACAAGGATGCTGTTTCTGCCATCACAGGAAAATTTTGAACCGACGTCCTTTTATAAAGGTTCCATCAAAAACTTTGGCTAATACGAATGCAAGGTGTAACACCTTTGAAAAAATTATTAAAATACATTGATGGTTCAATCGTGGTTTTGTTCAACCGCAATTTACCGGCACCAAACCGAAACGTGTGTTTATCAATAAGGTCTCCATTCCTGTTTATCAGATAGCCCAATGAAAAAACCGTGCTAAATGAAAAATCTTTGCGGGGATTATGATCTTTGGTTCCCCCTTGTCCATATGTTAGCGTAAGAAAGTCGTTGCGGTAAGTATGAAGTTTCCCGTCACTACCTTTTGCAAATAAAAAATGCGGCTCCCAGAATAGGCCGGGAACCCATTTGTAGTTCCTGTCGCGATTGGTAAATACAACTTGTACTCCAAGGCTGAAAGAAGGCACAAAATAATTTTTATAATTCTGAACATTCACTGTCGCCGTACCCTCCATGTAGTCGCCCAAACCGGCATCGGTTAAACCTTTCGGATGGTCGGCATAGATAGATTTATGCCCGTCGATATAGTGATACCCTGTACCTAAAACAGTAGGCCATTTACCCTTAACATTGTCCCGGATAATTTCTATCTTTTCACTGATTGCACCGTTCATATAATCAGTAAGTTCGCCAATATTATTGAGATAGAAAGTGAGATGATAATACCGCGGATTAGTAAGATTAATATGAGCTTCAGCCTTTGGTGGATCGGGAATCACGCCTAAAATGTTTACCGTATCCTGCGCAATTTTTAGTGACGCCATCTCTCCGTTGCTCAAAACGAAACTAGCTCCGTCTGGCTGAAATTGCCGGAACCTTATTTTCTTTATTCCCTGTGCATCTGTAAAATAGTCCACCCTTTTTGACGTAAGCTGGTCATCAAATGAATCTTTTAAAGGCGCCATATCTCTTTTAAAAATCCGGAGCAAAGAATCCACATCAGCGATCTTTTTAAGATCTGAAAAATCAGTTACCTCAATGGTAAGTTTGTTTCCTTTTTCCAGGTTAATATAGTAACGGCGCGTGATAATAATATTATCAGGAATTTCAAAAGCCCTATCTGCAGCGCTGATTTTTTGGGCGCAAATGCTTACCGGGACGCTTGTTGCAAGCATCAAAAACAAGATAATTTTTTTCATGATATTATTAGTTTACAGGAGTAATTAATTTTAAAATAGTAATTCCCTTGCTGTTCGAAACAGGAGGGCTCGTGTAAACCTCCTGGTTGGCAAATTTTATTTGAAAATAATGAGTAGACACATTGTGTTCAACGCCGGCCATTTCTTCAGGCGGCTCACCCAATTCATTTAAATGTACTACCCGTAATTTTTTCTTTTCCGGCTTGGGGGCTTGCAAAGAAGGAGAAACATTTACCGGATGGATATAGTTATCACTGGTTTTGAAAACTATTTCCTCCTGACTAACGGCACCAGGTACACGAAGTTGAATAAATCGTTTTGAACCTGGCGTTTTAATTATTTTACTATTTGTTTTTTTTACTACAGTTATTTCATTTTTTGAAGCTACAATTTCACCGGCTTTTTTGGGGTTATCTTTTTGGTGTATCGACCTGACAACTTTATTATTAATACCAGGTGATTTGGTTTTTGTTCCCGATGCAGTAAACTCCTGCCCCGAATTATTGATAAAGAAAATGGAAACTATGAGGGCAAAAACGAGGCACGCAGCTGCAATCCAATACCACCCTATTTTCTTAGCCGGTGGTTTGTCATTTATCTTTGCATAAAGTTTATCCCACGCAGCTTCTTTATCAAGGCGATGATCCGGCAAAGCTTTTAAATCTTCCAGTTTGCTTTTCCAGGGCTGTATATTACTGCGATTTTCGTTTGACATATTGTATTCCATTTTGCAACAACATTTTTTGTAATAAAACCTTCGACTTGCTTAACTGCGATTTCGACGTACCCTCAGAAATATCAAGAAGCAATGCAATTTCCTTATGAGCAAATCCTTCCATTTCATAAAGATTAAAAACAGTACGATAACCAAGCGGCAACCGGCTTACCAGGTTAAAGATCTCTTCTGCAGATAAACTATTCAATCCATCATCATCAAAAGGAATTTGTTCCACTTCAGATTCAGCCGCGATGGTAAAAACATTTTTTTTTCGTAAAAACATCAGGCATTCATTAATCATTATCTTTTTCATCCAGGCATATAGTGCTGCGTCGCCCTGGTAAGTAAATGAGGCCAGGTTTGTGAAAAACTTATAAAACCCATCCAGTAAAACCTCTTCCGCATCTTCGGGTGATTTTATATAGCGACGGCAAACGATCAATAATTGGTCGGCCAATTCATCAAAAAGAACTTTTTGCGCCGCTGCACTTCCCTGCCTGGCTTCCGTTATTAACTGATGTAGATCCATAAAATTTAACGCATGCGGTGATGAATTATATAAAGATAAATGCAATTTGATGGTGAATAGTTGCCTGCCACGGAAAATAGCTGCGCCGGCTGCATGATTTTCTCAATAGTAAACCAAACTAAATCTCCGTTCGTCGCAATATTTTGGCAGCTCATCGCATTTGCCCAAACAGGAGAAGTTCTCATTATACATTTGTGCTCAAATTAATACAAGATGAAAAAATTACTTTTAGCAATCATAATTTTTGTTTCGACAAAAACCTTTGCTCAATACCCCCAAATGCCGGCTTCCATAAAAAATGCCGGCCATGTTTATGGAAAAATCATCGATACCGATAGCAAGCCGGTTGAGGGTGCGTCTGTTCTGCTTCTGCACCAAACTATAGATACTTCAACTCACAAAATGAAAATGATTTTACTAAGTGGAGTGATCACCAAAAGTAATGGCGATTTTGATTTCTCAGCAGTACCCGTTATGGGTAAACTGGAATTAAGGATAAGCAACAGTGGCTTCAAAACGCAGCAGCAGGATTTTTCCTTAATGTCAAAACCGGTTCCGGGCACGCCTCCTTCTTTTGATAAAGACCTCGGCAACATCAAACTGGAAACTGATGCCAAAATGTTAAGTACGGTAACTATTACCGGCGCTGCCCCTGCTTTGAAAATGGATATCGATAAAAAAGTTTTTAATGTTGACAAGAATATTGTTAGCGCTGGCGGAACAGCGGTGGATGTGATGAGAAATGTTCCTTCAGTGCAGGTAGACATCGATGGTAATGTAAAATTAAGAAATGCAGCCCCCCAGATTTATGTGGATGGCCGCCCGACTACTTTATCACTCGACCAGATTCCGGCAGATGCCATCCAGAGTGTGGAAGTAATCACTAACCCATCAGCTAAATATGATGCTTCCGGTGGTAACGCAGGCATATTGAATATCGTTTTGAAAAAGAACAAGGCTACCGGCTATAACGGTAACATTTCTGCAGGCATTGATAGCCGTGGCGGAATTAATGCAGGAGCCAACTTCAACGTAAGGCAAAATAAAATCAACTTTTCGGCAGCCGGTATGTTGCACCAGATGCGGAGCAATACCACTGGTACCACAGATCGCTTAAATCTTGCAGATACGCAGACACACGTTTATCAAAGTGATATTAATAAAACCAAAGGGGCCTTTCTGTTTGGCAAGCTTGGCCTTGACTACTATATAACCAACCGCGCAACTATTTCGCTGGGTTTAGTAAAGGTTCACGGGCAATTTAATCCCAATGAAACAATCAGTTCAACTACTGACAGCTTGCTGGACAGCGGGATAAAAAGTACTAACAGTGTTCGCTCTACCGCGGGGTCCAGAACATTTGACGCGAATGGTCTGCAACTGGATTACGTTTATAATTTTCCAAAAAATGGGGAGCAATTAACCGCTAATGCCAACTATTTCTCAGGAAATAATACGGGAAATTCATTATATACCACCAATTACCTGAGCGGCAATAATGTTACAGGCACTCAATTACAAAAAGTTTCAAGTGTCGGCGGTATAAATTTTTTAACCATACAGACTGACTATTCTTTACCCTTCGGCAAGCAAAAACAATCGAAACTGGAGGCTGGTTTAAGGGCACAACAACATCAAACCACCAATAACAATGATAACTTTACCGGAAGTTCCGCTGACAATCTTGTAAAAATACCCGCTGGCACCAGTGATTATAAAAGCACTGACAATGTATATGCAGCATATGTAAGCGTGAAGAGCACTATTAAAGATTTCGGGTACGAAGTAGGTGTAAGGGCTGAAAATTCAAACTATAATGGCGAGTTGATGAATACAGGCGAAAAGTTCAGCAATAACTATCCTGTAAGCCTTTTCCCTTCATTATTCCTAAGCCAGAAATTAAAAAACAAACAGGAGCTGCAGTTTAGCTATACGAGGCGTATCAACAGGCCAAACTTCTTCCAGTTGATTCCGTTTACAGATTATACAGATAGCCTGAACATTACCCGGGGTAATCCTAATCTTGTCCCCGAATTCACTAGTTCGATGGAAATGAGTTACAGCAAAACGTTTAAAGGTGGTAATAGTTTATTAGGTTCCATTTATTACAAGCATTCTGACAACCTGATCACCCGCTACCTAAGTCCGGGAACCAATCCTTTTACCGGCAAACAAGACATTATCAATACTTATATTAATGCCAATTCCAGTTATTCATATGGAGCAGAAGTAACCTCCATTAACAAACTGGCTAAATGGTGGGATATGACAACGAATGTAAATGTGTATCAATCAAAAATCAATACTTCAAATATTGCCAATACCACCCAACAGGATGCAATGGTAAGCTGGTTTGGCAAATTGAACAACACTTTCAAATTGCCCAAGTCGTTCAGTATTCAATTATCTGCCGATTACCAGAGCAAAACGAATATCCCGGTTAACAATAACCAGGGCGGACCAGGCCGTGGCGGACCTTTCGGACAGGCACAAAGTTCTTCACAAGGGTATATTAATTCCTACTGGGGAGCCGATATCGCTGTACGCAAAAGCTTTCTTAAAAACAACGCGGCTTCTGTAAGTGTGAGCATGAACGACATTTTCCGGACGCGTACACAAGACCAATATTCAGTAAGTCCTTATTTTATCCAGAATTACAGCCGCCTGAATAATCCTCAGATGGTTCGTGTAAACTTCACTTATCATTTTGGAAAAATGGATATGTCTTTATTCAAAAGGCAGAATAATAAAGCAAGTGGCACACAGGATGTGATGCAAATGGCACAGTAATAGGTTAATTCAAAGTTTAGGAGGCTGTTTCTATTTGATTCAGCCTCTTTTTTATAATAGAAATCAGGGGAAAAAGTTGGTTTACTATCCAATACTTTTTGTTAGTCCTTTTTGATGGTATTCCTGATGTATTTTATCCACGTATTTACAAAATAAGCATTGTTAACATTGCTGAGTTTGGCATCGCATAGATGCATGGTAACTCTTACACCGTCGCAGGTTGAAGTAATAACATAATCGATTCGTTCGCCGGTAGCGAGGGGAAATACCTTCCCCGTAAATTGGGCACACCCTACTTTGTAACTTTTGGCAGGTCCTGTGATTTTATCGCCACTCAGGCGATTGGCGATTTGCTGTAATACATCCAGGAACCGTCTCACATCTTTCATTTCAACTGGGAAAAATTTCTTGTATTTTTCCATTTCGGACAGGTGGTTGGTAAAAACGGCCGGCTGGGAGATAGCTTCGTCCAGCAACACATATTTTTGCGCCTTGCCCAAAAATGCTGCGCAGGTAAAAACAAGAACAAAAAGGTACTTCATAAAAATTATTTGTATTCACCGAAAACCTGCCGTAGCACATCTGAAATTTCTCCAAGGGTACATAGGTTTTCAACCGCGTCAATTACTACAGGCATCAGATTTTGGCTATTCGTTGCATGATCCCTTATTTTTTCCAGGCATTCTGCAACTTTTACATTATCTCTTTTTTGCCTAAGGGCTTTAAGTTTATCCATCTGCACCGTTCTGATGCTGTCATCCACTTTGAAAGGCGGTGGCACAGTTTCCGTATCTGAAATAAACGAATTGACACCCACGATTATTTTATCTTTTGATTCAATCGCCTGTTGGTAAGCGTAAGCACTACGGGCAATTTCATTTTGCATCCACCCTTCATCAATAACATCCACACTTCCTCCCATTGCATCAATCGTTCCAATTATTTTCCAGGCTTCTTTTTCTACCTGTTCAGTAAGGTTTTCAACAAAATAACTTCCTGCCAGCGGATCAACGGTATCTGCTACCCCACTTTCAAATGCAACAATCTGCTGGGTTCTTAACGCAATTCCGGCTGCTTCTTCCGTGGGCAGATTTAACGCTTCGTCGTACCCGTTTGTATGGAGGCTTTGGGTACCCCCTAACACTGCCGAAAGTGTTTGCAAAGTTACCCGGCTTATATTGTTCATTGGTTGCCGGCCCGTAAGTGTGCTGCCGCCCGTTTGAGCATGAAAACGCAGCATCATCGCTTTTTCATCAGTGGCACCGAGGTCTTTCATGATCTTTGCCCACATTTTACGGGCAGCACGAAATTTGGCTACTTCCTGAAAAAGATTGTTATGCGAGTTAAAAAAGAACGACAACCGTTTGCCAAAAACATTGATATCCAACCCTTTATCCAAAGCTGCTTTTACATAAGCTTTCCCATTACTTAACGTAAAAGCTATTTCCTGTACAGCGGTGCTTCCCGCCTCGCGAATATGATACCCGGAAATGGAGATCGTGTTCCATTTTGGCAATTCTTTGCTGCACCATTCAAAAATATCAGTAATGATGCGCATTGAAGGTTTGGGAGGATAAATGTAAGTTCCCCTGGCGGCATATTCTTTTAAAATATCATTCTGGACGGTTCCTTTAAGTTGAGACAGATCAGCGCCTTGTTTTTTGGCAATCGCCACATACAACGCCAGTAAAATAAAAGCAGTGGAATTGATGGTCATGGAAGTAGAAACCTTATCCAGGCTTATCCCATCAAACAATGCTTCCATATCTTCAATAGAATCAATAGCTACGCCTGCCTTACCTACCTCGCCCTCAGATAAAGGATGATCGCTGTCGTAGCCTATTTGGGTAGGAAGGTCGAAAGCAACACTTAAGCCGCTTACGCCCTGCGAAATCAAATAGTGATAACGCCGGTTGCTTTCTTCGGCCGTACTAAAACCTGAATATTGGCGCATGGTCCACAGTTTGCCCCGGTACATGTCAGGTTGAACGCCGCGGGTAAAGGGAAACCTTCCCGGCCTTTCTTCAGAAATATCTTTTGGAAGATCGTTGTCGGTATACAATTTCTTTATCTCTATTCCGGAATCAGTTTCTGTTTTTTTCATGCTGCTTATCTAAAATCAAAATCCAACTATTTTGTTCGTTCACTGTTGCCGCGTGCGTTCCTTTACGTAATGATCACATTATTTTCTTTGCCTCGTAATTGATCGCCTCAAGAACTATGTTATGCAAAGACGCATTGGAATTATTGATCAGGTAATCAATGATATGTTTGTTCAGGTCCATTCCCGAAGCCTGCGCCGGAAGCGTAGCTGCCAACTGGTTGATAATATAGATATTCTGTTCTTTCAAATTATTTACGGCTCTCCACACTTCAGGCGATACGTAGATCTGCTGGCTCATATTATATTCATATTCCTGCTTTATCGAATCTATGAGCGCCATTTGCATTTGCCTGCAGGTTAATCCCGGGTTGGTGTGTCTGGATAACAAATTCTGCAGAGCAATTCTTTCTGTAAGCAAGGTGATCCTTTCATAAGCCTGTAAGCGAAGCCGCAATGTTTCGGGATCGTTGTTTTTATGTTCTTCCAGTCGCTTTTTCATTGAGGTAAACTCGGTCAGTATCCAAATGAATCCAAGCAACAGGATCAAAAACAGTATAATTATGACTGTTTGAAATGTTGACATACTTTTAATTTAAAGGCAAAAATAAACATTCCCGCAGGAAAGGTTGTATTTTCGTGTACGCGAATTGTGTGTTAATTAATTATAAATAAAACGCTAAAACGTTGAACTTTAATATGGAAACGATAAATAAAGCTCCTGTTACTTTAACTGAATCGGCCGCAAAGGAAGTCAGAAGGTTAATGAATGAGGCAAATAACAAAGATAAATATTTGCGTATTGGTGTAAAGGGCGGTGGCTGTTCGGGTATGTCTTATGTATTAGGCTTTGAATACAGAACAGAAAAAGATGAAGAATTTGAAATAGCGGGTGTTCCCTGCATTATCAACCCGGCACATCTTATCTATCTAAATCATATGGAAATCAATTGGGAAGGTGGCCTGAATGCGCGGGGATTTACTTTTAATAATCCCAATGCTAATACTACCTGCGGTTGCGGCAGTTCATTTGGGGTGTAATTTTGGTCCTATAGCAGACTAATAAATTCCACGAATTTTTATTTTAAACCCTGAAATTAATAATTCGTATCAATTTTTAAAAAGACGGTATCAGGCTGGCACTTGATCAAGCGGAATGGCTACTTCCAGCCTGCAGCCTTCTCCTGGCGAAGAAATAATTTTCATGCTTCCGGAGTAAATTTCAACCCTGCTTTGAATATTTCTAAACCCTATTCCGTTTCCTCTTTTTGTAATATCAAAACCTACCCCGTCATCTAGAAGAGATAATTTCAATGTATTTTCTCTTTCCCTCAAATGGATGATAATTGTATCGGCGCGGGCATATTTGCTGATGTTATTCATTTGTTCCTGGATAATACGGTACAATGTCAGTTCCAGCTTATGATCAAAAATCCGCGCTTCGCTAATTTTATAAACCAACTTAACCCTGAAATTATGTGTTAAATTTAATTCCTCAATGAGCCCGTCCAGGCTCTTCCGAAGTCCTTTTTCTTTAAGCGTTGGCGAAACAAGCGAATGGGACAACTTACGTAATTCTTCCATTGCATCTTTTACATGATCATAGCATTTTTCAACCAGCTCTGTATCTGTACTCTCTTTATTGGTCTTTACCATTCCAAGGTAAATTTTTGCGGTGGCCAACAGTTGGTTTACATTGTCGTGCAGTTCTTTTCCCAATTCATTTTTCTCTTCTTCATGGCCTGACAAGGTAGCCTCCATAATATGGCGTTGAAGATTCTTCTCCCGCATTTTTAGCGTATTTGACAGGCTTACTTCGTCGGTAATATCGCGATAAATAGCGTAAAATACAGGTTTATCATGCAAGGTTATTTTCTGCACTATTACATGCACATCCCTGGTTTCTCCATTTTTTGTTTTGTGCCTGGTAATAAAATCGTCGTGCCCCTCGATTAGAATTTTTTTTCCGCGCCGCTTTATAGCATTAAGATCATCATTTATTTCGTAATCAGAAATCTTCAACCGGCTAAACTCCTTACGCGAATATCCAAGTTGTTTATGAACACGCGTATTAAAATCCAGCGGGAGCAGCGTTTCATAATCTACCAAACATATCCCGTCCGGCGATTGTTCAAAAAGAGTACGGTATTGCAATTCTGCATCAATCAATTTTTGTTCAGCTATCTTCTTTTCGGTAATGTCTTCCTGAACTGCCATATATCCAATCAAGGTATTCTTCACATTAAAAATCGGGCTCAGTGATGTATGAATATTAAGCAGCCGTCCGTCCTTCGTTTTATTGACAATTTCTTTGCGTATTCCCCTTCCTGAAGGAAGTTTTTTCCACAAATCTTTATAAAACTCTTTATTCATCATCCCACTTTTCAGGATACGGGGTGTAACTTTTCCCATCACTTCATTCTTTTTGTATCCATATACTTCTTCAAATGCAGTATTTACAAAATTGATCTGCCCGTCGATATCTGTCATAAAAACTATTTCATTTGTCTGCTCAATGGCCTGGTAAAGTTTGTGAATGGTTTCTCCTGCCTTTTTATTTTCTGTAATATCCCGCCAATGTACCAACAAAACTTTTTTCGCAGCCACCGGAATTACTGTAAGGCTTACATCGATAAAGATGAATCCCCCATCTAATCTTTTATGAATCCATTCAAACTGAAGCTCATTTTTTTTATAAGCGCTTTTGATCATTATTTCTGCCTTTACTACAGAGAGTTGGCCATCCGGTTGGTATTCGGGTGAAAAATAAGAAGGAGGTTTATTCAATATCTGGTCTTTGGAATCGGCCTTTAATATTTTTACGGCAGCTTCATTGCAATCTATAAAATGAAAAGAATCGTCAATCAGCAAAATCGGATCACGTGTTTTTTCAAAAAAAGAACGGAATTGTTCGTCGCTGTAGCGATCTGTCTTTGCGGTATATTTTGGTGCCCGGGGCTCCTTTACTTTTCCCTTCATTCGGTAATGTAGGGAATTATTTTAGCTTCCCTGATTTTATTAAATTGCTTCATCTTTTTAAAAACCTGAAGATAAGTTTCTAAAAGAGATATAATATGATGGCAATCAAGTTGATCGATGAAGCATGTCATTTTTCCTGAATATAAATATTGAAGAAACAAGAAGAAACCTTGCCCGGTTAGGCGACATTATAAAAGATAAAAAGCCCTGAAAGTTAATACTGACAAGGCTTTTAAAAAATAATTGTACCCGGGATGGGAGTTGAACCCACACTCGCATTACTGCGAACAGGATTTTAAGTCCTGCGTGTCTACCAGTTCCACCACCCGGGTAAACACTGGTTTTGATAAAAAAAAAGCAGATAATTTTTGTTACCTACTTTTATTAATTATGAGCGGAAGACCGGGCTCGAACCGGCCACCCCGACCTTGGCAAGGTCGTGCTCTACCAAATGAGCTACTTCCGCGATTGTGTGTAAGAACTAAAAATTGGATTGCAAAAATAGGGTTTGAAACCTTTGAAGCAAAATTTATTTGTACTGTGGATTGTACTGGGTGTTTCCTGGTATCTCTACATCAGGTTTTCCTTTGTAACGGTGTTCATACATTGTATAGCAGCCGCCAATAATAAGAGCAACCAGAATTGCTACCTGGCAATAGAATAAAAACCGGGAGGTTAATACCCAACTGTATCCAACATCTTTACCTTTGTTATCAATTACTTCTTCGTGTTCCATATTTTTTTATTTGCTCCGCAAAAATAACAGATTGAACTCAAAAATCATTTTTTGAATCCAATAATTTCAGAAAATGTTCTCTTTTTTTCAATAAAAAATTTTTTTATAATGCTTCCGTTAAACACTCCTGCCATTTTTTTTAATTTGATTTTTGCTAACTCTTCCTTCTTCTTACTACGCCAATTCCATTTAATAAAAGCATAATGTGCTTTTTCAATTGCCCTGAAAGTTTTTAAATCTCCTTTCGATAAAGCCTGTAACGCAGCAATATTATCAAGAAAAATACGATAAGGTATTTTCAACCTTTTTTCGGCAGCAGGTAAATTTTTTGCAAGCATCGTAAGGTTATTCCTGAAATTTAAAAATACTTTCCTTTCGTTACCCGCCGGTAAGGTACCTCCTCCAACATGATATACTATTGAAGATGGAACTACATAAATTTTATTTCCCGCTCTTTTCATTCGCCAGCAAAGATCTATTTCTTCCTGGTGAGCAAAAAACGATTCATCAAACCCATTCAATTCATGAAATATTTTTGCCCTCACAAAAAAAGCGGCACCCGACGCCCAAAAAATTTCAGCAACATCATCATATTGTCCTTCATCCGCTTCGCAAAAATCAAATACACGACCGCGGTTGAAAGGGTAACCAAATTTATCAATCCATCCGCCACTTGCTCCGGCATATTCAAACTTATTTCTTTCAGTATAAGAAAGAATTTTTGGCTGGCAAGCAGCAATCGTTTTATTCGTTTCCATTAACGATATGATGGGCTTTATCCAACCTTTCTCAACTTCCACATCACTGTTCAGAAGTATATAGTAATCTGCTGAAACCTTTTTCAATGCCATGTTATAGCCTTTGGCAAATCCTTCGTTTGAATGATTGTTGATAATGTTTACGGAAGGAAAACTTGTTTGCACGAACGAAACTGAATCATCGGTTGATGCATTATCTGCAACAATTATTGAGAGGTTATCATAATCAGACGCGATAACAGAAGGCAGGAATTTTTCCAAAAAATGTTTCCCGTTCCAATTTAGAATTACAACCGCTACCGTTGGTGAAGAAGTCAATGAATTGCTTGTTTATTAAATACAAACATAAAAGATTTTAATCTTCATAACCGTATTTGTGGGAAATAGATTTTAGATTTGAAGATAAACTGCTATAATGTTGCGGCAACTCTTTAATCTGCGGTCGGCACTTGCGCTTATTGCTGTTGCAATTGTCACAGGTACAATTTTCTATTCTAACTTTTTATCAAAAAAAATAGAGGTTGAGGAAAGAGAAAAAATAAACCAATGGGTAGAGGCGAATAAATTTATAGCCACCGCTCCTCAAAACGTAGACCTGACGCTGGCCAGCGAAATCCAACAAAAAAATACCGACATTCCCATTATCTGGACAAACGAAAATGACAGCATCATTGATTCAAGAAATATTGATACTTCATTGATCAATTCTAACCCCAATTTCTTAAAACAAAAACTAAAGGAATTTAAATCTGCGCATCCGCCCATTATTTTACAGTTAAATAAAAACCCTTTCGTTGCAGATAAATATTATTATGGAGATTCTAAATTACTGAAACAGGTAAGATACTATCCCATCATTCAGTTATTAATAGTTGCTTTATTTATTTTCATTACGATGTATGCAATATCAGTAAGAAATAAATCCACGCAAAACCAGGTGTGGGCGGGCATGGCAAAAGAAACGGCTCACCAGCTCGGCACGCCAATTTCTTCATTACAAGGATGGGTTGAAATGTTGAAAGAACAGGAAAGCAACTCTACCATTTCAGAAGAAATGGAAAAAGATGTGAACCGTTTAAAACTTATTAGTGACCGGTTTGGTAAAATAGGTAGTTCGCCACATCTGGAGGTATCAGATATTATAGAGCAGGTAGAAAAAATGGTAGCTTATATTAAAAGAAGATCTACCCAAAAAGTAAATTTTATTCTGGACCGGCCTGAAGAAAAAGTATTTGCCAAAATATCTGAGCCCCTGTTTGACTGGGTGATAGAAAATCTTTTGAAAAACGCGCTGGACGCAATAAACGGGCAGGGAACTATAACCATAAGAATCAAAAATCTTCCCTCAAAAGTGATGGTAGATGTGAGCGACACAGGCCGTGGCATAAGCAAACAAAATATCAGCAGGGTTTTTAAACCTGGTTTTACCACCAAAAAACGGGGCTGGGGGCTGGGTCTGTCTTTAGCAAAAAGAATAATTGAACAATATCACAGCGGACAATTATTTGTAAAATCTTCGGAAGCAGGTAAGGGCACTACTTTCAGAATTATTTTAAACACCTGAAACTAAAAGGCATCCTTTTATAACAAAAACCCGCTTCGGGAACGGGTTTTGAATTGTGCGGAAGAGGAGATTCGAACTCCCAAGCCCTTTCGGGCACTACCACCTCAAAGTAGCGCGTCTACCAGTTTCGCCACCTCCGCATTATGATTGCGGTTGCAAATTTAATAAAAGAGTTCAATTAAAAACTTTCTCTTTTTCTTTGTTTACTGTAAAAATAGTCGAATGCTTTTTTTATTCTTATAATTTCATCTCCACAATTTTTCTAAATTGCACCCATGCGAAATTATGAAGATAGTTACCGGCATAAAGGACTGCGAAAAAAACTGCTTGACTCTTTAAGAGATAAAGGAATTACAGACGCAAATGTGCTGGCTGCAATGATGAATATTCCACGGCATTTTTTTTTAGATACTGCACTTGAACACATCGCTTACCAGGACAGAGCCTTCCCTATCGGTGAAGGACAAACGATTTCTCAACCTTATACAGTTGCTTATCAATCGCAGCTATTGGAAGTTTCTCCTTACCAGAAAATCCTGGAAATAGGAACCGGAAGCGCTTACCAGGCGATGGTCTTGGCAGAAATGGGGGCTTCGGTTTTCACCATTGAAAGACAAAGAAATTTATTCGAAGCCACTAAAAAGTTTGTTTTAAGATCACGCTACCCCGGCATTAAATTCTTTTACGGCGATGGCTTTGAAGGCCTTCCCACTTTTGCTCCATTTGATAAAATAATTATTACTGCGGCAGCTCCTTTTATACCGCCTAAATTAATTGATCAATTAAAACCAGGTGGCAAAATGGTGATTCCTCTTGATGAAGATGGCAGGCAAAAAATGATGCGGATCACCAAAAATGAAGACGGCTCTTTGGACGAAGAAACTTTTTCAGATTTTTCCTTTGTTCCTATGTTAAAAGGCAGAAGCTGAAATAATATCAACTTCTGCCTTTGAGACTATGATTTTTTTTGCTTTTATAATTTAATATTGATTGCAGCCATAAAATTCGTTCCCGCCATTGGGTAATAATAATTTTCTACAGTAAACTCTCCGCCATAAATATAATTATAGGTATATCCGTTAGATTCGTACAATTTATTAAAAACATTATTTACCTGGAAAATAAAATTCACTTCTTTAAATGTCTTCTGATGAAGTGTGTAAGACAACTTTACATTTTCAACAAAATACGGATCTATGCTTCTGCTGATATGAGAGGTATTATCCAAATATTGCCTTCCCACATATTTTGAATCAAGGTTGATCTCTGCATTTTCAAGAGGTATAAAATTTATTCCTGCAGCGCCTATTACACCCGGAGAGAAAGAAATATCAGTATTGTAATACACATTTTGCTTTTGTAACCCGTTGTCGTAATCATCTACATACTCCGTAAAATCTTTTATTTTGTTTTTACTCAAAGTAAGGTTGGCAAAAGCATGCAGCCATTTTGAAATGATGGCATCGCCCTGCAATTCAACACCGGCCCGGTAGCTTACAGGCGCATTGGTTCTTGTGTAGGACCCTACATCATTTATTTTCCCTGTATTCACTAACTGGTTGTGATAATACATATAATAAAAGGTAGCCCCGTAATTTATTAGCTGATGTTTCTTTTCAACACCTAATTCCAAATCATATAATATTTCCGGCTTAGGAATCTGGTTTACACCGGCTTCAAAGTCATCACGATTAGGTTCTTTAGCTGCGACTGAAAATGAAAGATAAGTTTGAAAGTTTTTCTTATTAAAAGAAATACCTGCTTTCGGGTTGAAAAAAGAATAGTTTTTTGTTACTGATAAATCAGGATGCGATTCAAAGCCATCAATTTTATATTTTACAAAACGTTCCTGAAGATCTAAAAATCCTGTAAAACCAGCGCCTAAAGATTGCATCACTTTTGCATAAAAATTTAAATCATTCTTATAAGCCGGCTTGTTGAAATAAGTGTAATCAGCAGGGAACCCTTGCTGCGCCCATGTTACAATATCATAATGTTTTCCGTCGTATTCCGTCCATCCACCACCGAATGTAAAATGTGTTTTATTTTTCCGGTATTGTAAAGAAAAAACAGAACCGTAAAAATAATTATCCAACCAAAGCCGCCTGATCAAATCCGTGGAGGAAATAGTATCTGAGCCATTTACTACATCAGGAAGATTATAATCGCTGAAATACTGATCTGCCCTGTATTCTTCATAATATCCTTTTCCTCTTGAAAGAAAAGCTGCAATATTATAACTCAGTAAAGAATTTACTTTATGGTTATAAAAAAGCTGGTAATGAGTTTGCCAATAATTATCTGTTTCATTCGCATAAGGGGTTCCAGGCTTTTCAGTTCCTGCGGGATTATAAGTCCGGTTGGTATCTAAGTAACTTTCAGGAACGCCATACCAAGCCTGGTATGTTTTTTCTTTACCACTAATAATATTAAAACGCAAAGAGCTTTTTTTATCAAGATAAGCAGCGCTGAAATATAAAGATGTAAGATCGGAAGTAGCGCGGTCGATATATCCGTCACTTGAAATTTTTGACACTCTCGCATCAATCAAAAAATGATTGGCCAATAAGCCCGTTCCAACTTTCAAAGTATTTTTCCACGTGTTAAATGAGCCGTAACTATTATCGAGTTCCAGGTATTTTTCTTTGTTTACTTCATTGGTTGAGAGATTGA
Source organism: uncultured Chitinophagaceae bacterium (assembly GCA_963783125.1). GTDB lineage: Bacteria > Bacteroidota > Bacteroidia > Chitinophagales > Chitinophagaceae > Ginsengibacter. The sequence continues at coordinate 57,815 of CAWAMQ010000014.1, forward strand.
TCGTTGCTCCAAAAGCGCCGGCTCCATTGGAAGAAGTACCCACACCACGCTCGATTTGAATGGAATTTACTGAAGAGGTAATATCCGGAATATCTACAAAATAAGTTCCCTGGCTTTCAGCATCATTATATGGGATTCCGTTTAAAGTAACATTAATCCTTGAAGCATCAGTTCCGCGGATGTGGATACCTGTATAACCTACGCCATTTCCGGCATCGGAGTTTACCACTACGGAAGGCGTTTGGTTTAAAATAAACGGAAGATCCTGACCTAAATTGACTTTGGCAATTTGTCCTTTACTAAGGTTAGTTTTAGTAAAAGGCGCTTTATCTGCTGCACGAATTGACGTGATTTCAATATTCTCGAGCATCAAAGTATCTCCCAATTTATGAGAACTTGTATCCTGTGCGTTTGAAAAATAGCAGATTGCACTAAACGAAAAAATCAGTAATATTCTTTTCATGTTTGTAATTTTTTCGATCAATACAATGCATGAAAAAGAAGACGGGAAAGGTGATGGGTCCTCCCTTCGCAGGCATTATCCTGATCAGGTATGCGGGTATTTTCTCAGCAACCGGCCCACCCTATACATTTTAAGATGGCCGGAAGCACCCCGGTAAAATTGTTTGCGATGCAAAGATAACACCAAAGGAATTCATTTAAAAAAAATTGTAACTTTTTGCTATTAATTTCGTTCCACTGAAAAACAACTATATGAAACCAATCTTATTTTTTCTTTTTGGACTGTTTGCAATTACCTCTAACGCTCAAACAGTTATCAATGATAAAAATGTTGAGGTAAGAGATGTTAATTCATTTTCAGCAATAAAAGTCTCCGGAGGCATTGATGTTTATCTTTCGCAAAGCAATGAAGAAGCAGTAGCAGTAAGCGCTTCAGAAGAAAAATACCGGGATGATATTAAAACTGAAGTAAGAAACGGCGTACTAAATATTTATTTCGACAGCCACTCTTTTAAGTTTATGAACAACCGGAACTTACGCGCTTATGTTTCTTTTAAAACATTGGAAAGCATCGAAGGTTCGGGAGCCACCGATTTCATGATAAACGGTACTTTTACGGGAAACAGCGTGAAAATAAGGCTCAGCGGCGCTTCTGATATGAAAGGATCAGTAAACCTTACCAATGCACAATTGGATCTTAACGGAGCCTCAACTATGAAAGTCAGCGGAAAGATTCAAAATGTAAAAATAGAAGCAAGCGGAGCAAGTGACATCAAAAATTACGATTTGGTAGTTGATAATTGTATCGCCCAGCTTTCAGGAGCGAGTGATATAAAGATTACAGTCAACCAATCAATTTCAGTTAGAGCAAGCGGTGCCAGTAATTTTGATTATAAAGGGAACCCGGAAAGAAGAGATGTCAGTTCAAGCGGCGCAAGCAATATATCAAACAGGAATTAAGGTTTTTTATTTGCCCACTGCCCAAATCAGAAACCCGGGAAAAACATGGCTCCATGATTCATAATCGTGCGTGCCGTTTTTTTCTTCCACATAATTGATGTCACCCGCATTGGCCACATTTTTCTTTTTAATCAGATCGATCAAATCTTTGGTATCATCAACTGCATCAATTATTCCGTCCTTATCCCGATCGGCTTTCTCCTCATTGTCGCCGACATAAAACCAATATTGAAGATGAGGTCGTTTTCTTGACGAACGTATTTTATTGATGATAAGACGATCTTTATCATCGGAATAGGAAGAATCTTTGGAATCCTTATCCCTTAACCAAAAAGAGCCAGAGAAAGCACCAACTTTATCTATCTTATCAGCATTATCCCACGCAATATCAAATGCAGATAACCCACCAAGCGAACAGCCCGCAATAGTAATAGAATTGAACTTACGTACGCCTGCTTTCTTTTTTACAAAAGGCAATAATTCCCCGGTTATAAAACCGGCATATTTTTCAGCAGAAGCGCCATTTCCCTGGTAATCGGGTTTGCCGGCCACGCCGTATTCCTGCATCCGGTCAAAAGCGTCAATGCCCACGACAATCAAAGGCTGAATTAACTTTTTACTGTATAAGCTGTCAACAATTTTTTTCACCCTCATTTTGTAGATATCCTGGCCATCATTTAAAAGTAAAAGATTAAAATCACTTTTGTTGTCGGGCACAGGCGTACTTATAACGGTAAGGCTTATGTGCTTTTGAAGATGGCGAGAATACACTTCATCTTTACGTTCTTTGATTTTTGAATGACATGCACCTAAAAAAACAATCGAAATCAGAAGCAATAAATGGTTGATTTTATACATACACAAAATTTTATGATTTGCTAAAGTATTAAAATTTGGTAGCAAGTTGTTAAGCCCTTACATTTGCACTCCTAAATCGCGAAGTAGAGCAGCGGTAGCTCGTCGGGCTCATAACCCGAAGGTCGGAGGTTCGAACCCTCCCTTCGCAACACAAAGCCTCAATTTTTGAGGCTTTTTTATTTTCAGTAACCAATTTAGCATATTCACTGTTTATGCCCTATACTCTAGTTGTATGACAAAATCTACATCGGAATGACTTCCAATTTAGATGAACGACTTAAAGCCCACAATGAATTAGGAAAAGGCTGGACAAAAAGTTTCAGACCCTGGATAATTATTTATACAGAAGAATATGCAGAGAAAAAAATGGCATTGAAAAGAGAAAAACAATTGAAAGGAGCCGCAGGTAGATTATTTATTCGCTCATTAATCAGCAAGTAGCTCGCCGGCTCAAATCCGCCGGCTGGCGGACGGAGGTTCGAACCCTCCCTTCGCAACACAAAGCCACAATTTTTTTTGAGGCTTTTTTGTTTTATATATCCTCCCCGCAGTAAACAAACAAAAAACCGCGATTTTTACTTTATCCTTTTTGAGGCATGTAAATGAAATAGCGCAATTAAATTATTTTATTGAACTTTATCAGGTTATTTTCCGTACATAGTTACAATGCTTAAAGACAAATGAAAAAAGTTGTAAAAAAACATCCGCTGGCTATAAGATGGCTTCACTGGATCAATTTTCCTTTGCTTGGGGTAATGATCTGGAGTGGTATGTTGATCTATTGGGCAAACGATATTTATAGAATTGGCTGGGGCGATAAGACGATCCTCAAATTTTTCCCAAAATCATTTTACCAGGCGTTAAATATTCCATTCAGGCTTGCAGAAGGAATGAGGTTGCATTTTGTTTTCATGTGGTTGTTCGCTATCAATGGATTTATTTATGTTTTGTACCTTATTTTTTCAAAAGAATGGAAAGCTGTTTTTCCTAATACAAGATCCTTTAAAGATGCATGGATAGTGGTACTTCATGATTTGCATTTAACTAAGAAAAGACCTCCGGAAACAAAATACAACGCAGCTCAAAAAATTGCTTACACAGTTGTGATTTTTATGGGATTTGGATCTGTTTTGACCGGCCTTTCCATTTACAAACCTGTACAGTTCGGCACTTTAACCAACCTGCTTGGTGGTTATGAATGGGCACGGATAGAGCATTTTACGCTCACGATGCTGTTCGTATTATTTTTTGTAGTTCACATTGTGCAGGTAATACTTGCTGGTTGGAATAATTTTCAAAGTATGGTAACAGGTTGGTTTGTGATAAAGGAAAAGAAAAATAAATTGGCACCGGCATTAGCACCTTCTGAAGAAACTGTTACTGAAAATGAAATTGAAGAGCCGGAAATTATTTCTTACCAAAAAGAAGATATCATTGCGCAAAATAAAAATGAAGAAAAAGAATAAACTCAAAAAACGATGGATGACCCAAAAGAAATATCCGTTTCTTCCAAAAGATTTCGAAACAAAAGTATTGTTGCATTCATTGTATTTTTTATTGCCATTGCTGCTTCAGTATTTGCATGGAAATGGTTACAAAGGCAACCCGAAGTAGCAGGCGCACAAAAGCCTTTAAGAAAAGGGCTAAGCGTAAATGAGGAGGTTTTTTCAAAAGCATTAAGCAACAAACATCTTGCGAAAACCTACCCGGTTTCGGCGGCAGCAAAAAATGTCAGGCTAAATGGATTTATAGGTTTAAAAAGTGAATTGGATAGTTCATGGAAATTGCAATTAGTGAGAAATCCCGGTGACACTTTATTCATAAGCCTTGACGATATAAAAGCACTTCCAAAAACAGAAATCACTTTTGATTTTAAATGCATTGAAGGCTGGAGCCAGGTAAGCCATTGGGGCGGTGTAAAGTTTAGTGATTTTGCAAAAAAGTACCAGCTCGGTTTACAAACACAAATGAATTACGTGGGCTTATCAACGCCCGATAAAAAATATTATGTAGGAATAGACATGGCCAGCATGATGCACCCGCAAACGTTACTTTGTTATGAAATGAATGGCAAACCGCTGCCATTAAAACATGGTTATCCTTTGCGTCTAATCATCCCCGTTAAGTATGGAATTAAAAGTTTGAAAAGAATTGGAACAATTTTTTTTAGCGATACTCCCCCACCCGATTATTGGTATGAAAGAGGTTACGATTATTATTCAGGATTGTAAATAAAAATTGTAATTATTTGTTAGTTTACTGGTGATTTTATTAATAATACAACCAGTCAATAACCAACCCGGGAAGAATTCCCAGCAATATAATAAGGCCTGCAGTTATTGTAAGCATCCATTCAAACCCGGAACTGACATGGATATTATCGTTTACGCCTTCTACCGGCTCTTTAAAATAAATCGCCTGTATCACCCTGAAATAATATATCGCACTAATAGCAGCACAAATAACGGCGAAGATCACCAACCAGAGTTGATGGCCATCTTTTACAGCAGCCATTAAAACATAAAACTTTGCTGTAAAGCCTGCCGTTAATGGAATACCGGTTAATGATAACAGGAAGATAACTGAAGTAATGGCAAGCAAAGGCTGTCTTCTGCCAAGTCCATTAAATCCTTCAATGGAATAATCAGGCATTTTTATGATCACAGCAAAAAACCCGATGGTTGCCAGGCAATAAGCGGCAGTATAGATGAGCAATCCTTCTTTTGCCGTATTATTTAAAGCGAAGAGAGTAAACATCATAAAGCCGGCATGAGAAATACTTGAATAGGCCAGCATTCGTTTCACACTTATCTGGAACACGGCAGTAACATTCCCGATAAGCAAAGTAGCTGCTGTAATAATTACTATCAAAGTTTGCCATTGAGAATGCATGCTTCCGAAGGATGTTGAGAAAAGCCTGAAGAAAGCTACAAACGCGGCAACCTTCGCAATGGTCATCATAAAGGAAGTAATTACAGCCGGCGCACCATCATAAACGTCAGGTGCCCAAAAATGAAATGGTGCCGCAGATACTTTGAAAGCCATCGCTACAAGAATCAATACCAATCCAACTCCTACCAGCACCGAAAGATGCCCCGATCCTAAATTTATAGCATCAATGTAGAATGAACCAAGACTATTACCACCATAAATAAGAGCAATTCCCATCAGCATAAGGCCTGTTGAAAAAGCACCCATTAAAAAGTATTTGAGAGAAGCTTCGTTTCCTTTCAAATTGCGTTTCTCGCTACCCGTTAGTATATATAAAGGAATGGATAAAATCTCGATACCGAGAAAGAGCATCAGGAGTGTATTAAAAGAAGACAGAATAGATAAGCCGCACAGCACAAAAAAGAGTAAACAGAAATATTCTGAAACATGCGTACCAATCTTTTCAAAATCCTTTCCATTCAGCAAAAAGAGAATCAGCGTGGAAATAAAAGCAACAGCATTAAAGATCAAACCAAATGCATCAAAGCGCAACATCCCTTTGGTGTCCACATTGAAAAAAGGATATCCAAAAAATTCAAGAAGATTGCCGGCGAGTACGATAATAATGCCCGCTATCGCCCAGTATTTTGGTGTAGTGCTTTTTTTAAAAAACACGCCTCCGAACATCATTACTACTCCCCAAAGTGCGCTTAAAATAATTGCATTCATAATTTGAACCCGTCACCGAACGGTCTTTTATTTTATGGTTATTTAAAATCTATTCTTTGTTCTTTTAATCAATATTTAATCTTTCCTATTTCAAAGGAATCCTTGCCAGGATTTCTGTAACTGTTGACTGCGTCAATTTAATAACAGGCTCAGGGTAAATTCCTAAAAACAGGATTGCTCCAACAAGCACAGTTAAAACAACATACTGACTTACGTTCATTTTACCTGCTCTTTCCGCAACTTCATTTGTTTTTCCAAAAAAAGTTTTTTGAACCATCGTCAACATATACACGGCAGATAACACAACTCCAAGGCAGGCAAAAGCCGCATACCATTTATTAAAATCAAATATGCCGTTCAACATTAAAAATTCACTGATAAAGGAATTGGAAAGAGGAAGCGCAATATTAGCAAAAGCAATTATGAGCAGAAAAATAGCAAGTGTTGGTGATTTTCCTGCCAGGCCACTTAGTTCTGTAATTTTTCTTACCCCTGTTTTCTTTTCAATAATATCTACGATCAGCCACAATGCAAGGATATTAATGCCATGGTTTAGCATTTCAAGCATCACGCCTTGCAAACCCAAAGTATTGGTTGTGAAAATCGCAGCAGCGATCAACGCAAGATGCGCAATAGACGACCACGCAACAAAACGTTTCAGATCATTTTGATATAATGCGATGCAACTTGCATACAACAGGCCGACGATACATAGAACAATAATAAAATGATCATACTTTGCTACCGCAGCAGGAAAAACAGGCAGCAACCACCTGAGCATACCAAACAACCCCATTTTCACCATCACACTGCTCATCGCCATTACAGAAGGATAATTTGACTGTTCATATACCGAAGGCTGCCAGGTGTGTAAAGGAAAGATCGGGATCTTTATAGCAAAAGCAATAAAGAAAAGCCAGAATAACCAGTCCTGCTGTTTCGGTGATAAGAGTGTGTTATAAAAAGCATTTATATAAAAAGAATGATCCGAATCTGGAGAAAGTGAAGGTGTATGCATGTAAACATAAATAATTCCGACCAGCATCAAAAGTGAGCCCACGAACGTATACACGAAAAATTTAAAAGTTGCCTGTATCCTTTTTTCTCCACCCCATTTGCTGCATAAAAAATAAACAGGAATAAGCGCGAGTTCCCAAAAGAAATAAAACAGTAAAGCGTCTGTTGCCACAAACACACCCATCATACCAGCCTGTGCCAGTAACAGCAACCCTATAAAGGCACTACTGTTATTACGATCAGATTTAGTAGTTACCACAAAAATCAACGGGAACGCCAATGCGGTTAGGAACGTTAGCAAAGAACCCATTCCATCCATACCCACAGAAAAACTGGAACCTATATAAGGCATCCAAACATAGGAGACGTTGTTGTAGTAAAAGTATTCAGGATGATGAGCTACGTCGGTATAAAACAACCCAATAATTGAAACAACCAAGGTTGCTATTGAAGATATAATCGCAAAAGTTTTTACCCCTTTGCTACTGCTAATAAAAAATGCAATCAGCCCTGTGACAAAAGGTATCCAAATCAACAATTCAGGAAATGTAAAGTATGTGCCCAGCATTATATTATTTTGTAAACAATTGAATAATAAATAAGATCAACAACCCGATAACCATCAATAACAGGTAAGAGCCTACGCGGCCACTTTGCAATAGCCTTAATTGCCGGCTTCCGTAATTAACCGTTTTGCCAACTCCATTCACGATTCCGTCAACCCCTCTTCTATCAAAAACATTATTTAAGAAAGCAGAAAGAGAACGATAAGGCCTTACAAATACGGCATCATATATTTCGTCAACATAAAATTTGTTCGCTATTAATTTTCCGAAGGCGGTTTCAGCACCTGCAGTCTCGAATTTCTTATACTTGTTCCACGCCCAAATTGCCACTGCAATTATCAATGCAGAAGAAACAACCAATAGAATAATTTCTGTTTGTTGAGGTACTTCGTTTGCTGTTATAAACTGTTTTGAATGTTCAAAAACCGGCGATAGAAATCCATCTATCAAATTTCCATCCTTTACAAATAATTCAGGAAGGCCAAGGAAACCGCCTAAGGCAGAAAGAACAGCAAGAATTATTAACGGGATAGTCATAGTTGCCGGGCTTTCATGCAAGTGGTGTTCCTGTTCAGGCGTTCCACGGAATTTCCCTTTGAATGTCATTGCCATTAAACGGAACATATAAAAGGCAGTTAATAAAGCACCACCAAAACCAAGAATGTACAAGACAGGGCTTTGCGCAAAAGCCGCGGATAAAATTTCATCTTTTGAAAAGAAACCGGCAAAAGGCGGAATGCCGGAAATGGCAAGTGTCGCTATAAAAAAAGTTACATAAGTAATTTTCATCTTCTTGCCTAAGCCTCCCATTTTTGTAATATCCTGTTCTCCTCCCATTGCATGTATTACTGAACCGGCAGCCAGGAACAAAAGCCCCTTAAAAAAAGCGTGTGTCATCACATGAAACACAGCGGCTGAGAACGCGCCCACTCCAAGCCCTAAAAACATATATCCCAACTGGCTAACGGTAGAATAGGCCAAAACTTTTTTAATATCATTTTGTTTCAGAGCAATGATCGCTGCGAAGATCGCCGTAGCCAAGCCAATGCCTGCAACAACCGCTAAAGTTGTAGGAGCAAGAGAATAAAGAATGTTACTTCTTGCTATCATATAAATTCCCGCTGTTACCATTGTGGCCGCGTGAATTAATGCAGAAACAGGAGTTGGACCTGCCATTGCATCTGGCAACCATGTATATAAAGGTATCTGTGCGCTCTTTCCCATAGCCCCCACAAAAAACAGTAAAGTAATACCGACAATTGCCGGAGTATTAATAGTGGAAAGCGCTGTGATTATGCCATTGTCAGGATTAAAAAGATCATGGTAAGAAACGGTTCCATATAAATAGATCATCCAAAACATCGCCAGCAGAAAACCCATATCACCAATCCTGTTCATCACAAATGCTTTTTTAGCAGCATTGTTATTGTTATGATCTTTAAACCAAAAACCAATCAACAGATAAGAGCATAAACCAACGCCTTCCCAACCGATAAACATGATAACATAATTACCGCCAAGAACGAGAATCAACATTGAAAACACGAAAAGATTTAAGTAGGAAAAGTATCTTCCAAAACCTGATTGTGTTTCGTCTTTCATGTAAGAAACTGAATACAAATGAATTAAAAAGCCTACACCTGTAATGATCAAAAGAAAAACTGAAGTGAGCTGATCTACCTGGAACTCAAACGGGATGTGGAGTTTGGCAACGTTAATAAAGTTGAAATAAGAAATATTTTGCGTGGTAAAACTATCACTGGTAGCCGAAAAAAACACCCAGGCGCTCAGGCAGAAAGACAAGAAAATAACAGCACTTCCGATGAATCCGGTTGCTTTTTTTGAAAGCGCGTTTCTTCCCAGGCCATTAATTATGGATCCAAGAAGCGGAAGAAGAGGAATAAGATAAATAAGTTGAATTGCGTCCATAAACCGACTGCGACAGCTTTTAAAAATTTACAATTATGTGTTCCATTTTCAAAATGAAAACGGGCGTTAGTTTTTTAATCTGTTTAAAAAATTGATATCAATGGAACGGGTATTTCTATATAACATTACGATTATAGCCAAGCCCACACTTACTTCCGCTGCAGCCACGATCATAATGAAAAAAACAAAAATCTGGGCACTGGTAGCCATTGTTGCTCCAAATGCGTTTACCGGCGCAAGGTGCATTTTTGAAAACGCTATCAGCAAAAGATTTACTGAATTCAGCATTAATTCAATGCACATAAAAACAATGATCGAATTACGTCTTGTAAGTGCGCCGATGATGCCGATGCAAAACAAGATTAATGATAAAAAGATGTACCACTTGATCTCCATAACTACAATTTTACATACAAACCAATTCCTGCAGTATTTGATGCAGGAGCTATTGAAAAAATATCTTTAATTTTTTTAACCGCTATCCCGTTGAATATATCTACCGCTTTGTAAGAAGCACCTTTTGTCAGAAACTTTATGATCAAACCAGTGCCGATTGCCGAAATACCCGAATACAGCGCGGTATTGTAATCCTGTGATTTTACAGAATTTTCCGTTTTTCTTACCAGGCTGTACACCGCAATGGCACTTCCTGCGTAAGCGGCTGCTTTATAAATAAGTCTCCCGGTTTTGAAAGTTTTAAACAAACGGTTTACCTCAACATTCTGTTTCAATCCCAGTATTTCTTCAACCTTTGCAATCTTTTGTATCGGCGTTCTTCCCAATGAAAACTTAGGAGCAAATCCTTTTTGCACATGCATTACTTTGCCGATAATATCTTTAAGATCCAAATTCTTCAGATCGATTTGAGCAGAACAACTTTCAGCAAACAATAATGCTGAAAACAGGAATAAAAATGTTACCAATACTCTCATATATTGTTCGCTTTTACCGAATCTTTTTTACCAATCAAAATTGCGCCTACCATCGCACTCAAAAACAACACACTGCTAATTTCGAAAGGAACCACATAATTACTGAATAAGGCTTTGCCAAGATTTTCTGTGAGACCTACGCTGGTACCCGATCTCATCACCACGTTCGCACTTTCTGCATGAGCAAGCGCTGCTACCAAAACGATCATTAAAGTAAGCCCGGAAATGATTCCGGCCATTTTCATGTAAATATTTTTTACCGGTTCCGTTTCTGCATTTAAGTTCATGAGCATGATCACAAAGAGAAACAACACCATGATGGCCCCTGCATAAACAATAATATTTACGATGGCAAGGAACTGTGCATTCATTAAAATATAATGCCCTGATATGGCAAAGAATACAACAACAAGGCACAACACACTATAGATGGGATTTTTGCTGGCAATTACGCCGATAGCGCCTGCAACTGCCAAAGCGGATAAGAACCAGAAGAGGATTTTTGTTATTTCCATTTGTCAACTTTCAAACTATTTTTCCATTTTTATCAACTTAGAAAAACAGGAATTCTCGTTATTTGTTTGTTTACTGTTTTCAACTTTCAAAGATGATGATCGAAAACAGAAATTTTAATTCTTTGTTTGTTTACCAGCCTGGCTACTTCTAAACGCAGCTAAACTTCTAAACCACTCTAAACCTCTCGTCAATGTTCATTTCCATGTCCCTGCGGGTGAGCAATCCTGTTTCCCTTTGCTTTTGCGAAACCTTCGGGATCTGTTTTAGGATCGGGGATCAACATATCTGCCTTGCCATAAATAAATCCTTTTCTTTGATAGTTTGCAGGAGCAAAAGTTTCACTCAAATAAACTGCGTCTTTCGGGCACGCTTCTTCACACAATCCACAGAAAATGCAACGTAACATATTGATCTCATATTTAGCTGCGTATTTTTCTTCGCGGTAAAGATGTTCCTCTCCCGGTTTCCGTTCAGCACATTCCATGGTTATTGCTTCTGCAGGACAGGCCAAAGCGCACAAACCGCACGCAGTGCAGTTTTCACGTCCTTCTTCATCCCTGTTCAATATTTGTAACCCGCGAAAAACCGGGCTAAAAGGCCTTGTTTGTTCAGGATAATTTATGGTTGCTTTCTTCTTAAAAAAGTGCCTGATCGTAATTGCCATGCCTTTAAAAACAGCCGGTAAATACAAGCGTTCCCAAAAAGACATCTTCCTTCTGTCAACCGGTTTTACTCTGTTTGTTAATGCTTCCATTCTTCAATATTTTTTTTCTGGCAACCTCACGATTTTTGTGTGCAAAAGTATCGTTAAGTTTTAAAAATGCCAGTGATTTTGTTTCAATAAAATTAATGCGCCTGTTACCAGCATATTCAAAAGTGATAACGGCAGCAATATCTTCCAGCCAAGGTTCATCAACTGGTCGTACCTGAATCTTGGTACTGTCCAGCGCACCCACATAAATAGAAATATGAAAAGTGTTATTTTCACGAACAACACTGCTCCTTCAATGATAGCGACCCAATTCGTGCCAATTGTATGGATAAGATTTGCATCGTTTACAAAAGGAATATCATAACCGCCAAAATATAAAGTAGCCATCACCGCTCCGCTCAAAAACATATTTACATATTCGGAAAATAAATAAAAGCCGAGTTTCATGGAAGAATACTCTGCGTGATAACCTCCCATTAATTCGTTTTCTGCTTCCGGCAAATCAAAAGGCGTTCTGTTGGTTTCTGCAAAAGCACAAATAAGGAAAATTAAGAATCCGAGTGGCTGGCGAAAAATATTCCAGACATGATCTTTTTGCTGGCCTACCATATCATTCAGGCTAAGTGTGCCGGTGACCATCAGCAAAGCAATCAAAGAAATTCCCAACGCCAATTCATAGCTGATAATTTGCGAAGCAGCGCGCATCGCTCCCAACAATGAAAATTTATTGTTGCTTGCCCAACCGCCAATCATTATTCCATATACACCCAAACTTACCACACCAAAAACATAAAGTATTCCGATATTAATATCGGCGATCTGCAAAGGAACATTTCTTCCCAGAATTTGCATATGATCACCCCAAGGGATAACCGCACTCACCATGATCGCGGTAAGCATCGCCAAAACAGGACCAAGAACAAATAGAAATTTAGAGGAAAAACTAGGAACGATTTCTTCCTTGAAAAACAATTTCATTCCATCTGCCAACGGTTGGAGAATACCAAAAGGGCCGGCACGATTAGGACCTCTCCTGTCTTGTATAAATGCAGCCACTTTACGTTCTGCATAAGTAGAATACATCGCCACCAACAATGACACGCTCACCACTACTACAATTAAAATAAGTTTCTCTGTAAATAATGCCCAATCTATAGCTAATAATACCTCGTTGTGATACATATTCAAAAACTGATTTTAATTATGGTTTTTTATGATCATTGATTGATAATCGTTCTGCCGGGGTTTCTTCTATTTCCTTTTCCATATTGCGTTCTATAAAGGTGGTAGAAGTTGCGGGACCTGGCAACACACTCAAATCCACATCCTTTGTATTTACTTTACTCACAGTATTTATATCCATTAATAATAATGGACTGCGACCATGCAATACTTTATTTAAAGGATCAGAAGGAACAACCTTATGTTCATAATGGTTAACAGAAATTACTGAATGCATGCTCACTTTTGTAGGCCCTTCGATCATCCAATCTGATACATTTTTCTTTTCAAAACGACAGGTGTTACAGATCCAGGCGGGCTTTCCATCAATCTCCTGCACTTCTCCCCATGAATCTTTTCTTGAAGTAACCCTGAAAACTTCTTCTCCCCTGTTCCACAGCGTAACCTTGCCGCAACATTTATCACAATCCCTGTGTGCATCCATGGGCTTGAGAAACCAAACACGGTTTTTGAACCTGTAGGTACGATCTGTCAATGCACCAACGGGACAAACATCAATCATATTACCACTGAAATCATTATCGATAGCTTTTGATATATAAGTTGAAATTTCGGAGGTATCTCCTCTCAATAAAATTCCCTGGCTACGTGAATCTGTAAGTTGGTCAGCCACCATCAAACAACGATAGCATAGGATGCATCTCGTCATATGAAGCTGAATGTAAGGGCCAATATCTTCCCTGACAAAGGTTCTTCTTTTAAATTCATAGCGGGTGCCCTCGGTGCCATTATTATAGCTTAAATCCTGCAAATAACATTCACCAGCCTGGTCGCAAATAGGGCAATCAAGCGGATGATTGATCAAGAGAAATTCAACGATTCCTTTTCTTGCATCCAACGCTTTTTCACTGGTTCTGTTCTTTACGATCATTCCGTCCATCACTTCTGTTCTGCAGGACGCCACCAATTTTGGCATCGGGCGCGGGTCTTTTGTGGAGCCGGCGGCAACTTCCACCAAACAGGTTCTGCATTTCCCGCCGCTCCCTTCAAGTTTACTGTAATAGCACATCGCGGGAGGTGCAACCTGTGGCCCAATTTTTCTTGCGGCGTTTAAAATAGTGGTTCCCTTAGGAACTTCTATCGTAATGTCATCTATCGTTACTTTAAATAATTCTTGTTCGTCTGCCATTATATTTTATTTATATAAAGCTCAATTTCTTAAGCCGTAGCTGTCGTTGTTTCAAGAGGATCAGCATAATGAGCCAATCCATAATTTCTCACCAAACACTCTTCGGGATTTAAAACATGCCACTCAAATTCATCCCTGAAATGCCTTATAGCGGCTGCCACCGGCCAGGCGGCTGCATCTCCCAACGGACAAATCGTGTTTCCTTCAATTCTTCTTTGGATATCCCAGAGAAGATCAATATCCTTCATTTTACCTCTTCCGTTTTCTATATTGTGAAAAATCTTTTCCATCCACCCTGTTCCTTCGCGGCATGGAGAGCATTGTCCGCAGCTTTCATGGTGGTAGAATCGGGCGAGCGTTAAAGTATGTTTTACCACGCACTGGTCTTCATCCAACACGATAAAACCTCCGGATCCCATAGAACTTCCTGTGGCAAACCCTCCGTCAGCAAGGCTTTCATAATTCATCAAACGTGGTTCACCTTTGGCCGTTTTTAATAAAAGATTGGCCGGTAAAATTGGAACAGACGACCCGCCGGGAATACAAGCTTTTAATTTTTTCCCGTTTTCAATTCCGCCACAATATTCATCACTGTAAATAAATTCTTCAACAGAAATGGTCATGTCGATTTCATACACTCCCGGCTTATTGATATTGCCGCAGGCTGATATCAGTTTAGTCCCTGTTGATCGTCCAACGCCAATTTTACAATAAGCATCCCCTCCCATATTTATAATGGGAACTACTGCAGAAATTGTTTCAACATTATTTACTACCGTCGGGCATCCCCAAACACCTTTAATTGCAGGGAACGGAGGTTTAATTCTCGGCAAGCCCCTTTTTCCTTCCAGACTTTCAAGAAGTGCAGTTTCCTCACCACAGATATAAGCACCGGCACCGCGGTATAAATAGATTTCACAATCAAAACCACTACCTAAAATATTTTTCCCAAGAAATCCGTTTTGCTTTGCTTCATCAATGGCCACCTGCAATATATCGGCTACCCAATCATATTCACCACGGATATAGATATACGAAATATTGCTGCCCAAAGCATAAGACGAAACAATCATACCTTCTATTAACAAATGAGGAATGTATTCCATCAAAAACCTGTCTTTAAAAGTTCCCGGCTCACTTTCATCCGCATTGCAAACCAAATAGCGGGGAACCCCTTCCGGCTTTGCCAAAAAGCTCCATTTCATCCCGGTAGGGAAACCTGCACCGCCACGGCCTCTAAGTCCACTTTTCTTTACTTCTTCTACGATATCCCCGGTTTGCATTTTTAAAGCCTTCTCCAAACTTTGGTAACCACCCTCACGTCGATATACTTCAAAGCTTTTTATGCCCGGAACATTTACTTTATCTAATAATAATTTTTTCATGTAGAATAAAAATTCTATTAATTGTTTCGTTCACTGTTTTTTCTGCATTCTTCAATAATCAGGTCTACCCTTTCAGGCGTTAAATGCTCTTTATAATATTTCCCTAACTGCATCATCGGGGCGTAACCACATGCGCCAAGACATTCAACCGTCTTTAAAGTAAACATGCCATCTTTGGTTGTTTCGCCCACATTGATGTCTAATTTCTGTTTGATATAATCAATAATATTATCACTTCCTTTCAACATGCAAGGCCCGGTCTGGCAAACTTCAAATACATATCGGCCAACAGGTTTTAAATTAAACATGCTGTAAAAGGATGCTACTTCGTATACCTCAATTGGTTCAAGATGCAAAAGTGAAGCAACATAATCCATTGTGTTTACATCCAGCCAGCCAAATTCTTCCTGTGCCATATGCAACACACCCAGCAAAGCACTTTTTTGCTTTCCTTCCGGATAATGAGTAACGAGCTCATTTACCTTATCTAATTTTTCCTGTGAAAATTGTACACTCATTTATTTCTTAAATTTCTTTTTGTAAGCTTATCGATATCAGCCAGGTCCTGAGGACGTCCGGCTGTTTGTTTCACAGCTATAAGCTCATTATAACCAATAAAATTTACGCTCACATTTTCTATAGTCACTACTTTTTTATTATCCCACGCTTCTTTAAAACTTACTCCATCAAGATCGTTAAGAATATCAATCCTTAACGGCGGGAAGCCTAATTGAGTTATTGAATCTTTTTTTAAAAAATCTTCTTTATTTAATTTTAAAGAACTGAAACCGAAATCCCGGATAACCTCAACCATCTTCAAAGCATTTTCTTCAGATAATTCTATACAAACATCAATATCTTTAGTTGATCTTGGATAGCCATGAATACTCACCGCATAACCGCCGACTACCAGATATTTTACATTGTGTTCATTGCACAGTTTGATGAAATCAATTATATCTTTTTCAAGGTTAATTTTCTTCATCATGAATGCTTCTTATAGAAACTATTTTTTTTATTTTATCATCTGCATCTGCAAAAACCATTTGCCGCAATTCTGTTAATTCCTGAAATCTTTGTTCAGGGCTGGCTTGCGCCCAATATTGATCATCTTCATTTTCTGCTTCCGCAAAAGTCACTTTTTTTACTACTGCTTTTATTTTTCTTTCCTTTTTCATACCAATTAGAAAAAAATATTTTTATGCATCCAACTCGCCGGCAATTAAATTCAAACTACTCATTGTAATAATCGCATCACTCAATAAACCACCTTTGGTCAATTCAGAATAAGCCTGGTAATAAATAAAACATGGCCTTCTGAAATGCAGCCTGTAAGGAGATCTTCCGCCATCGCTTATCAAATAAAAACCCAGCTCGCCGTTGGCTGCTTCGATAGATGAATACAACTCACCCACCGGCATTTTGGTTTCACCCATTATTATTTTAAAGTGATAAATCAGCGCTTCCATTTTTGTATAAACATCCTTCTTATCAGGCAAATAAAAATCGGGAACGTCAGCGTGATACACTTCCGCTTCAGCACCTTTAAATTCCTGCACTTTCTGGTAAGCCTGTTTTATGATTTCAAGGCTTTGCCACATTTCCTGGTCCCTTACTAAAAATCTGTCATAACAATCTCCGGTGGAGCCAACGGGAATAGTAAAATCAAAATCCTGGTAACTGCTGTAAGGAGAATGAATGCGCACATCATAATCAACACCTGCAGCACGCAGGTTAGGACCTGTAAATCCATAGTTCATTGCACGCCCGGCAGAGATTGGACCGACACCAATGGTACGATCCATAAAAATTCTGTTGCGATTGAACAACTCGTCAAATTCTTTTAATACAACCGGCCATTCTTTTATAAATTTCTCAAGTTTTTCAAATGCCTGTGGCGTAAAATTTCGTTCGAAACCGCCGATTCTACCCATGTTTGTTGTAAGCCGCGATCCACAAATCTCTTCGTAAATTTCATAAATCAGTTCACGATATTGCATTACATACAAAAAGCCGGAAAAGGCTCCTGAATCCACACCAACAATTGAATTACAAATCAGGTGATCTGAAATGCGCGCGAGTTCCATAATAATTACACGCAGGTAGTCTACCCGCTTTGGCGTTTTTATTCCGAGCAATTTTTCGCATGCGATATGCCAGCCAAAATTATTAAGTGGTGCAGAGCAATAATTTAACCTGTCGGTAAGAGTGGTGATCTGGTAAGGCGTTCTGTGTTCAGCAATTTTTTCGAATGCACGATGAATGTACCCTACTGTTTGTTCTGCACTTACTATCGTTTCTCCATCCAGTTCTACAATATTTTGAAACACTCCATGAGTTGCCGGATGAGTAGGCCCAAGATTTATTGTAGTAGTTTGTTTTTCAACATTCCCTTCTGGCAAGGTTACGTGTTCACTCATTATTTCTTTTCTTTTATATTTTCTACTTCAACAAAATTCAAATTCTTCATTATTTGTTCGTTTACTGGCCTAAATATATGCAGGTGTATGTCCTTCACGCCCAAACATTTCATCGTCTTTATCAATTCGCTTTTGATCTTCCAGGGGATACTCTTTTCTCATAGGAAAATATTCCATATCGTCCACATTCAAAATCCTTTTCAGGTTTGGGTGGCCCACAAAGTTTACCCCGTAAAAATCATAGGTTTCTCTTTCCATCCAGTTGGCAGAAGAAAACAAAGCGTAGGCGCTGAAAACGTCAGGTGTGCTGATGTCAGTAAAAACTTTGTAACGAATGCGCACATTCTCTTTCAGATTGTGCAGGTGATAAACAACTGCCAGTTCTTTACCTTTATTGTCAGGATAATGAACGGCGCAAAGATCTGTGAGAAAGCGAAATCCCAGTGAAGGCTCGTCGTACAAAAACTGCAGAACTTTTAAATTCAGATTTTTATCAGAAGTGAAAGTGAGCATTCCATAAGGTTCTTCAAAACCCGTTACTTCTTCTCCGAATTTTTCAATTAATTTCTCCCTGATTATTTCGTTCGTCAAAGCCATTATTTTATTAATTACTGAATTCCGTAAGTTTCCATCAATTCTTTATATCGTTCAGAATTTCTTCTCCTTAAATTTTCGTGCCCTACCAATTCCTGTATGCGCATAAATCCATCTATTACCGCTTCGGGGCGCGGAGGACAACCAGGTACATACACATCCACCGGAATGATCTGGTCGATTCCCTGCAGAACGGAATAGGTATCAAAAATTCCACCACTACTGGCACAAGCGCCCATTGCCAAAACCCAACGAGGTTCTGCCATTTGGAGATAAACCTGTTTTACAACAGGAGCCATTTTTTTTGCAATGGTTCCCATTACCATTAAGAGATCGCATTGACGTGGGGTGAAACTTACCCTTTCAGAGCCGAACCTTGCAAGGTCATAGTGAGAGGCCATCAACGCCATAAACTCAATACCACAACAACTTGTAGCAAAGGGCAAAGGCCAGATTGAATTTTTTCTTGCCAAACCTACTACATCACTTAATTTAGATGCAAAAAAACCTTCACCTGCATAACCTTCAGGAGCTGAAACTAGTGATATTGGTTTTTCTAAAGGTTTATCGGTTATATTATATTGAACAGGACGTGCCATTTCTTTAATTTTTTAATTGTTCATTCATTTTCATTAGTTCACAAAAACTAATCCCTTTAATTCTAATCTTCCCAACTCAAGCCGCCTTTCTTAATAATATAGAAAAATCCTATAAGAAAAAAACCAACAAACATACAAATTGCTTCAAAGCCGTGCCAGCCTAATTGCCTGAAATTGACAGCGTAAGGATAAAAGAATATAACTTCTACATCAAATAACACAAACAAAATCGCAACGAGGAAATATTTAACAGCGATAGGTTGCCGGGCGTTTCCCTGTATCTCTATACCGCCTTCAAAATTGACAAGTTTATCGGCTGTTTTTCTCTTTGGCCCCAAAGCGTTTGTTCCATATATCATTAGCGACAAAAGAGCTAAAGCGAAGATTAATTGGATGCCTATAGGTAGATAATTAGAAGCGCTGTTGATGGGTTGAACTTGTAAAAAAGTGTGTATCAAAACTGCATTTTTAATTATGCAAAAGTAATACAGCAATATCAATTATCCATGAGCGAAATCATATCGGGCGTTTTATTTTCATTTTTTTGCAACTTTTTTCTTCCAATTTCCCGATGGCAGGAAAAATAAAAGCTCCTGTAGTGAAGGAGCTTTTATTGAATATTTTTATTTTATATAATCTATTTTTTCTTTGTGGCAGCGGGTTTATCCGCTTTATCTGCTGCTTCCTTTTGTTGCTTTGATACAGTTTCCAACGCATCTTTGGTTTTTAGTGCCGTAGCATCTGTTGGATCAATTTCGAGTATCTTATTATTATATATAATTGCGGAATCTACTTGGTGTTGTAAATTATAATAATAAGCTACCATGTAACGATATGCAGGGATAAGTTTATCTTGTATTTTGGATTTATCCTGTGTTGTATCACCTATCTCAATCACTTTTGCATACAATTGTTTCGCTTTTCCTGTTTCTGCAGTATCCATAGCTTCTACCGCATGTGCTCCCATGAACCAGCCATAAACATCTTCGGGATATTTTTGCTGGTAGATTTTGAAAACAGAATCAGCTGCCTGGTAATTTCCTCCCAGGTAATCGTCATACCCTGCATAAAACAAATCAATTTTACCATAACTGGAATCTATACTTAAAACTTTTCCATACCACTTACCAGCTTCTGCATATTTCTTATCCTTGGCAAGACTTTGAGCCACATCCTTCACATATTTTACTTTATTTGCGAGGATGGTGTCCTTGTCAATTGCCTTATTTATATAATCCGCAGCCGCTGCTTCCTGCCCCGGAATTTTTAGTAAAACCTGGCCATAAGTGGCATAGTCGCCCGGGCCTATTTTTTCAGGATTGGCAACAGCAAAGAATTGCTCAAAGGCATCTTTTGCTTTAAGAGAATCTCCTAATTCATTATACGCGTAGCCTTTTAACCCGTACAAATTCGGATCTGATTTATTGCCGGTAGAATCAATACAGGCGTTCGCCTGGTCAATGGACTGCTGGTATTTTTTAGATACTAAAAGTAAGGAGGCCTTTGCGTAACAGTTGCGGGAATCATTATCTGCATTGGCAATATACTTATTTAGATATTCTTCAGCCTTGTTAACATCGCGGTTATAATAATAGGTATATAGCCAATAATAAACCGGTGCAAATTGAGGATCTTCCCTCATGGCATCATAGAAATATCTCATATAAATCGGTTCCTGCCCGTAGCCCTGTGTCTGATATATACGGCCAATGTAAAAGCTGGCCATTGCATCGCTGGGATCCAGCGACAGCGCAGTCTGGAAATTAGAGGTAGCATTTCCTCCATCATGCAACTTCCAATAACCAAGGCCTATTTCGTTGTAGATATCCGGGTTCTTTTTATCTTTTTCGGCTGCTTCCTGTAATTTTTGGATGCCATACATAAAATCTCCATTATTAGGCTCAATGTTGGCACGTCCTACAGCATATTGAATATCCGGCAGATTTCTCCTTTTGGTATTATTAAGAGCAGTTTCAAACTGGTTTCTTGCTGCATCCTTATTACCCTCAAGCAAGTTGATTTCGCCCATACCGACCATCATTAGCGCATCATTGGGATTAGCCTGTAGCATCTTCTGATATAATGCCTTTGCGGCGGCCGTATCCACATAGAAGCGATCGTTATCAAGATAAGTCTGCCCAAGCCAAAATGCCGCTTCTGTATTGTTAGGATCCTTCGCTAATATTTGCTGAAATACTCCTTCGGCGCTTTGATATCTTTCGCGGGTTAAAAACTGTTTACCTTCTTTAATACTCTGGGCAAATAATATATTTCCCATTAAAATTAAAGATGCGACAAGTCCGATTTTTTTCATGTTTACAATTTTTACTTTTTATTATTACTGGTTTTTGATTTCGGTTATTCTGTATATGCTGAACGAATTGTTAAATTCATTTTTGCAGGCGCAAGATAAGCTCTGCTAAAAATCTTTTGTCCCCGGTCGTGCGACAGAAAAGCTCCAAACCCTGTTCCGAGGCCGCTATAATTTTCTTTCAATATATAATACAAACCCCGTACCATTGGATATCGGTGTAAAATAATATTTGCCTGGTAGGGCTTTATATAAGACTGTTCAGGACACGAACACTGAACAGAAACAATCCTCACTTTTGTTAAAAAAGACAATTGCGAAGTGTCTTCGGGATTACCAATCCAACTCACCCCTACAAAGCCAAGCGTATTTTTATGGGTAGAAACATAATCAATTACTTCCTTGCTGCCATTTTCAGCAAATACTCTTTTTGGGTCCAGCGGTTTCCCTTTTAGAATAGAATCCACCGCAAAACGAACCGTACTTGTTTCATTTAAACCATCAAATACTGCAAGTGTTTTATTGTCTGAACTACCGTTTAAAATATTGCGGATTTCAAACATTGAATACAACGAATCTGTCATTTCACGGTTTTCTATCACCGCGATCGCATCATACGCAACCTTCGACCATGTGAGTGAATAACTTAAGCTGTCTTTATAATACTTTTCTTCCTCGGGTGTAAGGCTACGGGTCACAATGATCATCCGCGTACTGTCTTTGATCAAATCCTTGAAGCATTCGGCCTCCGGCTTATACTCGGCAATAATCTTTGCCTTCGGATTAAGGGCTTCAAACACCTGAATCTGGGAATCGATCACAGGCTTAAAGCTCTCATCAACACTTATATGAATTGTTCCGGTGCCTGGTGTATCTATATCGGTTCTCTTGTTTTCATTGCAACTGCTAAAAACAATGGCAAGAAAGGCAAACAGGAAAGCCGCACTGAACGAACTACTTATTTTATCAGCCGTGGTCATTTTTTATAATAATTTTTTTTAATTCCCCTGTATATTCTCCATCCACCGTAAATTATCACCAACACAGCAAAAAATTTGGCCGGCACGCTCCCGGTAAAGTCATTTTGAAAATTGAGTTGTTTTGCAAATAAAATAATAATTCCCACACCAAGATAAATAAACCCCATGCCCAGATCTGTAATACTTCGCATTAAAATATAGCGCTTGGTTTTATTATCCGGAGTATTTTCAAACTCTTCGAGGCTCATATTATTTTTTTTAGACGAACGGCAAGATAAAATAAAATAGAGAAATTCCCATACTTTACTGTTTTACCGTCAGTATAATTTTATTACAATCAATTATTAAGATGCATGATTCTGGCATGGTGATGTAATAAAATTGTTAATATTCATTTCATATTCAGATGCAAATACCTCTACTTTCCATATCCACGCCTCTCAACAAAATTGAATTTAACCCGCGAAAATTCATTAAATGCTTAAACAATAAACATTCCAACAATTTAATAATAGTTTTGCCGTAAACGTAAAAAGATAACAAGGGTGAAGGAAAAAAATATGAAACCATCATTACCACAAGGAACGCGCGATTTTTCAGCAGATACGCTTCGCCGCAGGGAATACATTATTAATACCATTAAAAATGTTTTTGAATTATACGGATTTGAACCTCTTGAAACCCCTTCGATCGAAAACCTTGAAACCCTGATGGGTAAATATGGAGATGAAGGTGATAAACTGATTTTCAAAATTTTAAATAATGGCCTCGACAATCCCGCAAAACGGGATAATGCCCTTTTAAATTTTGAACACATTCTTGCAGGAAAAAATAATAAAAACATTACAGAACGGGCGCTGCGTTATGACCTTACCATCCCTTTTGCAAGGTATATGGCGATGAATGCCGGCAAGCTTACAATTCCTTTTAAACGTTACCAGGTGCAGCCGGTTTGGCGTGCTGACCGCCCACAAAAAGGCCGCTACAGAGAATTTATGCAGTGTGATGCTGACGTGGCAGGCACCTATTCTTTAATAAGCGATGTTGAACTTGCCGAAATTTATATAGACGTTTTTAAGAAATTAAGAATTGAAGTGGATGTGAAACTCAATAACAGGAAAATTCTGTATGCGCTGGCCGAAGTAACAGATTCTGTCGATAATTTAAATGCTTTAACGATTGCAATAGACAAGCTTGATAAGATTGGTATAAACAAAGTGAAGGAGGAACTGGCGTCTTCAGGGTTTTCAGCACAAAACATTTCAGTTATTGAAAATTATATAAACATTGACGGAACAAATGTTGAAAAATTAGAAAAGATAGAAGCGATTGCAGGCAAAACAGCAACCGGTAAAAAAGGAATTGAAGAATTGCGTTTTATCCTTGATTACCTGGATAATTCTTTAAACGATGACAGTAAACAAACAATTAATATAGATTTTACTTTAGCCCGCGGCCTCAATTACTACACCGGCACCATCTATGAGGTAAAAGCAAAAAAGGTACAAATGGGAAGCATCGGCGGAGGCGGCCGTTACGATAACCTTACCGGGTTATTTGGAGTGCCCGATATGCCCGGAGTTGGCATCAGCTTTGGCTTAGACCGGATTTACGATGTAATGGACGAACTAAATCTTTTTCCTGAAAACATCAATCAGCCTCCTGAAGTTTTGTTTTTTAATCTTGGTGAAAAAGAAAGCAGGCATGCGTTTAAACTAATGCAGGAACTGCGGCATAATAACATTAGCTGTGAATTATTTTACGAAAATGCCAAGCTTGACAAGCAATTTAAATATGCTTCGAAAAAAAATACAGGTTATGTCGTGATCATTGGTTCTACGGAAATGGAAGGGAAATCCTGCCAGGTAAAGGACCTTGCCAAAGGAGAACAAACCTCCATCCCTGAAAACGAGCTTTTAAAATATTTCAATAAATTATCACTACGTTTTTAACGGTAATAGTTATAATAAAAAATCTCTTACTTTTAAAGTATCGTATTCTTCAATTCATTCATTTAAAAATTGATTTATGAAATCTTTTCTTAAACTCAGCTTCGTTAGCGTGGTAGTTCTTTTTCTTTCTTCCTGCGGAAAAAATAATGAAGCAGGAAAAATGATTCCCGGCGACGCGATATTTGTTGCGCAGGTGAATCTTAAATCTCTGGGAAATAAATTATCGTGGAAAGAAATTCAGCAAACAGATATTTATAAAAAAGCTATCACCGATTCTTCTATGGCCGACTGGAGAAAAAATCTTCTTGAAAATCCATCTGCCTCGGGGATCGACTTTGACGAGGGCATTGTGTTTTTCACAGCCGATCATGACGGAAGCAAATATTTTGCAGCCGAAGGAAAAATCAAAAGCCAAAGCGATTTTGACAAGTTTAATAAAAATTTTGCAGAAGGATCTGCAACCAAAGATGGTGACATAAATTTACTGAATTTAAAAAATAATGGCTTGGTAGGATGGAAAGACAACCGGTTCATATACCTGATGAACGCCGGCAATAAAATATATAAAATCGATGACTGGAACGATGGAAATAACATGCAAAACGATAATCCTCCTACAAGCAAAAGCATTGAATTTTCTGCATTGTGCAAAAATCTTTTTTCCTTAAAAACCGATAGCTCGCTGGCTCAAAATGATCGCTTTGCATCGTTATTGAAGGAGACCGGAGATATTCACGTATATCAAAACACCGATGCGATGCTGAAGAATTCTCCTTCTATGGGAATGTTGGGTATGCTTAAACTTGATGCATTTACAAAAGGAAATGCGAGCACTTACACGATCAATTTTGACAATGGCAAAATTGATGTTTCCCAAAAAATGTTTGTGAGCCAGCAACTCACTGACATTGCTAAAAAATACATGGGAAATTCAGTAAACATGGACATGATCAAAAAGATTCCTTCCAATAATGTTATAGGATTGCTTGCATTTAATTTTAAGCCTGAAGGAATTACAGAAATGATCAAACTAACTGGTATTGACGGGATGATCAATTCTTATACACAACCAATGGGTTTTAACCTGGACGATTTTTCAAAAGCCACCAACGGCGATTGGCTGTTGGCTTTCACCGATTTGAATCTTTCAGATTCTATGCATCATCCTGAATTTAATTACATTTTTTCTGCAGGAATACAGGATAAGGCAAGCCTCGAAAAAATACTGAACGCCGCGAAGAAAACAACAGTCCAGATGGGAAACGATTCGATTATTAATTATGTAATGAACGATAAATTATTTGCACAAAGTAATCATACCGCTTTTGCCAATCAGTTCCTGAACGGCAACAGCAATACAACATGGGACGTTGCTGATAAACTTTCAGGACATCCTGTTGCTTTTTATTTTGATATTCACAAATTGCTTTCACAGTTTTCTTCCTGGAATATCACAAAACCGGGGCGTAAAGAAATGCTTGATCAAAGTCTCAATATATGGAACAACGTTATCGCCACCGGCGGAGAATTTAACAACGGCGGGTTTACTTTTAAAACTGAAATAAACCTTATGAATAAAGACAGCAACAGTCTTCAGCAGTTGAGCAAATATCTCAACCAGATGTTTATGATTCACGAAAAGACAAAAGCCGAAACACCCGATATGACACACAGGCTTGATTCGTTGCTGGTTCCACCGCCTGTAGACACGGTAAAGTAAATATTTTTGTAAAAGAATGATGATGAGGATCGAACTGAGAAACGTAACACCGGATTATATCGAGAAAGAAAAGTGGGAGACTTCACAAATCTGGAAAGAAACCATCTCAATTGAAAAAGGTGAACATCTTCATATCGTGGCTCCATCAGGTAGCGGAAAAACGTCATTGATCCATTTTATCTATGGCTTAAGAAAAGATTACAGCGGTGCTGTTTTTTATGATAGCACAGATATTAAAAAGCTTTCCGTAGAAAGCTTTTCTGCATTCAGGCAAAATAAGATCTCCATTATCTTCCAGGATCTTCGTTTGTTTGAAGAACAAACGGTAAAGGAAAATATCGAAATAAAACGAATTCTAAATCCTTACCATACCCCCGAAGCGATTGAGGAGATGGCAAAACGGCTTGGTATTGAAAATAAATTAAACCAGGAGGTTAAAAAATGCAGCTACGGCGAACAACAACGAATTGCTATTATTCGTGCTCTAATGCAGCCGTTTGATTTTTTATTGTTGGACGAACCTTACAGCCATCTTGATGAAGAAAACAGGAAAAAAGCAATGGAACTTATTTACGACGAATGTGAAAAAAGAAATGCAGCTATGATATTTGCCGATCTTAAACCGCTTGATTTTTTGAAAGGTGAAAAGATTATGTATTTATAAAAAAGCAAAAGAAAAAACCAGCTTATTTCTTTGTTCACTATAACTAAAACATATAAACCACCCGCCTAAATTATTCCACCTCTACAAAATGGCCTTAACGTATAAAAATATTGAGCCCCTGATTATCACCGAAAAAAAATCGTTTTCAAAATGGCTTGGATATTTTGGTTTGGGCATTGGTGTTTTGTTGCTGCTTGTGGCAATGCAGATGTTTGTAAATATCCAACAGCTTTTACATGAAGACAATCCCAGAAAAAGTGGCGGGTATGATTTTATCTCTATATCCAAAACGATCACCAATGACAACATGGGTAAAGACAATACTTTTACCAAAGCTGACCTGGCGTCACTTGAAGAACAGCCAACTATACAAGGGGTAGCTCCTTTGATCTCGAATAAATTTCGCGTCCGCGCCACCGCAGGCGATATTATTCCGTTCAGCACCGATCTTTTTTTAGAAAGTCTCGATAACAATTTTATTGATACAGTCCCCGCCGATTTCACATGGCAACCGGGCCAGTTAACGGTACCGATTATTTTTTCTTCTGATTTTCTGGAAATGTATAACGTGTTTGCGCCCGCACAAGGTTTGCCGCAACTTTCACCAAAAACCATTTCTTCTGTAAATATCATTCTGGAATGTTCAGGTCCTTACGGAACCCTAAATTTTAAAGGAACCATTGTTGCTTTAAGCGATAGAATCAACTCGTTGCTGGTACCAAAATCTTTTATGAACTGGAGTAATTTTCGTTTTATGCAGGACACATCTGTACATGCAGCGCGCGTTTATATAAAAACGAAAGATGCCAATGACCCGAAGTTGATTTCATATCTTGACCACCAGAATTATCACCTGAATAAAGAAAAAATAAAGTTTGGCCGCATTAAAAATATTTTGCAAAATATTGTAAGTGCGCTGGGTGTTTTTGGTATTTTAGTGATCGTGCTTGCATTAATGCTCTTCTCGTTTTACCTGCAACTGATGATCGCAAAAAGTAAAGACAATTTGCGTCTATTGCTTACGTTAGGTTATTCTCCCGGCTGGCTTGCAAAAAGTGTAGCAAAAACATGGCTACCGGTGTATGTATCTATCATCGCTGCCGCGTTAGTACTCACAGAGATTCTTCATTTGCTATTCATGAAGTTGGCGTTCGTAAACACTGCCAATCTCTCATTTGTTCTTAACTGGAGCGTATGGCTCATGGCGATTTTACTGTTAGGCCTTACACTGTTTATTAATTTAAATCTTGTAAAAAAAGAATTGAAAACGATTTTATAGAAAACAAAAATTGGTATTTTTTGTTGGTTTACTACAATTGAAAATCAATTAACCGCGAATTCCATCCTTATCGTTATCGAGCCGGTTTTATTTCTGCTGGTTGTATTGAAAGTTCCACCATAGCTATAATCTTCATCGGTATTTTTGCCGGTTATCTGGAAAACGCCAAGATTGGCCTTCTTTAACTTTCCCAAAGAGCTACCGGAATTATTGGCAATGATTTCAGCTCTCTTTTTTCCGTCAGCGCTTGCCTTTGCCAGGAGATCCATTTTTACCTGGGTGAGTTTGGTATAATAAAATAAGGGGGAACCTGAATTAAATTCAATTCCCTTTTGTATTAATTCGGTTGCTTCTCTTGAGATCGCATTTATCTTGTCAACATTTGGCGATTCAATTCTCACATTTTGGGTAAGATTGTATCCTGAAAATTGCTGGCCAAGCGAACGGCCATTCGCATCAGTGGGATACGCAAATTCTTTTATAATATTTATTGAAGAAAACACCATTTCATCTTCCTGAACACCTTTACTTAAAAGGTACTTCCTGACTACGTCTTCATCTTCCTTTAGTTGTGCATACGCAGCCTTAAGATCCATGGATTTTCGTGAGTACGAACCTGTCCAAACAATAAGATCACTTATAAAATCTTTTTCTGCACTTCCGGTAACAGTAATGGTTTCTTTACTGGTTGACCTGTATTTATAAGCGTTGCCAACAATAAAAAGCCCGATAATAAAAGCAATACCGATAATAGCGGCGGAAATAATACGCATAGTATAGTTTTTGGATATAACAAAGATATTGCTTTAAAAATAAATCTTATCAATTCAGACGTAGTAAACGAACAAAAAAAGGGATTTTTTATTTTGCAGAAAAAGCCAATGGGGAAAGAAAAATTATTTCACTTTTTTAAACATGATAATGTATCCGCAGATATCATCTTTCTTCTTTTTGTTAACCTGTACCGGTTTTATCATATGATACTCTGTAAATTTTGGAATGTAAGAAAAGCTGATAATGTTACTTTCCATTCCATCACCATAATGTTTTTGATATATAACCTGCTTTTCATGGTAGTCATACATCCTTAATTCGTAAAGTTTCGAGGTAAGATCGCCGATAAACGCGAAATGATACCAGGTACCTTCTGTAAGCGGAACGATAACGGGCATTTCGTAACCACTTTCCATGGTCATCGTTGCTTCTCTCACAACGATAAAACCCTGGTTCGCCATTTCTTTTTTTATGCTATCGGCCTGTTCTTTTAATGTAGCGTTGTAACAGGAGGCCTGCCTGATAACCTGTTGTCCCCTGACCATTGGGCTCAAAATTAGTAGCATTACCAGAACCAACAGATGATTTTTCAAAGGTTTTACAATTTTGTTAGGGTTATGGATAAAAAGCTGCCTGATATCCGGATTCATGTGATTTCCAGGAAGTTATCGTTTGAAAAATCTAAAAATTCCTCCTGAAAAACCATTCATAAAACGAATATCGCGCCAAAATATTGCTTTTGGTATCGCGGATTATTGAGAGATGTTATATGCTGAATTGTCAAGGGTTGTGCCTTTGTTAATATTCCATTTTTCTTAACGTTGGCGATTTAAACCAGGTATAAATTACAACCAGCAAGGTCATGCTGCCACCAAAAACAACGGCCGGCACTGTTCCCATTAATTTCGCCGTAATGCCGCTCTCAAATTGCCCCAATTCATTACTTGAATTAACAAACATCGAATTTACGCTCATCACCCTTCCCCGCATATAATCCGGGGTTTTTAACTGGGTGATCGTCCCTCTTACCACCACGCTTATTCCATCCAACATTCCCGAGATCAATAATGCGCCGAACGAAAGCAGGAATATTTTTGAGAAACCGAAAACGATAATGCAAATCCCAAATCCGCCCACTGCCATTATTAATTTCTTTCCCTGGTTTTTCCGTGCAGGAAAAATGGTAAGGATGATAACGATAAGTATGGATCCCATATCCGCGGCCCCGTTGAGAATTCCAAAGCCTTCAGCGCCCACTTTTAAAATATCCCTGGCATATATCGGTATCAAAGCCACTGCCCCACCAAACAGCACGGCAAAAAGATCAAGCGATAAAGATGACAAAAGCTCTTTTGTTTTATAAACAAACCTGAGGCCTTCTTTCACGCTTTCCCAGGTGCGAACAGCTCCTTTTACTACTGATGCAGGTTTCGGCTTCAATCTCACTAAAAAGAAAAATGAAAATATTATTAAACAACAAATGGCAATTAAAGTATTCGTGATGCCAACGATAGCAATCAAAAAACCTCCCGTGGCATGGCCGGTAACCGATGCAGAGAGCCACGTCCCCTGGCTCCAGGTGGTTGCATTTTGCAGGTCATTTCTCGGAACGATGTATGCAATTATTGCACTGAAAACAGGACCGGTAAATGCACGAAATATGCCTGTGCAAAAAATGATCAGGTAGATAAATAACGCAATTGAATGATTGCTGAGATGATTTGAAACAAATTTGCCGGAAATAAAAACAAGGCAAAGAACCGCAAGGAAATAAAAGATTACGCCTTTTAAAAGTAATTTCCTTTTTTCGCTCTGGTCAATTACGTGCCCGGCATAGAGAGCCAGCGAAAGCGCGGGAACTACTTCTGACAATCCAACCAGGCCGATGGCAAAAGGATCGTTGGTCAAAAGATAAATCCACCAGCCGATGAGCGTTGCCATCATTCTTAAACCCATAATAAATGAAAACCGGCCAATCAATAAATTCCGGTATTCGGTAACTCTTACAGAAGCGAACGGATCAGATTTTAGCTGCATGCAGTGGCTGGATTATGGCAGAAGTAAATAATTTTGTCCATTGTCATAGTCTTTGTCAAGCGCATCCAGTACAATTTGCAAATGCTTCTCATTCCCTAAAAAATCAGCATTCGACACATCAATAAACAAAGTCTTTACCTGGTGTTGCCTGATGTAGGAGGTATAAATTTCCTGCAAAGAAAAAAGGTAATCGGCTCCTATTGATTGCTCATAGGAACGATTTCTTTTTTTGATATTTTCCTTCAACTTGTTGATCGGCGCATGAAGATAGATCAACAGGTCGGGTTGAATGAGTTGTGGGTTGATGATATCGAACAATTTTTGGTATAACAAAAATTCCTGCTCAGGTAAATTCACTTTGGCAAATAAAAGGCATTTGGTAAAAAGATAATCTGAAATTGTGACGTTCTGAAACAGGTCTTTTGATTTCAGCAGTTCTTTTAATTGCTTATATCGTTCTGCCATAAAAAAAAGCTCGAGCGGAAAAGCATACTGCTCTTTATTTTCATAAAATTTTGCCAGAAAGGGATTTTCAGCAAATTCTTCAAGAATGAGACGTGCATTAAAATGTTTACTCAGCAAATGAGCAAGTGTTGTTTTGCCCGCGCCAATATTTCCTTCAATCGTGATGAAATTATATTTCATTCTTTTAATTAATCTGCCTGATTTTTTTTCAAAAATAACAACTGAAATCTGATTTCTCTAAATCAGTTTTGAACGAGTTATAAACGAAAAATCATTTTAGTCCAAAGCGGTTACTTTTA
Organism: uncultured Chitinophagaceae bacterium; assembly: GCA_963783125.1. Classification (GTDB taxonomy): domain Bacteria; phylum Bacteroidota; class Bacteroidia; order Chitinophagales; family Chitinophagaceae; genus Ginsengibacter. The sequence goes on from CAWAMQ010000014.1 coordinate 89,277, forward strand.
ATTGATCGCCCGTGATCGATAACAATTCACTTATTGATTTATTTAAAACAGGATGGACCAGTTGAGGTGCCACCTCACTCAAAGGCAGCAACACAAAGCGCCGGTTACCAATATGTGGATGTGGAATTTCAAGATTTTGTTCGTTTACTGTATCATCGTTAAAAAATAAAATATCGATATCGATCAGGCGGGCCGCATTTTTGATCGTTCTTTGTCTGCCCATTTCTTCTTCGATCTTCAAAATAGAATCAAGTACTTCTTGCGCAGACAATTTGGTTTTCACCACATGTACCTGGTTATAAAAGGCCGGCTGATCGGAATTACCCCATGGTTCTGTCTCATATATCTTTGAACTTTTTTTAATGGGGCCGATGCGATCATTTATGAGCATAGAAGCCATGTGCAGGTTTCGGGGCCTGTCTCCTATATTTCCTCCTGTAATCAGAAATACCGTATTTGTCATCATGAACTAATTAATCTTTTGCTTGCCTGTTAAAAGCCATGGAAATAATTTTCGTTTCGAAAATATGAAGAAATGCTGACCATTCTTTTTAAGTGAACTTTACCTTTGCCGGAATCGTTGAATGAGTTTTGATTTCTGTGCCATGGTTTTAGTATCCACCGTTGCGATGCGTCTTTGCAAATTTATGGTGTTTGAAATCTTTTGAAATAAATTCTCATTTTTTATTTTTTCGCAGTTAGTTTTGCGACTTTAAATTCAGCTTTTTAATGAAACAATACAGCCAGGTGCGTGCGATGCTCGCCATTACAAAAGCAAGTTTGCACGCGCTTTTCCGGAGCCCCTCTTCAGTGATTTTTGGGTTTGCCTTTCCGTTTATATTTATTCTTGTGTTTGGATTTATCGGCGATAATGGCATGTTTAAAAGTTATAAAATTGCTGTTGCCTCTAACGCTGATACTACCAATGAACTTTACCAGGCGCTTGAAAATTCACGTGGGGTGACAATAAAAAAATATCCTGATCACAAGACATTGGAAAAAGATCTGGAAAGCGGAAAGATTGCGGGTGTAATTAACATTCAAAAGAATCCAAACGAAACCCCTCCCTATATTTTCACTTTAAAAAGTACCACTTCAAGCAACGATCAGTGGCCTCAATTTAAAACTTTGGTGGAAAGCGTGATCAATAAACTAAGTGATCAAAAATACCCGGGAAGGCCTGCCATTGCCAAATTCGATTTTAATTTTCCGAGAGATATCGCCGTCATCAGGAAGTATAAAGCCATAGATTTTATTTTGCCAGGCCAGTTGGGGTTTTCTTTATTGGCTTCGGGCGTATTTGGTGTTGCTTTTATGTTTTTTAATTTAAGAAACACGCTGGTACTTAAAAGATTTTTTGCAACGCCCATCAGCCGCACTTACATTATTATGGGCGAAATGTTGAGCAGGGTTTTGTTCCAAATGCTTACGGCTATAGTGATCATTCTTGCAGGTCGATACCTGTTTGATTTTACATTGATAAAAGGTTTTGAAACATTTATTGAATTACTGGTATTAAGTTTTATCGGTCTCGTTGTATTTATGGGAATGGGATTCATCGTGAGCGGGCTGGCAAAAAACGACAGCACAATACCTCCTTTTGCAAACATTATTACCTTACCACAATTTTTGATCGGCGGCACATTTTTTTCAATTGACGTGTTTCCCAAATGGCTGCGCTGGATTGCGCAGGTGATGCCGCTTACACATTTGAACAATGCGTTGCGTGACGTGGCTTTCCAGGGGAATAATCTTTGGGATGAACGATGGGAAATCGGGATCCTTTTATTGTGGGGAGTGGTCGTATACGCTTTTGCTGTTAAAGTTTTTAAATGGGAATAAGATGTCGTTTATAAGATTCATAATTTTCCTGGTGGCCGTTTTTATCATTATTTTTTTGCTGGCCTTGCTATTACCTTCCAAAGTAACGGTTGCTAAATCCGTTGAAATCAATGCATCACACGACGCAGTAAAAAACGAGGTTGTAAATTTTGAAGAATGGGAAAAGTGGTATCCCGCTTTCAAAGATCAAAGCGTTACAGTAATAAAAAATTCGCCAAAAGAGAATATCATTTCTTCTGTTACCTTAAAAGATTCCGGAGGCAAAACGATTCTGCTTAATCTTGTTGATACCAGTAAAAACAAAATTCAGATCAATGTTGAATCTGCTTCTTCCACGAAAGTGCAATACGAGTTTCTCCTTATTCCAAAACTCAACAATCAAACGCAGCTTACCTGGGACGTAAACATTGATTTGGGGTGGTATCCCTGGAAAAGAATTGAAGGAATATTTTTCGATAAATTTTCAGGATCACAGTACGAATCCGCGCTTGCAGACCTTAAAACAGCAGCCGAAAACTAAACCTGCTTTTTTTCATTGATATGCTTTTTTAAAAATTTAGTGATGACTGAATAAATCTTTTTCAGCTGCCCTGAGGTAATACAATAAGGTGGCATTACATAAACTGTATTCCCCATAGAACGAAGGTAGACACCCTTTTCCAGGCTAAAGGCCGTAAAATCATTACTGATATTATTCAAATAATCATCCTTTTCAGAAGTACAAATTTCAAAGGCAATGATAGTTCCGCGTTGACGGACATTTTTTATGAGGTCTTTTTTTTCAAACTTTTTTAATTTTCTGAAAAAATGTTCATGGTGCGAAATAATATTTTCAATATTGCTTACCACTTTATCTTTTTGTATCAATTCAAAACTCGCTAGGGCAGCCGCACATGCAAGCGGATTGGCTGTAAATGAATGACCATGAAACAATGTTTTAGTTTTGTCATCGCTCACGAAAGCATCATATATTTTTTGTGTACAAGCCGTAACACCCAGCGCCATCGTTCCACCTGTTAACGCTTTGCTCAGGCAAATGATGTCAGCTTTTTCCTGCATATAATCACCTGCAAAAAATTTACCTGCACGATAAAACCCTGTTAACACTTCATCAGCAATACAAATAACATTCTGCGCTTTCATAAAGTGAAGAAGTGAATCGAGGTGAACAGGTTCATACATCAACATGCCACCCGCCCCTTGCAACAAGGGTTCATAAATGAAACAAACAATTTCATCTTTAACCCTTTCAATTTCACTTTTCAATTGATCCAAATTATCTCCATTTGGCGTATCGATAAATACGACATCGAACAACTTATCCTGGAATGCAAAAGTGTAAATTCCCCGTTCACTAATACTCATTGCTCCGAAAGTGTCTCCGTGATAGGAATTATGAAACGCAACAACTTTGTTTCTCTTGTTATCGCCCAGGTTTTTCCAATACTGTATGGCCATTTTTATCGCCACTTCAGTTGACGTTGACCCATCATCGCTATAAAATATTTTAGCAAAATCGCCTGGCAATACGGTTAGCAATTTTTCAGCAAGGTCAACAGCGGGTTCGTGCGTAAAAGTGGTAAAGATCACCTGTTGCAGCTTTTTTGCCTGCTCATAAATTTTTTTGGCAATGTATTTATTCCCGTGCCCGTGAATGTTCACCCACCAACTACTTACCGCATCTATATATCTGTTTCCCTTTTCATCCATAAGAAGGGCTCCATCGCCCTTAACTATCGGAATGGCGGGCAACCTCCCCTTTTGATGGGTATAAGGGTGCCACGTATATTTTTCATCTTTTTGCTGAAGGTTCATCGATTAACGGATTTAAAATTTTAGTGGGCAAAGGTAGTAAAAGAGTTTTTTGAAATCATACAAATAAAGGTAACGGTAATGCTTAAACGCATTTAAAAAATCCGGAATACAGTAAACAAACAAATTCGGCTGATTCTTAATTCAGGTTTCCAAAAATTTCAGGTTTCTTCTTATTCCTTCAAATTTTGCACGTTTCAGGGGAGAGTTTTTAAAAATGATCTTAAAAGATTCTTCTGTTAATTCTTCCCAATCATTTTCGGAAAATTGAAGAATTTCCGGCAGTGGTTTAAATTCAAGTTCACCGGTTGGTTTTGCGAAGCGGTTCCAAGGGCAAACATCCTGGCAGACATCGCACCCAAACAAATTATTCTCAAACTTACCTTTCATTTTTTCCGGAATAAGCATGTCTTTTAATTCAATCGTAAAATAAGAAATGCATTTGCTTCCGTCAATCACCTTCCCGGGAAGAATCGCCTCAGTGGGGCAATTATCGATACACCTGGTGCAGGTGCCGCAAAAATCTGTCGCAAACGGATCGTCTGCTTCCAATTCAAGATCAGTAATTAGAGTGGCGATAAAAAAAAAGGAGCCCTTATTTTTTGTAATCAAATTTCCATTCTTTCCTACCCAACCCAAGCCGCTTTTTACCGCCCAGCTTCTTTCCAACACGGGTGCACTGTCAGTAAAACCGCGTCCGTGAACTTCGCCTATGTTGTCCTTTAATATTTGCAAAAAGGCTTTTAATTTCCCCTTGATTACTGCGTGGTAATCTTTGCCATAGGCGTATTTGGAGATTTGTGGAACGTCTTCTTTTTGTTGTTCGGCGGGAAAATAATTTAACAATAAGGTAATTACAGATTTTGCACCGGGTACCAATTTTGACGGATCAATTCTGAGATCAAAATAATTCTCCATATATTTCATCGTTCCGTTAAAACCGTTATTTAGCCAGGATTCCAACCTTATTGCATCTTCTTCAAGCCTTTCAGCTTTGGCAATTCCACAAAAATCAAAGCCAACGGAAGTGGCTGCTTTTTTTACAAATGTGGAATATTCTGACTTCGAACGCATAATGGTGCAAAAGTAACTTAGCCTGAACGAAATAATAAACCTGAAATAATTACATACAAATAGGACCAGAACTGCATTTAAGACAGGTTTGAACGCTCATATCAGACATTATATCTATCATTTTTGTTGGATTAATATTTGCGGAATATATCTAAATATAAAATTAGAATTGACATATGAATCCAAGTAATTTAACCATAAAGTCGCAGGAGATTTTTTCAAAAGCGCAGCAATTGGCATTCAACGAAAAAAACCCGAACATAGAAACCGAGCACTTGTTGAAGGCGTTGCTTACAGATGAAGATAGTCCTGTTGAATTTCTTTTGAAAAAAAATAATGTAAACGTAAATTTTGTTGAAAGCAAAGTTGACGAAAGTATCAGTAAACTTCCGAGGATGGAGTCGGGTGAGCCTGCCCAGGTCATAAGCCGCGACATGAATAATGTACTGTTACGGGCTGCTGCGTCATTGAAAACCTTTAACGATGAATTTGTGAGCGTAGAGCACTTGCTGCTGGCCATCGTGCAGGGAAATGATAATGCCGCGAAAATTCTGAAGGACGCGGGCCTCACAGAAAAAGGTTTGATCGCAGCGATCAAAGACCTGAAGAAAGGATCTACCGTTTCTTCACAAACGTCGGAAACACAATTTAACGCGCTTAATAAATACGCCAAAAACCTCAATGAATTAGCCCGGAGCAACAAACTTGATCCTGTTATAGGTCGCGATGAAGAGATCCGGAGAACACTTCATATTTTATCAAGAAGAACCAAGAACAATCCCATTCTGGTTGGGGAGCCTGGCGTTGGTAAAACCGCGATAGTAGAAGGTTTGGCGATCCGGATCATCAGTGGAGATGTTCCTGAAAATTTAAAATCAAAAATAATTTATGCCCTGGACATGGGCTTGCTGATTGCAGGCGCCAAGTATAAAGGTGAATTTGAAGAGCGTTTAAAATCGGTGATTAAAGAAGTGGGCCAAAGCGACGGCGAAATCGTGTTGTTTATTGATGAAATCCATACTTTGGTAGGCGCCGGTGGCGGAGATGGTGCAATGGACGCGGCCAACATTTTAAAACCTGCTCTTGCCCGTGGGGAACTTAGAGCTATTGGTGCCACTACTTTGAACGAATATCAAAAATTCTTTGAAAAAGATAAAGCGCTTGAAAGAAGATTCCAGAAGGTGATGGTAGATGAACCCAGTGTGGAAGACGCGATCTCTATTTTAAGAGGATTGAAAGACAGGTATGAAACGCACCACCATGTGCGCATAAAAGATGAAGCCATCATCGCCGCAGTTGAATTATCCAATCGTTATATCACAGATCGTTTTCTGCCGGATAAGGCTATTGATCTTATTGATGAAAGTGCGGCCAAGTTAAGGCTTGAGATGAATTCAATGCCTGAGGAATTAGATAATCTTGAACGCCAGATCCGCCAGTTGGAAATAGAAAGGGAAGCCATTAAGAGAGAAAAAGATGAATCAAAATTAAAAGAGCTGAACACCGAAATTTCGAACCTTTCTGTGGAGCGGGATACATTTAAAGCTAAGTGGCAACAGGAAAAAGAATTGGTGGAAAAGCTGCAGAATGCAAAAGCCGAAATGGAAAATTTAAAAATGTCCGCCGAAAAAGCAGAACGCGAAGGCGATTATGGAAAGGTGGCTGAAATACGGTACGGTAAACTTCAGACGCAGGAGAAACTGATTGCAGAATACACCGATGAATTAGAAGAAATAAGTGAAAAACGCTTGCTGAAAGAAGAAGTGGATGCAGAGGATATTGCGGAAAGTGTTGCTAAGTCTACCGGCATTCCTGTAAATAAAATGTTGCAAAGCGAAAAAGATAAATTATTAAATCTTGAAGATGAACTGCACAAAAGAGTCATAGGCCAGGACGAAGCCATTGAAGCCGTTGCCGATGCGGTACGCAGAAGTAGCGCCGGATTGCATGATCCGCGCAAGCCTATCGGGTCATTTATATTCCTTGGAACAACCGGTGTAGGTAAGACAGAATTAGCAAAAGCCCTGGCAGAATATTTATTCGATGACGACAGCATGATGACAAGGATTGACATGAGTGAATACCAGGAGAAACATTCTGTCAGCAGGCTGGTAGGCGCGCCTCCGGGCTATGTGGGGTATGAAGAAGGTGGTCAGCTAACGGAAGCGGTTAGACGCAAACCTTACAGCGTAATCCTTTTGGATGAAATTGAAAAAGCACATCCGGACGTTTTCAATATTTTATTGCAGGTACTGGACGATGGCCGGTTGACAGATAATAAAGGCCGCATGGTGAATTTTAAAAATACCATTATCATCATGACCAGCAACATGGGAAGCCAGTTAATTCAAACTGCGTTTGAAAATATTAGTGATAAGAATAAAGAAGAAGTGGTAGAAAATACAAAACGCCAGGTGATGGATCTTTTGCGCCAAACAATACGGCCGGAATTTCTCAACAGGATTGATGAAGTGATCATGTTCCAGCCATTGATGATAGAGGATATAAAGGAAATTATCAGGATACAATTAAACGATCTAAAAGAACAATTAGCGAAGAACGGCGTGGTGCTCGAGTTTACCGACTACGCATTGGATTATCTTGCCGAGAACGGCTTTGATCCGCAGTTTGGTGCAAGACCATTAAAAAGGTTAATCCAAAAGCAAATCGTAAACCAGTTAAGTAAAAAACTGTTGAGCGGAACCATTGATAAAACGAATCCTGTTTTGGTGGATGTATTTGACGGAATGGTTGTGTTCAGGAACGAAGTGATACCAAAAGATACAGTAACCGTATAAATTCACCTGATTTTTAATGTGGCCAAAAAAAAACCGTCGATCACTGACGGTTTTTTTTGTTTCCTGAATTAAAATCACGAATGCGCTTCCTGCAGATCTCTTTCCCTTTTTATGGTGTCGTGAGATTTTTTCAGGTTTTCTTTTTGATTTTGTACCAGGTCGCGTGTTGACCCCGCAAGGTTCTCCACCTGGAGTGCTTCATCATAAGCCTTTTGGGCAGCATCTTCCCCAAATTCGCAAAGCTCAAGTGCAGAACTGCCGGTCTTACCCTGAAAAGTTGACTTCACATCCATCCATACATGGTACACCTTGCCCGAACTGGTGTTACTATCCCTGTCCGCTTCTCCTCCAATCGAGTTGATCTCATTGATCAGTTGTTCCCTGTATTTCTGGCTTTGCTGAATCATCTCAGTAAACAACGAATCGTAATCACCATCTTCAGATTTGGAATTCTTAATTGCTTTTTCATAACCTTCGATCCGGTCGTTGTTGATTCTTACAAGATCATTTAAGGCATCAACAACCTTTTCATTATTTTCTTCCATAAAGATATTTTTAAAGTTAACAATAGTAAAAATCCATACAATACCATGCCACTATTTGCAATCAGCTTCATTTGTCACTGTCCCGTCCCGGAAATAGCGGGCATACCGCTCCTGTAATTACCGTGCATTATTAAATTAAAATTATCTCATAAGTGTTATGTTTGTAAGAAAAAAAAGAATATGAAAAAGTCTTTAACTATTGCCTTAGCCATAACATTTTTATATAGCCAGGTAACAGCGCAGGTAAATATGCCCGCGCCAAGTCCTACTCAAACTATCATCCAGGACTTTGGCCTCGGTCAAATTACATTAAGCTATAGCCGCCCGGGGCTCAAAGGCCGGCAGGCTTTTGGCGCAAACTCTGAACTCGTTCCTTTGGGACACCCGTGGAGAACGGGCGCCAATGCGGCTACAACAATTCATTTTTCTGATAAAGTTTCAATGGGCAACAACGAGCTTGACAGCGGTTCCTACGTTATTTATACTATTCCGGGAAAAGACCAGTGGGATATTGTTGTAAGCAAAGGAAATGCTTACCCGGGGCAGGACGGATTTACCACCTCTGATGATATTTTTCATTATAAAGCGCCTGTTGTATTACACAAACAAAAAATTGAAACCTTTACAATGCAGTTTACCGATCTGAGAAATGAAAGTTGCAATCTTCATTTAAAATGGGCCACTACTGATGTAAGCATTCCTATTACCACTAATATTAAGGATCGTGTCCGTGCCCAGATTGAAGCTGCTTTGAAAGGCGACAAACCTCCTTATTACCAGGCAGCCAATTTTTATTATGACTATGATAAAAATTATGCAAAAGCGCTTGAGTACATCAATAAAGCCACCGAAGAAAGCCCCAAAGCTTATTACATGTTTTTGCAAAAAGCTAAAATTCAAAAAGCCATGGGTGATAAAGCAGGTGCACGTGCAACGGCGATGAAAACCATTGAACTTGCCAAAGAAGCAAATAATGCAGATTATGTAAATTTTGGAAATAAATTTTTGCAACAGTTGTAATCATTCATTTCGCCAGTAAACAAAGAAAAAAAGAAGATTCCTGTTTCGTTTTTTATTTGGTAATTATTTTATTGCATTCTTTTTGATGTAGTAACAGTTATTTATGTGGGCAAATAGCCTGCAGGTTCTGTTTTGTCAAATGGTGAAGATCAAGTCGAATGGATTATATAATTTTTTTCTCGGGAATTATTGTCGTTTGCTTTGTGTTGGTGAATGTATTTATTTCCACACTAGCTCCAAGAGGATCCCGTTTTTTTACCCAAAGGCTTTTACATTGGGTCTGGAAAATTTTTTATTGGCTCGCGGGCGGGAAGGGGAAAAAAGGTATTTTGAATTATGCGGGCCTGGTAACACTTACCACTTTTTTACTGGTTTGGATTTCATTTTTTTGGCTGGGAAATGCGCTTATTTTTATCTCGAATCCCCACTCCGTGATTGCTACGACGGGCTCTCACACTGGTGCCACCCCTTTGGAAAAATTGTATTTTGTGGGTTACGTTCTTTCCACTTTAGGGAACGGCGATTTTAAACCGAACGGAGGCGGTTGGATGATATACACATCCCTAATTTCTTTTTCAGGATTTATAATGATCTCAACGGCGGTGAGTTATTTGATTTCAGTGTCTGCCGGAGAAATACAAAAGCGGAAAGTGAGCGGATTCATTCACTCATTGGGATCTTCGCCGGAAAATATTATTATCAACAGCTGGAACGGAAAAGATTTTGTGCGCCTGCAGAATAATTTCCCGGAACTTACCAACCTGATTTTAGAAGTTTCACAACAGCATACTGCTTATCCTGTGTTGCACAATTTTCATACGAATCTTGTGCGCGAATCTTTTAGTGTGAATCTTGCAAGCCTTGACGAAGCCCTTACCATTTTGCTACTATATAAACCGGAACAGGTAGCGCCAACTAAGGAAGAAATTTACTCTTTGAGGTATGCGATTACTGAATATCTTTCTACCCTGGAAAAGGCTTATATAAAACCCGCTGAAAGAAATCCTCCGGACATACGGACAGAAAAACTGAAGCAGGATAACATCCCTCTTAACAGCACCAGCAAACAAATCGAGCTTAATTTAGAACAGATTAAATATCGGCGCAAGGTGCTACTGGGAATGCTTGAAAACGACGGATGGGATATGGACACCGTGTATGCAGGTAAAAAGCTCTACCGTGAATACGATTTTTAAAATCTATTTCCTCTGTTTACCGGAAAAGAAATTTAAAAAAAACAACCGACGACACACAGAATAAATTTTCAGGGTTGCATGCACGGTATGGGCAACTAAAAATTAGTTCAAATAATAGTTGATTGAAGACACTACGGATTTTTAGTTTTTATCTTTTCTCCAAAATCCTCTTTTTTTCTTCGGAGCGTAAACGCCTGCGGCTTTATCAACAGATTCTAAAAATTCAGTTTCCAGAAAATTATCAGGAGATTGGGCATCAGCTGCGATCTTTTTAATGATATCCCAGTCAAAGTCAACAGGAAAATATTTGGATGCCCTCAATTTTAATCCGAACATGGCCACAGCAGTTGCAAACCGCAAATCATCATTCAGTGAATCAAAGCGTATATAATTATCAGGGCATTTATAATCAAATTTCCTGTCCGCCGTATCGCCGGGAACCCGGTAATGAATTTGAAACTCTGCAATATTTGTTCGTTTACCGGAAGCAGAGTCCAACGACGTAGGAAGAAATTCAAATATTACTGTATTACCGCTGCCAGAGCCAATTTCGCCGCCTTCCAGTTCATAGCTTTTTTCAGCAATGACATTTTTTTTATTATCATAACCTATAAGCCGGTATTCATCGATATAATCAGGATCAAAAGTGGCGTTAATAAAAACATTGCTGGCTACTGAATATAATGTCTGGGTAAATTCTGTTACCAACACCTTTTCCGCTTCTCTCAAATCATCGATATAAGCAAAATTCCCGTTACCTTTTTTTGATAACACTTCAATTTTTGAGTCTTTATAATTTCCCATTCCCACACCAAGACAAGTGAGATACACACCCGATTGTTTTTCTTTGGAGATCAGGTCTTCAAGATCGGCTTCATTGCTTTGCCCAACATTAAAATCACCGTCTGTTGCCAGGATGATCCTGTTATTTCCTCCCTTTATAAATGTATGTTCAGCCAATTTATACGCGGTTCGTATGGCTGCTTCGCCGGGCGTATCACCTGATGCTGACAACTCCTCGATTGACCTGATAATTCTTTGTTTGTGCGCGCCACCGGTAGGTTCCAGCCAAATTCCGACAGAACCGCCATACGTCACAATTGAGACAGTATCCTGCTTTCTGAGATTTTTCACCAATAGCTGAAACGCCTGTTTCAGCAATGGTAACCTGTTTGGCATGTCCATGCTCCCGGAGACATCAATCAGGAAAACAAGGTTAGATGGCGGTACGTGATTAAGATTTAATTTTCTCGCCGATAAATCCAAAAACAACAACCTATGCTGTTTGTTCCAGGGACAATCAGAAATGTGTGACTCTGTACGAAAAACATTGTCATCGAAAGGTTCTTTATAATTGAAATTGAAATAATTCAACATTTCATCAATCCGAACTGCATCCACGGGAACATGGCTGCCCTGGTTGATAAACCGCCGCACATTGCTATAGGAGGCCTTATCAATACGCATCGAGAATTCTGTTCTTGTCTTCTGTGTTGCTTTTATAAAATCATTCTCAGCAAGGTTGCTGTAACTTTCATTTTCGTAGTAAGAAATCGGGATAAGGTTTCCCGTTGAGCCCGTAGTCAGGGAAACTAATTTTTGTTTATTTACCTGTGAGCCAAAAGGAATTACTTTCAAAACAATGTGTTGGTAATCGCTGGTTTTAATACGTAAGTTTTGGGTAACATATCCATCAAGGCTAAAAATCAATGAATCCGTGGCATGAGTGGTGGGTATGCCAAAACCGCCGGTAACACCGCTGGAATAAAGCGAATTGGTTTCGGGCATGTATATCTTCACGTTCTGCAACGCGTTTCCCTTTTCATCGCGCACTTCTCCCTTTATGTAATATTGAGCAAACGTTTGTTGAACAAAAAAAAGAAAAGTAAATATGGTAACCAGCTTCTTCATGAAAACAGATTTCAGAAAGGTAAAATCTTTTCGCAATACCGACCGGAAACTTTTACGGCAATTTACACCAATTGATAGATCTCTTTGATATTTCTCCCGAGACCATCATAGTCCAGGCCATACCCAAGTACAAATTTATCAGGAATTGTAAAGCCGAGATAATCTATTTTTATCGGGTGAACGGTGGCCGAGGGTTTGTGTAAAAGTGTGGCGATTTTCAAAGAAGCCGGGTGCTGGTGCTCAAGGGTAGGTAAAAACTGTGAAAGTGTTTTCCCGGTATCAACAATATCCTCGACTATAATCACATCACGATTGTATATTTCCGCGTCAAGGCCTATAGCGGTAATTACTTTCCCGGTTGATTTTACACCTTTGTAGGACGCGAGTTTTATAAAACAAATTTCCGCATCAATATTTATTTTTTTAAAAAGATCTGCTGCAAAAATAAATGCACCGTTAAGAATAGCGATAAACAAGGGATTTTTGCCCTGGTAATCTTTGTTGATCTCCGTGGCAACACGATCTACCTGCTCGTCAATTTCGCTTGCACTGATATATGGAATAAATTCCTTGTCATGAACTTTTAAACTGGTCATAAATTATTTTGAAATGATGAGCTGTTGCCCTATTCGCAGGTGATCACTCGTGAGGTTATTCCAATTTTTAATTTCGGTAACGGTTACGCCATATTTTTTAGAGATTGAATAGAGACTTTCTCCTGGCTGAACAGTGTACGTAATCGTTGAAGCACTTTCGCGCTGGTTATCGTTCCTGGTATTCAATCCTCCCGGCTGATCAACAGCGATGGCCACTTGTTTCAAATCGGTTTTGGGCTTTAGAAATATTTTTGTTCCCGCAACGATGTAATCGTTCGGCGTAAGATTATTGTAGGTATACAAATTTTCAAGGATCACTCCATATTTCTGCGAAATGTCATAAAGCGTTTCATTTGGTTGTGCGATGCAAAAATCATGTTGCCCTTCCTTTTGTTTCTTTTCAAGAAAAAGATATTGATCTTTTTGCAATAACCCGTCATTGGTTAGATCATTGATCGCTAATAATTTTTCCAAATTAATATTGTGCTGCGTAGCGATTGCCAGTAATGAAGTTCCTTTGGAAACCAGCAACGCCTTCGAGCCATTGATGGTAAGATTGATAGGTTCGCCAGGAACCGCATCTTTTTGAACAACATCTGTTGAAGGATCATTTTCTTTATCATCGGCGTACTGTGCCGCATCAAAGTGAGGCACTTCATTCAATGCTTCATCGGTATATTTTTCCAGGTTATTATCTTCGATATACTTTATTAAAATCTGCGGGTAGCGCGGATTTGTTGCATACCCGGCTTTTCTCAACCCATATGCCCATGCCTTGTAATCTGAAGGATCCAGGTTGAATAAAAAGGAATAACGGTCGTTGCCTCTTAAAAAATTGGAATGATCGCGGTACGAATCTTCGGCGTTTTTATATTTCCTGAAACATTCACCACGTGCATCATCATCATGGTAAACAACTTCGGCAGTCCAGGTGCTTTTACATTTGATACCAAAATGATTGTTAGATTCTTTCAGAAGATCGCTGTTACCATTTTGTGTTTCCAGCAGGCCCTGTGCAAGGGTAATAGCAGCGGGCACACCCATTCTTTTCATTTCTTCTATCGCAAGGTCTTTGTATTCGTCTACATATTCCTGCACCGTCATATATTGAGCAGACACCTTAAAAAGGCACCCAAATGAAAAAAATAAAATGACCAGGATCCTGTTCATCAGTAAACAAACTTTTAATGCGAATTTTTCTTTTATTGTTTTATGATCATCATCAAACCGTCTCTCAATGTGATCATAACCTGTTGCACTCTTCCATCTTTTGCCACGTGTTCGTTAAATGCATTAATGGCGATGGCATTTTTACCTTTGATAGTTTCATTCAACACTTCACCGTGAAACAGCACATTATCCGCCAAAATAACACCTCCTTTTTTTACGCGCGGCAAAGTTAATTCGTAATAATTGATATAATTGGTTTTATCAGCGTCGATAAAGACCAAATCCCATGCTTCATCCAGCGTGGGAATAATATCTAACGCATTTCCCCTGTGTAAAATTATCTGATCGTTATGTGAAGATTTTGTAAAATAATTTTGTGCAGTGTCTGCATCCTCATCCCGCAACTCAAGCGTATGCAACTCACCACCAGCTTGCAGCCCTTTTGCAAGGCACAAAGCGCTGTAGCCAACAAAAGTGCCCACTTCAAGAATACGCTTCGGCTTTATGATCTTACTCAGCATTTCCAATAGTTTTCCCTGCAACGGGCCACTCAACATATTGGAATGTTCATGATGGTCGAGTGTGAAATGCTCTATTTCCTTCAAAAGGTCATCAGTAGCTGATGAGAAAGATGTGGCGTAATCATTTACTATATCGCTTATTACTTCAGGCATATGATAATTTTATTTCTTCGGTGGTTTTTTTTCGTGACATGATCCACAATCCTATAAAGGTAAGAAGCCCGTTCACAATTATCAACTCTTCTGCAAACACATACCCGTTGAAAAGAACAGTGGAATATTTATCAACAAAATAACACAACACGGGCGCAAGTATTACAATATAAGGCGTGGCTTTGTCCATCACCTGGCGCTTTTTGGCAAATAAAGAAAAAGCAAACAACCCGATCAAAGGTCCATAAGTATAAGTGGCCACTTTAAAGATCGCGCTTACTACGGACGCATCGTTTACCGCGTTAAATAAAAGCACAACCAGTAAAATGACGATTGAAAAAAAGATGTGAACTAATGTTCGTTTTTTTACCATTTCTTTTTCAACCATATGTTTTCTTTTATCAAAATTTAAAAAGTCAATACAGAAAGAAGTTGTAAGTGCAGTAAGCCCGGAATCAGTAGTAGCAAAGGTTGCGGCCGTCAGGCCAAGCATAAATACAACAGCTGGCACTCCCTTAAAGTGGTTTAAGGCAATTTCAGGAAAAAGATAATCAGTTCGTGGCTGGCCGGCCGCATCCAACGGAATGGCTATTCCTTCGCGGTGAGCATATATGTAAAGCAAAGCGCCTACACTCAGGAAAAACAAATTAATGATAACGAAAATGAAAGTGAAGCTCATCATATTCTTTTGCGCATCTTTTATGTTTTTACAACTGAGATTTTTTTGCATCAAATCCTGGTCGAGCCCAAACATACCGATCGTTACAAAGATGCCACCTATGAATTGCTTGGTAAAATGAAACTTATTAGTAACGAAATTATCAGTAAAAAACATTTTTGAAAAGTGGCTATCCTTCACTGCATGAAATGCCTGGCCAATATCCATATCCAGGCTGTTACAAATAAAATATATGGATAGAAAAACAGATGTTACTAAAAAAAAGGTTTGAAGGGAGTCAGTGATGATAATGGTTTTCAGCCCACCACGAAACGTATAGCCCCAGATCAGCAGCAAACAAATTACGATTGTGAGCCAGAACGGTACACCCATTTCATCAAAAATGAATCTTTGTAATACAATCGCTACCAAATACAACCTGAAGGCAGAACCGATCACCCTTGAAACCAAAAAGATGGCAGCCGCTGTTTTGTGGCTCACTTTACCCAATGTTCTTTCTATCACCTCGTAAATGGAAATCAGGTTCATCCGGTAATAGAGGGGCAGTAAAATAAAAGCGACCAAAAAATACCCTACCGCGTTTCCCAACACAAACTGAAAGTAGCGAAACTGTGATCCCGCCAGGTTTCCCACCTCTCCCGGCACAGAGATAAAAGTTACACCACTGAGTGCGGTACCAATCATTCCAAAGGCAACCAGGTACCATTTTGAAGAACGGTTGGCAATAAAAAAAGTGGCGTTATCATGAGATTTCCTGGAAGTGAGGTAAGAGATAAAGATCAACACCAAAAAATAACCAATTATAAAAGAAAGCAATACTGCTGGCGACATAACTTGCGGTTGGAAAGATTAAAAATGATTTTGGATTTGTATTTTTTAATTTTGATTTTGTCGAAAATAAATAAAAAAATGTCAATTAAATCTTTAACTGTTTTTTGTGGTTCGAAGAATGGAAATGATCCGTCGTTTTGTGAGCATGCAAAACAAGTGGGAAAGCTGCTGGCCAGCAATAAGATCACGCTAATTTACGGAGGGGGCAATAAAGGAATTATGGGAGCTGTGGCCAACGCCGTTTTGGAAAATGGCGGTAAAGTTACAGGCATAATGCCCCGGCTGCTGGCGGTACCGGAGCACCAGCATAACGGGGTGACGGAAATGATCGAGGTAGAAGATATGCATGAAAGAAAAAGGCTGTTGTATGAAAGGTGTGACGCGGCTTTGGTGTTACCGGGTGGCTTCGGAACCATGGATGAATTTTTTGAGATGCTTACCTGGAACCAGCTTAATATTCACAATAAAAAAATTTTTGTACTTAACACTTCAGGTTTTTACGATCATCTCGTAGCTTTTTTAAACAATACAGAAGATGAAGGTTTTTTGTATTCTGATATCCATCAATACCTGCAGGTTATTTCTTCTCCGGAAGAACTGGCGGCCTCTATTGGCCAACATGAGGTTGCTGATAAACACGAACAGTAAACAAACTTTTATTAAAGTTTTTCATTTTATTAACCAAGTAACGATAATGCATAAACGAAAATAATTTACATTAATCTCTTAAAATAAAATATTCACCAAATGAACCGGATTGCTTTTATAACAGGCGCTACTTCAGGTATCGGGAAAGCTTGTGCTGAAAAATTTGCCGCCAATGGCTTTGACCTTATCATCAACGGAAGAAGAAAAGAAAGACTGAATGACTTAAAAAAACAACTGGAGGAAAGATTTGAAACAGCAATTTTGTGCGCGCCTTTTGATGTAAGAAATAAAGAAGAAGTGTTTGAAACGATCAATGATTTTGCAGAAAGATGGAAATCAATTGATGTGCTGATCAACAGTGCCGGCCTGGCTTTGGGCCGCGATTATTTTGACAACGCCGACCTGGAGGATTGGGAAACTATGATCAATACCAACGTAACCGGGTTATTGTATGTATCCAAAGCGGTTATGGCATTTATGGTAAAAAGAAACCGCGGTCATGTGATCAACATAGGATCGGTTGCCGGGGATGATATGTACGAAAGAGGAAATGTGTATTGCGCTTCCAAAAGCGCCGTCAATGCGATCAGTCACACCATGCGGGTTGACTTACTTCCCCATCATATAAAAGTTACCAATATCAAACCCGGCGCGGTGGAGACCGAATTTTCGTTGGTGCGTTTTAAAGGAGATGAGGAAAAAGCTTCAAAGGTGTATGACGGTTTTACGCCCCTCTCGGGTGAAGATATCGCAGAAACAATTTTTTATTGCGCTACTTTACCTCCGAATGTTTGCATCAACGAACTGACCATTACGCCTACCACACAGGCAGACGGAATATATTTTTATAAAAAGGCCGAAGAAAAGTAAGCAAATTTTAATTACGATTTTATTTGGATGTCTTTAAAAAATGTTGATAAGATTTTTTAAATAATATCAATAAAGATTTACATTTATACTGTATTTACAACGATTGCTGGTTAAGATATGATTACTATTGTGACAGGTTTCCCGATGTAAAATCAACTGCCGTTCCCTTTTAATATTTGTGTGTAATCCCTACCCTCGTTTAGAGTAAGAAAGGAAAGCCTGGAAGGAGGCCCTTATGAAACAGGCTGAAAAGGCCGTAGTTAAAAACGTTTCTTCTCACCAAAATATAAATTTTATGAACACAAAAAATTTTTTATTCGGCGGCATCGCAGGCGGGGTAGCCTTCTTTCTGTTGGGTTACCTGTTTTACGGAACACTTTTTTCAGATTTCTTTTCCCGGAATGCGGGTTCTGCTACCGGTGTAGCAAGACAAATGGATCAATTTGTCTGGTGGGCTCTCATTCTTGGAAATTTATTGTTTGGATTTTTACTTTCTTACGTGGAAATCAAAGCTAAGATCAGAACACTTGGGGCTGGCCTTGTTGCAGGCGCCATTTTAGGAATTTTGTTCGCAGCATCTTACGATTTTACTTCCTACGGCACCTCTAATCTCATGACAATGCAGGCTGTTTGGGCTGATATTGTAATCCTCGGTGTGATGGCTGCCATTTCAGGTGCCTTGGTGGGACTGGTGCGGGGAGCAATGGTGAAGGAATAAATTACTGAAAAATCTTGTTAGCGGAACGCTTTCAAATGGAAGAGTTCCGCTAATTAGTGATGAGAATAGTAAACGAACTTTTATTGGATGTTTTTATTTTATGCACACTATTTGCCAATTAAGCAGCCAACATCTTTTCGATTATATTCTGCCACATCAGTTCAGACATAACACCTCAAAATTAGTATCCAGATGAAAAACCATCCGCTACCGGTTATTATTGTTTCGTTTGTATTTATAGTTGCGGGGCTCGCCGGCTTTATTTATCATTTGCAGGACTTTTTTGCTCCTGGTGCCATAGTGCAAGATTTGGTTGGGGTCGAAGTTGTAAGAATCATAGCCGTAATATGCGGGCTTCTGCTTCTTCGTGGCGTCAATTGGGCGAGATGGCTTGCTATCGCCTGGATGTTATTTCATGTGATCATAAGCGCTTTCAATTCCTTTCCTCAAATGATTGCGCACATCGTTATTTTATTAATCGTTATTATTTTACTGTATTTGCCCGTATCTTCCCGATTCTTTCAAACCGGAAAGAAAAAATAACACGATTAATTGTTCCTGTTTCCTGAAAGCTTTTCAAGTTTCCTTATAAGATCATCTGAATTAAAAGGCTTGCTGATAAAATCAGAAGCTTCACATTCAAGATAGGTTTGTTGCAGATCGTGTCGTGCAGAAAATAATACGACAGGGATGTGATTATGCGGGCTGTCTGAAGATTTTAATTGCTTGCAAATTTCTCGTCCGTCCATTTCTGCGATGTTTACATCAAGTAAGATTACGTCAGGGCTGAATTGGCTGACACATTCAACCACTCTAGCACCGTCATAGACTTTGTATACTTCAAAGCCTTTATTAATTAATATAATTTCTACCACTTCTGCTATATCCACGTCATCGTCTACTACCAAAACTTTTGCCATAAGTTTAAAATTTTTTAATTCGGATTTTTTTAGCTCTGAAACCTCTAAGTCATCCGGACCTTTCTTTTGGAAAAAAAATGCCGGGCTGCAGTTAAAACCCGGCATATGCACAGGACATTGGATCATTTCTCAAAGCAGGAAACTGCATTTCTGCCCGTTTCAAATATGTTAGGAATAATTTCCCATGCACTTCTCACAACCAGAGGCTAATGATTTTGTGGTTTCAAAGAATTATTGTTTTGCAAAGTTGGCGAATTCACTGTTGGGAAAAAATAGCAGAATCTGTTTACTTTTTGTAGTGCTAAAGTGTAATGCTGTAGTGATTTTTGTGACATACCACGTTACAGATTGGCGCATCACTCTGCCTTCAGGATCAAGTCAGGTATCATTTCAAAATCATTGAATTTATTCAAATAATGATTGGCACCCAGCATTAAAGCCATATCCTTTTTTAGTTGCGAATTATCTTCGGTGAGCATGATGATATTCTTAAACCTGTAGCCTTTTTCGTTGATCCATTTCAAAAGATCAATTCCACTTTTACCAGGCATATTAATGTCCAGAATCACTACATCCGCTTTAGACTTTTCTATTAGCTGCGTACCCTCCTCATAACTGTAAGCAGGCAATATTGTATGTACTTCAGCCACCTCATTCAGGAGAGAGGTAAGTCTTTCGATAATGACGGGGGAATCATCCACAATAAGTATGGCGAGCTCATGCTTCATATTACAATTTTACATTCAGACCATTTTCTAAACGAAACTAAATGTGTAAAGAAACGAACTATAATATCGTTTATCTGTAGTGATATGAACATTAATGATGTAGCCACAAATCACGCAATTTGTAGCATAATCGACTACGGAAAGGAGAGATTGAAATCAAATCAGCCGGTTGTTAATGGCATATTTAACTATGTCAGCATGCGATTTAAAGTCCATTTTGGAAAAGATGCGACTTCGGTAGGTGCCGATCGTATTTATGCTTAGAGAAAGTTTTTCGGCGATATCGCGGGTAGGAACACCCTGGGCCAGCAGTTTAAATATTTGCAATTCCCGGTTGGAAAGCAATTCGTGAGGAATCTTATCTTCGCCTCTTGATAATTCATTGGCCAGTTTTTCAGCCACCGAAGGTGTGATATATTTTCTTCCGGCAAGAATGGTTTGTACCGCTTTAATCAGTTCATCATCTACCGCATCATCTTTGTTAAGAAAACCAGCTCCGCCGGCTTTTATCACACGCACGGCATATTCGTCTTCAGAATGCACGCTTATGATCAATACGGGCAAAGAAGGAAAATTTTTATTTATCTCTCCCAGCATTTCCAGGCCACTTCTTCCCGGCATGTTGATATCAGAAATGAGAAGATCAAAATCACTCATCATTATTTTTCCCAGCAATTCTTCTCCGCTGCCTGCTGTTTCTATTTGAGCGTGTGGATAATAATCCAATAAAATTTCTTTTAAGCCCCTTCGTGCTATGGCGTGATCATCGGCGATAAGAATGTGTAACATTTCTTAATTATTTTAAAGGGACACTGACATGGATAGAAGTTCCTTTATAGGGTGTAGTATAAATATTGTAGGTTCCGCTCAGCATCAATGCCCTTTCCCTGATGCCAATTAATCCTAGTGTCTTTTTTTCTGCTGCTTTTTTTACATCAAATCCTGTTCCATTGTCTGTAAAAGTGAGTACCAGTTGTTTTTCGTTTATTTCCAATGAGGCGTCCACGTTGGTAGCATTAGCATGCTTTGCTACGTTGGTGAGCGATTCCTGGAAAATCCGGTATATGCCAATCTGCACATCATCCTTCAGTATTATTTCCCTTATTTCTTCAGCAGTTTTAAAGTTTACCGTAATACCTGATCTCTCCTGGAAATCTTTTGAAAGTGAAGTAAGCGCTGCCACCAGTCCCAGGTCGCTTAACAACGGCGGATGAAGATCTGTAGATATGCGGCGCATGGTTTGCCGTGTTGAGTTTAATAATTCCAGTGCGCTTTCAAATCTTTTTTCAACTACTGTATCCTGAGGCATAATTTTTTTGCGCAACCACACCATATCCATTTTGATCCCTACCAGCATCTGGCCAAGTTCATCATGTATCTCACGGGCGATATTTTTTCTTTCTTCTTCACGGGCGTTTTGAAGGTACGCTGATAAATGCCGCAGTTGCCCGGTGATCTCCTTCAATTCAATGGTTTTTTTATCTACTTCTTTTTTCAGTTCTTCGTTAAAACCTGCAAGAATATCTCCCGCCTTTTTATTTTCAGTAACATCCCGAACGATTTTTGAATATCCCGTAAGTACACCTTCTGAAGTGTATAAAGGAGTAATTATTACATCGGCCCAAAAACGTGAGCCATCTTTGCGAACCCGCCAACCTTCAGTTTCGAAACCGCCTTTTTCCCTCGCGATCCTTAATATTTCTTTACTCCGGTGTTTGGCCTGGTCTTCAGGCGGATAAAAAACAGACATATTCCTGCCCTTGATCTCTTCTTCTGTATATCCTTTTATATTTTCAGCGCCCTTATTCCATGTGATCACGTTGCCAGCGGAATCAAGCATAAAAATGGCATAGTCCTTCGCGCTGTTTACCAATGTCCTGAAAATTGCCTCGCTACGCCTTACTTTTTCCTCGGCTTCACGCCGATGCAATTCCTTTTCGTTGAGCTGGGTAAGAAAATAAAAAATAATCAAGCAAAATATTACCGCAAGGGTCGAAACAAATAAAGTAAGACTTAGTTCAGAACTTATAAGTTTGTTCCTGATATAATAAAGCCTTACCACACCCAGCAATACAGGAAATAAAATAGCAGATGATAATAACAATCGTACTGCCAAAGTGCTGCTTGCCGATAGCGTAAATTCTTTTGTAATGCCTTTACCGGGATGGGCCAGAAAAACTGCTAATGAAAGGAGTACAAACGAAGCGGCAGTATGAACCGCCATCGGGAAATGACTGACAAACATATAAAATTCAGGCGCCCCGAATAAATAACCCAGCAAAGAAAAAAAGGCAAATAAAACTACTACCAACGAAAGATAGTGAGAGGGAATCCGTTTTTTCGGGCTTTCATAATTGATGAGAAGTACTGATATTCCCGAGAGTACAAAAGATACCCCTGTAGTTAAGGCCATGCTATTTTTATAACCGGACACTTTGTTCTTCATTATCTTTTGCGGGTAAAGCAGGTGATCAACGGAGGGCAATGAAGGAAAAAAATCGGCCGCCAATTTAAAAAGACTTATTAAAATAACTACTGAAGTAAGCGCATAAGCAAGGTATTTTATATTTTTTGTTGACCCCTGTAGTAACAGCCAGCCCGAAACACCCAGCAAAATAAAAGACACCGAGGTAAAAGGATTCATACCCACAACAGCAGAAATCGGATAAATCAATCGTTCGATATTGAACTGCCAACCGGCCATTACAAGCAATCCGACTAAAACCACAGACAACATGAAAAATAACGCCCAATTTTGATAGCTGTTTTTTTTATTGCCTGTGGGGATAACCATGTATCAATTGTTCTTTTCTTAGAAGCCGGGGATTAAAACCTTTTATTTATACAGCAAATTACATCTTAGATTGAAGATTTCCAACGACTTGCCAGAAGGTTGTTTTCTGATAGCAGTAAAAAAACATTTATTGAAGATTTTTAATTAGTTAATCATTGTTTTTAACCGAAATAAAAAAACCGGGTTCATTGAGAAACCCGGTCATGCAATAAGCGTTTGATGTGATTTTTAATTCTTATTCTCCAAATCGAAACGGTCAAGATTCATCACTTTGGTCCACGCTGCCACGAAGTCGTTGATAAACTTGTCGCCTGAATCTTCGGCGCCATAGACTTCAGCGAGTGCTCGAAGTTCCGAATTGGAACCAAACACAAGATCAACCCTTGTACCTGTCCATTTTACTTCGCCTGTTGCCCGATCGCGTCCTTCGAATAATTCCTGTGAATCTGAAACTGGCTTCCATTTGATGTCCAGGTCAAGAAGATTAAGGAAATAATCGTTGGTAAGCGTTTCTGGCCGATCGGTAAACATGCCGTGCTTTGAATGATCGTAGTTGGTATTAAGTACCCGCATACCGCCGACGAGAACCGTCATTTCAGGTGGCGTAAGCGTAAGTAACTGTGACCTGTCTACCAGCAAATTTTCGGCAGTTGTCCTGTGAATCGGGTCGAGGTAATTACGGAACCCGTCTGCAGCCGGTTCAAGGATCGCAAACGATTCAACATCGGTCTGTTCCCGGGTGGCATCTACACGCCCTGAATTGAAAGGAACTGTAATGTCATGGCCGGCATTCTTCGCCGCTTTTTCAACAGCCGCGCATCCACCGAGCACGATAAGGTCGGCAAGTGAAACTTTTTTATTGCCGCTTTGACCATCATTAAATTCTTTTTGAATGTCTTCCAATGTATCTAAAACCTTCGCCAGTTCTTTGGGGTTGTTCACCGCCCAGTCCTTTTGCGGCGCAAGACGAATTCGCGCCCCGTTAGCACCACCCCGCTTATCAGATCCACGAAAAGAAGATGCAGAAGCCCATGCTGTGGAAACCAATTGAGAGATCGTCAATCCGGATTCAAGTATTTTATTTTTCAGATGGGAAATTTCTTCATCTCCGACAGTTTCATATGTAGCAGCCGGAAGCGGATCCTGCCAGATCAAATCTTCCGCGGGAACTTCAGGGCCGAGGTAACGAACTTTCGGACCCATATCCCGGTGTGTTAATTTAAACCATGCCTTTGCAAACGCATCCGCAAGCTCTTCTGGGTTTTCGTGAAAATGCCGGGAGATGGGTTCATAAATTGGATCCATCCTTAAAGCAAGATCAGTTGTCAACATAAAAGGAGCATGACTTTTTGCAGGATCGTGCGCATCAGGAACGGTACCGGCACCTGCATTGTCTTTAGGCTTCCATTGAAAAGCACCTGCAGGACTCTTTGTCAATTCCCATTCAAAGCCAAATAAATTATCGAAAAATTTGTTGCTCCACCGGGTAGGTGTTTGCGTCCATGCACCTTCCAGTCCACTTGTGATGGTATCGTCGCCAAAGCCGGTTCCAAAAGTATTTTTCCAACCCAGGCCTTGTTCTTCAATACCTGCCGCAGCTGGTTCCCTGCTTACATATTTTCCGGGATCGGCTGCACCATGAGTTTTACCAAACGTATGTCCACCTGCAATCAAGGCTACTGTTTCATAATCGTTCATTGCCATACGGCCAAAAGTTTCGCGAATGTCTTTGGCGGCAGCCACGGGATCAGGTTTGCCGTTGGGGCCTTCAGGGTTTACATAAATAAGTCCCATCTGCACAGCAGCCAGCGGATTTTCCAGATTGCGATCGCCCGTATATCTTTTATCGCCCAGCCATTCTCCTTCCGCGCCCCAGTAAATATCTTTCTCCGACTCCCACACATCTTCTCGTCCGCCACCGAAGCCAAATGTTTTAAATCCCATTGATTCAAGTGCACAGTTACCTGCCAGGATCATAAGATCGGCCCACGAGATTTTTTTACCATATTTCTTTTTCACCGGCCAAAGCAGCAGGCGTGCCTTATCCAGATTTGCGTTATCAGGCCAGCTGTTAAGTGGAGCAAAACGCTGTGTACCCGAGCCCGCGCCACCCCGGCCGTCAGAAATACGGTAAGTGCCGGCGCTGTGCCATGCCATACGTATGAAAAAGGGGCCATAGTGCCCATAGTCGGCCGGCCACCATGGTTGCGAATTGGTCATCAGTTCAAAAAGATCTTTCTTTACTTCATCAAGATCAAGCTTTTTAAATTCCTCAGCATAATTGTAATTATCGCCCATCGGGTTTGACAGCGACGAATGCTGGCGCAGGATATCAAGATTCAGCAACTTTGGCCACCAATCGTGGTTTGTAGTGCCGCCCCCTGCACTGTGATTAAGAGCTCCACCATGAAAAGGGCACTTTGCTTCACTGTCATTTACATCCCACACCGGGTCAGATTTTTTATGTTCTTCCATTTTTTAAGAAATTTAATATGAATTGATGCGTCAAATTTACGATTATCTTCCGACGATATTTATCTATATATTTTATGGCATTATAGATAAAAACTATAATCATAAAAGCCCATGAGACTCCGAACAGTAAACCAACTTTTCTGCCGCTTTTTAATTTTATCTTTTGCCCACGAGCTGGGATATGATGATTCCCCCGGCCACCGCGGCATTCAAAGATTCTGCATGACCGTAACGGGGAATTGTTATTTGATGAGTGCACGATTGTAAAAGATCCGGGTGAATACCTTTTGATTCGTTGCCTATCAAAATAATCCCCTCTGTGACTTTTGGTAATTCAAAAACAGATGTGCCGGACAATGTGGTGCCGAGCACTTTTATCTTTTTATTATTTTCAATATAAGTTTCCAGTTTGGTATAAAATATATTTACCCGGGCGAGGCTTCCCATAGTGGCCTGAACCACTTTCGGATTATAACATTCTACACTATTTTCGCTGCAAATAATATTTTCAATACCAAACCAATCGACAATACGGATAAGCGTTCCAAGATTTCCGGGATCCTGCAAGTCGTCAAGCATAAGACTTATTTTACCTGAAGTATCCGGAATTTCCGGTTCAATTTTTTCAAAAACCCCTACAACCTGATTGGGTGTTTTTAACTGGGAAATACTTTTGAGCCAATGATCGTCTGTTTCATAAACCTGCTCCGGCAAAACATGGGCAAGCATATTTTCATTTTTTTGAAGCCAGCTTTTTTCGGCACAAACCAATGTGCATTTCATTTTTTTTTGTAGCAGCAATTCACCTACAACCTTCGGCCCCTCGGCGACAAAAACGCCTTCTTCATCACGGAATTTTTTATGGCTTAAACTTTGAATATATTTGACAATCTTTTTGCTCAACATGGCTCTAAATTATGAAAGCGATAAACTCCGCTACTTCCCTACTGTTATTTTCAGGTATTTTGTTTTCAATTGCAGTTTTACCTGGCTGCGTTGTTGTTCAAAATTATCAAAAAAATGTTCCCTTTGTTTTTAAAAATAATATCAACCTGAAAGCAGACAATGTTAGCAAGGATGACAAGGTGTTACTCAAATCAAAACTAAATACGCAGCTTACTGACAGTGCCCGGGTGAATGTAAAAGACAAATTTTTCATCTTTCATTATTATGTAAACCCGCCGGTATTTGACACTGATGCAGTGGCGGCTTCTGCTTCCAACATGCGTGCGCTGCTTGTCAACTCCGGTTTTTATAATCCAGCAATCAGTTATAATTATGATACCACTACAAAGAAAAAGTATCAGAAAAGAATTTCTATTACCTATGATGTAGATGCCGGTAAACGAACAATGATTGATACAGTAGCTTACCTTTTTACCAAGCCGCAGCTAGAGGAACTGGCAGTCGGTTCAAAGAAAGAATCGCAATTGCAACCCAACACGCCTGTATCAAAATCAGGTATTATCCAGGAAACCAACCGGCTGGTAAATCTTTTTAAAAATAATGGTTATTATAAATTTACTGCCGACGAAATAAGAGCCACCGGCGACACCAGTATTGCGGCATTGACAAGCGTTTCAGAGGATCCCTTCGAACAATTGCGTTTGTTGGCCGAAGCACAGGAGAAAAGAAACAAGCCAACGATACGGCTGGGTTTTCAATTGAATCGTTTACCCGACAGCACCCATCTTCAAAAATATTATATCAACGAAATTTATGTGTTGCCTGATTACCTTGCAGGGGACAGGTACACGGATTCAACTTTTCACATTACTGCTTTCGATAATTATATTGCAGAATACCACCGCAAGCTTTTTAAATTTTCATTGTTGAACCGAAATCTTGCGCTAAAAAAAGGAAGTGTTTTTCGCCAGGACGATTATTTTAAAACCATCAATGATCTTTATAAACTCGGCGTTTGGGAAAGCCCGACGATTGATATCATTGAACAAAAAGATACCAATCTTCTCAACCTTGTAGTTAAGCTCATTCCTTTAAAAAGATATGCTTTTGAAGGAAATATTGAAATGAGTTATTCGGCTAACAATGCCACCAGCAGTATAACGACCTCAGGCACCGGCAATCTTTTGGGCTTGTCACTAAACCTGTCTGTCACAGACAGAAATCTGGCAAAATCCGCGATACGCATGACAAACGGCATCAAAGCCGGGATTGAGTTTAACACGACACACCGCAACAGCAATGGTACTTTTATCAATTCGAATGAATTGAGCTATTCAAATACTTTATTGTTCCCAAAATTTATTTTCCCTTTTGGAAATTACAACAACAAAAAGACAATTACCACTCAATCATTTATCAATACCAATATTTCGCTCATTAACAGGATCGACTTTTTTGATCAGCAGGTTTTTAATACCAGCTACGGTTTCAACTGGACGAACAATGAAAAACATTTATGGAATTTAAAGCTTTTCAACTTTGATTACCGGCGCCTGTACAACCGCTCCAAGAGTTTCGACAGCACCCTGGATGAAAACCCATTTCTGCGCTATTCGTTCAACACAGCGCTGGTAATGGGCGCAGGGCTAAGTTATAACCTGGTAAAAGCCAACCCCCGAAACCCCAAACTTGTTACCAATGTAAAAGTTAACCTCGAAGAATCGGGGCTTCTATGGGACCTTTTGAAGCAAAAAAACAAGACGCCACAAACCGGCAACTTTTTCAACAAATATTTAAAAGAGTTTATTAAGGCAGATGTGGATTATACATATACCATCAATCATCCAAAATCAGCACTTGCGTTTCGCGCGTTTGCCGGTGTAGGTATTCCCTTATCAAAAAGTGATACAACGCTGCCGTTCTTTAAACAATATTTTGGCGGAGGGCCAAACAGTATGCGTGGCTGGCCGGTAAGAGGCATCGGCGTGGGCGGGCAACCGCTGGCTCCCTATCAATCCAACCAAATTCGCTTTAATGACCGTACAGGCGACATCCAACTGGAGGGAAATGCAGAATACCGTTTTAACGTGGCACCGCTTTTTTCGAACGCCGTACTATTTAAAATGGCTTTGTTTACAGATGTAGGAAACATCTGGAATTTTAAAGACACCAAACCCGAAGGTGGGCCCGATACTACACAATTCAAATTTAAAAACCTTTATAAACAACTGGGCGTGTCGTCCGGCTTAGGATTCCGTTTTGATTTTACTTATTTTTTGATAAGATTTGACGTTGCGTTCCGCTTTAAGCGGCCGGATGTTTTGGAAAATGACGGTTGGCAATTCCC
Organism: uncultured Chitinophagaceae bacterium; assembly: GCA_963783125.1. GTDB lineage: Bacteria > Bacteroidota > Bacteroidia > Chitinophagales > Chitinophagaceae > Ginsengibacter. The sequence goes on from CAWAMQ010000014.1 coordinate 117,831, forward strand.
GGCAATAAATTTCCAGCACCTTTTCGGAAACTCCCTTAACGACAGGATCTGGCGGTATAACAATTTCAACGCCACCATCGGAATTGATTATCCTTTCTGATTTCGGACAATATAGTAAAGCAACAAAAAACAAATATTTTAATTTCACAGTATAACAGTAATGACAAACGAAATACATCCAGTAAACTCAATAAAAAAAAGTGACCCGGGTGAAGTCACTTATTTAATTTATCATGAACCATGATTAACCCACTATTGATCTTGCTTCACTTCCTCTACATAATTTGGCAACAGACCATGCGCCTCTTTGTGAGTGGCAATGACAGCGCTGGAATCCGGAGCCTGCGACAGGCACATGATAACTCCGTTTTTTTCATCTACCCAGTAATTCAAAAAATTTACACCATACTTCTTTTCTACAGCAAGATCTTTTTTATGAGCTTCAGCGACGGCGGCTGCCGTTACGTTGCCGGGCCCTAATTCATGCACATCAAGATACAAATTTCCATTCCCTTTCATCTTGGCTGCTTTCCCCGAAGTTACCTGGTAGATCTCGGCAGGAAGCAATCCGTGGGCTTCTCCATGAGTTTCTGTAATAGCTTCAGCATTGGGAGCCGAAGAAAGGCAGTAAATGTTTCCTTTTGTTGTATCGACCCAGTATTTTATAAACTTTACGCCATATTTATCTTCGGTGGCAAGATCTTTCTTATGGGCGTCAGCCACGGCGGCGAGGGTAACAGCACCCGGCCCAAGATGATGAACATCAATATAATAGCTGGTATTACCCGGGTTTTGAGCTTTCGAAAACAGGGTGGCTGACATACAGGCCACCACAAACACAGCGGTAATTAGTTTCATGTTAAAAGGTTTAAAGGGTGATAAAATTCCAAACAAAACAACTTTCAAAACATGATACGCATATAAGGATTTTTCCCTATTTTAGTAAAAGCAATTCCCCATTTTTCGATAAATAGTCACCAGCAAGAATAGTTATGAAACTGATTGAAAGAGCAGATTTTTTCGCTTCGATGCAGTCCTGGTTTGAAAAAACCGGGGATGAAGGCCATTGCCTGTTCATCAGCGGAGAAGCGGGAATCGGTAAAACCACCCTGGTGACCCAGTTTTGTAAAACCCATAATGAGTGTATTATCTATACCGGTACCTGTGACGATCTTTTTACACCGCGCCCGTTAGCTCCTTTATACGACATTGCCTGGCAAATGGGTGGTACTCTTCCTGATGATATTAAAAATTTTGAAGACCGGGCCACACTGTTTTCAAATTTTTTGCACCAGTTGAAGAACCAACGACAAAAGGTAATACTTGTATTTGAAGATATTCACTGGGCCGATGAGGCAACACTCGATTTTATTAAATTTTTTGCCCGCCGCATTATTAGTACCAACTGCCTTTTTATTATTACATTCCGTAGTAACGAAATTGGTTCCAGTTTTCTTCACAGCAATATTTTTGGGGAGCTCATTTCCGGATCCCTTACTCATTTAAAATTAACGCCCCTTTCAAAGGACGCAGTAGAAAAAATGGCGCAGGACAAAGGGTATAACGGCGAAGACGTATACAGTATTTCTGGTGGTAATCCATTTTATGTAAATGAAATATTGGCAAGTTACAGTTCCGGCATCCCTGAAAATATCAAAGATTCGATACTATCGGTGTTTAACCGGCACCCCGCTGATACCCGGTATCTGTGGGAGATACTATCCGTGTTACCTACAGGGCTTGAGACCGGCTTGCTGGAAAAAATTGTACCGGGCTATAAAAATGCCATCACGTATAGCCTTGATTCACATACAATGATTATCAAAAACGACAGGATTTGTTTTAAACATGAATTATACAGGCGAACTATCGAGGAATCTTTACCCTCGCTGAAGCGGATAGATTATAACAGGAAAATTTTAGAATTATTTTGCGAATATTTCGAAGAGACTCAGCAGACTGAGCGAATCATACATCATGCAAAAGAAGCCAAAGATTTTAAGGTTGTTGTGCATTTTGCCCCGATGGCTGCCCGACAGGCTGCCAATTCGGGCGCACACGCGGAAGCACGCAAACTTTACCTTACCGCTATTTCATTCATTGACCCGACAAATACAGATGCACTAGTGCCCCTTTATGACGCCTATGCGTATGAGTGTTATTTAACCAACCAGGTAAATGAGGCAATTCTTTACCAGGAGAAGGCCTTAAAAATCTGGAAAAATAAAAATGAACCTGAACGAATCGGAAACAGCATGTGTTTTCTTTCCAGGCTTTGGTGGTTTGATGGCGAGCGCACAAAAGCCGAGTTCTTCGGTCGGCAAGCTGTCGCAGTGTTGGAAAACCAGCCATCTTCGAAGGCAAAAGCGATGGCCTATAGCAATATGGCACACCTTGAAATGCAAAACGAGCAAATGGATAATTGTATCATTTGGGGCGAAAAGGCTATCGAGGTTGCCAGGGATATCGGTGATGAAGAAACTATATCCCAGGCGTTAAACAGCATCGGCACGGCTATTATGCTTGATGAAAAAACGGTTCAAAAAGGAATACAATTATTAATACAGGGCCTCAACATTGCCATAAGAAATGGATTTCACGAGCTCATCGCCCGGAGTTACATAGAACTGGGAACAAATGGAGTAACGATAAAAAATTATGCTTTGGCAAAAGAATATTTGGATAAGGGCCTGCAATATTGTGAGGAACGGGATATAGATTCATTGAAGCTTTATATATCAGCCTGGAGAGCGAGATTATTTCTTGAAACGGGTGAGTGGGACAAGGCTTCCGGCATTGCGGAAATCCTGCTTTTAAATAAAGGCATTACACCACCTGCAAAAATAACGGCCCTTATTGTGGATGCAACCATAAAGATAAGGCGTGGCAATACCGATGCAGTCGCCCTGATGTTGGAAGCAAATGCCAGGGCTTTTAAGACAAAAGAGCTCGTAAGGATCGTCCCTGCCCTCATGGGATTGTTGGAGTATGAATGGCTAACAGGGAAAAGCTATATTGAGCCTGAGATATTATCAGAAACTGTAAAAAGGATCGTAGCATTAAACAAATTTTCGAAAAAAAGCCGGTTTTATTTTTGGCTACTGATGGCCGGTAAAGAAACGTTACTACCGAAGGACATTGTGAAAGACGTAGGATACAACGATGAAGAAATATACAAATTGGTAGATTTTTGGAAGGAAACCGGGTCGCCCTATGAACGCGCATTAGCAATGTTCAGGGGTAACGCAGATGACAAACGCGAAGCGCTTGGCGAAATGCAAAAACTAGGCGCAAAGGTTGTTTACGAAAAATTAAAAAAGGAGATGCGTTCTTCCGGTATCAAAAAAATTCCGCGTGGCATGAGACAAAATACATGTACAAATCCCGCGCAACTTACCGATCGTGAAATGGACGTGTTGCAACTGCTGAAAGAAGGAATGCAAAATAAAGAAATCGCCAGGCGGCTTTATATTTCGGCAAAAACGGTTGACCACCATATTTCTTCAATACTTTTTAAACTGGATGTAAACTCCCGCATGAAAGCAGTAAGGGAAGCATTTCGGCTGGCTATCTGAACCAGGTATTTAATTAACAGGCCTCACCCAACGAAAATCCGGAAGGTAACCGCCAGTAAATCAACAAAATTTTATGATTTTGAATCTTTCCGTTCAATTAGTTACAGTTCACAAAATTACCAATCGTTTTTAATAAGTTTTTCAGTTCAAAGGGTTTGGGAATAAATGACTGGGCACGGCATTCTTCAATAAATTTTCCCATTTCAGGGTTAGCAGAAAATAGTATAACCGGAAGATCACTGGTTTCCTTGGCTTCTTTAATGCTCTTGCAAATTTCGCGACCGTCGGCTCCGCCAAGTGAAACATCCAGCAAAATAAGGTCCGGTCGAAAATTATGGATACTACTATCAATTTCTTCCCACCTGGAAATGGCCTTTACCTGGTAATTATTTGAATGAAGCATTATTTCAACAAGGCCCAGGATGTCGGTATCATCGTCAACTACAAGAATTTTATTCATGATCAGTTATTGAAAGATAGTATTTTATTTATAAACGAATTAAGCTTGCAACTGTTGTGTTTTTGGAGTGGCCGGCAAGGAAAAATTAAATATGGTTCCTTTCGGCATCGACTTAATCCATATCTTACCACCGTGCCTTCTAACAATATCACGACAAATATAAAGACCTAATCCAAATCCTGAAATATGAACAGACGATCCTTTTGTGCGGTAAAACCGATCAAAAATCAGCAAATGTTCTTCTTCAGGAATACCTATTCCAAAATCTATTATACTGACAACCAATTCGTTGTCCTTTTTTTCAAGTTGCACAATTACCTCCTTTTCTCCCGGCGAATATTTGATAGCATTGGATAAAAGGTTTGTCAACACCTGCTCTATCCTCTTTTTGTCGCCATAGATAAGTTCATCTTTTATTTCATCTTTCCTCACAATTGTGTGAGTAGCCGAAATCATTTGCATAGAAGCGATCGTTTCGTCCACGAGATGCCCCACGTCAATTTTTTCCATTTCCAACTGTAACTGCCCGCTTTCTATTTTAGATACATCCAGCAAATCTTTGACCAATTCCTCCAATTTAACTACATTTTTAAAAGCGCTCTCGACAAACTGTTTTTTGGGCTGCTCATTTTCCATCATTTTGAGCATCTCGATGTATCCCTTTACGGTTGTAAGAGGTGTTTTTAATTCATGGCTGGCTATACCGATAAACTCGTCCTTTTTCTTTACGTTTTCCGTTATTTGGGCCATCAGCCTGTTAAACACAGTAATAAGCGTTGCAATCTCATCTTTTCCTTTGTCAACCAGGGGTAGTGCATAATTTCCTGTCGCGTTCGCCGTCTTCATCGTTTTGACGAGCTTTAACAGGCGCCTTGATATGTACCCCTGTACGATGTTTGCCACAATGAAGGATAAACCAAGAGCCAATAAAAGTAATAGAAAGGCAAGCCGGTATTTATTCTGAATATTTTTTTGCAGATCGTTCAACTGTATCTTTAAAAATATCTTACCAATCATTTCATTACCGGTTACGATCGGGTAAGTGACAAGGAGTTGGTTGTTGCTGAACAAATAGGCGCTATCCTTCATGCCAACAGGCACTTCAAGGGTCTGGGTATCAGGTGGCGAATAACGCGCAAACACCTGCCCGTCATTATTTAGGATGGCGGCTTCTGTGATCTCGGGTGAAACATTGTGTAACTGCGTCAACATTTCCATGCCTGCCGCCTGGTCCTGGAATTGAAGTACAGATATACTATTTGTTCCGATTACCTGTGCAATACTCATGATACTATCAACCTTCCGCTGCTTGAAGGATTTCACGTCGGTAATAACAAAAGCCGCAAACACAATGATAAGTACCAAAACGCTGGTAAACACCTGCATTAGTATCAGCTTTTTTCTTATCGACATGTTTCTAAAACTCAACATCTAAAACCTGTTTTATTTTAACCCTGGCCCACAATAATAGCCAGCTTCAATAACTGGGATCCCGCTTTCAATCCCGAAGATCCAATTGCATCAAGATTAGCCTCAAATTTTAACCGCTGATCAACTACTACAAAATTGAAATCAGTTCCCCGTGAAGCAAAACCATCTGATTCGCCGATGGTGAGTACTCCCTTACCTACCCGCTTTAAAACAGACGATAAAGAATACGTACACTGTTTTGTGATGAAAACAATATCACAATTCCTGAGATCAGCAAGGTTGTCGATGATTCTGATCTCGATTCTCTTGTTGTTTATCGTTTTTGTTCTTGCTATTTCCTGCAAAGGAGGGATAACAGGAGAATTGTTTCCAATTACACCAATCACAAAGACATAATTGTTATTATAGCTTCCCCAATCGATATATTTGGTAAAACTGTAAATGAAAGCAGCTTTCAGGTTAGCTTCCCGTTCGCCAGTTTGTGCCGTTCCCGCGTGAGCGGCGCACAATAAGATTATAATAAACAGGGCCTTCTTTAGTCTCATTATGTTATACTAAACTGGTAAATTTAATTTTATAAAGGCAGTGAAACCATCTTTTTCTTAGAATTTAATATTAATTTTAAACAGGCCGCTGATACCTGGTTGTTCCAAAACAGTTGAGAAAAGTACCCCATCCGCAGTTCTGAAGCCTGGGTCAAGCCATTTAACATCGAAAAGATTCTGTATATTAAAGCTGGCGGTGATCCCTTTTTTGAACAGTTCTTTAGTAGTAAGGGTCAGGTTGGTAAGAAAATAACCCGGCACCGGTCCATATGGATCTGTCCTTGGTGATCGCCTTTTGCCTACCCAATTTTCTATCATATTTAAGGTAAAAAGATCCCCCATGCCCAGTGTAAATCCTGCGTTCCCCTTAAACCTGGCTACATCCGGCACGTCGCCTTCAAAATGGGTTACCAGGTTTTTTCCGGTTGCATCCTGGTAAGTAAGGTTCATAAACGCTGTCAAGTTATTCGAAATCATTATATCAGAACTTATTTCTGCGCCATTAATGTTTTCAATCCCCGGATTTTTATTAATCACCAGTCCTGAAAGATTAGCGAGCACGATAATGTCTCTCAATTCGTTCCGGAAAAGATTGAGTTTTATATTCACTTTATTGGAAATGTTATAGATCGCATCGGCTTCATAGGTACGGATTTTTTCTGTTTTTAATTGAAAGGTATCTGGCGCCTGGTTGATCTCATTTTCTGTTGGCGCCCTGAATGCGGTACCAAACTGGAGTTTCAATGTGAGTTTTTTGTTAGGCTGGTTTACTATTACCGCACGTGGATTAAAGGAAGAACCAAAATAACTGTTGTAATCGTAGCGGGTGCCCAGGGTAAAATTGGTTTTATTTAATAATCCCGTATTTAAAACATACTGCAAATAGCCGCCTACATTGGTGCGGATCACATTTTTGCGCGGAAGAAAATGGGCGTGCAGGTTATAGAGCGTATCTTTTCCATCTAACAGGTATGGCGTTGACAGGTCTAAAGTATAACCCCGCTGCCCTTTCTCGACATTATCCCTGTAGTATTGCATACCCACAGAAAAGTTCTGGCTGGTTGAAGGCGAATAGTTGGCCCTTACTTCACCGGAAAGCCTGTTGGAATAACTCGTAAAAATACCTTTAACGACTTTCCTGCCGTCAAAAGTTACATAAATATAAGAATCATCTGCCGTGCCGGTTTCACGGTAAACCAAACGGCTCAGCAGGTTAAATTTGTCATTAGGCTTATATTCATTTTGCAGATAAGTCGTTCTTAAAAAGTAATCGGCCACCCCACCTTTTTCTCCTCTTACATTGCCGGTGAGAAGACCAACGACCCCCACATTATCATATCCTTGCGAAGGAAGCCCCAGTAGTGAAGTTGCGCTGTTGAAGAAAGTACCGTATCCCATAGGCGTTCTGTAAAACCTGTAGCCCAATGTAGTAACCGATCTTTTTGCGTAATAACTGACATTGCCGTTAAACGACCGTGCGCGATCAACAAAAGAGGCAGAATACTCAGGATTCCGATTGGTAAACCTGGGTCCGTCTGAACTGTAAAGCGTACCGGCGGCTGAAAATTCAACATTCCCCTTTTTCATTCCCACGTTTACCTTTTGAAAGGAAGTATTAAAGCTACCATATCCTTCCTCAGCCTGCAGCCCATCGATTTGTGAGCCTTTTTTTGTAATAATATTGATCACTCCGCCAAAGGCATTCGCGCCATACAAAGCAGAGGCAGGCCCCCAGATTATTTCGATCCGATCCACGTTGTGAAGACTGTAAGCCGGCCCCGCCATGTCATTAGTACCAAGAATGTTGTTTTCAACAATGCCATCAATCATCAGGAGGGCCCTGAGGTTTTCAGCGCCATACATTCCCCTGAAATAGATCAACGTGGGCGAATACCCGTTAACGTGGATCATGTCTATGCCTGGGATATCACGCAGCGCATCCTGGAGTTGTTCATATCCGCGGTCTTTTATTTCCTCCGCTGTTATTACTGTTATCGCTGCAGGGGCTTCTTCAGATGTTTGCATAAAGCCTGTGGCCGTCACAACCTTTATATTCATTAATTGTTCAAGCGAAAGTTGGGCAAGACTGTCGACGCTTGAAAGTGAATCTGACTGCGCACAGGTAAATTCAGGTAAAAAAAAAGCAAATAGAAGGCAAAAAAGCAGAACTTTCAGCGACATGTAATTGGATTTAGTTTTCAGCAATTGTAAAAAACGAAATTAATAAATGCAAATTTTAGAAGCGTTTAGTTTAATATCCGGAAAAACAGGTCTCCTTCATAGATTAGCATATAACCCTTAAAAGAAGGATTATTTACAAACACACAATCGAAAGCTTTCGTCCTTGCCCGGTGTTTAGAGAGCAACGCTTCCACATCTTTTTGTATCGGTCCAACCCGGCCATTCAATTTTTTAATTCTTCTGCAACAATACCCCGGCGTTTTTCTCAATATTTGTTTATATGGTTTAGAAATATCAATTGCCTCCGTGCCCCCTTTATCGATACCATTTTTTATTATTGCACTTACAAAAAAATTTTGAAAATCGCAACAAGAGGCATGCCAGAAAATTTATATACGGCGCTGACAAGTGAAAGAAAAAGGCACCTGGTACAACCTGGTTCCCTTTAATTTAATAATTTACTTTTGCGGAAGTGCGGATACTTATAATAAATTGAATGTAATACGTCGTTTGGTAAATCAGATTCAACATGTGTTATTTTAATGGCCAAAAGATTGCACACACAGAAAATATAACGTTGAAAGAGCTTGTAAAGCCTGTGGCTAATTATGACTTCCTTTCGCGCGACCTGCAAATTGGTTTTGATTATGACCAAAATGCGATTTTGAAGAAATGTCAAACTGCAGATGATTTTGACATTGTGCAGATGGAATGGGGATTTATACCTTCTTTTCTAAAAACAAGAGATGAGGTTGTAAAAATGCGCAATGGCTATAAAGACGCCGGGGGGAAATTTCATCCCCCTATTATTACTTTAAATGCTGTTTGCGAAGAGCTCCTGCGACCCGGAAAAATTTTCCGGGAAGCCACCCTTAACAGAAGATGTCTCGTACTTTCCAGCGGCTTTTTTGAGTGGAGGCATATTTACCCTCTCAATAAACGAACCGGCCTTCCGCTGAAGACTGCTAATAAGATTCCTTACCATATCCAACTAAAAGAGCGCAATTATTTTTTTATGGCTGGTTTATGGCAGGGCTGGACCGACAAATCTACCGGGGAATACGTAGAAACTTTTGCCATCGTAACTACCCGCGCAAATGCGCTAATGGAGCAAGTGCATAATACCAAAAAGCGGATGCCGGTAATACTCAATGAGTCACTGGCTGATGAGTGGCTGCTCGGCAACCCTGATGAACAAAGAATCCTGGAGATAGCAGCTACGCAATATCCGGCAAACGAAATGAAAGCATGTACCATCTCAAAAGATTTCAGGAGCGCCCTGGAACCTGCCAAACCCTTTGCATATGAAGATGTACCCGCGCTTGACCTAAATTTATGATCGTTGAAGGCAAATCGTTTTGCACCCGGTTACAGCCAGCCAGTTCCGCCAATGTTTAATTTTTCCTGGCTGCTAATTTTTTCTTAACCACATCGGCAGGATACTTTAATGCCAACCTGCGGATCTCATAACTGAATTCCTCAAAGGTCTCTTTCCATAACCGGGCCTCCTCCTGTGTATATTTATAAAAGCCTTGAGCATTTGAAACTCCCTTCCCGCCGGCCTTTACGATATCGTCTATCAGTTTTGGAACTTCGGTTCCTGTACTTAGCGCAGGAAACAGATCTTTCATCACATTATGATAGGCGGGTACCCCCGTAAGATCCATCCAACGAAAAAGGCCTACCAATGTCATATAATACCCTGCGTTGTTTCTACAGGCACGATCTACATCTTCAATCGTAGCATATCCATTTTCAACCAAATAGAACGCCTCCCGGAACATGGCATACATCAGCCGGTTGGTAATAAACCCACGAATATCCTTTCGTACCAAAGTTGGCTCCTTACCCCACAAATGAGAAAGTTCATAAAGCCACTCGCCATGTTTGATATCTGTCTGGTCACCGCAAATAATTTCCAGGAAACGGGTCGTGTGTGAAGGTTCGGCCCAATGAAGCCCCAAAAAACGTGACGGCACGCTCGCATTTTGTTGAAGAATAGTAATAGGGATTGCTGATGTATTACTTGTAATTAAAGTACCATCAGCCACCGCCGCTTCTATCTTCGCATAAACACCTTTCTTGATGTCGACGTCTTCCACCGTGCATTCAATAACCAGTTTACATTCTTTGAGTAATTTATAATTCTCCGTAAGGGTGAGATTACATAAAAGTTCGTCGGGTCTATGCTGCGTTATTTCTTCCTTGAATGATCTTTCAAGGTGTTCGCGGATGCGTGGCATCGCTTTTGTCATATCGGCGCGGATCGGCGCTACTGCAACTACCGGGTGTCCAGCCATCAGCAAACAAGTTGTGATACTACATCCCATAAGGCCTAGCCCTACTACGCCAACGGCGATATTTTTAGCCTGCACGTTTTGTTCGTTCATGATGATTTTATTGTGGGTATTTTATAAGAACTACAATTTACAATCTCAATGGCAATAAAAATAATTACTGTTTTTCTTTTCCCCCCTGTTAAGTAAAAAGGATCGCCCGTAGATGGCACCACCACATCGCTTGGGCAAAATGCGAATTAGTTCACCATGCCTTTTTAGCACTTCAATTAAAAAAAATCATGCTTTAGCTTTTCTTCCGCATTTTTTTGAAGCACATCTGTGCAGATTGGTGTCTTTGCTGAAATAAACATAAAAAATTAAGGCAATGCGAAAGACTTTACTGTTAATGACCATTTTATTTTCAGCATTATTTTCTGAAGCTCAAAACCGTTCAATCCGTGGCCGCGTCGTTGACGAAAATGGCTCGGGGATATCCAATGTTACAGTGACCGTTAAAGGAACTACCCACGCTGTGTTTACCCAGTCTGACGGAACTTTTTCTATCGATGTTCCCTCCGGTGCAAAAACACTGGTTGCAACTGCAATCGGGTATTCAGACCAGGAAAAGACAATAGATCCGAAGACTTTTTTGGAAATAGTAATGACGCGACAGGAAAAGCAACTGGAAAATGTGGTTGTGCTGGCATATGGTTCGCAGGTTCAAAGGAAAGTTACCGGATCGGTTTCCACAGTAAAGAGCCAGGCACTGGAAGATAAGCCGTTTACTTCGGTAGACCAGATGTTGCAGGGAAAAGTTCCGGGGTTACAATCTGTATCGCCGAACGGGCAACCTGGCGGAGCACAAACCATCCGGATACGGGGCGTGAGCTCTGTTACCGGGGTTAACGATCCTTTGTTCGTTGTGGATGGAATCCCGCTCAACACGGGTGATTATTCAAGAAATACCAACACCAGCAATGCGCTGGCCGGTATTAATCCCAACGACATCGAAAGTGTAACCGTTCTTAAAGATGCTGCAGCCACGGCCATATATGGTTCGCGGGCCGCAGCCGGCGTAATTTTAATTACCACAAAAAAAGGTAAAGCCGGTAAAACCATTCTCTCTGTTGATGCAGAGCAGGGTATTTCTGATGTCGCTTATCAAAGCGATAAATCAAAACCATTGAGCAGGCAACAATACCTGGACCTTACCAAAGAAGGCCTTGTTAATGCGGGAGCCACGGATGCGCAAATTACTTCAATCCTGAACCGGTTCGGGGCCAATTCTACCACCAGCGTAAACTGGCGGGACCTGGTTACCCGGACCGCCAACTTTACCAACCTGAATTTTTCGGCAATGGGTGGCGATCAAAAAACCACATTTTATACATCGATGGGATATAACAAACAACAATCGCCGGTGATCGGTTCCAGCTTTGAAAGGTATTCAGGCAATGTAAGTCTCAGCCATAAAGCGACTGATCGATTCACCATCAACGTAAATATTCTTGGGTCCTATTCCGATCAAAATTCACCTACACAAGGAGGCGCATTTCGTAACCCGGTGTTAGCCGCATCTTTCCTCCTCCCTACCCAAAACCCTTACGATTCAAGTGGCAACGTATATTATGGAAGAGACGTCTTTAACCAGGTTTACAATCCACTTGCCGTAGTCCAATTTGACAGGGGTAAACTTAGAACAATCAAGACCATATCTGAAATTAGCGGCAAATATGAAATACTGCCACAGCTATATTTTACTACTACATTAGGAATAGATTACATTAATCTTGAAGAAGAAGAATATTATAATCCCTTTTTTGGTGATGCGCGAACCACAGCCGGAAGTGTTACAAATCTGGAAACAAGATTATCAAATCTTGTCTGGACAAACCTGCTTGACTATCACCACGATTTTTTGAAAAATAAAAACCTGGGCATGGACATCAAGGGTGGTTATGAAGCGCAAAAATCCAAAGAATATGATATTTCTGCATCGGGAACCGGGGTGCCTTTTTCCACAGTGCTAAAACTTCCGTCACCCAGTACGCCAACACTTGCAAGTGCTGCCAGAACAGACTTTTCGCAGATTTCCCTTTTTTCCATTTTGCAACTCAATTATAATTCTAAGTATTCGCTCAGCGGAAGTTTCAGGAATGACGGTTCATCCCGTTTTGGCCCTAAAAACCGGTACGGCTCTTATTGGTCAGTGGGCGGCGCCTGGAACATCGACAGGGAAAATTTTATAACCAGTTTTGGCCCTATCAGTGTTCTGAAATTACGAGCGTCGTACGGAATCACCGGAGATAATCGCGGCGTATTACCATACGACTGGCGGGCAACCTACGCTTTTGGCTATGATTACAATCTGCAACCGGGAAGTTTTCCCAATACAGTTGGTAATGCTGACCTTACATGGGAGTCAAACAAGCAGGGCGATATAGGACTGGATTTTGAGCTGTTCGCAAACCGGCTGGGAGGAACAGTTGACTGGTACAAACGAGCCAGCACGAACCTTTTGTTCGATGTTCCTTTATCGCTTACTTCTGGTTTTTCGACTCTGAAAAGTAATATAGGCACCATGGAAAACAAAGGATGGGAACTTGAGTTGCATGGATTCCCGGTACGTACACGAAATTTTACATGGGAAATTGACTTCAATATTTCGTTAAATAAAAACCGCATTACATCGCTGCCAAATAATAACGCAGATATCATTTCCGGAAACCAGATAAGACGTGTGGGGCAAGACGTGTCTTCAATATACACGCGTGCATGGGCAGGTGTTGATCCCGATAACGGTGATCCGTTGTGGTACACTGATTCAAGCCACAAAAGCACAACCAATACGCCGCCTTCATACCGTGAGATCATCGGGCACGCTGCACCAAAAGGTTTTGGAAGCTTCAGCACGTCGGTGAGTTATAAAGGGTTGAGTCTGGCCGCTCAATTTAATTATCAGTATGGAAATCTTGTCTATGATCAGTGGGGATTTATTCTAACAAGTGACGGTTCATTTCCAAGCCTGAATAAAAATCAAAAAGAACTGGAAAGATGGCAGAAGCCGGGAGACAAAACAAACATGCCCGTTTATATTTACGGAAACAGCAACAGCTCAAATGCCGAATCTTCACGCTGGTATTACAAAGGAGATTTCATCAGGCTGCGCGATCTGACTTTATCGTACAATTTCCCGAAAGCCATATTGGAAAAAGCAAAACTTACAAATGTGCTCGTCTATGTAAAAGGCACCAACCTATGGACGAAGGCATTCGACAAAAACATAACCTTCGATCCGGAACAAGGATTTAATGGTAACAACGATTTACAGGTTTTTATAGAACGAACCATTTCTGCCGGACTTAAAATAGGATTTTAATTATCGAATAAAAAATGAACACAATGAAAATCAAAACTATAACACTTACATTGTTCGCACTAATAATGATCTCGTCCTGCAAAAAGTCGTTTCTTGATTTGAAACCTTATGACCAGGTGTCGATAGAAGCTGCCATTACTGATGAAACAGAAATGGCAACAGCCCTAAATGGCGCTTACTATAGTCTTCATACAGATCATCGCCAGGATGCTACCAACGATCAGTCTAACCTTTTCGACCGTACGTTACCGCTTATAGCTGACCTGATGGCCGACAATGTTGCTATCGTTATTGATAATTCTAACAGGTATACAGAGATATTTAACTACAGTTATCTTAGCACCGACTCCTGGGCTACGGACACCTGGACAGCCGGCTATAGCACTATCCTCGCTGTGAACAATATTATCAATGCTGACATCCCTGTAACTGCCACTTCCTCACAGTTAAAGGGTGAAGCTTTGACATTGCGCGCCCTCATTTATTTCTATTTGGTAAGATTATACGCGTTGCCTTATACAGTAAACCCCGATGCGCCTGGCATTCCCATCATATTGACTTATGATCCCAATTTGAAACCTGCGCGCAATTCGGTAGCTGAAGTTTATATGCAGATTGAAAAAGATCTAAGCGATGCCTTTGGAATGATGACAAATACCTCCAAAAATTCATCTTACGTTACCAAGTATGTAGCGCGTGCTCTGGAAGCAAAAGTTGCGCTAACAAAAGGTGATTGGCAGACTGCAAAAGCCGCCGCACAGGATGTGGTAGATAATGGAGGTTATTCACTCGCTCCTGCTTCGCAATACATCGCCTACTGGAATGATCCGGCTCCCGTAAGTAATAAGCTTGAAACCATATTTGAGGTTTCTAACGACGGCGTAAATAATAATGGAAACAACAGCCTTGCCTATTTTTATGATCCGGCAGGCTATGGAGATGTATTTGCTGTGCAGGCACTTTACGATCTTTATTCGCCCACAGATATACGAAAACAATTGATGGTTCCCGGCGATAAATCGGGGCAACCGATCAACATTGTTTTAAAATATCCCAATGCCGCCAATCCGGATGACAAAGACGATGACAAAATCCTCAGATATTCCGACATTTTATTGATCCTCGCGGAAGCTGACGCACGCACCGGAAATGAAGATGATGCACGGAAGTGGTTAAACGAAGTTGCCCAACAACGCGATCCTTCCTTCAGCGGTTTTACATCAACAGGGCAAACACTGATCGATGATATCATCCGCGAACGCCGGAAAGAACTTGCTTTTGAAGGTGACCGCTATTGGGATATTGTAAGGCTTAACCTCGATGTTAACAGAACTAATCTCGATAACAATTATCCTTCCAATACCTCGCTGACTTTACCCGCGGGCGATCCGAAAAGAATCTGGCCAATACCACAAGCCGAAATTGATGCGAATCCCAACATCGCACAAAACCCCGGTTATGAATAATCTTTAACCGGAATGTTTATGCGCACGACATTTATCCTTGTATTGACCCAAATGCTGTATTTCCATGTGGCGGCTCAGCATGATCAGTCGTTTCGACTCAATTACGTAAACGGGGATAGCAGTGTTTTCTATCGATCCATTTACCTCTACCCGCAATTTGTAGAAGGGCATATTTTTTTAAAAGATCAAAAGATCGCTTCCGGGCTGCTCAATTACAGCCGCCTCTCGGGCCAAATACTTTTTATAAACAGCAAAGGAGACACGCTTGAATTTGCCAATCCTGAAACCATAGAATACATTGCGATAATGAGCGACAAATTCCGGTATTTTGATAAATCGTTTGTCAAATTGGTTTCTCATAATAACGGCGTCAACCTGTTTAAGAAAGAAACCATCGAATACACTGGCAAAGAAAAAAAGGGCGCTTATGGCGGCTATTCTAAAACCACTGCAGCTAATGCAATTGATAAGGTGCCGGATGCCAACGATCTGAAAAAAATTGGAGTCGATGAAAATGATATCTATGTTTCATCCGCGCATTTTTTTCTAAGAGACCGGGACGGAACTTTTTTACCTGCCGTAAAAAGAAGTTTCAAAAAGCTTTTTCACAAAAAGGAAAAACTATTGAATGAATATTTATCGGCTAAAAAGATCAACTTCAATGACGAGAAAGACCTGCTCATGTTTTTAAATTATTTACAAAGATAGATTAGGCTCACGCGTCACGCATCCACTTCCTGAAAGTTTGCGCCGTCTCCTGGCTTACGATGATAGAATGGTTGATTTCAGGAGTATTCAAATCAATCAATAGCTTTACTTTCTCGAAAGGTTTAAATCCTTTTACATAATTAAGGTTTACGATATACTGTCGGTTGGCCCTGAAAAACATTTTCTCATCAAGTTCGGTTTCAAGTTCGGTCAGAGTCTTATCAAGGATATATTTCTTTGAAAACCGATCTATTACAAAAACAATCTTGTTTTCGGTATAAAACAATATTACATCTTCAATGCGCAATAAAATATGCTCCAATCCTTTCTTAACGAGCAACCGCGACTTTTGCCTGTCATTAACCAGGTTCATTAATCGCTCAATAGAGTCATCCTGGATATGGTGTGCAAAATGTTTCATCAGGTTTTTATATTTCCATAATGCTTTTTGCACATCGGCTTTTTCTATCGGCTTAAGAATATAGTCTATTCCGTTATTCTCAAAAGCGAGCAACATAAATTGATCGTAACAGGTTGTAAAAATAACCGGCGTTTTTACCCCTGCCTGCTTAAATATTTCAAAACTCAACCCGTCTGACAATTGCACGTCGCTGAAAATGATATCGGCGGCAACAGTCATATTCCGGAAGTAGTCAACACTCTCTTCCACCGTTCTCAGTTTCGCCTGTATATTTACCTCCTCAGAAAGGTTGCAAAGAATGTTCGACATTACTTCTATTGCGGGAGTTTCATCTTCGATAATAATTACGTTGATCATAGCTATAAATTTTGATGAAATAAAGGTAATTTGACGATGAATTCTTTGTCCGTGTCTTCAATACCAATATCTTTTTTGCGGATAAGATGGTAACGTGATTTCAGATTTTTCAACCCAATTCCGGTTGAGTTCACCGAGTATTTTTTTTGCTTCTTGTTATTTTTTATAATTACAAACCGGTCATTTATTTCGATAGAAATATTCAATGGATCCTGCGAGCTAAATTCATTATGCTTAATCGCATTTTCAAGCCCAATTTGCAATGCAAACGGCAGGATCATAATTTTTCCGTCATTGTTGCCGGCAAGATTAGTGGTCAAAGAAATTTGATCTTCATAACGCAACTGAACAAGAAAAAAATAGTTCTCTACAAATTCCAATTCATTGCGGAGCGAGATCATATCCCTGTCTTTGTTGATCAAAAAATATTTATAAACACTCGCCAGTTTGCTGTTAAATTCATGTGCGGTAGCGGGATCATTCAAAATAAGATGCGACAGCGTGTTCAAAGAATTAAACATAAAATGTGGCTCCAGTTCATTTTTTAAGTTAGCCATCTGCGCCACTGATCTTTCCCAATCAAGCTGATCTACAATTTTTGAGTCTAACTCTCTTTCTCTGCTGAGGTATAATATTTCGTAAACCAACGTAAGAACAATCACTGCAAGAGCCGATAAAATAATGATCAGTAAAAAGGGCGTCCATCTAAAGTTTTCTTTTGAAATCCTGTACCACATCAGCCCGAAGATGGCTGCGATAGCACCACCGAAAATGGCATTTGTTGATGACAAGGTTGAAATCTTGACGAAGATATTTTGATCGAGTGTAAACCAGGTTCTTATTTTATGATGCAACCACGAACAGCATACCCAGATGCAGCCTGACAAACCAATGAAATAGATATAAACGGCGATAAGTTCGAGTGGAGAGTAAAGCGGATAGGTTATAATGTCGGATAAATTTGGGATAACGATTCCCAATAACGGAATAAACAGCCACCGTAAAATTTTATCCTTTGTCATCAGCGGGTTGGTTGTGGGAGTTAGTTTGTTACATAAAAAAACAGATACGTTAAATTAAAAAGTCATTACCAAATCTATCCACGATAAATGTTAAAGCCTACACAAATATTAGGGGCGACTGTGTACAATATTATGAGCGGTTCTCCCAGGCGCACAGGCGCAACATCCCCGTCAATAGTACGCTCGGTGGCAGAAAAAGGTTACAGCAATTCCCGGGGTGTGCTCCCGGAAGCAGCATAATATTGGGAAATAAATATTCATGCTTTATGATTGAAAATTAACGGCCTGGTAAAGAATAATTTTTTTACTTGCTCTCAATATCTAATTTTATATCCTTCTCATGTGTATAGGAAAATACGCATCGCGAGCGGGCATTCCTGCCTGCTTTTTTTTATAACCACTTAACGAAATACAGTAAATGAAGATGCTCTAATACTGGTAGCGCCACGAAACAGTGTTAAGTTGATTCCGGGAGACACAAGCTAACGTGAAAGCTGCGTTGGTTTAATAACGGTAACCAGTAAACGAAGAAATTATAACGATTTTTCTTTTGTGTGCAGGGGTACAAGGTCTTGTGATAACCGACGCCCGCCATCAACAAAAGAGCGGTAAAGCATGCGGCCACACCTATGCCGAAGCAACAATGAAATAAGATATTTTGCCAGGAGATTTGGTTTTATAAAACTATTCTCACTCCCGCAACAGGAAAGGAATGATTTTTGAAAATCGATTGTACCAATGCCGGTGACTTCTCCATGTTAATAAATACAGAAGCCCCCTTTTTCTTATTTTTTGACGCAGCAACAAATAAATAAATTCCACCGATAACACCTGCCGCACTTAGCAGATAAGGAACCGTATAAGATTTGTGTTCCGGTTCAATCATACCGAATGAAAATAGCGATGTTACAAGTCCGGTTGTTTGCTGGCCGGCATCTACCACCAGCGTGATCAACAAGCCTGTAGTGCCGGCACCTGTTAAAAGCCATGCTGCAGTTTTTTGCTGCGTGCTTATTTTTTGAAAATCTTTTTTTGCAAAATGCTGCTTTTGAATGGTGTCCTGGGCTAAACAAGCTGTTTCAAAACAAAGGGCCAGGGCAATGACGAATAATTTTTTCATGACATTTTTTTTATGTGAAATATCCAGAATGATAAATCCAAACTACGTATTGAAAACTTCAAATGATAATTGAATGCTGCGGAAGCGCTTTTATTTTTGGTAATTTCTGCAAAGAAGGCGAGCAAAACTTCTTTATGTGCTGAATAATGCAATGGTGATATAGGTGGTTTCAAAGAATAGCAATATTTAGCAAACTAAAAATCAACATCCGCAATAATTGCAAATAATAATATGATAGTTCGGTGGTCTTATGAAGCCGTTATTCATGAACCCCTTAATATTATTAATTTATTTAACTTCGTTAATTATAATATATGTAATTTTATAGCAGAAACATTTCTATAGTTCAACGTTTCTACGAAAACCAAAGCTCCCCTCCCACCGGAAAGAATAAACAATCTTTCAATACCAAAAAATTAATTATTATGGAAATGAAACTTCGTTTTATCGCAACGCTGTTGGCATGTTTTGCCATTTACTTTTTTTTACCTTCCTGTAAAAGTCGTGCAAAATTCATCGCCAATCCAGGAGGAGTACTCAAAGGACCAATCAATATTACCGGATATGACATCTCTAACGGCAGTCTTACCTTAGAAGACAATAATCATAATAATGCCAGCTGGGTGGTCGTTTCAAGAATCACGACTGTCAATTGGAATCTTGTTACTGGCTCCGCAGCTTCTAAGATCATAATTCAAGAGCATAGGTCCGGACCCAAATTTTCCATACAATAACCCAAATTTCTTTTCCAAGCCTCCTTAAATCAATGGAAGTTCTGACCATTGGCAGGCTAAAATCGGGGATACCAAACCCTGACAGCGGAAGGATTGAAAAATATTATATACAATGGCAAGAACAGGATAACACTACAATTTACACGTACGACCCACTTTTGCAATTGAATCCCTGATTAAATAATAACAATGTCTTTAGCCTATCGCGTTTGTTATTTGTTAGCCGCTCTTTTATCCCTCACCACTTCTTATAGTTCTGCCCAGAACCAGGAAGTGGCCGATAGTCTTGCGCGTATTTACAAACAGGACCATCTTCCGGACACTACAAGACTTGAATTACTGAGGCAGTTATCTTTCAATGAAATAAAAGACTATAATTTAGCTTTACAGTATGCTGACGAATTAATTTCCCTGGCACAGGCAAAGGGGAATGATAAATATCTTTTTTACGGTTATTTTCAGAAGGGGAACAAAAAAAGGTTATTGGGCGACTACAAGGAAGCACTTGTTGCATTTTTTAAAAGTGGAGAAATTGCAAGAAGTTCCAAAGATTTGAGGAACGAGGGAAGCGTATATAGCGCCATTGCAGATGTATATTCACTCACGAATGATTATGAAAATACGATGCTTTACCATCGTAAATCCATTGCGATCCTAAGACAATCCGCTGATTCTATACTGCTTGGTTCCGCAATTTTAAATACAGGAGAAGCTTTTCGTGTGGCCGGCAAATATGATTCGGCCCTTCGTTATTTCCAGGAGTCTGAAAGAATATTTGAAAAGATTAATCACCCACAGGGAACGTTTTACAGCATCGGAAATATCGGAATGGTTTACGCAAGCCTGGGTAAAAACGAACTGGCTGAAAACAATATAAATAAAGCAATTGCCTTTCTTGAATCATCAGAAGATTATTACCCTATTTGTCCCTTTCTTATTTCATTGTCAGAAATCTATTTGCAACAAAATGATATTGACAAAGCCTTAATCTATGCCAAAAGAAGTCTGCGGCTGGCACAGCAGTATGATCTGAAAGAGCAGGTACGAGATGCCGACCTTAAACTTTCAGAGCTCTATGAAACAAACCATGAGCCCGGACAGGCTCTTGATTTTTACAAGAAATATGTATCTTACCGGGATAGTCTTAATAATATCGATAGCGTCCGCGCAATAGCAAACCTCCTCACTCATTATGAAGTAGCCCAAAAGCAAAATGAAGTGAATGCGCTCAGCAGGCAAAAAAATATGCAGAAGATACTTCTCTTTGCAGCCCTGGCGGTCATAGCAATCATCATCGTACTAAGTATTAAATTGCTTAGCAACTACCGGCAAAAACAAACGGCCTATGCCCTGTTAAGTAAAGAAAAAGATGTTTCTGAGCAACAGCGAGACCAGATCGACAAAGCCTTGCAGCAATTGAAACGCACACAGGCCCACCTGGTCCAGTCCGAAAAAATGGCATCATTGGGACAACTGACCGCCGGTATTGCCCATGAAATCCAAAACCCCATGAACTTTGTAAATAATTTCTCTGATCTCAATGCTGAACTTATAGCAGAGTTGCAGGAAGAATATAAAAATGGAAACAGCGATGCCGTGGAAAGGATTGCGAAGGATATTTTCGACAATTCCGGTAAAATAAGCTACCACGGTAAGAGAGTTGAGGGAATCGTCAAAAGCATGTTGGAACACAGCAGATCAGGTACGCCCGAAAAAAGGCTCACCAATATAAACACACTCGCAGACGAATACTTCCGCCTGGCATACTCAGGAATAAAAGCCAAAGACAAAGATTTTAATGCAACACTGCAAAAAGATTTTGACCCGCATACCGGTGAAATTAATATCGTGCCCCAGGAAATCGGGCGTGTAATTTTCAACCTGGCGATTAACGCGTTTCACTCAGTAGCTGCCAAAAGTAAAGATACACAGGATGATTATACCCCAAGTGTAACTGTTGGTACAAAAAAAGAGAACGATCAGTTATTTTTGTCAGTAAAGGATAATGGTACCGGTATTCCGCCTTCGCTGCAGGACAAAATTTTCCAACCTTTTTTTACTACCAAAACCACCGGCTTCGGTGTTGGCCTCGGGCTTTCTATAAGCTATGATATTATAAAGGCACATGGTGGTGAAATAAAGGTACAAAGTGAGGAAGGAAAAGGTAGTGAGTTTCTCGTGATACTCCCTTATGTGAACGACGTTTAATTTATTAAAACAGGCAAGATAAAAAATGAAGTTCCGGTTGCGGGGAGGGAGTAAAATAAAAATTTCAAATAAAAGTTGTTTTACTGGAAAGCAACGCTGATCGAACTTTATAACATTGCATGGAACCGTACCAGGTGTTTACTGCCTGGATGATATTTATGGATATGAAGCAAGCTTTTAATTGGCATCATCGTTTCTCCTTCGCGCTTTGGCGTTCTATTTGCAGCAATTGAAAAATAATAAAAATCAATTGCTAACTTATACGTAGGAGGCGTAAGAAAACAGTGAATACAAATGAAAAGGTAATAGGCAAGCTTTTATCGTACGGTCGTAACAAACAAATTCCACGAGTAATAAAGCAGCCGGTGTTAAAGGCGTTGTCGTTCTATCCCGAACTAAAGGATGTTGTAATCAGGTTTAATTTCAAAAAAAACATCAAAACTTCTGTAATGCAGGCGCAGCCTGTATTTTCTACTTTGTTACACAAGCGAAGCAACAGGCGTTACCGTATTAATATCAGCGCACATTTCAAACTTAGCAGTTGCGATTTGCCGGTTACAGAAATTCCGGAAACAGTGATGGTTGGATGGATTGTTCATGAGCTCGGGCATATTCTGGATTATGAACATCGAAGCAATGCCGCTATTGTTCTGTTCGGTTTTCGTTATCTTTTTTCACCCGAATACGTAAAAGAGGCAGAGCGTATAGCGGATACTTATGCTGTAGAACGCGGATCGGGCCAATACATTCTTGCAACAAAAAGATTTATTTTAGACCATGCAGAAATTCCGCAAGTCTATAAAAACAAAATCGAACGTTTATACTTGTCTCCTGATATTATTGTAGAAATGGTTAAAAAATTGGAAGAAAAAAAACAAAAAATTACCGTACAGGTGTAGCAGACCACACAAAATTATCTACAACTTATTTAAAGTAGCGAATAATCTTTCCGGTTGCCCGGTTGCCGGACCTAAATCGTTTTTTTACTTCAGTATGCAATATCCCTGTGTGAACATTCGATTTTTTCAGATCAGTTCTATTTCACTTTTACGCGAGCACATACTCCATAAACTCCTTGAAAGCATTTTCCTTCATCACCCGTGGTATCTTGGCCTGCCCTCCCAGTTTTTTAAATTCTTCACTCCATTTGTAAAACTGTTCGAGGGGCACCACTTCAACTTCCAAACCCTTTAAAGCTTTGGTACGGGCCACTTTATAATTCTTATTATTATTGGATAATTCATCATCAATGATTTGAGCTGCTTTGTCAGCATCTACTTCTTTATCTGTTCCAATTACAAACTTCAAAATATATTCATCATTTTGAAACACAGTAGCAGCGGTAAATTCTTTTATCCCGATATCAAAAGACTGCTCAAGCTTTTGGATTGCCATATTCATTTTCTGGATAGAAAGCTGTTCACCCACGACATTTAAATAGTGCTTTGTACGTCCGCTGATCTTAATTTCGGATCTTTTCTTATCGGTAATAATAACCGTATCCCCGATCATATATCTCCATGCTCCGGATACCGTGGAAATGAGTAACACATATTCTTTATTTTCTTCCGCCTGCTCCAAAGTAAGCGCCGGAGCTTCCTGCTTCACACGTCCATCTTCATCAATATTTTCCTCCATGAAAGGCACAAATTCAAAAAAGATTCCATTGTCTACAATCAGCGCCATAGCATCTGTGCCGGGCCTTTTTTGCGTGGCCAGGTATCCTTCTGAAGCGAGGTAGGTATCTATATAAATCAACGGACGCGCAAGCAGTTTTTCCATGCTGTTACGGTAGGGCTCAAAAGCCACACCGCCTGAAGTATATACCTTCAGGTTGGGCCATATATCATGAATGGTATCGAGATGATGACGGCTGATGATCTCTTTAAGCATCAACTCTACCCACGAAGGAATACCGGATATGCTGCCGACATCCCACTTTGGTGCTTCTTCGGCGATGCGCCTTACTTTTTCATCCCAATCTGCAATAGCAGCAATATCTTCACCCGGTTTATAAAATCTCCCAAACCATCCGGGAATATTGGCCGCACTTATACCGCTGATTTCTCCTTCCTCATGATCTTCCGCTTTAATAAGCGAGGTGCTGCTGCCGAGCATCAAAATATCCTTTTCAAAAAAGTCGCCGGGCAAATCAAAGTTAGTAAGGCTCGCCACCTGTTGCATACCTGCTTTTTTAATGGCCTTAATCATGTCGGCTGTTACCGGGATATATTTTTTATTGCTGGTAGTGCCACTGCTCAGTGCAAAATAATCCTGCCCCCCGGGCCATGTAACGTTCTGATGTCCTTCCATGAGGTAATGCCACCATTCCGTGTTCAACGCATCATAGTCATATACCGGTACATTTTTTTGAAAAGCACCTATAGGATCTGCGCTGTCCAGTATCTCGCTAAATCTATACTTTAAGCCAAAAGCTGTATGCTTTGCGTTTTTGATTAACTGTAGCAGTTCAGTCTTCTGTGCTTCGGCGGGTTCAGGATCACTACTTATAAACCCACTAATGTCAATTGCTTTTTTAATCACTTCACCGAGTATCGCCATATCTTAATTAATTTTTATTACTCCCAAGCAATATCCATACCTGAAGAGGCTCCAGGTATGGAATTGAAATTTATTTAAATTGGCATGCAGAAATCTGACTCGCTTAATAACTGCTGTTTCGTGTACAACGAACCAACGCAAAAGATTTTAATTTACGTATTGGCATCTATTCCGTTATAGCCACCACGACCCATTTGACAGCACATCTAAATTGTTGGGCACATTTTTGTGGGGAAAAAATATCGCTGATTATTATCCCGTGCTGTGAGGGCAGGAAGTAAAATCTTTTCGCTATCGGCGTTTCCAATCCAAATAGGAATGTACGTTCCGGTCCTCGTTAAATGCAGTACTGTCTTTAACGACTTAACCTTTCAAAATGAAACACAAAGAGGACGAAGAAAACAAAACGGATTTGAAGACATTAGTATACGTAGCCGTAGGTATAGCAGCGGTCGGAGGTTTACTTTTCGGATATGATACAGGCGTGATCTCGGGCGCGATACTATTTATTAAAAAAGAGTTTTCATTATCCGACACGATGCAGGAAATTGTGGTGAGTTCCGTATTAGTAGGGGCAGTTATTGGTGCAATAATAGGTGGTGCCCTCAGTGGCCGATATGGCCGGCGAAAACTCATTATCGTGGCCGGTATTGTATTTTCAGTAAGTGCAGTTGGGGCTGCCCTTGCTCCTTCCGTTGGCTGGCTTATAACTGCCAGGGCCATCAGTGGTATCGGTATCGGCATGGCTTCTTTTATTTCGCCAATGTACATTGGTGAACTTTCACCTGCAAAAATCAGGGGCGCTTTGGTAGCCGTTAACATGCTTGCCATCACAACGGGAATAGTTGTTTCTTATTTTATTGATTATGCCTATTCCGGCAGTGGTCAATGGAGGTACATGCTCGGGCTTGCCGTAATCCCTTCTGCTGTGCTGGTGATCGGTATGTGGCTGTTGCCAGATAGTCCACGGTGGCTGGTAAGCAAATCAAAAACTGACGAGGCCAAAAAAGTGTTGCAAAAGTTTCGAAAGCGTGATGTTGACGAAGAAGTGAACAGCATAAAGAAAATAACGGAAAAGGAGGGAAATACAGGCCTCCGCGCGCTCCTGGAGCCTTCTGTAAGAATGCCCATGATCGTGGGGATGGGCTTTGCGATATTCCAACAGATAACGGGTATCAACACGGTGATGTATTACTCTCCCACCATTTTTAAATATGCCGGCATCCAGGGTACGGGCGCTTCGATACTTGCGGGTGCAGCACTGGCCGGGCTGATGTGGCTGATGCATATATTATCGATACTGTTGCTCGACCGTGTCGGAAGAAGGCCGCTTTTATTAATTGGTGTTGCCGGACAAATTATCGGGCTGGCGATACTGGGTGCAGCTTTTCAATTTCAGCAGTTTGCCAATATTAAGGCCTATGTGGCTACCGGTGGCCTCGCTATTTATGTCGCTTGCTTTGCATTTGGCCTTGGCCCTATTTTCTGGCTGATGATTTCCGAAATATATCCGCTAAGAATACGTGGTGAAGCTATGAGCGCGGTTACGGTAACTAATTGGGCAATGAACCTGCTGGTATCCGTTACTTTTTTGAGTCTGGTGGACTGGCTCAGCCAGGCAAAAACTTTTTGGTTGTATGGCGTAATTGCCATCGGAGCCTGGATTTTCTTTTATAAGCTGATACCGGAAACAAAAGGCAAAAGCCTTGAAGAAATCGAAGCGCAGTGGGAAGACTAATAAAAAATGAAAACAATCTTTCTGATATTGTTCTTCCAACATCAGTAAAGCAACTTTTTTTGAAGATTTTTATTTTAGAGTGCGGGCTTTCATTCTTCACCCCGGAAGGAAAACAAAAAAACAGGTTAAAGAATTATTCTTCCGGCATACACACTGTCGGCAGCTTCTCTCTCGTCGTGGGTCACAAATCCTATCCATGTTTCGGCTACAAAACCTCCCATTGCTGTCATTTCCACCCGCGCCTTTCCGGCTCCTCTCGTTGCGGGGAGGATTGTATAAACCATCTTTCTAAGCGCTGGAAACCAGGCAGTAAGGATTACCTTATCTGTCCGGTGGGCGTTTCCTACTCCGCTGTTATCGGTCCAGGTAAAGAGAATTGAAACCTTATTGATTAATGAAGCTCGTGCATTTTCCGCCGGTGCCACAACTTTTGACTTAAGCACCATGGGATAAGAAATGTTAGTGTTGTTAAAACTTCCGGCCATGATCACATTTGCAAAATGCGAAAGCGCTTTGTCGCTTCCAGTGGGTTTGCGGGGATTGAGGGCAATTGACTTTAAAAGTAACCTGTCGTATTGCGTGCGGAAGGAAGTTGCATCGCGTGTTGGTACATAATAGGTATGGGATATTTTTTTAACAGGCATAGAAAAAAGCAGTTAATTTAATATAGGTACGTTGGACTGCCTTTTCACTAACGGACTTTAATCGGGCATATTGTTCATGATTGTTTGCATACCTGTCGAAAATTCACGATTTACGTGTAAGAAAATTTAATTGCCATTGTCATGTTTCTTCTACCCCGGTACAACATCCCGGGAAACAGGAAGCCTGCTGTTTGACTGGTAACCCTCCTTTTGATAAAAAAAATACGGGTAAAGATTTTACCCGCATTTTTTTAATTAAACTTATCACGTCCCTGCTTATTGTCGGGAAGTTCCTGACTTCCCGGATATAAGCAGAAACATCCTTACCTATTACTACTATTTGAGGTATCCATAATAGGCTTCGTCTGTTGGAGTGTCCCACCAAACCGGCATACTCCAGATGTTTGGATCCCCGGCTTCGTAGTCTTACATTCGGTTAGGCTGGCTCCTTCACATTTTTTATCATCTTTTCCATAAAGCTTCTATTGCTAAAGCGCTGTAAACACTCTAACAGCAGAAGTCGGACTTGCTGTTCTGTAACCTGATAAGAAATGGTGATATCTTCTTCCTATGTAAGCGTTCCAATAATCAGAATAATCTACCATGTTTCCTCTTGAATTCAACACTTCAAGACTTCCTGCATCATTTCCACTTTGGTCTATCATTCTAATCCTGTAATTTATTCGACCGTATCCGGAGGATATATTAACGGTCTTATTTACATGAACTGGTTCCCATCCTGTAGATTCTCCAAATGCCACCGGCTCGCCTAAGTTATTCCAATCGCTTAATTCCCCTGTTTCGTTGTCCACTTTATATTGCCACTGGTATTGCAACTTCAGGGTAGTCGGCACTCCAACAGTATCATAAAGAAAATTATAGAATTTTACCCAAGCAGTTTCGCCAGTATTTTCTGTTACTTCTGCCTGGTAAGGAAATCCATTATCAAACACAATCGGAGGCTTGTCAAAATCGTATACAACAACGTTTTGCTTTCCTTCTGTAAGGGTTACGTTCTGATTATAGACAGGTTCCAGGTCCGTACCTTTATAAAGTTTGATATTATTCTCGCCGATCTTTGTGTTGAAAAACGCACCTACAACGCCGCTTGGTATTGCATTATAGGTGTAAAGCGGAGCAGAATTATTTGCGTATATTTTGTCGTTGATTTCTACCTGGTAAATATTATTGGCAGCTCCCGCTGTAACCGGAACCATATAGTGCAATTGAAACTCAGCTTGTCCGGTTACGATTTTAGAGTCGTATTCAATTACATGTTTTTTACATGAAAAGGCGGTAGCCATAAATGTTAGGAGGTAAAATAAATTTCTTAACTTTTTCATATCTTTTAATATTTTCATTTATGATTAAAATGGATAGCCGTTTGGATAAGCAAACCATGGTATAGAAGTATGGTAATTATCTGCGGTACCAGGAATTGGTTGCAAGGATTGAAGTGCGGCAATGTTCCACATATACTCTGAATTATACCTTGGCCTGATCCTGTAAGATGGAGAACCATCGTTATTTTGATTGTAGGCACCCCGTCTTCCCTCTACCTGAGCAGGCAGCAGGTAAAGACCTTTGTAAACTTTTGTAGGATCAGTATCCCATTTTTGGTCAAGCATAGTTTGGGTAAAGCCATTACCCGGGGATGGATAGTCTCCTGTGTAACTGATATCATATTGATATTTCCGCTCATCTACCCATGCTTCAGGCGCTCCCCATGGATAGAGGGCAACCCATTTCTGCATCATAATGTTGGATAAAGAAAAATCTGCCGTGGGCAATTGCGCAACATACGGTCCGGCTTCATAATCAGCAGCCAATGAGAGAAACAAAGCTTTGGTGATTTTATCTCCTCCTGTTGGTTGTCCTTTAGTTCCCGGATAAATGTATTTAGCGGTAAAATCCATATCAGCTTTAACACCATCTTTAAAGGCTTCAAAAGCCAAACCTTTATCGCCTGTTTTCCAGTACGCTTCTGCCAGGCAGAATTTAATTTCAGCACAGGTCGTTAAAATATATGGAGCGTTATCTCTATAAATCCAACGTCCTATACCATCGTTTGTCGTGCCGGAATAAGACGAAGAATAATTCCTCCCATAAAAAGAAGGTGCTACTCCGATAGAACCTGTTGTACTGGTAAAGCTTCCTCCATAATACTTATATGCTTTTACGCTATCAGCGTTATTGATATTATCATAAGTCGGGTCTGAAGTTGTGCCCAATTTAACAGCTACACGAGGATCATAATGCCCCATTTCACTTACCACAGTATCGGTAATGACTTGGTTCGGGGCAAGTTCATATGGATTATACGGATCACTTCCAGCCGATGGTATTTTATTTCCTGTACTTTCATCATATTCCGGTACTCTACCGGTAAACACTTGCACAGCATATTCATGTTGAAAATAAGAAAGCGAAAGATTTCCTCTGGCAGTACCCCAGAAATTATTGTAAGCAGAATAAGGTGCCTGTTGCGACCCACCTGCGATTTCAACTGTAGCGTCATCATCTGCAGTCTGAAAAGATTTTTTAGCTGCATCAATGAGTTCAGGAGCGTAGTCGGTTACAAAGTTAGATTTATTGGATAAAGATGAAAGGTTTCTCACGATAACAGCATATGCAAATTTTAGCCACTTACTCTTGTCGCCATGATAGATGTAATCATTGGCGCTGATCTTTGTTCCGTAATTATGAGGATCATCCTTTTGAAGCAATTCAATTGCCTTATGTGCCCAGTCACGAACCTGGGTATAAACTGTATCCTGGTAATCATAGTCAAATGACAATTGGTTAGGAACATACGCTTCTTTTAGAGGTACATCTCCATTCACTTTTGTCATCACATCCCATGAGAAGGCTTTTATGGCATATCCAATTCCAGCCAGTGTCCAATCTTGTGCTTCCATAGATTGGTTTATCATGTTTTCCAGGTTCATCCCCTGGTTCCAATAAACCATTTTCCAGATTTCTCCTGCAGCA
Organism: uncultured Chitinophagaceae bacterium; assembly: GCA_963783125.1. Lineage (GTDB taxonomy): Bacteria > Bacteroidota > Bacteroidia > Chitinophagales > Chitinophagaceae > Ginsengibacter. The sequence goes on from CAWAMQ010000014.1 coordinate 147,652, forward strand.
TCGCTTCCTGGTATATAATACATATCGGCGTAAGCGCCGTAGGAGGTGGTGGTCCCCATCATCTGGGTCATTGGGCCAATTGCTCTAATATCCCAATATATGCTTGTATACTGTTGGGTTATATTGGCCAAATAAAGATAGCCTTCAACATGATCGGGAGCATCAACATTATGATTGACGTCCAAATATTTCTTACATCCAATTGTGGTCAGAACTATCAGAGATATTATTAAAAATATTGTCTTTTTCATACTTAAATTTTAAAGGATTCGAATAATTAATTGAAGGTGATGCTTATACCTGCACTGATTCTACGGGGAGTAGGCAAAGACCACACATCATAACCTTCACCACCTGTTCCACCGGCAGCAGCAGTTACTGTATTTCCGACAGCATCAATACCAGAATAATTGGTTATGGTAAGGAGATCGTTTCCTGTAACGAAAACACTTGCATTAGAAATAACGCCGGTTTTTCTTAGAAGCTTCTCAGGTATCCTATAAGCGAGCCTGATTTCCTGAATTCTGAGATAATTGACATTCTTTTCAAGCCAATCCTCATCACCACCTGCAAAGATGCCTGTCGAGTAATCTACTTCTATGTTATTCTGTGTAGGCGATTTAGAATTTTCATTGCCATCTTTCAATACTCCGCTAAAAATAACCGGAGGCCCTTCACGCAGGTCAACAGACTCGAGGCTGGTTCCTCTTGAAAGCATCACGCGCTTTGTACCATTTACAACAGTTGCATGATATCTTCCTGAGAATACGGCTGACAAATTGAAATTTGAATAATTCAATGAAGTGGTTATACCAAATCTTAATTTAGGCTCTCTATCGCCAATCACGCTCCATGTGGATGCAGTAAGAGGTAACCCTGTTGTGGGTGAAATCAGAACTTCGCCCGCGTCGTTCCTTTCGTAGCCGCGACCGGTAACGGTCGTAATCGGATAGCCCACCATTATACCATTTCGGATATTTCCTGAATTCCATGTATAAGGATTATAGTATTCAGATACGCTTGGCGGCAGATAAACCACTTTGGATTTTCCCTGTGATGCATTTATACCCACATTCCAGCGAAAACCGCTTGGTGTTCTCAAAATATCTGCATCGATATGGCCTTCCCATCCCCAAGTATTAAAGGTTCCCACATTCAACGTATTTAATACGAAGCCCGTGGCATAACTCAATCTAAAATTTTTAACTATTTGGTCTGCCTCATGCGTGCGGTAATAGGTAAAATCAAAATTGATCCGGTTATCAAGTAACCTGCCTTCCAGTCCTATCTCTCTTGAAGTTGTCATCTCAGGCTTCAAATTTCTGTTAGGGCCGGTAAACCCATACTTAAAGCCGCCTCCGGTCATCCCTGTGCTTTCCAACTGTGGCTCTATTTCAAGAGGACCTGCATCTTTTCCGACCTGCGCAACAGCTCCGCGGATTTTTAAGTAACTGATTACTTTACTTTTTGCAAAAGGTTTTAAATCGCTAAGGATAAATGACCCTTCTATTGCCGGGTAAAAATAGGAGTTGTTTTGAACCGGCAAGGTTGATGACCAGTCATTACGGCCCCTTAAAGTAACGAATGCCATATTATTATAACCAAATTCAAATTGTCCTGAAACAGCCTGGATTCTCCGCCTTGTATTTACCTGCGAAGAAACGATTGTTGCAGGGTCCACATTATTGATGGATTGAAAGTCCGCAACCGTAAAATTAGATCCGTTGGTTGTCAGATTTGAAATCCTGTCTTCAAGTTGATGAAAACCAACTTGAGCAGAAAAAGTGAACTTATCATTGAAAAATTTATTATCATATCCTCCAAGAATATTAACCGTTGGGTCAGAAAAGTTTGCATGGGTAAGATAGTACGAACCCGTTCCCGCATTGTTATAGGCAAAATATGGATGAGCCGAAGACTCAAATGTTTGCAAACCTACATCCCAGCCTACTTGTGCACGAATAAAAGTATTTTTAAACGGAGTGAGTGTAGCGGCAATCTGGGAAATAAACCTATCAGACACATCATAATACCTATTCTTATTAAGGGCAAAAAGCGGGTTTAATAAGTCCACATCCACATAATAATCTGGATTTCTCATGTGGATACCATCAGGAGCAAGGTATTGAGACATATCATCCACCAACGGCCAGAGCATTGCCTGGTAAAGTGGTCCGTCCGTTCCTCTCAATGCTTTTTTATTATTTGTATGAACATATTGCATTGATGTTTCCACATTAAGCCAATTATCAACTTTTACTTTGCCGGCAAGGCTAAAATTCGTGCGTCCATAATCTGTTGTTTTGATAACGCCTGTCTGATCCATTGTTGAAGCGCTTGCTCTAAGTGATGCCTTTTCGGTCCCGCCTTCTACTGATATGTTGTGTCTCGCCAAAACTCCAGTTTGCAATACGGCCGCTACATTATCATACAATTTCATTCCAGCAGGGTAAAGTCCGCCATATCTGCTTGTATAATAATAGTTTGTAGTTCCGTAGGCACCATTGGAATATTTCTGCTGTTCATCTGGAATTCCATAAGCCATATCCCAACCGAATAAATTATTATAGGAAACTTTTGCTTTTCCTGCACTACCTTTTTTAGTCGTAATAATAATTGCACCATTCGATGCATCTGATCCATATAAAGCAGCAGCCGCAGCACCTTTTAATACCGTGATAGATTGAATATCTTCAGGATTAAAATCATTTCCCCTTGAAGAGTAGTCTGAATTTCTTACAGAAAATCTTTCGGTTCCTCCTGTGTACATAGAAATCGGATCGAATGACGAATTATTCATCGGAACACCATCGACAACATACAAAGGCTGATTATTACCGGAAATGGAGGTAAGGTTCCTTAATACAATTGTTGTAGAAGAACCAGGAGCGCCACCGGAAGAAGTTACATTCAGGCCGGATACCCGTCCCTGCAAAGCAGTGGTAAGATTATCCATTCCCGATTCGCTGATTTCTTTCCCACTAACCGTTTGCGCATCCGATCCTACGCTTCTCGCTAGTCTCTTCATGCCAAACTCAGCGTTAATTTTAACTTCCCCCAAAGTTTGGTTGGTTGCATTCATCACCACATCTACTTTAGGTTTTGCTTTTACTTCCTGTGTTTTCATGCCGACATAACTAATAATCAGCGTTGTGTGATCGGCAGGAACAGTTAGGCTAAAATTACCTTGTGCATCAGTCAAAGTTCCTTTTTGGGAACTTAATCCTTTAACGGTAACAGAAGCGCCAACTACAGGGGTATTTGTGTCGTCAATGACAGTGCCTCTAACCTTTGTCTGGCCATAGGTCATTCCTACAAAGAGGCACAAAAGGAACGACATAAGCAGTTTTTTTCTTTTCATAAAAAGTTAATTTGATGTTTAAATTAAAATGCTACAATTTTTACTTTTTTTTATTCTCGATCCGGAAGGATGAAAAAGTTAAGTCTACATGATATATATTTTTTTACAATACAGTTATCCCAGCGTCTTTATAGGGCTTTAACAACAGATCGTCAGGTGATAGTTCTGTTATCAGTATGTCGATCCGTTTGCTTTCACAAATCTGGAAAGGCTGCCGGCTATTTATCTTTTCAGAAATGGTAAGGCAAACCACTTTTCTTGAGGCCTGGATCATTGCTTTTTTTATTTGTACCACTTCCCAGTCATTGTCTGATACGCCGGCTTCAAGACTAAAAGCGGAAAGCCCCAGGATACATAAATCAACCTTCAATTGCTTAATCTTCTCTATGGCTTCCAGGCCAACCGTAATTTTTGAATCCTTTGAAATTTTATCACCAATGGCGATCACTTCTATATTCGGGTGAACGATATATGCAGCCAGCGCCGGTATACTTCCTGAAATAAATGTAGCGTGAAGTTCCGGAGGCAAAGCTCTTGCCATTTCAATAATCGTAGTACCACCCGTGGTCAACACAAACATGCCATCTTTTATTAAAGAAATCGCCTTTTCAGCGATGATCCTTTTTTGATTGTATGCGTATACACCATCCGAGGCTGTATGCTCATTGTGGAAAGAAAGCGATAAACCACCTCCATGCACTTTAATCAACTTTCCTTCATCTGCAAGTTGCTGAATGTCGCGGCGTATGGTATCATCCGAAACATTCATTTGCAGGCTTAAATCTGTACACAATACTTTGTTGTGAAGATTTACTTCGTGAAGAATAAAAGCCTGGCGGTCAATTTTCAGCATATAGTGTTAATTCCAGTTGTTTTACAAACATAAAACTTTAAGTGATTAAAAAATCAATATTTGCGGTTTTTTTTTGCACGTTTTATTCATAAATCAATATTTTACCGCATATAATGGAGGATACTTGCATAACTATACCGCGTTTTTGTTGATTCACGAAATAAAAATCGGGTTTAATTGTTCTTTACTGGCTTTCGCGTGATTAACCCTGGCGCTTTATCCGGAGCCGCGTGGGCTCCAAAAGGTTCCGTTGGCCTAAAACAGTTCCTCGTCTCTCGATTTTACTTCTCTATTAGCCCAATCAATGAAGAAGGTGAACAAGTGACATCATGTGACTATCTATATCAGGAAGAATATTGGCAAACCCTATATTGATCAATACAGGTTGGCGATGACAACACTTTACCAGCAGGCGCCGGGCAAATTGCGCTTTCAGGAGATGCACATTATGGATTCAAAATTAAAAATTTCAGGATTGCCGCGGGAGGTGATGATAAATACAAAATTATAAACCAATACGTGAAGTCCCTGTAACCTGCAATGAAAAAATTCGAAGAAATACGTCGTTCTTATACTATCTGGCAAAATTTTGCGTTTTGTCCTAAGATTAATGTTTTTAAATGAAGTACATATATAAATTTACTGCATACAAACAAACGAATCACTTTGCGAATCCAATATTAAGCAGTACATGAAAAAAGGGTTACACAATTCGTCAACTTTATGGATGTTGCTTTTTTATACTGCGTTGTTCGTGGTACTCGTTGTCACGAAGAATACACAGTTCTGGAAAATGAGCACTGCAAGTTCGGATCTTGTGCAAATGGTTTCAAAATCTGCAAAAAGCCACTCTCTCCTTTTGGCTTTGCGGGATGCAGAAATGAATGAACAATACGCTGTTTTGAATTTGGTATATGCCACCGGTGACGACCAAACGCAGGCAACGCATAATTTATATCATCAACAGGCCCTTACCGATACCCTTTTACAACACATTGTATTGCTGCCGCAAACCTCCAAAGAACAAAAGCTTTTTACAAATCTGCAACAATTATCCAAATCAAAGTCTGCGATCCTCGATTCAGTTGTGTTGCTAAATACTGAGAAAAAAAATGCGACAGAAGTTATGGGATATGTTGATAAATTTAATAAGTTATTTGGCAGCATCCATAGCAATAACAAAGAATTATCAGATGCGATCCATGGAAGATACACCCGGCAAATACATAAAACCCAACAACGAATCGTTACATTGGGGGATATCAATTTGTGGATTAGCGGAGTGTTAATTATCGTAATGCTTTTGCTGGGCATCAGCCTGGTAAAACTAGGCAAACAAAGCAGGAGAACGACGCTCGAGCTAAAGGAAAGTGAGCGTAAATATCGAAAACTTACCGAACAAACTAATGAAATAATTGAAAAATGTGATGCCAAAGGCAATTTCGTGTTTGTGAATGATTCATTCAGAAAAACATTTGAATACAGTGGTACAGACATTTCCAAACTGTCTTTCTCAGATATTTCAGAAAAGGGCCACAGGGATCTTATCGAATATCCTGCCACAGGTGATGAAGTAATTACCCAGGTAAAGGAAGTATTCAAAACAAAAAGCGGAAAAAGAATCTACCTGGAAGGCAACATTGTGGCTGAATACAAAAACGGGAAGTTTACCGGTACCATGGGGTTTTTCAATGATGTAACCGAAAAGAAACAACTCGAAGAATCACTGGTATCTTCCGAGCTAAAATTCCGTACGTTTTTTAATGTGGCTCCAATCCCGATGTGGGCAGTTGACCCGGAGAACTATCAGTTTGTGCTGGTAAATAAAGCGGCTTTAGCGCATTATGGTTTTAATGAACAGGAGTTTTTAAACAAAACAATAATGGACTTAAGGCTCGATGATGAATTTTCTAAAATTGAAGCTGACGTTTCCCAAATCAGGATGGATATATTCAAAGGCAATCAAAACAAAGTTTACAGGTACAACGTGAATCATTTTAAAAAAACCGGTGAAAAAATTGACGTTGAAATTTATACGTCACCCATTACCCTGGAAGGCAGAAAGTGTGTATTAACAATTGCCATTGATGTTACCGAAAGAAACCAGTATGAAAATAAAATAACCAGGGCGATCATCAAAACTCAGGAAGACGAGCGCTACGAAATTGGCAGTGAGCTCCACGACAATGTATGCCAGATACTTGCTGCTACCGGAATCAATTTAAGCAGGTTAAAGCCTTCACTAAGTGCTCCCGATTTAGGTCTGCATCTTCAGGCTACGGAAGGAATACGATTAGCCACCGATGAGATCAGGAATTTGTCGCACCGCCTGGCACCGGCATTTTTTGAAAACACTAAACTGGAAGATGCATTTGAAGGTCTTTTAAAAAGTTTTAATATTCATGATTCCTATAAGGTTAGTATGTGCTTCGACCCGGCCTTAACAAATTATCCCTTGAGCACGGAGGTTCAACTGAACATGTACCGGATACTGCAGGAGCAAATCAGGAATATTATTAAATACGCTCAATGCACCAGGATACAAATACAAGTACGAATGAATGATCATAAACTTTCCATGCGTATTGCAGACGACGGAATCGGTTTTGCCCTGGATGGCGCAAAAGGCGGCATTGGTTTGGCAAATATGAAAAGACGTGCTGAATTATTTGGCGGTGAATTTTACATTAATTCTTCGCCCGGCAACGGCTGCGAATTATTGATCACCATTCCTGTGTAACGTTTTAAATTTTCAGCTTCAACCCGAAGCATTACCAATACTATCTCTAAAGAAAAAGCCGGCAGAAAATACTGCCGGTCTTTTTTGATTCATTTGTCGGGTAGACAAGATTCGAACTTGCGACCCCACGCCCCCCAGACGTGTGCGCTACCGGGCTGCGCCACTACCCGTTTGATTGCTGCAAATCTAAAGTAAATCAAGTTTTTTTTCAACATTAATTAAGAAGTAATTGCAAACCAAAGCTGAATAAGATTCTAAACAATTTGTTGTTTTACTGTACATCCAAATATATGTTTAGCAGAAACTAAATCAAAAGAGACTTTTCCAAATTATCTGTTCAACTTCTGTGGCAATAATATTTTTGTTTTCACCATGATTGGTGATAATAACCGGATGAAGTTCCTGTAACGTTCCTATTCTGCCATGCGAGCCTTTTACGAGCGTTGCATCTAACGGAATTACATCCATTACATACCGAAAGCCTGCTTTCTTTTTCATCAATTTGTATCCTGCCCGCATCTTTGAAGTCATGAACATTTCTACAGGATCGTAACCCGGTTTTTTATGGATATCCACTACACGCGCATAATCCGGTGCAACGGCATCATCCAGCCAAAAATAATAAGTGAACCAGCTTTTCTCATCGGCCATTAGAACAAAATCGCCGCTTCGCTCATGATCAATATGATAATTTTTCTGCGCCGTTTTATCTAGTATTAATTCTACTCCGGGCACTTTTTCCAAAAGATTCTTCACCTTACCGGTTACAGAAACATCGTTAATATAAACATGCGCAATTTGATGATCGGCCACCACAAAGGCTTTGGAAGCACCGGGATCCAATAACTCCAAACCTCTCTCTATGCGAATTTGCAGTAAATCATTTTCCCTGAACAGGCGATTTAAATGGATCGGATTATCTACTGCACCAATTCCATATTCTGAAAGAATAATAATTTCCGCACCTTTCTTTTCATAATAAGTTACCAACTGCTCAATCACTTTATCTATCTCATTCAAATCTTTTGAAATCATATCCGTATCAGGACCAAATTTTTGAAGACAATAATCGAGATGAGGAAGGTAAATTAAAGTGAGCGTTGGATCGTGCCATTCGTCCGTTAATATAGAAGCATCCGCTATCCATTGGGTAGATTTTATGTTGGCGCCCGGCCCCCAAAACTGGAACAAAGGAAATTGGCCCAATTCATTTTGAAGCCTGTCGCGCAATACCGCGGGATGAGAATAACAGTCGGGCATTTTTCTTCCATCTGCCAGGTAATTTGGCCGTGGCGTAACCGCAAAATCAGCTGATGAATACATGTTGTACCACCAGAACATTTTAGCGCAGGTAAAAGATGGATCTTCTTTTTTTGCCTTTTCCCAAATCTTTTCTGCTTGAACCAGTTTGTTCGATTGTTTCCAGAATTTTATTTCACAATCTTCCTTATCGTACCACCCATTGCCCACAATTCCATGTTCCGATGGCCATTTGCCTGTAAGGTAAGTTGATTGCATTGCCGTAGTTACTGCGGGTAACATTGGTTCTATCGAAGAAAGTTTTTTATTAAGAATATATTTTTGCAAAAAAGGCGTATGAGGACCAATCAAAGAGGACGAAAGGCCCACCACATCCATTACAACCGTTTTTTTCATTTGAAGGTTTTCATTTTTTGAATTATTAATTGTTTATGAATTGCTGAACCCACTGCAATTCTCTAACAATAGAATCCTGTATTGGCAATTTTAGTTCTGATGGAAGCACCTCCCATGTATAAGTTTCCACTTCAAGGTGATTGGTAAAAGGATCATTTTTTTGTATCGATAAAACTTCTTCAATCTCATCTTGTGTGGAAAAAAGCAAATCAAATTTTTCGGTAAATAATGGTACATGAAAATGGGCACGCCATTCTGCAAAAAAAGGATTGTCTATATCCTTTAAAGCAGCCGGCAGATCAGGATAACGAAGTATTTTACCATCAATCGTTTTTGCCACTACCTGGTGCAGGTAAGTAGGTTCATTAAAGTTTTCAAAACTTTGCTGAATGCCGGTTCTATCGTTTACATCCATTTTAGATTTCAAGGCTGCACTAATCTGAATTTTACCAATCTTTATACCGCGTTGCAATACTTCATCTATGATATTTTTATGAGGTTCATACCCGATTGCAAAATGACATACGTCATAGCACAAACGCAAATGCTCCTTAATTAAATTATCAGCTTGTTGATCTGAAACTTTAAATTTTTCAATTATAACGGGCACGCCTAAGCGAAGTAAATCATTTTGAAACCATTCAATAAATCCTTCCCCCGTTTCTAACATTCCATCCGGCTCCGGCTCTATATCAAGATGCAATAATTTTCCGGTTGATTGTTTAATCTGTATAAGATTTTCAATCACCTTAATTATATTTTGGGTGGCTGTTTCCCTGCAATCCTCTAACTGCTCTTTTGTCTTAAACCAAAGCTTGTAGCTCAATGGAGAAGTTGATACCCCTCCATCCATTTGACCAGGCAATAAATCGGCTAAAATATGGAATAAGCGAATGGTGTAATCCACCCTTTCATCGCTTCTCCAGTCGGGCGTATGTACCTGGTCTTTTACAATGGTATTATGAAAGCCTCCATAAGGAAAGCCATTCATGGTAAATACATAAGCATCCTGCGTTGTAAGCCATTCTTTAAATGCTGAAAGATTTTCTTCTTTTATCAATTCGATGCTTGCCTCATTTGATAAGCGCAATCCTATGCCCATAGGATTCTTGGGTGATGTCTTGTCTTTTATGGAGGGGAAATTATCTTTTATAGATTTAAAATGATCCTTCCAGTTTTCTCCCTGGTGAATATTGGTACAGTACGTTAAATGGCCCGCTGTAGTAAACATACTTTTTCTTTAGTTTTTTATTTTATTTACTTATTTGATGCTGATATTCCTCCAGCTTTTGTGATGCTTGTTTTAGTATGGCAACATCCAAATTGTGTACTTCCTCACCAACACCAATATCAGACAATAACATCACCGTTAAACGGCCTCCCAAATGTTCACGAAATTCCTGTAAGCCTTTTAATATCCCGCTGTTTTCATCCCTGATATCTAATAGTGGATTGGTAATTTCAAATCCCAATTTTATAAATAACTGAATAATTCTTTCTGCCTTCTGCATCTGCAAACGCCCTGATAATGCTGAATAAAATGTATCCAACATTATTCCCATCGCTACCGCTTCCCCATGTAATATTTTAAATCCTGATAATTGTTCCAGTTTGTGTGCACTCCAATGCCCAAAATCCAAAGGGCGCGAAGAGCCAAGTTCAAAAGGATCGCCCGAAGCAATATGTTGCAGGTGCAAGGCGGCACAGCGGCGAATTAAATTATTCATTGTACCAAGATCTCTGTCAATTAATTTACCGGCATTTTCTTCGATCCAATAATAAAAGCCGGCATCTTTGATGAGTCCTACTTTTATCGCCTCAGCAATGCCCGCGCGCCAATCTCTTTCGCTAAGTGTTTCTAAAAAACGATCGTCATTGAACACTGCAACCGGTGGAGCAAAAGTGCCAATAAAATTTTTCTTTCCTTTATAATTGATTCCGTTCTTCACGCCTACTCCGGAATCATTTTGTGATAAAACCGTAGTGGGAACGCGGATGTGTTTTATGCCCCTGTGTGCAACCGCAGAAGCATATCCTGCAAGATCTAAAACCGAACCGCCGCCAATTGCCGCCACATAAGAGTGACGATCAATTCCATTTTTATCAATAGCGTCTATTATCAAATCAAAATACCGGGAATTATTTTTGGCTTCTTCTCCGCCAGGGATTACTATAAAATCTTTAACCACCAAAACGGGAACATTGTTGTGGAAATATGATCGGATTTGATCGTGCAGTTCCGGATGTTTGTTGAGCACACCTTCGTCTATAACAAACAGAATTTTTTGAAGTGTTGATGGCAAGCTTCTTTCATTCAAAAAAGAATTAAAATCCTTATTGAAAGCATCAAAAATATTACTGGTAAAATAAACCCTGTAATCGAAATGCACCTTAAATGACTGCTCCAGGAACTCCATAAAATAATACTTAATAGGGGCCAATAATTTTCAGAAAATATAATAAAAACATTTCTTAAGTAACAGCAAACACTTTTGCAAGCCATAAAGAAAGCGGTAACAAAAGTAAGATTAAGAAAGCAAGTGTGAGAGCACCAAATGCCGCAGCCCAAGAAGCATTCATTAAGATTAAAGCTATAACACCTGCCTTTACTGCTTTCCCAATGTTTTTCGGAGAAGGCAATCTAATGGCTTTTATCAATGCAGAAAAGATCATCCACGCAAATGGAAGTAAAAAAAGGATCGTCCACCAAATCATTTCTATTCGTGATAAGAACAAAATGCTGCCAATTACCAGGCAATAAAATAGTGCAGCAGTATACAAAATGCTTTTGCTTCCTCCATGTACTTCCCCCCGGCTAACCATCGTGATGGCCGCTATATAAATAACCGGGACGATTGCTACAAACCACCAAACGTACACAGATGATATAACAATGCTGATACCTAACAATAGATTCAAACCACGACATAATCCCATATTTAAAGGCCCTGCAAATCCATTGTGCTTTGACCATTTATCATAAATAAGTGCAGCAAGTACAATTGATATGGCCAATAATCCTGATACTACACTTACAACAAATGCTGTAAAAATACCAACGAGCAACAAAACAACGCCAAGTAAAACCGCCTCTTTTATCGATATAACACCGGAAGGAATAGCCCTTTCAGGCCTTTCCACTTTATCAAGTTCTGCATCAAATACATCATTGAAAACTACGCCACCTCCATACAAACCAATGGTGGAAATGCATAAAAGTAAAACTGGTGTAAGTAAATTTATTGAAATCGTTTCATTAGCGAGACATCCTGAAATGGCGATACCCGCCAGCACATCAGCAATAGAGGTAACTATATTTGCGGGCCTCATTAGTTGCAGAAAACCTTTACTTCTTTTCAATACGGCAAATTAACTAATGATAATAGATGATTTATCAATGCGTGGCGCCTGTCCGCCACGAAGAACGGTATTGCCTTCATATTTTTGGGACTGATCAATGTTTTGATTCTCTCCGAATTCAGACTCTTTAATTTGGCCACTTTGTCCGAAGGCTGTGATCGCATTGCGGTAGCAAACCAACTCTATATCCGAATTTTCAATTCCTCTTGTTTTCATTAAAGCAGCTGTTTTAGGAACTGCCAAAGGATCACTAATTCCCCAATCCGCAGCAGAATTGATCATGATTCGCTCTGTACCATATTGCTTCACAATTTCAACCATGCGCTCATTGCCCATTTTTGTAAAAGGATAAATCGTAAACGCGGCCCAAAATCCTCTGTCGAGCACTTCTTTCACTGTCTCTTCATTGTTATGATCTACAATAACAGAATACGGATCAAGTCCTTGCTCAATGGCAATATCCATACTGCGTTGTGTTCCCTTCTTTTTATCACGATGGGGCGTATGAATTTGTACGGGCAAATGGGCTTCCTTTGCCAGCTCCAGTTGCAAACGATAATATTTTTCTTCAGCCGGAGTCTGGTCATCAAAGCCAATTTCACCAACTCCCACTACGCCTTCTTTATAAATAAATAAAGGAAGAATTTCCATTACCTGTTCAGCCAGTTTTTCATTATTGGCTTCGCGAGAGTTTAACCCGATGGTACAATAATGTTTGATACCAAACTGTGATGCACGAAACCTTTCCCATCCAACAAGGCTGCTGTAATAATCCCTGAAAGTAGCCACGCCTGTGCGCGGTTGCCCCAGCCAGAATGCCGGCTCAATAACAGCCACCACACCTGCATCAGCCATTGCCTGGTAATCATCAGTAGTTCTTGAAACCATATGGATATGCGGGTCAAAAAAATGCATTCCTTTTATTACCGACAGATCAGCTGCCTCCAACTTTTGGGTTTCTAATCCTGCTCGTTCTTCATTACTGCAACACATAATTTTAATTTTATTGAGTGATTACTTCTATAACATTTGCCAGGTCAATTCTTTTTGCTCAACATCCGATTTCAATTGCGGGTATTGATCCAATAATCCTGGTGCTTTTTCTAATGAACATTTGCTTAAAGCAAGCGCACCTGCTTTTTGATCTGTTTCATTTCCCTGCTTCATTAATTTTTCCAGCATGTAAAAATGTGATTCATCGATATACTTTCCTGTCAATCGCCATATCTGCGGATTTACGGTGCGGCCCGCAGCCCAGCGTTCTTCTACATAATCAAAAAGTGTATTGGCTAAATTTTGATTGGACCTTTCATCCAAACCTTCAATTTTGTTCACATTTTTATCGGTAAAAAAGGCTTTCAACACCATTTGGTTCCATGCGCCCTCGTCCAGGTATTTTGCAGGATAAGGATTCTGATACATGATGGCATCTAAAACAATTCCAATATTGCTCCTGATTCCTTCAGCACAACGTAATTTCCATGTTTCGGGATAATCCAGAACAGGAAGTGAAGAGTAAAGTGCTACCAGTTCATTCATCTCAGCCTGGGGAAACAGATTTTCAATTCTGTTTATATAAACTTCTTTATCGTTACTATCAAGTTGCATTAACAACCATACCCGGCACAGCCTGTCAATCGTCCACCGTTCAACCATAAATCCGGGAAGTAACGAATTGATTTCTTTCAAATCCGATTCTTCCAAAGTAACTTCTTCTTTACCAGTGTGGCGGGGAATAGAAGTAAAAGTGAGATTCAGTTGGTAACTGTTATTTTTATCAACAGACAGCTTCGCTTTTTCTACGAGCCAAAGAAATGATTCCTTGTTAAGATTTTTTTCAATAATCGTGGTTAGCACTTCGGTAAGTGGCCGCGCAGTTTCTGTTTCCATTATACCAGCTATATTTTTAATGTCACCCGGCTACAAAATAATTCATTGCCAATGCGGCAGCAACTATCAGTAACCCGAAAAATTCTCTTGTTTGTTCAATGTAAGGTTTAGTGGCCTGCATACTTTCTACAATGCTTGGCTTGTTGTATTTTACGATCCAATCTCTTACCCCGTCTTTTATAAAAAAAAGGCGAACAGCGTATACAAGATAAAAACCGATGGCCACAAGATACACTATTGGAAAATATTTCTGAAATACAGCAAGGCCGCAACATATAGACGCCACCAGGTAAATGCTTACCCATAACCACGCATCATTGTCATTGAGATTTACATAAGCAAAGGCAGCAAAGGCAAGGCAAAAAAAAGAGTTGAGAATAATTAATAGCATGAAAAAACTTTTAAAAAGTAAAAATTAATGTGCTGAATACGTTTTTCTAAAACGCAAGTTCTGCAAAAAAACAATCTATCTTAATGATTTAGGAATCTCTTAAATATAATTACATTAAGATGATGCTTATGAGAAAGAAGAATAAAAAAATACAATAATTGTTGCTTTACTGTATTTGCGAAATTAGCGGGCTATATTTTTTGCAAGTATTATTTTTTCATACCAACATTGTCGATAGTTTTTTGACGGGCTGATGATCACTTTTATGTCGAACTATTTAGTGGCAACAAAATGTACCACCGTTTTTTTGATCGGCTTTATTGTTCGCAGATACGCATAAATAGATCTCAGATCAGATGTGTCCATCCCCGCAAACATCGTCCAGGGCATTACAGTATTTACTTCGGTTGAATCAAGTTCCGGCACATTTGCAGGATCCTGGTAAGCTTTAAACCTGTTGACAAATTCCTCAACGGTCCATGCACCAATTCCGGTTCCTTTATCAGGGGTAATATTGGCAGAATAAAGATCTCCTCCAGGCATTTGAAACAGCCTTCCTCCACTAAATGCAAATTTGGCATCTATCTGCCCTTTGCTTGCCGGGGTGTGACATTCCATACAAGCAGCTGCATTAACCATGTAAGCGCCATATTTTACAGTATCCGACTTTGGAGGTTTCTGTGTAAGCGTTGCTTTTACAGGTATGGTATTTAAAATAAAATTCATTGGAAAATCTATGGTTCGGTCAGGTGTTTTATTTTCAATGGGTGGCAGACTGCGGATATAAGCAATGATATCATAAATATCTTCTTTGTCCATTTTGCCATAATAATGGTAGGGCATCACAGGAAAAAGGGCATTGTCAAATTTATCCACCCCTGTCGTTATGGTTCGGAAAATTTCGCCGTCAGTCCAGTCTTTGATATTTGCGGGCGTTATATTTTTTGCATAAAATGTTCCCGGGAATCCCATCTTTTCGTCAAACTTTTCACCCCCTTTTCCATTGGAGCCAGGCACCATCGGGCCTGAAAACCTGGTCCAATCGCGGGCGGAATGGCAGTCCATGCAAAGCGTTACATGATTGGCAAGATATTCTCCACGCTTCACCCTTTCGGGTGTAATTTTTACCTGCAAATCTTTTGGAGCCGGCCCTACATCAGGCAATACCCATTTTAAATAAACAGCAGCTCCGGCAATTAGAATAACGACAATAAATAGAATTGTCAGTAGAATCTTTTTCATAATAATCCTGGCATTTTAAAATTTCTTTGAATGATAGTATTAATAGCAGTCTACTCAGGGAACGGAAAGGAACACAAAATAATTATATTTTTTTTGTTCACAAAAACAGAATTTTAGCTGCAAATAGAATGGAAGATCCATGATTTATAAAAACCTTTTTTTACCGGCCAATCCTAAAATACCAATAAATATGACGTATTTTGTATTTAAATTCCTTTGCCGGCGGGCAAAAGAAGAAAACTTAAAGCTTGTAAATAATGAGTATTTACAGGCTTTTTTATTAAGCGCACCCGCGAGATGGAATGAGCGGTATGTGCTTTATAAAAAGCTACATGGAAACAATGGAATGAAATTGGCGGTATTAATTGAATTTTGAATTAAGAATTAAAAAAATAAAATATCCTGATGACAGCTGAACATCAACGACTGCAAGAAAATTCACAAAAAAAAGTACCTCTTGAAAAATGGGGACCCTATCTAAGCGAGCGTCAATGGGCTACCGTGCGCGAAGATTATTCTTACACCAATGATGCATGGAATTATTTCCCGTTTGATCAATCGCATTACCGGTCGTATATCTGGGGCGAAGATGGTATCGCTGGCATTTCTGATTATTTTCAAAATCTTTGTTTTGCCATCGCTTTATGGAATGGCAAAGATCCTATCCTGAAAGAGCGCCTTTTTGGACTGGGTAACCGGCAGGGAAACCATGGAGAAGATGTAAAAGAATTGTATTACTATCTTGATAATATTCCCACGCATTATTACATGGAATTTTTGTACAAATATCCCCAACGGGAATTTCCGTACGAAGAAATCAGGAATGTAAACAAAGACCGCTCGCGAAACGATCCGGAATACGAAATTTTAGATACCGGTATTTTTCATGATAATGAATATTTTGATGTGCAGGTAACGTATGCCAAGGAGGACTCACAAGATATTTTTATCAAAATAGATATACACAACCACTATACGAAAGTGGCTCCAATAACGCTTTTACCAACACTCTGGTATTATAACCGCGCGAGCAACCAAAACCTGGAGGAGAAGCCGGCAATTAGTTTTATAAATCCTGGTGTCGTAAAAGCAACACACCGAAGATTGGGAACTTATTATTTGTATTTCCAGGAGCCTAAGATGACTTTGTTTACCGACAATGAAACGAACTTAAAAAAAGTGAACGGGCAACCCAATGCAACTCCTTTTGTAAAAGATGCTTTTCACAACGCGATCATTCATAAAAAAAATGTGTCGCTTCTCCGGAAAAGAAATTATGGAACGAAATTTTCACCGGTGTATGAATACAAAATTGAGGCGGGCGAAACGAAGTCCATTTATTTGAGATTGTCAGACAAAGAAATGGAAAACGGATTTTATGAAGGATTTGAAAACATGTTTGCAACGCGAAAAGCCGAGGCAGATGAATTTTACAATCATATTCTTTCAAATGTATCTTCCCCTGAATTAAGAATTATCCAGAGACAATCGCTTGCAGGCATGCTATGGAGCAAGCAATATTACCATTACGATGTAGAACGGTGGCTCACCACCACGGATGGAATTACACCGGTAAACGATGGTAAACTATATGGCAGAAATCACGACTGGAAGCATTTGAAAAACCAGGATATTATCCTGATGCCCGACAAATGGGAATATCCCTGGTACGCCGCATGGGACCTGGCTTTCCATTGTATCCCCATGGCAATGCTCGATCCTGGATTTGCGAAGCACCAGCTGTTGCTTATCATGCGTGAATGGTATATGAAACCCGATGGTCAATTGCCGGCTTACGAATGGCATTTCAGCGATGTAAATCCGCCAGTACAGGCGTGGGCTGCTTTGCAGGTGTACCGCATTGAACAATCAAAAACCGGCAAAAAGGATATTGCTTTTTTAAAAAAAATATTCCACAAACTCATCATCAACTTTACCTGGTGGATCAACAGGAAAGACGCCAGCGGGAATAATATTTTCCACGGAGGATTTCTCGGGCTTGATAATATCGGCATTTTCAACCGCAGTATTGAAATGCCCGGCAATCATCGCCTTGAACAAGCTGACGGTACCAGCTGGATGGGAATGTATGCTTTGAACATGATGGATATGGCGCTTGAAATTGCAGTTGAAGACCCTACGTTCGAAGATGCTGCCACCAAATTTTTTGAACATTTTGTTTTAATTGCCGAAGCATTAAATCTTCATGGTTTATGGAACGATGAAGATAAATTCTTTTATGATACTCTAGCGCTTGCTGAAGGTAACCCGATACAATTGCGCATACAGTCCATTGTGGGGCTTACAACTTTGTTTGCTGTCTCAACCATCCAGAAAAAGGTGAGAGACCTGCTTCCTGATTTTAAGAAAAGAACCAACTGGTTTGAAAATTACAGGAAGAAGAATAACCGGTTCTGGCCAAACGAAGAACGAACTGATGGCAACGATATTTTACTATCACTCGTGCCAAAGGAAAGATTAAAAAGCATCCTCGAACACCTGCTTAATGAAGAAGAATTTCTTTCTCCCGGCGGGATCCGTGCACTATCGAAATTTCATGAAAAGAATCCATACGCAGTCACTATTGATAATATAGAATATGGCATTCAATATGATCCCGGGGATTCCATTTCCAATCTTTTTGGCGGCAATTCCAACTGGCGGGGTCCTGTGTGGATCCCAATAAATTTCATTATTATCCAGGCAATAAGAAAATACGGACAATTTTATGGGGATGAACTGATGGTCGAGTGCCCGACCGGCTCTGGAAACCTGATGAACCTAAAACACGTAGCGGATGAACTGGCTAAAAGAGTGACAAGCCTGTTTTTAAAAGATGATGAAGGCAAGCGGAGGATTTATGCAGAATATAATTGGTTTTATCAACAACCGGAAAACAACAACCTGCTTTTATTCTTTGAATATTTTCATGGTAATCATGGTAAAGGTCTCGGGGCCAGCCACCAAACCGGCTGGACCTCACTTGTGGCGTGCCTTATAAGCGAGCTGGCAAATCACAATGGGGCTGATCAATAAAATGTAAAATAAAAATAGCGGTTATTTATTTGTTTACTGCAACCGTAAATGATGGACGCTTAAATAGCTTAAACGCTTCCCTTTAAAAATTTTTCATGCAGCAAAAGCACCTGTGGTAACAACATATGTTGTTCATCGTTAATTATAACGTGGTTGCATAAACGCATTTTTTCTTCTTCGTCCATTTGCAGGCGCATTCTTGCTTTTACCTGCTCCTCAGTTATATGGCTGCGTTTCATTGTTCGCTCGATCCGCAGAGAAACCGGCGAACTTACTCCAATTACAGCATCAAGAAATTTGTTGGAACCACTTTCAAATATCAGTGCAGCTTCCTTAATAAGGTATGGTGCTTTTTGTTTTCTCATCCAATCTTCCGCATCTTTTATCGTTGCGGGATGAACGATCGAATTCAACAATTCTGTTTTGCCGGGGTCGTTAAAAACCTGTTCAGATAAATATTTCCGGTTTAAAATACCTCCAGCATACGATTCTATTCCAAAATTTTGAATAATCTTTTGCCTTAAATCTTCATCTTCCGACATTAACTTTTTTGAAGCTGTATCAGAATCATATACAGGAATCCCGAGCACAGAAAATATGCGGGCTACAGTGCTTTTACCACTGCCAATTCCTCCTGTCAGTCCTATACGAAGCATGAAAATTTATGTCTGATGTTGGATGAAAGATGTCAGATGCAAAAGAAATGCCGAATGAACTATAAAACAGATACCTTATGGCAAACAATTTTAAATCACATCTGCCATCAGACATCAAAATTATTTTATCGGTGCGGGAGTATTCACCTTATTTAAGTTTGCGGTCATTTCCATGCTTACAGAACTTTTTTCCATTTTAATATAAGAACCCGGGTTCACTTCGAGCATGAAAGTACCGTCATCATTCAAACGGTTGATAGTGCCATGAATACCTGCAATCGTAACCACTTTATCTCCTTTTTGCAAATTGGCCATGAAAGTTTTCTGCTGCTTGGCTTTTTTTGCCTGTGGCCTTATCATGAACAACCAAAAAACAAGGATCATCAATCCTAAAAATACAAATTGAAATCCTCCGCCTCCTTGTCCTTGTCCTAACATTAAAAATACCATTGCTAAATTCATGTTGTTTGTTTTGTTTACTGTTTAACCAGTGATTAAGAATTATTGATTAAAAAAAATTATTTTTTTGCTTCCACTTCACCTGTTAACTGCAATACCGGAAACGCAGGATAAGCGTTAGAAACCACCGTGATGGTCTTATGAGTGGGTCCGGGCCTGTCGGCACTGTTAAAAACCACTTTTATACTTCCGGTTTGACCGGGTTGGATGGGCTCTTCCGGTTTTTCAGGAACGGTACACCCGCAGCTTGCCCTTGCAGAAGCGACAATCAATGGCTTTCGGCCGGTATTCCTGAAATGGTAATCAAAAACCACTTTTTTCCCTTCGGTTACTTTTCCGAAATCGTAGGTAGAATCCAACATATGTACGGTGGTGGAATCGTTAAAAAAATGAGAGTCCATGCTTGCGAGACCGGTTGGTTTATTTCTGATCTGCCTGATATCGCAGGAATACAAGGCCCCGGTAAGCAAAAGCGCGATCAGCAATCTTTTCATATCATATTTTTTCAAAGTGCAAAGGTATTATAAAGTGCTGTTTTTATAATTGGTCTTGTGGATTTTATTTTGCGACAGCAATTCCTTGTGTATATTGTCCAGGATACCATTTACGAAATGGCCGCTTTGTTCAGTGCTGTATTCTTTTGCCAGGTCAATATATTCATTAATTGTGACTTTCGTTGGAATGGTTTCAAAATACAACAATTCGCACACGCCCATTTTTAACAAGATCA
>CAWAMQ010000015.1:0-100209 GCA_963783125.1 uncultured Chitinophagaceae bacterium
AAAATCGGCCGCCGAACTTGCTGAACCCATATTTACACTTGGTTATCCCCGTGAAGAAGTGGTGTATGGTGAAGGTTATTTAAGTGCCAAATCCGGTTATTATGGAGATACAACCTCTTACCAGATCAGTATTTCGGCTAACCCGGGTAACAGCGGCGGACCGGTTATTAATAAGAATGGCGAAGTGATCGGAATTATCAGCAGTAAAGAAACCAATGCTGATGGTGTTGTCTTCGCTATCAAATCACAAAATATTTACGATGCGTTGAAAGAAGTAAAGAAAGAAAAGGATATTAATATTAAAACGCCGACAGTAAATACTTTAAAAGGATTGGATCGCGTGAAACAAATAAAAAAACTGGAAGATTTTGTGTATAAGGTAAAAGGAAATTAAACATTTAATTTAATATAAAAAGTTGTTGACAAAAAAAGCAGCAGGATTTTTCCGGCTGCTTTTTTTTACAGTAAACAAATAAATTCTTTTGATTTCTATTCTGATCTCGCTTAAGAAAATAAATGCTGAGGATATTCTCCTCCTGCTATTAATTTATCAATCTCATCTTTTACCTGCGGGGCATCTTCTTTATAGGTAACTCCAAACCATTGTGCCGAAGTTGGGATCACTTTTATTTCTCCTTTGCCGTCGCCGATGAATGAATCTCCAATGATGGGGATAAAAAATTCTGCTTTCGGATTCGTTCCGTTTTCCTGCAAAAACCTAATGAATAATTTCTGAATGTATTCAAACACATCCGGATCAAATCCCCAGAAATTCATGCTTACAACGGTATCGGCAGGTAAGGGAACATTAAGTCCATCTTCTGTATAATAAATTTTTCCATCCTCCGGGAATATCTTCGTGCGCTCATTGATGTGTGTTAAGTTTCCTTTAATATCTACTTCACACACACCCCGACTTACAGTTCCGTTTTCTGAAATGGTTTTTGAAAGTTCGTAACCGATGATGCAATATTTTTTAGGTGAAACTTCTTCTGTAAGAAAATTTACAGCTTTTTCAAATGCATCTCTTCCATAAAAATCATCAGCATTGATAACGGCAAATGGCTCATTGATGGCTTCTTTCGCACACAACACGGCGTGAGCTGTTCCCCATGGTTTTGCGCGCTCTTCAGGAAGTTGAAACCCTTCCGTGTATGAAGTTAGTTCCTGTATCACATATTCTGTTTGTATTTTGCCTTTTAATTTCGGTTCGAACAAATTTTTAAAATCCTCTGCAAAAGATTCACGGATTACAAATACCACTTTTCCAAACCCGCTTGCTATCGCGTCGTAAATTGAATAATCAATAATCGTTTCACCGTTGGGCCCAAATGCATCCATTTGTTTAATTCCGCCATAACGGCTTCCCATTCCTGCTGCTAAAACTAAAAGTGTAGGTTTCATCTTTAAAATCAATTGAGTTTAAAAGTTTTTTTAATAATTATATTGCTGCGAAAATAAGCAAGAAAGATTTATGCCACAATCCAACGATCTAAGCGCTTTTTCGGGAATAGCATTTAAAGAGCCCGAAACAGTTCCGCTACAAGATGAACTTTTTCAAAAAAATGGATTACAGGTTTCCATGCTCAGGCTTGATGAAATTAATCCTGTGGTTTCCGGCAATAAATTATTCAAACTGGTTTGTTTTCTTAAAGAAGCAAAAGAATCTTTTCATAAAAAGATTATCACTTTTGGCGGCGCTTATTCCAATCACCTTGCTGCTACTGCGTTTGCGTGCGAACAAATGAATATAAGATCAATAGGAGTGGTGCGTGGAGAAAAACCAAAATCGCTTTCCCACACTTTGCAATTTTGCCTTAAGCATGGAATGCAATTGGAATTCGTCAGCCGTTCTTTGTATAAAAATATTGATGCGGAATTTTTGCAGCATTTAAAAAATAAATATGGAGAACACATCTTAATTCCCGAAGGAGGTTTTTCGGTAAAGGGAAAACAAGGCGCTTCAATGATCAATAACTATTTCGCTGATAAAAATTTTACGCATGTTTGTTTGCCGGTAGGCACAGCAACCACTTTTGGGGGAATTGTTGATGCAAATAAAACCGGAACAGAAATTATTGGCTTCGGTGTTTTAAAAAATATGCACGACATCGCCGAACGATTCCAGGAATTGAAAGTTGATAACCGAAATAAATATTCTTTTATTGGCGATTATCATTTTGGCGGCTATGCAAAGCGTACAACGGAGCTAATTCCTTTCATGAATGATTTTTATTCGAAACATTTCATTCCGTTGGATTTCGTTTACACAGCAAAAATGATGTTTGGTCTGTATGAACTCGTAAGTAAAAATTTTTTTCCTCCAAATGCGAAAATTCTTTCTATTCACACCGGTGGCTTGCAGGGAAATAAGTCGTTGAAAAATGGAGAATTAATTTTTTAAGAAAAGACGGAAGCAGTAAACCAACAAATAATTTAGATTTTTATTTCAGGTAAATAGAATCCATATTATCTCCGCAGTGCAGCATTCCTGATTTATATTTTGGATCTTTCTTACCCAGGTATGGATTATTAATTTCCGAAGTGCTGCTAAGCCAGTTCGCAGGTTTATCATCGCCAAAAGCCATCGGGCAATTTTGCCAGTAAAGCTTTTTGCCTTCATAACCGATGGTTTTTAAAAACGGGTATAGATTTTCAGAAACCATACTAAAATCATGACGCATTTCGGTAATATCATTTTCCTGCAAAATCGGGTTCGCATTGGCTTTTATATCACTTACGTTTTGCTGAACGGCCATATAAACTGAAGAATCTTTTTCCTGCAACTCGTTCAAATTAAGACTATCAGCAGCTGCGATGAAGCCGGCAGTTTTTGCTTTTACTAAAGAAGTGTCAGCCTCAATAAATGCGTTTTTCATCTCCATATACGACGTGATAAGAGAATCAATCTGCCGGTCAAATTCCGGCGAATGCTTTTTTACTGCTGCAGCTTGAGATTTTGTTGTTGAAACATTCGTGTTGCCGGCATGTTTGAAAAATAAAAACCATACAGCCAAAATCACAACTATTGCAATCACCACTGCCAAAATTCTTTTCATCTCTGTTTATTTTTTAGGGCGCTGAAATCAGGAAAGTTTTTCCAGCCCGTTTTTGATCCTTTTAAAACCCTCTTCAATATTTTCCATGCTGTTCGCAAAAGAAATTCTTATATAACCCGGCTGACCGAAAGCGTCCCCGGAAACGGTTGAAACATGCGCATGATTCAAAAGATACATACACAGATCGCCTGAATTATTGATCACTTCCCCGTCAAAACTTTTTCCGAAATAATAACTCACATCAGGGAAAACATAAAACGCGCCTTGTGGCTCGGTGCATTTTATATTCGGCATTTCTTTCAACAATTCAATCACCCGCTCTTTGCGGCGCTTGAATTGTTTAACCATATCATAAGTAGGCGTCAGCGACTCTTCAAGCGCTGTGATGGCTGCTCTTTGGGTTATTGAATTGGTGCCGCTGGTAAATTGACCCTGGATCTTTTCACATGCTTTGGCTACTTCAGGGATGGACGCGGTGTAACCCAATCTCCACCCGGTCATTGCGAAACCTTTACTTAACCCGTTAATAATGATTACGCGATCTTTTATATAAGGAAATTGAGCAATGCTTTCATACTTGCCACTTTCGTGCGTATAATTTATGTATTCATAAATTTCATCACTGATGATAAAAACATCCGGATGTTTTTCAAAAACTTTTGCCAAACCTTCCAACTCATCTTTTGAATAAACCGAGCCTGTAGGATTACAAGGAGAAGAAAAAATGAACAATTTTGTTCGTTCACTGATCGCGTTTTCCAGTTGCTCCGGAGTAATTTTAAAATCGGTTTCAGGCGTTGCGTTTACAAATACAATTTTTGCACGGCATAAACGCGCAATTTCTGAATAAGAAACCCAATATGGAGTTGGAATAACTATTTCATCGTCGTCATCCAAAATGCTCATCATCGCATTGGCGATGCACTGTTTTGCGCCGGTGCTCACCACAATCTGGTTTGGCTTATAATCCAGATCGTTATCGCGTTTTAATTTCTTACAAATAGCTTCCTTCAACTCGGGGTAACCGGAAACAGGCGTATAATGGCTCCAGTTTTCGTCGATGGCTTTTTTGGCGGCTTCTTTTACATGATCAGGTGTGTTGAAATCAGGCTCGCCAAGGCTGAGATTAATTACGTTAATTCCCTGCGCTTTCAGTTCACGCGCCAAGGTTGACATTTTGATCGTTTCCGATTCGCTAAATCTTGATAGATTGGAAGAAAGTTGCATTGTTTTAAATTTTAAAAATCTGCGCAAAAATACGTTATTGACCTGTTCGTTAAAAATCAATCATCCGATTGCCGAAAAAAAACAATAAGAATAACATTCTGTTTAAATGATTGAAGATTTTCGAAATAATTGCAAAAATGAGGTTGTTCTTTAGTTGTATTTTAAGAGCGAAAAGAATGAACGGTACAATTTTGTTCAGATACAAACAGTTTTGATAATTTGCCCTTTAACCGATAATTTTGCGTTTCATTTTTGAAAACAGATTAAATTAATTTTCAAGGTATTTTAAAATAAATTTCGATTGATGAAAGAAATTGCATTCAGAGAAGCGTTGCGCGAAGCAATGCAGGAAGAAATGAGACGTGATGAAAAGGTTTTTTTGATGGGAGAAGAGGTGGCAGAATACAACGGCGCCTATAAAGTTAGCCAGGGAATGCTGGAAGAATTTGGCGAAAAAAGAGTGATTGATACGCCAATTGCTGAGCTTGGTTTTACGGCTGTTGCCGTTGGGGCGGCGCAAAATGGTCTTCGTCCGATTGTTGAATATATGACATGGAATTTTGCCAATCTTGCTCTCGACCAGATTTTAAATACCGCTTCAAAAATGTTGGCAATGAGTGGGGGACAGGTAGGTTGCCCGATAGTTTTTCGCGGACCTAATGGAAGTGCCGGTCAATTAGGTGCTCAGCATTCGACCGCTTACGAATCAATGTATGCAAATATTCCCGGCTTGAAAGTCATTTCTGTAAGCAATCCTTACGATGCAAAAGGTTTATTAAAAAGCGCGATCCGCGATAACGATCCGGTGATCTTCATGGAAAGTGAAGTGATGTATGGCGACAAAGGCGAAATTCCTGAGGAAGAATATTTGATCCCGATAGGAAAAGCAAAAGTGGCCCGCGAAGGAAATGACGTAACGATCGTTTCGTTTAATAAAATGATGAAAGTGGCACTGGGAGCGGCTGAAGAGCTTGAAAAAGAAAATATCAGCGCAGAAGTGATTGACCTGAGAACGATTCGTCCTTTGGATTGGCAAACCATTCTTGAATCCGTGAAGAAAACAAATCGTTTGGTGATCGTTGAAGAACAATGGCCTTTTGCTTCTGTTTCTTCAGAGGTGGCTTACCGCATTCAAAAAGAAGGTTTCGATTATCTCGATGCACCTGTTCGTAGAATTACATCTCTTGATGCGCCGATGCATTATGCACCAAATTTAGTGGCCGCTTATTTACCGGATATACCCAGGACCGTAAATTTGGTAAAAGAAGTAATGTACTTAAAGAAATAATTGTAGCGCCGGACAAAATCCGGCCTTTTAATTTATTGTTTAACTATCCCGGAAACTTGCCGGGAAAAAATAGTTTAAGATGAAGATTGGAAATTTTTCTTACCCGATGCCGCCAAATGAGCCGGTTTTAAGTTATGCTCCAGGAACGAAAGAGAGAGAAAATTTGAAGAAAGCTTTAAAGGAGTTAAAAAGTAAAAAGATTGATGTGCCGATGTACATCGGGAGCGAAGAACTTTACACACAAAATAAAGTTGAAATTCATCCTCCGCATGAAAAGAAATTTGTGTTGGGAACTTACAACCAGGGTACTGCTGCAGATGTAAAGAAAGCGATCAATGCGGCGCTTAAAGCAAAAGACAAGTGGGCAGTATTAAGTTGGGAAAACCGCGCTAATATTTTTTTGAAAGCTGCTGATTTAATCACCACGAAGTATCGCGCTGAAATGTGTGCAACAACAATGCTCGGACAAAGTAAAAATGCTTTCCAGGCTGAAATTGATGCAGCGTGCGAGTTGATTGATTTCTTACGGTTCAACGTCCATTTCTTGAATGAAATATATAGTCAGCAACCGATAAGCAGTGCGGGCATTCACAACAGGATGGAATACCGCCCGCTTGAAGGTTTTGTGCTTGCCGTTACTCCTTTTAATTTTACAGCTATCGGCGGAAACCTTCCCACTTCTGCAGCGATGTGTGGCAACGTGGTTGTATGGAAATGCGCCAATACACAGGTTTACAGCGCACAGATGTTTATGCGGATTCTGAAAGAAGCGGGCTTGCCTGACGGCGTTATCAATTTGGTTTTTGTAGATGGCCCAACTTTGGGCGACGTTTGTTTTAATCATCCTGATTTTGCAGGAATTCATTTTACCGGAAGTACCGGCGTTTTTAATACCATGTGGAAACACATTGGCGAGAACACAAAAATCTA
The DNA here is from genome assembly GCA_963783125.1 of uncultured Chitinophagaceae bacterium. Lineage (GTDB taxonomy): Bacteria > Bacteroidota > Bacteroidia > Chitinophagales > Chitinophagaceae > Ginsengibacter. The sequence continues at coordinate 6,505 of CAWAMQ010000015.1, forward strand.
CAAGTCGTATCCAAGAATTGTTGGCGAAACAGGAGGCAAAGATTTTGTTATGGCACATAAAAGTGCTGATGTGGATGTGTTGGTTACCGCTCTTTGCCGCGGCGCTTTTGAATACCAGGGACAAAAATGTTCAGCCGCTTCGCGTGCTTACATTCCGTCAAATATTGTTGCGGAAGTAAAAAAGAAACTGGTAGCTGAGATCAAAACGATGAAGATGGGAACCGTGGAAGATTTCAGCAACTTTATCAATGCCGTTATCGATGAAAAAAGTTTTGATAAACTGGAAGGATACATCAAACAGGTAAAGAAAGATAAAGAAGCAAAAATATTAGTAGGGGGGAAGTGTGATAAAAGCAAAGGTTATTTTATAGAACCGACAGTCATCGAAGTTTCTGATCCCCGTTATGAAACTATGTGTACTGAACTGTTTGGGCCGGTTCTTACTATTTATATTTATGACGAAAATAAATTTGAAGAAACTTTAAAATTACTCGATGCTACTTCGCCATATGCGCTTACCGGATCTATTATTGCGCAGGATAGAACCGCAGTTGACCTGGCAACCAATAAGCTTCGCAACAGTGCCGGCAATTTTTATATTAATGATAAACCCACCGGTGCAGTAGTGGGCCAGCAGCCATTTGGCGGTGCAAGAGGAAGCGGAACAAATGACAAAGCAGGAAGTATTTTGAATTTATACCGTTGGTTGAGTGCAAGAACCATAAAAGAAACCTTCGTTCCTGCAACGGATTACAGGTATCCTTTTTTGAAGGAGAAGTAATGAAAAGAAAGTTATAAGTATTAAGTTATAGGTTGGAAGTTTATAGTAAAACAACAAATAATCAATATTTTTGTTTTAAAGGATTATAACAGTCAGGCTTACTCGAAATAAATTTTTAGATTTTCGGATGCATACAATTCTTAACAAACATCAATTACAAATCACTATTGAGCGGCTTGCCTGCCAGGTGATAGAGAATTATGTTGATCTGTCATCAGTTGTGTTGATCGGCCTACAACCGCGTGGTATTTTTTTAGCCGATAAAATTTATGAACAGCTGAAAAAAATAAAACCTGACCAGGATTTTAAATATGGTAAACTGGATATAACGTTTTACCGCGACGATATCCGCAAGGAATTGCATTCGCCAAATAAAACCGAAATCCCTTTTTCGTTAGAAGATAAAAATGTGGTTCTTATTGATGATGTGTTGTTCACCGGCAGAACGATCCGCGCCGCCTTAGATGCGATTCTGTCTTATGGCCGGCCTAAAAAAGTAGAACTTTGCGTTTTAATCAATCGCCGTTACAGTCGCCAACTTCCCATTCAGCCTGATTATTGTGGCAAATCGATTGACTCTATCATTTCCCAAAAAGTAAGAGTAGAGTGGGATAAGGAAGAGGTGAATTTGTATTGATTGTGAAAGACTTTTTATCTTTTTTGTCACAATACTTTTTTTCATTTAGCTTTGACATTTAATGCAACTATCCACCAAACATCTTCTTGGCATTAAAGATTTACAGCTTCGGGATATTGATTTAATTCTCTCCACTGCCACCCAATTTAAAGAAGTATTACAACGGCCGATAAAGAAAGTGCCTTCACTAAGGGATACGACGATCGTTAATTTATTTTACGAAAATTCTACGCGCACAAGAATTTCTTTTGAGCTCGCTGAAAAAAGGTTAAGTGCCGATACGCTTAATTTTTCTGCGTCCGGTTCTTCTGTTTCCAAAGGCGAAACCTTACTGGACACTGTAAATAATATTCTTTCGATGAAGGTTGATATGGTGGTGATGCGCCATAGTGCAAGCGGGGCTCCGCATTTTTTGGCAAAGCATATACCTGTAGCCATAGTAAATGCCGGTGACGGAATTAATGAACACCCGACGCAAGCCTTGCTCGACGCTTTTTCTATTAAAGAAAAACTGGGTACGCTGGAAGGCAAAAAGGTAGTTCTGATAGGCGACATCATGCATTCGCGGGTGGCGCTGAGCAATATATATTTACTAAAAAAAGCCGGCGCGGAAGTAATGGTTGCAGGGCCTCCGACCCTGATCCCCAAATACATCAGTAAAGCTTTCGATGTAAGAGTAGAATACAATCTTGCAAAGGCGCTGCAATGGTGCGATGTGGCAAACGTTTTACGTATTCAGCTTGAAAGACAAAACCAGGTTTTGTTTTCATCATTAAGAGAATACAATCTTGCTTATGGCGTCAATAAAAAACTGCTCGACAGTTTAAATAAAGAGATCGTAATTCTTCATCCCGGACCAATCAACAGGGGAGTAGAAATTGATAGTGATGTGGCAGATTCCAAACAATCCATTATTTTGCAGCAGGTAGAAAATGGAGTGGCCGTGAGAATGGCTGTTCTGTACCTGGTAAGTAATAAACAATCTTTTACGTAAGATTTCATCAACAAACAATCTTCATGAAACGAATCTGCTTATTTCCCGGAACCTTTGATCCTGTAACGCTCGGGCATACCGACATCATCGACAGGGCGCTGCCGCTTTTTGATAAGTTGTACATTGGTATAGGAAGAAACAGCAATAAGGTGCCTATGTTTTCTGAAGAACAAAGGCTTGAATGGCTTCGTGAAATTTATAAAGATGAGCCGAAGATTGGTGTTCTTGCTTATGATGGATTGACCGTAGGCTGTTGTAAAGAAGTAGGTGCGGATTTTATTCTTCGAGGTATTCGTTACGTAAACGATTTTGAATATGAAAAGGCAATTGCCGACATGAACAGAAGTTTAAAACCTAACGTAGAAACGATTTTCCTGACAACACTTCCAAAGTACACTTCCATAGCCAGCACTTTGATACGTGATGTAATTCGTAACAAAGGCGATATCTCTGAATTTTTACCTGACGTGGTAAAGAGATCTATTTATTAAATTATTTGTATGTCCATCTGGTTTGATCAAACTATTTCCCTGGAAGATATAAAAGATATTGTAGCAAATACCATGGCTGAATTTCTTGAACTGAAATGGGAAAAAATCGGTGACAACTATTTAACCATGTCAATGCCTGTAAACGCTAAAACACAACAGCCCTATGGTTTTTTGCATGGAGGCGCTTCCTGTGTTCTTGCTGAAACCGTGGGAAGTGTTGCTTCGGCTTTGGTTATCGACCGGGAAAAATTTTATTGCGTTGGCCTTGAAATAAATGCCAATCATTTGCGAAGTGTGAGCGAAGGAAAGGTTACAGCTACCGCTTCCCCTCTGCATTTAGGAAAATCTACTCATGTTTGGGATATCAAAATCTCTGATGATAAAGAAAAACTTTTTTGTGTTAGCAGGCTTACTGTTGCTATTATTCCGATAAAAAAATAACAAACAGCTTTATTTGTTCGTTTACTGTAAATGCAAATTTTCGTTTTTGCATAACAAAAAAAATACTAAAAGATAAACATGATTGATGAAAATATTTGTTTTAAAGCCGTAATTTTTGACATGGACGGAACGCTGATTGATAGCGTGAATGCTGATTTTTTGGCCTGGCAGAAAGTATTTGCCGATTACAATAAATCACTCACCTTTAAAGACTATATGCCTTTACTTGGGATGAGAAGTTTTAGTGTGGTTGAACAGTTTTTTAATCCCGAAAATGCGGAAGAGCAAAAGAAGGTTTTGACAAAAAAATCAAATTATTTCCGTGAGATAATTGAAGAAAATGGAATTGAGTTGATTCCTTATGCACAAGAGTTTATAAAGCACCTGAAAGAAAATAATGTGCCTTTGGCCCTTGCCACCAGTTCACGACGTGCAAAGATGGAAATGGTAATGGATAAAGTGGGGTTGCTTTCTTATTTTGATGTGACTGTAACGGCTGAAGATGTTGTGCATGGCAAGCCAGCGCCTGATATTTTTATAAAAGCAGCTTCATTGCTTGATGAGGCCGCCGGAGATTGCCTGGTGTTTGAAGATACCGTAAATGGAATAAATGCGGCCAAAGGTGCTTCTATGAAATGTGTGGCGCTTGATTCAAACGATACGCCTGATTTACTTAATGAAGCAGATGTTGTAATTGAAAGTTTTAAAGACCTGGATTTTACCGGTCTCTGCGCCCAATTAATAAAAAATAATAACAGCCGGCAGTAAACAAATAAAAAGCCATCTCCTTTTCCGGAAGATGGCTTTTGATATTTAGTTTTTAGAGAATTATACTCCCGTAATGATCTTGCTGGTTGGTTTTTCTTCCATCATTTCAACACTCCTGGTAATAAATGAAGTCAATTCATTTCCTTTCAATAATCCTTGAGAAAGTAATGCAAGGTCGGTAAGACTTTTTACCATTTTTTCCTGCTGGTCTTTATTGTTTTCGTCCAACACTTTTTGAAATACCGGGTGATTACCGTTCACTGTAAGCGTTACTTCTTCGGGCATATTTCCGTAAAAGCTTCCCATTCCGCCGCCGCCGTTCATTGCCATATCTTTCATTCTCCTCATAAATTCCGGACGGGTTGCAATCACAGGAGCCGATTCTTTTGATAAGCCTTTTATTTCAACGGTGGTGTGCAAATCAGCAATTTCTACTTTGAACAACTCTTTCAGTTTTTCTTCCTCTTCTTTTCCTAAAACACTCTCGGTATTTTCATTTTTATCAATCAGGTTTTCGGTGATATCAGCGTCCACTCTCACGAACTGAACATCAGTCCATTTCATTTCCATATTGTTTATAAACGCAGCATCCACCAGTGTTTCAAGCTTTACAACTATATAGCCTTTTTCTTCTGCTGCTTTTATAAAACTGTTTTGTTGAACAGGATCAGTAGTATATAAAATTACCAGCTTGCCATCTTTATTTTTTTGCAAACTTTCGGTAGCGGTTCTGTATTCTTCAAGCGTATAAAACTTCTTTTCTCCTCCTTTGGAGGAGTCAGAGGAGGCTGCATCTTCAAACAAATTGAACTTATTGGCCTTGTCTAAAAATTTATCGTCGGTTATCATTCCGTATTTCACAAAAAGGCCAAGGCTTTCCCATTTTTCTTCAAAAGCTTTCCTGTCTTCTTTAAAAAGTTCGTCTAATTTGTCTGCTACTTTTCTGGTAATATAAGAACCGATCTTTTTTACATTGGGATCGCCCTGCAAATAACTTCTGCTGACGTTTAAAGGAATATCCGGGCTATCGATTACACCATGAAGCAACATCAAAAATTCAGGAACAATATCTTTTACTTCGTCTGTAACGTACACCTGGTTGCTGTATAATTGTATCTTGTCTTTCTGAATTTCGAAGCTGGTTTTCACTTTAGGGAAATAAAGAATTCCTGTAAGATTAAACGGATAATCAACATTCAAATGAATCCAGAATAACGGCGGCTCGCCGAAGGGGTAAAGTTCTTTGTAAAAATCCTGGTAATCTTTATCGGTTAGGTCTGCAGGCTTTTTTGTCCACGCAGGATTTGGATTATTGATTTGTTTGTCTTCAAAGAAAATAGGAACCGGTAAAAAACGGCAGAATTTTTCAAGCATATGGCGAATTCTGTCAGCATCTAAAAACTCTTTGCTTTCTTCGTTTATATAGAGAACAATATCAGTTCCCCGTTCTTTCTTTTTGGCTTTTTCAAAAGAATATTCCGGGCTTCCGTCACATTCCCATTTTACAGAAACTGAATCTTCTTTATAACTTTTTGTAATGATCTCAACTTTATCACTCACCATGAATGAAGAATAAAATCCCAAACCGAAATGGCCGATAATATTCGCTTCATTCTTTCCCTTGTATTTTTCCAAAAACTCTTCTGCGCCGCTGAAAGCAACCTGATTGATATATTTATCCACTTCTTCTTCCGTCATCCCCACGCCTTTATCAGAAATGGTAAGTGTTTTTTTATCTTTATCAATCTTCACGTGGATATCAGTATTTCCAATATCTCCTTTCACTTCACCATTTAATGCCAGCGTTTTTAATTTCTGCGTAGCGTCAACTGCGTTGCTCACTAATTCACGAATAAAAATCTCATGATCACTGTAAAGGAATTTCTTGATGATCGGGAAAATATTTTCTGTCTGTACTCTTATATTTCCTTTTTGCATAGTTATTTTTTTTATCTCTGATTTTACAAAACCAGTGCCATTCAGGGTTTTTCTGACATCATGACATCAAAAAAAATCTGCTCCGGGAAAGAAGCAGATTTTAATTTTATCTTTTACAGAGAATCACATGGTTTTGGCCATATTGATCATAGCTGTGAGTTCATTAACTAATTTATCAGCGCTCCCGGAAAAACCAACAGCTTTAAACCTTACAATTCCATTTTTATCAATCACAAACTTGGTAGGAATTCCGTTGACCTTAAATTGTTCAACTACCTTGGAATCGTTATCCATCAACACATGGAAATCATATTTGTTGGCAGTAATAAAATCTTTTGCATTCTTTTCTTTTTTATCTGCAGTTTCCCAGGTATCTACAAAAACAAATTTTACTTCGGGATCATCTTTGTATTTGGTAACCATTTTTTGCATTCCCGGAAAGGAAGCCTTGCACGGGCCGCACCATGTTGCCCAAAAATCGACTATAACCACTTTATTTTTGAGGTCTTCGATGTTTACTTTGTTACCCTTTAAATCAACCAGCGTAAATTTTGGTTCTTTATCAGAAAGCATTTCTTTCTTCAATTCCGCCAGCATTTTCACATGCGCTTCCTGTTGAAGAGCGGCCAGGTATTCATCATACCCGTTTTCAGACTTATGTTTTTTTACATAAGCCCGTTTTAAAATGTCTTTTATATCAGCAGTAGCTTTGTCGTCTTTTACAAACTGCTCAAGGTGCGGAACGTATTTCCTGGCTGGCAAAACTTTTTCAGCAAGCAGCGCATACGTGTTATTTTCGTCAGCGTTTGTTCCTTTTTCAATTTTTATGGCAGCCTCTTCCGAATACGGCAATCCTTTTTTATAATTTCCTTCTTTGTAATTAACCATTCCGTAAGTGTCGGCATACATGGCGTAATCGCTGGCGCGTGATTTTTCCCATTGCGATTCAGAAAGATAATTGGGTTTTTCGCCTGTAGGATTTTTCCATTCTTTTTTAGCAATATCAACCGCGGTGGCGGCCAACTTATCTGCAACATCCAGGTTTTTATCAGTTTGCTGAATTTGCCATGCCGCGTTGTTATACGAAAAAGCCAACTGGGTTCCTTCTATATCATATTTTTTTATCGCATCTTTCATTGCCTGCCAGTCTTTCTTTTGATAATAATAATTGACCATTGCATTTTTGAAATAAGATAACGATGGTGCAAGGTATTTCCACGAAGAATCATTTTTCACTTTATCAATGATATCATCCAGCATTTGCTCTTTTTTTGAAGAATCCTTTTCTGCAAGATATTTGTTGATATAACTGCCTTTTGCGAGTTTGCCATCGGGGAATTTTTCTATGGCCAAATCTTTTATCATTTTTGATTGCTGCGGGAGCTTCGCAATTGAATAAAGACTTTGTAAGGTCATATAATCTTGCTCATCTTTCAATCCTGCTTTTATGGTTGATTCGATTTCTTTTTGAATAAATGCAGGACCTTCATCTTTATTTACCGCAGAATACAATCTTACATAAGACACTTCTGCGTTCTTGCGAGCCTCAGGATTCGTTTTAAATTCTTCTTCCATATAGTTAAGAGCCTTATTATTGTCGGGCTCTACGCCGGCATTTCGTCCCCAGAACTGATAGAACTGGGAAAGACTTAAATTGGCGCCCTTTTTCAAACTATCACCATCATAAAGTTGAATCCAATATCCATTATTGGAATTGTCGTCGATATTATTATCTGCAGAGAATTTAAAGAAAATGAGGTTGTCGGATGTGTCAGTTTTTACAGTCCCTTTATAACCATTGCCGGATTTTGTTACTGAAAAATCATTTACTTTTTCTCCGGTATTCCCTATTGTGTAAACAATTGCCTGAAGCGGTGAGGCAGTATTGGTAATGGTTCCCGAAGGAATATAACTGATTGTTATTGCGTCGCCTGCCTGGGGTTTTTCGGGCGAAAAAGTGAAATTCGATTGTGAATAAGATTGAAGGGAAACAAGTAGAATAACTACAAGCAAGGAGTTTTTGAGTGACATTGTAATAATTTTTGGTAAATAAAATTTTTGGTTAAATAAATATAAGTAAATTTTGCTACTTATAATGTGAGAATTTAAAATAATTTCTAACAGTATTACCTATCGCATTAGAAATTTTATATAAATTCATCCTGAATGAAAATACCTTTTTTATGTTGGTTTACTGTAACAGCCAAAATAGATTTCTACTTTTTGTTTGCTAAATAAATAGAATTATGCGTTGTTTTTTGCAACGACAAGAGGATTCAGCTATATTTGCAAAACTTTTTTTCTCATCAAAAAAGAAAAGTCAATTCAATTAAAACGGCCCCGTAGCTCAGTGGATAGAGCAACAGCCTTCTAAGCTGTGGGTCACACGTTCGAATCGTGTCGGGGTCACTGTTTTATTCTCTCAAATTATCCGTTTGCTTATAAAAACCGTGCTACTTTATTTTAAGATATACAATGGATATTCAAATTGAAGAAAGCTGGAAAAGAGAACTAAAAAATGAATTCGAAAAAACGTATTTCCAGCACATCATCACTTTTTTGAAAGCTGAAAAAGCTTCGGGAAAAATTATTTATCCGCCCGGCTCATTAATTTTTAACGCATTTAAACAAACACCGTTCGATAACGTAAAAGTGGTTTTACTTGGGCAGGATCCCTATCATAATAAGCGACAGGCGCATGGACTAAGTTTTTCTGTGCCTGATGGAATACCCAAACCACCGTCTCTAATTAATATCTTTAAAGAATTAAAAAATGACGTGGGTATTGAAATTCCTGAAAATGGGAATCTTACCAAATGGGCACAGCAAGGAGTTCTTCTTTTGAATGCTTCTTTAACAGTGCGCGAAAATGAACCCGGATGCCACGCCAATATTGGCTGGCTTGAATTTACCGATAACGTGATTAAAAAAATATCGGAAGAAAAAGAAGGGGTAGTTTTTTTGCTTTGGGGAAAATTTGCGCAGCAAAAGCAATCACTAATCGATGAAACGAAGCATTTTGTTTTAAAAGCGGCCCATCCTTCACCCTTTAGTGCCAACAATGGTTTTTTTGGTTGTAAGCATTTTTCAAAAACAAATGAATTATTATTAAAGCAACATAAAACACCAATTGATTGGAAAATTTAAAGCAGTAAATCAACAAATTTTGAAGAATTTTATTTTTAGAATTTCAGCTGCCTGGGCATTGCTGGTATTTGTAATCACCTTACTGCCTGTTGCATTATTGATGTGGCTTATTGGGGTTTACGCAGAGCCTCAGCGTACAAAGAAATTCCGGGTGATATCAAAAATATGGATGCACTTGTTTTTTTTCCTCACCGGATGTTCGTTAAAAGTAAAAGGAAAAGAAAATTTCAAAACGGGCCAAAATTATATCGTAACCTGCAATCACAATTCTTTAATGGATGTGCCGGTATCAACACCGTTTATTCCCGGCGCCAATAAAACAATTGCCAAAGCTGAGATGGCAAAAATCCCTTTATTTGGTTTGATTTATAGAAGAGGCTCAATATTAGTCGACAGGAAAGATAAAAAAAGCCGGCAGGATAGTTTCAGAAAAATGAAAAATGTACTTGCATTGGGAATGCACATGTGCATTTATCCGGAAGGAACCAGAAATAAAACGGATTTGCCATTAAAAGAGTTTCATGATGGTGCTTTTAAACTGGCGGCCGAAACGGCTACATCCATCATCCCGGCATTAATTTTCAATACCAAAAAGGTTCTTCCTCCCGGCGAGGTATTTTATTTTCATCCTGTTAAAATGGAAATGCATTTTTTGGAACCTGTAGAAGTACAGGCAGGAGAGAATTATGAATTATTAAAAGCGAAGGTTCACCGGATAATGAGTGATTACTATTTGCAACATATCAGCAGGTAAATAAAAAATCTCAATCGTTTTATTCGATCATTTTATTTCTCATGCCGTACATGAGCAAGCCGCCGATGGTTTTAGCGCCCACTTTATTTTTCATGTTTTGACGGATGGTTTCTATTGTCCTGGGGCTCAAAAAAATTATTTTGGAAATCTCATCTGTGGTTTTGTCTTCCCCTAACAGTTGGAGGATTTTTAATTCTTTCTCATTAAATGTAACAGGAACCTGGTTTCCATAATGCCTTCTTACATTTTTTTTCTGAAGTAATTTACCCATCACTGCTTTGTTTACCAGTTGATTAAAGTAAAATTCTTCATTCATGCACGTGAGTATGGCTTCATAAATCTCATCTGGATCAGTTGTTTTGGTGAGATAGGCATTCGCGCCCATTTCCATCATTTTGCTTATCATTTGCTGATCATCATACATTGAAAGGACGATGATTTTCAGGTCTTCGTATTCCTTCCGGAGCATTTCAATAGCATTTATTCCATCAATTTCAGGCATTCTTATGTCCATTAACAATAAATCCGGTTGTTTAATGGTCATTTTGTGCATTAAATCCTTACCATCTTCCGCTTCCCAAACCATTTTCAGGTCTTTCTTGGGATTAAGTGCCATTTTTATTCCGTCTCTGAAAATCTTGTGATCGTCTGCAATTGCAATTTTGATAATGGTAGATAATGACATTGAATATAAATCTTAGGGATAGTGTAAATATAGTTACATTAACGAATATTTTGAAAGTATATTACTTTTTTTACTGGTTTTAAACTTGATTTCAGGGAAAAGTTACGAACGTAAACTTACGCAGGATTGAGTCGTATTTTTACTTTTACCCCCTGCACTTTTTTCATACATCCCGTATTAATGCGCCCATAAAAAAAGCGTAATAATGCTTTGCACTTTGTCACCATTGTGAATTATTTTTAATTAGTTGACTTTGTATCCGTCTCACGGGTAGATATTATTTTAACTGTGCCTGAGACTGCCGTAATCATCCAAAACTCAAGGCAAAACCCTTTGGTGCATTTGTTTTGGCCCCACTACGGATTAGCCTTTTTCTCGTTTGGACAAATATTCTAAAGTCCGGCGATTATGACGCCACTTCTTTTTTCTCCGGTTTTAAAAATTCGTACAAATACGGTCGTAAAAAAACTATTTTTACCATAGTAAATTTACTATATTTACACGTATTATTACCCGATTTTTTTGGGTTAAATTACGTTTCGTTTTCGCTAAAACCCTTTCCTGTTCAATGTTTTAACGAAAATACATTATTTAAATCGTAAAATAACCGGTTGTTCAGGAAAAATATTTGATGGAAGTTAGTTGTCAGATTACTTATAAAACCGCTTTAAAAAAAAACAAAAACTTACAATTATGACAAAAAATGCACTCGAAACCAAAACCCTTGCAGAAGTAGGCGAGGACATCGGACTGGAAGAAGGCAAAAGACTGGTAGAAAACTTCAGATCTGCAAATCCTGATGCAACTCCGGGATATTTCATCGGTCGCAACATTATCGACCAGGTACTTAGCCAGCCAGGTTGCGTAGGAATCAGGTTCCGCAAATGCCTTTCAGACAACAACGAAGAACATTTAGTGTACACTGGCGTTGATGCGCAAGGCAAAGATATTCTTCAATTTTCTGTTGTTACCAACACTGGTGATATTGAAAAATATGATGGTATTGTAGCTGATAAAATTATTATTGACTGGGATCTTATTAATGGTCCAGCTACGCCAACTACTTAATATTTGACGAATTATTTTAGGTAGCGTGAAATAAAATCTAAAATATGTAGTTATATTTGAAGTTAAATGTAACTGCAATTTTAAAAACGCTTTTATATACAGGAATTTTTTCAACTACACTACCCTTAGTGTTCTATTTGCTATTTAAATTAAAGAGCAAACAGAAATCGCTAAGGGTAATTTTATTTTATATTCTCTATTGTATTGTTAATGAGGGATTGAACTATTATTTACAATCCATTCAAAGTGAGAAAACTATATATCTATCTTTATGCATTTACCATAGTTGAATATTCGTTTTTCTGCTATTTTATATATCTAAGTACCCCTAAAAGCATACTGAAAAAATTTGTTCCTTTTATTTGGGGCAGTTTTATTTCCTTTGAGATATTAGTTATAATTTTTAAAGATGACCCATTCGGCTTTGATTCGATCACTTCGGGTATCGAATGTATAATCGTGTTAATTCTTTGTATTTCATACCTGTTTATCCAATTAAAAGGGTCAAATAGTCTAACGATTTATTCAACCTTTGATTTTTGGATAGTCATTACGTTTCTTATTTACTTTTCAGGTACTTTTTTCCTATACATCCTTGCTCAAAATATGGGTAGGGATTTGACTTTTCAGCGGCAATATTTTATCATAAATATAGCCTTCAATATTTTAAAAAATATTTTATTGTGTATTGCTATGACCATGAAACTAAACGATACTGTAAAACAGGAAAAAAGTGTTATTTCTCAGTTAGATGAGGAGCTTTTTTTTCGTGAAAAAATTTAATTACAAACATTGATGTTTTTTTTACAAACTACTTTTGGCGTGTCGAGTGTGTTGATACTGGGAACTCTCGGTATGTTTTTCATGGCCATCACACTGGTCTCGATAGTGGTTTTTCATCAAAGAAGAGTGATAAGGTTTAATAAGCAGATTCAAAAGATGGAAGAAGAGAGACAACAGATGTTATTGCGCGCCTCCATTCAGTTCCAGGAAGAAGAAAGACAACGAATAGCTGCTGATCTGCACGATGATGCGGGGCCACTTTTGGCCACAGCAAGATTGTATTTAAATGAAAACCTTATTCACCAGGAGCCCGCTTTACAGCTCCAATCAATATTTAGTGCGAAACAAATTATAGATGACAGCATCCAACTGATCAGGAATATATCTCATAGCCTGATGCCTCCGACCTTAAAGAATTTTGGGCTTGAGGCGGCTATTAAAGATCTCTTTGATAAAATAAATGGTTCAGGAGTAATTAACTCGAGCGCGCGGTTTCATGACAATCGTCAAAGATTAAGCGACGAGCAGGAATTGCTTGTTTTTCGGGTGTTGCAGGAATTGGTAACCAATATTATAAAACACAGCAGTGCAGGCTTTATTCACCTTACTCAGAATGCACAGGGGAACATCGTCTATTTTAGAATTCATCATGACGGCAAAGGGATTTTGCAGCATGACTTTGAAAAAATGGAACAAGGGTCAGCAGGCCTGGGGTTAAAAAATATTCAAAGCAGAATACGGGTTTTGAAAGGAAAAATCTATTTTGAAATTGACAATACGCATACTTACTACAAGGTTACAATTGAAGTGCCAAGAGAACCGGTCAAATAAAATTGTTGTATTTTATGTTTTTTTCTATTATCTTTTCCCCCAAGCTATTAAAGTATGACCCCCGAAATTATCAAAGTAGCCATCGCGGATGATCATAAAATCTTCAGGAAAGGCGTCATTCTTTCCCTAAAAGTTTACCATAATATCAATTTTATTTTAGAGGCGGAAAACGGGGAGGAACTTATAAAAGGAATTGAAAAAGAACAACCTGACATCGTTTTGCTGGATTTAAAAATGCCTGTAAAAGATGGAATTGAAACTACCAAATACCTTAACAAACATTATCCTCAAATAAGGATTTTAATACTAACCATGTTCGAAGACGAACGTTTTGTTGGTCATTTAATGGATAGTGGTGCCAATGGCTATCTTTTAAAAAGTACAGAACCTGCAGAAATTAAACAAGGTATCATGGATGTAATGAATACAGGGTTTTATTTAAACAATTTCGTCAACAGGGTGCTTATAAAAAAGAACTATGCAAAACAAAAATTCAATCCTAATTTGAATAGCGAGATTGTGATCAGTGAAAGAGAAAAAGAGGTCCTGTCTTTGGTTTGTATGGAATACACTGCGCAGGAAATTGCCCAGAAAATGGAAATAAGCCCGCGCACCGTGGAAGCTATTAAAGACCGCCTAATGGAAAGATTCGGAGTGAAGAATTCGGTTGGACTTGTATTTTTTGCGATGAAAAATTCTCTGATTGATTAAGCAAACCTGCTTTAAAATTGCATTTCCGTCACTTCCCCCTCAATAATCACTTCACCTTCGGTTTTATTTTTTATTTCTTCTACAGAAACACCGGGCGCTTTCTCAAGCAACAAAAACCCTTTGTCTGTTACTTCAATAACGGCCAGGTTGGTAACGATCTTTTTTACGCAATTTATTCCGGTTAAAGGAAGCTTACATCTTTTCAGTAATTTGGATTCGCCTTTTGAATTCGTGTGCATCATTGCTACTATAATATTTTTGGCGCTTGCCACAAGGTCCATCGCGCCTCCCATTCCTTTTACCAACTTTCCGGGAATTTTCCAACTGGCGATATCACCATTTTCGCTTACTTCCATAGCGCCCAATACAGTAAGATCTACCTTACCGGCGCGTATCATTCCGAAGCTCATAGCACTGTCAAAAAATGAGGAACCAGGTAAAGTGGTAATTGTCTGCTTTCCGGCATTTATCAAATCTGCATCCTCTTCTCCTTCTAAAGGAAAAGGGCCCATTCCGAGCAATCCATTTTCTGACTGAAGTGTAACATTTATTCCTTCAGGTATGTAGTTGGCAACAAGTGTGGGAATTCCGATCCCGAGGTTTACATAAAACCCGTCCTTTAATTCCTTTGCAATTCTTTGAGCTATTTGATTTTTATCCAGCATACGTAAATTATCTAAAGCAAAATGAAAATCGGTCAAATTTGTTTCCTTACTGTTCTTTGTTCTATTCTTTTTTCATAGGCGCTGCCCTGGAAGATGCGATGAACATAAATACCAGGTGTGTGTATTTCGTTGGGATTTAGTTGCCCTGCTTCTACAAGTTCTTCAACTTCTGCTATGGTAATCTGCCCTGCCATCGCCATTAACGGGTTAAAATTCCTGGCTGTTTCTTTATAAATCAAATTTCCGGCAGTATCTCCTTTCCAGGCTTTTACCAGGGCAAATTCGGCTTCAAAAGCATATTCCATCAAATATTCTTTGCCTTTAAATATTCTTGACTCTTTTCCTTCTGCAACTTCGGTTCCAACACCTGCGGGTGTGTATATAGCCGGAAGTCCATAACCAGCCGCCATGCATCGTGTTGCCAAAGTACCTTGTGGTATCAATTCAACTTCAAGTTCGCCGTTTAACATTTGCCTTTCAAATTCTGCATTTTCGCCTACATAAGAAGAAATCATTTTTCTTACCTGTTTTTTCTGCAATAATAATCCTATTCCAAAATCATCTACACCTGCATTGTTTGAAATACAAGTTAAGTCTTTTACCCCTTTTTTTACCAGGGCTGAAATGCAATTTTCAGGAATGCCACACAACCCGAATCCTCCCAACATCAAAGTAGATCCGCCTGGAATGTCAGAGATGGCTTCTTCTGCATTTTTATAAACTTTCCTCATCGTTAATACGTTTACAATGGATGGTGCAAAGCTTTTTCCTTCTTCTTTAACCTTCCTTCACTTTCCCTTTGCTTTTGTGTATAAAGACTATCAAAGATAAGCTTTAATGTGGCCGGGTGTTTCACATACCAATTATAACTTTCCATAAAATGGAGTGAATCTGTCTTATGAATCTTGAATATTTTTTTTGAAAGAAGATTGGTCTCCTCGGCTACGCTAACCGTGGTATCTTTCAAAGATGTTTCCTGGGCAAGGGTTTGTGCTCTCATCACGTCCCATAATATACTTTTCATTTCTTTTGGGCTGATAATATCTTTCGGTGCTTTATCGACGGAATGGCAGGAAAAAAGAAAAGCCGATACAAATATGTAAAATAAGGGTTTTCTCATTTTAACTGGTCTTCATATTTTGTTGCAGAAGAAATATCAAGGCGTTTTAATAATTCCAACGCTTTGGACTTGTCAGCAGGATTGGCTTTGGAAAAAATTTGAATCAACTCCTGCGTTTTTGCCTGGAAAAAAAACTGCAGAATCATCGTATTTGGGTTTTGAGTATTAAACGTATTTAGCATGGTAAGAACATTTAAAATATTCAACCGAGCAGTAGCTTCCTGCTCGTATAGCTTATCCATGCCCATCCGATAATAATTATACAAAGCATCATGAAAGATAGTGTACCGGCTGTTCAAAAGATTTTCTGCCAACCAATACCTGTTTCTTGTACCATCGAAAGGTTTCCAACCAGAAATATTTCGGCCTTCCGGCGCATTATTCACGACATTTTCGGCTTTTTGAAAATATAAATTTCCCGCCCCGGGGCGAAAAAGAATCATAGTCAAATCCGAGGATCATATCAATCCAATAGGCGAAAACCGCCGTAAGATTTGAAACTAAGGGGTCAGTGCCGGAAACACGGTTTTCGTTAAAATCCAGTTGCTGAAATTCAACATATTTAAAAGTTACATCGTTATCCTGGTAGTTGATAACCGGTGAAACATACGAGGTGTTAAATACAGGTCTACCGGACTGGATGGTTAATGACGCAGTATACACATCAGCCTCTCCGGTAGATGCAACATTCAGTAAAAAATTACAATCAATTTTTTCATTAGCTGTATAGACATCATTGCTCCACTTTTTGTTATTTACAAAATCGTTAAGAGCGGTTTGTAAAGTGGTAAATGCTTTTTTATCAACGCTATTATTTACACGATTGCTTATTACGCTAACTCTTGCCCGCAATTCCTGTGCTTGTAAAACAGCGGAAAAAAAACACAATAAAAAAAATAGAAAAAATTTATTCATTTCTATATTGAATAATAGTATTTACAATATCCTCCGCTACGTCTTTTTTAGTTTTGGTAGGAAATTTATATTCTCGTTTATTTCTGTCAAAAATCGTAACCCTGTTGGTTTCGCCGCCAAAACCAGCTCCTTTATCATTCATCGAGTTTAGAATAATAAGGTCAGCGTTCTTTTGCTTTAGTTTTTTTAAAGCATTTTCTTTTTCATTATTCGTCTCTAAGGCAAAACCCACCAGGGTTTGATGAGATGATTTCATTTTGCCAGCTTCTAAAAGAATATCTTTCGTTTTCATCAGTTCAAGGGAAAATTCCGGGGTATTTTTTTTAATTTTTTTATTGCTGGTTGTTTTTGGAGCATAATCTGCTACTGCGGCTGCCATCACGATAATATCATAAGTTGTGATTCTTTTCATACAGGCATTGTACATTTCTTCTGCCGAAACTACCTTTTCCTGCCGTATTCCGCCTGCAGGTTCAATAGCTGATGGACCAAGGACAAGATGCACATCTGCCCCTTGTTTGTATAACGCTTCGGCAATTGCAACGCCCATTTTGCCACTTGAATGATTGCTGATGAAACGAACGGGGTCGATGGCTTCATAGGTGGGACCTGCGGTTACCAAAGCTTTTTTACCTTTTAATTTCTTTTTTTTTTCAAAAAAATCTTCAAGATATTTTATCATTTCCTCTGGCTCAGCCATTCTGCCTTCCCCTGATAATCCACTGGCTAGTTCACCTTTATTCACGGGTAAGAGCAGGTTTCCCACTTGCGTTAATAGCTTGATATTCCTTTGTGTTGCCGGATGTTGCCACATGTCTTCATCCATTGCCGGAGCGATTAGTACAGGGGCTTGTGATGATAAGTACACAGCCAATAGAAGATTATCACAAATACCATTGGCCATTTTTGCTATCGTGTTGCAGGATGCCGGCGCAATTATCATAGCATCTGCCCAACGACCAAGAATTACGTGGTTGGCCCAGGTATCTTCATCAAATAAATTAGTAAGAACCTTATTTTTTGAAAGCGTACCGAAAGTAAGTGGAGATACAAAATCTTTCGCCCCATCAGTCATAATTACTTTTACTTCGGCACCGGCTTTTACCAGTAAACGAACAAAAAACACCGATTTATACGCGGCGATGCTTCCCGTAACCGCAAGTAAGATCTTTTTTCCTTTAAGCAAGTATTAATTTTTATATGGAAAGATACTATAAAATAAAAATGGTGGAAACATCCACCATTAAAATTATCATTTCTTATTAATAAAGAAGTTAAAAATTAATCGAAAAGGGTATCCTCGTTTTTGCGGTAATAGATCTTATCTTCCACGAACTCTGCAGTTGCCAGCAAGGCCGGGTTAGGCATTCTTTCGTAGGCACGGGAAATTTCAATTTGCTCTTTGTTTTCATGAATTTCTTCCAGGCTATCAGTGTGGCTTGCAAATTCTTCGAGCTTATTATGCAACTCTTCTTTTATGGCAATATTTATCTGGTTTGCTCTTTTGGCAATTACCGTAATTGATTCATATAAATTGCCGGTTTTGTTTTTAATGTCAATAAGATTTTGAGTTTCTACAACATTGCTTGTATTGCTAGTTTGCTGCCGTCTTAATTTGCTCATTTTTTATTTTTTTAATATTGTTTTGACTTAGATTTTTATATTCTGCCGCTTCTTGTAATAACCCGCTGTCAGGATAACGATCAGCGAAGTCAAAATATTCTGCGTTTACTTTTTCATATCTTTCTTCCTGTTTATCAGCAACGCTTAATTTGGCAAACTGGTAAAACGATTTTACCGCCATAAGCATGTAAGTATCGCCTTTAGCCGATTCAGGGTAGGCGTTTAAAATATTGGTAAAAGCAATACCGGCAGCCTGGTACATTTCCAGGTTATAATATAGTTTTGCCGCCAGGTAATCTTTTTCTTCGAGTTTAGCCCTGCATTTTTCAATTATCTTATTTGCGTCAGCTATTCTTTTTGAATTTGGATATGCATTTATAAAAGCTTGCATCATCCCGATGGCTTTGTTAGTGTTTGTTTGATCTAACTGAACATTAGGCGATTGCTTGTAGTAAGTAAGGGCATGCATATAGGCGATCTCTTCGGCCCTGCTGCTATTTGGAAATACACCCAGAAATCCCTTAAAAAGATTTTCAGCATCCGTGTAATTTTTTTGATAATAAGCACAGTATGCATACTTGTAATACAATTCTTCAAACTTATCAGATCCTTTAAATACAGGAAATAACTCTTCATAAAGTTGCTGGGCAAACCTGTATTTTTTATTAGCAAAATATTCATCTGCCTTCTTAAGCTTATACTCGTAATCAGTGCTCTTGAGAACTTTTGTGAACTGACTGCTACATGCAGTAAGCATTAAAACCGGGATTAACAATAAAACAAGATATGATTTCAACTTCATAAAGAGCCGCAAAATTAAGTGAATTTAGACAAAAATGTATTTTAAATTAATGCGGGCAAAATCGGTACCGTTAATATTTTGGTAAGGAATAAAAAAACCCTTCCATTTTCAGGAAGGGTTTTATAACTATAATCTGTTTTTTTAATCTGCTTTTATATCCACTGTATTTACATCTCCGCCACCAACTTCGCAATTGGCAGTGATCCGATCCGCACTTATTCCTTCTTTTTCAGTGAGATAAGTTTTTATAACATCTAACCTTTTGTTGCAAAGAGCTTGTGAAGCTTTTGAAGCAGCAGGATATGCGCTGACAATAATGTTACATGAAGGGCTGTTTTTCAATTTAGAAGCAACATTAGCAAGCATGGCTTGTGCATCACTGCTTAATTGAGTACTTCTGCCCCTGAAAGTGATGCTTGGAAGATCACCTATGTTACACATTGTTGCTTGTGCAGCAAGGTTCTTACAACACTCCGGATCAGGGCATTTGCCGACACCATCCGCATCTACAGGCTGACATTCAGTTGGCGTGATCAATTGTTTGTCTTTGCAATCCGGAACTCCATCGCCATCGGTATCTCTTGATACGCCATGGCTGTCTACAGGACAACCTGCCGGAGTATTTGGTTCTTTATCAAGTTGATCGGTTATGCCATCGCCATCAGTGTCATCCAGTATTGGTTTAGGCATCTTCATGTGCTTAGGATTGTTGATTTCGCTATACGCATAATCGAGCGGGTTAACCCACCAAAGTGGTTCAACTGCTTTGGAACCTACGTTGAAATTCAAACCAACTGATAAATAATTATAACTATCAAAATCACGTGTTTGAGCAGGATCTAAAAAAGGATGCTCCTGCCATTGCTGGCCATCTAATAAATCGTCTTTAGTTAAAGTCATTCTGTCTTCAACCGCAAGATTGATTCGATTGCTTAATTTAAAAGCCAGGCCGGCCAAAACTGTTCCTGTGGCTCTTAAAGGATGAGATCCTAAAGTTGGTTTGGTGTTATTTTCATTTTGAGCGGCCGTGTAAGGAACATTTTTCAACAAGGATTTCAACGCGTCTCTTGTTTTTTTCCGGTTTGAATACTGATCTGTTGATTGCTGAATGGAACTAAAACTTGAAGGAACCTGCACCCGTGCATTATATACAGTCGCTCCCAGGCCCATACCGCCATAAATAACCATTCCTGATTTTTGTTTATGAAATCTAACGTTATTTAAAGTAACTATACCTTGTATTGACAGGTCATTTACCGTTGTTTTATAATTGTAATAAACGGGATCATAATTCGCAGCATTATACCCGGACCAAACAGAATTGTTTGAATAGCCATATGAAGGCTTCCAATTCAACCCTTTACCAACACCGTACAGGTATTGGGCTCTTAGAGAGAAAACGTAACCTAACGCCTTGCGAACATGGATAGCAAAACCTCCTGTAGGTAAGATAGAAGCTACATCTCCGCTAATTGAAAACATACCCGCTGAAATCCCAATTTCAGTCTGACTTCTGGGCTTTGCCGGGAAATCATATGTGTTGTTCATGAATTCATTTTGCTGTGCTTTTCCTTTTGAAGATATTACAGCAGAGTCATAAACATTATAAACACCGGTATCCTGGGCAAAAACACCAATGGATAGAAGGGAAAAAATTCCCATAAACAATAACTTATACATTTTTGGCATAACTTTTTAGTTGAGGATTTCTAATAAACGTTTTGATGTGGCAAAAGTATCAAACGAATGCCATAGTTCAAATTTTTTTTAGCATTTTATTATATTTTTTCATATTTCTTTAATAGATAGTTTTTTGGTAGTTAGCTATTAAAGGATATATGAAATAGATATGTTTAAAAAACTTTAGTATCAACGGTATTTTTACCCTGCTTAGTATATCTTTTTTTCGATTAGGACAACGATATTACTCGTTTATTTCATATTCTGTATTATATTGCCTTTTTCCAAAAGATAGAATGCAGTTTTCAAAGAACCTTATTGCCACCGAATTAGCCACCTTCGAAGAGAAATTCGCAGAGTCCGTAAAGAGCCAAACTCCTTTGCTCGACAGAATAATGAAATACATTATTAAAAGAAAGGGCAAACAGTTAAGGCCAATGTTTGTGTTTTTAAGCGCCAAACTTCATGGCACTGTAAATGAATCCACTTATAGGGCAGCGGCTTTGGTGGAATTGTTGCATACGGCTACTCTGGTTCATGATGATGTAGTTGATGAGTCGTTGGAGAGAAGAGGTTTTCTTTCTATTAATGCGTTATGGAAAAATAAAATCGCAGTTCTTGTGGGTGATTACCTGCTCTCAAAAGGGCTGTTACTTTCAACGGAAGCGGGCGATTTTAAGCACCTGGATATTTTGTCTGACGCGGTAAAACAAATGAGTGAGGGTGAACTATTACAAATGGAAAAAGCGCGTCATCTTAATTTAAAAGAAGAAATCTATTTTGAAATTATTAGAAGTAAAACAGCATCACTGTTGTCGTCTGCCTGCGCGGTAGGCGCCTGGAGTACCAGCAAAAACGAAGAACTTACCGGTCGCATGAAGCTTTTTGGAGAAAAAACAGGAATCGCGTTTCAGATAAAGGATGATCTTTTTGATTACGGGAATGAAGATGTTGGGAAGCCTACGGGCAACGACTTAAAGGAAAAAAAATTAACGCTGCCACTGATATACACTTTAAATAATATAGATAAGAGCGAAAGGAGGAAAATTATTTATATTGTAAAAAATGAAAATAAGGATCCTGATAAAATAAAATATGTATTGCAAAAAGTTATTGAATCAGGAGGTATAAATTATGCTACCGAAAAAATGATCCAATATCGCGATGAAGCTTTGGAGATACTGTTTCAATTTCCTGAAAGTGATATCCGTAAAGGGCTGGAGGAATTGGTTAGATATACTACAGATAGAAAATATTAGATTGTTTATGAGCAAACGACAGGATCGAGAAAATTAAAAATTCTTTTTTTTGTTGGTTTACTGCAATTCTGCGTTGTATACTTTGAAAACTTTCTGTTAGAGCAATCTAATTAGCTGCTCGACCAATTGGTACTATAATTAATTATTACTGCATGGAAAAAAGATGGAAAATAATTGAGGCTGATCCGACTAAAGTTGTCGCTTTAAAAGACTCGTTATCTATCAGTGCGCCACTTTGTAATATTCTTGTCCAACGTGGCATTGATACATTTTCAAAAGCAAAAGATTATTTCCGGCCCCAGCTTTCTCACCTTCACGATCCCTTTTTGATGAAGGATATGCAAAAGGCAGTGGAACGAATTTTATTTGCGGTAAATAATAATCAAAAGATCCTGGTATTTGGGGATTATGATGTGGATGGGACTACTTCCGTAGCCACCATGTATCGTTTTTTAAGGAAAATTTATAATGAAGATAAAATCGATTTTTATATTCCTCATCGATATAAAGAAGGGTATGGCATCAGTAAACAGGGAATTGATTTTGCAAAAGAAAATAACTTTGATCTGATCATTTCACTTGATTGCGGAATTAAATCGGTAGAGCTTATCGGGTATGCATGTACGTTAGGTCTTGATTTTATTGTGTGCGATCATCATCTTCCCGATGAACAATTGCCACCGGCTGTAGCGATCTTAAATCCAAAACAGAAAGATTGCCGGTATCCTTATAAAGAACTTTGCGGATGCGGTGTAGGATTTAAATTGATAACCGCCCTTGCACAGCGCTTAGGCATCAATGAAGAAGAATACTTTTGTTACCTTGATCTTGTTGTGACTGCCATCGGAGCGGATATAGTTCCCATGACAGGTGAAAACCGCGTTCTTGCTTTTTACGGCTTGCAGCGGTTAAATACAAATCCGTGCGCCGGGATAAAAGCATTGATTGAACTAAGCCAGGTTGAAAAAAAGTTTTCAATCAATAATGTGGTTTTTATAATTGCTCCCCGCGTAAATGCTGCCGGCAGAATGGACGACGCGACAAAGGCCGTAAAATTGTTTATCGAAGATGATGATGCCAGGGCAAAAGAATACGCCGAAATGTTGCATACAGATAACACGAGCCGAAAAGATGCGGATACCAGCATAACGCAGGAAGCTTTGGCTATGATTGAAAACGATCCTGAAATGCTTTCGCGAAAAACAACGGTTCTTTTTCAATCACATTGGCACAAGGGCGTCGTTGGAATTGTTGCAAGCAGGTTAATTGAGACCTATTTTCGGCCAACTGTGGTGTTAACCCTTGGAGAAAGTGTGGTGGGAGGAAGTGCACGAAGTGTTCCTGGGTTTAACCTATATGAAGCGATACATGCGTGCCGCGAACATTTAATAGGGTATGGCGGCCATTTTGCCGCGGCAGGAATGTCATTGTTTCCTGAAAATATAGATGCTTTTAGCAAAAAATTTGAAGAGGTAGTGGCCACAACTATTGATCCCCTATTACTGGTTCCTGAATTAAATATTGATGCTGAAATTACCTTTAAAAATATAAATCCAAAATTTTTTAAAATATTGGAACAAATGGAACCCTACGGCCCTGAGAATCTACGGCCGGTTTTTATAACCAAAAATGTGGCAAACACGCAATGGTCCAAAATCGTAAAAGAAAATCACATCCGTTTTGTAGTTAAAAATGCTAACGTCACTTTAACCGGAATAGGTTTTAACCTTGCAGAAAAATTTGATTTATTGCAGATGAATAAGCCCATCGATCTCGCTTTTACAATCGATGAAAATGAATGGAATGGTGAAACTAATCTTCAATTGAAAGTGATAGATTTCAGGCTATCTGAAAATGTAGAAGCGTAATTATTTATTTACAATGAAGATCCTGGATTACTTAAAATACTTTTATTTTATTTCAAAGCACTGGAACACATCTCTTGCTGCTTTTACTGTTTATCATGAAATAAAAGGCGAAAAGAAATATAATCTTGAGACAGTAAAAATCAACAATCTTCAGTACGAAAATATTGGCAACGAAAATTTGTCCCACGCATCTATTTACCAGGCTTCTAATTATTTTTTAATCGAAAAAGCATTTGAATATCTAAAAGATGAAAAAGTTAATATTGGGCTTGTTGATTTTGGATGTGGCAAAGGTAGAGTGCTGGTAGTTGCGGCGCACTATGGCTTTAAAAGTATAACAGGGATTGATTTTTCGCACCGGCTTTGTGTTGAAGCAGAAGATAATGTGGAGAAGGCCAAACTATTATTTCCGGATGTCACTTTCAATATTATTTGTAAGGATGCCACCACCTATAAAATTGAAAGAGATAAAAATTGTTTCTTTTTTTTCAATCCTTTTGATGAAGTGATAATGCTAACGGTTGTAAAAAATATTCTTTCTTTTCTAAAAGAAAATCCAGGAAAAGTGTATGTGATTTATGTTAATCCTGTGCACAAAGAGATTTTCCTGAGCGCAGGTTTTACCGAAGAATATTTTTTTAAAAAAATGGAATACCTGGAATTTACTATTTTGGTAAAAGAAGATTAGGGCGTGTAATAAATCACCAGTAAACAAATAAATAATTCGAATTTTTATTTTCGAAATTTAAAAAGTCACATTTCTTTTAATACCATTTCAATTGTGGGGAAAGTATTTTGAAGATATTGATCCAGGTCTTTCTTCGTTGCCCAGGTAATTTCAGTAATTTCCTCTTCTGTTTGTGGAACTAACTTTTCATCGGCTGCTGTATTCATTAAATACCAATGGGTTTCTTTCAAAATATGCTTTCCAAACTGGATATACGTATGATAAGTGATTGTTGCCGGCCGGATAATTTTCAGTTTATGTAATCCTGTTTCTTCTTCAACTTCTCTTTTAGCGCACGCTTCAATTGTTTCACCTTCGTCTAATTTTCCTTTTGGAAGATCCCACTTTCCCCGCCTGAATATCATTAAGATTTCTCCGCGTTTGTTTTTCACCAGTCCACCGGCGGCTTTTATCAGTTGGAAATGTTTAAAAAAATTAGCTTTCAGTTTTGCGAAATCTTTGTCGTAAATAATTCCTGCATGAAATTGTGCTTTTTTAATTTCGTGCAAAAGAGAATTGATTGCAGCAGTAGATAGTTCATCAATAAAAACCGCATCAGGATGGTGACGGTATTCATCAATCTCTGCCGTTATTTCATCACAAAGAAACACCGGCTTGTCTCCAAAGTAAATTGTAATATAGCTCATACGTGTTTATTATCTTCGCAGCATGACCGACAAAAAAGCGATAGCTGAAAAGCTTTTACAAATTAATGCAATAAAATTAAGTATTGATAAACCTTTTACCTGGGCCAGCGGATGGAAGAGCCCGATTTATTGTGACAACAGGAAAAGTCTTTCATTTCCCTTTGTAAGAGATTTTATCAAATCGGAAATGTGCAATGTTATTTTTCAAAATTTCGAAAATGCTGAAATTATTGCCGGTGTTGCTACGGCAGGCATTCCGTGGGGAGCAATGGCTGCTGATCAATTGAAGCTTCCTTATATTTATGTTCGGCCAAAACCGAAAGAGCATGGATTAGGTAACCAGATCGAAGGATATTATGAAACAGGCAAAAGGGTAGTAGTAGTTGAAGACCTGGTTTCAACAGGCAAGAGTAGTTTGCAGGTTGTCGATGTTTTAATAAATGCCGGGTTGAAAATTGAAGGGATGGTCTCGATTTTTAATTACGGATTTGATGAAGCAAAAAATGCATTTGAAAAACAGGGAGTCACTTTACGATCACTTACTGATTATGAATCGCTGATTGAACTTGCAATTGCTCAAAGTTCCATTTCACCTGGCGATCAAATGCGTTTGCTTAACTGGCGCAAAGATCCTGCACATTGGGGCGATTCAATATAGCTTTCAATATAATTTACTTAGGAAAATTATTTGAGGGTTCGCTTTCCAATCCTGGCAGTTTGGATGTTTAGGACGTTTAAATTACCTTAGTAACATTCACTTTAAAATGAATCCTACATTTTACAAGTCCATACCTTTTCGGTTTATTTTTCTTTTTAAAAAACATATAGCATGAATAATTGGTGGCAAAAAATTTATTTTGGCAATACTTTAGAGGATTGGGTTACCGCGATTGCGGTTATCCTTTTTGGCTTTGTTTTACTTCGGTTGATCAAAAAGACTGTTTTATTCCGGATAAAAAAATGGACAGAAAAAACGGCAACTTCTATTGATGATTTTATACTCGCAGGTGTTGAAAAATCCGTTTTTCCAATGCTGTATGTATTCTTCGTATATACAGGAATTAGTTTTCTTACCATCACGACAAAGTGGATGCATAGAATTTCTGCTGCTTTGTGGGTGTTCGTCATGTTTTTTATTTTGAGGATTATCACTTCAGGCGTTAAATATTTTATTTTTTCAGCACTTAAAGAGAAGGAAAATAGTGAAGTGAGGCAAAAGCAGGCAAACGGGCTTATTGTAATACTCAACTTTTGTATTTACGTCATAGGCTTTATATTTCTTCTTGATAATTTGGGATATAATATGGGTACGCTGATTGCGGGATTGGGAATCGGTGGTATCGCAATTGCCCTTGCTGCCCAAACCATTTTAGGCGATCTGTTTAGCTATTTTGTAATATTTTTTGACAAGCCTTTTGAAGTGGGAGACTTTATTATAGTAGATGATAAATTAGGCGTAGTGGAGTACATAGGAATTAAAACCACGAGGGTTCGAAATTTAGGAGGCGAGCAAATTGTTTTTTCAAATAAAGACCTGACAAACTCCCGCCTTCATAATTTCGGCCGCATGCAAAAAAGGAGAGTGGTGTTCAAAATAGGAGTGATTTATCAAACATCGTCGGAAAAGCTTAAGATGGTGCCTGAAATGGTAAAAAATATTATTCTCAAACAAGAAGACGTAACTTTTGACCGCGGCCATTTTATGTCTTTTGGAAATTTCAGCCTTGATTTCGAGTTCGTTTATTACATTTTATCAGCAGATTACACGCTTTACATGAATAAACACCAGGCTATTTTGCTGGATATTTTTGAATCGTTTGAAAAAGAAAAAATAGAATTTGCTTATCCTACACAGACTTTGTTTGTTGAAGGACAGTCCGAATCAAATTCCAAAAATCAGTTGTCCGGAAAAAGCGAAGATGCTTTAACGCGCAATTAAAACGCCGACGGGAAAAAGGAAGTAATTTCGATTAACCATATAGTAAATCAAATGAGAACTTTTTTATTAACGGTAATAGCAACCGTAGGAATCTTCGCCTCTTCGGCAGCACAGCATAATGGGATGGGGAAAGCCGTTATTAAAACCCCCGGTTTAAGAGCCGAGAGGTGTAAAACCAGTGTTGAAAATTTTCTGGTGCATGAATATGGTGTTTCCTCAGTAAAAGCTGATTACAGAAAACATACAGTAACGGTAACCTGGTATACCAACCGGACTAATATTGAAAATATAAAGACGGCGCTGGCCAATATGGGATATGATGCTGATGATGTAACAGCAGAACCGGACGCTTATAAAAAACTTCCTCCTGAATGTAAGCCTGTAGACGAAAAGGACGCGCCAAGCAGCCATTAATTTCCTTTCTGTTTTATCGTCTAAGTAATAGTTGGCCTTCTGATACCTCCAACTCAATAATGACGTTCTCACTATTATCAGAATAAAGAAAAAGTTTCTTTCGATTCATAATTGACGGGGAAGTACATAAAGACATTTGCCTTTCCTACTTTGATTTTTCCGGAAACACGCAGCACAACCTCCTTTCCCAATAATGTATTCAATGCATTTTGATAAACGCTTTGCATATTAACATCAAATTGTACCGGCAGGTTAAAGGTATCCTTGCGGGGTATCTGTATCAGGGTATCGGTTGAGCTATGCCCGAATAATTTTCCGTCAATAAAAATATCGAGGTTCGTATTTCGAAGTTGCATTCTAAAATTGTTTGGGTTGAAATATTTAAGATCCAGGCTAACAGCCGAATTATTAAAGCCAAGCTTATTAATTGAGAAATTACTGTAATCAATGTACTCTAAGCTCTTGGGAGAAGAGCATGACATAAAGGCAAAAACCACGATTATCAAAAGCGGGAATTTCTGTTTCATTTTTACTTCAATCAAAAATGTGAGTGGCAAAGTTATGATTCTGCCTGCTAAACCAATTAGCAATTTTTAAAAAAGCATTTAAAAATATGTAACTAAAATATTTAGATTTAATAATTAAATTTAAAAAATTAATTATCAACTTATTGCAAGTTGTATTACAGATTAAATATTAGTAATATTCTGGTGTTTTGGGCGCGTCACACAGCCGAGAACGACTATATTCAGAAGTTGTGAAATTTTGTCATATTTATTATTGTAAGTAATTGATCTTTATTTGTTTAAGAATGTATACTGCGAATTAATTTCAATTAAATTGATATAGTGGACGGTTTTATAATGTTTCTCCTTCATTTTTCCGGTTCTTATGCAACTCCTATCTTAATGAATCCGGGATGAACAAAATGTTGAGGAACGTTTATGACATTATTTCCTACGATGTTAATTGATGTACATGAATAAGGATAAAGCGAAGGCCTGGAGCTACGTAAATTAATTTTATCTAAAAATTTTTTATTTATTTAAGAATTTCGTTTTCCCCATTAGTGTGCAGTAAATGAATAAATTCTTCATTTTTCTATATTTGTTAGATTTTATCAAAAAAAGGAGAGACCGTATTTTTACGGTATTGCAAATACAGAAAATGCACTCTATGTTTGCATTGTTGATCGCGGGTTTTTAATAAATAGCGCTTTCATATTTCTTCTAATCCTCCTCCCTTGAAAGATCCAGAGATCATTAAATTAAAAATTTATAAAACCTCAAAAACTCAGGGAATGGATTTAAATTTTACCTACAAGAATAATTTTTACACTATTCTTTTTTCTTTCTTCAATCTTCTCAATCGGTTTTCAAAGAAGCCGGCAGAAATGATGCCTTGCTATATTTAGCAGAAAGTAATTACGGTATTTTTTTATCTATCTCATAATCGAGGGAACATAATAAAAGCAGCGGTGCTTCAGAGATCCATATTTTAGTTAAAGCCAGAATTCTAATATTCATTGTAACCCTTAATTAAAAATTATACAATGAAAACAAATTTATTATCAATTAGAAATGGCCTGTTAGTAGTTCTTTTTCTTTCTTTAGGTTTTACTACACATGCTCAACAAATTGTTCAGAACAAAATTGAAATTACGAGCTTCAGGGTAGTTAAAGATCAAAATAAAGTTGCAATTAATTGGGCAACAGATAAAAATTCTCAAACCAATTATTTTGAGGTGGAAAAGAGTAGTGATGGAAAAAATTTCAAAACAATCGCGTATGTTTTAGGAGCCGATCCTGCAAAAACTGATTGTGAATGTTTTGGATGTTTCGACAAAATAACCGGTAAGGTTAAAGAATCATATTATCGTTTAAAACACGTAAATACCGATGGCAACGTTCAGTTTAGCGAAGTGAAAATGTTGGCATTGAAATAAAAAATATTTAACTCGTTTTCTTTGGGGGTTACAGAACCTGATTGGTTCTTAACAAACGCCGCATTTCTATGCGGCTTTTTTTTATAAAGTACTTGAAATTCAGAATACAAGCTGTAATTTTCAATATTGATTGACTCTAATGATTTAATATGACAAACGAGATTTTTAAATTTGATTATAAGATTTATACTTCAATTGACGAATTGGACAAACAGGACGCCTCTTTATTGATGGAAGCAAGAAAGGTAACTGAAGTAGCATATGCGCCCTATTCTAATTTTAGGGTTGGAGGTTTTGCAAAATTGGTAAATGGTGAAACCGTAAGCGGTACCAACCAGGAGAACGCAGCGTACCCTGCAGGTATTTGCGCCGAACGGACACTTATGTCGACTGCCGCGAGCCTGTATCCTGGTATAGGTATAGAAACAATTGCAATTTCATATAATAATACCAAGGGCGAAAGTAATACGCCCGTAAGCCCTTGCGGAATCTGCCGCCAGTCATTCGTTGAGTTTCAGCAACGAACCAAACAACCAATTCGCATTATTTTAAGTGGAATGCAAGGCCCTGTATACCTGATTGAAGATGCTGAAAAACTTTTGCCATTCGTTTTTGGGGCAGCAGATATCAAATGATATTTTACTCCATTTTTTAATCAAGAACTTTCAGACTTTTTTCGATAATTTTTATTGAGTCATTAACCTGGTCCCGGGTGATCACAAGCGGGGGAGCGAATCTTATTCTGTCACCATGCGTCGGCTTGGCC
Source organism: uncultured Chitinophagaceae bacterium (assembly GCA_963783125.1). Lineage (GTDB taxonomy): Bacteria > Bacteroidota > Bacteroidia > Chitinophagales > Chitinophagaceae > Ginsengibacter. Next base: position 36,904 of record CAWAMQ010000015.1, read on the forward strand.
AGCAATCCGTTTTCTTTTAATTGAAGGCAAACTTTCCATGCTGCATCATCCGATTGATTTTTAATAATGATTGCATTTAATAATCCTCTTCCCCTGATCATTTCGATATGCGGAGAGTTCAATTTTTTCAGTTCTTCTCTGAACAAATCTCCTAGAATTTCAGCATTTTCAGCCAGCTTTTCATCTTTTAAAACTTCCAGTGCAGTAATTGCAACTCTTGCTGCTAAAGGGTTTCCTCCATAGGTGCTTCCATGTTCACCCGGCTTGATCGTAAGCATTATTTCATTATCAGCCAGAACCGCGCTGACGGGCATGGTTCCGCCGCTTAGTGCTTTTCCGAGAATCAAAATATCAGGCCGCACATTTTCATGATCACAGCAAAGGAGTTTCCCGGTTCTGCTTAACCCGGTTTGTATTTCATCGGCAATGAATAATACATTTGCATCTGAACAATATTGCTTCGCGTTGGATAAATATCCATCACCAGGTACATTTACTCCTGCTTCTCCCTGGATGGGTTCAACCAAAAATCCGGCAACATTTTTATCTTTCAATGCTTCTGCGAGTGCAGGAAGATCGTTGTAAGGGATTTCTTCGAAACCTGGAGTGAATGGTCCGAAATCGTTTTTTGCTGCCGGATCGGTACTGAAAGAAACAACCGAAATGGTTCTTCCGTGAAAATTTCCTTTACAAACAATGATCTTTGCTTTATTAGCTTCTACGTTTTTTACCCTGTAAGCCCAATGCCTGCAAAGTTTCAAAGCTGTTTCTACTGCTTCAGCTCCTGTATTCATAGGCAGCACTTTGTCGTATCCAAAATATTCCGTGATATATTTTGAAAAAAGAGAAAGTTGTTCACTATAGAAGGCGCGGCTCGTGAGGGTGAGTTTTTGTGCCTGTTCCATAAGCGCCTGGATTATTTTCGGATGGCAATGGCCCTGGTTTACGGCAGAATATGCACTTAGGAAGTCATAATATTTTTTTCCTTCCACATCCCAAACAAAAACACCTTTTCCTTCTTTGAGTACTACCGGCAGAGGATGATAATTATGAGCGCTGAATTGATTTTCAAGATCGATAAAATAATCGGTTTGTGAAGCAGTGGATTGTACTGACATAAAATTTATTTAAAAAAAGTAAATAGTAATAAGAAAAAAAATAAAGGGGCGATATCGTTACGGCCTGTGATCTAAGAAGTCCAGGTTCTTTGCAAGAAAGTGTTGTATGTGAAAAGTGTTGCTCAATTCTTTATTTGAAATGCAAAGGTATAAAAAATTAAAAAGACATTATTTAAATTTATCCGCTTCAACCTGAGGGTAAATCCATTTATGAAAATATTTGGATCCAATCGCGAAGTCTTCTTTTCTGCTCTTTTCAAAAATCCCAAAAACGGTACTCCCGGTGCCGCTCATAGACGCATAAATCGCATTTTCACTGTATAAAAATTCTTTCAATTCTTTTATTTCCCGGTATTTTGAAAAAATAATTGGTTCAAAATCGTTTCTTAAATCATATTTCCAGGAATCAATTGGCTGCTTAATGATTTTTCTGATACTTTTTTCCGGAATTGCGGGTGTGATTTGACGGAATAATTCTTTTGTGGAGATATGAATGGCCGGATTAATCAGCAGTATTTTATAGGAAGACAAATCCAATTCTGTTTTTTCCATTTTATCTCCGGTGCTGGTAGCGAAACATGGAGCATTGACTAAAAAAAAGGGACAATCGCTACCTAACTGTGATGCATACACTAAAAGTTGCCGGTTTGAAATATTTAGCCCGTACTTTTTGTTTAGAAGGAGCAATGTAAATGTCGCATCGGCAGAACCTCCGCCCAGTCCGGCTCCTACAGGAATGGTTTTATGCAAATGCATTTTTATTTCAGGCAATTCCGGGAAATCACTTTTCACAAGATAAAACGCTTTCATGCACAAATTATCTGCATTTTCGCCGCCCGAAATTCCTGTATTGGTAAATTCGGTTTTTTTGTGTGAGGTTACAATTTCTAAAACATCATTAAAAGGAATAGGGTAGAAGACAGTTTCAAGATTGTGAAAGCCGTCATCCCGCCTATTCAAAATATTAAGTCCGAGGTTAATTTTACAGTTGGGAAAAGTAATCATTTAAAAATGACAGCTTTAAATGGAATAACAGTGAACAAAGAAATTTGCAGGATTTTTATTTTAGCCGAAGTTAATCAACTTCCTTTTCTCCTGTTTATCTCGTCTCTTATTGAAGCAGCTTTTATGTAGTCTTCGTGCTCAAGCACTTCGTTTAATAACGACTCTAATTCGGATAAAGACAACTTTTGAAGGTCGTCGCCTCCTTCATCGGCGTGCGAAACCACTACTTTTTTCTTTTTATCGTCTTCTTCCATAAGGATTCCCGCACTCTCAAGAATATTATCATAGGTATATATCGGGCACCCAAATCTTACAGCCAAAGCAACTGCATCAGAAGTTCGCGAATCAATTTCAACTGTATCTTTATCTGAGGAACAAATCAGTTTCGAATAAAAAATTCCTTCCTGCAGATCGTTAATAATTATTTCATGAAGGTCAATATTAAAGGCCATCATAAAGTTTTTCATCAGGTCGTGGGTGAGTGGCCGGCTTGGTTGCATACGTTCCAGCGCAACGGCAATTGCCTGGGCTTCAAATCCTCCAATCACAATCGGTAATCTTCTTAGCCCATTTACTTCTCCTAAAACTACCGCGTAAGAATGCGTTTGAGTAATACTATGAGAAAGCGCCACAATTTCCAATTCTATTTTCTTCATATGAACTCATATCCGCTTAGCGCGGATTTTTTTTGTGAATAACAAATATAAAAATAAATGCCTTTTGATCTATGTAAACTTTTCAAAACCCCCGGGAGTTCAATAGTTTCTAACTGATACCTTTTAATTTTTTAACAGCTTCAGTAATCTTTGGAACCACTTCAAAGGCATCACCGACAATTCCATAATCCGCTGCTTTAAAAAACGGTGCTTCAGGATCTTTATTAATAACTACAATTGTTTTGCTCCTGTTTACGCCGGCTAAATGTTGTATCGCACCGGAGATGCCGATGGCGAAATATAAATTAGGAGCGATAGTAAGTCCTGTTTGACCTACATGCTCATGATGGGGTCTCCAATCACTGTCACTCACGGGACGGCTACACGAAGTTGCTGCCCCCAGGGCTTTTGCAAGATCAGTAACTATATTCCAGTTTTCAGGCCCCTTTAATCCACGTCCTCCGCTCACTACCAATTCGGCTTCTGACAAAGGAATTTCTCCTGAAACTTTATTTACTTCTTTAATTTTGATTTTTGAACCAGCAACTTCAACCTGTAATTCTGCTACTTCTGCAGTTCCATCGGCTTCATTAATTTTATAGGCATTCGCGTTTAAAGAAATAATTTTGATATCAGTTTTTATTGCAACGTTAGCAAAGGCTTTGCCGCTGAAAACGCTCTTTTTTACAACAAACCCATCTGATGTTTCCGGCAATGCCGTAGCGCCTGAAACCAGGCCTGCTTTTAATTTTACAGACAACCGTGGTGCGATCGCTTTTCCATTGAAATTGTTTGAAAACACGATAATTTTTGCATCTCCTTTTTTTGCTGCTTCTGCGATTACCTGCGTAAAAACCTGGTCATCAAAATTATTCAACGACTCATTTTTTACAGTGTACACCTTTTTCAATCCATATTTCCCGAGTGAAGTGAGATCCTCATTTATAGTGCCCAATACAATTCCTTCGGCTGTTGTATTTAAGTTTTCAGCCACCTTTGCGCCGTAGGATGCTGCTTCCAGGGAATTCTTTTTGATATTTCCATCAGCCTGGTCTAAAAATATTAATACGCTCATTTTATCAAGTTAAATTTTTCTTCAATCAGTGAACCAACAAATGTTGATGATTTTTATTTTGTTTTCTCAGATCACTTTGGCTTCCTCATGAAGCAATCTCACCAATTCTTCCGGTTGATCTGCAGGAATTAATTTTACGCCTGCTTTGGGCGGAGGTAATTCGAAAGAAGAGATAGAAGTTAACGTGTCTGCCTCTACTGGCTCCAACACTTTTAAAGGCTTCGTTCTTGCACCCATTATTCCCCTCATATTTGGTATTCGTTGTTCAGACATTCCTTTCTGGCAGCTTACTACTGCAGGAAGGTTTACTTCATCTACTTCATCACCGCCTTCAATTTCACGTTCTACCGTGGCCACATTTCCTTCCAAAGAAAATTTGGTAGCTAAAGAAATAAAAGGAAGCTTTAATAATTCTGCTACCATTCCACCTATAGACGAACCATTATAGTCAATCGTTTCTTTGCCGGTAAAAATCAGATCGTAATTATTTTGTTTAGCTACTGCAGCAATTTGCGAAGCAATATAAAAATCATCATCACTATTTGTGTTTACCCGTATGGCTTCATCTCCTCCAAGGGCCAGCGCTTTACGAATGATGGGATCGTTATCGGGTGCACCCACGTTAATTAAATGTAATGTAGTTGAGGGATCCGCTTCTTTTAATTCGATAGCCCTTACCAGGGCGTACCATTCGTCATAAGGATTTAAAATGAATTGAACACCGGTTTCCTGAAATTTCGTGTTGTTGTCTGTGAAGGCTATTTTTGCGGTGGTATCGGGTGTTTTGCTGATGCACACAAGTATCTTCATATCATCTTTTTTAAGAGGTGCGAAGATACTAAGGAAAAAAAATGTAAAAAAGTTTTGATGGACCGGGTAAGCAAGATAAAAGAGTATTTAAAAACTTCGCCGCAAGATAATTTTCTGCAACATGCATTGGCGCTTGAATATATAAAAATGGGCGATGAAACCGAAGCGCGAAAATTGTTTGAACAAATATTAGAAAGAGAACCTGCCTACCTTGGATCTTATTATCACCTTGGCAAATTATTGGAAAGAATTGGCAATGCTGAAAAAGCCATTGCTGTTTACAGGAAAGGAATGGAAGTTGCAAAATCTTCAGATGACCAACATTCATACAACGAGTTGCAATCTGCGTGTGAAGATGCTGAAGATGAATGATGGTTTCAAGACGAAACTTTACGAAAAGAAAAATCGTCAATTTTGTTCGTTTGCTGTAAAGAGCCTTACAAAAACCAAAGAATGTCCTTATTAAAAGCTTTTATTGAAAATGTTGAAAAAAAAAATCTGTTTCAAAAAAACGATTTGTTGCTGCTTGCAGTAAGTGGTGGTGCAGATTCTGTAGCTTTATGTGAACTATGTTTCCAGGCTGGTTTTCATTTTGAAATCGCACATTGTAATTTTCAGTTAAGAGGAGAGGAAAGTGACAGAGATGAGAAATTTGTGCATCAGCTTGCGGAGAAATATTGGACAAAAGTTTTTGTAAAAAAATTTGAGACCCAAAAATACGCGGAGAAAAATAAAATTTCCATCCAGGTGGCAGCACGCGAATTAAGATATGCATGGTTTGATGAATTACTGGAACCCGGAGATGGAGTTCTATCTACATTGATGAATCATCCGCCACGGTTTCTTGTAACCGCGCATCATGCCAATGATAATATTGAAACGCTGTTAATGAATTTTTTTAAAGGCACCGGTATAAAAGGATTACAGGGCATTTTGCCCAGGAACGGAAACATAATCCGGCCATTATTATTTGCAGGGAAAGAAGAAATCCTCTCTTTTTTAAACGAACATAATCTCGAGTTTGTAGAAGATTCATCCAACGCATCCGATAAATATACCCGAAACTATTTCAGGAATCAACTGATTCCTTCTATCGAAAAAGTTTTTCCTAAAGTGCAGCAAAACTTAATAAAGAACTTAGAAAGATTTACCGATGTGGAAGTATTATACCAACAGGCCATTCAAATGCATAAGAAAAAACTGTTGGAACAAAAAGAAAAGGAAATTCATATTCCTGTTTTGAAGTTATTAAAAGTTCAACCACTTAAAACTATTATTTACGAGATCATAAAGGACTTTGGATTTTCGTCTTCCCAAATAGATGAGGTATTACATTTATTGGAAAGCGAGAGTGGAAAATATATTTCATCCCCGACCCATAAAATTTTTAAAAATCGTTCCTGGCTTATTATATCACCGATCAATAACCTGGAATCTGATCACATTTTAATCGATGCAACAACGACAGAAGTTAATTTTCAATTGGGAAAACTGATCATCAACAGACAAAATAAACCGGAAAAAATTCCTTCATCAAAAATGGTTGCATTGCTGGACGAAAAAGAAATAAAATTTCCTTTGCTTTTGAGAAAATGGAAACAGGGAGATTATTTTTACCCGTTAGGTATGCAGAAAAAAAAGAAGTTGAGTAAATTTTTCATCGACGAAAAACTTTCACTCACTGACAAAGAAAAAATATGGGTGATTGAAAGCAACAGGAGAATTATTTGGGTGATTGGGCAAAGAATTGACAATCGTTTCAAAATAAAGGAACAAACCGAAAAAGTTCTTTCACTGCAAATTAATAAGTAGTGAAGATGTGGCGCAGATCGAGATTTTTTACGGAATAAATAAAATTTTCAAGTAGCGGATAATTTGAAAAAAGCTGGCTGAAAATGATTAAAAAAACCACTCCAAAGATAGCGCCCCAAATATGTGCAGAATGATTTACAGAGCTTCCTCCTTTCCTTCCCAAAAAATAGGAAACAATCAGAAAGAGAATACCAAATAAAAATCCCGGGATAAAAATAGGAATAAACAATAAACCAATTCCTTGCATGGGCCGGAATAAAATATAGGCGAAGACCACCGCAGACACGGCTCCGGAAGCTCCCAGACTTCTATAGTTGGGATTGGCGTGGTATTTCATAAAATCGGGAATCACGCACACAACCAGGGAAAGGAAATACATTAGTATGTAGAAAATCTTTCCATAGCTGCCAAAAATATTGCTGAATGAGTCTTCGCAAACACCACCAAATAAATAAAAAGCATACATGTTAAAGAAAAGGTGAGAAAGATCTGCATGAATGAATCCATAAGTAATAAACCGATAATACTGGTTTTGCCGGGTGATAACTGTGGGATAAAAAATAAGATCTTCCCGTACTTTGTGAGAGCTAAAGGCAAAAAGTGAAATTATAACTGTGATGATGATGATAATAAGCGTAATCGACATATTCAATTTTTAAAAGCATCAAACCTACTGAAAAACTAAGAATGATGATATTTTTCATTCCGAAGTATAGTACATGCACGATAAATTTGTTCGGTAAGAATCAAGCGTACCAACTGGTGAGGGAAAACCAATCTCGATAAACTCCACGAAAAATTCGCTCTTTTTAATACTGATTCATGCAACCCGAAAGCTCCGCCGATTAAAAAAATAATGTTTTGGGCACTTTGATTCGCGCAATGCTGAATAAAATTCGCAACGTCTTCGGAGCTCCATTGTTGTCCGTTTTCATCCAATACTACCAATATGTCATTATTTTTTAATGAATTAAAAATGGTTGCAGCCTCTGAATTTTTTATTTCTTCTTCTGAAAAGGACCCTTTTTGTTTTCCGGGAGAGAAAATTTTCCATTCTACCGGGTAGTAGTGCGATACTCTCTTTGTGAACATATCTACACCTTCTTTCAGGTACGATTCGTGTGCTTTACCAATAGCCCAGAAGTATATTTTCATAATGCGCTTTTCTAAATAAAAAACCTCTTCCTAAGAAGAGGTATAAATCAATCGTGACCCCGTCAGGATTCAAACCTGAAACCTTTTGATCCGTAGTCAAATGCTCTATTCAATTGAGCTACGGGGCCAAAGAGGCGCAAAAATAACAATAATTTTGTCAAGAAAAATGCATCCTTTTGATTTTATTATAAAAAAGATAATGAAAAAATTGCCACCCTAATTTGTCTTGCGGCTTCAATGCTTTCCAAGGTTAATTTAATTAATAAAAGGGGGCTGTTGTTTTTACCAATAAAATACTTTAGGTTTATATCCGTTATGTTTGTTTATTAATTCATCTTTTCCGCTTTTCAGCACTTGTGAGGTTAAGCCGGAAAATTTGAAACAATGAACAATGGCAAACTTTTTGATATTAACCAAAAAGTCCATTATTGAGACTCTAACTGTATAAATCACACAAAAAAATGAAAACAAGAAATTTCTTACCTCTGATTGCAATTATACTAATGTTTAATGCATGCGGAAAAAAAGATCCGAAAAGCGTAGAAGTTAAATTCACTTCCACCACGTATGATAGTCTATCAAGTTACAATTCATCCGGTAAACCGGATAATCTTTTAAAAGACACGATACCTCCAGATCTGCTCAATTTTATTGATACATTGCTGCCTGATGGAATAAACCTTCCTGCAAGGCATCCCGAGTATTTTTCAAGTTCAGCAATCGGTGATATTTCTATTACTTCTCCTTCAACAGTATATATTACTTTTGTATCGCAAAGTGGAGGATTGAATAATGCGCTGGCTTTTTACACCTACCCAAGTGGAAAATCGCCTACTAAACCCGAGGATATTACTAAAATTACTTATGTTTTTCCAAATGCCGGCAACCTAACTCCATTGGTAGCAGGTGACAAAGTGAACATTGGTAATTTCCAGGCGGGAACATCGATAGGGTTTGTATTAATGAAAAATGCGTGGAATCCTTCTACCGCGAGCCTGGATAATAGCGTAGTTCATTTTCTTACAAATGACGCGCTGAACCCTGAGGTAGATCCGAAACTGAAAAAGCACGCTGTACTAATCCCTTATGCACCTGCTGATAAAACGCTTATCGGTTTTGAAGATTATAACAGAACAAGTGCAGGATGCGATAATGATTTTAACGACGTTATTTTTTACGTGACAGTGACTCATTAATTGCTTATAACAAATAAAGAATTCGGAGGTTGTAAATATCATTTACAACCTCTTTTTATTTTTAAAATGAAAGCAAACCATTTAAAAGGCTTTTGTTACTTTAATCCTGTAAAAAGCAATACTGTTAAACTCGATTCGGCGTTTTCAAGGCCAAAAATGATTAATTTTGCGGATATTTATTTAGAAGATTATGACTACAGAAACAGAACACGTACCATGTTTAATTATCGGATCCGGGCCAGCAGGATACACTGCAGCCATTTATGCAGCAAGGGCCAATCTAAAGCCGGTAATGTACCAGGGCATTCAACCTGGTGGCCAATTGACAATTACCACAGAAGTGGAAAACTATCCCGGGTATCCCGATGGGGTTCAGGGGCCTGATATGATGATTGATTTTGAAAACCAGGCAAAGAGGATGGGAGCAGACATTCGGTATGGATTGGCTACTAAGGTCGACTTTGGTTCTTGTCCTTGCAAAGTTTTGATTGATGAAGAAAAATGGATAAGTGCCGATGCAATAATTTTGGCTACCGGAGCAAGCGCCAAATGGCTGGGTATTGAAAGCGAACAGAGATTAAATGGCCATGGGGTAAGTGCCTGCGCCGTTTGCGATGGTTTTTTCTTCAAAGGAAAGGAAGTATGTATTGTTGGAGGCGGCGATACCGCTGCCGAGGAAGCATTGTATCTCAGTAAGATTTGCAGTTTTGTGCACATGTTTGTAAGAAAAGATGCAATGCGAGCCAGCAAAATAATGCAGATGCGTGTGTTAGAAACAAAAAATATTAAGGTTTACTGGAATACAGAGGTTGAAGAAATTTTAGGAAAAGAAAAAACTGAGGCTGTAAGAATTGTAAATAATGTGTCCGGAGAAAAGACAGAGATCCCGGTAAGTGCCTACTTCGTAGCAATCGGCCATCAGCCTAATTCTGACATTTTTAAAGGGTGGCTGGAAATGGATGAAGCTGGTTATGTGAAAACCCAGCCAGATAGCACAAGAACAAATATAGAAGGTGTTTTTGCTGCTGGTGATCTTCAGGATAAAATTTTCAGGCAGGCTGTTACCGCAGCCGGTTCTGGCTGTATGGCAGCACTGGAAGCCGAGCGCTTTTTGAGCATGCTCGAACATCCGGTTCCCTCAGATCATTTTCAGGCTGTTTCAACCCCTGAAGGCAACTAATATGCAACATCTCAATTTCTCCGTATGGTAAGAGTACAATTGCAAAATCTCTTGTTCAGGGGTTTTCATGGCATTCATGAGGAAGAAAAAATTCTTGGAAACGATTATAGTGTTGATGCAACAGTGGAATTTCATGAAAGAGATGAAGTGATTCAGCACATTGATGCAACAGTTGATTATACAACGATGTATAATATTGTCAAAGAAAAAATGAACCACCCGACTCCTCTTCTCGAAACATTGGTAATGGAAATAGGGAATGCTATTCACCATAAGTTTCCGGATTTGAAATTAATTACAATTTCAATTAAAAAGATGCATCCTCCTATTGAAGGAATCCAGGGATTTGCTGAAATTAGCTGGCATAAAGAGTTTTGAAAGTTAGTTTTACTACCACAGTAAACAAATAAATTCCCCGACTTTTTATTTTGCGACCGTTGTGTTCCTAATTACTTCATTGACATTTATTAAACGGTTGATGGAGATTTTTGACGTCTTTCTGTTCTTCAATTGAATATCTTTACGCCTCAAAATTTATTTTTAAGTAAAATAGCTCTCTATGATGAAAATTAAACCGCTTTTTTTCTTCTTGGTTTTCTTAAGCTCTGTTTCCTTTGCACAAGATCAAAAATCAATTTACAATCAACACGATCTTTTCAATCCTGATTTTTATCCTCCTTCAGTTAATGAGTATCGCGCGCCAGATGGAGAGCCGGGGCCAAACTATTGGACCAACAAGGCAAGTTATAAGATCAAGGCAACTTTGGACCCAGCGAATGATAAAATCACCGGCAGCGTTATCATTTCTTACACCAACAACAGTCCGCAGGAATTACCTTTTTTGTGGTTGTATCTCGACCAGAACCTGTTCAATTTAAATTCCCGGGGACAGGCGAAATTTCCCGCGACGAGAAGAAGCCGTTATGGCGACGTGAACTCAACATTCGACGGAGGTTTTAATGTAAAATCGGTAAAACTTTTATCCTCTGAAAAAGGAAAAATTTCATCGTCTGATATTTTTAACCTTGCGTCTGATACAAGAATGCAAATTCGTCTTCCAAAACCTTTGATCCATGGAAAAACAGTTGAGATTAAAATTGATTATTTCTATAATATTCCTAAAGAAGGGAGTGACCGCACAGGCATCCTTGAAACAAAGAATGGGAAAATCTATGCGATTGCACAATGGTATCCGCGCATGTGTGTATATGATGATATAGAAGGATGGAATACTTTGCCATATCTAGGTGCGGGTGAGTTTTATCTTGACTACGGAGATTTTGATTATTCTATTACAGTGCCTGCCAGTATGATTGTTGTCGGTTCAGGTGATCTTCAAAACCCTGGTGACGTATTGACTCCAACTGAATTAAAAAGACTGGCTGAGGCAAAACAGAGCGATAAAACTGTCGTAATACGTACTGCTGAAGAGGTAAATGATCCTTCCTCAAGGCCACGCAAAGGTGATATCACATGGCATTTCAAAATGAAAAATGCCAGAGACGTTTCGTGGGCAGCTTCTACTGCGTTTATCTGGGATGCGGCAAGAATTAATTTTCCATCAGGGCGCAAAGGATTGGCTCAAAGTGTTTATCCTGTGGAAGCGAATGGAGATAATGCATGGGAGAGATCTACTGAATATATAAAAGGAGCACTGGAAGGGTATTCTAAAAGATGGTTTGAGTTTCCTTACGATAATGCAACTAATGTGGCTACCAATATAAATGGAATGGAATATCCCGGAATAGTATTTTGTAATGCCAAATCAAAAGGGGCAAGGCTTTGGGGGGTTACTGATCATGAATTTGGACATACATGGTTTCCAATGATCGTGGGAAGCAATGAGCGCAAGTTTGGCTGGATGGATGAAGGCTTTAATACATTTATAAATGGAATTTCTACTGAAGATTTTAACAACGGCGAATATGTAAATAAAAGAAGAAACTCACAAAATAATTATAAGTACCTTTTTAATGATAAGAGTGAAACTGTAATGAGCGAGCCAGATGCATTGCAGGAAGCTAATATTGGTGCGGCCCTTTATTCCAAGCCGGGCTATGCTCTCAATCTATTGAGAAATGATATTCTTGGTAAAGAAAGATTTGATTATGCTTTTCAACTCTATATAAAGCGATGGGCTTATAAACATCCGACTCCATGGGATTTTTTCAGGACAATGGAAAATGTAGGCGGCGAGGATCTGGAATGGTTCTGGAAAGGAATGTTTATCAGGAACTACAAACTAGACCAGGCAATAACCGATGTGAAGTATGTAAATAATGATCCTTCGCAGGGGGCTTTGGTCTCGGTGGAAAATTTAGATAGGATGGCGATGCCTTTGTATCTTCAATATGAAACAGAAAGTGGGAATACAGATACTTTAAAAATTCCGGTTGAAGTTTGGCAAAACGGCGCAACCTGGATCCAAAAAATTAATTCAAAAGAAAAACTGAAATCAGTAACGATTGACCCGGGACATGTTTTTCCTGACGTAAACCCCGATAATAATACCTGGAAATCCCAATGATCAATCATTTAAGATATAATAGCAAGTAGCCGGTATAAGCGTTCCGGCTACTTTAGTGATAGATTAAAACATTATTATTCAAAGATTTAGTTATAATAATGAGGGTATCATAAAACAATTGAACATTTTGTCAATTTATCGATACTTTTGCCACCTTTTATGAAAGCTTTAAACGAAATATTCCCCTTATTAACGGAACCACGGAAGGTTGTCATCACCTTTCACCAAAAACCCGATGCGGACGCAATGGGTTCAGGATTAGGATTATACAATTTTTTGATCCTTTTTGGTCATGAGGTGACGGTTATTTCGCCAACTAACTGGCCTGCTTTTTTGAGCTGGATGCCTGGCGCCAAAAACGTTCTTGATTTTGAAATGCAAAAGGAAAAAGCCGTAAGTACTTTAAAGGAGGCGGAATGGCTATTTTGCCTTGATTTTAATGTGCTTAGCCGTACAAGAAATATGGAGCCTGTTATTGAGAGTCTGCATTGTATCAAAATTTTAATTGACCATCATCAGCAACCTCAAACGGAGTTCTTCGATTATGGACTAAGCGATACGAACAAAAGTTCAACAGCCGAAATGATTTTTGATTTTATAATCAATAGCGGCCATGCAGAAAAAATTAACACTGAGGTTGCGGAGTGCCTTTATGCCGGCGTAATGACTGATACAGGCTCTTTCCGTTTCAAATCTACTTCAGCTGCCGTTCATAAAATGGTTGCAAAACTGAAAGAGAGCGGTTTGGATCATAGCCAGATCCATGAAAATTTATTTGACAATTATCTTGAAGGAAGATTTCGTTTTTTCGGCAATACGTTGCTGAACCGCATGGAAATTTTTTATGAGTATAATACTGCATTGATTGCTATACCGCAAAAAGATCTTATAAAATTTAATGTAAAAACCGGCGACACGGAAGGATTGGTAAATTTTCCTTTGAGCATTAAGGGGATCAAACTTGCAGCAGTGATTATTGACAGGGGAGATGAAAGAAAGAGCTCTTTCAGAAGTAAAGGAGGATTTGATGTAAATACTTTTGCAAGAAAATATTTTAATGGTGGAGGTCACTTTAACGCCGCAGGTGGAAAAAATAAAGAATCATTAGAAGAGGTGATTGCTAAATTCAAACAGGCGATCAAAGAAAATAAAGAACAACTAAACAATTAAACACTTAATAGTAAATCAAAATGAACAAATCAATTTGCCTGGTTGCTGCGGCACTTTTAATTTTCGCAAGCGGCTGTAAACAACAGGATTTTAAAAAGGGCCCCGGAGGAGTCGAGTATAAAATTATTCGCAATTCGGGCGGAAAGAAAGCCGTAGAGGGCGATATTATGCAGGTAAACGCTTTCGTAACATATAATGATAGTACGCTTTTTAACAGTGTTGAAAAAAGTATGCCTCGTTTTCTTCCTTATGATACTGTGCAGCTTCCACCGTATTTTAAAGAGATACACGAAGGTGATAGTTTGGTTTTAAGACAATCAACCGATTCTTTATTGAAATACGGACAAGGTGCTCCTTTCATGAAAAAAGGGAAATACTTACTTCAGACATTTAAAATTGTAAACTTACTGCCTTCAAGAGAAGCAGCCGACAGTGTTTCCAAAACTTTTCAGGCTGCGGCCGAGGTTATTCGTAAGAATGATATTATAAAAAAAGTTGAAGAGGATATGTCCAACGATTCTCTCGTGAAGGCCGACGAGAAGGTCATAAAAGATTACATGGCAAAGAACAATCTTACAGGAGAAAAAACAAAATGGGGAACTTATGTTGTTATTGATACGCCCGGAACCGGTCCCCTCCTTGGCGACAGTGACGTAGCTGTGGTAAATTATACAGGCCGCACGTTTGATGACAGCACTTTTGATTCTAATACCCTTCCAAAATTCGGACATACTCAGCCATTGTATGTTGATATGAATGAATATCGTATGCTGCCGGGAATGATAGACGGTTTAAAAATGATGCGTAAAGGAAGTAAAGGGAAAATTTTAATCCCTTCTTACCTGGCATATGGTGCCAATGGGAACCCGCCCAAAATCGCCCCTAATTCAAATCTCGTTTTTGATATAGAAGTTACAGATGTGATAAATCACCAGCAATACCAGGAAGTGCTTGATAAACAACAAAAGCAAATGGAACAGCAACGGCAAATGATGCAACAGTTGCAACAAATGCAAAGACAGCAACAACAGATGCAGCAACAAAAACACAGCCGCAGGAAAAGAAATAGATATTTTTAACTGAAATGTAGGAGCCGGATTTGAAAAGATCCGGCTTCTTTTTTTTAAGAGGTAGTAAACAAACAAATTTTGACAATTTCTATTACAGGGTGAATCTTAAAAGCAGTTAAGCATTACCGTACGCCTGCAGTAATGTGATCGCTTCCTTGGCTTCCTTCACATCATGCACTCTTACAATTGAAGCGCCGTTAAGTAAAGCGATTGTATTTAAAACGGTAGTGCCATTTAAAGAATCTTCTGCAGTATCTTTAAAGTTTTATAAATAGTCGATTTTCGTGAAATGCCTGCCATTACCGGCTTTTTAAGCATTCTAAAAGTTGGTAACTCTTTTAATAATATCAAATTTTGAGAGATGTTTTTTCCAAATCCAAATCCCGGATCGACGATTACATCCCTAATACCTGCCTGTTCACATTCGTAAATTTTCTGAATAAAAAAATCAAGAACTTCTTTGGTTAGATTCTCATACTGTGCTTGTTGCTGCATCGTTTCAGGTACACCCTTCATATGCATACACACATAAGGAGCTTTTAATTTTGCCACAGTGGGTATCATTCTCCTGTCCATTTCTCCGCCACTGATATCGTTAATAATTGAAGCTCCGGCCTGTACAGATTCTTCTGCAACTTTTGAGTGATACGTGTCAACAGAAACAATAATTTCCGGGAACTTTTCAATAATATCCTGAATCGTTGGTATTAACTTTTTCAATTCATCTTCTGCAGATATACGTATACTTCCGGGCCTTGTACTTTGTGCTCCTATGTCAATAATATCAGCTCCTTCACTTAACATTTGTTCAACCTTAATTTTTATGATTTCCGATGTTTGAACACGGCTTGCTGCATAAAACGAATCTTCTGTAAGGTTGAGAATGCCCATTACCAAAGGCTTTTCAATAAAAAGTAATTTCCCTTTGCAATTCAATGAAAACATTGTTTTTTTAAGTTTAAATTTGGCAATTATTATGTCGCAAGTTAATACCGATCTGCAATACGATGATGCAGTAAACAAATGCAGGGAAATCTTTTTAAAGAAAACTAAGGATTATGGGACCTCATGGCGAGTGTATCGCACGATTTCCATTGCTGATCAAATTTACATTAAAGCAAAACGAATCAGGAATATCCAGGAGAAAGGAACTCAAAAAATTAATGACGATGTGGAAGGGGAATTCAACGGAATTGTGAACTATGCTGTAATAGGCTTAATTCAGCTGGATATCCATGATGATGAAATGGAAGAACTGCCGTTAGCCGAAACGCTGGATTTTTATGACGAAAAAATTCAGGCAGCCAAAGCATTAATGCAAAATAAAAATCACGATTATGGTGAAGCATGGCGCGAGATGAGCCAGGAAAGTTTTGTGGATTTAATACTGGCAAAGGTACTACGCATCAAACAAATTGTTCAGAATGAAGGCAAAACGCTGGTGAGTGAAGGAATTGATGCGAACTTTTATGATATTTTAAATTATGCTGTTTTTGCATTGATATTGTCAGAATAGTGATCGTTCTATTTTTTTAAATAAATAACAATGAAAATTATAGTAAACATTTCCCGTGTTATCGTCGGCCTGCTTTTTATTTTTTCAGGATTGGTGAAAGCAATGGACCCACACGGTCTTGCCTACAAAATGCAGGAATTTTTTGACGTTTGGGCGATGGACAATGCCTCAATTGCGTCTTTTATGCATTGGCTTAGTGTTTTTGCATTGCCGTTTGCTATCATAATGATCACACTTGAAATAATTGTAGGTGTTGGAATTCTGTTAGGGATATGGAAGAAATTTTTTGCCTGGCTGATTTTATTGTTGATTATTTTCTTCGCATTTCTTACCGGCTATGCCGCGCTTTCCGGCAAAATTTCTACGTGTGGATGCTTTGGAGATTGTATTCCTTTAACTTCTATGGAATCGTTTATTAAGGACCTGGTTTTACTGGCGCTTATCCTTGTTCTTTTCTTTGGAAGAAAATATATTATTCCTTTGTTTACTCCGGCATTCGATATTTTGCTACTGTTTATTTCCACATTTGTGGTGTTATATTATCAATGGTATGTGATGCGACACTTGCCCACAGTAGATTGTCTTCCATTTAAAAAAGGCGGCAATGTTTTGCAATTGCGTAAGATGCCTGCAGATGCGATCCCGGATAAAATAGATTATACATTTGTTTATGAAAAAAACGGGAAGAAACAGGATTTTACTATAAAAGACCTTCCCGATTCCACCTGGCATTTTGTGAGTAGGGAAGATATCCTGGTTAAAAAAGGAAAAGACAATGAGCCGCCGATCAAGGATTTTAATCTTATGACCCTTTCGGGTAACGATACAACAGAAGCGGTTTTAAGTCTTGATGCTTCCTATTATTTGTTTTTTGTCAAGGACTTTTCAAATACCGATTCCTGGCTGGGTGATTTTACCAGGATTTATCAGCAGGCAAAAAAAACAAACCGGTTTCTTTATATCGTAACTCCCGAAATGGAAAAGGCAAACATCTTTTTTAATAAACGGAATAACTACAATATCCCTGTGTTTAGTCTTGACGCTACTGCTTTTAAAACAGCAGCCAGAACTAACCCCGAGCTATATGTTATGAAGGGGCCCGTGATTAAAAATAAATGGGGCCGGGCTGATCTTAAGGATGCTTTAAATAAATAACCTGTTGAAGTTTTTATTCGTCATCTTTTTGCAGGTGGCTTGCCGGGATTCTCTGTGCAAGCCAGCTTTCTTTTACGGGGATTATCCAGTTCGTTAATAATTCTTTTTTGGTAAGGATAGTATTATTGAAATACAATGTATCCGGCGATATCAAATTATGCTCTATTGCATAATTAACGTGCGCGAGAGGAATCAACTGAATTTTTTCTTTTACAATAAAAGCCAGTGTTTGCCTGTCCAATAGCTGAACGTGATAATCCTTTTCAAGATTTTTAATAAACCTGAAAGCACTATCAGTGCTGCACCCGCCAACTTTTACATGAGTCTCGTCAGCCATCATGATAATAAAATGGCCGAAAAAAAGATTGGCGTAGGATTTCACCGCACTTCCGTGGCTGTTCCATTCTTTTGCAAAATTTTCGAGCTGCTCTTCAAGTTGCAATGCCTCTTTTACTGAAAAAAGGCGGCTGGATTGATAAACCCAAACTCTGGAGTTATCATCAAAATCTTTGGGGATTAAATCTTGAAAATGGATGTTCATATTGTACGTAAAGTTAAACAGGAATTTTAAGAGAAAGAAGAAATTTATGTAAAAAGTTTAGCATTTTTAAAGGCAAAAAATAGGGCTTTATTTAAAATTTAGTACGGCAATTTCCCTGCCATTCTTTGCAAAAGGGCTTATCAAAAAAAATCCTTCAGCTTACTGAAGGACTTTTCCAAGTTAGGCTAATTGCCCAAGTCTTTTTAGGTAATGTATATGAGATACAATTGCGTGTCTCATTTTTGGGAATTCTATATATTGAATATTATATTCTCCACAAGTCTTTTTGATGATCTTGCTGATAGCAGGGTAGTGGATGTGTGAAATTCTGGGGAAAAGGTGGTGTTCTATTTGAAAATTTAAACCGCCGAGCAACCAGGAAATTGTTTTGTTTTTGGTTGCAAAATTAGCAGTAGTATTAATTTGGTGAACAGCCCATTCGCTCTCAATCTTGCCGGTAACTTCACTTGGCATCGGGAAATCTGTGTGTTCAACTGTGTGAGCAAGCTGGAAAACAATACTGGTGGCAAAACCGGTGACGAGGGTAACAGTTAAAAATCCGATAATCCATGGTACGAACCCTAATAAAATTATAGGTAATATAACAAACATAAATGTGTAAATCACCTTTGCAGTCCAGAAGGAAAAATGCTCATACGGGGTCATTTTTCTTAGTTGTACAACGCCGATTCTACGTTTAAAATATTTTTGATAATCAGAAAGGAAGATCCATACGATGTGCAACAGGGCATAAAGAAACCAGAAGTAATATTGCTGGAACTTATGCATTTTCAATTTCTTTTGGGTAGAGGCAAATCTAAGCCATGGCCGCGCTTCAATATCATCATCAATTCCATCAATATTGGTATACGTGTGATGGATTATATTATGTTTCATATTCCACATAATGGCGCTACCACCAAGAAAATTCAACGAAGAACCAGCTGCTTTGTTTAATATTTTGGATTTGCTGAAGCTGCCGTGGGCGCCGTCATGCATTACATTGAAACCTATAGCGGCCGTCAATAAACCAAAGAAAATACATTCAGGGATAGCAATCCAGGTTTCAGGGGTAAAAAATACAAGATGCGTGTAAATAGCCAGGTAAAGCAAAGTAAAAAGAATCGCTTTAAAAAGAAGAGCAAAGTTTCCGGTTGGTGATCTGTGATGTTCGGCAAAATACTGATTCACCCGATCTTTTAATACCGTGTGAAAGTCGCCTTTACCTTGCATGAATTTTGGAGTTGCCATTGTATTTATAATTATTTTATTATTGATTTTTTTTTATTTTGTCAGGTAACGTTTTGTACCAATGCATCGAAGGAAGTTATCCCGACCATTTTTTTTGAGAAAAATCCTTCCGCATGTTTTACTCCTATCATTTTGCCAAACATTTTTGAACGACCAATTATGCTTTCCAAAAATTCCGGAGTAGAAATATATGTTTGTGGTTCACTATCACTTTTTGAACCCGTAAAAAACTGAGTTTTGAAAGCCTTTATCGCTTCAAGCTTTTTATCGATCACAGATGAGATATCTACCACAAAAGAAGGAGTAATATATTGGTCCTGGATGTAATTAAATACATATTTAGGCTTCCAAATTTCCTGTTTTTTGCTGCCATCAAAAGTCTCAATTTTTCTAAGACCAGATAAAAAACATGAATCTGAAACCAGCTTAGCTGCACGACCATGATCGGGGTGCCGGTCATCAATTGCATTGCACAAAACAATTTCCGGTTTGTACTTCCTAAGAACTGTTATTATTTTTCTTTGATTTTCTTCGTCATTTCTGAAAAAACCGTCTGCCATATCAAGATTTTCACGTACCTCAACTCCTAATATTCTTGCTGAACTTTCAGCTTCCTGCTCTCTTGTTTCTGCAGTTCCCCTTGTACCAAGTTCTCCCCGGGTAAGATCGACAATGCCTGTTTTTTTACCATTATTTTTTTCTGCTAATAAGGTTCCTGCACAACTTAACTCAATATCATCGGGATGGACACCAAACGCTAAAAGGTCTAACTTCATTTTTGTTCTATAGATTCTGTAGTAATACCCGAAAAATAATCTGGCAAAGTTACAGCAAATAAAGCATTTTTTTACAGTTTTATGATTTTATAAAACCATGGGGGGAGAATTAACTAAAAATGGTTGAATGCTTTATAGATAATTATTTTGCTTATCCGGAATATCCGTACATCCTTTGCACTTCCTTTACAATCGATTCCATTTCAGCATCTTTGCCTGTTGCATCGTATGGTTGTTTAAGGTCACTTCCGAATACATAGGCTACTGTCTGCCAAAACCGGGCCGTAAACCCACCTTTAAGTTCTTTTAGAATATCATAACAGTTGGTACCGCCTGTCTCGCGGTTTATTAATTTCATCAATATTTTTCCCTGGTAAACCGACAAATTTTTAAGCGGATCAGAAAATTGTTTTTTTAGTTCCTTTTCCCGGCTGTTGATGTACCTTGATACGGCTGCTTTATTTGGATTATTGGCAATATGCTTCTCGATATCGTTGAAAACATAACCTGCCTTTCGCGCGTAAGGGTAGGTTACATAAACAGCATTTCTCAGCCTGGTCCATGCTTCACGCGAAGAATTTCGTTTTCCCCAAACGTAAACTCCGGCGAGAATTTTTGCTTCAATGGTGTCACCTTCGTAAACTACTGCACTGCAAATGATGGTGTCCGTCGGACTATGACGCGCAAAAATCGGGTATTGCTCAGCTTGCGTTGTTTGTGCCTGCGATCTCACAGAAAAGGCAATGACTAGTAAACCAACAAATAAGGCAGATTTTGATATTTTATTTTTGATTTTCATTGCTCATGTAAATTTATACTTTAAATGTTCAATAACAAAAGATGCTTTGTAAAGATTTAATCAAAAAAAACCTGCGTTTTTTGATTAAAAGCTAATCTGCCTAAGCATTTGCCAAAAGGAACATATAAAATAGGAAAACCAAAACCAAACCGACTGAAAGATAAGTGGCAAGTTTAGAGGCCTTTACGCGGCTAACAAGAGAAACCACAAACCCGCACGACATAAGCACAAGGCCAAGCCAAACTAAATTGATATACGGGAAATAATATGCTTTAAGAGTAATAAAATCGGCAAGCTTATCTGTTTCTTTAGAATTGATCTTAAACTTCTTGTTATCCGAAATCCCGGAGAAATTGAGATAAAGATTTTGTGACACAATGGTATCATTGATAAAATCAAGCTGCTGATTCTTGATCGTAAGCGCAGGATAGGCTTTATAGCTGGTTCCGTTGTTTCCATAAACCGTAATATCAGCTACCAAAGCAGTATCGGTTGGTAAAAAATGGAATCTTTCATTTTGAGGATCTTTTTCAATCTTGTTCAGAACAAAATATCCTTTTGAATAAAAAACAGAGTCGCCTATGCCCATTTCATGATTTCTAAAGGTAGCCGTATCGCTCTCTGAATTGGGGATTGAAATGGTAGATATATAGGTGAAAATATCGTGTGTTAAATAGTGCTTTGTTCCGGGATTGGAGGTGAGATTATTATTTTTCATCCGATAGGCATCCGGCGATAAAGTAAAATTTTCTTCAACTTTTCCATTAGCGCTGTCTTTCTTTTGGAAATGAAGTTTGTAAAAAGTACGGTCTTTTTCATTCGAAGCAGAATCTTTTACATAGGTAACCGTATAATAATTTCCCAATTGAGTAGGAATGCCTTTCAACAGCGTCAGATTCTCCATGGGATCTTCGCTATTTCTGCCCGTAGGATCTTTTGAAAAAGGAATTAGTAAGCCTGTTTTACTGTTATCGCTGATAACTTTTTTATTGCCTGAAGAGATAAGCATTCCTCCAATTAAAAGCGCAAAACCTAAATGAGCAATCGCTGCGCCACCGGCTTTTAATTTCCAGTTCAAAACCGTTTTAAGATAGAATGCATTAGCTATCAATGAAAAGATAGAAGCAAATACAGCCAGGTAAATAGCGATCAGAAAGCCGGGGCCTTTGCTGATGTATTCTACGGGGTAAAAAACCGCCAATAAAATGGTTGAAGCGATGGCGATTCCTAAAGGCCATGCAAGTTTTTGCATCAAATATTTCTTCCCTGTATTTCTGTATTTCAAAAATTGCGACGCCCCTGTAAGTAATCCAATAATCACGGCGACAAGCACCAGCACTTTATTATATGCAAATTCCCTGTCTGCAGGATCTGCGATATTGGTGCCGAATATTTTATTATAAACAGGTAATGAAGTGATGGATATTATAAACAGGGCGGAAAGGAAAAGGATGAGAGCACCGATAAACATCCAGAATTCACGGGAAGAAATATCTTCTTCTTTTTGAATGGCCGGAATGTTTTTATAGTTTTTAAAATACATGAAAAACACCGGGATCGTAATTGCAATTACATAAATACCGATTAAAACATTCATTGCCATACCGGCTTCAGTAAAGGCATGCACTGATGTATCTCCCAGGATTCCGGTTCTTGTTAAAAACGTAGAATAAAGTACAAACAGGTAAGTAAGAATGATAAAAAAGTAAGAAGCACGCAATGCATTTTTTGTGGAATTGTAAACCGCCATGCAATGCAGGCCGGCTACGAGTATCAACCATGGAACAAGTGAGGCATTTTCTACAGGATCCCAGGCCCAGTAGCCACCAAAAGATAGTGATTCATATGCCCATTTTCCTCCCATCATAATGCCGGTTCCCAACACACAGGCGCTGAATAAAGTCCATGGCAGCGCAGGTTTTACCCATCCTCCAAAATCTTTATTCGATAAAGAGGAATAGGCAAATGAGATGGGAACGATTGTGCTGGCAAATCCTAAAAACAAAATAGGCGGATGGATAACCATCCAGTAATTTCTGAGCAAAACGTTTAAGCCAACACCATCTTTTATGTAACTAAGATAATCGGGCTGTGAAAAAATGGGGCCCGCCAGTTCATTTCTTGTCAATACAAAAGGGCTGCTTCCTATGCGGGTGTTGAAAATGTAAATACCCAAAATCATCATCACTAAAAAAAATTGCGCCGCGTTGACGATGGTCATCACAGCCGCTTCTCTCTTTTTTGCCGTAAAAATCAGTACTATTCCTAAAAAGCAATGCCATAATGCCCACAACAAAAAACTTCCTTCCTGGCCTTCCCAAATACAGGCAAGCAGGTACTTAGGCTCTAATTCTTTTGAAGCGTGTTTATAGGCATAAAAATATTCGAAATAGTGGTGGGAACAGATATAAAAGATACTGGCAAAAACAGTGATGAGCGAAAAAGCTTCTATAAAAAATACCGTTCGTGCAAAACGAATCCACTTTTGTTTTTCAGTATTTTCAAGCTGTATTTTAGAAGCGGTGAAGTAGGCGATTGCTGAAACTATCGAAGCTACAAAGGCAAGTACAATAAAAAACTGGCCTACCTGACCGGGAAGTAAATGTTCATTCTCAAAAGTCATGTTGCAGTCTTAATATTGCGAAACTGATTTTTCCAGTTGTTGTTTGTTGTCTTTGTATTTTGAAGGACACTTTAATAAAATATCATTGCATTCAAAAACATTTCCTTCCATTTTTCCTTTTAAAACTACACGGTCGCTTTGTTCCAGTTCAGCAGGCTTGGTGTTATGATAAATTACCTGTGTGCTGTTGCCAAGGCTGTCCACTGCGTAAAAAGATAGGTAGTTCGGATCTTTAAGGGCGTCGTACTGAATGGGTTTCGATCTGTCAAGCCTGGCAATAAGATGAACATATTGCCCTTGTTTTAGTTTGGCAGAACCGATCGTATCGTAAGTTGAAAAATCTACAGAATACATTAATAATGCGCCAATAGCTGCAGCTATTACAACTAAAACAATGATACTTGAAGTTTTCATTTATATGTATTTAGAGAGGCAAATTTAGTGAAAAAAGCCATCTGATCTTATTGAAAGAACGTGATCTGCATCAGTTTGCCTTTGATCTTCATCATAAAACATTTCTTTAACAAATCATTTATTGCAGTAAACCAACAAAAAGAAGGAATTATTATTTCGCCGTTTAAGAAGGTTTTTTAATTCTGGGTTTCCATATTATTTCATCTGCGTTATTTTTCATACCCAGGTACCTTGCAAGCGTAAAAAGATAATCGCTAAGCCTGTTAAGGTATTTAATCACCAGCGCATCCACTTTTCCTTCTTTTTCTTTCAGGTTTACACAGCATCTTTCCGCGCGCCTGCACACGCAACGGGCGATATGTGTGAATGAAACAAGAGGAAGCCCGCCCGGTAAAATAAAATGTTTCATCACAGGCAAATCTTCATCCATTTTATCCATTTCCTGCTCCAGCAACTCAACATCGCTTTCATGAAGATCGGGGATGGATACTTTTGTTTCTTTGCCGGGATCGCAAGCCAGCTCTGAGCCTATAGTGAATAGGCGGTCCTGGATTTCTTTCAAGATTTCTTTTACATGATCATCTGTTGAAAAATCAGATACCAGGCCAATGTAAGAGTTAAGTTCATCTACAGTTCCATAAGCCTCAATTCTTGGATTGCTTTTGAACACTTTTGTGCCCCCAATCAGGCTTGTTTTGCCTTCATCCCCGGTTTTTGTATAAATTTTCATTGACATTATTCAAAAATTATTTCGATTTTTAAAAGTTCTTTTCAAGACGAGAGAACAGTTGAAGTTAGGAAAAGATGAATGTAGTAATAATATTCAAAGAAAAATTTACTCAAATGGTTTTCCTTCTTTGGTCATTTCTTTCCTTATACCGTCTTTTACATCTTCCAGGTAAAATAATAATTTCCCTGAATCAGATTCACTTCTTCTTTTCAAAGCCTGGATGCCCGCAAAATGAACCGAATTAATAATGTTTCCGCCGGTGAGTTTATATTTCTTCACCTCGTTCGGTATCTCCCCATAATCTGCATTTGCAGGAAATGATTTTTCCCAAATTTCTTTCCGTTCATCTTCGTTGGGAACTGTAAATTTTACAATATCATTAAATCGCCTGATAAATGCATCATCAATATTATTTTTCATATTAGTGGCCAAAATTACAAGTCCATTGTAATCTTCAATTCGCTGTAATAAATAGGAAACTTCCTGGTTGGCATATTTATCATGTGCATCCCTCACGCTTGTTCGTTTACCGAATATTGCATCGGCTTCATCAAAAAATAATATCCAGTCTTTGTCCTCTGCCCTGGCAAATAATAATTCAAGATTTTTTTCGGTTTCACCAATATATTTTGAAACTACCATCGCAAGGTCAATCTTATAAACTTCTTTTTTGGTCTCGTTGCCAAGCACCCCCGCAGTCAGCGTTTTTCCTGTACCGGGCGGTCCGTAGAATAATACCCTGAAACCTTTGCGCACGCGCTTTTCCATATCCCATTGGTGCATGAAAGGTTGATTAAATTTTATCCAGTCTTCCAGGTTCTTATAATGCTTTTGTATTTCTTTTGACAGAACTATATCACTGAGCCTGAGTTTGGTTTCTATTTTTTTAGCCGGGAAACTCGTGCTGAAGTGGGGCGGGGCAGAGGTGCCTGTAAGAAAAAGGTCGATGTGATCAAGCGCCATTATAATTTTTCCGCTGAGCACAGGCTCGCTTTGGGGCAGTTCTTCAAGCCAAAGTATTTTCTTTTTTGCAAATTCTTTATCAGGCCAAAAAAGTTGTTCTATCTTTTGGCCTTGCTCCCAGTTATCGCCCGCCAATAAGAATACTGCTGTTTGGCCTGTAGGCAAAAAGCCTCTAAAATTTTTTCCGCGCACACCGCCAATTTCAGGAAAGTCGCCCGATGTTTTTAGTTTTTCCTGGATAGCATGGTCGAATAATTCAGGAACAGCATGAGGCGCAAGGCCTATCAAAAGCAAAGTGGCAGCGTCCTGATCATTTTCAAAATTATATTGTGAAATAAATTTTTTTAAAGGCAAGCTCCATGTTTCTATTTCGGGCATTGCAGGAATATCCTGGCCTGAAAGGTTGTTGATGCGATAATCAATCAGATTATGCAAGTATTCAAATTCAGGTAAAATGTTCAAGAGCGCTAAAATTGTTTTTTGACGTTAATTAAAAATTCTTTTGCCAGTTCACTATAATCTTCAGCGCCATGCGAGTGTTTGTCAAAGTTAAAAATATCTGTTCCTGCTTCCTTGGCTTTTGCTAATTGAATGTTGGTGCGTATGTGTGTTTTAAAAACTTCCTTTCCAAACTCAGCCTCTAACCGATGCTGAACATCCCTGTTCATAGTTTTTCTTTCATCGAATTTGGTAAGTGTAAATCCCATTAAACTGATTTTTGGATTTAATCTTTTTTTTATGGAATTAAAGAGACGCATGAAACTTTGAACTCCCTTGAGTGGTAAAAATTCTGCCTGCAATGGAATCAATACCAGGTCAGAAGCAACAAGTGCATTTACCGTTAACATACCGATAGAGTGGGGGCAGTCGATAAAAATAAAATCGTAATCATTTACGATAGGTTGTAGTATCCAGCTTAGTACCTGTTCACGACTGTAGGCGCTCACCAGTTCCATTTCCGCATCTGCAAGTTCAATGGAAGCAGGCACTATACTAAGTCCCGGGCTTATTTCTTTTATAGCCTTTCCTATGTCTGATCCCTCGCCGGTAATTTCTTTTTTTATTTCTGAATACAGATTGAATTCAGGCTCTTCTTTCGTTCCCAGGGATTGAGAAAGATTGGCCTGGGGATCTGCGTCAACTAATAACACTTTTTTTCCTAAACGTACCAACGCGGCTCCAAGATTAATGGCAGTAGTCGTTTTGCCCGAACCTCCTTTTTGAATTGCGATTGAAATTATTGGCATTTTATTTTATTTGTGTATGGCGAATTAAATGTTGATCATTGATTATTAATTCCTCCCGGAAAATAGAAATCAAAAAAATTTGATTGTTTACTGAATAATTAAGTTAGCCCGAGACTGTCCGATCTGTTCAAAGTTTCCTTTCTTTAATTTGTTCAACATCAATAGCTGAGACTTGTTCACCGCGGCCACCTGTTGTATAAACGGCTACTAGATCCAAACTATCTGTACTTTCGATTACGAGAAATCCTTTGAATCCGTGAAGCGTTGTCTTTGTCTTTGCAATCATCGCCATTGTCAGGTGGGGGGCCATCGCCATTTCGTTTTTGAATATTCATGATAATATTTTTTAAATGGATAATTTTTTTGATTAAGATTCCTGCAACATTTTGTGCATAAACCTGAGTATGATAAACTCTGCGGGCCTTACCACTGCCAACCCGATCTCGACTATCATGCGGCCTTCAAAAATGTCTTGCTCCGTCATCGTTTCGCCCAGGCCTACGTGAACGAAATAGGCTTCTTTTGTAGATGCGCCCATTAATGCGCCGGATTTCCATTGCTGGGTGAGGTAATTGCCTACCATTGATTTTACACGCACCCAGGTATTGATATCGTTGGGTTCAAATACAAATTGCTCAGTAGCGTTTTTAGTGGATTCCTCTACCATATTAAAATACCTGCGAACAGAAATATATCTCCATTCATTGTCGTTGCCGGCAAGCGTGCGTGCGCCCCAAACAATGGCTGGGCCTCGACCTTCAAATTTTCTTATCACATTTACCGATTTGCCTGCGAGAGCATCTACATTTAAATTCTGCTGTTCGTCATTAGTTATTAAGTATTGAGGCCTGATAGCGTTTTCAATATTCACATTGGCAGGCGCTTTCCATACTCCGCGTGCATTGTCTACTGCTGCGTATATACCTACAATTGCAGGCGATGGCGGCAGCAACATCTGAATATTGCTGATGGCATTTTTTGCCTGGAAATATTGAGCGTTATTAAGATTTTTCAGATCCGCAAGATTTGAAGCGGCAGTACCTGTAACAATTATAGAGGCATCATTATCCGTTGTTTGATCATTCGGCATTTTGTAATTGTAATCAACGCCTGTGTAGATTTGAGGAAAATAAGCCGCGGCGTATTTCAGTTCATCTGTCGTACCTGAAATTAAATTTCTCAATCCTCCTGTTCCACCGTTTCCATTAATATCAAAATCCCAGTCTTCTCCGTTAGCCACATTATGATAAACATCCATCACCACAAAACGGTCCTGCAGCTTTACTGCCTGCGCTATAGCCGTAGAATATACATCGTAATAATCTGTATCGCTTCCCAGGTTAACAGCATCAGGAAATAACAACAGCGTAACCTCATTTATTTTAGCCACTTCAGCCAGTCCATCTTTTAAATCCTGTGCAATTATCTGTCCTCCTGTTGTAGTGTAATCTCCCACAGAGGTTATCCAAGAAGGGCCGCCGCCGTTGGCAAAAAACATCTGCATCGAATAATGCATTAAAAATTGGGAACGGAGTTTTTCATCTACTTTTCCATTTACCTCGGTTCGGGAACCCGAACTGGTAAAGGCAACCGTTATACTCCCGTTTTCGGGTGAGGGATAACCAAAATATTGTTCATACTGCAGCAGCGATTCTATTCGCTTCGGTTTATTGTGCAAATCGTCCGCTTCCTTCCATTGGGCCTTTTCAGTATAGCCAATAAAGGCGGGAATGGCAGTTTCAACGGATGCGATGCTTGGCGGGAGATGAGGGATTTCCTCGATGTACACTCCGGGGGTTTTATAATCTGCTGGCATGGAATTATTATTTAAAGTTTTAAAATAATTTTTGGCTTTATTTATCTGTTTACTGCTTCTTACACCACCGGAAACAGGTCTGATACCGGCACCATGATATCAAAACATACCCTTTGCTTCTCATCTTTTGCAACCTGGAAATTTACCGGGCCGGGAAAATATTTTGTGTCCGTACTTCCCTGCTTTGGTAATTTGTAATAAGAATTTGAAACGGAATTGGGCTGCAGGCTTAATAAATTCAAGCCGTCTTTAAAAAGATAATCCGTCAATGAAGGATCCAGTTTTAATTCCTTTCCATTCACGTTTCTGAATCTCCAAAAGGCGAACCTGCTTTTGACAGGTATCTCAAAAATTGGCGCTTCGGTCCACACATCTACGGGGCTCCTTCGCTTAATGATAAATCCGTCGTTACCAAATAAGTTGAAAGCGGCGTTAGTGACTTTCGGCCTGATATTGATAAGTCCCCAGATTTCCCTGCTGTAAAAGCTGTTGCTGAATACCAGTGAATGTTTTTTTGTAAAACCATTGCTGCCACTTATTTCCAGGGAATAAATAACATTCGGGTAGGTGAAATTTTCATGCAGGGAAATCAAATCCTTCAGATCGGAAAAATCGAGGAGCGTTTTTTGAATGTAATCATCATTGTGGGCCGAAACCGTTTTAACGATGTTGCTGTTTTTATCTCTTAATTCAAATGAAGCATCGGTAATGTTGGAATCCCCAGGAAAAGAATAATAAAACTTCACCGGCATAAGCAGTTGGTCATTCTCATTGGCAAACGAGCCGCCCGCTACAGGGAACCATTGATCGGCCGTGCCATCATTGTAAAATTCCCTGATATCGTTAGTGCCAAATGAAGCCAACTCGCCCTGCTGATAGATTTTGCTGCTGTCAAAAGGTGAGATATCGTTCGTTAAAAACGGAAATATTTTTGGACTTAAAGATGTTTCGTTGGTGAAGAAATAGAGAGAAGAAACCGGCCGGTATAATATTGAGTCGGAATATTCTTCTATTAAATTATTTTTCTTTGAAACAAGAATATTAATGTCAAAGTTGTCGGGTAATGGTTCGAAAGGCTCGTAAACCAAAGTATTGTCATCAAGCGTTTTTTGATTTACACGGATGGCCACTTTACAGCCTGAGTAGCCGGGAATAATCTTTAAATGATAATTTTTATAATCTGCCGCAAGGTTTTCAGGAAAGTCAAAAGTCACATCATCGTTGATAGATTTTCTGTCGCCGCTGAATTCATCGAGCAGCAGATTCATCCGGTCGCTTTGATTGGCTTGCGCGAATATTGTATCACCGTTTTTATCGGTAAAGAAAAATTCATGGATCAATTTTACTTCAAACAGTATTTTATAAATCAATGCCATATTAATTGTCTGTTGTTTTATTAATTCCAATTTCTATTTCTTCTATCAACGGCGCTTCTCTTACTTTGGCTCGCTCTGTAATGCTTACCAGTCTTAGTTTATACATTACGAAAGGTAATTGCCTGCCACCAAGCGATCCCCACAAATGATTGATCTGTTCAAAGGTTAGCGTATATAATTCCATCGTAAATTTGAGTTTCACCAAATCATTATCGTCCAGGTTAATGGCACCACCCGATACCGAAGAAGAAGCTGAAAAAATATTTTTACTTTGTATGAAAGAAATAATATAGGAGAGCCTTTTTAAAGCGAGCACATAATCATTGCCCGAATAATTGCAGGTGAATAGGACATAGAGATTAAGATAAACCGGTGCATTTTCATAAACCGCGTTATTCAAAAATGGCCTCCCGACAGAGGGTTGATTTTTTAACGTACTTTCTTCTTCAATATTTACGAGCGTAATGACGATGTTGTCCGTGAGTGAGCTGCCGGTAGGAGTTTCAAGCATTCCTATGTTGTCAATTACAACGGTTGCTGTATCTTTTGTGGAAAGATAATTTGTCAGTTCGTCCCTAAGCAA
This sequence comes from uncultured Chitinophagaceae bacterium, assembly GCA_963783125.1. GTDB lineage: Bacteria > Bacteroidota > Bacteroidia > Chitinophagales > Chitinophagaceae > Ginsengibacter. The sequence continues at coordinate 67,468 of CAWAMQ010000015.1, forward strand.
TATGAGCGCTGTATCAACCATGGGGGTTACAATTTGAATATTACAGAGCCTATTTTTAACCAGGAAAGAAAAAAGAAATCAACAGTATAAAATAATGAAGCTCAATTTTGAAAAATAAATTGAACCGCTATAAAACCTTTTGTGAAAATAGATGTTACTCTATTAACATATGGATTTTATCATGGTAATTGAATCTGTGTGTACGTATGTGTACTGTGTGTAGGATAAATCAGGAATGAAGGTAAAAAGATTATTTGGGAATTTCCAAATAATATTTTAAATACTATTTTATTAATGCATCCGGATTCTAAAGGAACGATCTCTACCATCTTCTATCTTGGTGCCTCTTTTACAACAAGGAGTAAAATCAGTAATAAAAAGAATTAACCGATGGCGGCAATTTTCTTTTCATTGGCGTGATCACTTTCTATTTGACCGTCTTTCAGCCTGATTATTCTGTGGGCATGGTCGGCAATATCTTCTTCATGCGTTACCAGGATTACCGTGTTACCGTCTTTTTGAATTTTATCAAAAATTTGCATGATTTCGCCGGAAGTCTTTGAATCAAGATTTCCGGTTGGTTCGTCCGCAAGAATAATGGAAGGATTGTTTACTAATGCGCGGGCAATAGCAACCCGCTGATTTTGACCACCGGAAAGTTCATTCGGTTTATGATGACTTCTGTCGGCGAGGCCAACCCTGTCGAGCATTTCAAGTGCCAGTTCTGTTCTTGCTTTTTTTGCCGTACCATTATAAATTAAAGGCAGTGCAACATTTTCCGCAGCAGTCAGGCGGGGGAGCAGGTTAAATTGTTGAAATACGAAACCGATTTCTTTATTTCGTACGTCAGCCAGGCCGTCGTCTTCCATTTTGCTTACATCTTCTCCGTTTAAAATATATCGCCCGGCAGTAGGAGAGTCGAGGCAACCGAGAATATTCATCAAAGTTGATTTTCCACTTCCACTCGGCCCCATCAAAGCAACATACTCTTTCTTAAAAACCTCGAGTGAAATACCCTTAAGTACTTTTAATTCCTGCTTGCCGAGATAATAATTCTTTTGAATATTCTCTAATTGTATAATTGAAGACATGTATGCGTTAATTGGTTTATTGGTTAATTACTAATTGGTAAATCAGGTAACCAGTTTATAAGTTAGTTGGTTCAGTATTTCCAATTTTCATATTTTCCAATGTTCAAATGAATGTTACTTCTTGATCACTTTAGGTACCTTAAAAAATTCTTCATCATGTAATGGTGCGTTTCTAAAAACATCTTCCCTGCGGATTTCGCCTTTTACTTCATCTTTTCTGAAAACGTTTTTGTTTTCGCTCATGTGAAGTAATGGTACCACGCCGGCGGTATCCAATTCGTTTAATTTATCTATGAAACCGATCATCTTTTCAAGATCACTTTTTATTTCTTCCTTTTCATTTTCATCAAATTCGAGCCGCGAAAGATTGGCCAGTTTTTCAATTAAAGCATCATTTACATCCATAAAGCAAATATAAAAGGTTTATTTCTTTAATTTTTGTCGTTGATGGCGCGCATTATTCCGCTCATCACTTTTTAGCAGCTTAAAATCTATGACAACCGTTAAATGCAAATTGAAAATCTCTTTATCTTCGCCAACTTATGAAAAAGGAGAAAGAGATAGTAATGAGCGGCATTCGGCCAACAGGTTTTTTGCACCTTGGAAATTATTTTGGCGCCATCCGCAATTATGTGAAAATGCAGGAAGATTATGAGTGCTATTTTATGGTGGCTGATCTTCATTCTCTCACAACACATCCTGATACAAAAGAATTAAAAGGAAACGTTCACAGGGTTTTGGCTGAAAATATTGCCTGTGGCCTTGATCCGGAAAAGGTGGCATTATATTGCCAGAGCCATTTGTACCAAACGGCTGAATTGTATTTATATTTAAATATGCTCGCTTATAAAGGCGAGCTTGAAAAGACGCCTACTTTTAAAGACAAGGTGAGACAACATCCCGATAACGTAAATGCGGGGTTACTAACTTATCCCGTTTTAATGGCCGCTGATATTTTAATTCATCGTGCCAGGTATGTGCCTGTTGGAAAAGACCAGGAACAACACCTTGAGATCACAAGAAATTATGTGAACCGGTTTAATCATCGTTACGGAGACGTCTTCCCCGAACCTGCTGCCTTTAATTTTAACAGTGAACTGGTAAAAGTGCCTTCGTTGGATGGTTCCGGAAAGATGAGTAAAAGCGAAAATCAAATGGCCACAATTTACCTGGGCGACGAAGACGACGCGATCAGGAAAAAAATTATGAAAGCCAAGACAGATAGTGGTCCTACCCAAAATAATTCGGTAAAACCGGATTATATTGAAAATCTTTTTTCATTGATGAAACTGGTAAGCAACCCCCAAACACTTCAGCTTTTTGAAGATAAATTTAATGATTGCTCTATAAGATACGGTGATATGAAAAAGCAATTGGCTGAAGATATGGTCCAGTTTATTGCACCAATCAGGCAAAAGGTGAATGATATTTTAAATGACGAGGCTTATTTGCAAAAAGTGATGAAACAGGGCGCTGAAAAAGCAATTGCCAGCGCTGAAGCAACCATGCAAAAAGTGAGAAATGCAATGGGATTAAATTATTTTTAGTCGCGCATAGTTACTGACCGACACTTCCTGGCTTCCACCGAACTTTAATATGGCTATTCTTTGGTCAGGTTTTTTTAAATAAAAAATCTTCCATATCGATTTTATATTTACTTTTAAAGACCTGCCAAAGAACGAAAAAAAATAGAATGAGCATTAAAAAATTAAGACTAAATGGCTAAATCAAAAAAACCAAAACATATTGCAGTTGCCGGAAATATTGGTGCAGGTAAAACCACATTAACTGAATTACTGGCCAAGCATTATAAATGGATTCCGCAATTTGAGGATGTTGACCATAATCCATATCTTAATGATTTTTATGAAGAAATGCCACGATGGAGTTTTAACCTGCAAATATTTTTTTTAAACAGCAGGTTGAATCAATTGTTGGAAATTCAACGCGGGACGGAAACTGTGATCCAGGACAGAACCATTTATGAAGATGCCAATATTTTTGCTCCCAACCTTCATGACATGGGGTTGATGACCAAGAGGGATTTTACTAATTATTATTCTTTTTTTGAAACTTTAAAATCAATGGTTAAGCCTCCGGATCTGTTGATTTACCTGAATGCTTCTGTCCCGACGCTGGTAGCACAAATACAAAAGCGTGGCCGCGAATATGAAGAAAATATCCGCCTTGATTATTTGAAAAAGCTGAACGATTATTATAATAAATGGATCGACGGTTATAAAGAAGGTCCGTTATTGATTGTAGACGCAGACAAAAATAAATTTGCTGAAAGCGAAGAAGATCTCGGTATTATCCTCAACCAGATTGATGCACAATTATATGGATTGTTTTAAGGAATCTATTTGCAGATTCTTTCCGGTAAACGAACAAATTCTCCGGATTTTTATTTTTAATTAGTCAATTACAGGAGCCGCTGCCAGTATCTCATCTCCGGCATGATCGGAAAATTTTTTAAAATTTTCAATGAACCTTATTGCCAGTTCTTTTGCTTTTTTATCGTAGGCTTTTTTATTTTTCCACGTGTTGCGTGGATTTAAAATAATGGAAGGTACACAAGGACAAACTTTGGGCATCAACACACCAAAAACAGGGTGCGGTTCAAATTCGGCATCATCCAGATTTCCATTCAATGCGGCGCTGATCATCGCCCTTGTAAAAGGCAATTTCATTCTTTTTCCTTCGCCATAAGGGCCGCCGGTCCAGCCGGTATTAACCATCCAAACATTTACTTTTTGTTCTTTCATTTTTCTGCCAAGCATCTCTGCATACACGGCCGGATGCAGCGGGATAAAAGGCGACGCGAAACAAGCGCTGAATACGGGTTTCGGCTTATTAATTCCTTCTTCGGTTCCGGCAACCTTTGCCGTATATCCGCTAATGAACTGGTACATGGCCTGGCCTGGTGTAAGTTTACTGATAGGAGGTAAAATTCCGTATGCGTCGGCAGTAAGTAAAAATATATTTTTCGGTATATCACCAACAGAAGGGTCCATCGCGTTTTCGATAAAATTTATCGGATAGCTCACGCGGGTGTTTTCGGTAATTTTTTTACAGGTAAAATCAATTTTATTGGTGCCTGGAATAAAAGTTACATTTTCAACCAAAGCGCCGGGCCTGATTGCGTTAAAAATTTGGGGTTCATGATCGGCGCTCAGATTGATCGTCTTCGCATAGCAGCCTCCCTCAAAATTAAAAACGGCATTTTCTGTCCATCCATGTTCATCATCACCAATTAATTTTCTTTCAGGATCGGCGCTAAGTGTAGTTTTTCCCGTCCCGCTTAAACCAAGGAACAAAGCTGTATCATGATCTTTTCCCACATTTGCCGAGCAATGTACACTTAACACATTTCGCTCTTTTGGCAGGATAAAATTCAACACAGAAAAGATGGCTTTTTTGATTTCTCCGGTGTAAGCAGTGCCACCGATAAGAATCACCTTCTTTGTAAAATTGATAATGGTAAAATTTCCCTGCCTAGTACCATCCACTCCATTGTCAGCAACAAATCCGGGTGCGTGAATTATATACCAATCTGGCTCGAAATTTTCAAGTTCATTTTCAGAAGGACGCAAAAACATATTGTACGCAAATAAATTACTACAAGGATCTTCATTAATACTCCTGATCTTCAGGCGGTACTCCGGATCTGCGCAGGCAAAAGAATCCCTTATCCAAATCATCTTATCACTCAAATAATCGATCATCTTTTTATAAAGGCTATCAAAATATTGCGGCTCTATAGGTTGGTTTATCTCGCTCCAATTAACTGCATTGGCTGTGATATTATCTTTTACAATGAACCGGTCTTTGGGCGAACGGCCCGTAAATGTCCCGGTATTGATCACAAGAGCGCCGGTATCATTTAGTATTCCTTCATTTCTTTCGAGACATTGTTCCACGAGCGCATCCGGAGGAAGTTGGTAGTGGATATTTTCAGCAGAAGGCAGACCGGTTGACAACAATACATTCATTGGCACTTTAAACATGGTGGGCACTGACATGAACTCATTTTTTAGTTAGATGGCAAAGTTAGACTTTCAATTTTTTGCCTCTCCTCTAAAATGCCCGGTTTTTCTGTGTTTGTATCTTATCCTTTTTCTATTGAGGTATTTTATCTTTAATAAAACTTAGTAATGATTAAATAAAAGGAGGCCGCAATCTGAAAATCATTAAACACGATAAAAAAATATTTTTTTTATCGTGTGGTTCATACACGCTTACCATTTTAAAAAACTAAAATATTTTATTCGTGTATATTGCAAAATAATTTCTCAGAAAGCTTTTGCTTTTTGGCCTGAAAAAAGGTCCGAAAATTCAAAAATAAAAACATGAAATATTTACCGCTTAATCCGCAGATATTTATAGAAAACAGGAAAAGGTTTACAGCGAAAATGGATAAGAATTCAATCGCGATATTTAACAGCAATGATGAATTGCCTATGAATGGAGACGCGTTGATACCATTTGTACAAAACTCTGATTTGTTTTGGCTTTCGGGCATTGAGCAGGAGGATACGATGGTAATTTTATTTCCCGGTAATCCTGATCCTAAATATCGTGAAGTATTGGTTTTGGTTCGTCCCAACGAATTAAAAGAAAAATGGAACGGTCATCTTTTAAGAAAAAACGAAGGTGAAGCCATTTCGGGGATAAAAACAATTGTTTGGCTGGATGAGCTGGATGGCATGTTGCAGCAATGGATTCACCTGGCGGATACCATTTATCTTAACACGAACGAAAATGACCGCAAGGCGAATGAGGTGCCTGTAAGGGATTACAGGTATGCTGCGTATATGCGTGAACGTTATCCTTTGCATAATTATAAGCGTAGCGCACAAATCATGAAAGAATTGCGCGCAATAAAAACGCCACTGGAAATAGAAGTAATGCAAAAAGCAATTGATATTACAGACAATACCTTTCGCCGCTTGTTGAAATTTATTAAACCAGGCGTGATGGAGTATGAAATTGACGCGGAGATCTGGCATTCATTTCTTTCGCAGCGCTCCAGTGGCCCTGCATACAGCAGCATTATTGCAAGTGGAGATCGTGCGAGGACTCTTCATTATATTGAAAACAACCAGGAATGTAAGGATGGTGAAATGATACTGATGGATTTTGGAGCGCGGTACGGAAATTATTCAGCTGACCTGACCAGGACGATTCCTGTCAACGGCAAATTTTCCAAAAGACAAAAGACGGTTTATAATGCTTGCCTTGATCTTCATTATTTTTGCGCTTCGATTTTAAAACCGGGAATCAGTATTAATGATTACACAGAAAAGGTAGGAGATAAGGCTACTGAACTTTTCCAGAAAATAGGACTTTTGAAAAGATCGGATGTGAAAAATGAAGATCCCGGTAACAGGGCATACAGGAAATATTTGTATCATGGAATTTCGCATCATTTGGGAATAGACGTTCATGATCTGGGAACCAGGACTGAACCGATAAAAGCAGGGATGGTCTTCACTATAGAGCCGGGTATTTATATAGAAGAGGAAAAAATGGGAGTGAGAATTGAAGATAACTATTGGATCACCAAAAACGGTAATAAGGATTTGATGAAAAACATACCAATAACGGTAGAAGACATCGAATCATTGATGAAACAGAGCAAATAATCATTTCGATGAAACAAATTCCCAACCTCTTTACCCTTCTCAATTTATTTGCCGGTTGCCTGGCGATTGTATTTGCCCTGCAAACCAATACGGTGATTTTTTACATCAATGATCAATACAACAGCAGCTTTAATATTCCCGAAAGGATAAGCTGGGCTGCGGTTTGTATTATTATTGCGGCGTTAATCGATTTCCTGGATGGCTTTGTTGCGCGGTTGCTAAAAGCAACAAGTGAACTTGGAAAGCAGCTTGATTCCCTAAGTGATTTAGTAAGTTTTGGCGTAGCGCCAGCGGTTATTCTTTATCAGTTGTTGCGTTTTAGTTTCGCGCGTGAAGACAACGGTCTGGATGTTTCTATTATTTGGATGGTTCCAGCATTTATAGTGGCTTGTGCAGCTGCATACCGTCTTGGGAAATTTAATTTAGATAGCTCTCAGCAATTTTCTTTTAAAGGCGTTCCTGTGCCTGCCGTCGGAATATTAGTCGCGTCGTTTCCCCTGATCTTACATTTTAATTATATTCCCGCTATAAATGGTATTGTAATAAATAAATGGTTTTTATATGGCGTGATTATTTTGCTCAGTTATTTAATGGTAAGTAATCATCGGATGATGGCGCTAAAGTTTTCTGACTTTACTTTGAAGAATAATATGCCAAAAATTATTTTATTAGCAATTGCAATTATTGCTGCGTTATTTTTGCAATGGATTGCAGTACCTGTTGTATTTGTAGTTTATGTTTTACTATCGTTAACCATTCCGAAAGCGATCGGATCAAAAAATAATGTTGAATGACCTTTGTTGCAGAAATAAAAATAATGCCGCTTAAAGAATTGCTGGATCCGCAGGGAAAAGCGGTGATGGGTGGCCTTGCCAACCTTGGAATTAAAAGAATAAATGATGTTAGAATCGGCAAGCATATCCAACTCCGGATCGAAGCGGAAAGCCAGGAAGAGGCGCGTGCCATTGCAGAAGAAGCATCAAAAAAATTGTTGGCAAACCCTGTAATGGAAGAATTTACCATAGCAATTAGCTAAAGATAATTAGCAAATGAGAAGATTTGAAAATTAGCAAACTGATAGCTATCTCTCGCGTTGTATTTAAATAATTTTCACATTTTATAATTTTCACATTTTCAAATTAACATGCTTTACATTGTTCCATCTCCCATAGGTAATCTGGCAGATATTACTTTCAGGGCAATAGAAGTGTTGAAAACGGTTGATCTTATTCTTGCAGAAGATACACGAACTTCGGGTAAGCTTCTCCGTTACTATCAAATTGAAAAACCAACTTCTGCCTATCATCAGCATAATGAACATAAAGTAGTGGGGCATCTTACGGAGCAGTTGTTGTCGGGCAAAACGATGGCTTTGATCACGGATGCCGGTACGCCGGGCGTGAGCGATCCTGCCTTTTTATTAGTACGTGAATGCATCAGGAATGATATCAAAGTTGAGTGCCTTCCCGGCGCGACAGCTTTTGTTCCGGCATTGGTCAATAGTGGGCTGCCGATGAACAGCTTTTGTTTTGAAGGCTTTTTACCCCTTAAAAAAGGAAGACAAACTTTCCTGAAAAAGATGGCAGAAGAAGAGAGAACAATGATTTTTTATGAGAGCCCGATGCGCCTGGTAAAAACTTTAAAGGATTTTATAGAATATTTCGGAGTAGAACGACAATGCAGTGTTAGCCGTGAACTGACAAAAATTTTCGAGGAAAATAAGCGCGGGACTTTACAGGAAGTACATGATCATTTTAACTCAAAAACCGTAAAAGGCGAGATTGTAATTATAGTTGCCGGTAACAAACAGTAAACGAACATTTATAGAGAATTTTCATTTTTTTTCACTTTATTTTTTGCGATGTTTACACTTTTTTGAAATTTGGAATATTATGAATAAAAAACTCACACTTTTATTGCTCACTAATTTTGCGTGTTTCCTTTTTGTAAACGCTCAGCCCGGGCGCTGGCAGCAAAGGGTGAAATATAACATGAACGTGCATTTGGACGTTCAAACCAACCTGGTAAACGGAACTGAAAAATTGGTTTATACCAACAATTCGCCTGATAAATTGGATAAAGTTTATTTTCATTTGTATTGGAATGCTTTCCAACCCGGAAGTGAAATGGACGTAAGAAGCCGTGAGCTGGGAAAAGTATCAATCAATGGCAGGCCTGACTGGGACTCAAGAGTAAAAGATCGAATTTCAAAATTGACACCTTCTGAGATCGGTTATGAGAAGATAATATCATTGAAGATGAATGGTGTGGCGCAACCGATGCAGGTTCATGGAACTATCCTGGAAGTAGATCTTACCAAACCTATAGCCGGCAAAAGTTCGGTGACGTTTGACCTTGTTTTTGAAGACCAGGTTCCGGTGCAGATAAGGAGAAGCGGACGTGATAATGCAGAAGGGATTCGTTACAGTATGAGCCAATGGTATCCGAAATTATGTGAGTATGATTATGAGGGCTGGCATACCGAACAATATGTAGCACGTGAATTCTATGGCGTTTGGGGAGATTATGATGTTACGATCAGGCTGGATAAATCTTATAAAATCGGCGCAACGGGTGTGTTGGAAAATGCCTCACAAATCGGTTGGGGATATGACAAAGAAGGCACACCTTTAAAAAGCATTTCTTCAAAAGATCGCACCTGGCATTTTATTGGAAAGAATGTGCATGATTTTGTGTGGGCTGCTGATCCGGATTATGAACATTTGGTAAAGCACGCAGATGGCGTTACTTTAAATGTCATCTACAAGAAAGTTGATTCCCTCGAGGAAAAATGGCACACAGTTGCGGATGCAGCCGTTACCGTTTTGCCCTATATGGAAAAAAGGTTTGGTAAGTATATGTATCCCCAATATTCATTTATCCAAGGTGGTGATGGCGGAATGGAGTACCCGATGGCAACCCTGATAAAAGGACCAAGCCTCGGCACTGTATTTCATGAATGGATGCACAGTTGGTTCCAGATGATGCTGGCCTCCAATGAGAATGAACATCCCTGGATGGATGAAGGTTATACGAGCTATGCCGAAGGAGAGGTGTATGCTTACTACAGAAAAGTAAAAGGCCTGCAGGAACCCGCAAGGCTTCCCTTAAATCATTCCGGCGCATACCGGAATTATTATTTTTTAATGACAAAAACAGACCTGGCTGAACCAATGACCACGAATTCAGATCATTATAATACGAATTTGGCATATGAAATTAATGCTTATTCAAAAGGTGAAATGTTACTGGAGCAACTGGGATACATAGTAAGCGACTCAGTGAGGGATAAAATATTACTTCAATATTATCATGTATGGCGATTCAAACATCCTAATCCCAATGACTTTTTTAAAGTAGCACAGGATGTGAGCGGTATTCAACTGGGTTGGTATAAAGAATATTGGCTGAATACAACCAAAACGATCGATTATAGCATTGACAGTCTTTGGGAAGATGGAGGTGTAACAAAAATAAGATTACGCAGAATTGGCCAAATGCCCATGCCTATTGATCTTGAGCTTACATTTAAAGACAGTACCAAAGAACTGCATTATATTCCGATGGACATGATGCTGGCTAATAAACCCGCCGAAAGTGATGAGAAAAGATTTATTCATAAAGAATGGAACTGGACAAACCCAACTTACATTGTTGAATTTAAACATCCCTTGAATCAATTGATAAAAGCAGAAATAGATCCGACAAAAAGAATGGCAGATGTAAATTTGGATAACAATGTGTTGGAGTTGAATTGGTAGAATTAATTAGCTAATTGGGTAATCAGCTAATCGACAAGATATATTTTTCTTTAAAAAAATCTTCGTCAAATATTTTGCTGATCTCCCAAACCCTTGGCTTCAGGCCGCTTTCATGAATTTCTTTTGAAAGGTCTCCTCCTTTTAAACAAATGAGACCGGATATTTTTTTGGGTTGATCAACGGGCTTTTTTTTCAACAACGGTTTGCTCCAATACCAAAGATCTTTTAAAGGTGCTACTGCTCTTGAAACGACAACGTCAAATTTATTATCGGTAATATCTTCCGCGCGTGTATGCTGTACCGTTACATTTGTAAGACCAATTGCCCCAGCAACAGCTTCCACCACTTTTAGTTTTTTATTAATGCTGTCAACCAAATGAAAATGAACATTTGGATAAAAAATAGCGAGCGGGATTCCGGGAAATCCACCACCACAACCGAGATCCATTACCTGGCAAGCCGGAGGAAAATCAAATTGGGTGGCAATGGCCAAAGAATGTAACACATGATGCTCATAAAATTGCTCCATGTCTTTCCTGGAGATAACATTTATCTTTTGATTCCATTCTTCATAAAGCCCTTTCAATGCAGCGAATTGTTGTACCTGGGTTTCAGAAAAATCGTCAAAATATTTTTGAATAAGTTCCATAGATAAAGTTGTAAAAATAACCTCTTTGAAACTTGCGTCGATATTTCTTTAGCAGTAAACGAAACAATTTCACATATTTTTCTTTTCCGGCCGACAGGTAAATTGTAGTGCCCGGTTGTTTAATCCGATTTTTGTAAATTGCGATGGTTATTATCAATCGATTCTGTAAATAAAAAATCATTATGCCTTCATTTGATATCGTAAGTAAAGTAGACCTTCAAACCCTTGATAATGCTGTAAATACGGCTTCAAAAGAAATTAAGAACAGGTTTGATTTTAAAGGCAATCACGTAGTGATCGATTTGGATAAGAAAAATTTTAAATTAAACCTTGAAGCCGATAGCGAAATGAAATTGGGGCAGATCATTGACGTAATTATCAGCAAAAGCATGAAGCAGGGGTTGGCGGCTGAAATTTATGATTTAAGTAAAGAGCCTTTTCAAAGTGGTAAAATTGTAAAAAAAGAAATTCCTGTAAGAAATGGGATTAGCCAGGAAGATGCAAAAAAAATTGTAAAGCTGATAAAAGACGAAAAATTTAAAGTTCAGGCATCGATAATGGATGACATTGTGCGGGTTTCGGGTAAGAAAATAGATGATCTTCAGGCAGTTATACAGGCTTCAAAGAATTGGGACCTTGGATTGGCACTTCAATATATAAACATGAAAAATTAGATTTTTTCGTTTTGTCAATATATTTTATTGCCTTAGCTTTGCACACTCAAAAATTGCATGGCAAAATCCATGCTCAAACTAAAGAAATATGAAAAAAGACATTCATCCATCAAACTACCGTTTTGTAGTTTTCCGTGATATGAGTAACAATACTATGTTTTTGAGCCGCTCCACAGCAGCTTCAAAAGAAACGGTTCAATGGGAAGATGGTAAAGAATACCCGGTTGTTAAACTGGAAATTTCAAATACTTCTCATCCTTTTTATACTGGTAAAAATATGCTGGTTGATACTGCCGGCCGTATTGATAAGTTCAGAAAACGTTACGAGAAAAAGAAATAATTATTATTCGTTTTGATTTTTTATCCCCCTTCGTTGGGGGATTTTTTTTAATTTCATCAATTGTGCTTAATAATAAGAATAGCGAATGAATATTTTGCTTGATGATATGTCTTTTAAAAACTCCTTATTTCCTTTTGGAGTTGTTCGTTCGCCGGCTCATACAAGGATAGGCATTCTTACCATTTTTGAAAAATGGAAATTTTATTTTCCGGGAAAAGTTTTTATCGCATCAGAAAAACTGTTGCATGATTTCGAAAGATCGGATTGTGTGGAATATCCGGCTAATTTTATTCCATCACATGCGTTTTTGAAAACACTTTCATTGCAAAAAGAAAAAATTTCTTTTTCACCCGATTGCAAACTTCTTGAGCATCCGTGGCAAATTTTTGAATATAATCATTGGGCGCTCATACAGGATTTTGAAATGATTACTTCAGGCAGAAAGTCGGTAAAGCCTGATGTTTCCAATCATTTGATCAAGCCGGAAAATATTTTTATCGAGGAAGGCGCAAAAATAAATTTCTCCATTTTAAATGCTGAAGACGGACCGATATATATAAGCACAAACGCCGAAATACAGGAAGGCTGTTTGCTACGCGGCCCTGTTTCAATCGGCGAAGGCAGCCGTGTAAAAATGGGAACTAAAATTTATGGGGCCACCACTATCGGCCCATACTGTCTCGCCGGGGGAGAAATAAAAAATTCTGTGCTGATGGCATTTTCCAATAAAGGACATGGCGGGTATTTGGGCGATTCGGTAGTGGGAGAGTGGTGCAATCTTGGCGCCGGAACCAGTAATTCAAATTTAAAAAACAATGCTTCTTTGGTAAAAATCTGGAGCAAAAAAGAGAATGATTTTGTTGCGGCCGGCACCAAATGCGGATTACTAATGGGCGATTATAGCCGTTGTGCCATTAACACCTCTTTTAATACAGGGAGTATTGTTGGCGTATGTTGCAGTATTTTTGGAAACCCTTTTCCTCCAAAATTTATCGACAATTTTACCTGGGGAAAAGAAAAATATATTTTTGAAAAAGCAATTGCCGATATTAATAATTGGAAGAAATTAAAAGATCAGGAAATTACTGAAAACGAAATTCAATCACTAAAAAAAATCTACTAAAAATTTAAAAAGATGAGAAAACAAATAGCCGCGGCAAATTGGAAGATGAATTTAACACTGGAAGAAGCAACGCAGTTGCTGGGTGATATCGTTGAAAAAAACATTCAGCTTTCAGAAAACCAATTGGCAATCTTTGCTGTGCCTTTCCCTTATTTGCTTTTGGCAAATGATAAACTAAAAAACAGAAAAGGTTACTTAGTAGCTGCTCAAAATTGCTATACAAAGGAATCGGGTGCTTATACCGGTGAAATAAGCGCGCCCATGCTGGCATCCTGCCAGGTGAATTATGTTATCATCGGCCATAGCGAGAGAAGGGAATATTTTCATGAAAATAATTTTACGCTTTCGCAAAAAATAGACATCTGCCTTAAAAATAAGATACATCCGATATTTTGTTGTGGCGAATCGTTAGCCATACGTGAAGGCGGAACACAGAATGAATATGTAGAAACCCAATTGAAAGAAAGCCTTCTTCACCTTGAAGCCACTGAAATTGAAAATTTCGTTATTGCTTACGAACCCATATGGGCAATTGGCACCGGCAAAACCGCTACTGCAGAGCAGGCGCAGGAAATGCATTCGCACATACGAAACGTTTTGACAGAAAAATACGGAAACGATGTGGCTCAAAGTATTTCGATATTATATGGTGGAAGCGTAAAAGCAAATAATGCAAAGGAAATCTTTGGTAAGCCGGATGTTGATGGCGGACTTGTTGGCGGCGCTTCTCTCAATGCCTCCGACTTCGCGCAGATTATCGAAGGTTTGAAGGGTTGAGAACAAAAACAGGAACGCAGGAACCGATCTTCATACAATTGTAAAATTGCAGATTGTTAATATGATTTAACGAAATGATATGCCTGAAGCAGCATTACATTTATATTTCAAATTTTAAATCATAAAACAATGAAAAAAATTCTCATCGCAATTCTTTTTGTTGCAGCTTCCTTTGGCTATGCAAATGCTCAAACTGTTCACAAAAAATCCGGTAAAAAAGTTACAGCTCCTGCAACAGCTTCGAAGCCAACTAAAGCGACCAAGGTTGAAAAAAGCTCCTCAACCACTCATCTAAAAGCGGATGGCTCACCGGACAAAAGGTACAAGGAAAATAAAACGACCGGCAAGGCCACAGGCCCAACGAAAAAAGACGGAACACCGGACATGCGCTATAAAGCCAATAAGAAAAAGTAGAGCGATATTGTTGTTTAATAATTTAAGGCCCGGGGAACAACCGGGCTTTTTTTATACAGTAAACCAATAAATAACTGCAATAACTATTTTACTTCGCATCGAAATTTAAATCCACTTTTGAAAATGAATTTAATTTTTCAAGATGTAATAAAGTTTTGTTTTCATTTTTTGACCGGTGATACATAGGATTGAATTTTGCGCCCATGATCAATTCATCAAATGTGTAGGAAGTTCTGGCCACTACCGTATTTGAAAACATGTCGTCAAATGCTTTTATAAAAACTAAAATTTCTCCCTGCGCATTTTTAAAATCTTCTTCAGTAAAACGATAAAACGGACTTTTTTCTGTAATGGGATGAACAATTGTCCAGCTTAAAGTAAGGGAATTTACTTTTTCATATTCCAGCGGCAGTTGGTAAAACTTGTTAACCTTTTTACCATTTTCTTCCACGATCAGCCCGACGCTTACTTTTGCCTCTGCATCCGTTAAAGTTGTGTTTTTAAAAGGAGCCAGTCTTAGCATGATTGCGTTGCCGCCTTCAAAAGGCGCCAGCAATGCTTTTTCGCTAAAGCGTATATACGCTTTTGGTCGTGAAAATCTTCCGTACAGGAGGCCCGTAACCACCGCAAAACTTGCCCACCCGATGAGGGCTTCAAACGCTGCCAAAGAATTTGTGATAAATCCGTCAGGGCTTATTTTTCCATAACCAACAGTGGTAAAAGTTTGGCAGCTAAAAAAAAACGCTTCCGAAAATTCTTCCCACCGGGAATGAGCATTTATTCCTGCTAGGTGATTTACACCCGCTAAAAGATAGGTGAAACCAAATACCAGGTTGATTAAAAGGTAAAAAACAAGAATCGTTGCCGCAAACCTCATACGGGACATGTCAAGCAAAACGTGATACCAACTGGTTCTTTCCAAATAGCCTACTCCCTGTTTTTGAATATTTGGCCTGCCATTTTTATTTAAAAACCTGCCACCATAGTCGGAAGAATTAACACCAAAACCGGTGTTTATTTCTGAAGTAGCCCTGGGATTGATTTTTCGAACTTTGAACATTTTAATTAAATAAAATTTTTATTCTTCAATTGTTATTAATCCGCAAAGTTGTAAAAATTACTGAAAGGTGTAATAATTTTTTAACGCGGTATGTTTTTATCCAAAATCTCCCGATAGACATCGTTAAACATTTTTCCAACAGTAGTATAATTGAATGTCTGTCGGGCAGCAGTAGCAATTTTTTCGTTATCGTATTTTTCTAAGTTATCCAACATAATATTCATCGCATGCAACAGAGCACCTTCATTTTCTGATTCTATCAAAATACCATTAGCTTTATTGATCACTTCCCTGATTCCGCCAACATCTGTTGAAATCACCGGCAAGCCCGAACAAAGCGCTTCTAAAATCACACACGGAAGATTTTCGTAACGGCTGAACATAACAAGTGCATCTGCCTTCCTGAAGTTTTCGGCGACTTCCCCGTATGAAACCGGCCCGGTAAAAAACACGCACTTGTTGAGCAAATGATGATCTTTGGTCCATTGGAAAAGCTCTGCAGAAGCATTACCGGCAAGGTACAATTCAAAATCCTGGCGTTGCTGGTATAGTTTTTTTGTAACATTTAAAATGCCGCGTATATTTTTATGATATCCTAAAGTGGAAGCATGAATGAATCGTTTTTTTTTATTTCTGATTTTACCGGAAGGATAAAACAAGGTAGTATCGACCACATTCGGAATCACCTTAAATCGCTTTTCGATTGCAAATAGTTGGTTCATTTTTTCACCGAGATCTTTTGTTACGGGTAACGGCAGATCACAGTTACTATAAATTTTTTTTGATAAATATTTATAGAGAAACGATTGTTGTCTGAATCCATCTTTTCTTGCAGGGTAATACCCGGTCCAGTTTTCGCTTAATACATATGGACGCTTATATTTTTTCTTTAGCCACCGTGCGAAAACGCCGGCTTTCATTAAAATGTTCAAATGAACAATATCAGGCATACCATACTCTCTTACGATTGTTTTGAAAATTTGTTTGTGAAGCCGAAAAGAATAAAAATTAGAATGAATTTTTTCGAGCCAGGTGGTTTTGAACGTTGAGTATGGATAATAAGCTTTGAAGGAAATTAAATTTTCGGAAATTTGTTTGTTTACTGTTGCTTTTCCGTTTTTTATTGAAGGATCTTTTACAATATAAATGACAAAAACACGGTTTGCCAGGCTGATGGATTTCGCGTGGCGTTCTATAAAATCTCCGTCAAACGGATCTACTTTCGACGGATACCAGCTTGCGAGAAATAAAACATTATACATGCTCTTTCTGTTTATTGTCGAAAATGTTTTTTATAAGCATAATATCTTTTTTCCTGAACCTTAATAGTTCTTTAAAGTTCCACCCTGATTTTTTTGAAAAAACATACAAAGATGCGAAACCACTTAACGCGTATCCAATACAACTCGCAGCCGCCGCGCCTTCTTTGCCAAATTTCGGCACGAGTAAAAAATCCCCAATCAGTATAGTAAAGAAACAAAAAAAGGAGATTTTTAAATTAATGTCCTGCCTGTTGATGCCTGCAAAATAGGCGGCGAGAATGGTGGTGATCGTAAAGATGATTACCCCCGGAAGCAAAATCATAAATGGTAAAACGGTTCCTTTGAAATCGTTGCCGAAAACGAGCGGAATCAAAAATGGAGATGCAACGGCTAGTAACGCGCCGATTAAGAGGTACGCATTAAACTGAAGGCGTACAATCAATTTTACTTTTTCCATCAATTCTTCGGAGGCTGTAACGGTGAAGGGAATTATAACGGCTGCGATGGTCATCGGAAGAAGCCACAACACCTGGTTGAGCCTGGATGCCAGTGAATACAATCCTAATTCGTCTTTATTTTGGAAATAATTGACAAACCAGTAGTCCATTCGATATGCGAGAAATTGAAAAAGGTTTGAAAAGAAAGCTACACCCGCATAGGCAAAAATAAGTTTGAACTGCGCAGGTTTTAAAATGGAGAAATGAAATCGAAACCTGATCTTTTTTAATAAAATACCGAAGTTTAGCAGCGCCTGGAAAGAAATTAATCCAATGTAGATTCTTAAAATTTGGAAAGTATTTTCAAAACGTTGAGGAGAGTTTTGATAAAGTAAAAAAGCAAATACAATTAAGAAAATGAGGTTTGTGATTATCGTTGCTGTATTAAGTAAATCAAACCATTTGTGTCCGTTAAAGATGGCTGATACATACGCATTCAAGAGAATACTAAAGACATACAGCGAGCCCCAATATGATAACCCCGGGGTATTAACATCGATGTAAAAAGAAACGCCAAATATCGAACGGAAAACTTCACTGGCACACACAATGAAAATTACCTGCAACAATAAAATAATAAATACCGAATTCAAAAGTTTCGAATCAGAAAATTCATTCTTTGCGGTGTAGTAGGTAACTCCTGAGTTAAAACTAAAACTCACTGCCAAAACAATGATAGCGGTATTTGCAATGAACAATGAAAAGATTCCGTTTCCCCTGGTGCCAAGCAAACGAACGATGAGCACCGTAACTATAAAAGACAATAAAACATTAATCCCTTTGAATAAGATATTTTTTATTAGTTCTTTTTTGAAATTCATTGGGGTCAAAATTGATACATTAATTTTTATCAATAAAATTAATATCGGGAAAGCCTGTTAGATTTTATAAAATCCTTTTAAAACTACTGCCAAACTGCTGTTATAACGTTAGAATTAATCATTTAATGCGTGCCATTTTGTTACCTTTGCAGCGTTTTTTAAAATTATTTTGGGTAAATGAAGAATATCAGAAACTTTTGCATTATTGCACATATTGATCACGGGAAAAGCACGCTGGCGGATCGTTTGCTGGAATTTACCCATACGGTTAACGACCGTGAAATGCAGGCCCAGGTTCTTGATAATATGGACCTTGAGCGCGAAAAGGGAATAACCATTAAGAGCCATGCCATCCAGATCAATTACCTGTATGAAGGGCAGGAGTATATTTTAAATTTAATTGATACACCAGGCCATGTGGATTTTAGCTATGAAGTAAGCCGGGCACTCGCTGCCTGCGAGGGCGCCCTGCTTTTGGTGGATGCTACCCAGGGGATCCAGGCACAAACAATTTCCAACTTGTATCTTGCCATTGACAACGACCTGGAAATTATCCCGGTGTTGAATAAAATCGATATGGATGGCGCTATGATTGGCGAAGTTGAAGACCAGATCATAGAATTGATTGGCTGTAAACAGGATGATATTTTACATGCAAGTGCTAAAACAGGAGTGGGTATCGAAGAAATCCTGGCCGCAATCATAAAACGGATTCCTGCGCCCACCGGCGATGTAAGTGCTCCGTTGCGGGCATTAATATTTGATAGTGTTTTCAATAGTTTCAGGGGAATAATTGTTTATTACCGGATCTTCAACGGCGTTCTCAAAAAGAATGATAAGATCAAATTTTCAAATACAGGGAAAGAATACAATGCAGATGAAGTAGGTATTTTGAAAATGGGAATGATGCCAAAAAATGAAGTGAAAGCCGGAGATGTGGGCTACGTAATTACGGGGATTAAAAACGCGAAGGAAGTAAAAGTGGGAGACACGATCACTACAACATTTAATCCTTGTAAGGAATCCATCAAAGGTTTTGAGGAAGTAAAGCCAATGGTATTTGCCGGCATTTTTCCGGTAAATACTGATGAGTTTGAAGAGTTGAGAGATTGTATGGAAAAGCTGCAGCTAAATGATGCTTCACTTACTTTTGAACTGGAAACCTCCCAGGCACTGGGTTTTGGCTTTCGGTGCGGGTTTTTGGGCATGTTGCACATGGAGATTATCCAGGAAAGGCTTGAACGCGAATTTAATCAAACAGTAATCACTACTGTCCCTAACGTGAGTTTTTATGCTTACACTACGAAAGGCGAAAAAATAACGGTTAACAACCCGACACAGATGCCTGACCCAAGTCGTATTGAAAAGATAGAGGAACCGTTTATCAAAGCGCAAATAATAACAAAGCCGGATTATATCGGCAACATTATGTCGCTCTGCATTGGCAAAAGAGGAATCCTTAACAATCAGACTTATCTTACGCCAACCCGTGTTGAACTAAGTTTTGAAATGCCTTTAACTGAAATTGTTTTTGATTTTTATGATAGGTTAAAAAGTGTAACACGCGGCTACGCTTCTTTTGATTATCATCCTATCGGCTATCGTGAAAGCGACATTGTGAAAATGGATATTTTATTAAACGGCGATAAGGTGGATGCTTTAAGTTCATTAATTCACCGCAGCCGCTCACAGGAATTTGGCAGAAAACTTTGCGAGAAACTAAAAGATCTTGTTCCGCGCCAGCAGTTCCAGATTGCCATACAGGCAGCGATAGGAGCGAAAATTATTTCCCGGGAAAACATTAGTGCAATGAGAAAAGACGTGACTGCCAAATGTTACGGCGGTGATATAAGCCGTAAACGCAAATTGCTGGAGAAGCAGAAGGAAGGAAAGAAAAGAATGAAGCAGATAGGAAATGTGGAAGTACCGCAGGAAGCATTCTTAGCGGTTTTGAAGTTGGATGAATAAAGAGATTATTGTTATTTTTTATATCAAAGAAAACCAGTGAACCAATAAATTACTGGTTTTTTTGTTTTGATGAATCCGGTACGTTGGATGAATAGATAAAAATCCTTACTTTTCAGAAAAGTTATTATATGCCATCAATTGCTTTGAATAAAAAAATGAATATCGAGGTGAAAGTACGCCTCATACAAAAAGGGAACGACGAACCCGTAACAGGAAATGAGTATACTGTTCGTCTTTACGACAATGATTTTTTTAGCGACGATTTTTTAGGTGAAAGTTTTCCTGACGAGGAGGGGGTTGCAAAATTTCTTTTTTCACAGGGAGATTTTTCGAAGCCGCTTAACGTTGATCAAAAACCAGACTTTTATTTTGTTGTCTATAAAAACGAACAGCAGATTTTCAAGAGCAAAGTTATGTCCAACCTGGACCTTTCTAATGTGGAAGAATTTATCATGAAAGAAGGTGAGGTAATTGACCTCGGTACTTTTTTAATCGATTCCAATTAAAAGTTTTCCTTCATTATATCGGCAAATAGCTGGTAGGAATTAAGTTTGGCATTTTGGTCGAAAATATTTGAGATAACCATAATTTCATTCAATTCTGTTTTTTCTGCAAATTCCTTCATTTTGATTTTTATCGTATCGGGACTCCCGATAAATGAAAGTTGCAACATTTGATGTGATGCGTCCCTTTCGCGTTGTGTCCACAAGTCGTCCATATTGTCCACAGGAGGCTGTAAGCGGGTACGGTTACCCGTTATGATACCTATAAACATCTGGTATAAAGAGGTTGCTAACTTATTTGCCTCTTCATCGGTATCCGCTGCTATCACGTTTACGCAAGGCATTACGTAAGGTTTTTCAAGGACAGCAGAAGGCCTGAAAGTTTCCCTATACAAATCGATCGCCGTTAAAAATTGTGCAGGAGCAAAATGGCTTGCAAATGCGTAAGGCAATCCTAAAATGCCTGCCAGTTGAGCACTGTCAGTACTTGAACCTAAAATCCAGATAGGAATATTTTGTCCTTCTCCCGGAATTGCTCTCACTTTAGAGGTGCTGTTTTCCTTTGAAAAGAACCTTTGTAGTTTCAGGATGTTTTGAGGAAAATCTTCGGCGGTACTGAAACGGCTTCCGCGAAGTTCCAAAGCAGTAAGTTGGTCGGTTCCCGGTGCGCGTCCTAATCCCAGGTCAATTCTTCCGGGGTAAATAGATTCCAATGTTCCAAACTGCTCTGCCACCGCAAGGGGAGAATGATTGGGAAGCATGATACCGCCTGAACCTACGCGCATCGAACTGGTGCCACCCGCGATGTATCCTATCAACACGGCTGTTGCTGAACTCGCAACGCTGATCATGTTGTGGTGCTCAGACAGCCAGTATCTTCTGTAACCAAGCTTTTCTGCATGTTGAGCCCCCTCAAGGCTCCTGGCGAAGGTTTCTTTAAGCGAGGCACCTTCTGCAACGGTTGCGAGATCCAAAACTGAAAAGGGGATTGGTGTTTTTTTCTTCATCTTCTTTTATTAAAAGCTGTGCAAAATTCTTTAGAGAAAAATCTAAAAACGAAAACCTGTAAGATTCTTTCATTAAACAAAAAAAGTTTGAGAAGATAAACTTTCAAACTTTTTTATGCTTAACTAAACCATTCATCTAACTAATTACGGATAGAAAAACGGACATTTCTGTTTCATAAACCCTACTCATCAAATATACCAATAATTCCGGTTCAATGCTACTGATATTATCTATCTTCGTATAGATTTTATCTATGTAAAGTTTTCTATGAACATTCAGCAACTTGAATATGTGATAGCAGTTGATACCTACCGGCATTTTGTAAAGGCTGCCGAAAAATGTTTTGTAACACAGGCTACACTTAGTATGATGATAAAGAAGTTTGAAGAAGAGCTTGGTGTAAAAATTTTTGACCGAAGCCGCCAACCGGTCATTCCTACAGAAACAGGCAAAAAAATTATCGCCCAGGCAAAAATAGTTTTGCATGAAAGCAAAAAGCTGAAGGAAATGGTTTTGGATGAGCAGGCAGAATTGAAAGGAGAACTTAGGATTGGCATTATTCCCACACTGGCGCCATACCTGTTGCCGCTATTTATGAATTCATTTTTACAAAAATATCCGTCAGTAAAAATGAAAATAAGTGAATTTACAACAGATCAGATCATTCATAAACTGGAACAGCATGAACTTGATGCCGGCTTGCTTTCAACACCGTTACATCAACCTTCACTGAGAGAACAACCCTTGTTTTATGAACAATTTGTGGTGTATGCATCTTCTGGTGATAAAATTTTGAAGAAAAAATTTGTGCTTGCAAAAGATATCGATGTAAACAAGCTGTGTCTTTTGGAAGAAGGGCATTGCCTGAGGTCACAGGTTTTCAATTTATGTGAATTGAGAAATAAAGAACAGGGATTTCGCCAATTGGATTTTGAAACAGGAAGTATTGAAACATTAAAAAGAATTGTGGAAGTGAATGAAGGTATTACCATTTTACCCATGCTCGCTTTAAAATCAATGACGTCCCGGCAAAAACAAAACATCCGTTATTTTAAGGCGCCTGTGCCTGTCAGGGAAGTGGGCCTGGTTACATATCGTTATTTTATGAAAGAAAAATTAATTCAAAGCCTTAAAGAGGAAATTGTGAATCATATTCCGCCGGAAATGAGGTCTGTTTCAAAAAAAGAAATCATCAATATTTGAAAAGAGTGGCTTGTTTTGTTTATTGGCTTTGATTTTGCTTATTTCTTATCCGTATTTTTGTATAATATTTTTTTGATATAAAATGTTTTAAAATAATGATCATGAAGAAAATTTTAGTAATTGTTTCGGGCCTGTTTATTCTTTCGGGCTGTGTGGCAAAAAGATATTTAACCCAGTCGCAGCAGGAAACAGCAGCCTTAAGAGCTGATAGTACTCAGCTGGCTAACCGTAACTCAGCATTGAGAGACAACGTTGCTTCGCTCCAGGACCAGATTGCTTCAGCGCAAAAAAACATCGATGACCTCAATGCAAAAATTTCTGATCTTAAAAATCAGAACAGCGAGTTGGGGCAACAAACTGCAGCTCAGCAAAACAAGCTGAGTGAAAGCCAAAAGAATTTACAACAGCAGCAACAAAGGTTGGAGCAATTGCAAAATTTATTGAATCAGCAAAAGGAAGCTTCCGAACAATTGAAAAACAAAATGGCAGAAGCTTTAAAAGGTTTCAATTCAAATGAGCTTTCTGTTTATCAAAAGGACGGTAAGGTATATGTAAGTCTTTCTGAACAGTTGTTATTTCCTTCGGGAAGTGCCGTGGTAAATCCTAAAGGTGTAGACGCTTTATCCAAACTGGCAGCTGTGCTTAACTTAAATACAGACGTGGCTGTAAATATCGAAGGCCACACAGACAGCATCCCGATTCGGGGAAGATACCAGGATAACTGGGATTTAAGTACAGCCCGCGCGAACGCGATTGTTCGTATCCTCGTAAATAATTACAAAGTAGACCCGACGAGGGTCATCTCTTCTGGCCACAGTTATTATGAACCAGTCGCTACGAATTCTACTCCCGAAGGGAGAGCGAAAAACCGTCGAACAGAGATTATTCTTTCCCCGAAACTGGATGAAATGTATAAGTTGCTGGGAATGTAGACAAGGTTGTAAAAGAGAAATCTTTTTTATTTCTTCATTTACTGTATTAAAAATGCCACCGGAAAAGGTGGCATTTTTATTTTCAGTCATGTTGCCAAAACTCGCTATCCACACCGTGTGGATTATTTTTATTTTAATCTGTAATAGTTAAAGTTTAATATCGCAACTTATTTTAATCTTACGAAAACCCTTAAATGAAACTCTTATGAAAAAATTGTTCTTTTTATTGCTTATTCTTCCGGCGATTGTGGCTACAGCCCAACCAAGACTTTCGCTGAAAAAAACACCCAACACCTTAAAGCCGGTAGTTGAAAAAGTGGCCTCTGATTATTACCAGAATTTTAATAATATTAAAGGTGATACGCTGAATGAAACTGAGAGTACTATTGAGTTTACAAGCAAAGTAGCTCCTGCAGATGCGATTGCAACTTCCATCACAAAATATGTAGATCCTTATTCTTATACCTGGCAGGCAACCATGTTTCAAACAGAAGATTACGAAGCTGCCGTGGAAAAATACAAGCTATACTATAGACAGTTGAACGGATGCACGCTTACGTTTTATGACAAAACTTCTTACAAATTAACCGGTCCTTACGATACACCCGATGAAGACAGGGCATTTGCTTCAAGTATTCTACAGCTCGATGGTGTCAACCATGACCTGCAGCTTTTTAAAGTTGAAATTTCATTGAATTATTCATTGCCCGAGTGGACTGTAAAAGTGTTGATTTACGAAAAGGTGGCTGATGATGAAATCAGGCCCACCATTGAAGTACCAATTAATTAAGTGCCATCCGGCCAATTGATCCACTTAAAAAAGTTGCCTTAAATTGCTGCTCATTAAAATAAACGTATGAATTCACGCAGGCAATTTTTACAGGCAAGCGGATTGTTGACAACTGGTTTACTGCTTAACAGATCAAATGCTTTTGCACTCTTTCCCAACGATTTTAAAAGTAAGCGGCCCGCCGCTTCAGAAAGAAAATTTATAAGTGAAGCAGTAGAAGCCACTATCGCAAAATTAAAAAAGCAAATTGCAGATCCGGAGTTGGCGTGGCTTTTTGAAAATTGTTTTCCAAACACACTGGATACAACTGTCGATTTTGGAATGATCGATGGAAAACCTGACACGTATGTAATCACCGGGGATATAGATGCGATGTGGCTTCGGGACAGCAGTGCACAGGTTTGGCCTTATTTGCCATTGATAAAAAATGATAAACATTTACAGCAGTTGATTGCTGGTGTAATAAACAGGCAAGTGAAATGCATTCATTTGGATCCTTATGCCAATGCTTTTTATAAAGATCCGAATAAGATAAGCGAATGGGAAAGTGACATTACCGACATGAAACCAGGCATCCATGAAAGGAAGTGGGAAATTGACTCGTTATGTTATCCCATTCGCCTGGCGCATCAGTATTGGAAAGAAACCGGCGACACAAGTCCTTTTGATAAAAAATGGGAAGAATCAATTGCGTTAATCGTAAAAACTTTTAAGGAGCAGCAAAGAAAAAATGGCAGAGGCCCTTATTCTTTTGAAAGAACGACAGCATGGGCAACAGATGGAGTACCACTGGGTGGTTATGGCTATCCGGTAAAGCCTGTAGGCCTTATCTGTTCTATGTTTCGGCCCAGTGACGACGCAACCATTTTTCCTTTTTTAATTCCTTCTAATTTTTTTGCTGTAGTTAGTTTGAGGAATGCTGCTGAAATGGTAAAAGCAATTACCTCCAATAATAAACTGTCTGATGAATGTATTGCACTTTCAAATGAAGTAGAAAATGCGTTAAAGAAATATGCCATTATCAATTCGCCTCAAGTTGGAGAGATTTATGCATACGAGGTAAATGGCTTTGGAAGTTTTAATTTAATGGACGATGCCAATGTTCCCAGCTTATTATCACTGCTATACCTAAACGCAGTTTCTCAAAACGACCGGCTGTATTTGAATACAAGAAAATTTGTTTTGTCAAAAAACAATCCATTCTTTTTTAAGGGAACTGCCGGAGAAGGCGTTGGCGGCCCGCATGCGGGTCTTGATATGATCTGGCCTTTGAGCATTATTATGCGGGGATTAACAAGCAGCGATCCAGCTGAAATTAAATATTGCCTGCAAATGCTGAAACATTCCAACGCCGACACCGGTTTTATGCATGAATCTTTTAATAAAAACGATGCATCAAAATTTACCAGGAAATGGTTTGCATGGGCCAATACACTTTTCGGAGAGTTGATTCTGGATACCGCTAAGAAATTTCCACAAATATTGGAATCAAATTTAAGCAGGGTTTAAAGTAAGATTAGAAGACGAACCGGTTAGACTTTTTTACAAAAGGAAAAATGATATTATTTGTTGATTTACTACATCTGCGTGGCAAAACGTAATTAAATTTATTTGAACGGTGTGCCTTTAAATTAACATTGCCTTACATTCGTAAAATAAAAATTTAAAAAATGCGTAAATTTTTTTTATTCGTGTTCTTTTTTTCAATCACTCGTTTTTCATTTTCCCAGGCGCCAAAATCTTATAATTCAGATCAAATTTTCCAGCAAATAAAGAAACTCAATGTATTGGGTTCTGTTCTTTATGTAGCGGCCCATCCGGATGACGAAAACACAAGGTTGCTTGCTTATCTTGCCAATCAAAAATTATATAGAACTGCTTACCTGGCAATGACAAGAGGCGACGGAGGTCAAAATTTAATTGGAGATGAACAGGGAAGCGCTCTTGGTTTGATAAGAACCCAGGAACTTCTGGCAGCGCGGAGAATCGATGGGGCCGAACAATTTTTTACGCGTGCATTCGATTTCGGGTACACGACGAGCCCGGCAGAAACGTTTAAATTCTGGAATGAGCAAAAAATATTGTCAGATGTGGTTTGGGTGATCAGGAAGTTTCAGCCGGATATAATTATTACTCGTTTCCCAACAACAGGAGAGGGCGGCCACGGTCATCACACAGCTTCTGCAATCTTAGCCGGTGAAGCTTTTGAGGCAGCTGCTGATCCGACAAAATTTCCGGAGCAATTTAAATTCGGCGTAAAACCGTGGCAGGCAAAAAGGTTGTTATGGAACACATTCAGATTTGGAAATATCAATACAGAAAGCCCTGATCAGTTCAAGATAGACGTGGGTGGATACAATCCCCTGCTCGGAAAAAGTTATGGAGAGATAGCCGCTGAAAGCCGCAGCCAGCATAAGACACAAGGGTTTGGTGTTCCCTCTTCCCGTGGCGCTCAACTTGAATATTTTAAGACCATAAAAGGAACGGTTCCAACAAAAACATTAATGGATGGAGTGGATACTACCTGGCAAAGAGTAAACGATCCTGATGTGGAGAAATCAGTTCAATCGTTAATAAATGATTATTCTTTTGAACATCCTGAACATTCTTTACACCAGCTTTTGAGTATTTATAAAATGCTCCTGAATAAGCCTGCCGGGTATTGGCGCGATCAAAAAATAGCGCAGGTAAAACAACTGGTGAAGGAATGTATTGGCCTTTATATGGAAGCGACAACGAACACTGAGTTTGCCGTTCAGGGAAGTGCATTACAGGTAAATTTTGTGGCTGACAACCGGTTGGGAGGCGATGTAAAAATTGCGTCTATTGATATACGTGATAAAAAATATCCTCTTAATGATAATTTACCAACAGACGAAAATGTATCACAATCATTCTCTGTTTTGATCCCTTCTGATGCACCAATTTCACAACCCTATTGGCTTGTAGACCCTATGAGTAAAGGTTCTTATAATGTTTCGGATCAAAAAATGATTGGCAAACCTCAAAATGATCCACAGCAAGCCATAGTAAATCTTTCAATTGATGGCGAAGATTTAAGTTACGCCATTCCTATCCAATTTAAATCCAGTGATCCAGTAAAAGGTGAAACATATGAACCACTTTTTATCATACCTAAAATTGAAATAAAATCAGATCCGGAATTGGCTTTGGCTATAAATAATGCCCCGGTAAATATTAATGTGAATACTATTGATAATGGTTCTTCCAACGATAATTTTACTTTGAAAGCATATCATTCATCCAATGTTGTTCAAACAAAAGCCGGTTCTGATTCTCTCTATTCCATTAAAAATCCGCAGGTAAAGAACACTGAGTATATTGACTGGAGCGCAGTAAGTGGTAATCAAACTTATGACATGTATAAAAACCTGATTGAATATCCCCATATTCCCAATATCATTTATTTCAAGAAAGCCCAATCAAAACTCGTAGAAATAGATTTAAAAACTTCAGGCAAAAAAGTTGGCTATATACCCGGTGCAGGTGATAAAGTACCGGATGCATTGCAGAAGATGGGGTACGAAGTTACGATCCTGTCTTCAAAGGATATTACGGCCGGTAACCTCAGGCAGTTTGACGCAATTGTTACAGGCGTGAGAGCTTATAACATCTTCCCGTGGCTTAATGATACCTATGATATACTAATGAATTATGTAAAGGAAGGAGGTGTTTTATTGGTTCAATATAACACCAATAATAACATTGGTCCTTTAAAGGCTAAGATCGGCCCATATCCTTTTACCATTTCACGTACAAGGGTAACGGACGAAGAAGCCCCGGTAAAATTTTTGCATCCTGGTGATGCTTTAATGAACTATCCAAATAAAATTGACCAAAAAGATTTTGATAACTGGATACAGGAACGAAGCACTTACCAGGCTGAAAATTATGGCAACAATTATCATACTCTGTTTGCTATGAATGATGCCGGAGCAGCGCCTTCTGACGGAAGCCTTATTTATACGGATTACGGAAAAGGAAGATTTGTGTATGCCAGCCTGGTTTTTTTTAGAGAATTGCCGGCGGGCGTGCCCGGGGCGTTTAGGCTGTTTGCCAACCTGATTGCAAAACCGGTAACAAAATGATTAAAAAAAATAATTAGAAATTTTGGAGAAGTCAGAAAAAAAATATTGGAACCGTTTGTATTTCTCGGTATTTCTTTTTTTGGTGCTGCAGATCATATTTTATTATTTCATCACCAGGTATTTTGAGTAGCCTTTAAAACTTTTCAAAATGCTGCACGCTAATTCTTTTTGATCCTGGCTGATCAAAAATGAAAAACTACGTTATTTGCTTGTTTACTGTAAGCGGGCTATTCATTTGAAAAAACATTTCTTTAAAAAAAAGATATGAGTTACCAGGATTGGATCGTGCTTATTGTAACACTTACCTGTATTATAATTTATGGTGTTTATAAAAGCAGGGCCACAAAAAATCTCGACGGATATTTTTTGAGCAACAGGGATATGCCCTGGTATCTCGTGCTGCTCAGTATTATGGGTACGCAGGCGAGTGCCATTACCTTTATAAGTGCACCCGGGCAGGCATTTACCGATGGCATGCGCTTTGTTCAGTATTATTTTGGTCTGCCGCTAGCCATGATTGTGATCTGCATCGTATTCGTACCCGTGTTTAATAACCTAAAAGTTTACACTGCTTACGAATTTTTAGAAAAACGGTTTGATCTAAAAACAAGAACACTCACTTCGTTTCTTTTCCAGATTTCGCGGGGATTATCTACCGGTATCAGTATTTATGCGCCTTCATTGATTTTAAGTTCATTGCTTGGCTGGAATATTTATTATACAAATGTCATAATGGGTGGCATGCTAATTATTTATACGGTCAGCGGTGGCGCAAGAGCGGTGGCGCATACACAGAAGCTTCAACTGTTCATTGTTATTATCGGAATGGCAATCGCGGGCTACCTTGTGGTTCATTTAATGCCTTCAGATGTTGGGTTTTTGGATGCCTTGCATCTTGGTGGCAAGAGCGGAAAAATGAACATTATTACCACCGGAGAAACTGCAAACGGCTTTGATTGGAAAGATAAATACAATATTTGGAGCGGCGTTATTGGCGGATTTTTTTTAGCGCTATCGTATTTTGGTACTGATCAAAGCCAGGTGGGAAGGTATCTTACAGCAAAAAATAACCGCCAGGGAAAATTGGGCTTGCTAATGAATGGAATGGTAAAAGTGCCCATGCAATTTTTAATTCTGTTACTAGGCGTACTCGTTTTTTCTTTTTATCAATATCATAAAGCTCCGGTTTATTTTAATGAAACGCAGGCACAGCGTGCAAAGCATACAGAGTATAAGAATGAGTTGATCAATTTGGAGGCGCAATACGCCTCTGTTTCCCCAACGGATAATTTGCAAAAAAATAAGATCAAGAGCGAATACAAAGCTGTTTTATCAAAGGCATTGCCTCATGAAGACGTAAATGATACTAATTATATTTTCCTTCATTTTGTTATAGATTATCTGCCGAAGGGATTAGTCGGCCTTTTGATCGCCGTTATCTTTCTGGCTGCCTGGGGAAGTATTGCTGCGGCGCTTAATGCCTTGTCTTCGTGTACGGTGGTTGATATTCACAAAAGGCTTTTTAATAAACACCTTACCGAACAACAGGATTATCGTGTTTCTAAATTTTACACTTTTTGCTGGGGGATATTTTGCATTCTGGTTGCCGAGTTTGCCAGCAATTTGGGAAACAGTTTAATAGAAACCGTGAACATTCTTGGCTCATTATTTTACGGTGTTATTCTCGGAATATTTTTGATCGCTTTTTGGTTTAAACAAATAAAAGCCAATGCACTTTTTTATGCAGCGATGATTGCAGAACTCTTTGTGATACTTATTTATGTGGCTAATATCATCTCTTTTCTGTGGCTCAATGTAATTGGTGCGTTGCTGGTAATCTTGCTTGGTTATATACTCCAAGTTTTTATCAAAACGCAAAAGAGGGTTGAATCCAAAAGTTAATCGAAATAAATTTTTACGGTTTGGTAAAGCAGGCGGTTTTGCATATACTGCGTTTGCATTCCCACTTTTTCTGTATAGCCTTCCAGTCCGAATAAACCGGCGGCGTTTCCTTTATTGATGGCTATTTCAAGATAATTAGCTGAGTTAAAAAGCGCGAGCTTTTCGCTCTCATGAACATCGGCATAGGTTTCGCTGATCTTCTCAATGATCTCATCGCGTTTAAAAACAATCTTAAAACTTCTGCCACGCCGTTGTTCTTCAAATTCTTCTTTGGTGATGTTGATAATTACATTTTCAAAATTATCAATAAAAATTATTTGCCCTTCAATATATTTTTCGCCACGCAAAGGACGCAAAGGATTTTTTACCTCAATTGAAATTTCCGGATTTCCACATTCTTCGATAGAAGTTCCTCCCAAAATTTTTTGATATGCCTTTCCAAAAACGTTTGCACAATTCAACGTATTTTTTTGTTTGGAAAGATCCAGGGGAAGTGCAACAATTTTTTGCGGCGTTTCCTCCAGGATCATTGTTATCAAACCATTGTCTGCGCAACCGATATATTGTTTGTTGTGTTCGATCAATAATAAATGATCCCTTTTTTTGTCAAAAAGGTTTACCATCACAATATGAAAAGTTCCCGCAGGAAAATTCTTAATGGCATTGCGGCAAACATAGGCTGCCTGCGGAAAATTAAAAGGAGAAAGCTCGTGTGAAATATCGACAATTTTAAAATCAGGATTAACTTGTAACAGTTGCCCTTTTACTGCACCGGTCAAAAAATCCTGCCGCCCGATATCTGATGTAAGTGTAATTAAAGCCATTCAAAAATTGTGTATTGATCCTGTTTTTTTAAAGCTTTTATTGCTAATGAGTTTTCGAAAAATAATTCTTACAGTTTGAATAAAAAAGCAATTGTAATGTAAACAAAGATTATTAAAACGCAGTTTATTTTACCAGTTCCCCATTTTTGAAAAAGAACTTTCTTGTAAGTTTATCAGTTAACCCCGGGAAAAATTTGTTCATATAAACGGTTTCTTTCCCCGTGAAAGTTAATACCAGTGTACGCTTTCTTTTTTCAATTGCCTTTATTATGTGATGGGCGCATTCTTCAGCTGTCATTAATTTTTCTTCTTTCAAAGGAGATTCTCCTTGTGGTTGTGCATCTTTATTCAGCGCTGCATTCCTGATATTTGATTTGGTAAACCCGGGACAAACCCACATCACATTTACGCCGGTTTCCAATAACTCAGTACGTATTGCCTCCAACCATCCATTTACAGCAAATTTACTTGCGCTATAACCACTTCTGCCCGGCAATCCCCTGTAGCCTGCCACTGAAGAAACTCCTACGATAGTCCCCTTATTTTCAATGATAGAATTCAAAGAGAATTTTGTACAATAAACCGTTCCCCAAAAATTAATATCCATTACTTTTCTAAGCGTGCTCAATTCAGTGTCTTTAAAAAGCGCCCGCATGGAAATTCCTGCATTGTTTACCAGCACATCAATTTTCTGGTATATTTCCAAAGTCTTGTTAATAAAATTTTTGCAATCTTCTTCTATGCTAACGTCGGCTGCCATAGTAAACAAACTTTTTCCCGCAAATTCTGTTTTTAATGCCGACAATTTTTCTTCGGTTCGTGAGCAGGTGGCAACTGTAGCGCCAAGGTTCAGGAATTCTTCGACAAGCGCTTTGCCGATTCCGTCTGTTCCACCTGTTATCACAACAATTTTATTTTCAAACATTCATTTTAGTTTCGACAAAAATAGGAGAGAAGGAAGGAAGAAGAAAAATTAATTATGGATACCAGTGTGTAAAATAAGAATAAGGGGATTTTGTTGGTTTACTGTTTGGCTTTAGGGAGTATTTTTTGAATACAAAATATAAATAAGTAAGCGGGCATAAAAAAAGCCCCTGTTTTTACAGAGGCTATGTGATCCGGCTGGGGCTCGAACCCAGGACCCTCCCGATTAAAAATCGGGATGCTCTACCAACTGAGCTACCGAAAAAGATTTTCAATGTATTTTCTTGATTTCATTTTTTTGATAGCTAACTCTCTTTGTTTCGCTTGCCGCAAAGTTTCAAATGTCTCTGTGTATTTTACAATCCATGGTATTCCTGTTGAAGTAAATTTTGAATGACCAATATTATGTTCATGCAATCTTCTCTCCATGTCAATGCAGGCACCGACATAATATTTATTCAGTTT
>CAWAMQ010000016.1:0-64574 GCA_963783125.1 uncultured Chitinophagaceae bacterium
TATAACAGCTTGATCCCGGGGTAGGGAATACGCCTTCGATGAGTCGGTGACGTGTGCCACCAATTGAGTGAGTCGTTCGTTCGGTTTCTTTTCTATTGAAAGAGTTAACAGGATCGGCGGTTACCTTTTTTTTATTTTTTTGAAAAGCAGCAGTGAGCGAGATAGCGCCCAGCCCAATGAAAATGATTACGATAAACGCTATCATTCTGCGGTTCTTCCTTTTTAGCCTGGTTCAATTGGGTTTTTGGCGCAGTTTCGTTTGTGATCAACAGCAATCGCAGCTTCTGCTTTCTTTCTTTCAATAACTACAGGTTCCGGCTTTTCCTTTGGCCAGTTATCATTTTGCACAAGTACAACCGTAATGTTATCATTTCCGCCAGCCTCATTCGCCGCATCTACCAATGCCCGCGCTTTGCAAGCCATATCATTTTCAGCAATTAATACCTGCATGATCTTCGCTGAATCAATCATGTCAGTAAGGCCATCACTGCACAGGAGGAGCTGGTCTCCCGGCAGGAAAGGCGATTCTCCGGTCTCGATAAAATCTTCGGGCGAGCTGATATCCTCTTCAAATCCCAGGGCCTTGTTAATTTCGTTACGTCGTGGATGGCGCATGGCTTCATCCTCTGACAGCCTCCCCGATTCTTCCAGGAAGCCTACTGCCGAATGATCTTTGGATAATTTCACCAGCGAATGATCTCTAAGCAGGTAGATTCTTGTATCGCCGACGTGAGCATACCAACATGTATTGTTTTTTTTATCGGCCACCATGCAGGTAAGTACGCAGGCCATTTGTTCGTTGGCGGCTTCCTCCTTTTTGGCCTCGTTTATTTTTACATTGGCTGCGATGATGGCCTGGCGAAGCGACTCAATTACATCCCCGGAAATGGTTTCAAGACTTTTCAATATTACCGAACGGGCTATTTCCGCAGCGATATCACCACCCTGGTAACCACCTACACCATCGATAACACCGGCGACAAGTAGTTGGGTGCCGGGAATTTCCCGGGCAAAGAAAGTATCTTCGTTCTTTTCCCGGCGTTTGCCCTTATCCGTTATGCCATAAAAATATTCAGCCATTTTTATGAGTTTGTTTGATATCAGAAAAATTTGCCACCAGCAATACAATGCTGATCACTAAAAGTCCTATCGATAACAGTTGATCCATTTTAAACTTTGAATAGGTTGATTGATACGATGCCATTCAATACAATCCTCGAGTTCATGGGAAGCACGGTCCACACAGGCGCGTCCGGGTAGCTTTTCGCTATCTCGTTTTCATTTACCAGCGTCTTTTCACCAAAGGATGCGATGTAAAACTTATCAGCCGTTTTATCATAGCGCACAGACAGGTGAGGGCTGGATACCCAATCAGACGGTACGCGGAAAATGCCCGGTTGATTCGGCTTTTCATCGCTTCCAGATATCAAAAAAGCTTCATCCTTAACGAGGTATTCAATCTTTTTGCCCACATATTCTTTTTCAGGAACCGTTGCATCAAGCCGTGCAAAGTACCGGGGCCGGCTAACGTCGCTTACTTCGCCGGTTTCCAGCGTATCCTCCCAGGGAATTTCATAGTAGCCATCACTGTAGTAAGTAAAGTCTTTTAATATTTCGTCGGCGATGTCAAACGTTTGTGCAATACCCGTCTGACGCGGAATGAAAGTAACACGAAGATTTTCTTCTTTTCGAATTACGTTGCCCGGCAATAGTTTGCCGATAAAGCCTTTATCGCCTTTTTCGTAATCCGGGTGAGATACAAAGCGGAACGCCCATTTGTTGGATGAAGGAATAACTTTTTTTCCTTTCCTGCGGTGCTCCTGCAATATGCCGTAAAAAGCTTTTACGGATTCTTTTATAATAAGAGAAAAGATACCCCGGTTGTTGTCCATGAATTTATTGTAATCAGGAGGGCTGAAGCAGATAATATATTCATGATAAAATATGATGCGGTCTGCAAACGAAAGCTCGGCAATGGAATCTTTAAATTTTTCAATAATATACTTGTACACCAGGTCCGGCGTCATCGAAACTGTTTCGGTGTAAGCGGTCTCTTTTTTCAAAAACCAGCTTTGAACACCGGTTCTTTGCCAGAAAGTAGGTTTTGCAGTTGTGGGCATGGGCTCCTGTTTTAATCGTTATAATGGTTGTGTTTGACCAAACAGAAAGCATTTAGCTTGTTTAGTCATTCACAACATTTCCATAAAATTATTCAGGTAGAATTTTTTGATGCCCGATACTATAGTTGAAGTAAAACTGTTTCTATACGCAGAAAATGGTTAGATGATTAAAGTAACACCACACAATTAAAGTATGATTCACATTTGAGAGATGAAATTAACAGAATATTTCTTAAAGGATTGCGAAAGCTAGCTACAGATCGTGAAGAAAAACTTAAAACTGACTCGGTGGGAAAGAAGGGTATTCGGGAGATTTTGTAAGGGTAGAGATTATATATTCATTATTTTGCTCCGTTCACAATAGATCAATTCTACTTCTCTGACGATAAACACAGCCTTCAGATATCAACACCCGAAGTCAAAGAAAATAAATGAAACCTTGTGAGCTGAAAGGATTTTTTGCCGGAAGCAGTTGGATGCTTCAGCAGTCCAAAGACGAATTGCTGAATGTAACAAATCCGCGAATCCCCACGCATCTTTGCCGCGCAAAATATTTCCCGGAAATACTTTTCATTTAAAAATAGGGCGAAAAAACGGTCAAATAAGGGTGAAAAAAACAAAGGGTATCAAAAAATATTTTCTAATCTTTAAATCAATTAAATATATTTATTATGGGAAAATACATGATTTTTTATTTCGATGCTGCAGCTTTAAAACAAATGATGGACAAAAATCCTGATTATGTTTTAGTAAATGTTGGATACCGGCTGATCCCCGATCCAAACAATCCTTCAAAGCAGGTCGCACAATTAACCGTGCAGGCTGAAGGATGCACCAAAGGAAGTAAAGGAGCGGAAGGTGTATTAGATACCGTTGACGGCTGCCCGGTTCCACCGTGCGTAGCTATATAAGGCTCGTTCCAGCCCGCTTGCCTGATAAAAGCCCATGTGAATGTAAATATTGATCATCTATAAAGTGACTTGTGCTTGCAATAATTACTAATTTACTGGAACCTGTTTGTTACGTGATCTACCTGCTTGCCTTCCTGGTTCAATTTTTAAAGACGGGTAAATCACCCGCCGGGGTGGCTGCCACTTTTTACCTGTTTGCTACGTTGATCATGTGGCATGCCTCTTCCCTTGCTCACCAGGGCCAGCAGAATTTTTTCATTTATAACTATTTCTTATTGCCGGCTTCCGTCCTCTTTTTTTGTGCCTATTTCAGAATGATTTTGCACACGCCGGCAAGGAAAAACATCGTATTGATCCTTTTTAGTTTCAATGCCCTTGTTCTCATTTTGAAATCATTGCTTTTACCGTTACCACACCTTTTTGATAGCATTGGTTTTGCTGACCTTAGCATAAGCATCGTCATTCTGAGCTTTCTATTTTTCCGGCAACAACTAAAAGAAGTATCAGAAACTTCAATTTTTGCTAATTTTAATTTTTGGGTGGTTTGTGGCTATTTTATCTCATTTTCCGGAAGTTTCCTCGTTTTTCTTACGTATTATTACCTCACGCAAGAAATTTCAGGTGATTATGTATATAAAAATCGCTACTTACTCACACTCTTGTGGGGTATACCTAATATTCTGCTTTTTGTAGGCAGTCTTATTACACTAACAGGATCATTATGGACGAACTATCACAAAAGGTCGTAATCATTGCTTTTTTATCGCTATTCATATTGGTGGTGACAGTCGCAATTATAAGTATGGTCTTGCTTTACCAAAACAGGCAAATGAAGTTCATTAAAGAAAAAGAGAAAATGATCGCTTTCCATTCTAATGAGCTGCTTCAGACGCAGCTCGAAATACAGGAGCAAACATTAAAAAATATTTCCCAGGAAATTCATGACAATATTGGCCAGGTACTAAGCCTGGTAAAGTTGAATATAAACACAATGGATTGTTTGCAAAAGGAAAACATGAACGAAAAAATAAAAGATAGCAAACTGCTCATCTCAAAAGCGATCCAGGATCTCAGGGATCTTTCCAAAAGTATGAATACGGATTATCTGATCGAAACAGGATTGGAAGATGCTATTGCTTATGAAGTGGAAATTCTTAAAAGAGCCAAATCCTATCACATAGACGTGCTAAAAAAAGGAAGTTCATACAGGCTCGAAGATCAGCAACAATTAATCCTGCTGAGAATTGTGCAGGAAGCCCTGCATAATATTATCAAACATGCCCATGCATCACACGTTCAAATAGCGCTGGATTTCAGGCAAGAGGCGTTTTTGCTGCAAATAAGCGATAACGGCAGGGGGTTCAACGAGAGCGAAATAATAAATAATTCACTCAACGGTTCCGGGCTCGGACTGAGAAATATGAAAAACCGAGCACGGTTAATTGACGCCGAAATAAACATAGAAAGTACCGCGGGAAATGGCACTTTAATCACTGTCAGTTTGCCCACATCAAAAATAAATACGTAAGCTATGCAAAAAGTTGCCCTGGTTGATGACCACATATTGCTCCGCAAAGGATTAGCCAACCTTATCGAAAGTTTTGGCAATTATCATGTCTTGTTTCAGGCCGACAATGGCCAGCATTTTATATCGCAACTGGACCCTGAAAATTTACCGGATATTGTCCTGATGGACATCAATATGCCGGTAAAAGATGGATATGCTGCATCAATGTGGCTGAAAGAAAATTATCCCGGGATTAAAATCCTTGCCTTATCAATGTATGACAATGAAAATTCAATTATTAAGATGTTTAAAGCCGGAGCCAAAGGATATATTTTAAAGGATTGTGACCCTTCTGAATTGCAGGCTGCTTTATTTGCGCTGGAATCCAAAGGTTTTTACTATTCAGAGTTGATCACAGGCAAATTCCTGAATTCATTAACTGATTCCGATAGCGAAGGCCGGCAAAAAATGTCACCTTTAAAATTAAATGATCGTGAAACAACTTTCCTGAAATTTGCATGTACAGAGCTTACCTATAAAGAAATTGCAAAAAAAATGTTCGTAAGCCCCCGCACTATTGATGGTTACAGGGATGATCTTTTTGAGAAGCTACAGGTAAAGTCAAGGGTGGGCCTCGTTATGTATTCGATCCGAAACGGCCTGATTTCAATATAAAAATCCAAATTCCAAAATTTACATTTCAAACGCCGGCAACAATCCTGATCGGGAATAATAACTTCACCTGAAGTTATTTACCGTGATTTAACCCTACCCAGATTGCGTCAAAACACGCCCATCCCGCATTCAAAAATTTATAATCTTCGTACTACCAAACTAAATATATAAAGGTTAAAGTTTAATTACCTTGTTTACGTGGTTTTTCAATAAGTAGAGCATGGAAGGAGCCCGGTTTGTGTTAAGGGGGCTCCTCTCCATGTCTTTCAAAAAATTGACTGTAGAATAGGTAATTATAGCTTTACCGAGCAACTTGCTTTCCTGGTCACTGTATAATGCAGCCGGATATAAAATCCGTATCTTCCGGATATTAAACAACGGTTGATTCCTTCATAAAAGGAAAGCAAGTTGTTTTCCAAGGGAAAATTTGCCGATTATACTTATCGCCTTCGCTTAATAGAAATCAGCATTTTTTGTTCGTTTACTGGTCAATAGAAAAATGATAATCTCCTGAACCGGTGCTTATCTCCACGTACCCGTCTTTGGTTTCCCCGATTGTAATTTCTTTCACCGCTGTTAATGATTTGCCACCTTCTCTAATCTTCTCCACATCACCCGAAGGCAAATAAATCGTTGCGTTTGTATTTGGCGGTATGGCAACATCCATCAATATTTTATGGTTTTCAATTTTCCAGCTATTGCTCACTTTGCCATAATAGGTATCGAGACTTGCAGAAGCATAAGTAAAACCTCCCCCGATATGCGGTTTGATTTTGATATGCTTGTAACCCACTCCATCTTCATAGGTATCCAGTCCAACCATTTTGCGATACATCCAATCACCGATAGCGCCATAGGCGTAATGGTTAAATGAATTCATGCCCGGGTTTTCAAAAGTGCTGTCGGGCTTCTCGCCGTCCCATCTTTCCCAAATGGTAGTGGCGCCCATTGTTACAGGATATAACCAGGAGGGATAAGTTTTTTGCAGTAATAATTTATAAGCTACACTGTCATATCCAAATCGTGTAAGTACGTGGCACAGATAGGGAGTGCCAAGAAAACCCGTAGTCAAATGATCATTATAACTTTTTATATTTTCGACCAAACGTTTAGCTGCCTGTTCTCTTATGTTTTGTGGAAGCATATCGAAATTCAATGCCAACACATAAGCGGTTTGAGTGGAGGATACCAGTCTTCCGTTCGGTGTAACATATTCCTTCAAAAAAGAATCTTTTATTTTTTGCAACAGGTCAGTATAAAATGTAACATCATCTGTTTTGCCCAATACTTTTGCTGCGTTTATCAATAGTTGGGTAGAGTGTGCATAAAAACATTGAGCGATCAGGTATTTATCGGTAACGGCTGCTCTTCCGCTATTATCATCATCCGGGCGATAGAAAAGCCAATC
This sequence comes from uncultured Chitinophagaceae bacterium, assembly GCA_963783125.1. Classification (GTDB taxonomy): domain Bacteria; phylum Bacteroidota; class Bacteroidia; order Chitinophagales; family Chitinophagaceae; genus Ginsengibacter. The sequence goes on from CAWAMQ010000016.1 coordinate 6,622, forward strand.
ACCAAAATCAAAACCGGTGTTCCATAGATTATTATTGCTTTGCTTATGAATATATTCTACCCATGCCCGCATGCTGGCATACTGATTTTCCAATATTTTTTTATCGCCGTAGGCGAGGTACATATTCCACGGAACGATCGTTGCCACATCCGACCAGCCCGCAGATCCCCCGGCATTAGGACCAAGAACATTGGGAACCACATGAGGTACTCTTCCATCAGCAAACTGATCAGCAGCAACGTCCTTCATCCATTTGTCGAAAAAATTATTAACATTCATATTAAAGGATGCTGTGCGTGAAAAAACCTGTGCATCGCCGGTCCAGCCAAGGCGTTCATCGCGTTGCGGACAATCGGTTGGAACGTCCAAAAAATTTCCTTTTTGTCCCCACCGGATATTATGTTGCAATTGATTGATCATTGCATTGGAGGTAGCAAAAGTTCCGGTTGATTTCATGTCTGCATAAATGGCAACTGCTGTAAAATCATCAGGATTTAAATCTCCTTTAATGCCTTCTACTTTAATATAACGGAAACCATAGTACGTAAAATGTGGTTCAAAATCTTCTTCTCCTTTTCCATTTAAAATATAAGTGGATGTTGCTTTGGCAGCCCGAAGATTGGTAGTGTAAAAATTTCCTTCTTTATCCAAAACTTCTGCATGTTGTACCGTGATAGTATCACCGGCATTGCCTTTTACTTTCATCATAACCCAACCAACGAGGTTCTGACCAAAGTCGAGCACTTTTTCTCCCTTGGGAGTTGTAATTACATTTATAGGTTTGAAAGTTTCTTGTTTTTTGGCCGGTTCGTTGATGGTAGCTACCAGGTTGTCGTATGAAAAATTTCCTATTGTTACACCGCTCCATTTTGAATCATCATAGCCCGGTAGCGTCCAGCCGGTTGTGGCCTTTGTGTTGTCAATAGTTTCTCCATCATAAATGCTTGAGCTAATAATGCTGCCTGTTGCTGATTTCCAGGAACCGTCTGAAACAATTGTTTCTGAAGTGCCATCGTTGTAAACAATTTCTAATTGGAATAGGAGCGAAATATCTTTTCCATAAATATTTTTGTTACTTCCCCAGGCAAGATGCCCTCTATACCAGCCGCTGCCCAATGTAACGCCGATGGTATTATTTCCTTTTTCCAGCAGATTCGTCACATCGTACACCTGGTACTGCAGCCGCTTATTATAGCTGGTCCAGCCCGGAGTAAAATAAGCATCGCCCACACGCTGTCCATTAATCTGCGCTTCATACAAGCCATGGGCTGTGATGTAGGCCGTTGCTGATTTGATTTTTTTCTTTGCCGTAAATCCTTTTCTAAACATTGGGCTTGGTTGACCTACGGTATCTATAAATCCCGGTTCTATCCATTTTGCTTTCCAATCGCCGGAATGCAGAAATCCTGTTTGAAACAATGCCGGCGGGCTCCAGTCAGACAATTTCCCCTCGTTATCCCATAAGCGGACCTGCCAGTAATATTTTTTATTCGATTGAAGCAAAGGCCCTGTATAATCTACATGTACTGATTCACCGGATTTTATTTTTCCGCTATTCCAGGTTAATGCTTTTTCTTTCGAAAACGAAGATGGCTGGTTACTCATTCTTATTTCATATGCCGATTGCATAACATTTCTCTTACCGGATATAAGTTGCCAACTTAATTGCGGAACGGAAGTTCCGATTCCAACAGGATCGCTAAGATTGTTACAAAGCAGTTGGTTTACTTTGCTTTGCGAAAAGCCATCGAAACAGAAAAATAGCAGGAGGAGACAAACAACGTTTTTTTTCATAAAATGATTTGAGCAGATGATAAAGTATTGACAAGTTAAGTAATAAAAATACTTTTCAATTGAAAATTTAAAATATGAAAATTTGTTTGTTTACTGTAAATGCTTTCCGTTGTTCCGCATGTAGTGAACAAAATTTTTCCTCACATTAAAATTAATTTTTGATAAAAAGGAATGACAATTTTCTATCTTCCCGTTAAATTTTCACCAATTCAATTTTTCACACTTTTATGCTAAAAGCCTTATCCACATTCATTTCTGTTTTAGTGTTATTCTGTTCCTGTAATACAGCACGTCAAAATAAAAAAACAACAGGAATTCAACATTTAAAATTCTTAAACGAATACATTGTACCGTTCAATTATCAATTTCAAAATACCACAGTTGGTGGTCTTTCAGGTATTGATTATAATCCTCAAAAAGATGAATATTATCTTATTTCTGATGACCGGTCTGATAAAAATCCTGCACGCTTTTATACAGCAAATATTTTGATCAACAATTATAAAATTGACAGTGTCATTTTCTTAAAAGTGACGGCATTTAAAAATCAGATGGGAAATGTCTATCCCAACTCACGGCAGGATCCTTTTCATACTCCCGACCCGGAAGCACTCAGGCATGATCCAAAAACCAACACTTTCATCTGGAGCAGTGAAGGTGAAAGAATTGTGAATCCTCAAAAAATAATTCTTGAAAACCCTGCAGTTACAGAAGTAAGTTTAAATGGTAATTTTATTGACACGTTTGAATTACCGCAACAAGTGAAGATGACTGCCAAAGAATACGGTCCGAGGCAAAATGGTGTCTTCGAAGGGTTAACCTTCTCTCCCGATTACAATTCGATGTTGGTAAGTGTAGAGGAACCGCTATTGCAGGATGGTCTTGCGGCTGGAACGGGAGACTCAACAGGCATCTGCAGAATTATTAAATTTAATTTACCCTCAAAAAAAGCGGTGGCTGAATACGCCTACCAAATTGACCCGGTAGCACATCCACCCTTAAAACCGGGAGGGTTTAAGATCAATGGTATTCCTGATATTTTAGCAATAGGCAAAAATCAATTACTGGTTTTAGAAAGATCTTTCTCTACAGGCAATTTGTCCTGCACCATAAAAGTTTACCTGGCTGATATCTCAAAAGCTGAAAATGTAATAAATGAAAATTCCCTGAAAGGGAAACGTAATATTAAGATCATTCCCAAAAAATTATTATTAAATATGGATGACCTTGGAATTTATATTGATAACATCGAAGGTGTAACCTTTGGCCCCATGTTGGCGGATGGCAAGAGATCACTTCTTTTTATTGCAGACAATAATTTCAATCCGCTGGAAAAAACACAGCTCCTTTTATTCGAAATCGATTAAAAGAAGCTGTGAATAAAAATCTGTGGAATTAATTTGTTTACTGTAAAACTGCCGGGCAAATCGAAAAAGCCTGGCAAGCAGGTACAGCTATTGATTGTCCTGTTTTACCGGAGGCATTGGCGGCCTGTTTTGCTCCACTACCGGCGGCTTGTTTTTGGGATGTGCATCACCGTGATGGCAGGTATAACAGGTAACGTACTTCAGCATATAGCTTACGTCTGAAGTATCTGTTGATACAGGTGCCATTTCGTTATCATCTTTCATCATATCAGCTATCTGCTGAAAATGATTTTTATTGATATCAATTGACATCAGCATCATCTTGCGGGCAATTAATTTTTCAGGTTTTTCATCACTTGGAAAATCCATTTTATGCTCTGCGGGGTTTCCGGCATGACAATAATTGCATTTAACACCCAACGAATGAGTGAAATGATGCATCACGCTATCCAGGCCATCTTTGGAAATATCCTGTGGCAGGATCTTTAAATTTTTCCATTCCGGCTGGTTGTGAGTGGTAAAAGCCTGGAACGAAAAAACACAAATTAAGCAGGTAAAGATTACAAGAAAACTTTTTTTCATATTTACAATTTGATTCCGAAAGTATTAAAAAAAAATTTCTGTTAATATATTTTTTAAAATGTTAAAGAAGTTTTTAACATTTTTATTTTAATGTGAATAAGTAAATTAGTATATAAAGATTTCAGTTTTTTATATTTGGTAATGAACGAAACCTTTATTCTTTAACCTATTAAAATTGCCCTATTGACAGAAACGATAATAAACCTCGAAACCGTTAGCCCTATTGAATTCTTTGGTGTAAATAACGGTAAGCTGGATATTCTTAAAAAGAAATTTCCCCGCCTGAAAATCCTGAGCCGCGGTACCCAAATCAAACTAAGCGGCGCTCCTGAACAAATAGAAAATGCAAGAGACAAAATAAACCTCGCCGTTCAGTACCTGGAGCGAAACGGCAACATGAGTGAAAATTATCTGGAACAAATCCTCGGTGGCGATGACGAAAAAGTTATCGATTATTTTATGGAAAAAAATCAAACGGATGTTTTGGTTTTTGGTCCTCACGGAAAAAGTGTGAGAGCACGCACTTCCAACCAAAAGAAAATGGTTGAGACGATTGATAAAAATGATATTGTGTTTGCCATCGGGCCTGCCGGAACCGGTAAGACATACACCGCTGTTGCGCTTGCTGTAAGGGCTTTAAAAAACAAGCAGGTAAAAAAGATTATCCTTACTCGACCCGCGGTGGAAGCCGGTGAAAACCTTGGATTTTTACCCGGTGATCTTAAGGAAAAGATAGATCCTTATTTGAGACCGCTCTATGACGCCCTGGATGACATGATCCCGGCCGATAAACTGGGATATTATATGACTACCAGGGCTATTGAAATTGCGCCATTAGCGTATATGCGTGGCCGTACGCTTGACAATGCATTTATCATCCTGGATGAAGCGCAAAACGCTACCGATCTTCAATTGAAAATGTTTCTCACAAGAATTGGTGCCAGTGCAAAAGCTATCATTACAGGAGATATCACCCAGATTGATCTTCCTCCAAAAGTTAAAAGCGGCCTTGAAAAATCAGTGCGTATCCTTTCAAATATCGAAGGTATAGGGCACGTGGTGCTTGATGAAGAAGACGTAGTACGGCATAAACTTGTAAAAGCAATCATCAGGGCTTATGATAAAGAAAAATTAAAAGAATTACAGGATTTGAAATAACACTTTGTATTTTTTTAAAGGCGGCACTCGTGCCGCCTTTTTTATTTCGGCGGTAACCGGTGTTATAAAATAAAATTTACTTTTGCCCGATAAAATTAAAATGACATGAAGAAAATTATCGTATTGACTGTTACCGTGTTTGCAATAATTCTTTCCGGTTGTAAGTCTGCAGGAAAGGGCGATCCAAAAGAAGTGCTGCACAGTTTTTTAACCGCTTTGTCACAAAAAGATTTTAAAAAAGCTAAAACGTACGCCACAAAAGACAGTGACGGAATGATAAGCATGATGGAAATGGGAATGCAAAGCATGCAAAACATAAACCAGGGTGACCATGCTGATAAAATGATGGAAATGATCAATAACATGAAGATGGGACCTGCAAAAATTGATGGAGAAAACGCAACCGTGCCGGTGATTGATTCAAAATCAAATGAGAGTACCGACTTTCTTTTGAAAAAAGAAAAAGGTGATTGGAAAGTAGCTTTCGACATGTCTACCCTGATGGAGATGGCTAATAAAAAAATGCAGGAACATGGCATGGATGGTTTGGATAGTGCACGAATCAGAGAACGAATGGACAGCGCGATGAGCAACATGCGTAATATGGGTCAGGGCGCACCCATGAACGACAGCAATTAGTGATAACAACCTGAAAGTTTAACCGGATTAAATAACTCAAACACCTTCACATGAGGTGTTTTTTTATTTTGAACTTAAAGATATTTACCTTCATCCATAAAATAGTAAATGAAACGGGCTTGCATTATACTCTCTCTGGCAATTTTTGTTACAATTGGCTGCAGCAACAATATAACGGTGGATAAAAGTGATCCGCTGACAACAGGCCGGGGATTTATTGAAGCCTCCTTAAAAGGCGATTATAAAGTGGCAGAAAAATATTTACTGAATGACAGTACCAATATGGAATACTTCCGGGGACTTAAAGATTTCAATACCAAACTGGATGCAGAAACAAGGCGTGGCTACAGTGAGGCCAATATTATTGTGGATTCACTCATAGCTAAGTCAGATTCAGTCGACGTACTTTATTACACCAATACTTTTAAAAATAAACCGTCAAAAATTAAATTGGTAAAACGAAACAAAGATTGGCTGGTTGATTTTAAGTACACATTTAGTGACAATTAACCGGCAAATTTTAAAAGAAAATTTTAAAAATGAAAATAATACTGGCCATAGGATTAGGAAGTTTTATCGGGGGAATATCACGCTACCTGATCTCAATATTTATTCAAAATAAATTTCTTTCTACCTTTCCCTACGGTACGCTATGCGTAAATATTTTAGGCTGTTTTTTGATCGGCGTTATTTATGGATTTAGCGACAAAGGCAATGTTTCACCGGCATGGCGGCTTTTTTTGGCAACAGGAATAATGGGTGGATTTACAACCTTTTCTTCTTTTTCAAATGAAACAGTAAGTATGCTTCGGGATGCAGAATATGTGCCTGCTTTTTCTTACGTCGCCTACAGTGTGATCCTGGGGCTGGCCGCCACTTTTGGGGGAATATCTTTAATAAAATATTTGTAAAATGATCAACGATCCAAACGCGAAGCTTTTACGTATTTTTCTTGGTGAATCGGATAAGCATCATCAACAGCCGCTTTATGAAACAATTGTTTTTGAAGCTAAAAAGCAATCGCTTTCAGGTGCCACTGTTACACGGGGCATTATGGGGTTTGGAGCCAACAGCAAAATTCATACGGCCAAATTATTTGATATTTCTTCCGATCTTCCGGTAGTCGTTGAGATTGTTGACACACTCGAAAAAATAAATGCCTTTGTCAAAATTGTTGAGCAGCTTTTTGAAGAATCAAAATCCGGGGGCCTGATCACCATTGAAAAGGCGGAAGTGATTCGCTACAAATCGGGAAAAGGTTAATATAGAATTGCTCGCATTATTTGTTTAAACAATAATAAAATTAAAAGTATGTACGTTCTACATCCATGGCATGGAGCCACTTATGGCGAAGAGGCACCGAAAATTGTGAATGCGCTCATCGAAATTCCGCAGGGTTCAAAATCAAAATATGAAATAGATAAAAAAACCGGCTTGCTCAAACTTGACCGCATTATTTATTCTTCATTTCATTACCCGGTTAATTATGGATTTATTCCACAAACGTTGGGGAAAGACGGCGATCCGTTGGATATATTAGTAATGTGTTCAGAGCCGATTCAACCTTTATGCCTGGTGGAAGCTTTGGTAATCGGTAACATGCAAATGATAGATTCTGACCTGATCGACGATAAGATTATTGCCATTGCAATAAACGACCCGACTGTGAATTATATCAAAAGCCTGGATGAAGTGCCACCACATATTTTTAAAGTGATGAAAAATTATTTTGAGCAATATAAAGTGCTTGAGCACAAAAAAGTTGAGATCAACGATTTCCAGGAAAAAGAAATCGCTTTTAAAATCATTAATGAGTCAATAGACTTTTATAAAGAAACTTATCCAAAATAACTTAAATGAAAGAAACGCTGCTTTTATTACTCCTCCTCGCGGGTATTGCCTGCACTAAATCAAGATCGTCCGGCGACAAAACACCGGATTCGGGGGGACCCAAAATGAGATGTGGCATCATTTTACAAACCCCCACACTGGATAGTTTTGTGTATCCTACCTATTACATAACGACTTTTGTTGCCTTCCCGGAAGGAGATGAGATGGTTCATTTTCATGATGACGTAACCGGCGATCACGACAGCTCGTGGTATCTTCCCAAATACGCAAAAGACAGTTCCTATTGCACCACTGTTCCATAGTAAACAAAGAAATTAAACAGATTTTTAGTTTTTGTTAAACCCAGGCCAGGCAAAGGTTTTCAAAAAACCTGAACGCTACTTTAAGATCAATTATTTCTTCTTTTTGGAAATGCGCTTTTATCATTCCCTGCTGCTGTTCATAAAGCAAATCATCGATGACCATATTGTTTTTAAAATCAACCTGGCCCTTTCCATACCATTTGTAAATGGCTTCTTTCGCACTCCAGCAGAGCGTGAGAAACCTGGTATTGCATTCCGGCAAAAGGTCAATCTCACTTTGATTTAAAAATTTATTTTTTATCCGCTCCACCCTTGGCGTGATCATTTCCACATCAATCCCGACAAACCTGGTGTCACTCACGATCGCCGCAGCATAATCTCCGCAATGCGAAACTGAAAAATGAAATTCTTCGTTTGCCAAAACCGGTTTCTTTGAATCAGCAATTTCTATAAGGTGATAAGGAAATCCGGGTTGCAAAATTTCTAAAAGATAACGGGCAGCAAGATGCTGCAGCCTTTTATGCGGATGCGCAACCTCTGTTTGCAGCGGCACTTTTTGCAAAAAGAAATCTTCGCTTTCAGTTATGTGCCAAACAGCCAGTTTTGAATGTTCGTTGATATTATGTTGATAAAACAAGGGCATGAACAAAAAATTATGCGTCTTTTTGTGACTCGATGAATTATTTTGCAACCATAAAAATAACCGCAATTAAATGATTTTATCTGACAAGAGAATTTTGGAAGAAATTGAAAAGCAAACCATCATCATCAAACCTTACCATCGTGACAAGTTAGGCAGCAACAGTTACGATGTACATTTAGGAAAAAACCTCGCGGTTTATAAAGATAAAGAGCTCGACGCCAAAAAGCATAATGAAATCACGCATTTCGAAATTCCTGAAGAAGGATACGTTTTACTGCCAAATCAATTATATTTAGGTGTTACCGATGAATACACTGAAACCCACGCGCATGTTCCTTTCCTTGAGGGAAAATCGTCTACAGGCCGCCTCGGCATTGATATTCATGCTACTGCCGGAAAAGGAGATGTTGGTTTTTGCGGGCATTGGACCCTGGAGATTTCCTGCAAAATTCCTGTAAGAATTTATGCCGGTATGCCCATCGGCCAGCTTATTTATTTTCCTGTTGAAGGAGAAGTTGAAGTTTCTTACGACAGCAAAAAAAATGCGAAATACAGCCATCAACCCGATAAGCCGGTAGAAAGCATGATGTGGAAGAATAAATTTTAAGTCGTTACCAGTTCGATCACAGTAATTTCAGGTAATATGCCCACTCTCCCGGGGTAACCTATAAAACCAAACCCGGGGTTCACATATAATTTTTGTTTTCCTTCTTGGTACAAGCCGTCCCATTCTTTATAAAAATATTGGACCGGGCTCCATTTAAAGCCCGGGATTTCAACACCGAATTGCATCCCATGGGTATGGCCGCTCAACGTAAGATCCACGTCAGGATAATCAGGCCGCACCTGCGCATCCCAATGGCTGGGATCGTGACTTATCAAAATTTTAAAAGGAAATTTCTCAGCGCCGGCATACGCTTTTTTCATATCACCATATTTGGGGAAACGTGCTTTAGCACTCCAGTTTTCAATGCCGAGCAGCGCGATTTGCTGCCCTTCTTTTTCAAGAACCACATGTTCATTCATCATTAGTTTCCAACCTAATTCTTTATGCACCTCTGCCAGGTGAACGAGATTTTGTTCTTTCGTTACACCTTCATAGGGCCATCTTACATAGTCTCCATAATCGTGGTTTCCGAAAGTGGAATAAACGCCCATCGGCGCACTTATCTTACCAAAAATATCCATGTAACTTTTCATTTCGGTAGCGCGGTCGTTCACGAGGTCACCACTAAAAATCAGCAGGTCGCCTTGTTGTTCAATGATCTTTTTGACTCCTTCTTCTACGGCGTTTTTATTCATAAAACTCCCGGAATGTACATCACTGAAATGAACAATTTTTAAGCCGTTAAATGCCGGAGGAAGATTATCAAATGCAAGTTTGATGCGCTTTACCCTGTAATTATATTTATTGGTAAACCCATAAATCAGGCTCCCAAACAAAGTGGTTCCGGCTGCCAACCCGATCCAGTTAAGAAAAACAGAGCGGGGAATATTATCTCCTTCCGCTTGCGCAATGTTCTTATTGCCCGAAAATATTTTTTGAATAACCCACTGAACAATACGCCGTACATCGTCAACAAGAAAAAAAACACTGGAAACAATTTGGGCAAACACAAAGGCAAGAATTGTAGCAAAAAGATACGTTCTCACTTTTTTCGACATAAAGGTGGTGTCAGTAAAAATAAAAACAACCAACCCGATGACGGCCAAAGCAGCCACCAGCCAATAAACAATAGTAATGATGGTCCTGATCTTCTCCGAAGCAGATGCGGTAAGGGAATGCAAAGCTGAAAACACATAAAAATCCAGCAGGATCATAATCGACACTATGATGGCAGCTCCAAAAGGTGTACGCATAATTTTAAAAAGTTTTCATAAGATTTAAAAGTCAATAAATTCCTCCAGCTGGTAATGGATAGCAGCCAACGTTTCTTTATTTAAATGGCCGTTTTGGTCCATCACTTTATCAATGACAGAGATCGGCAGTTTATTATAAAACACGTTCATTTTCATGTAATGTAACGTATCGGAAAGATGGTCCATCCCCCGAAGGTTTCCTGCCCTGCCGGTAGCCACGCCTGTCAATAAAGCTTTTTTATAGTTCCACACTTTTTTGATGTCACTGTTGTCAATAAGTGCCTTTAATACGCCGGGATAAGAACCGTTGTATTCCGGAATGATAAAAATGAATTTCTGTGCCGGTATCAGAATTTCGGCCTCTGCCCTCTTAATTTCTTCCGTGCGCACCAGCACGTCAAGACCTTTCAACGTAAAAATGTTAGCCTCAATATTTTTATTTTTTAGAATCCGCTGATATTCCTTCGCCACTTTTTCAGTGTGGCTTCCACCGCGGTTGGTACCGCTTATTATCGTGTACATAGTATAAAATTAATGGCTTTTACCCTCACCCACTTAAAGAAATAACAAATTGTTAGTAGTTAGGGGATTAAATAGTGCCTTTTCATCGCCGGAATATGTGAGAATATTATGCCTAATAATTAAATTTGCCAATATGGCTTATAATTCTGAAATAAAAATAAGTTCTTTACCGGGCAGCGAAAAAATATAGGATTGCTACATTGTATAATCCCGAAACAGTAAACGAAGAAATAAGAAAGATTTTTATCCAGGTATAAGCAAAGGAAAGTTAACCGAAAAGGAATTATGGGAAAAATTATAGGAATAGCCAATCAAAAAGGCGGCGTAGGTAAAACAACCACAGCGATCAACCTTGCAGCAAGTCTTGCCGTGCTTGAATTTAAAACATTACTGGTAGATGCAGATCCGCAGGCAAATACTACAACCGGCGTAGGCTTTGATCTGCATAACATCACTACCGGCTTATATGATTGCATGGTAAACGAAACACCGGCCAAAGATGTGATTTTAAAAACAGAAATTCCCTATCTTGACCTGATGCCCTCACATATTGACCTTGTAGGGGCGGAAATTGAAATGATCAATTACCCTGACCGGGAAAGCGTTTTAAAAAACGTTTTAAATCCAATCAAGGATCAGTACGACTTTATCATTATTGATTGTTCGCCATCGTTGGGATTAATTACGGTGAATGCCCTGGTAGCAGCTGATAGCGTGGTAGTGCCGGTTCAGGCAGAGTTTTTTGCATTGGAAGGACTTGGGAAATTATTGAACACCATTAAAATTGTTCAAAACAGGCTCAATACAGAGTTACAGATCGAAGGCCTGTTAATGACCATGTACGATGGAAGGTTGCGATTGTGCAACCAGGTGGTTAATGAAGTACGCCATCATTTTGACGAATTGGTTTTTAACAGTGTTATCCATCGCAACACAAGGCTAAGTGAGGCTCCGAGCTTTGGCAAACCGGCTATCTTGTACGATGCAGACAGTAAAGGCGCTATCAATTATTTGAATCTCGCAAAAGAAGTACTTCAAAAAAACAACATGACAAAGATGAACCAATCTGACAAAGTGTTGGAGCATCCGTAAAACTTTGAAATAAAATATTTTTAAGATAAATGAAAAGTACACCTAACAGGAAAGAGGCATTAGGAAAAGGCATACGTTCACTGCTTCAAAATATTGATACTGATCTTTCGGTAACAGAAAAAAGCCTGATAAAAGATTCTTCAGACAAAACGAATGTTGCCAAAGCAAGAATTCCTTTGAACCAGATCGAAGCCAATCCTGAGCAGCCGCGCCATGATTTTGATGAAAACGCGTTGAGTGAGCTGGCGGCTTCCGTAAAGATGCACGACATCATTCAGCCGATCACCGTTACGAAAACGGCCGGTGGCAAATACCGGATCATTGCAGGGGAAAGAAGATATCGCGCCGCAAAAATTGCCGGGCTGGCTGACATCCCTGTTTATATCAGGGACGTAAAAGATTCAAAAATTCTTGAACTGGCGTTGCTTGAAAATCTGCAGAGAGAAGATCTGAACGCTATTGAAATTGCCCTGAGCTATAAACAGCTTATGGAAGAACTGGATTATACGCAAGATCAGCTTTCTGAGCGAATGGGGAAAGAACGCAGTACTGTTACCAATTATATCCGTCTCTTAAAACTACCGCCGGATATCCAGGCAGCAGTGCGAAACGGAACCATCAGTATGGGCCATGCACGTGCGTTGATTAATGTAGATGTAGTGGATAAACAGTTATACATTTTTAATGAAATTAAAAGCAAAGAGTTATCCGTGCGACAAACCGAGGAATTGGTAAGGAGGATATATGCTCCAAAAACTGCTGTTAATAATTCTGTAAAAACAACACTCCCGCCTTCTTTGAAAAAAATTGAAGATAATTTAGCATCTCATTTTAGTACAAAAGTGAAAATGACACACAATAAAAAAGGGACCGGAAGCATCACTTTTGATTATTTTTCCATTGAAGAATTAAGTTCACTTTTGGATAAGATGCAGGTTTCCGTAGATTAATTATGGCACGTTCAGGCATTTTTATCTTACTGTTTACACTCCTCTTATTGCCGGGAACAGCCATATTTGCGCAACAACCCGGCGATACGCTTCACACGAACAGCCCGGATACCTTGACTGCCTTAAACGACACCTTCCATTTAAAACAGCAACTTGAAAAAAGCGATACACTGGTGGTAACCAGCCCCCCGGTGGGATCATCAAAAAAAGATGTACTGGCGCTGGATACAACGGTAAAGTATAACCCAAAAGTAGCTATGTTACGTTCGGCAATTTTGCCCGGCTGGGGCCAATGGTACAATAAAAAATATTGGAAGATCCCGATTATTTATGGAGCATTGGGTATAAGTGCGGGTGTATTTTTTTTTAATCTTAAAGAATACCGCTTGTTGCGACAGGCAGTAATTTACAGGGCACTTGACACACACGAAGATAGTATGCGGGTAGCGCCTGAGTTTCAATCATTTTCCACCCAATTTCTCAGGATAAACCGGAACGCCTTCAGGCAAAATATCGATTATTCGGTTTTGGCTTTCTTAATTTTATGGGGATTGAATGTGGTGGATGCTACCGTTGACGCGCATTTGAAAGCTTTCGACGTGTCGCCGGATATCGGGATGAAATTTCGCCCCAATCTTGCTGGCAGTAATGCGGGCATATCATTGGTTTTCTTTTTTAAAGATAAAAGTTCAAAACCTGCATTGTCACTTCCATAATTCTTAATTTTGAACTCTTAATTTTTACAATGAAAATAGCTTTACTGGGATACGGGAAAATGGGACATGCAATTGAAGAGATTGCGTTGCAACGGGGACATGAAATCGTGTTGAAGATAAATGATCAAAACCTTGATGATCTTACCAAAGAAAATATACAAAATGCGGATGTAGCTATCGAATTTACAAACCCGGATAGTGCGGTAGAAAACATTTTATTTTGTTTGAATGAGCATGTAGCTGTTGTATCCGGAACAACCGGTTGGCTCAAAAATTTAAAAACTGTAGAGGATAAATGCCATGAATTAAACGGGAGTTTTTTATATGCAAGCAATTTTAGCGTAGGGGTAAATATTTTCTTTGAATTAAATAAAAAATTGGCATCCCTTCTAAAGCCTCATCCCGCTTATGATGTAGCGCTTGAAGAAATTCATCATACACACAAAAAAGATGCGCCCAGCGGAACTGCGATAACGTTGGCGGAACAGGTCATCCGGCTTTCAGATAAAAAAGATAAATGGGTAAACAACGAAAGCGAAAGCGATAATGAACTTTCTATCATCAGCAAAAGAATTGATGAAGTACCCGGAACCCATTCTGTAAAATACTCTTCGGCTATTGATGATATCGAAATTATTCACACAGCCCACAACCGAAAAGGATTTGCTGAGGGTGCGGTTTTAGCTGCAGAATTTATAGTTGATAAAAAAGGGATATTTTCAATGAAAGACGTTCTTAATTTTTGAGCAGAATAAAAATTATAAGAATTTATTGGTTCACTGCTGTGGCGCTTAAGCACGTAATTTGAAAAACAAAAAAGCTTCCATAAAGGAAGCCCTTTTTTGTCAAAATTATTTCAATCAGAAATTATAAGCGAAGCGCAAGTTCAATGAACCGGTAGTATAACTATTTTTGCTTGAAGCGAGGTATTTCAATGCGATATCAAAATTAGGACTCACGTAATAGCCAATGCTTGGCGCATAAGCAAATGCTCCGCCACCGCCACTTCGTGTAGAAAAGGCATAACCCAATTGAGCGTGTCCGTAAACTTTATTCATTTCTCCAAAAAAGAATTTAGCACCGGCAAGAAGAGGAATAATTCCGGAATTCCCTCCTCCTTTCCAGGAGTATCCTTCATAGCCTCCGCTGACGGTAATAAAGGTGGTGGATGCTACACCAAAATCAGCCTGAATGTCAGCACCATAAGCAAAAGAAAGTCCGGTGGTCGTCGGCAAACCAATGTTAGCAGCGATACTTACTCTTGAAGCCTTTGCATTATCGATATCCTGTGCTTTAGCAGTGAAGGCTGAAAATGCAACGATTGCAAATACAAAAATTAGCTTTTTCATTTTTCTTAGTTTTATTTTAGAAAATAGTTTTAGGAGTGATTCTTGAATAATTCTAAAATCACACTACAAATATCAATAATATTTAAAATTATCCAGCTATTTTTTCTTTTGTTGAATATTTTCTTTTTCAAGGTTTTCAATCATATCGCCGGTAAGCGCTGCAAGGTCATATTTGGGTTTCCAGCCCCAGTCGTTTCGCGCTACAGAATCATCAATACTTTGGGGCCAGCTTTTAGCTATTTGCTGGCGATAATCAGGTTCATACGAAATGGTAAATTCCGGCAGGTGTTTCTTTATCTCCGCAGCAATTTCTTTCGGTGAAAAACTAAGTCCTGAAATATTGTATGAGGTTCGGATAGAAATTTTTTCCACAGGCGCTTCCATCAGCTCGATCGTAGCCCTTATAGCGTCGGGCATGTACATCATCGGTAAATATGTATCCTCTTTTAAAAAACAATCATAATGATTTTCTTCAATGGCCTCATGAAAAATTTCAACCGCGTAGTCGGTCGTTCCTCCTCCGGGCTCACTTTTATAACTGATCAACCCCGGATAGCGCAAACTGCGCACATCGATATCAAAGCGCTGGTTAAAATAATTACACCAAAACTCGCCGGCAAATTTGCTGATGCCATAAACGGTAGTCGGTTCAATCACCGTTTGCTGTGGACAGTTTATTTTGGGAGAAGTAGGGCCAAAAACGGCGATACTGCTTGGCCAGTAAACCTTTTGCACATTTTCATCCTTGGCGATTTCGAGCACATTCAAAAGGCTTGTCATGTTCAGGTTCCACGCAAGATTTGGATTTTTTTCGCCGGTAGCAGAAAGAATGGCGGCCAGCAAATATATCTGCGTAATGTTTTGTCTTATCACCTGCACATGCAACATTTCTTTGTTCATCACATCAAGGCTCACATACGGCCCTGTACCCTTCAACAATTCATTTTCAGCACGCAAATCGGAGGCGATGACATTCGCTCCCCCGTAAATCCTTCTTAATTCCAAAGTGAGCTCCACTCCTATCTGGCCGCAGGCGCCAATCACTAAAATTTTATCTCTGATCATTTGTTACTTTTAGGAGACAAAGTAAAATTTAAAAAATGAAACAAGCAAAAGGAGGATGTTTGAACGGAACCGCCGGAATTTAGAAGCGGCGATATGAGGGCTGATCGATTGCTGTAACAGGAAAGCGCACACGCAAACAGTAAACGAATTAAAAAGCCATTTTTTTATTTTTTGAAAAGAAAAAATACAGCAAGTATCAATAAACCAAAGCCTACAATGTGATTCCAGCGCAGCGGCGAATCTTTGAAGAAGAGTAACATGAACGCTGTAAAAATCGAAAGAGTGATCACTTCCTGTATGATTTTTAATTGCCATAGCGAGAACGGTCCCCCGTTTTCATCAAAGCCAATTCTGTTGGCAGGAACCTGGAACAGGTACTCAAAAAAGGCAATTCCCCAGCTTCCGGCTATAACCAAAAACAGGCTTACGCCGGCGAGTTTGTTCATCTCCTTTAATTTCAGGTGTCCATACCATGCAAGTGTCATAAAGGTGTTGGAACAAACCAGGAGGAATACAGTCAGAAGCGCTTTTTTCATATAATTGTCGAAATTCCTGTCAGCTGATAATCTTTCCGTCTTTCATATGAAGCAACCTGTCGCTAAGCTGCGCCAGCTCTTCATTATGGGTTACGATCAGGAAGGTTTGTTTAAAACGGTTACGCAAGTCCATAAATAAATTATGCAATTCTTTGGCATTGGCTGAATCCAGGTTGCCCGTGGGTTCATCTGCCATCACCACTGACGGGTTATTGATCAAAGCACGTGCCACGGCCACTCTTTGTTGTTCGCCACCGGAAAGCTCGCCGGGCTTGTGTTCACCGCGATCTTTGAGATTCAATAATTCGAGTAGTTCCGCCGCCCTTTTTTCCACATCTTTATTTTTTTTTCCGGCGATCCAGGCCGGGATACAAATATTTTCAAGTGCAGAAAATTCAGGAAGTAAATGATGAAACTGGAACACAAAACCGATGTGCTCATTTCTGAAAGCAGCCAGTTTTTTCGCTTTTAACCCGCTGACATTTACATTGTCAATTATCATGGTTCCTTTATCAGCGAGATCAAGGGTTCCCAGGATATGTAACAAAGTGCTTTTACCGGCGCCGGAAGAACCGGCAATACTTACAATTTCTCCTTTTGAAATTTCCAGATCCACCCCTTTTAAGACCTCCAGGGAACCGTAATTTTTGTGAATGTCTGTTGCTTTTAACATAATTAAATGTAAGCGTAAAATTATAACTGAAAAATTAAAAAAAATTAACTTGGAAAAATGCAATATAATGCTACAAAATCCGTATTCTACCAACAAATCGGTTGTTAAAAAACAATATTTGGTTTTCTAAATATAACTTTTACATTTGCGGAAAATTAGGAAACCGTTTTTTAGTTTTTACAACGAAAAATATAAAAGTTAATATAATATGTTTTGGACATTAGAACTTGCCTCACACCTCGAAGAAGCACCGTGGCCCGCAACAAAAGACGAACTGATTGATTATGCTATTCGTAGTGGCGCTCCGCTGGAAGTGGTGGAAAATTTGCAGGAGCTTGAAGACGAAGGAGGTGATATATACGAAAGCCTCGAAGACATATGGCCCGATTACCCAAGCCAGGAAGATTTCTTTTTTAACGAAGATGAATATTGATTAAGAAAGTTTAGATGGTTTAGAGAGTTTAGATGGTTTAGAGAGTTTAGTTGGGTTAGAGAGTTTAGTTGGGTTAGAAACACGCAAGATCACTTTTAAATAATAATAAAAAGACCGCTCCGGAAGAGAGCGGTTTTTTTGTAACTAAGAATATTGTTCTTACTTCTCCATTTGTTCTATTACTTCTTTGGTAACGCCGGTTGATGAAAAACCACCATCGTGAAAAAGGTTTTGCATCGTAACGTATTTAGTAAGATCACTGAAAAGTGTAACCACGTATTTTGCACAATCTTCACCGGTTGCATTTCCCAGCGGACTCATTTTTTCAGCATAATTAATAAAACCGTCAAAGCCTTTTACGCCACTTCCTGCGGTAGTTCTTGTAGGAGACTGGGAAACCGTATTTACCCTCACTTTATTTTTCAAGGCATAATGATAACCAAAACTTCTTGCTATACTTTCCAGCAGCGCTTTTGCATCAGCCATTTCGCTGTAATCCGGGAACACCCTTTGGGCAGCTATATAGCTAAGCGCCACCACGCTCCCCCATTCATTAAGCGCATCGGTCTTATAACAAGTGGCCAGCAACCGGTGCAAACTGGTAGCAGAAATATCCATTGTTTTTTGATTAAATCCATAATCAATTTCTGTATACGATTTTCCTTTCCGCATGTTCAAGCTCATACCCACAGAATGCAAAATAAAATCAAAGCTTCCTCCAAAATGTTCCTTTGATTTGGTAATTAAATTCAACATGTCATCATTGCTGGTAACGTCACAGGGTATAACCGGCGCATTTATTTTTTCAGCAAGCTTGTTGATCTCTCCCATACGCATCGCGATAGGCGCATTGGTTAAAATAATTTCTGCACCTTCTTCATGGCACTCCAACGCTGTTTTCCACGCGATTGATCTTTCATCAAGTGCTCCGAAAATAATTCCCTTTTTTCCTTTCAATAAATTGTATGACATAAATTTTTATTTTTTACAAAGTAAGAATTCTTCTTTTATTGTTGTGGTGTTAATTATTGTATTGATAAATTGTTTTATGGTTGTATTATTCATATTTATCCCGCATCATTTTCAGTAAACAAACAAATAGCTGGGTTTTTTATTTTCCCATTTGCTCATTTTCATATTTTCACATCAATTACTGATCATCTCCTTCGCATTCTCAAATGCAGCCGCAGTAGGCTTTTTTCCGCTAAGCATGGTAGCTATTGCCGTTATTCTTTCATCCGGGTTCAATACTTTGACCGCCGTGATAATTTTATCATCTTTGATTTCCTTATATACAAAAAAATGGGTGTTTGCCTTCGCCGCTATTTGTGGCTGATGTGTGATCGCGATAACCTGGTGAGCAGACGAAAGTTCTTTAATAATAATACCAACCTGCCTTGCTGCTTCACCACTTATACCGGAATCAATTTCATCAAAAATCAATGTAGGAAGCTGAACACTCTTTGCTACCAACGATTTTATACTCAGCATTAAACGGCTCAACTCTCCTCCACTGGCCACTTTGCGCACCGGTTCAAACTGCCTGTTTGCAGCCGAGAGATTGGCGTTAAATAAAAATTCTATTTTATTATTTCCAAATAAATTTAAACTTTCTTCTTCCTCTATCACTGCTTTGATCTTCGCATTCGGCATGCCTACCTGCGATAATAGTTTGTTTACTTTTTCTTCTAAAGGAACGATTTCCTTTTTCCTTCTTTGAGAAATTACCGTTGCCTTTTTCCATGCATCCTCAAAATACTCACGGGATTGCTTTTCCTTTTCGGCAATAGCTTCTGTAAGATTGGTAACTTTTTGCAATCCAAGTTCAAGCCGTTTTTTTATTTCAATTAGTTCGGCGGTAGTATTTACATTATGTTTCTTCAGCAGGGCGTAACCCACAGCCATTCTATCGTTCAGCAGCTTTATCTTTTCTTCGTCATAGTTTACTTTGTTGTTAACAAGGTCAATTTCTGAGGCAATATCTTTTAGTTCGATTTGCACGGAAGAAAGCCTTTCACTCAAACTTTCAATTTCAGGAAAAAGCCGCCCCAGGCCCTGCAATTTTTGATTTACGGATTTCAATTGCTGAACCAACGGCTGTTCACTTTCTTCCATCACGAAGTAAATTTCAGACAAAACAGATTTTATATTTTCCGAATTGCTCATCAGTTTAATCTCTGCATCAATGTCTTCAATTTCATTATCCTTAAAATCGGCATCATTCAATTCGTCAAATAAAAACCGGTTGTAATCCAATTCTTTATTGGCAGCCAATTGCTCTGCTTTTAATCTATCGAGTTCCTGCAGGCCGGTTCTGTATTTTTTAAAAACAGACTGGTATTCGGTAATCAATTTCCCGTTTCCGGCTAAAGCATCGATTACTTCGCGTTGAAAATCATTGTTGTTTAATTCCAGTGTATCAAACTGTTGGTGCAGATCTACCAGTAACTCCGACAATTGTTTCAACTGAGAAAGGGTAACCGGGGTGTCATTGATGAAGGCGCGCGATTTGCCATTTGCCGAAATCTCCCGGCGGATCAGCATTTCCGGTTCGCAATCCAAATCATTTTTTTGGAGGAACTCTTTGACAAGCGGATAGTTGGTTTTAAAAGTCCCTTCGATAAAACATTTTTTTCCTTTTTCAAGCAGAACCGAAGTGTCAGCCCTTTCTCCCAAAATCAAACCCAAAGCGCCCATCAGGATACTTTTTCCCGCGCCCGTTTCGCCGGTGATAATATTGAGATTACCTGAGAAACGAATCTCCAGCGAATCAATAATGGCGTAATTATGGATGTGTAACTGATGCAGCATAAAACGGCAAATTACAATATTCTCGTGTTTTTAATAAACGGCGTTAATTAATTTTATTTACCCGGGCTATCATAGCAATAAAAAAGGGTACCAACCGGTACCCTGTAAATTTTTATATAAAGTTTATTTATTTTACTTCAATAGAACTTTCGAGGTCATCATCCACCAAAATACGGCCGCAATTTTCACACACAATAATCTTTTTACGTTGCTTCACCTCACTTTGCTTTTGAGGAGGAATAGCGTTGAAACATCCGCCGCACGAATCTCTTTCCACCGGAACAACAGCCAGCCCGTTGCGATAATTGTTGCGAATCCTGTCATAGCTGCTCAATAATCGTTCATCAACAGCGCTCCTGGCAGCATCCTGTAATTTTTTATAATGTTTTTCCTCTTTATCAGTTTCTTCGATAATCTTTTCCAGTTCACTTTTCTTTCCTTTCAGGTTACCTTCCTTTACACTGATAGCTTTTTTGGCCAGCTCAAGCTGCTTTGCTTTTTCAGCAAGATCGTCTGTGGCATCTTTAATATGCTTTTCTGCAAGTTTTACTTCCAGGGTTTGCATTTCGATTTCCTTGTTGATAGCTTCAAACTCCCGGTTATTCTTTACATTGTCACTTTGCTTTTCATATTTTTTGATAAGCTCCTGTGATTCTTTGATGGCAGTCTTCTTATCTTCAATAAACTGCTGCATTCCGTTCATTTCTTCTTCGATCCTGTTCTGGCGGGCATTTAAACCGGCGATTTCATCTTCAAGATCGCTCACTTCAATTGGCAATTCACCTTTTAGAATTTCAATTCCATCCAGTTTGCTATCTACTTTTTGCAGTTTTATAAGCGATGCTAGTTTTTCTTCTACAGAATAATCTTTAACCTGTGCCATATTTTATATGATAATTTTAATTTATAACGGCCTTTAGACTTCCTGCTCAGGTAAAATAACGAACAGGATTCGTATAAATTTCCGTTTTTAGGACGGCAAAGTTACTGAATTTTTTCTGCAAAAATTCAGTTAAGAGTTCTATCGTAAATTGTTCACTTTCGTAGTGACCAATGTCTGCCAAAAGTATCCGGTTATCTGCGTCAAAAAACTCGTGGTATTTAACATCGCCTGTAACGTAAACATCCGCCCCTGCTGCAATTGCAGACGGCAGGAGGAAACTTCCAGCGCCCCCGCAGAGTGCAATTTTAGTAACCGGTTTATTGAGAAATGGCGTGTGTTTTATTACGGTCAAACCAAACCCGGCTTTCAGAATTGTTAACAATTCATTTTCAGAAATGGCCTCCGGTAATTCGCCGACGAGGCCGCTGCCCACATCATCCTGTACATTTACAAGCGGCTCAAGGTAATAGGCCACCTCTTCGTACGGATGCGACTTTTTTAAGGCATCAACGATTTTGGGAGCAAGGAAAGACCGGAAAATAACTTCAATTCTTGTTTCACTTTCCGTGTGCTGTTCACCAATTTTACCCACATAAGGATCGCTCCCTTCCCCGGCCCGGAAGGTACCTGAGCCCTCCACATTAAAACTGCATTGGTCGTAGTTGCCTACAGATCCGGCACCGGCTTCAAAAAGCGCCACGCGCACCTGTTCCGCATTTTTTATCGGGGCAAAAGTTACCAGTTTCTCCAATGTTCCCTCTTTTGGCAAAAGTGTTTTGCAATTTTGAAGCTGTAGCTTTTCAGCGATTTTATGATTTACGCCATTAAGCACATTGTCGAGGTTGGTGTGAATCGCGTACACGGCAATATCATTTTTTATCGCCGCAATCACCGTGCGTTCCACGTAATTTTTTCCGTTGAGTTTTTTTAATCCCCTAAAAATTACAGGATGATGGCACGACTAATTAAATTAGAATTTCTTTTCACCGCTTCTTCCACAACTTCTTCTGTTACATCGAGTGAAGTAAGTATTCCTTTGCATTCCGTATCTCCGTTGCCGATAATCAAACCGGCGTTATCGTAGCTTTCCTGGAAGCTGAGTGGTGCAACCGTTTCAAGAAACTGTGTGATCTCTTTTATTTTCATTAATTGTTTTTATTGCTTTTTCCGGAAAATGAGCAATAAAGGTAGGAGTTAATCAATAGTTTTGCAGAAGGACAAAACAGGAATTAAAACTATTTGTCGGTTTACTGTCGCGCAACCAACCGGAGGCTTCCGAAACCGTCTACTATCTAAACACCAAAAATATCGAATATCAAACAAGGAATATTGAATGACAGGAACCCCTGCTAAACTATCTAACCCATCTAAACTATCTAACCCATCTAAACCATCTAAACCATCTAAACTATAACCTAAAATCTAGGGCATCTCACAGAATTACTGGTAGAATTGTCTCTGTCGAGAAATTTTTGATAGGAAATCGAAAGCTCAAAGCCGCCCCGCGACTGGCTTGCTGTTTTTAATGTGGAAATATTCACGTCGTAGCTTAGCGCGAAGGTGAGCGGTTTTAAATCCATTTTAACTACAGGGACAAAGGCATCATTCCACCGTAAAAAGCCGCCACCGGAAATGATATATTGCGGATCATCAGGATAAGCATCCAGCTTCAGGCTATAAAGCATTCCGCCAATGATTTCAGTGTAAGCGCCCTGCGTAGAATAATCTCCGTAAAAAGTCATGTAGGCATAATCATTTAAAGTAGTTTTTACGCCGGCAGAATAAACCCACTTTGGATCGATCCTTACATTTGGATCATTATAAAAAGAAACTTTAGCAGATTGATTAAAATGGTGGTAGCCTATCCCGAAATAAAGGTTATCATCCGGGTTACTACCGATTTGAGAATTAAAACTAAGGCCTGCACTTCCATCGAAATATAAAAAATTATTACTCCCAAAGTTTTCGCCGGTGGCAAGAGTAACATCAGGATCCGTTCCGTTATACTGACTGTTGGTGGTCATTTTCGACGCATCAAACTTCCGCTGCACAATCCCCGCAGAAAATCCCGCAGATAAATACATATTGCGGTCTTCACTCAAAGATTTGTGATAGTTTAAAACAGGAAGCACACTCGTAGATGCCAGCGCAATGGTGCCGGCTTTGTCATAAAGAATGGCGCCGCCGATCGTCAAAAAATCATCCGCATGGCCCACAGGCAATTTATACTCTGCATTTAACGAAGAAGTCTGGAAAGGGGTGGTAACCGAATTCCACTGGTTGCGAAAAACGCCCTGAATCCTAAGATCTCCACTAAAGATGCCCGCCAGCGCGGGATTGCGCAGCAAAGGCGTTTCTGTAAATTGAGAAAAATGGATATCCTGTGCAATACTTTTATATTGGAACAAACAGACAAAAGCCAGAACAGCAATGGATTTAAGGATATCGGTTTTCATGTGGAAGGTTTCTGTTTTTCTAACGTTTTGAAAAAAATTATATTATCTGATAAGCGCAATATTTCCTTTGAAAGTGAGCGTGCTGTTGTTGTCACAAACTACCTGCAACATATATACAAATACATCCGGCGCAAGTTGTTTTCCTTTAAAAGTTCCATTCCAACCTGCGGTAGCGTCGTTAGCGTTAAAATTCGCTTTTTCAAAAACTACCTGCCCCCAGCGGTTGAACACTTTTAAGTTCAGGATTTTAAATACACCGCTTCCCCGCGGGTAAAAAATATCATTCACACCGTCGCCATTTGGAGAAAAAGTGTTTGGCACAAAAATGTTCGCGTTATTACAAAGTACATACACCGAAACTTTATCCTCGGCTACACATCCTCCCGCATTTTTGGCGCGTAACGTGTATTCCAGCGACTCTGTTGGTTTTACCGTAATCGAAGGATAATTTTGAGAAACAATACCGATAGACGGCGCCCACTCAATGCTCGTTACATCCTGCGAAAGAGTGGGTATTATTTGGGTTTCGTTGCCGACATTGATCGTTTGATCCGCCCCGGCATTCACTTGCGGATACGGGAAAACCTTTACGGGCACATATGCTGTATCTTTAAAGCAGCCTTTTGAATCGGAACCGATCACCTGGTAAGTAGTGGAGGTTCCGGGCGACGCCGTTGGTGAAGAAACCGATGGATTATCCAAACCTGTTGACGGAAACCATGAATACGTTTCAGCGCCCTGCGCATACAATTTTACGGATCGTCCCACACATACTGTGTCAGGGTTACTGAACGAAAGTTTGAAAGGATATTTCACTACTAACGATACAGAGTCAACAGAAACACAACCGTAACCGCTGGTGCCTTTCACATGATATTGAATGGCAGAATCCGGTCTTGTAACAGGCGCGGCACAATTCGTACAGGACAGGTATTTTGACGTACTCCATAAATACGTTTGAGCGCCGGAGACCTTTAATGTTTCCGATGAACCCACACAAACAACCGTGTCGCCCGAAATAGAAAGATTTGGCAAAGGATAAATTTCAATTGGTTTCTTTGCTGTATCGTTACAGCCATTGCTGCTGTAGCCGATTGCGGTTATGGTAAAGTTGCCTGCTTCCGGATAGGTTTGAGCACCGGGGTTTTGCAGCGTTGACGCGTTACCGTTGGCAAAATCCCATTTCCATGAAACAGTTGATGTGTCCGGGTTATTGATTGCACCAGAAAAATTCATGACTGCAGGAACACACGCACCGGCACTTCCTTTAATGATAATCCGGGGGCTCCGGTTTACAACTACCGGCTCAGGATTTTGAATGGAATCCACACAACCTCTTTGGGTTACCACTTTCAGCGTGGCCCTGTAAGAGCCCGGGCGGTTATAAACATGAATGGGTTGAGAAGAAGCAGAAGTGACCCCGTCCCCAAAATTCCAATAGTATTTCGCAATGGCGTCATTAGTGATACTTGTGTTGACGAAACTTACGGCTCCCGAATCACAAACTAAATTGCTGTTTTTATCAAAAGAAGCAGTGATATCATACACACCGATCGAATCTTTTCCTGTTACAGCCACCTTGCAGCCATTCACATCCTCGAGAATCATTTTTGGCAAATATTTTCCGGGCGTAGTGTAAGTATGAACCACGTTGGAATCTTTGGTGGCAGTAGTACTGCCGTCATTAAAATCCCACACAAAAGAAACGTTCTTTTTGGTGTGCGCCTCAAAAGTGGTTTGAAGAGGATTACACCCTTCCACATTTGAATAGGATAACACACCTGAAGGGCCATTCACTTTTATTTGCTGCGTTTTTTTTGAAGTACATCCGGACACGCTATAAATGGTAAGCACAGCTTCAAAAGTACCTGCAGTAGAATAGAAATGAGAAGGATTAAGCTCGGTAGAACTGCTGCCATCGCCAAAATCCCATTTCACCCTTGAATAATTTAATGAATTGTTCGTAAAATTGGCAATCAATGGCGGGCAGGTACCTAGCGTATCACTGACAGTAAAACCGGCTTTTGGATTTCCTATGCGAACATAGGCTGGTTTTGAAATAGTGCTGCTGCAACCATATTTATCGTTAATAGAAAGACGTACTGTGTAAATTCCCTCAACAGGGTAAAGATGTACCGGATTTTTTTGAGCGGAAGTTGTCCCGTCGCCAAACTCCCATGAATAAGTAAGTGACGGCCCTGAAGAAGAATTTGTAAAATTTATTGGTTCACTGGTACAAGAAAGTGTATCCGCGCTAAAAGCAGCCACGGGCTTTGATATTACCACGGCATTCGTCTTACGTAAGGTATCTGAACATCCTTTTGCATCCGTAACCATGAGCGTGACAGTATAATTGCCCGGTGCGGTATATAAATGGCTAAAAGGACCCGAGGTAAGGTTTTCAGTGCTCCCGTCGCCCCAGTTCCAACTGTATTGCTGTATCGGGTGTGTTCCGTCGGAATAGGAACTGTCGCTAAAATTTACCGTACTATTTAAACAAGTGCCTGCAACTGTAGAATGAAAAACAGCAGTAGGCCCGTCAACGGTTACCGCCAGAGGCCGGCTTATTGAATCAAGGCATCCGTTTACATCTTTTAAAATAAGGGTCACATCATAAGCTGCTGCTTTTTTATATTGATGACTTATGGAAGATGAAGAATCTGAAATAGTGGTGCCGTCTCCAAATTTCCAGGTGTATAAATTAATATGCCCGGGAATACTGTTAATCGCATCAAAGGTTACCGGCGCGTTTCGGCAGGTTTCTGAATTGCTTAAGCTAAAATCCGCAACTTCACGTATGATTTGAACCGTTTGAGTTTTTGTTTCAGAACAACCACTGGCCTGGTTCGTAACCGTTAATGACACTTCGTAAGAACCGGCTTTTACATAATCATGTGTTGGGTCTTGTTCCGTAGAGGTCGTTCCATCGCCAAAATCCCAAAGCCAGTAATCAGCACCGATTGAGTTATCTTTAAAGATCGCCTGCAACGGATTGGCACAGGTTTTTGTGAACGAAAAACGCGCCACCGGCGGATGAATATGAACCTGGTTATGATTGGTGATGGTATCCGCACAACCATTGTTGATGGCGATTAACGTTACAGAAAAATAACCGGTATCATTATATAAATGCGACGGGTATTGATTAATAGCACTTCCTCCATCGCCAAAAAACCAAATCCAATGGTCAGGGTTTCCTCCTGATTTATCAGTAAAGTTGATTTTTTGATAAGCACAAACATCCAAAGGATCAGCCGTATAATCGGCTACCGGCTTTGCCCCTGCCATAATACCGTCTACCTTTTTTACAGAATCAACACAACCATCGGCGGTGGTGTAGGTAAGCGTTACCGTGTAAACGCCGGGCGTATTATAAACATGAGTAGGTGTTACAGAATCAGATGTATTACCATCACCAAAATTCCAGTGATAATTGTTGATCGCCTCCAATGAATTTACCGTAGAGGTGAACCTGTGAGACAAAGGCGCACAGCCCTTTTCGGGCAAACCATTGATAGTTACCACCGGCTTTTTTATTCTTACATACGCCTTTTTAACAAGACTGTCTGTACATCCGGCAGGATTGGTAACAAACAGTTTTACGGTATAGTTTCCTTCTTTTGTATAGGTATGCGATGGATTTTGTTGGTTAGAATTGGTTCCATCACCAAAATCCCAGTAATACGTTTGAACGGCCGCGGAATTGTTCGTAAAACTGCTGGTACCGGATGATTGGTTCAAAAACTGAACACTAAAAGGAGCCGCACAGGAAACCGTATCAGGGGCTGTAAAAGCAACCACAGGCTTCGCAATAACGGTTAGTGTCTTCGTGACAGAATCCATACAAGCGCCGTTATTACTTATCATTTTGATGGTATAATTTCCTGCCTTTGCAAAAGCCTTTATAGCATTCACAGAATCAGAAAAAGTACCATCGCCAAAATCCCACGAAGCGCCTGCAGGCACCGGGTTGCTGGTGTTTGTAAAAATCACCGGGGTTTCGGCACATACCAGCCTTGGAATTTCAAAATCTGCGGTAGTATTTCCAACATTGATCAGTTTGGTTCTTACCAATGTATCCGTACACCCGGTAGCATTGTTCACAATAAGGCTCACGGTATAGCTTCCGGAAGTAGTATAAGTATGAGAAGGATCAGTTGCCGTAGATGACGTGCCATCGCCAAAATTCCACTGGTAACTTAAAGTGCCAACTCCTGAAGATTTATTGATAAAATTTATGGTCGCAGGTGCATTGCATGTTTTTGAAGTGGAATTGGTAAAACCAGCTTTTACGCCTGTTTGAATATTAATATAATCTTTAAGCGTTTTAGAAGCAGAACAGCCATAACTATTCGTGGCTTTCAAAGAGACATTAAAGCTTCCCACAGAATTGTAGGTGTGCTTCGGATTTTTGATATCAGATAAATTTCCATCGCCAAAATCCCATTGCCATTTGCTTATGGTTCCGCTACCGGCAATACTTGAATCTACGAATTGGGTGGTTAGCGGAAAACACCCTGTGATATCGGAGGCGCCGAAATTAATTTGCGGCGAAGAGTAAACCGTGATAAACTGTGTTTTAACAACCGAATCTGTTCCTAAAGAATTTTTAACCGTTAGTTTAACAGAATAAGTTCCGGGGTCGAAATAAGCAACGGACGGATTTTGCAGCACCGAATTTGTGCCATTTCCAAGATCCCATTTCCATGAGGACGGATTCCCGGTTGACGAATCAGAAAACTGAACGACAAGAGGTGCGCACCCGGCCGTTGGAGACGCATTAAAATCTGCCTTTATTTGTGCGTTCACTATTGATCCTGTAAGAAAGAACAGGAAGAACAAGGCCAAATGCCACAGGGATTTTTGTAATGACTGATAGAAGGTTAGGGTCTTCAAGGATTTGGATATTTATAAAACCGGATTCAACAAAAAAGTAATCCCTCTAAAAACGAATACAGACCTGGTTTTATTGCAAAATAAACAACAAAAGAAGTATCTGAATTTTACTAAAGACTAAGGCGTTGACTGCCAGATTTTTAAACAGGAAGAAAAAAGTTATTGGCGTGTCATATACAACACAAGCGGGTCTGAACTGCCCCACGGAGCCAGTTGCAAAGTAGGGTTGTCTTTTTTTGTAAATCGCCAGCTTCGCGACAAAAAAGGAAATCCGGGAATGGTGTCAGGTAAGGAAATATCAAGTTTGCTGTAATCATTATTCGTCGCCCAGGTGCCATAATACACATCCGAACCTTTGGTAGCTTTTAGCGGCCCATGATAAAGATCGGTTTCCAAAAGCACAAACTTATAGCCTTCATACATTGGCGTAATATCTGCAGTACTGTCTTTGGCCAGGGTAACCACAAAATCACTTCCGATAACATACTTCTCAAAATATTTTTCGAGAACAGATTGATCAAGATTTTGTAATGCTTTCTTGCAGGAAAAACCAAGCAGCAATGACGTGAAGCAAATGAAAGTTAAAAATTTTTTCATGGGTGATCGTATAAAAAAGCACTCGTTTAAAACGCAAATGACAGGCTAAAAGTATACATATTTGGATAAAAAATAAACCCTGTGGTGCTTTCATTCCAATATTCAATTTTTTGCAGCTCCGGCGAAAGGCGGAATAGAGAATGTTTTAGACTGCGTATGGTCATTTTTTGATACAGGATATTCGATAAACATTTTGTTATCTTTATTTCAGAAAACGCAGCATGTTTATTTTTAGAAGAATTCTGACCCTGTTGATTTGTATCCTCCTCCTTAACAGTTCACACGCGCAAATATTTGGTGGTGATCCCGCATCTGTAAAATGGAACCAGATCAATACTTCGGCCTCACGAGTTATCTTTCCGCAGGGACTGGATTCAGTAGCGCGGAGAATAACCAATATCATTTCGTTCGTTAAGGCTCCGACTGAAAAAACAATCGGAAACCGATCAAAAAAGATCAATATCGTTCTTCAAAACCAAACAGTGGTTTCCAATGCGTATGTGGCACTGGGGCCTTTCAGAAGTGAGTTTTACCTGACACCGCAGCAAAACAATTTTGAAATGGGAAGTATTCCGTGGGCCGATCAACTTACGATTCATGAATACCGCCACGTGGAACAATATAATAATTTCAATGTGGGCCTTTCAAAAGTAATGGGCATTCTGTTCGGCGAAGAAGGAATAGCGCTGGCCAATAATGCCGCTATTCCCAACTGGTTTTACGAAGGTGACGCGGTGTATAATGAAACCAATTTAAGCCACCAGGGACGCGGCCATTTACCCGCATTTTTTGACGACTACCGTTCACTCTGGAAAGCCGGAAAAAATTACAGTTGGATGAAATTAAGGAACGGATCATTGAAAGATTTCGTGCCGGATCATTATGCTCTAGGTTATTTATTGGTGGCTTATGGCCGCGAAAAATATGGCGATCAGTTTTGGGGGAATGTAACCCATGATGCCGCTTCCTATAAAAGCCTGTTTTATCCGTTTCAACACGCGATAAAAAAATACACGGGCGAAGATTATGTTACTTTCAGAAACAACGCTTTCACATTTTTTAAAAATCGATTTAACGAAACAACGCCTTCTTCCAAAAGCAACCCTGGTAAATTTAAAAATGAACGTTTTCCTTCGTTCACTGAAGACGGGTCAATCATTTACCTGGAAAATACAACCCGCCAAATACCACAGTTTGTAATTAAGCGAAAGGATAAAACGCAAAAAATACGAACACAAGATTTTACCCTTAACGATTACTTTAGTTACCGTAAAGGAAAAATTGTGTACACTTCCTACAAACCGGATATACGCCGGGGCTACCGTGACTACAGCATCCTGCAACTCATTGACGTTACTAACGGTAAAGAATACACGCTTTCGAAAAAGAGTAAATATTTTTCTCCTGACATAAGTGAAGACGGGCAAACAATCGTTGTGGTAAACGAGCCATCCACCGGTGCATGCAACCTCCGGCTGATCAATGCAAATTCAGGTCAGTTAGTCAAACAACTTCCAAATCCGGATAAACTTTTTTACACCGATCCAAAATTTTACGGAGACAATCAAATTATTTCTGCAGTCAGAAATCCCGAGGGACAAATGTCGTTGGCAGTTATAAATACAGCAACAAATCAAGCCACTTATCTCCTGCCGTTTACCTACAATGTTAACGGCTTTCCAAATATCTATCATGATACATTGTACTTCACTAATGCTTACGAAAAAAACGATGAACTTTTTGCCTACTCCTTTGCGGAAAAAAAATTATGGAAGTTGAATGTCGGCAGTTCAATTGGAATTGGCAAATACCATCCTTTTATAAATGATAATTATATAGGCTGGACGTGCTTTACAGCGGAAGGTTACCGAATTGAAAAGGCATTAAAATCCGTCGTTCGCTTCGACGAAATATCCTCACAGGCTCTGGAAGAAAAAACATCCAACTTTGGGATAACGGCACTGGATAAAACCAATGCCGGCCTGTTGAGCAAAGTCCCCGATGACACTTTCGCCATAACCAAATACCACAAAACTTTTCAGCTCTTCCATTTTCATAGTATTGAGCCGGCCGTTAATGACCCTACCTACACATTAAGCGTGGTGAGTGAAAATATTTTAAACACGCTGCAGTCGGATGTTTCCTTTACCTACGACCGGGCCGAGAAATACAAAGAACTTTCTTTCAGCGCCACCTATGGCGGATGGTTTCCTTATCTTTCTGCAGGTGTAAATTATTTTATTGACAGAAGTACTTTGTATCACCGGCAGCTCGTGCACTTCAATCAACTGGAACCTTATGGCGGGTTTAAAATTCCCTTAAATTTAAGCAACCGGCGCT
Organism: uncultured Chitinophagaceae bacterium; assembly: GCA_963783125.1. GTDB lineage: Bacteria > Bacteroidota > Bacteroidia > Chitinophagales > Chitinophagaceae > Ginsengibacter. The sequence continues at coordinate 38,137 of CAWAMQ010000016.1, forward strand.
CCCTTACCTACCTGAACATTGGCTCACAATATGTGTTTAGCCAGGGGACGTTCAAAGGAAAATATAAGGACTCTTTATCCTCCTCTTATAGTTATATCAGTAATTCCGTATCCTTCAGTCATGAAATTCATAAAGCTTCTGAGCAAATATTTCCTTCATTCGCACAAACCGTTTCTTTGTCTTACAAGACACCTGTTCAAAATGTAAATGGATACCAGTTTACTGCAAATGGCAACCTTTATTTTCCCGGTTTTGCCAAAACCCACAGCCTCGTTTTAAACGGAGCTTTGTTACGTAAAGACAGCATGAATCAAATCAGTTTTTCCAGCGGATTTCCATTTTCACGGGGCTACCAGGCTGTCAATTTTTACCGGATGTATAAATGGGGCATCAACTATCACTTACCAATAGCCTTTCCTGATAAGGGCTTTGCCGATATTGTGTACCTGCTTCGCGTAAGGGCTAATCTATTTTATGACGATACCGAAGTAAAAGATTTTTATGCTAATAATACACTTACCAACCAAACTTTTCGCTCAACAGGCACCGAGATCACCTTTGATACAAAATGGTGGAATGAAGTAAATGTTTCTTTTGGTATCAGGTACAGCCGCCTTTTGGATGATGATCTTTTTGGAACCAAGGGCTGCAATCGTTGGGAAATTATTTTACCCGTAAATATTCTTAAACAATAAGAAAATAAAAATCGAGGGAATTTGTTGGTTTACTGCTGCTCATGTAAGGTAAACATAACTATAAGTTAAAAGCACCTCTTTTTTTTGATTGCCGCTTTTCTTAAATTGCAATATAATTTTTTCCATGCAGGAGATGAAAAAGACTGAAACCAAAAATAAAAAGAAAAACACCGGGCTCACAGCGATTTATTTTCTCGCTACAACCGTAGTAGTGGCGGCTGCCGTATATGCAACCATTAAGGAAGGAAGGCGCATCAAAGAAGAAAACAAATTATTGGCTTATGAAGTGTGGTAATAAAATGAATTTCCGGATTCAATATTCCTCGGTATTCACTTCCACCATCAGCAATTCTCAAAGATCATCGCTGCCCCCTGCCCTACACCCACACACATAGTTGCAAGGCCATAACGCGCGCCTCTTCTTTTCATTTCGTGTAACAGGGTAGTTGCAATCCTGGCTCCACTGCAACCCAATGGATGTCCTATCGCAATGGAACCGCCATTCACATTTACTTTTTCAAGATCGAGTCCGAGTTCATGAATACATGCGATAGATTGCGACGCAAATGCTTCATTCAGTTCAATCAAATCAAGGTCACTAACGTTTATGCCTGCCCGCTTTAAGGCTTTCGTGGTTGCAGGCACCGGGCCGATACCCATTACAGCAGGATCAACACCCGCAACGGCCATGCTTACTACTTTTGCCATTGGCTTTAAATCATATTTTTTAACCATGGCTTCATTAGCCAGTAACAACATTGCGGCACCATCATTAATTCCGGAAGAATTTCCGGCAGTAACAGTTCCGTCTTTTATAAATGCGGGCTTTAGCTGGGACAATTTTTCAAGCGAACTTTTTCTTGGATGTTCATCCGTGTCAAATATGATCCTTTCTTTTTTATTAGGAGTAATTTCTACAGGAACAATTTCATCTTTCCATTTTCCCGCTGCCAGCGCGGCAAAATATTTTTGCTGGCTTTCAAACGCAAACTCGTCCTGGGCGCGCCGCGATATCTGCCATTGCTTTGCCACATTCTCTGCGGTCTCACCCATAGAATAGGGGAAATATTTTTCAACTAATTTTTTATTGGGAAATCGCCATCCAATCGTTGTATCATACAATTCCTTTTTCCTGCTGAAGGCGCCGTCAGACTTGCCCATTACAAAAGGCGCGCGCGTCATGCTTTCCACACCTCCTGCCAGGAAAACATTTCCATCGCCGCACATGATGGCTCTTGAAGCATCCATTACCGACTGCAAGCCGCTGGCGCATAAACGGTTTACTGTATTTCCCGGAACCGAAACCGGCAATCCTGCCAGCAAAGCCGCCATACGTGCCACATTGCGGTTGTCCTCCCCCGCCTGGTTCGCATCCCCGGCAATTACATCTTCAATTTCAGAAACATCAATTTTACCATTTCTTTTTATTAAAGTTTCTATCACATCTGCAAGCAGGTCATCAGGACGGACAGAGCTCAATGCGCCCCCATAGCGCCCTACGGCAGTTCTTATTGCATCGATAACGTAAACGGTTTCCATTATTTTTCAATTAAAGGACATGCAAGATAAATGTTTTCATTTTTACGCGTTCAGCTTACGATGTTATCTTTGCAGGATGAACACGAAAAAAAATATCCGCGTCCTTACACAGGAGGAACTTACCGACTATTTTTTATCAATAGGTGATAAAAAATTCCGGGCAAAGCAAGTGTGGGAATGGCTTTGGAAAAAGCATGCCCGAAGCTTTGAGGATATGACCAATTTGAGCAAAGAACTTCGTGAAAAGCTTTCCGCAGATTTTTCACTTCCGGCGCTTACCAACAACGCATCTCAATATAGCAGCGACGGGACGATAAAAACAAGATTTAAAACGGTGGATGGGCACCTTGTGGAGGGAGTTTTAATCCCCGTGGAAAACAGGCAAACTGCCTGCGTTTCTTCACAGGTAGGCTGCAGCCTGAGTTGTAAATTTTGTGCCACGGGTTTCATGGACCGTCAAAGAAACCTGCATTTTGATGAGATTTATGATGAAGTGGCATTGCTGAACGAAATGGCTGAAAAAACCTATGGAAAGAAACTGAGCAATGTTGTTTTCATGGGAATGGGTGAGCCTTTGCTTAATTATAAAAATGTATTAAAAGCAATCGGGCGAATCACCGCTCCTGACGGACTGGGCATGGGGGCAAGGAGAGTTACCGTTTCCACTTCCGGCATTTCGAAAATGATCAGGCAACTCGGCGATGATGGTGTAAAATTTAATCTCGCGTTGTCACTCCATGCCGCAAACGATAAGAAACGTAGTGAGATCATGCCGATCAATGAAACCAATAATATTAAATCGTTGATTGAAGCGCTGAATTATTTTTATGAAAAAACAAAGAATGATATCACGTTTGAATATATTTTATTTAAAGGTGAAAATGATTCAATACAGGATGCGGATGACCTGATAAAAATCTACAAACAGGTTCCCGTGCACCTGATAAATATCATAGAATATAACCCGGTTGATGGTGTTGATTTTATAAAACCCGAAAAAGAAGCCACCCAGAAATTCATGGATTACCTTGCTGCTCATCGCGTAAATGTAAGGCTAAGAATCAGTCGTGGAAAAGATATTGATGCAGCCTGCGGACAATTGGCCAACAAAGACCTGGATGAAAAGAAAGTTGAAGTCGTTCAGAATTAAAATCAAAAATGAGAAAATGAAGGTGTTTAAATTCGGTGGCGCAAGTACCAACAGTTTTGAGCGTATAAAAAGCCTGGCGCACATCCTGGAAAACCACAAAGAAGAAAAAATTCTTATCGTTATTTCAGCAATGGGAAAGATGACCAATGCATTGGAAAAAGTAGCAGAGGCATTTTACGAAGAGCGAAATGAAGACGCGCTGCAGTTGTTTCACAAAATTAAAAATTATCACCTCGACCAGTTAAAATATTTAATTACGCTTCAATGGCAGAAAGCGACCAACCACTTAAATGATTTTTTTACAGAGGTGGAATGGATGCTGCATGATACTCCTGTAAAGGATTTCAACTATTATTATGACCAGGTCGTTTGCTCCGGTGAATTGCTTTCCTCCACGCTCATCTCGTTTTTTTTGAACGAACAAAAAATTCCAAACCAATGGATAGATGTAAGAGACCTGTTAAGAACGGATGATACCTTCAGGGATGCGAAAATTGATTGGGCTGTTTCAAAAAAACAGGTGGAGGAAAGGTTGCTGCCGCTTTTTAACCAAAGCAACTTTGTGGTAACACAAGGTTTTATCGGGAGCACCGACGAAAACGAAAGTACAACCCTCGGCCGTGAAGGCAGTGATTTCACGGCGGCTATTTTCGCGGATTTATTAGACGCCGAAAGTGTAACCATCTGGAAAGATGTAAACGGGGTGATGAATGGTGATCCCAAAGATTTTAAAGATGCCATCACCATCCCGGAACTAAGCTATAAAGAAGTGATCGAAATGGCTTACTATGGCGCACAGGTAATTCATCCGAAGACCATCAAACCACTTCAAAATAAAAACATCCCTCTGTACGTAAAATCGTTTATTGATTTACGTTTACCCGGCACCGTTATAACAAAAAAACCAGGCGCGCAGCTACCACCTATGATCGTGTATAAGCGAAGCCAGGTATTAATTACATTGCAGACAATCGATTTTTCTTTCGTGGAAGGAAAGCCGACCAATATCTTAAATGATATTTTGGAAACAACAAATGTAAAACCAAACCTTACACAAAACACGGCGATAAGCCTGATGATTTGTATAGACGATATACCATCAAAAACGGAAAAGTTGGCTTTAAAAGCCGCAGAAATTTTTGACGTGCAAATACAAAAGGACTTGCTACTGCTAACGATCCGGCACTACACGCCAGAAATCATTGATGAGCTTGCAAAAAATAAGGAAATCATACTGGAACAAAAAACCGGGGAAACCATCCAACTGCTCATAAAAACAGGGGAATCAAAATAAGAATTGGTGGTATTTATTTGTTTACTATGCTGTGTAGTTCAGGTCATCCGTTACTTCAATCAATCACATAGTCTCCTTTGCCATCGATCATCACGATAGGCACTTCTTTGGTGGCTTCAAATTTATCATAAGCCGCCCTAAGTTGCTGTTCAAACCGGGCCAGGGAATGATTGCTGGTGATATAATTTTCAAAATATTCGAAAGACTTTTTCCTGTTGTATCTTACCGGAAAAATATGCACCGGAATAAAATCCTGTCCGTTAGCTTTCGCGGAACTTGCAATAATGTAAATTTCCTCGATATCGCTGTCTGTAACAGGAATGCAGCCCACAGACACACAACTTCCGTGGATATAAATGCCATTGCCAGGCCTTTCAGCATCACTTAAAATTTTATCGGAAGCATTTGGGTAGTTAAGACCCAATGCAAGATGATATGCACTGTGCGGATTGAATTCTGTAATATAGTAAAATCCCTCAGGAACCTGGAAATCGCCCTGCATTCTTTTTGGGCCCATCGCGCCGCTTAACAGGCACACTTTATAGGTTTTGAATAATTTGTACTTATCCTTCTCATTATTTTTTACCCATACCTCCAGTTGACCGTCGTATTTAAAACTTCGGATGTACATGTATTTCACGGGCCATTCAAATCCCTTCTCCTTAAACTCTTTTGCCAGTGAATCTTCCCTGGCCACCAGGGTACCCGGAAGATGAAAGGAAACGCCGGAAGCGAGAAACGAATTTTGAGCGCTGCCTGTTTTGCCTGTAGCAATAAAAAAAATAAAAAGAAAAAAATACCTGGATATTCGGACGGCCATTTTGAAACAGTTGTTCTTACTAAAAACGTAAATTTAAAAATTATATTTAAGAAATTAAAGTCAGCTTTTCTTTCTTAACGAAGAATTATTAACAAAAAATGAACCGCCAGGAATAATACAAAGCACGATACCCTCAAATAAAAGCCCGGCACATTTCCTTTTAAACGCAGGAATCCTAACTTAATTGCTTCATCATTACCGCATCGAGCATATAAATCCTCGCTGTTTTTACCAACCCGTTTTCGAGGTCGTATGAAACGGCTAATGGCACGTTTATCTCCTTATTGGTGGCGGCAATACCTGCAAATTCACCTATGTGTTTGCCTTTAAATTCTGCCTCCAGCAATGCTTTATCCGGGGTAATGATCGTATTGATAACATTTGCATGGGCGTCAAAAGCAACATGGTACATAAAATGCAACATATTGCCAATAGCTTCTTTGCCTTTGGTTTGTTCGCCTGAAGACATATTGATGAACACGGCATCATCGGCGACAAACTTCATGTCGTGTGTTTTAAAATATTGCTCCATATTTTCTTTGTAGGTAGTACTCGCAGGAGCTTCTTGCATTGTTTCACTCATGAGAAAAAATTTTAAAGATGAAGAATAGATGCAATTCCTGAGGCGGGACGCTTGGTGAATTATCAAAAGGTTATGGAAAATGCCGGCAATAAAATTACAAAAAATTATATTATAACATTGAACGGACTTATTTATTAAAAAGACGGTGTAAATTAAACTGCATTTTAAGTTCTTAATCCTTCTGAATTTTGACACTGTTTATTTTACACTCCACTACTTTTACACTCCCACTTCAATGGAGAAACCACCTAAATTAGATGTCGCCGTTCCCAATTCTCAATTCCCATTCCCAATTCACAAATTCCCTCTTTCCGCCTGTTCTCTTTCAATTGCTTCAAACAACGCTTTAAAATTTCCTTTGCCAAAACTCTTCGCTCCCTTGCGCTGGATGATCTCAAAAAACAAAGTGGGCCTGTCTTCCACCGGCTTCGAAAATATCTGCAAAAGATATCCTTCATCATCCCGGTCGATAAGAATTCCTAATTCACTTAAGGGTTTCAGGTCTTCATCGATATGACCTACCCGATCTAAAACTGTGGCGTAATAACTGGCAGGAATTTTTACAAACTCAACGCCACGGTTTCTTAATTCAGTTACGGTTTCAATAATATTATTGGTAGCAAGCGCCACATGTTGAACGCCTTCGCCATCGTAAAACTCGAGGTATTCTTCTACCTGGCTTTTCTTTTTTCCTTCAGCAGGCTCGTTAATTGGAAATTTTACATATCCATTGCCGTTGCTCATTACTTTACTCATCAAAGCAGAGTATTCCGTTGAGATGTCTTTATCATCAAAAGTGAGAATATTTCTGAAACCCATCACGTCTTCATAAAATTTTACCCAAGGGTTCATCTGGTTCCATCCCACATTTCCTACACAATGGTCTACGTACAAAAGGCCGGTTTCCGGAGGATTGTATACACTTTCCCACTTCCTGAAGCCGGGCATAAAGGGCCCGGAATAATTTTTTCTTTCAATAAATAAATGAACCGTGTCGCCATACGTATGTATTCCGCTCATTACCACTTCACCATTATCATCTTTTAAAGTAGCCGGCTCAAGATAACTTTTACCACCCCGTTTTGTAGTTTCTTCCCAGGCACTGGTGGCATCCTCTACTTTTAATGCCAGCACTTTTACGCCATCACCGTGTCTGGCAATATGATCAGCGATTTCATTATTGCTTCGGATCGGGGTGGTAAGCACAAACGTTAATTTGTTTTGCCGCACCACGTAAGAAGCGCGGTCTCTTACACCTGTTTCCGGGCCGGCATAAGCCAAAGATTGAAATCCAAAAGCGGTTTTATAATAATGTGCCGCCTGTTTTGCATTTCCCACATAAAATTCCACATAATCCGTTCCCTGCAAGGGAAGAAAATCGGCCGGTGTTGCCTCTTTTTTTGAAGGAGAAAAAGTCTCTGTAGCCATACGTTTTAATTTAATTCGAAGGTACTAAAAAGGAAGGAGAGCCATAAAAAGACAAAGAGCTCCAAAATCACAAAAAATAAAACACTTCCTGTGATCTCAGAGCCCTTTCAGCCTATTGCATCTTGCATCTTGCCTATTGCCTATTGTCATCTTTGCCTATTGCCTGTTGCCTTTCAAGGCTTCAGCGCCTATCCAATCTCTACCAACTCAATATCAAATATCAGTTCTTTTCCTGCCAGTTCATGATTGGCATCCAGTACTACGACGTCATCTTTTACCTCCGTTACGGTTACAGGAATCGGTTGACCAGCCTGGTTTTGTAACTGGAGTTTCATACCCGGCTCCAGTTTTATATCTTCAGGAACATTTGATTTGGGAAATTCAATGATCGCGTCTTTATTTTTTTCACCGTAGGCGTTTTCAGGAGCAATATTGATGGTCTTTTTCTCACCGGGTTCCATCCCTGGAATGGCTTCGTCAAAACCCTTGATCATTTGTCCGGCACCAACTGTAAAAGCAAGAGGCTCACGTCCTTCACTTGAATCAAACTGTTCGCCGCTTTTTAATTTGCCTTTGTAATGCACTTTTACCTGGTCACCTTTTTTTGCTTTGCTCATAATTATTTATTTTATTGAATTAATAATAGAAATACCTATTATGAAAAAGTACTTCATGTATGGTAAAGTTGGCAATAATATTTTATATACCCGCAGGAATTTAATAAAAGATTAATTTTTATAAGAATTTTATCACGTTTCATCCGCTCATTAACACTTATTTTTACTTTTTTAACCCCTGTTTACCTTAGATTAAAAATGACAAAACAAAAATTTACTTTATTTATTGGTTTACTGCTGATGGGCTTTTCAGCCATTTCGCAAAAACGCATTATTGCCGGTGCCGAAAGAATGGATGTGTATGTCCCGCTGCTCAAAGGTAAAAGTGTAGCCGTCTTTGCCAACCCTACTTCCATGGTAGGAAACACGCACCTTGTAGATACTTTGCTTAAGAGAGGCATTAAAGTAGTGCGCATTTTTGGGCCCGAACACGGGTTTAGGGGAAAAGCAGACGCCGGCGAAAAAGTAGAAAACGGCATCGATAAAGAAACCGGCATCGAAGTGGTAAGTCTATATGGAAAACACAGCAAGCCCACCCGTGAAGACCTGGAAGGCGTGGATGTAATGATATACGACATCCAGGATGTAGGTGTAAGATTTTACACGTACATCTCTTCTTTTCAAATGTATATGGAAGCCGCGCTCGAAAATTCGATACCGCTGCTGGTACTCGACAGGCCCAATCCGAATGGCTTTTACGTTGACGGGCCGGTATTGCAGCCAAAATATAAAAGTTTTGTAGGCGAACAACCGATCCCGATCGTGTATGGACTTACCATAGGCGAATATGCAAGGATGCTGGGAGGTGAACAGTGGTTAAACGACAAGGCCAATGAAAAATACCGGTATTATTTGAGTGAAGCAAAAAATTCGGTGGATACTCCTTTCCACTTCCTGGTGATCAAATGTTTAAACTATGATCACAACAGCAAATATGTGTTACCGGTGAAACCATCACCTAATCTTCCGGATATACAATCGGTGTACTTATATCCTTCCACCTGTTTTTTTGAAGGTACCACCCTTAGCGAAGGCCGTGGCACTTCCACGCCGTTCCAGGTGTTTGGAGCCCCTTCTTTGCCAAAAAGTTTGTATTCATTCACGCCTAATCCAACGGAAGGCGCCAAAAGCAGCAAACATTACGGGGAAGTTTGTTATGGCTGGAACTTATCCGGTACACCGGCAGAAGTGTTGCATACAGTAAACAAACAAATTCAGCTAAAATTTATATTGGAAGCTTACAAATTATTCCCCGATAAAGACCACTTTTTCATTGAGCCCAAATCCGGAAATATGGAAAATTCCTTTTTTGATAAGCTTGCCGGCAATAATGAATTATGGCAACAGATCAAGAACGGTGTTTCTGAAAAAGAGATAAGAAAAAGCTGGCAACCGGCATTGGATAACTACAAAAAGATCAGGAAAAAATATTTGTTGTATAAAGATTTTCAATAGATTGCTTATATGGAAGAAAATGTAAGATGGAAGCAAAGATTTGAAAGTTATTGCAAAGCCCTTTTGCAACTCGAAACCTCTTTACAACAAAAACAGTTTTCAGTATTGGAAAAAGACGGCGTGATCAGACGTTTTGAATTCACGTTCGAACTGGCATGGAAAACTTTACAGGATAAATTATATCATGAGGGATACGCAGACATTAAAGGGCCTAAACCTGTTATCAAACAAGCATTCCATGACGGCATTATTAAAGATGGGCAAGGCTGGATAGACATGTTATCAGACCGAAACAATTCAACTCATATGTACGATGAGTCAGCGGCACGGCATATCTTTGACAGGATACAAACAATCTATTTTAATTTATTAAAAGAGTTACAACTGAAGATGCAACAATGAAGAATGCTGATACCATACAGTTTGGCTTAAATAAAAAGCAGTTGCAATTAATCATGAATGTGATTGTATCGTTTCCTGAATTAGAAAAGGTTTTCATTTTTGGTTCAAGAGCTATCCAAACAAACAGCAATGGATCAGATATAGATTTAGCTATAAGCGGTCGGCAAATTACTTCTGTTATGCTCAACAGGTTCTCCTCCGCGCTGGATGATCTTCCGCTGCCTTTTATGTTTGATGTAGTCGATTATAATAGAATCAGGAATGCGAGCCTGAAAAAAAACATTGCCACCCACGGCAAACTTTTGTTCGAAAGAAAATTAAATTCTGTGTAAGGAATGAACAAACTTCGCATCGTATTTATGGGAACCCCTGAATTTGCAGTGCCCTCGTTAAATAAATTATATGAGGCAGGATACGATATCGCAGGTGTTATCACAGCGCCCGATAAACCTGCAGGAAGAGGAATGAAATTATCAGAAAGTGCGGTAAAAAAATATGCGCTTGAAAAGAATTTAAAAATTCTGCAGCCGGCAAAATTGAAAGACCCTGGTTTTATTAAGGAGCTGGAAGCTTTGAAAGCAGATGTACAGGTAGTAGTGGCCTTCAGGATGTTGCCCGAGGCAGTTTGGAATATGCCGCCGTTGGGAACCATCAATCTTCACGGTTCTTTATTGCCTCAATACCGGGGTGCAGCCCCTATTAACTGGGCGATCATTAACGGCGAAAAAGAAACAGGCGTTACCACATTTAAATTAAAACATGAAATTGACACCGGTGATATATTATTACAACAGAAGATCAAAATAGAAGAGGATGAAACAGCCGGTAGTCTGCACGATAAAATGATGGATGTCGGCGCAGACCTTCTTTTACAAACGATCAATCAATTGGAACAGGGAACCATCAAAGAAGTTCCGCAAAATTCACCATTCACAATTGACCATTCACCACCACCCCTGGCACCAAAAATATTTACCGAAATGTGTGAAATAAACTGGAATAAAAATGTGAAGGATATCTACAACTTCATCCGCGGGCTTTCGCCTTATCCGGCAGCATTTACCTACTTAAATGGAAAAAAACTGAAGATTTTTTCTGCTGGAAAAGAAGTGGAGAGACATCGCGGCCAACGCTGGAAGTTGGGAAACCGACCATAAAAGCTGGCTAAAGTTTGCAGCCAAAGATGGATTTATTTCCGTTAAAGAATTGCAACTGGAAGGAAAAAAGCGAATGGCCGTTGAAGACTTTTTGAGAGGATGGAGGAGTTAATTAGCTAATTAGCCAATGTGCTGATAAGCTAATGTTCGAACCATCGCAATCTTAATCAAACAGTAATTGATTTGCAATTAGAAACGATTCCCTGAAAAAAATTAAGTCCGGATTTCGTAATTCTTAATTCGTAATTCGTAATTCTCACAACACATTCTTCGGACAATCCCATTCATTCTTTCCGCCGCTGCCTCCGCCGCCATTCCCAAATAAGCTGTTGCCGAGCCTGAAAGATAAAGTAAGGCCGGTGAAATAATACCAGTCTTTGTATTTCGGGTTGCCCCTTTGTCCACCGGCAGGATAAACAGTTGAGCCGGTTTTCAATTCATCACCCCGGTAAGAAAGCTCCACTGCTTTGGCGCCACGATTTAGCCAATAAAAGGTTCGGATCTACATAAGTTTTACTCACATCATCGAGGTAATCATTAAACAATTTTCTGTATCCTATCTCGAAACCTACGTTGATATTGTCACTCAACGGCATTTTTACCCCTGCGCCGAAGGGAATGGAAAATTGGGTAAGACTATAATTATTCCTGCCCGAAATAAAACCTTCCCCTTCTGTACTTAAAGGCTTCAAATAATATTTTCTGCCCGTACTGTCGAACGTATATGGGTCGTAATGATAAACAGCTACTCCCGCAAACACATAGGGAGTAAATACATGTTCCCCCAAAGGTGTGATTAAATATTGCAGGTCAAGCGAACCTTCGGTTAATTGTGAAGAAAAATTGAGGTTCCTTTCCTTATTTCTGCCCAGTTTGTCATCAGCACTGATCTTGCCGATTTTAAACCCGGCTCTTATTGAAAAATGGTCGGTGATCTCATAAGAAAGCCCGATTCCCCCTGCAAGATGGGCCTGGTTAAAGGTAAATTGCTTATCCTGTAAGTCTCCCGAATAATTCGAAGTGCCTAAAAATAAATTTAAGTTCAGGTTGTTCTGGGCGTTTGCCGTCACGGCAATTAAAAAAATTGAAAGAAAAAAAATGTACCTTTTCATGGAGGTTTAACTTAAAGGATAAATCGTTATAATGTCAAAAATAATACCACGCCAACCGGCGTAACAAATTAATAAGAGTTTTAAGGTAAATTTAAGCTTATAGTATCGTCTTTAAGTTTTATAAAAAGTTGCAGTATAAGGTCAAACGAATAAAAAGTGGCAATTATTGTTGTGTTATTGTCCTGCATCCATCGTCCCTATCCAGAATCCACTATCAGGCATCCGCGACAGCTGTCCCTTCCCAATCATTCCATATTCCTTGTCCGATATTCTCTTTAGACATCTTTTGATAGGCTCAGCAAAACAGCTAACTACCTAAAGCCGGAAACCACGAACTACGAACTACAAACTATCTTAATTCTTCATCCCTTCCAACTGTTGTAAATCCACCACCTTGCTCAAAGAGCTGGATGAAATGAATTCCGGCACCATCTTCCTCAAAATAAAAGGTATGATCTCGTTGTTATGTGAATGAGCAGCCTCCCGGAGTTCTTCCATTAGGGCGCTGAAGTCAATATTGGCGTTACGGCACCGTTTCGCTCTCAAAATCCTTGGATGATACGTCTCCGCAAATTCTTCAGAATCTTTGAAAAGTTCTTCATACATTTTCTCCCCGGGCCTCAACCCTGTCTGTACAATCGCGATATCAGTCGGCTTAAGTCCTGCCAGTTGTATCATCCTTTTGGCAAGGTCCATGATCTTAACGGGGGTTCCCATGTCGAAAAGCAGGATATCTCCCGACTCACCGATCTTACCTGCTTCAAGCACCAGTTTGGAAGCTTCAGGAATGGTCATAAAATAACGGGTAATATCCGGGTGAGTGATGGTTACCGGACCACCGGCCTTAATTTGTTTGTCAAAGGTTTTTACCACACTGCCTGCTGATCCTAAAACGTTTCCAAAGCGGGTGGTAATAAACTGGGTTTGCGATTCCTTGTTGTCACTTAAAGATTGAATATAGATTTCTGATATTCTTTTCGTGGTTCCCATTATATTCGACGGGTTCACTGCTTTGTCGGTAGACACCATCACGAACTTCTTCACCTTGAACGCCATGGCCAGGTCGGCCACTACTTTAGTTCCAAAAATATTCGTAAGGACCGCCTCACTGGTAAAAGTCTCCATAAGCGGTACGTGCTTATAGGCCGCCGCATGAAATACAAAATCCGGGTTGTGCATTAAAAATACTTTTCTCATCTTGGCGGCATCCCTGATGGAAGCCACTTCTACCCGTAATAATTGATTCAGTTTGTCCTTTTTTAATTCAAATTCAAGGTCAAACAAACCGGATTCAGACTGGTCAAGTAATATCAATTTCTTAAAGGTAAACTTCGACAACTGCCTGCAAATCTCACTGCCAATTGAGCCGGCAGCACCTGTAACCATGATCGTTGAATCTTTATAGGTGTCCTGGAGCATGTCATAAGGCAAACTGATCTCATCCCTTTCGAGCAGGTCTTCAATATTCAGCTCTTTAACCTGCTTTTTCTCAAAAAATCCACCCCGCCATTCACGGGCATGGGGAATTACATTGATCTTTATATCAAGAGGTGCACAAATATCAGAGATAGCGATCTTCTTTTCTACCGACAATTTATCAATCGCAATGTACAGGTCCGTCACTTGTTTTTGTTTCAAAACAGCAGCTAACCTTGCCCCTGAGGCCTTATAAATGGGTAACCCACCAAGATTCTTCCCGATCTTAAAAGGGCTGTCTTCAATAAAACCGACCACCAGCGTTTTGTTTTTTGCATCCTGTTCTAATATCTGCTTGGTAACCTGCCCCATTTCTCCCGCTCCATAAATTATTGTCCTGGACATCACCATTGACTTCGCCGAGGCTGCTTTTGAATACACTTCTTTAACCATCAACCTGAACAATACCAGGATGAAAATAACACTAAAGAAATTTACAATAAGGAAGGGAATATGAAATGAGCCGGTAAAAAAGGAAGTCGTGTCGATATTAAAAACCACCAGCCATAAGATCAGTTGAAGGCTGGCGAACTTAATGATCCTGAAGATATCGTTTATTTCAGAATAGCGGATGATGCCTTTATAAATAGGGAAAAATAATACACAAATACCAAAAATCAGTGTGTTCAATAAAACTGCGGGAATGATGGCACTAACTCCTTTTATATCCAGGATAAGATGCCTTAAAAAATAGGAAAATAAAAAAGCGATAGAAACTAAAATAAGGTCGCAGCAGAATATGATCCATCTGGGTGCATACTTATTCCTGAAAAATCTCTCGAGCATAAGGATCGATTGGGGTCAAAATTGAAATCATCGGGTTTTCCGAACGAACAAACGAACTAAAAATTGCCTTCACAGGATAACAGAAAACAAGAAGTGTACCACATTTTATGATTTCGTTTGGTAAAATCAAAATGCTGTATTACAAAAAAATTGTTGCAAATATAATATTTAGATTGCAATTTTAGCCGCTGACTCTCAATTACTTTTCACTTTATCCACACTTAATCCACAAATGAAACTTATAACCCCTTAACTATTAAAGGTATAAAATAAAAAACCCTGCAGGAGGCGATTCCTCTCTGCAGGGTAAATTTGTTGTATCGCTTCCCCGGCGCTGCTTTACTTTGTTACCTTGCGTGAGGCTTTTTCTTTTTACCGCTGAGACCGCTAAGGTTCACGCAAAGACAGCAAAGCAATCACTTTGGAGCTCCGTTGTCTTTATCCCGGTGGCCGCGTGAAGCTTTACCTCCTCTTTTGACACGTCTTACCGCAAACCCGATCACTAATCTTTTACTTCCCCCAAACTACTCTTCTTACATAATCTGTATAGCTGATAATGATCCTGGCTACTTTTTCAGAAACATTCGGCATAGAATAATCAGCTACTCTTCTAAAATTTCTTTCTGCACCGTTCTTTTGTAAAGCCAGCTGTTTCAATCCCTGCATAATCCTTTCCGGAGACAGACCGACCATCATTACAGAAGCCTCTTCCATCGCTTCGGGTCGTTCATGCGCTTCACGAATATTCAACGCCGGAAAATTTAAAATAGATGACTCTTCAGAAATGGTTCCGCTATCCGAAAGCACAGCGTACGATTTCATCTGTAACGCGTTGTAATCAATGAAGCCAAGGGGCTTCAAAAATTGAACTTTATCCGACACTTTTACCTTTTTGGATTCAATCATCTTTCGTGTCCGGGGATGAGTGCTTACAATAACCGGGTAGTGAAACTGTTCCGCTACGAGATTAAGACTCTCTATCAACCCGTTAAAATTCTTTTCGCTGTTGATATTTTCTTCCCTGTGCGATGAAACCACAAAGAATTTATTTTCCTCTAAGTTGAGCTTCGACAAAACGGATGAAGATTCAATGGAAGGAAGATAATGATTTAGCACTTCGAACATGGGAGATCCCGTCTTAATGATCCTGTCGGCAGGTAAACCTTCTCTAAGTAAATACTCTCTTGCAATATCGCTATAGGTAAGATTGATGTCTGCCACATGATCTACAATCTTCCTGTTCGTTTCTTCAGGAACGCGTTGGTCAAAACACCGGTTTCCCGCTTCCATATGAAAAACAGGAATCTGGCGCTTTTTGGCGGGAATAGCACATAAACAACTGTTGGTATCTCCTAATACCAAAAAAGCATCCGGCTTTTCTTTCTCGAGCAACGGATCGACCTTTATCAATATCTGCCCGATCGTTTCGGTAGCGTTGGCGCCTGCCGCGTCGAGGAAGTGATCCGGCTTCCTGATCTGCAAATCGTCAAAAAATATCTGGTTCAGCTCATAATCATAATTCTGACCTGTATGAACAAGTACATGCTCTATAGCGTTGGAAGCGTCCAACGCAGCTATTACCCTTGACAGCCGAATGATCTCCGGCCGGGTTCCTACGACCGTCATTACTTTTAATTTTGTATTCATGCTTTATTTTTAAACTTTATTTCACGCAGATTACGCAGATTTTTTTCGCAGATTTTCGCTAATTAACCAATTGAATCTGCAATGAATAACAGCAGGACCCTAAATTACAAATGATTAACAATCCTCTTAATATTTTGATCTATTTTAGAAGTATTAAAATTTACCAGTATTCCTAATTTACAACCAGACAATTGTAAATAAGTAAGTACCTGCTTATAATAAACATCCGCTAACGCTTCTACTGATTTGACTTCAACTATGACCTTGTTGGTTACTAATAAATCAAGCCGATACCCAATTTCCAGTCTAACATCTTCATATAGAAAAGGTAACCCGGCCTGCTCTTTCACTTCTAACCCTGCCTTTCTTAATTCATAAGCTAAAGCCATGCAATAAGCTGACTCAAGCAAACCGGGTCCAATTGTATTATACACTTTAAATATGCATCCCCGAATTATATAAGAAATCTCGTTTTCATCCATAAATTATAGCTAACCAATCAAAAGCCCGGTAATCTGCATCTTCCACATCTAAAAAAATCTGCGTTTCTTACATCCGCGAAAATCTGCGTGAAATCACAAACGACAAAAATAAACATCAACAAAGGTTGCTTAACCCTCTAAACCTTCTCAAAATACGTATCCGCATCCTCCGGATCAAAAAACTCATTAATCCAGAAAATCGTAAATAACTCTTCCTCTCCAATATTTTTTATGTTATGGGTGTACCAGACAGGCATATCCACATAGGCAGGCTCAGTTCCGTCCAGGTAAAAATCCAAAACTTTATCAGTACCAATTTGCCTTAATTGGATCAAAGCCTTTCCCTTTATCACTGCAAACCTTTCAATCTTCCTTGTATGGAAATGATTGCCCCTGGTAATACCCGGCACTGTGGTAGAAAAGGAAACCTGCCCCCCGACATTCAAACGAATCACTTCTACAAAAGCCCCGCGGGGATCGGTGTGTTTTGTAAATTTTACCGGGAAATAATCTCCAATATCCATGTAGCACCTGAAAGTATTGAAAAGGTTTATTTCAAACCGGCTGTTCAAACCGGGAATAACTCCTTTCTCCAGGTATTCTGCCCGGTAATGGTCCAGGTGCGATAACAATTCAGAAACTTTACATTCTGCTGTATGGCCAACATTTACTTCATAATGGCTTTCGCCTTGCCGTATCTCGTTAATAATTTCCTCAACCAGTTCTCCCACATAAATCAGCTTCATATTCCCATCCACATCAATTTGCGGCGTTTCCCCGTGGGTTAATTTATAACAAAACGTAGCGACAACCGAGTTGTAATTTGGCAAACCAAAAGGACCAAACACATTCGGAATGATCATTCCTGAAAATTTACCCCCCGAATCTTCTGCCCATTGGATCATTAAATCCCTTCCTGCTTTCTTGGATTTACCATACAAATTATCTCTCTCTTCCTGGGTGGAAGAGGAAAAGATCACATGAGCTTTGCTATCCGTGTACTTCAAAGCTGCAACCAGCTTTTCTACCAAATTGATATTGGTGTTAAAGATCACCTGCGGATCACTATGGCGGTTCATGGCGGCCAAATGAACGATCACATCGCAGTTTTTTACAAACTCATTCAGTTTATTTTCTTCTTCAAAATATTCCCGCTTAAATTCTACCCGCTCAAATTCTTCCGGATATAATTCCAACGTATTGTACAAATGCTTTCCGATAAATCCCGCCTGTCCCGTTATACCTACTCTTATCATCTTTACTTTTATATTAAATGAACCACATTAAAATTGCTCCCAATTGCACCACAAGCTCTTATCAAACCGGTAATTATCCCCCGACGATTCATCTACAGTAAACGAAGAAAAAACCATCATTTTTGATCCGGGTAACTGCGCCTTAAATCCGTTCGCCCATCCCCCGGCAATATACAAAACCCGGTTATCTTCCGCTTTCAACAAATATTCTTGCGCCTTCAAATCCCGTGAAGGATTTTCCCAGTCATCAGGCTTCACCAACGCCACCTTAAATCCTCCTGTAATTACATAAAACCATTTCTCTTCTTTTTTATGCGCCTGCCACGCACGGACAGTTTTAATATCCGGATGTTCGATCACATAAAACCGCTTTACGGGTGACATATCAAAATCATTGAAAAAGATCAGTTTTCCCCTTTCATCTTAAATTCATTCCCACCTATAATTTCTGCTTTTTCTTTCATCCGTTTAAATATTAATTCCTGCGCTCGTTTTATTCAAACACAAAGACGCGGTTAGAATATTTGCTTTAGGTCGACGCTCAAAAATTCCTGGTAAGGAACATAACAACCGACTGAACCGAAATTCTGAACTATCTTCCATTCACAACTCACCATTCACAATTTCCTCTAAAAGCCTCACCCCGACCCTCCCGAAATGTCGGGACAAGTTCTCCAAAAAGAGAGGGAGAAGCAGCATCCATCTTGCCTATTGCCTATTGCCTATTGCCTATTGCCTATTGCCTATTGCCTCCTCTCCTCACCCCGGCATCTGCTCCACATCCTCCCCAAAAACTTCCTTCCTTATCAATGGCAGTTTTACCAGCAATTCCTTCACTCCTTCCACATCCAATTGTCGCGTATTATGCGAATGGTAATCTTCCACTTTTGAGACATCCGTTTCTCCCTCTGAAAAATAGAGGTTATAATTGAGATTTCTATGATCAGCCGGCACGCGGTAAAAATCTCCCATATCCTCCGCCTTGGTCATCTCTTCACGGGTGCATAAAGTTTCATACAACTTCTCTCCGTGCCTTGTTCCAATCACCCTTATTTCATTATCCGCGTTGCACAATTCCTTTAAAGCCTGGGCAAGCGTACCAATGGTAGCCGCAGGCGCTTTGTTTACAAAAAGATCTCCCTGGTGTCCATGCTCAAAAGCAAACAGCACCAGTTCTACCGCTTCAGTCAGCGACATTAAAAACCGGGTCATATTTGGGTCTGTTATCGTCAACGGTTCGCCACTTTTTATCTGCTTTAGAAACAAGGGTATTACTGATCCTCTTGATGCCATCACGTTTCCGTAACGGGTAAGACAAATGGTAGTTTCACTTTCGGCAATATTCCTTGAATTCGCAATCGCTACTTTTTCCATCATTGCCTTTGAGATCCCCATCGCATTGATCGGGTAAGCCGCCTTATCCGTACTCAGGCAAATGACTTTTTTAACTTTGTTGGCTATCGCGGCATTTAATGTATTTTGGGTACCTATCACATTGGTCTTTACTGCTTCCATCGGGAAGAATTCGCAGGAAGGAACCTGCTTCAACGCTGCCGCATTAAACACGTAATCTACACCATGCATCGCTCCTTCGATACTCGCATAATCGCGTACATCACCAATATAAAATTTCAGCTTTTCATTTTTAAGCTGGTTGCGCATATCATCCTGCTTCTTCTCATCGCGGCTGAATATACGGATCTCTTTAAAATGATCCGTATGTAAAAAACGGTGTAGTACCGCATGCCCGAAAGATCCTGTTCCGCCGGTGATTAAAAGGGTTTTTTGGGTAAACATATTTTTATTTAGGTTAATAAAATTAACTCTATTCACTTGACGTGTCGACACAAAACCATTTCACAGAGTTTCTCAAAGTGTCTTGTCCTAAAATAGGTTTACACAAATTAAGTGTAAAATGTATAATTCAAATGAGTTTGTTAGGCGGACTTTTTACAGCCTGGAACTTAAACATCAAATCTGCAAAGAGCATCTTGAAAATGGCCTTTCGCTTCGGGAATGTGTTGATAAATATAATTTAAGTTGCCATTCACTGGTTCACGACTGGCTTAGAAAATTAGGTTATATACCCGGAATAAACAGACGAACAAGAAGTGCGTATATTGGCATTGAAAATTTTAAATCATTGCCAGATAAACGCAAAAAGAAACAACCATTAACCCAGGAGCAACAGCAAATTGAGCTTCTTAAAAAGGAGTTGGAAGATGCCAAATTGCTGGCTGAAGGCTATCGAAGAATGATAGAGATAGCGGAAACTGAGTTTAAAATTCCGATTAGAAAAAAGCCCAATACCAGGTAATCCATGAATTAAAATGCAAATACTTTAGGGTAGGCCTGTCCCGTATTTGCAGATTATTTGGTATCACTCGTCAGGCATTTTATCAGTATTCCTGGGAATCAGAAAACCTGCAAACTTCTGATTTATTAATATTGAAACAAGTAATGAATATAAGAAAAGAGCACAGAAAAATGGGTGCCAGAAAGCTGCACGGTGTTCTTCAACCTTTCATGATAGAGCATAGTATAAAGATGGGAAGGGACGCTTTGTTTGACCTGCTGGCTGTCAATGGATTGCTGGTGAAGAAAAGAAAGCGAAAAATACAAACTACTTATTCCAATCATTGGCTTAGGAAGTATCCCAACTTAATCAGAGATTTTGTTCCTAAAGCAATCAATCAATTATGGGTAAGCGATATCACCTATTGGAAGATATCTCCAGGAGAACATGTTTACATCAGTTTAATCACTGATGCTTATTCCCGTAAAATAGTTGGTTATCATGTAGCAGAAACAATGGAAGCCATTCAAAGCATACAGGCGCTGCAAATGGCTCTTGCAGCCCTTGGAGGGGCTGCCGAGCCAAAGCAGCTTACCCATCACAGCGACAGAGGAATACAATATTGCAGTGGTAAATATGTAAAGCTATTGCAGGACAATGACATCAGGATCAGCATGACTGAAAACGGAGATCCATTAGAAAATGCTATAGCTGAAAGAGTGAATGGAATCATCAAAGAAGAATACTTGAATCACTATCAAACTACCAATTTACCAGAAGCAAAAAAACAATTACAAAAGGCTATCAATCTGTACAACAATGACAGGCCACATATGAGTATCGGCAACTTAACCCCGAATAAATTACATAACAATCAAAAAATCAACCACCAGAGACTATGGAAAAACTATTTTAAAAAAAGAAATACTTTTGAAAACAAAAATGAAAATCACCCTGTAAACCTATTGCAGGATTTATCTATTAACCTGTAAACTTTTTTTAGGACGAGTCAAAGTTTACGCAGTGTATCACAGAGTATTCTTACTCAGTGCAACTCTCTGCCCTAACTCCGTGTGAGGGAGTGTAAAATAAACTGTGTCAAATAATTTTTGTGATATTGACAGAATGGAGCCAGAAGCGAAGTTCTTGCTAAAAATGGCCGGGTTCGATACCCGGCTATTTTTTAAAACAGATGTTGACATCGTGTCGCCGTTGCATCGTTCTTGCTGAACCAAAGTTATCATTTTTTCTAGTTTCATAAATTGAGTTTGAGCCGGTCTCCAAAAATGATGCTTAGCTGGGAAACGGTAATGCTCCAGTTGGCCAGCGGCATCGTCCATTTTTTCTCAATATTTTTTGTAGCCAGATACATCAGTTTTAGAAGAGCCATATCAGAAGTAAAAGCGCCCTTGGTCTTGGTTACTTTGCGGATTTGGCGATGGTAACCTTCGATGGTATTGGTAGTGTAAACGAGCTTTCGGATCGCAGCCGGATACTTAAAATAAGTAGTCAGTCTTTCCCAATTTCGTTTCCAGCTTTCAATTACGACAGGATATTTTTTATTCCATTTTTCACTTAAAGCTTCCAACCTGTCCTCAGCTTCAGCTATGTTTGTAGCCTGATATACGGGTTTCAGATCGGCCATAAATACTTTCTGATCTTTACTGGTTACATATCTTAAAGAATTGCGGATCTGATGTACAACGCAACTTTGAACTTCTGTTTGCACAAATACCGTAGCAATCGCTTCTGCAAAGCCTTTCAGGTTATCAATGCACGCTATCAGAATATCTTTAACACCTCTGGTTTGTAAATCAGTCAAAACGCTTAACCAGAAATTGGCACCTTCATTTTCACTAACATACATCCCTAAAATTTCTTTTTTTCCTTCGGTAGTTATACCCAGAATATTATAGACACAACGGCTCTGCACCCGTCCTTCCTGTTTTACTTTGTAATGCATTGCGTCAAGCCAAACAATGCAGTATATCTCTTCTAATGGCCGCACCTGCCACTCTTTTACCAGTGGTATTATTTTGTCTGTAATGCTTGACAAGGTGCCGGCAGAAATATCGGTGTCATATAGGTCTTTGATATGAGCGGAGATATCTCTGAAACTCATGCCGTGGCCATACAAACCAATGATTTTTGATTCCAGTGAATTAGCCAGGATAGTCTCTCTTTTCTTAACGATATCCGGCGAGAAATCACTGTTTCGATCCCTGGGTGTATCCAGTTCAATTGTACCAGCTCCCGTTTTTAAAAGCTTCGTACTATAGCCATTTTTGCGGTTGTTTTGCTCCTCAGCTTCCTGTTCTAAATGCTCTTCTAATTCTGCCTGTAAAGCGGCTTCTAAAAAGTCTTTAAGCAGCGGCGCAAAAGCGCCTCCTTTGCTGAATAAATCCTTGCCCGAGCGAAATTGCTCCAGGGTCTTCTTTTTTAGTGCTTCGTAATCGAAGGCTTCTTTTTTCTTTTGCATTTTGTAAACTGTGTTTTAAAGTTCTTAAATCATTTGAACTTTGACACAGTTTATTTTACAGCCTCCCGTGTGAATCTGTGCCACAAAAAAAAATTACAGAATTTCCAGAGTTTAAAATTGACCACATAGTTTTCCACTAATATTTCTAAACTCTAAGTTTTCTGAAAAAACCACAAGGCGATCTTCTCTTTTGCGCTACCATGTGACTTGGTACCTTTGTATCGAAAAATTCTTGTGCCCCTTTGCGCCTTTGTATTCAAAAAGAATCTCATCCAGCATCCACAATCGGGTATCTTCCATTGATATTGGAGCCCTCCTTAATCAACAAAAGATGTCTCTACAATCCTTTCAGACGTATGCCCGTCCCAAAGTTCCGGAACTTCCCCTTTCTTCCATTCACCCGAAAATAATTTATCCATTGCCGGTTCTATGTTTTTGGGATCAGTTCCCAATAGTTCATTGGTTCCTACTTCTATCGTTTCAGGTCTTTCAGTGTTGTCCCTTAAGGTCATACAAGGAATTCCCATCACAGTCGTTTCTTCTGTAATGCCACCTGAATCGGTTATCACCGCCTTTGCGTGAGCTACCAAATAATTAAATTCAAGATACCCAAGCGGCTCTATCATATGTAACCGTGCATTAGTGACACCCAGGTGCTCCAGTATTTTAGCCGTCCGTGGATGCACAGGAAAAACCAGCGGCAATCCGTGGCTGTTATCAATGATCTCCTGCATCAGGTGTCTTAACTTTTCTTCCTCATCTACATTTGCCGGACGATGTAATGTCATCACAATATATTTGCCTTCTTCTAAGTGCAATTCTTGCCACACTGGAGGTTTTTTAAACCGTGACCGGTTTTTCAATAAAGTATCAATCATAGTGTTTCCAACGAAAAAAATCTGGTCCTCCCTTACTCCTGCCTTGCGCAGATTGTCATTGGCGGTGTGCGAAGTGGTAAAAAAGTAATCCGTGATTGCATCAGTTACCATCCTGTTGATTTCCTCCGGCATCGTAAGGTCTCCCGAGCGGATGCCGCCCTCCACATGAGCCACTTTAATATTGTTCAGCTTCTTAGCAGCGATAGAACAGGCCATTGTCGAAGTAACATCTCCCACTACCATCACCAGGTCCGGCCTTTGTTCCATCAACACTTTTTCATACCGTGTCATGATAGTCGCCGTTTGTTCGGCCTGCGTTCCGCTACCAGCTTCCAAATTGATGTCAGGTTCCGGGATACCCAGCTCGTCAAAAAAATTACCGCTCATTTTTTTGTCATAATGCTGGCCAGTATGTATCAGCCGGTAGCTTATATCCTTTCCATCCTTTGATACTTTTTCGATCGCTTCAATGATAGGAGCAATCTTCATAAAATTCGGACGAGCGCCGGCTATTAGATCTATTTGCATTTGTTATTTCTATTTAACTGATTGGCTTTACTCCTCATTTATTCTTACACTTTTTTAACGGGAGTTCGATCGCGGGTGACTTTGTATCAAGTTTCCCGCGTTTTCTACAAATCCTCAACTGAAAAATCACAAACCTCAAAGTACCCGTTTTTAAATTGAATCAGCAACGGTGGTTTACTTCCTTTTTCACAAAAGGGGCACCTTTCCAAACAATCAGCTTTTTCTTGGGAATTTAAGAAAAGCACCTGGGTAAGGATGAGTGGTAGCACCAACCAACCTATCTGCTTCTTCAACAGTCATTAGGATTGTCAATTCACCATCCGCGGACGTTCGCCCTTCCCAATATGTAGCATTTTTTTCATCTTGTTTCATAAGTTCAACCTGATTTTTCAATAAAAGAGGAAAAGTCGTTCTAATCAAAGAAATATGCGCTTCTTCAACTTTCTTATATAATGACGTTGCAGTTTCAGTTTTAGCGATAGATATTATTTGCTGCCGTATGATATCTCCTGTATCTACACCTTCATCTAAACGAAACATGGTCACTCCTGTTATTTCCAACATTTTAATGATTGCCCATGGTATTGCCGCTCTTCCCCTACCTTCAGGCAAAAGCGTGGGATGTATACCTATACAACCCATCTTTGGGGCAATAAGGACTTGCTCGGAAGCAATTTGAGACCATCCAATTATAAATAGCCAATCAATTTCGTTTGTTATTATTGATTCAATTACTTCTTGATCATTTATGTGGTTGACTTTAAGCAATTGTATATTATACTTTCTACTTGTATTATCTAAATAAATTCTGCCTGACTTATTTTTAGCCTTATGATCTGGCAATGTAATGAGCAAATCCAATTGCCCACCAATTTCATAAATAGCTTCAATGCAGGAAAGGCCGAGCTGAACGCAGGTAACAAAACCAAATCTCATTTTAATAGGTAGGAGGCTTTTTAGTTAAATAGAGAAAAGTTCTTAATATAATTTGGGTATCGAGTGAGAAAGAGATCCTTTTCGCATATTCCCCATCAAAATTTGCCTTCTCCTCTTCCGGCATGAAGTCATACGAATTTATTTGTGCCCAGCCAGTAAGACCAGGTCGACATGATAAAGATGAATTTTGTCTTCTTAATTCAATCAGTCTTGTCTGTGAAGGGATGGGCGGTCTTGGCCCGACAATACTCATGTCACCTTTCAAAATATTGAACAATTGTGGAAGCTCATCGACACTTGTTCGCCGGATTATCTTTCCAAATGGTGTTATCTTAATTTGTGATACTTTTGAAGATTCTACGTTTGGAGTATTCACTGGCATACTTCTAAATTTATAAAAAGCAAAAAGCTTGCCCATACTACCAACTCTCGTTTGCTTAAATATAACCCAATGAAAGTCTTGAAGAAAAACAATAATGCCAACCAAAATAAAAACCGGGCTTAGTATAATAATAGCCATCAAAGAAAAAAAAATGTCAAAAAATCTTTTTAAATACCGTCTATACATATCTTATGAGATTATCACGATTGAAATACACATTGAAAAGATTCAGCATATGCATTCCTGCCTGACCTCCTCTATAAGCTGCAAATCCTTTAACAACTTCTGGCGATCGTGGATGAGGAAAAGGTCGCATGACTACCTTTATATGCGGCAAGAGCTTCGAGTTTATTTTAATATTTTCTTCTCCTACTTCAACAAAGGTATTTGGGTTGAACGTGCCATTTCCCAACGGAAATGCCCAATCAGTAGAGGAAAGAATTTCCATAAAGAAAAATCCTTTTATAGGTTTAACAGGTTTCCGTTGAAAAAGCCGGATTGCTGCCTGGCAAGCAATAGAGGTATGATAATGGTCATTGTTTAAATCATGGGGATGATGAGTAAAAACGAAGTCAGGTTTAACCTGCTGAATAACTTCCTCAATTAATTGAACAATTTCCAAATGGGGAATTGTATTGAATTTTATATTTGGCAAATTATACAAAACAGGTGGCTCACAATTCATGATTTTTTGAGCCTCGACTGTTTGCTTTTTTAATTCTTCAAGTTCAGGTCTATAGTTCTTGCATCCGCATCCCCTGACAAGATACAATTCACTATTTTATATCCCTTTTTGCCCCATTTCACGGCAGTGCCACCAAAACCGAGAGCTTCATCATCCGGATGAGCTGTAACTGATAAAACTACAGGGTTATTCATTCGAAATTGTTTATTTTTTTTGAATCTTCTTGTTGATCTTGATTCTACCTGATAGTCCAATTCGACAAAACGGGCTTTGGATCCCAATTCAATTCTTTTCTCGCTAAACTGTCGTCAAAGGTTAACGTTGAAATAATTTTAGATAACTTGCCAGAATTGAT
>CAWAMQ010000017.1:0-27870 GCA_963783125.1 uncultured Chitinophagaceae bacterium
TGACATTTATCAAAACTCCCTAAAAATAATACCTACGTTAAAAAAAAATATTATCTTTAGTTTTTCGTTACTGACTGATATTATTGATTTTTAATTTGCAATCCATTCGTTTTACCATTAATCGCCTTAATGAAAGTTTCCATAATAACCGTAACACTCAATTCTGAAAAATATCTTGCAGATTGTATTAGTTCCGTTGAAAGGCAGAATCATAAGGATATTGAGCATATCATTATTGATGGTAAATCCACCGATGGCACGTTAAGGATCATACGGAAGAATGCGCAGCACATTTCCTACTGGATCTCTGAAACCGACAGGGGAATGTACGATGCGATCAACAAAGGTTTAAAAGCAGCAACCGGCGATATTGTGGGCATTCTTAACAGCGACGATATGTTCGCTTCCGCAGATTCGGTAAGAAGCATTGTAGATTGTTTTGAAACGACCGATACGGACAGTGTGTACGGAGACCTGGTGTATGTAGATGCGGGCAATCCGCAAAAGGTAATCCGCTACTGGAAAGGACTTTCCTATAAGCGTTCCCGCTTTCGCTATGGATGGATGCCTGCGCATCCTACATTTTATATGCGCCGCGGGTTGATCGAAAAGTATGGGTTATACGAAAATCATTATTATACCGCGGCCGATTATGAATTTATGGCGCGATATCTTTTCATGCATAAGATCAGTTCCCGTTATGTTGACGCTATGCTTGTGAAAATGCGCTGCGGTGGTATCAGTAATATAACACTGAAAAGCAGGTTTCGGGCCAACCGGCGCGATTTTCTTGCTATGAAAAGAAACAGAATACCTTTTTCCTTTGCTGTCTCCATTTTAAAGCCTCTTATCAAAATACCCCAGTTTCACAGTTCTTATGCGAAACAATACTTACTTGAAGATACTGATGACTTTTACTTCAAAACACCGGTCACTATCGTGCCCGCCGAAGTATAAATTCATAGATTTGCAACATGAGTTTTTTTAGCTTCAACAAGAAAGCACCCCTTTACCGTGGCTTTTCCTGGCTTTCGCAGGATATACATTCACACCTTCTTCCCGGCATCGACGACGGTTCGCCCGATATAGATACATCGCTTGAAATACTCCGGTCACTTTCAGAAGCGGGTATACAAAAATTTATCTGTACACCCCACGTGATCGGCGACATGTACCGCAATACGCCTGAAACAATCCATGATGCGCTGGACCGTTTGCAAAAAGCGCTCAGGCAAAAGGGGATGACGATGGAAATAAGCGCTGCTGCAGAATACATGCTTGATGATCATTTCATGGAACTGTTACGCAGTAAGCAACCGTTGATGAAACTTACCAAAAACTATATCCTCACCGAACTTTCTTATTCTACCGCACCTGAAAAGCTGGAGGAGATCTCTTTTGAGATCAATACCAACAATTACCTTCCTTTGATGGCCCACCCCGAGCGGTACCCCTATTATCATCACAATTATGACGCCTACAGCAGGCTTAAGGAACTTGGATTTTTGCTGCAGGTAAACCTGCTCTCGCTTACCGGCTATTATGGAAAAACAGTAGCCAAAGCAGCCAAATTTATCCTGGATAATGACCTCGCGGATTTTGTAGGGACAGATCTTCACCATTACAGGCACCTCAATGTGCTCACTGATGCCAAATCCATAAAGTTGTTTGAAAAATATTTGGGTGACAAGGTGTATAATGAGTTTTGAGGGGAACTTGAAAAGGGGGTTTAGAGGGTTTAGAGGGTTTAGGAGTTTAGAGGGTTTAGGAGGTTTAGAAGTTTAGGGGTTTAGGAGGTTTAGAGGGTTGAGGAGGTTTAGAGTGTAGAGGAGGTTTAGAGGGGAGAGGCGGTTTAGGAGGTTTAGAAGGTTTAGAAGGTTTAGAAGGTTTAGAAGGTTTAGAAGAGTTTAGAAGGTGCGGATGGCTAAAATGAAAATTCCGCGAATTTGTTGGTTTACTGCTGTGCCGGATCTAATCTGAATATTAATAATAGCATTCCGAAATTTGCTGCTACGAATTTTCACAGTATCAGATTTACAAATTTCCACATTGGCTAATCAGCGAATTGACTGATCAAAATATTATTCCCGAAATTTGTGCGTTGTCGCATTTTCAAATTTTCAAATTTTCGAATTGGCACATTAGCTAATTGGCTAATCAGCTAATTAATTATATGAAGCATTTAAAATCTCTAAATAAATATTTCTGGCGGTATAAGTGGATGCTGATCCTGGGAATGATCTTCATTGTACTTTCCAATTATTTCAGGATCCTGGCGCCACAGGTTACCAAGTACGTTTTGAACACGGTGGAAATAAGCCTGAGCAAAAATCCTGAAATCTCTGCCAAAACTATTACACATTATGACCCGCTCGTTACTGTGTTTGTAAATAAGCTCAGCCAAAAGGATGTTTCCTATAAAACCAAAATACTTTACTCCGGCATTATCCTGTTGGTATTGGCCCTCATCAGCGGCCTTTTTATGTTTTTGATGAGGCAAACGATCATCGTGATGAGCCGGCATATTGAATATGCGCAGAAGAACGAAATCTTTAAACATTACGAGCAGCTTGATACCCACTTTTACCGCACCCACAATACCGGCGACCTCATGAACCGTATTTCTGAAGATGTAAGCCGCGTGAGAATGTACGTAGGCCCGGCCGTGATGTACGTCATCAACCTTGCCGCAACCATTGGTTTTTCTGTTACCTACATGCTGAATGAAAATAAAGAACTTACGTTGTATGTATTGACACCATTGCCTTTCCTGGCTTTTACTATTTATTACGTAAATACCATTATCAATCGTAAGGCCGACAAGATACAGTCTTTGCTTTCGGACCTTACCACCAACGCGCAGGAATCGTACTCGGGCATTCGTGTTATAAAATCTTTTGTGCAGGAAAAGGCGATGCTTGGTTTCTTTGATAAGAACAGCGAAGATTACCGCACGCATTCCATTTCACTTGCCAAAACAGAATCCATCTATTTTCCGTTCATGGGATTGATGATCGGGTTAAGCACATTACTTACTATCCTTATCGGCGGCATTTACGTCATCAATGGCAGCATCAGTGTGGGTGTTATCGGCGAATTTATCATGTATGTGTTGATGCTTACTTTCCCCGTGAGCGCCATCGGGTGGACGGCCAGCATGATACAAAGAGCAGCCACCTCGCAGCGGCGTATCAACGAATTCCTGGATACTGCCCCTACAATCCGTAATCCGGCGCATCCAAAAGAAATAATGTTACAGGGAAACATTGATTTCCGGCATGTTGATTTTATTTATCCTCACACCGGCATCCATGCCATCAAAGATTTTTCGTTGCATATCCGCAAAGGAGAAAAGGTAGCGATCATCGGAAAAACGGGTTCGGGGAAATCAACGATTGCCCAATTGATGCTGCGGATGTATGACCCGCAAAAAGGTGATATTTTATATGACGGTGTTTCCATTAAGGAAATCGATTTAAAAGCACTTCGTTCGCAAATAAGTTATGTACCGCAGGATGTTTTTCTGTTCAGTGATTCCATCGAAAAAAATATTGGTTTCGGGCTCGATCATCCTGTAAAGGAAAAAGTAATTGAAGCGGCACGAAGCGCAGTGGTAGCAAGAGAGATCCATTCATTTCCCGAACAATATGATACGATGATAGGAGAGCGGGGTGTTACGTTAAGTGGCGGTCAAAAACAACGGATATCGATTGCACGGGCATTGATCAAAGAACATGAAATTACGGTTTTTGATGATTGCCTGAGCGCTGTAGATGCCAAAACAGAAAACGAAATTATCAATAACCTTTATCAATACCTTCAGCAGAAAACGGCCGTTATCATTACCCACAGGATATTTTCGTTGTTCAGTTTTGATAAGATCATTTTGCTTGAAGATGGCGCCATTGCCGAACAGGGAACGCACCAGTCGTTGTTGGAAAAAAACGGGCTGTATGCCGAAATGTACCGGAGGCAACAGGAACAGGACAAAAAAATGCACCAGTAATTTAGCGGCAACGTATTTATTTTGTCAATTAAAAAACAATTTTATCTTTGTCACAGGTAATTTTGTTTTTAAAAAAATTAAAAATTTCAAAAAGTGGCGTACGATAACAATGACAAAAAGATGGAAAGTGTTTACAGCCAGCGCATCAGGGCAGGCAAGCGCAGGACTTATTTCTTTGACGTAAGGGAAACACGGGGTAATGATTTTTATTTAACCATCACCGAGAGCCGGAAAAAATTTAATGAAGATGGATACGACCGTCATAAGATCTTTCTTTACAAAGAAGATTTTAATAAATTTTTAAAGGGAATGACGGAGGCGATAGATTACGTGAAAACTGAGCTGATGCCTGATTTTGATTTTGATGCTTTCAATCACGATAACCAGGAAAATTATGAAGGGAGCAATTATTCAGCAAAAAAAGAACCTGAAGCTACAGGTACTGTTGCAGAGACACCCGCTGAAGAAACTCCGGCAACTTCTGAATCTGCACCATCTGCGCCTGAGTCCGAAGCACCCACCACTGGTGAGTCTACAGAAACTCCCAAAGCTGATGACGATGATGATAATTCAACCAATGATACACAACACGAAGAAGTAGATAAATGGTAAAATAATTTTTTAAAAATATTTTATGTGATCCTCCTGATTTTGTTTTGGGAGGATTTTTTTTTGCCACGGATTACGCCAGTGCATTTTTGCCACGGATTACACGGATTTTCACGGATTATTCCGGAGCGTGTTTGCCACGGATTATCACGAATTATTCGAGAGTGTGTCCTTCTTCTTTTGGAGAAGCATGCCCGGATGAAGAAGCAGAAAGGGGCAGAATTGGCTCATTTACAGCAAACGGAGTCTGCAGTAAACAAAATAAATATCTCTCACCAGTAAACCCACAAATAACCTCTTTTTCTAATTTTTTCCTTTAAACTTTGCTCTACATCGTCAGCTTCTTATAAGCATTGATCAAGCCATTGGTTGAAGAATCGTGTGAAGTGATCTTTTGGTGGCTTTCCAGTTCGGGAAGAATTTTTTTAGCCAATACTTTTCCTAATTCAACGCCCCATTGGTCGAAGCTGTAGATGTCCCAGATAACGCCTTGTACAAATATCTTGTGTTCGTATAAAGCAATCATTTCTCCCAAAGTGAATGGGGTTATTTTGGTGATCAAAAATGAATTAGTGGGTTTGTTGCCTTCAAATTCTTTGAAAGGAATTAATTTTTCAGGAACATTTTGCTCTTTTAATTCGTGGCGCTTTTTTCCATTCATCAGCGCTTCTGTTTGCGCAAAGAAATTCGATAATAAAATTTTGTGATGATCGCCAATCGGGTTATGACTGATTGCGGGGGCAATAAAATCCGCGGGAATCATCGGCGTTCCCTGGTGAAGCAGCTGGTAAAATGCATGCTGGCCGTTGGTTCCGGGTTCGCCCCAGATCACCGGTCCCGTAGGGTAGGTGACTTTTTTTCCGTGCCTGTCCATGTGCTTTCCGTTGCTTTCCATATTTCCCTGCTGGAAGTAGGCCGGAAAGCGGTGCAGGTACTGGTCGTAGGGGAGTATCGCTTCTGATTGAGCCCCAAAGAAATCGATATACCACAAACTAACCAATCCCATTATCACGGGAATATTCTTTTCAAATTTCTTCTCCCTGAAATGATTGTCTGCCTCGAAAGCACCTTTCAATAATTCTTCAAAATTTTTATAACCAATCGTGAGGGCGATGGATAAACCAATGGCGCTCCAAAGACTGTAACGTCCGCCAACCCAATCCCAGAATACGAACATGTTTTCTTTATCGATCCCAAATTCTTCCACGCCTTTTTCGTTGGTACTCAATGCCACGAAATGTTTGGCCACCGCTTTTTTATCTTTGGCAGTCTTCAAAAACCAATCACGTGCCGAGTGCGCATTGGTCATGGTTTCCTGGGTAGTAAAGGTTTTGGAGGCGATTAAAAAAAGCGTTTCTTCGGGTGTGATCTTTTTCAATACTTCGGCAAGGTCGGTGCCATCTACATTGCTCACAAAGTAAGGATGGATGTCTTTTATCCAATAAGGTTTCAGCGCTTCAGTAACCATCACAGGGCCGAGGTCGCTGCCGCCGATACCTATATTTACAATGTATTTTATTTTTTTGCCCGTATAACCTTTCCATTCTCCTTTATGCACTTTGCGGCAAAAAGCTTTCATGTGTTCACGCTCTTTTATTACTTCGGGCATTACGTCTTTTCCTTCAGACATCACAGGTTTCCCTGAAAAATTCCTGAGTGCTGTATGCAACACCGAGCGACCTTCGGTTTCGTTTATCAGTTCGCCGGTGAACATGGCTTTTATGGCTTTATGCAATTCGCACTCATAAGCCAGTTCGAGTAATAATTTCTTTGTCTCGTCATTTACCAGGTTCTTGGAATAATCAAAAATAATATCCGGCACGGCCAGTGAATATTTTGTAAAACGGGCAGGATCTTCCCTGAAAAGATCTTTCATCGAAACGTGTTTCATTTCTTTAAAATGATCATGTAATTTTTTCCAGGCAACTGTTTTTGAAGGATTTACTTTTGGGAACATTTTTATCAATTAAGAATTAAAAATTACGAATTACGGATCTCAAAAATGACACTACAAATTTTCTATCACAGCAATTGTTTGCCGCACCATTTCTTCTGTTACGTCGAGGTGAAGAACCATCCGGATCTGCGTTGGTGAAATCGCCATCACCAGTATATCATTTTCTTTGAATTTTTCAGCGAGTGATCTTGCTGAATACTTTCCTTTTACTTCAAAAATAATGATGTTCGTTTCAACCGGGAACATCTTCCCGGTAAAATCTTTTGCTTTAAGTGCAGCTACAATTTGCTGCGCATGGCGATGATCCAGTGCGAGTCTGTCAATATTATTTTCCAGTGCATAGATTCCCGCCGCCGCGAGGTAACCGGCCTGCCTCATTCCACCGCCAAAAACCTTGCGAATGCGGTGCGCCTTTTTAATAAATTCTTTGTTTCCTAATAAAACACTTCCGACAGGAGCGCCCAATCCTTTGCTAAGGCAAATGGAGATGCTGTCGAAAATATGCCCGTATTCCTTCGGGTCCTCATCTTTTGCCACTATCGCATTGAACAATCGTGCCCCATCCAGGTGTAATTTTAAATTATTTTCAAGGCAAACCTCTTTAATTTGTTGTATCTCAGACATTTCATAACAGCTTCCGCCGCCCCTGTTGGCCGTGTTCTCCAGGCTTACCAGTTGCGTTTTTGCTTTATGGATGTCGTCAGGGTTGATCGCCTCCATCACCTGCGATGCGGTAATGCGACCGAGGTTTCCTTCCACGGGTTTTACCTGGCACCCGGAATTAAAGGCGATGCCGCCGCCTTCATAAATGTAAACGTGGCTTAGTTTATCGCAGATCACTTCATCTCCGGGTTGGGTATGCGCTTTGATGGCGATTTGGTTTGACATGGTTCCGCTGGCGCAAAACAGTCCCGCTTCCATCCCAAACATTCCGGCCAGCATAGATTGCAATTTATTTACGGTAGGGTCTTCATTGAAAACATCATCACCCACTTCAGCCCGGAACATCATTTGCAGCATAGCGGGGGTAGGTTTGGTAAAAGTATCTGAACGATAATCGATCATAGAGGCGAATGTATTTTAAGGAAGCAAAAGTATTATATAAAAATTAATTGATAACGCGTCAGCAAGACTGAAACTGATATTTTGCCCGCCATTCAATAAAAAGAATGAAAACGCAGGACGAAACCTGCGAAAAGGGTTACCATTGAAACATTTTTGTATAAATAAATGTAAATGGGAGTGGGGAAAAACAAAATGTTTTAAAAATAAAATCAATAAAACGATAAAATATTATTTTTCAAACATTTATTTGCGGCAACGTTATGAATTTCGAATTATGCGTTGTAACTTTGCAATGGTTTTCAAAGATAACTGTACTTAACAAATCTTTAGTAACTTTTCCCCAATTAAACTTGTCTATTAATTATTAATTATATACGCAAATGAGGCAACTTAAAATTGCTACGCAGATTACCAACCGTGACTCACAAGCGGTAGAGAAATATCTGCAGGAAATTTCAAAAATTGGGATGATCACTCCGGAAGAGGAAACTATCCTGGCACAAAAGATTAAAATGGGCGACCAGAGAGCATTAGAGCGTCTCACTACCGCCAATCTACGTTTCGTAGTATCTGTAGCCAAGCAGTACCAACACCAGGGGTTATCATTAAGTGATCTTATCAACGAGGGCAACCTCGGATTAATTAAAGCGGCACAACGCTTCGATGAAACCAAAGGTTTCAAGTTTATTTCATACGCTGTGTGGTGGATTCGCCAATCTATACTACAGGCGTTGGCAGAGCAGGGCAGATTAGTCCGCCTGCCTCAAAACAAAATTGGCACTTACAACAAAGCAAATAAAGCCTACATGGCTTTTGAGCAGGAACATGAAAGAGAACCATCTACCGAAGAGCTTTCAGAAATACTCGAAATGAGTGAAACTGAGATCAACAACATTTTTCAAAGCAATACCCGGCATACCTCTTTAGACGCGCCGGTACATGAAGCTGAAGATGTTGCTATGGGCGATCTTTTAAAAGGCGCCGGCGAAACTGATGAAGATGTAATGCACGATTCATTGAAAAATGAAATCCGTCGTGTGTTGAAATCACTCAGCCCGCGTGAAGCTGAAATCGTAAATGCTTATTTTGGCCTTGACGGTGAAAATGGAGTTACCATTGAGCAGATTGGTCAGAAGTATGATTTGACGAAAGAACGCATTCGCCAGATCAAAGAGAGAGCGATCAAACGCTTACAGAAAGCACGTTACAGCAGTGCGCTCAAAGCTTATTTAGGTTAATATTTTTTTAAACAAAATGTAAAGCCGTTCTTTTCAGGACGGCTTTTTTATTTTAGATACTTACTGTTTATCTTCTTAAAATCAGGGGCACATTTTCACTTTCACCTTTTATGGTGTCGCCACTATTCATGTGAAATTTGTGAGGCAATACGGTATCAGCTTTGGAAGGAGATCCGGGGATAGCATCCTGGGCCAAAATACGCCCATTGGGTTTGCAGGAAGCGAAAACAACGGTGGAAGCGAGAACAATAACGCAACATCTAACTACTTTCATTCAAATCTATTTAAGGTTAATTTATAAGTTGTCAGCAAAAGCTTAGAAACCTCAAACTTCCGATAAAAAATCTAAATCTTAAAATATTTTACGCTCACACACCAATGGAAAGCTTCAATACAGATCGCAACTTCATTTAAAAATGCCCGGCAGTAAACCCACTTTTTTTGCCATTTTTTATTTTACCATTGTCCTTTCGTAAACTTTATTAAAGAAAACTGATTGAAATTTTCATCGGCATAGTTTTTGGTTTAATGCGGTAAAATTCTCTTAATGTTAAAAAAGATTTTGTTTGTTTTGTTGACTGCCACCGGCATTTTTGTAAGCAGTTGCAGTAAAAAACATGTTCCGTCTAAAACCGCAACCATTACTCCGGGGAAAAACAATACTGTAAGTACCACCACAAAGAAAGTAGCACCCGCGCCTGAGCCGCCAAAAGCCGATACAGTTGCCACGGCGCCTGCAGTCGAAGAAAAGCCCGCACCCAAGCCACCACCAAAGCCCGAATTTCCGAAAGTTATTTCCGTTAACGATAATGCTGCCAGCAAAAGCGTGGATGGCAGGTTATTTTACGATGTGCTGGGCCACAGGTACTGGAAAAATTATAATGACGGAAAATATTACCTCTTCGATAAATCGATGTACAGCAACCCTGATTTTCAACCACCAAAAAAATAATTTGTTCCCTTCCTGTAACAATTCTTTTACTGTATTAAGGAAGTATTTGTAAGCGGACGAAAATTATTAATGTATCTTTGAAACGATGTGACAAGATTGTTGCGATAAGATTGTTATATCATCTTCATTAACCAGGGCGCAATAAAATAATTTAGCGTCCTACAAAATTCAAAGGCACAATATGGCAGAAACCTGGAATAAGAAAGAAAGGGAAAAGAAAAAAAGACAAAACAAAAAAGAGAAAGCAGAAAAAAGACAAGAGCGTAAAGAAAGCAAGAGCGCTGATTTTGAGAGTATGATCGCTTATATTGACGAAAACGGGAACCTTTCTTCTACGCCACCTGATCCAAAGAAAAAATTTACGGTAAAGGCAGAGGATATCGAAATTGGTGTTCCAAAACAGGAGGAACTTAGTCCGGAAGACCTTATCCGCACAGGAGTAGTTACATTTTTCAACAATGAGAAAGGCTATGGCTTTATAAAAGACAAAGAAACACAGGAAAGTGTTTTTGTGCATATTAATTCTTTATCCGAGCCGATAAAAGAAAACAATATGGTTACTTTTGAAACTGAAACCGGCCCCAAAGGATTAAACGCGGTGAATGTGAAATTGATAAAATAAAATCGGGTTGCGGTTGTAACTTATTTTGAAACAGAAACCATTGCGTTTCTGTTTGTTATTTTCGATAAAGCTCCCAACGTATTTCCGGCAAAATAAAAATCCTTTTTATTTCTTTGTTTACTGCACGCCAAGCCCACTTATCTTTGTAAAAAATAGTATATGAGTAACGGACCCAATTTAGCGACGGCCACTTTTGCCAATGGATGTTTCTGGTGTACAGAAGCTGTTTTCCAGGAATTAAAAGGAGTGGAAAAAGTTACAAGTGGTTATACCGGCGGTCATGTGGAAAATCCAACCTACGAGCAGGTTTGCAATAAAGACACCGGCCATGCCGAGGCTTTGCAAATCGAATACAACCCGAAAGAAATTTCTTTTGATGAATTACTGGAAGTTTTTTGGAAAACGCATGATCCTACCACACTTAACCGGCAGGGAAATGATGTGGGCCCGCAATACCGGAGCGCCATCTTTTATCATACTGATGAACAAAAAGAAAAGGCTGAAAAATACAAAGCAGAACTGGATAAAAGTGGCATTTTTGATGCGCCCATCGTTACTACTATAGAGCCGTTCACTGTTTTTTATCCTGCGGAAAATTACCACGCTGATTATTACAAAAAGCATTCATCGCAACCCTATTGTTATTACGTGATAAAACCAAAAATGGAAAAGTTTAAAAAGGTTTTTGGGGATAGGCTAAAAGATTAATTTAACCGGCATTATTCCATCTTGCATAAATACTTTTGGAAATATTTACCAGCGTATTCATGCACCTTTGTTCGCCTTTATCGGATGTATACATAACAGACGATATCCTGCAGGGGAATCTTTCTCCTGATTTTTTTATGCATTGTACTTCGGCTTTTGCGATTCCCTGTTCATTTCTTTGATTGATGAAAGCGATAAACGCTCTGTCATTGGTTTCAAAAAAATCCAACGTTTTTAATTGCTGCAATTCGTGGGCTGAAAAGCCAAAAAGCCTGGAGAATTTTTCATTGAACTTTATAATCTTTCCGCCACCGCTGGCAATATACATCGGGTGAAAAGCATTTTCATACACGGCGTCATACAATTGTTGTGTTGTTATAAATTCAGGGGCCGGCGCCGGGTGTGAAGGAATATAGTAATCCTGGACGCGTACTATTTTGGGGGGCTGGATACAAGTTGGATGATCCATGGTTTGATTTTTATAGCTTGCTTACTAAATGCAATTACCATACCTATAAAGCATAGTCGCCAATTTTTTAACATCCGCGGACGTTGTTCAGCCCTCCTGAACGCTATTAGGTGAGCTGTTATCGTTCCAACTTTACTCTTCTTAGTTCCAGTAAATTCAACCCGTTCGGTATAAAATTCTTTACATAAGGATGCACCAGCCAGATTACCATATCATACCATAAAGGCACAACCGGTGCATCATTTATCATCAGCTGATCTGCCTGGCGATAAAGGCTATACCTCACCGAATCATTTTTTTCTGATAAAGATTCTTCATACAATTTATCGAATTGAGGGTTGCTATATCTCGTGTAATTGGGAGGCGCCGGGTTTTTTCCATAGAAAACACTCAGGAAGTTTTCGGCATCCGGATAATCGGCGATCCAGCTACCGCGAAAGAACAAAGCTTCTGATTTGGCTGTCTGTTCGAGCAATAAACTTTTTTGAACTACTTCCACATTGATCGTGATTCCTATTTGCTGCAACTCGTTGGCAATATAACTGGCAAGATCGGCATACAACGGAACCGTTAGTAATTTTAACGGCGGCAATCCTTTTCCACCGGGATAGCCGGCTTCTTTTAGTAATTGCAGCGCTTTTGCAGGATCGTAATGGTATCCTTTTACTTTAGTGGAATCAAAAGACGGAAATGCAGCCGGAATAAAACCACTTTCTGCAGGAATGCCAATGGAATTTCTAATGTAAAGGATCATCTTTCTTCGGTCGAAACCGTAGTTGATAGCTTTACGCACCCTTACATCTTTTAAAGGGGAATTCTTTACAACAGGAAGCGTGCTGTCGCATAAAAAGCCGAGATATTCTATGGTAAGTGCCGGTTGCTTTACCAGCCTTATTTTTCCTTTCCAGTCTTTGCGAAGTGTTCCGGCTTTCGTGAGCACTTCATCTTTGAAGGAAGGATCAATTTCGTTTACAAAATCCAACCGTTTTTGCTGGAACTCCAAAAATTCGGTGGCCTTATTTTGCAAAAAAGTAACTTTAATTCCATCCAGATAAGGAAGCCTTGTGCCGGCGCTGTCTTTTTCGAAATAATGCGGATTTTTTTTGAGTACGAGCGCCTGGCCTTCTTCCCATGCCACCATTTCAAAAGGGCCTGTACCGCATGGATGCCGCCTGAAATCCTTTCCATATTTTTCTACTACTTCCCTTGGTATGACTGAACAATACTGCATGCTCATCACGCCGAGAATGGGATGGAAAGGCTTTAATAATTTTAATTGAAAAGTGCTGTCATCTATCGCTTTAAAAGGTTCTGTGGTATCCACCCGGCCGTTAAAGATCCACGCGCCGCTGCTGGCGGTACTTTTATCCATAATGCGCGAAAAGCTGTACACCACATCCTGTGCCGTCATCTTTCTTCCTTTGCCTCCCGGAAATGCAGGGTTGTCCTGGAAATACACATCATTGCGGAGGTGAAAAGTAAAAGTGAGATTATCCGCAGAAATGTCCCAGCTTTTCGCAAGCGACGGAACAAGATTGAGGTTATCATCAATCTGCACCAGCGTATTGTATACCTGGTGCACCGCCCACATGATCGATTGATTTTTTGCAAATGCCGGATCCAGTGTAGCGATGCCCGATTGTTCATTATAACGGAAAATATTTTTGTCGCTTTGATGACGGGAACACGAAGATATGGCTACTGCAGAAAAAAGAAGGACGATAGGAACAGCGGTACGAAACATTTTTACCAGGGGTAAGGAGATTTGTTTATTTAACTTCATCTTTGTTTAGAAAAAAATAAATTTAGTAAATGAAAAAGATAATTGCTGTTTTAAGTTTAATGTTGATTGGTTTTAATGTTTTAAAAGCGCAGGAATTTACTCATGCCGATACGTTACGTGGAAGCAACGGGCCGGGCAGATCGTGGTGGAATGCTACGAAATACGATCTGCACGTAAATTTTGATTTGAACGACAGCACGATCAGCGGTTATAATGTGATCAGTTATAAAGAACTTAAAAAAGACCACGCAGGATATTTCCAGGTCGACCTG
This sequence comes from uncultured Chitinophagaceae bacterium, assembly GCA_963783125.1. Classification (GTDB taxonomy): domain Bacteria; phylum Bacteroidota; class Bacteroidia; order Chitinophagales; family Chitinophagaceae; genus Ginsengibacter. The sequence continues at coordinate 13,682 of CAWAMQ010000017.1, forward strand.
CAGGAGCCAATGGCAATGGATTCAGCCGTTTTGGAAACAGGCTCCGTAAAGTATCCATTAAAGAAAAGTCGTTTATCTTTTTCACGCGACGGCAATGTTTTTTATGTATATCTGCCGGAGAGTACGCCGGTGATGATTCGCAAACATGATATCAATACCATAGAGATTACAACAAAAGAGGTAAAAGCGAATGCCGCTCCGCATAAGATCCCTGAAATTTCCAATCTTGTCATCTATTATCACGGAAAGCCGCGTATTGCCAAAAAAGCACCGTGGGATGGAGGTTTTGTGTGGAAGAGAGATAAATCAGGCAATCCGTGGGTAGGCGTTACCAGCCAGGGTTTTGGTGCGAGCGTTTGGTATCCCTGCAAGGATTACCAGGCCGATGAACCCGATAGTGCGGAAATGCATTTCAGTGTTCCTTCTGACCTGGTTTGCGTCAGCAACGGAAGATTGAGAAGCATTGTAAAAAGAGGTGACAGCAACAGCGTGTATACATGGGCGGTAGTAAGCCCGATCAATAATTATGATATCACTTTTTACATCGGAAAGTTTGTTCATTTCGGCCAAATCTATAAAGGCGAGAAAGGAAATCTTACCATGGATTATTGGGTATTGGATTCAAATTTAACCAAAGCCAAAGAACAGTTTAAAGATGCGCCAAGAATGATGAAAGCCCTGGAATATTGGTTTGGCCCTTATCCTTTTTATAAAGACGGTTATAAGTTAGTAGATGCGCCTTACCTTGGAATGGAGCACCAGAGCGCTATTGCCTACGGTAACTATTATCGTAAAGGTTATGCCGGTCGTGATCTTTCGGGCAGCGGATGGGGTTTGAAGTGGGATTTTATTATTGTTCATGAAAGTGCGCACGAGTGGTTCGGCAACAATATCACGTCCAAAGATCTTGCTGATATGTGGATCCATGAATCTTTTGCCAATTATGCCGAAGCCCTTTTTACTGAATATTATTATGGTAAAAAAGCGGCAGATGAATATGTGATAGGTGTAAGAAAAAATATACAGAATGATAAACCGATCATTGCTCATTATGGCGTAAACGAAGAGGGTAGTGGCGACATGTATTATAAAGGCGGCAACATGATCCACACCATAAGGCAGGTGATAAACAACGATGAAAAATTCAGAAATATTTTAAGAGGATTGAATTCAACATTCTATCATCAAACCGTTACCACACAACAGGTGGAAAATTATATCAGCAAAAAATCCGGTATTGATTTTTCAAAAGTATTTGATCAGTATCTGCGTACTACACAAATTCCCGAACTTGAATACAAAAAAGAAAATGATCACATTTTTTATCGCTGGACCAATTGTGTAAGCGGATTTAATATGCCTGTAAAAATTTATGATGAAGATGGGAAGCTAATCTTTATTCATCCCACCCAACAATACAAGCAAGCGCCTGCCGATTTGAAGGATATTAAAGTGGATGAAAATTTTTACATCAAAACAAAAGGTGAATCTGCCGAAGACACAGAATAACAGAATAAAAAATAATGGTAAAAGTGGGTTTACTGGTTTTTCGTTTACCGATCAACGTTAGTCTTTGTTTTTATTAAAATTCTGCTGCATCGGCCGCAACTATTTTGTTGTCTTGTTTTTGCTGGAGAAACAAAATGAGCTGCCTGTTCTCAGTCTGCAGGACTGGCAGGAATGTTCAAGACCAAATTGTTTTTGCCTTCTGTCACAGAATCAATCGTTTTAAAGTCACGAACTACGTTGTACTCATTAAGCGTTGCTCCGCGGTTTTCTCCGTCGCCTATGTCAGTTACAGCCTTCTTTTCAACAAAGGCAATATGGAGCAATGAATTGGCGATGTTACCAGACACGACAAAAGCAATACTTATTTTATGGTTATTTACTTCTGTTTTCCCGAGAGAAAGATGTGCATCGGGCTCCTGGCTGAGCAGTTTATTTATCGTAGAAGCAATTTTCCCGGCCTCGCTGCCCACGAATTGGGTGTCACCATTTATAACCAGTTGCGGCGTATACACCTGCGCTTTTAGTGCGGCTGCATAGCGATACTGCCGTTCAGTGTAATCATGTGAACTAAAAGGATCTTTCCAGCCCAGCCTGTCCCAGTAATCAACGTGAAATGAAAGAGGAATCACATGATGCATTCCTGTATACCTGCCAAGAAGTTTATCTGCAGGCGGGCAACTTGAGCAACCTTGTGAGGTAAATAATTCAAGCACCACCGTGTTTTTAGCGGTAGCCGAAACAACCGCAGCCTCCTTATCTTTCGCTGTTGAGGAAGAAGTGCAAGACCACATTGTGAAAACGGGCATTGACAGTGCAAGAGCTACGATTAATTTTTTCATTTCAATTGTTTATTAAAAGTACGATGTGTATCTGTAAAAAGTTTCATACTATTGTTATTTTGCTTTTCGTATGCTGTGAGGAGAGAAGTGTCGTTGTTGAAAATGGCGGCAGAAAATATTTTACGCTAATTTAGTCGCTTAAATTGATTTATGTCGCAGGTAAGAAAGCAAAGTATTATCTCAACTGTTTTTGTTTACGCTGGTTTTTTTATCGGTTTTATCAACACCTATTTATTTACCAGGCAGGGCTCTGTTTTTACTCCCTCAGAATATGGGCTGACGCAAATTTTTATCGCAGTAGCGAATCTTATGTATGCTTTCTCCAACCTGGGGATGGTTTCTGTTGTTTATAAATTTTATCCTTACTATAACGACAACCTGCCTAAAAAGAAGAATGATCTTTTAACGTGGACGTTACTGGTAAGTATCATCGGTTTTTGCCTGGTAATAATAGCGGGTATTGTTTTTAAAGACCTTGTGATCCGTAAATTCGAAGGAAATTCGCCGGAATTCATTCAGTACTATGTGTGGGTTTTTCCCTTCGGATTTTCTTTACTGATGTTTTCGATTTTCGAAGTATTTGCGTGGAACATCCGGAAGTCAATTTTCACTACGTTTCTCAGGGAACTTTTTTTCCGGCTGATCGTTCTGGCATTGATCTTCCTGCTCAGTTTTAAACTGATCGACAACTTCGATGCATTTATAAAGTTGTATGCCTTCAGTTATGGTATCGTTGCTTTGGTACTTTTGATTTACCTGGCCTGGAAAAAAGAATTTTATATCACGTTTTCTGTTAGTCGCGTCAGCAAAAAGTTTTACAAGAAAATGGCCGCGATGGCTTCATTGATCTACGTAGGTAGCACTATTTACACAATAGCGATGTTCATTGACGCGATCATTATCGCGTCACTTTTAGGAACTGATTCAGTGGCCATTTTTGGTTTGGCCTTTGTAGTTGCCGGCCTTGTACAGGCGCCGCAAAGAGGCGCCGTAGCGGCATCGATCCCGGTTTTATCAAAAGCGTGGAAAGATAAAGACTATGAGAAGATCAATTTGATTTACCAGCGCTCGGGGATCAATTTACTTATTGCTTCTTTGGGTATTTTCCTGATAATCTGGCTCAATTATGCAGATGCGGTGACTACGTTTAAACTTAAACCGGCGTACCTGCAATCGGAGTGGATATTTTTTTTCCTGGGAATGGCAAGAGTAGTTGATTTGGGAACGGGGGTTAATTCGCAGATCATTGGTACGTCTACGTTCTGGCGTTTTGAATTTATCAGCGGGATGGTTTTGTTATCGCTGGCGGTACCTTTGAATTATTATCTTGTAAAACATTTCGGCGTAATTGGAGCCGGTTATTCAGCAGTTATTTCTTACTCGGTTTATAATATTATCCGCATTCTTTTTTTGAAGAAAAAATTCAATATGCACCCGTTTAGTATGAAAACGATTTATGCGGTTTTACTGGCCTTCGTTTCTTATACGATTTGCTATTTCGCATTCAGGTCGATGCATGGTTTTATCGGCATAATGCTCAAAACCATTGTCTTTACTGCATTGTACGGAGGTTCAATTGTCTATTTTGATCTTTCACCTGATGTACTATCTATCTGGATGAATGTGAAAGACAGGGCTTATAAGAAGAAGCAAAAAAACACGCCTGTCAGTTGATTACATTCTTTCGGGCACTTTGATTCCTAAAAGTTGCAACCCGCTTTTTATAACTCCTGCAGTCATAACGCTCATGGATAAACGCAATTGTTTCTTCTCATCTGTTTCGGCATTGGCAACAGAATGTTCTGCATAAAAGGAATTGTACAATTTTGCGAGATTAAAAACGTAATTGGCAATAATAGAAGGATTCATTTCTTCTCCTGCATCAGCAAGTATATTTTTATATTTTTCCAAAAATATAATTAATTGCCGTTCCAGTGGAAGCAGCGTGCTGTTTGCCAATTGCCAATTGCTGATTGCTGATTGCTCACCTACTTTTCTTAAAATCGATTGGATCCTTGCATAGGTATATTGAACAAACGGACCTGTAAACCCGTGAAAGTCGATGCTTTCTTCCGGGTTGAAGATCATTCTTTTTTTAGGATCAACCCTCAGTAAATAAAATTTCATCGCACCCAGGCCAAGCGTTTCATACAATTCCCTGAGCTCTTCATTTGAAAAATCATTAACCTTGCCCAGTTCTTTCGTATGCTGTTCTGCAGTCGCCACCATTTCATCAACAAGATCATCGGCGTCCACTACAGTACCTTCGCGGCTTTTCATTTTACCGGTTGTCAGTTCTACCATTCCATAGCTCAAATGATAAATGTCGTCGGCAAAAGGCATTCCGAGTTTCCTGATGATCTCTTTTAGCACTTTCATGTGATGCAATTGTTCATCGCCAATTACATAAATGCTTTTATCCAAATGATATTCTTCAAATTTTTGTTTGGCCAAGCCAATGTCCTGCGTGATGTAAACCGAAGTGCCATCGCCTCTCAATACCAGTTTCTCATCCAGGTTTTTATCAGAAAGATCGATCCACACACTGCCATCCTCTTTTTTAAACAAAACATTTTTGTCCAATCCTTCCTTTACAAAATCCTTTCCTAATAGGTAAGTATCACTTTCATAAAATGTTTTATCAAAATCACTTCCGATTCTTTTGTAAGTTTCATCAAAACCTTTGTACACCCAGCCATTCATCATTTTCCACAATGCTCTTACATCCGCTTTTCCATTTTCCCAGTCAAGCAACATTTGTTGCGTTTTTTTCATTATCGGCGCTTCTTTTTCCGCTTCGTCTTTTGTTTTCCCTTCATTTATCAATTCACCCACTTCATTTTTATATTCATCATTGAATTTTACATAATAGTCACCCACAAAATGATCTCCTTTTTCATGGGTCGAATCCGGTGTGTCGCCATTGGCAAACATTTCCCACGCGATCATGCTTTTGCAAATATGTATGCCCCGGTCATTCACGATAGAAGTTTTTACTACTTCATTTCCATTGGCCTTTAAAATTTCTGCCACACTCCAGCCCAAAAAATTATTTCTTAAATGTCCCAGGTGCAATGGTTTGTTGGTGTTGGGCGAAGAATATTCCACCATCACTTTTTTACGATTCGCTTCTTTCTTTCCAAAATTTTCATCGTTGTAATTTTCCTGCAACAGGGAAGTAAGTTGCTGACCGGCAATAGTAAGATTGAGAAAACCTTTGATCACATTAAATCCTGAAAAAAAATCAGCGTGATCCTTTAATATTTGTTCACCTAATTCTTTCCCCAAAGTCTCAGGAGATTTTTTTAAAGTTTTTACCAGCGCAAAAAGCACGATGGTATAATCGCCCTCAAACTCCGGTTTGGTTTCGTTTACCTGGAAATCATTTTCAGAAAAAGATTGTCCGTATAGAGCCGAAAGGCTTTGTATGGCAGCTGACTGTATGTAGGAAGTAAATGACATGATGCGAAAATAGATAATTGGCCTGATGTTATCAGCGGTTTACAGTAAACCAACAAATAACAGCTATTACTGTTTTAAGAATTTCGAAAAAATGGGAAGGAAGGGTAGCGCTTATTTATAATTTTCAATGGCTTTTTTAACGCTGTCGTATTTGAGTAACAATTCTTTGGCGGCAGCTTCATCTTTCATACCGGTTTTTTCCATGAGAATCCGTGTTCCACGCCCTACAATTTTCTGGTTGGTGAGTTTCATATTTACCATCTTGTTATCTTCCACTCTTCCCATTTGAATCATGGCGGTGGTAGATATCATATTTAAAACCATTTTTTGTGCCGTTCCGCTTTTCATCCTGGTGCTGCCGGTAACAAACTCAGGGCCAACAATCACTTCTACCGGGAAATCTGCAACGGCACTTATAGGCGAACATGGGTTACAGGCAATACTGCCGGTTACAATATTATTTTCCCTGCATTTTTTTAAGGCGCCAATCACATAGGGTGTTGTTCCGCTGGAAGCAACGCCAATAACGACATCGGCCTCAGTAACGTTATAAGTCTGCAAATCAGTCCATCCTTGTTCCGTATTATCTTCAGCATTTTCTACGGGGTCAACAATTGCTTTATCGCCGCCGGCAATTATGCCGACAACGAGGCCTTTAGGTACCCCGTAGGTAGGAACACATTCGCTGGCATCCAGGATGCCAAGGCGGCCGCTGGTACCTGCCCCAATATAAAACAGTCTTCCGCCCGCAATCATTTTTTCAGAAACCGCTGATATGAGTTTCTCAATTTGTGGTAAAACCTTCTGCACGGCAGGTGCTACCTGCAGGTCTTCCTGGTTTATATTTTCGATAATTTCCGCAACCGTCATTTTTTCAAGGTGGCGGTGGTTGGAGGGTTCCTCTGTAACTTTTCTAAAGACCATTCGTTTTTATGCAAAACTAATTTATTTAATAAATTTTACAAGATAAGTTGTTGTTATTTAGCATTGTTAAAACTATTTTCTTCTTTGGTGCAATTCTATTCTTATGTTAATTTACACCGCTATTAACTTCAATGTAACAATTTAAAATGAAACAACTGATTGCTGCGGTTTTCGTTTCTCTACTTTCCATATCCTTTGCCCGTGCCCAAAACTTTGAAAAGAATCTTGAAACTTATGCCAATAATTTTACCGAAGAAAGGATTTACCTGCATTACGATAAACCGGCCTATGCGCCCGGTGAAACCGTTTGGTTTAAGGTGTACATGATGCAAACTATTTTTCCTGCAGATGATAGTAAAACTGTTTATATTGATTGGACCGATCCTGACGGAAAATTACTGCTCCATACGGTGAGCCCTGTGCAGAATGGTACTGCTGCAGGGCAGTTTGACATTCCGGGCAACTATAAAGGCCAATACCTGCACGCGCGGGCTTATACCAAATGGATGTTGAACTTTGACTCTTCTTTTTTGTATAACAAAGACCTGAAAATCCTTTCGGACAGTGCAGCGGCCGTGTCAAACAAAACCATAGAACCCGAACTGGTTTTTTTTCCTGAAGGCGGCAATTTTGTTGCAGGGGTAAATAATAAGATCGCTTTTAAAGCCAATGACCAGTATGGAAAGCCCGTGAAAATAACGGGTGAAATAAAAAGGAGTAATGGCGAGGTTGTAACGCCATTAAAAGAGATACATGATGGAATGGGGGATTTTAATATAATCCCGAAAGAAGGAGAAAAACTTACAGCTTATTGGAAAGACGAAAAAGGCGGCCAGCATACAACACCGCTCCCGGACGTTAGTAACACCGGTGTTTCCCTGCAGGTAGCTATCGCAGGAACGAAAAGAAATTTTTTGATAAGTATTGCGCCTCAATCAAGAGCTTTATTAAAGCAGGTACACATCGTTGGGACGGAATATCAACGGCCGGTTTTTAATATAACCAAAGAAATTGAGGCAGGAGAAGCCGGCGCTGTTATTCCCACTGAAAATCTTCCTACGGGTATCTTAACACTTACCGTATTTGACAATGACTGGAAACCACTTGCCGAACGTATTACTTTCATCAATAACGACGATTATTATTTTCAACCGACCATGACGGTAAAACATTGGGGACTTAACAAACGTGCCCGCAATGAAATTGAGATCGAAGTTCCTGACAGTCTTTACGCCAATTTATCGGTGGCTGTAACAGACGCTGCTATAGGCGAAGACAGCAGCAATAATATTATTTCGCATCTTTTATTAACAGGCGAATTGAAAGGAAGGGTGAATAATCCGGCTTATTATTTTATCAACAACAGTGATTCTATTTTGCAGCAACTGGACCTGGTAATGCTTACCAATGGCTGGCGGCGAATAGAATGGAAAAAACTGGTTGCCGGAGAATTTCCGCAAATAAAGTATGCGAGGGATACAGCCTATCTGTCGATCTCCGGAAGAGTGTATGGCGCCAGCCAAACGCAACTGGAACTCGCAAATCACATCACGTTACTGGTTAATCAAAAAAATGCAGGAACCCAGGTATTTACTGTTCCTGTAAAACCTGACGGAAGTTTTACCGATCCTTCGTTGATCCTTTTTGACACTGCAAAGATCTATTACCAGATGGGAAAAAACAATGGTCTTGATGATGTGAGTGTACAATTTTTGGCAAATAAACTTCCGCCATTTACAGACAACGCGAAAGCAAGCGGCATTTACTTTAATCACGCTGCCGACACTACCGGTTATGATTATCATATTCATTTGAATGATGCTTTGGAAAGGGAATTAGCCTATTATAAAGGAAAAGTATTGGCAACTGTTACGGTAAAAGCCAATTCAAAGTCAACGATAGATCAAATGGATAAACGATATACTTCGGGACTCTTTTCCGGAGGTGACGCCCGCGAGTTTGATTTGGTGAATGATCCTTTTGCCAAAACTTCACTCGGAATCTTTCAATACCTGCAGGGAAAAGTTGCCGGTCTGCAGATCTCACTTGCACCAATGGGCAATGGCGCATCGCTGACTTATCGCGGCGGTTCACCCCAGTTGTATCTTGATGAAGTTCCCGTTACGGCTGATGTGTTAAGTTCCTTGCCGGTAGCAGATATAGCCTATATAAAAGTTTTCCCTCCACCATTTATGGGTGCCGGCGGTGGCGGCTCGGGAGGAGCCATTGCTATTTATTCCAAAAAAGGAGGTGATGAAAAAGAAGAGCCAGGAAAGGGATTGTCAAATAATACGGTAAGCGGTTATACATTGATTCGCCAGTTTTATTCACCCAATTACGACACATTCAACGAAGAAAATGAAAAAAAGGATCTGCGAACTACGTTGTATTGGAATCCTTCTGTTATTACTTCGCCGGGGAATAATAAAGTACTGTTGAAGTTCTATAATAACGATATTACGGAATCCTTTCGTGTGATCATTGAGGGGATTACCAAAGACGGCAGGCTGGCACATGTGGAGCAAATGATGGAATAAACCCGGCGCCGGTAAACAAACAAATAACCTGTTTTTTTATTTTAGCCGCCGTATAATTTCCGCTGCTTTTTTCGCGATATTTTTCCAATAAAAATGTTCGAAAAATGAAGAAGAGATGTTGGTTTGCACCTGCAACGCTTTTTCCATATTGTCTGCAAAGGCTTTCCAGTTGTTGTTTTCAGACAGGAACAATTTTTCATTACCCATATTTTTATCGACGCCAATGGCTCCATTTATCGTGGACACTGCATTTAAATTATAGCCAAGTGCTTCCACCAGTTTTGTTTTAATACCGCCACCGTCGGTCACAGGGTTGATAAATACATCAGCGCCTTTGAAATATTCTGTGATATCATCCACAAATCCTGCGTAAATAATATTTTGGCTTGCGTAATCCTTTAATTCATTCATTTCCGGAGGAAGCCCTTTTCCGCAAATAATTATTTTATAGGCAATTCCTTTCTTTAAAAAAAGCGGGTTTATTTTTTCTGTGATGTTTTTTACCGCGATAAGATTGGGATGATAATTGAGCGTTCCGTTGAAAAGAAATAAATGTGTGTCAACCGGAAGCGAATATCTTTTCAACAGGTTGGCTTTTGCTTCTGCTTTTTCTGTTGCTGAAGGAAGTTCATTCCATGAAATTCCATAAGTGATCACAGCACTTTTTTCGTAGGGAATCCTGTATTGTTCATGAAAATAAATCCTGTCCTGTTGCGTGATGCAAAAAGTAAAATCAGCTTCGTTATGAACCCATTTTTCATAATGCCACATAATTTTCCACCACCACTTTCCCATCGTCCTGAAGCGTTCTGCCTCTATGTTGTGTGAATGCACGATTACTTTCACATTGCATTTTTTTCTTAGCCACAGCGCCATCCAGCCATAGTAGGGATGCTCTGTAATTATGTGGGTTATGTTGTTTTCCTGTATTATATTCTTTAACCTTCCAATATTGAAAGGATTGATATAACGCAACTTTCCATTTTCCATTTGATTGAAAACGTTGTACGGCGCCAATGAAGGATCGTTATCTTTTATGGTAAAGCAAAACAGGTTTTCTTCTTTTGAAAAATATTCATTGAAAAGCGCAATACCTTTCTGGCCGCCTAATTTTGGCGGTAAAATTTTGTAGGTAACAATACTCAGTACATTTGCCATTCAAAAAAAATATAATTCCGACAAATTAATATTATTTTGTTGAGAGTTTTTTCAAAAGATTTTATTTAATGAAAATCATTTCTTTTTTTTCGCGCTTTACTTTCATTTGCAATATTTGTTTTTTTGCATTTGTTATCTTTTCGGCGCTTGAAGCTCACCAGGCTGCAGCCGGTACCCCGGGCACGGTTGAGGCCGTACCGTTTTTTAAAGACCTCGTAATTATTCTTGGGTTTTCAGCAATTGTAATTAACCTGCTGATGTGCATTGGATACCTGTTAATATGGCTCTTTAAAAAAGTGATCGTTTCCCCGCATTGGCTTTCTTTGGTGAATATTGCTTTTTTATTTATTGAATTTTATTATTTCTTTTTTTATAAATAAAATTTTTCTTCATGATCCATAAGATTGTAAATGATAAACCTACCAAAATTTTTGTGGGCTTTACCGCTTTTTTTGTTGCCAACGCGTTGATCGCCGAAGCAATAGGAATGAAATTATTTTCTCTTGAAGGTTTGTTTGGATTGCAGCCGGCTAACTTTACGCTTTTTGGCCAGAGCGGATTAGCGTTTACGCTTACCTGTGGTGTTATACTTTGGCCGTTGGAATTTGTGATAACCGATATCATTAATGAATTTTATGGACCTAAAGCAGTCAGGAGAATTTCAGTGACGGCAGTTATTCTTATCAGTTATGCGTTCCTGATGTATTTTATTGCTATTGCTTTGCCTCCGGCACAGGCGTGGCTCAGCAGCAGCCATGAGCAAGGTGTCGATAATATCCAGGCTTCTTTCAGCGCTATTTTCGGACAGAATATGCGCATAATCGTAGGCAGCCTTGTTGCGTTTTTGGTGAGCCAGGCAGTGGATGTTTTTGTATTCCAAAAAATTAAAAAAGTTACCGGCAATAAAAAACTCTGGCTTCGGGCAACGGGTTCTACATTGGTTTCACAATTGGTAGATAGCTATATAGTTTTGTTTATCGCTTTCAGCGGATTGTTTTCATGGCAGTTGATTCTTGCTGTTGGTATCATGAATTACCTGTACAAATTTACCCTAGCCATTATTCTTACTCCTGTTATTTATTTCGTGGAAGGAAGAATAGAAAAATACGTGGGGCATGATGTGGCGCGACAAATGAAGCGGGCGGCAATGGGAGAGGAGGCGGTTTTTGAGAATATCCCGACGGCGGGATAAAACCAGTTTTTAGTTTGTAGTTATTGGTTTGGATGCAGTAAAGCAACAAAAAGCCGGAATTTTTATTTTTCTTTAAATTGTTCAAGAAGAAGGTTGGCAACCCTTTTATCAATCGGCAGGCTAAGACATTCAGAAGTGAGCCTGGATAGTTCAATAAACCGAAAAGTTTCAGGTGATTCGTCTTGTGCATTTATCTTTTCAAGATTTATTGACTCATTCGTCTCAACATAATAATAAACAGAAATGATTTGGTGATCGGGATTAAAGGCACTTTGTTGGTAAAAATCGGTTGTGTAAAAATGATCTTTTACTTCAACGGTGATATTCATTTCTTCCAAAAATTCTCTTTTTAAACACTCCCTGGTGCCTTCGCCGATCTCGAGTCCGCCCCCTGGAAATTTAGTGTAAAAATTCCCGCGAATGTTTTCATCGCTGAGAAGAATTTGATCTTTATCGTTCACCAAAATGCCGTAAACGCGCACATTAAAAGTCATTGTTCTTTAATTTCGTATTCACCTGAAAATACAAGCAAAGCAGGTCCGGCAAGCCAGATATTTCTGAATTCAGCATCGTTTATTTTATCAAATTCGACACTTAAATTTCCTCCTTTCGTTTTTACATCCACATGGTTAAAGCCGTTGTCATTATGAGCAGCCATTAATGCCGAAGCAGTAACCCCGGTGCCGCAACTAAGCGTTTCATCTTCAACCCCTCGCTCGTAGGTGCGCACAAAAATATGGTCTTCATCAAGCGTTTCAACAAAGTTTACGTTAATCCCTTTTTCCGCAAATTCCCTGTTGTTGCGAATTTTCCTGCCATCAGACACTACATTCATAGTGTCAATGTTCGAAACAAATTTTACGTAATGCGGCGAACCGGTATTTAAAACATAATGGTCAAGAGAAAAATCTACATCTTTTACATCGTTCATTTTTAAACTGACACGTTTGTTGAGATCGATTTCTGCAATGTGAGTTCCATCAGTGGCGGCAAATTTATATTCAGTCTTTTTAATTCCCATTTCATTGGCAAACTGAACAATACATCTGCCGCCGTTGCCGCACATGGAACCTTCTTTTCCGTCTGAATTGAAATAAATCATTTCAAAATCAAATCCTTCTTTATTATTAAGCAACATCAAGCCGTCTGCGCCGATACCAAAATGGCGGTCACACATTTTTTTTATTTGCTGAAATGTGATTGCCTGGCAGGTATTTTCCCGGTTGTCTATTAATATAAAATCATTTCCCGCTCCCTGGTATTTATAAAATTTGATTTTCATTCTTATAATTTTTCTGTAATTATTTCCAACGATTTTTCAATCAGCTTGTCGATCAACGCCAGCGAATCGTTGCTAAAATTTTTATGGATCCGGTTAGCAATAATCGCGTTAAGCGAAAGGCAATGATGATGTAACGCTTTTCCAAGCCCGTAAATTGCTGATGTTTCCATTTCGAAATTGGTGATGCGGTACTCTCCGAATTGAAAGGAGGTGAGCTGATCTATCAGTTGAGGATTGGAAATACCTAACCGTAAAATTCTTCCCTGCGGACCATAAAAACCAGGACAGGTAACCGTAATACCCTGGTGATAGCCATCTACAAAATGTTTGAGTAAATGCATTGATGCGGCAGCGATGTAAGGAGCCCCAAAGCCGCTGTGTAACTGGGTTTGGGTTACGAACGAATGAATAATTTGTTTTTCTTCTTCGTTATTTCCATGAAGATAAAAGTTTAATAAATTATCCAGTCCAAGACCGTGGCTGCTCGCCACAAAACTATCGACCGGAATATCAGCCTGCAATGACCCGGAGGTGCCGATACGAAGAATATTTAATTGTTTCAATTCACTATTAATCGTCCTGGACTGAAAATCGATATTTACCAAAGCATCGAGTTCATTTAAAACAATATCAATATTGTCGGGGCCGATGCCGGTGCTAATAACCGAAATTCTTTTTTTGCCGATAAGGCCGGTGTGTGTAATAAATTCGCGGTGCTTTCTTTCTACTTCGATCTTATCAAAATGTTTGCTTATTTCTTTTACCCTGCCGGGGTCGCCCACGGTAATAATATTTTCAGCAATTTCGTCGGGTTTCAGATCAAGATGGTAGATGGCGCCCCGTGAGTTTAAGATCAGTTCAGATTCAGCAATTCGCTGCATATACTTTTTAACTTAATGAATAATACTACAAAATTAATTCATTACGAATGAATGGAATTTTTGATTTCAGAATAAATTCATTCTAAATAAAAATTACCTATTTTTGTGCGCTTTAAAAAAAGAATGGTCCTGTGGCCGAGTGGTTAGGCAGAGCTCTGCAAAAGCTTCCACAGCGGTTCGAATCCGCTCGGGACCTCTGAAATGAGATTGACAACAGTCGGTCTTTTTAATTCTTCTGAACTTTGACCCGGTTTATTTTACAGCCTCAAATGAAGTTTAATTTTTTTAAACAAGGATTGTGAGCAAAGATCAATAAGTATGTATTTGTTTCTCCGGGAGTTCAATTAAAAAAGCAGCCCCTTCCTTTGACTTTCCTGAGGCGGTAATGAAACCGTTATGTTTATC
>CAWAMQ010000018.1:0-98191 GCA_963783125.1 uncultured Chitinophagaceae bacterium
GTATAGGGAAGGTCATTAACCTGTTTGAAAGAAGTATCAGCGATTTTTAAAATAGCAAGGTCTGTTGCCGGATTTAAATAAACCTGTTCAGCATAAAACTGTTCGCCTTTTTTATTTTCAACTATCAGGTTTTTGGCATTTTGAACTACATGGGCATTTGTTATTAAATATCCTTTGCCATCCAGTAAAAAGCCCGTAGCTCTGAAATTCGCTTCAAATTTTGGTCTTGCGGGAGCAGTAGCTGCATCATTTAATTTGTGTTCTATTTCATTCAATTTATATTCAAACTGATTGAGTTTGTGATCAACCAACGGCGTAATAACAGCCGCTTTTTTATTTTCTGAATATTGGGAAATGATAGTGGCGGTACTTAAAGAAACAATACATGCAATCGCTGCAGCCACCGCAATAGTACGCTGGTAACGGTTCCACAAATAGATAAGTTTGGCTTTTCTTTTTTCTTTTTTGCCGGAAATTACTCCTTCGTTTATCAGTTTACTTTCAACTTCTTTCAAGTTATGACGAAGCTTCTTTTGCTCGCTTATTCTTTCCAGTTCAGTAAGGAAGAAAGAATGTTCGGCAACAACCTGGTCAATTTCAGGATTATTTTTTTTTAATTCTTCAAAAAACATTTTCTCCTTCTCCTCCATTTGACCGTTCCGGTATCTTTCAATCGCGTCAAAAAGTATGTTTTCTTCCATTTTTAGTCCTTATTTTTATATTGTGCGAAGAATATTTTTTTCAATCTCACAAGGCATTTATATTTCTGCGTTTTTGCGTTGTCTGCGTTAGTATATCCAAATACCTCGGCTATTTCCGGCATTGACTTTTTTTCCAGGTAAAAAGCTTCCAGCAAACTTTTGCAAGGCTCTCCTATTTTTTGCAATGCGCTTTCCATAAACATGAAATCATTATTCTTTTTTTCATGGTATTCAATTTCATCATCTACAGGCACAATTTCCTCAATAGTTTCGATGGATGGGTTAAACCGGTTTTGCTTTTGTAATTTTTTTAACCAAAGCCTCCGGCAAACTGAATACAGGTAAGTCTGCAACTGGCAACTCAATGTAAAAGAACCCGATTTTGCTTTTTCAAACAAAACAATCATTGCCTCCTGGAAAATATCGAGCGCATCATCTGTATACCCGTTATTTTTTATTATAAAAGCCTTGATTGCTGTAAAATTGTCGCGATAAATAGTTTCAATGGCTTCGGTATCGTGGGCTGCAAGGCCTTTTAATAAAAAAGTTTCCTGTTCGATCGTTTTCACTCAACTAATAATTAATACGTATAAAATGGAAAAGTAACCCAATTAAATTTTTAAAAAAATTTTATAGTTGGGTTACTTTTTTAAAATATGGGTATAAATAAGAAATATTCAAAAATCTAAAATTAAACAAAATGAAAAAATTATTGCTCGTTTTCACAGTTGCTGCTTTTTTAACAGCTTGTAATGGTAACTCTTCTTCAACAGAAGCAACTACTGATTCTACAACAGTTACAACTACAGACACAACAATGGCTCCTATGGATTCTACTAACATGGTAACCACTGATACAACAAGCAAAATGAGTGCAGACACAACAAAATAAGAACTATATATCGTAATTATTTTATAGTCATCAATTATTTATTTTGACTGGCAATCTAAGAGCCGTCTCCGTTGGAGACGGTTTTTTTTGTTCAATATTTTGATCGCAAAAACGCCGTCGATGACTATTAAAGAATTACTTTAAAAAAAATACAAAAATTTGTTTTTTGATTAAACGCCAAACCTTACTTTTGCGCCGGAGAGATGTCAGAGCGGTTTAATGAGGCGGTCTTGAAAACCGTTGAGGGTCACACCTCCGGGGGTTCGAATCCCTCTCTCTCCGCTGAGATCAGTTAATTTTAAGTATTACTGAGTAAAGAGCTCCCGTAAATTGCCTATTTACGGGAGTTTTTGTTTTATGGAGAGAACCAAAATGACAAGGTCTGCAGAATAGGTTGTTTAAAAAGACTGTAAACCGAGAATTTAGGGTAATTTTAATTTCAATTAAAACTTTAGAAACTCCATTTAAGCCTCAGGTATATAAATGTGCCATAGTCGCCGTATAAGGTTCCTTTATTACCAAGGAACAATTGTCCCCCGGAAAGGAATTCTATATTGTTGGTGAGCGAAAACGTGGCAAAAGGCCCCAGAAAAAAAGATCCATCTGTTGGATTAAGAATACCTGCAAAATCTCCCCGTATCAACGGCGTAAATTGGTAAG
This sequence comes from uncultured Chitinophagaceae bacterium, assembly GCA_963783125.1. GTDB lineage: Bacteria > Bacteroidota > Bacteroidia > Chitinophagales > Chitinophagaceae > Ginsengibacter. The sequence continues at coordinate 2,254 of CAWAMQ010000018.1, forward strand.
CCACCTCACCAAAAACAGAATGCATGGCAGGAGACAATGATTTGGCTGTTACATTTTCCAGTAACAAATTAGCCTGATTGTTTGTTCCGGTTTTATTGCCTGCGCTGTTGTAAAGGTAGGCGCCGTGTAAATAAAGGCTGTTCGGAAAAGTATAATTAGCTCCCAAAGATGCCGAGAGAATAGTATGAGAAAAGGAGTTAGTGTCTGGTACAAATGCTGTAATCTCTCCATTGAAACCCGCCGTCCCCAGCAAGCCCGACCATCCTCCGCCAATTGCATAATCCGCATTTACTTTACCTAAAAGAAATTGATAGTCATAGTTTTTGTGATTGAAACGATACAAGGCCGCCAGGATGCTGCTGTTGGGCGTTTTACCGGGCTTGTAAGCTATCTCCGCAGATGAAGTGCTCTTTAGATAATACTGCACCCGCATTGCATCAGTTCCGGGCCGTTCTTCATAATCAAAGTCGAAATACGAGTAAGCGTTGAAAATATCGTTCGGATTCCAGACGAGGTTCAGCCCCCAGTTTATCCGCTGCCGCCCTGCCGTTATCTCCCATTTTCCGTGTGAATAATCAATTGAGGCCCTGTCAATCATCGAATGCAATAAATAAGACTGTCCTTTCACTATTACTTTACCCAAATCAAAGTAACCGTCAGGGTTATCGAGCAAAGATTCATTCATAGAATAAATCCCAACAGATTCTCCGTAAAAAAAGCGATTGCGCAACCCTACATGTACTTTCCATTTATTGCCAGGGTACCAATGAACATCGATCCGGTTATGAACCAGGTTGTCAAACGTCCACAGATCATTCACTTTTTTGAACTGAATATATTGGAGATCTTTCAGATAACCATTTATGGTCCATTTGGGCAGTTGGGTAGTATCCGGTAAAACTGCAAAAGAACTGTCATTGGTATTTTGTGCCCGAAGTGATGGTATGCCCCGGCAAAGAAAAAATAAGAAAAACAGCGATATGGAAATTATTTTCTGCATTATAGTTTTCAACTGTTTAAAGAATCACTGATCACTTTTCCGTCTTCGAGCGTAATTACACGTTTTGCTTTATCTACCACACGCTGGTCGTGGGTTGAAAAAATGAAGGTGATATTCTCTTTTTCATTGAGATTGGCCATAAGGTCGAGTAAGGTAGATGTAGACACTGAATCAAGATTCGCGGTAGGTTCATCAGCAAGGATAAATTTTGGCTTGGAAGCCAGCGCTCTCGCAACAGCTACACGTTGTTGTTGTCCTCCTGACAAATACTTTGGCTTTACATTCAGTTTATCCGGCAGCCCCATTGCGTTCATCAGGTAAACCACGCGATCATGGGTTTCCTTTTTGTTACGATGTTGCAGCTCCATGATGAATTCCACATTCTCTTCTACTGTAAGCACCGGAATAAGATTATAAGACTGAAATACAAAACCAATATTTTTTAAACGAAAATCGACCAGCTTGCCTGCAGGCAGCCTGGTAATATCTGTTCCTTCAATTTTTACTAAACCTTCGGTAGGCTTATCCAGGCCACCCATCATATTTAGCAAGGTTGTTTTACCACAACCGGATGGCCCGACGATCGCTGTAAATTCTCCACGTTGGAAGGTAAGGTCGACGCCGTTAAGAGCATGTACCGGCACCATCGTTTCGGTATAGGTTTTCTTAAGATTCTTTATTTCTATTACAGCCATGACCTTAATTTATTTTTATAAAATGGTTTTCTTTTTAATTACTCGCCACGTACCGCTTCCGCAGGGTTCCTCTTAATGGCCCGTAACGCAGGAAATATCCCCGCGATCATGGCTATAAAAATGACTAACCCTGCCAGTTGCAGATAAAATTCAAAACCCAATGACGGATACACCATAGTGCTATAGCCGAGTGCATTGGCGCCTTCTCCCAGCATTGACAAATCAATCCCTGTGTGATTAAAATACATGATGGTAAAAACACTCAGCAGTACTCCCCCGGCTGCGCCCGTAAGCGATAATAAAATTGTTTCAAGCATGATCATCCGGAATACTTTCGAAGGTGACATGCCGATAGAAAGTAACATACCTATTTCCCTCGTTCTGTCGAGAACGGCCATCAGCATGGTATTGATGATACCAAAAGCCAATGCTATAAGGATGATCCCAACAAATATCAACGAGAACTGTTTGATCGTTCCTGACATAACCTGCATCATCGGCGACAATTGCTGCCAGTCCTGAACTTCCAGGGAAGGGTATTTCTTTTTTAGCCGGGCAGTTACTTCCCTTGAATCATCAGTTTTATTAAGTAAAACTGTAATCAGGGAAGCCGCATGCTCCGGAAAAGCGATTAACGATCGCAGATCTTTGCGACGAACGAAAACCTGTTGCTTGTCGAAGTCGCTGTTGTGAGTGCGATAAATACCCACAACGGTGAAAGCTGCATAGGTGATATCATTGTCAATTGTTTGAAGCGTCATCACGATGCGCGAGTGAATATTCACGTGAAGCTTGTCGGCAAGTTGTTGCCCGATAACAATTGGGTTGGATCTGTCATCTTCAAAATAACTTCCTTTAATAACCGATTTATAAAGATCGCTGACTTTCTTTTGCTTTTCAACCTCCACTGCATTTACCATAATACCCGTAGAAGTACCGGCAGTGGACGCCATTGCCATCATTTGAATACGTGACGAAACGGCCGCAACAGCAGCATTTTCTCCTACGGAAAAAGCTATGCTGTCAGCATCAGGCAGGTATTTAAGAATGTCATAATTCAGCAAAAAACCTTTGGCATTGATTTGTATGTGCCCTGTCTCAGTGTGTATGGATGAATAAATTTGTTGTTCCGTCATTCCGTTCATGAAGGCAGTGGAAAAAATACCGCCCCACAAGCCGAGGAGAATGGCTGTAATAATTACAAATGTTCTTGCTTTGTTTCTCCAGATATTCCTCCATGAAATCCTTAACAGCATGCCGTTATTGTTTTAAGTTTTCTATAAGAGGCAGTCTTCCTACATACCACAATGGATAAATTACAGATATCACTGCAATACCCAAAACCGTAAGCCCCTGGTAAATAAATATAGACGGAAGCAAAGATGCCGGCATCAGCGCCTCTATACCAAACTGTTGGTATGCCGCGGCTGCAGCGCCCGTCAGTGAAATCGGGTGATTGTGAAAATAAAAAACCACAGGAAGAATAAGGATGCATCCGACGATGATGCCAATGCATGCAATAAAAACTGTTTCCAAAAATACAATAGCCATCAGCTTCATCTTCCGCATTCCGATCGCTACCATTACCGCAAATTCTTTCTTCCGCTCCATGGTCATCATCAGGATCGTTCCAAACACACCGAAAGCCACCACCAGGTATAATATGGCAAGCATGATAATGCCTCCTGAATTATCGCCCTGGATCTCCTGCACCAGTGATTTGTTCATCTTTTGCCATTCCAGAATTTGCATGGTTGGATCAAGTGAAGACCGGATTCTTTGAGCGGTTTTATCCAGTTGTGCCGGATTGTACAGCATCAAACTGACAGAGGTCAACATACCCTGGGTACCAAAAAGCTTTCCGGCTTCAGGCAGGGAAAGATAAACGATACTGTTATTAAACTGTTCTACAGGATAATGAAAAATTCCCTGGATCACGTATTTGCCTGCAGCGGTCATTCCGTGATATCCTTGTCCTAACAAAATAAGTGTATCCCCCCGTTTCAACTCCAGGTATTTTGCAAGTCCATCTCCCACCAAAATACCATTATCGCTCATTTGTAAATATTTACCCTCCACTATTTTTTTAGCGAGGCCGTTCATTTTATTTTCCTTGCCGGGATCAATCCCGATAACTTCCACACCCTTGGTGTGCGGGCCTGAAGATGCCAGCGCGTAAGATTCCAAACGCGGGACTGCCAATGATACATTTTCATCGCCGGCGATCTCTTTATCAAAATGCGCATCCGGTGTAAAAGCGTTGTTGATAGATTTATCTTCCCAATAGCCTTTTGCATGCGCCTGCAGGTAACCCGTAGAAAAACGAACGGCGTTACTGATCATATTTTCGTATACGCCTTTTTGAAATGAACGAATAGCTACGGCAAGAATAACAGCCATCAATACGGAGGCAAGCGTTATCATCGTTCTGCGCTTATTGCGCCATAAGTTTCGCCATGCCAGTTTTGTGATCTGTTTCATCTTTTCAATTTGCTCAGAAAGCTTACCGAACGGACTTCATGTTTTGCTGTGAGAAAAAGCTTTCTTTTAGCGGTATATTAAATGTCATTTGCTGAAAGTGAAGTATTGTTTTCTTTCCCTTTTCTTTTACAGGAATCATCTCGAGAGTGGCAGGCAGTTCCCTGTCGTTAAACTTCTTTACATCACCCAGGATTTCCTTGTTCACCAGCTTGCCATCCTCATCATAATATTCTGCCTGCAGAAGGAAAGATTGCTTTTTTGCAATCCAAAGAATTATTTTATTCCATACCACTGCGGCATTCGGTTTCGGAGTGAGTTCGATTTTATAGCAATCGTAACCTTCGATCGTTTCGCCTCCTAAAATCTTATGGTTGTAATCGTCTACAATTGAATTGGCTTTTACAAGATCATTATTCGTAAAATCAGACCCCATCCAGTTTTGCCCCATCATAGATGGAGGGATGCGGATAATGCGGCTGATGCTCGGCATCCAATTCCACATCTCGTTGTTTCTTTTTAAAAAAACCTGTCCTTTATCCTGTGCAGGCGCTGTGATAAGGATCATGTAGTAATCATTTCCCAGCGACCAGGTTTTCATACTCACAGTTCGGCTCCAGCCCGGCCTCTGTATGGCCATGCTGGCTACGCTTTCGCTGGTCTTTCCGTTCATAAGATCATTAGCTTTTTTGACTATTTCAGTGGCATCCTGCGACCGAACACAAGTGAAAGACAAAAGCAAACTAACGGCTATCAGTAAACGAACTTTTTTCAACTTTTTTTGTTTCATACTATTTTTTCTTTATGCAAATTTTTCAATAACCATCTTCAGTACTTCATCTAACGGATATTGATTTGGCGCGACCATCATATCAAACATAAGACCATCCATTACCGCCCCAAACAACATGGCTTCGGCAACCGGGTTGGTACTCCCCTTCTTTTCAAAATAACCTACGTAAACAGATAAGTATTGTTTCAAAAAATCTCCAACTGCCTGTTCAAATTTCACCGTCATATTTTTTTGAAGGATCAGCATACAATACAGCCTCCAGAAATGGTCGCCCTCTTTGAACAATTGCATGGTAGCATTTAGACCTGTTGCAAAAGAAGCTTTGTCAACGGGCAATGGTATTTCACCGCTATCCATTATTGCCGATGCTTTTTCCAAACCGAATTTGATGAGTTCATCCAGCAAAACATCTTTACTCTCGAAGTAATTGTAAAGGAGTCCTTTGGAAACCTCAGCTTCAGCCGCTATCATACTGATCGTTGCTCCATTATAACCATATTCCGAAAACACCTTTAGTGCAGCCTCAAGCAAAAGCTGCCTCTTGTTTTCCTTTAGTTCATCTAATTGTTTTTTGGTGCGTGGTGACATGTTTTTGACTGACCGTTTAGTCAAAATTAAAAACTAATTTTAAATTTCCAAGATTTATTTTGAAAAACTTATTGATATCTCTTTGTTAAAAGGTTCATCATGTAAGTATTTGTTTCCCATTGATCGCAGACAGGCTTGCCCGTGGAAGGCACATGCACCATGTAAGGAAACGGCCCGAACTCAGGCGTAATAGTCAAAACACTCCCCTCCTTTTGCTTTCGCTCATAGATTTTATCCCACCAGGCCAGGTGAATGTTCAATGCAACTTGCCAGTTAGCATTTTGGGGATCGGGAACCTGCGGCCCTTCCGGGTAACCTACACGCGCATGAAGATGTTCGGTTCTCGCAAGTGCTATTTTTACAGCTTCCGGCTGATCTTCCAAGTAGGATTCTGCAACACAAACCCAATGCGAAATATCCAGGGTTATTCGCAATTCAGGGGTTTTCTCCAGGTACTCTTTGGCAATATGAGCTGCAAAAGCAAACTTATTCCGATGTGTTTCGTGAACGATATTTAAACCCAGTGCGCTAGCTGCGTCGATCAGTTTTTTATTTTGATCAAACGAGAAAAAGTCCTTTCCCGTTTGGGAGTTAATTTTTACGACGGGATAAGAACGTATCTTTTGCAACCAAGAGTTGTATAGGTCAAAATGTTTGGAAAACTCAGCCTCGTAAGTATCATAGTGCTGGGCAATAATGCTCAACCCAAATCTTTCTGCCGTATTCCAAATCGCATCCAGTTCCTTTTCCGTATCTGTTCGAGGTATTCCATATTCAATACCGTCGTAACCTTCGTCTTTTACTTTTTTGCAAAATAAATCCCAGCTCAATGCTTCACTTCCCCACCTGGTACAAAAAAATTGAATTTTCATGATGATTTACCTCCTAATGTTACCAGGAAATATCTTTCAAAAATGGTTTCAGTGTGGTTAACCACCGTACACCCATCATTTAAATCGCCTCAAACATTCCCTTTTCCCTGTTTTTTCTAACTCTTGCCGCATCGAAGTATTGACCATTCATTGCCACGTATACACCCTTGGGCAATGCTTGTACAAACGCAAGTGCGCTACCAAGGTTAAAGAACCCGTCCGAACTTCCAAACTTGTAGGGAATCATAGCGCCCGTAAGCACAATTGTTTTCGGGATGGCAGCAGCCGACAGGTATTTTCCTGTCACTTCCATAGTGTCAGTACCATGGGTAATGATAATATTTTTTTCATCTGCTTCCCTGCAGCGCTTTTCTATTATTGCTCTCTCTTTGTCAGTCATATCAAGGCTATCAACCATCATCAATGTTTCCACCACCACCTCTACATTGCATCTGCCACGCCGTAACATTTCCTGAAGATGGGTATTTTTAAAAAAAAGCTGGCCCGAGCGTTCATCGTATTCTTTATCAAAAGTTCCGCCGGTTACTAAAATCCTGATACTCATAATATAAATATTCTTTTAACTTCTTCTACTTAAAAGATAAAGCGATTACAGCAAAAAAGATAGGGGTCTGTAACCCTGATGCAAAGGAATGCAAATTATTAATACGATAATTATTTTGCCGCAATGAAAAGCTGTAGCCGAAGCTTTCCGCAAAATAAAAATATCCGAAATTTATTTGTTTACTGTCGTTACACGTTAACTACCTGCACTGCTGTTCCATAGCATAATACTTCTGTAACTCCATTCATCACCTCGTTCGCGTCATACCGCATGTTAATTATTGCATTAGCGCCTCTTTCGTTTGCATGCTGAACCATGTGATGGTAAGCTTCCAGTCTTGTCTTTTCACAAAGATCAACATACACAGAAATAGTTCCGCCAAATAGAGTTTGCAAACCTCCCGCAATGTTTCCAAAAAGGCTTCGCGATCTTACGGTAATTCCGCGAACGATGCCAAGGTGTTTTGTAATTTTATACCCCTCAAGCTGATTGCTCGAAGTGATTAGTTGTTCGTCTACCATACATTTTGTTTTTATTTTTTTAATAATTACAGTGTCAAAAAATATTTACTTCTCTTTCCAGGTCGATATCATATTTTTCTTTTACCGACAGTTTTATCTCTTCGCTTAAATCATAAATTTCTTTTCCGGTTGCATTTCCGTAGTTGACTAAAACTAAAGCCTGTTTGCTATAGCACCCGGTATCTCCTTTGCGAAATCCTTTCCAGCCGCATTGTTCGATCAACCAACCAGCGGGAATTTTATAGGTTCTCTCATCGATTTTATAAAACGGGAAATCCACATCGTTTGACGAACTTTTAAATGAATCAAATTTCTGTTTATTTATCACAGGATTTTTAAAAAAACTTCCTGCATTTCCTATCAATGCAGGATCCGGCAATTTAGCGCTACGAATGCTTATCACCGCATCAGAAACGGCTTTAATACTTATTTTATCAATTTTCATTTTTTCTAATTCATGGGCGACCGCGCCATAAGTTATGTTGAAAACCGGATTTTTTTTAAGTCGATATGTAACATTTAAAATGGCAAATTGGTTTTTATATTTGTTTTTAAAAACACTATCGCGATAACCAAAATTGCAATCTGCTGTACTGAATGCCTGAACCGTTTTTTCCCGTATGTGAAATGCTTCCAGCCCGAAAAAAACATCTTTGATTTCAACACCATAAGCCCCAATATTTTGCATAGGAGATGCACCGACGTTACCCGGAATCAACGATAAATTTTCAATACCACCAAAATTGTTATTAACACAAAAAGTAACAAAAGAATGCCAAGCAACACCCGCTCCTGCCCGTACAAAAACATACTCGTCGTCTTCTTCCATCACATCAATTCCCGGAATTTCATTTTTTAGAACAAACCCGTCAAAATCTTTTGTGAACAAAATATTACTTCCGCCGCCAAGGATCAATTTGGTTTCAGCAGGTTTATCGTCCAATAGTTCCTGCAACTTTTCAGGAGAAAAAAACTTTGAAAAATATTTTGCATGGGCTCTTATTCCGAATGTATTAAATTTTTGAAGTGGATAATTTTGTTGAACTTGCATAGAAATAAAATTAAGGGCAAAATACCGAAATATGAATGAACTAACGGCAGTCGTTCTCGGGGCTACAGGCCTGACAGGTAATTTGGTAGTGAAAGAATTGCTTAACGATAAAGATTATAAAACTGTTCGTGTATTAGTAAGAAAAACACTTACAATCATTCATCCAAAATTGCAGCAACAGGTTGTGGACTTTAATAATAAGGAAGATTTATCACAAAAGATGGGGTTCGGCGACGTAATTTTCTCATGTGTCGGCACTACGAAAAAAAAAGTAAAGGGTGATAAAGAGTTATACGAAAAAATTGATCATGATATACCGGTAAATGCGGCGGAAATTGGTATCTCGCAAAATTTTAAAAAATTCCTGATTGTCTCTTCCGTCGGGGCAAGCGAAAACTCTTCCAATTTTTATTTGAGTCTGAAAGGGAAAACAGAAAATTCATTAAAACATTTTTCATTTGAAAGCCTGAGTATATTTCAACCATCCTTGTTAAATGGAAGAAGAAGAGAAACACGGTTTGCCGAGCAAATAGCTGAAACCATTATGGATCTACTTTCTTTTTTATTGCTGGGACCTTTACTAAAGTACCGGGCCATAGGAGCCGACACGGTTGCGCGTGCAATGGTCTATGAAAGTAAGCAGGCAAAGAGAGGTGTTAACTATTACCATTATACGCAGATGATGGATATGGCCAGGGAATATATGTCGGAGAAAGAAGAAACGCAATAGAAGTTAACCGGCACCTATAGTAAACAAACAATTTTTAAACATTTTTATTTTTCCAAATTACAACGGATCTACATCCGGAATAATCACAACGTTTCTGAATTTTTTTTGAGCCTTCAAAAGATCTATGTGATTGCGAATCACCTTTTTTTGCATTCGTAAATGAGCGGCATCTTTTTTAAGTTTAATTAAAATTTCCATCAGGTACATATTGCGTATACGGTTAACAACAGGCGCAGCGGGGCCAACCAAATTTTCAAAATCCTTTTTTAAACTATTGGCAAGAACATCTGCAGCTTCAAAAGCCAACTCTTTAGCAGCATGTTTTACTACAATTCGCACCAACCTGCTAAAAGGAGGATAAAAAAATTGTTTCCGCATAGCCAGTTCATATTCGTAAAATCTTTCGTAATCATGTTGCTGCACAAATAACAATACCGGATGATCAAGTTTAGATGCCTGTATCAGTACTAAACCTTTTTCTTTCTGTCGGCCTGCCCTGCCACTCACCTGCTCCATCAATTGGAACGCTCTTTCATTTACACGAAAATCAGCAAATGATAATAAACCGTCGGCATCCAAAACACCTACCAGGCTTACATTTTCGAAGTCAAGCCCCTTTACCACCATTTGAGTTCCGGCTAAAATATCAATGCGGTGTTGTTCAAATAATTTGATAAGTGTGTCGTGCGCATTTTTTCCTTTCACCGCATCTACATCCATGCGGGCAACCCTGTTATCAGGAAAATCCTCCGTAAGCTCTTCTTCGATTTTTTCCGTTCCAAAATTTTTTTCCATCCAGTTCACACTTCCACAAGCAGGACACCCAACCGGCTTCGGATAGGTGTTTCCGCAATAATGACAATGTAATTTATTGGAGTATTTATGCAGGGTGAGTGTTACAGAACAGTTTTGACAGTGAGGAATAAATCCGCATGTACCACAAATTAATAAGGGAGCATACCCGCGCCTGTTTTGAAAAAGGATTACCTGCTTATCGCGATGCAAAGCAGCTTCAATTTCTGATTTCAATTGTGGCGAGATCATCACCTTTCCTTTTTTAGAAGCAGCCACAGTTTTTGTATCAATAATTTTTATTTCAGGCAATTCACTTCCCCCGAATCTTTCAGTAAGTCTAACCAACCCATATTTATTTTTTTGAGCATTGTAATAACTTTCCAGGGACGGCGTTGCACTTCCCATTAATACCTTCGCATTAAACAGTGATGCATAGTATACAGCAGCATCACGGGCATTATAGCGCGGAGCCGGATCCTGTTGTTTAAATGATGGATCGTGTTCTTCGTCTATAACAATTAAGCCAAGGTTTTTAAACGGAAGAAATAAAGCACTTCTTGCGCCAAGAATAATTTTCAATTCACCTGTTTTTATTTTATTCCAGATTTCGATCCGTTCATTGTTATTAAATTTAGAATGATAAATCGCAATGTTCCCACCAAAGTAGAATTGCAATCGGCGGATGATTTGTGCGGTCAAAGTAATTTCCGGCAAAAGATATAAAACCTGTTTGCCTGCTGCAACCGTTTTCTCAATTTCTTTAATGTACAATTGGGTTTTTCCGCTGCTGGTAATCCCATGAAGAAGGCACACTTCCTTTTCTTCAAATTCTTTTTCAATTTCCGAGAAAGCTTTTTTCTGAGAATCGTTCAATTGATAATGCACATTCATTTTTCCGGGAAGGGACGGAAGGCGGTCGATATTTCGCTTTTCGATAAAAAGAATATTTTTATCGACCAACCCTTTTAGCTGTGCCGCATTGGCACCTGATTTTTTTAAAAGCTTTGACTGCGACACCTCTCCTTCTGTTTTTGAGAAATGCAGAAATGTGAGCAGTAATTCCATCTGTTTGGGAGCTCTGCCCAATTCATCCATCAGCCTGTTTAATTCTTCATCCGAAGAAAATTGCGGATTTAGTAAAACAAATTTTTCTTTTTTCTCTTTAAATTTATCAGTAAAAGATTCCCAAACAAAACATACCCGTTTTTCAATCAGTTTTTTTATCAGTGGATAAATATGTACAAGACCGCTTACCTGTTGAGCTTCGGTGATTTTTAATTCTTTTTTTATAAGTAATGCCTCTGCCAAAAGGTATTCTTCATCATCAAGATCTGAAAAATCTTCGCCGTATTCATCATTATAAATTAAAACGGTCTCGCTACTTAATTTCAGATGAGTTGGTAACGCGGCCGCCATCACCTCTCCCTCGGTGCACATATAATATTCGCTGATCCATTTCCATAGTTGCAATTGTTGCGGATAAATTACAGGTTCGTCATCAATTACATTTAAAATATCCTTGGTAACAAACGAAGGCCTTTCAGCAATGACTGATTTAATCACTCCCGAATATTTTTTATTTTTTCCAAATACAACTTCAACCCTACAACCCACTTTTACTTCTTCAATCAGCTCCACAGGCACGGAGTAAGTATAGGTTTTAGGGATCGCTAAAGGAAGAATTACCTCCAGCCACGTGGATGCAGATTTATCTGCCTGATAAAATAAATTGTGGCCGGAAGGGTTTTCTGAATTCATTATTACAAATATATTGAGACTATCTGACAAGGCTTCCGGGCAACTACTGACCTTCAATCCAACTTGCCCTGTATTGAAGAAGCGCCTCTTCCATTTGTTTAAAGACTTTTTCTTTTAAAAATGGCAGTTCTTCTAGGGTTAATCCATTAGTATTTGTAGCAGAGAGATAAACACTGCGGCATTTTCCGGGGTTCAAAGAAAATATACTTTTATAATTAAGCCGGTCATAGGTATCTAAAAATAAAATTGGAAGAATCGGTTTTTGAGTTTCTATAGCGATACGAAAAGCGCCATCATAAAAACTCTTCAATGGACGATGGGTTGTATTAAAAGTTCCTTCAGGGCAAATAAAAACTGATATCTTTTTTTGTACAAATGCAATAAGTTCCTGCAGGCTTTTTGAACGAGCCTTCGGGTTCGACCTATCCACGGAGACAGCTCCCCGTTTATAAATCGCTCCAAAAACAGGAATCTTAGTCATTTCAGCCTTACCTAAAATCCTTATTTTTTGATCTCTTGCAACTTTCATCATCATTGGAATATCAAGGTAAGAAATATGGTTACTTACAAAAATATACTCCTGATGATTGTCGTAGGCAATGTTTTCAACATTTATATACCTGATGCCTGTCATAAAAAAGAAGGCATCTGCCCAAAAACGGGAAATTGCGTATACCAAATTCCCGCCTTTTACAGGTTCTTGCAAAAAAGCATAAATAAATACTGGCAGCAGTATGAACATCCAGGTTAAAAAAACCGCGAAACCATAAATACTGAAGAAAAACCGCCCAACTTTTTTTAAAATAGCCATAGCCTGATTTAATCGCACGAAAGTTAATAACGGGAACCGAATAGACAAAACCAATATTCTTTATTCACTGTATAACAATATTTTATGCAAAAAAATTAAAATTAGGTTATTTAATAAGTTTTAGTAGTATTATTTGCACGAAATTGTCTTACATTTGCACTCCAAAAATTGGAAAAGTATGTTTGCTATAGTTAAAATCGCCGGTCAGCAATTTAAAGTTACACCAGGCCAAAGTTTGTATGTACCCCATCTTGAAGGAAAGCAAGGTGACAAAGTTGAATTTTCTGAAGTGCTGTTGCACGATAACAATGGAAAAATTTCTGTTGGTGGCGATGCAAAAGTAAAAGTAGAAGCAGAAATATTAAATGAGTTGGTAAAGGGTGAAAAAGTGATCGCTTTCAAAATGAAAAGAAGAAAAGGTTTCAGAAAAAAGCACGGTCACCGCACTCAATATACTCATATCAAAGTAACCGGAATTGCATAAGCAATTATTATAAAATGAAATGAAAAATTAAATTCATTTCTCAATACGATCATTTTTTAATTTAAGAATAATGGCACATAAAAAAGGTGAAGGTTCAGTAAAAAACGGACGCGATTCACAAAGCAAAAGATTAGGCGTAAAAATATTTGGTGGCCAGGCTGCCGCTTCAGGAAATATTATTCTTCGCCAGCGTGGCACAGTTTATCACCCCGGTAAAAATGTAGGCCTCGGAAAAGATTTTACCATCTTTGCAACTGCTGACGGAGTTGTCGAATTTAGAAAAACAAAAGGTGATAAAACGATTGTTTCTGTAAATTCTTCAGAAGCTACTTTATAAAAAAAAATTCAAATAAGTTTTGGCAGTTAGCAAAATGTTTTTATTTTTAATTTTATTTACTAACAATTAAATTCTAAAAACATGGCAACTGCAAAAAAAGCCGCTCCTAAAAAAGCTGCTGCAAAAAAAGCCGCGCCTAAAAAGGCTGCCGCTAAAAAAGCTGCTCCTAAAAAGGCCGCTAAAAAAGCCGCTCCTAAAAAGGCTGCTGCTAAGAAAGCCGCGCCTAAAAAAGCTGCTCCTAAAAAAAGTGCTGCTAAGAAAGCTGCTCCTAAAAAAGCTGCTAAAAAGGCCGCTCCTAAAAAGGCTGCTGCTAAGAAAAAATAATCAAATTTTTCTTACAGATACTTTAAAGTCCCGAAATTTCCGGGACTTTTTTATTACTTTTTTCTAATGAAACCCGCACCAGAAAAGGATTTTGCAAAATGAATAAAAAATCAGTACCGGATTTCCAAAAATACTGTTTGATTTTTTGTTTCTTATTTTTAGCCACATGACTAATAAAGAAATTGCAAACCAATTTTCCCTGCTTTCAAAGCTGATGGAGATCCACGGCGAAAATAGTTTTAAGACAAAAACCTATTCAATCATTGGCTATAAAATTAGCCAACTAACGGTTGACCTACAAACGCTTTCTAAAGAAAAGATTTCACAAATAAATGGGATCGGTGAAGCTATCGCAAAAAAAATTGTTGAAATTATCACAACAGGTAAAATGCAAATCCTGGAGGATTTAATTTTTAAAACACCTCCGGGCATATTTGAAATGTTAAAAATTAAAGGAATCGGTCCAAAAAAAATTGCTGTTATCTGGCAAAAAATGGGGATTGAAAACATAGGCGAACTCCTCTATGCCTGCAATGAAAATCGGTTGCTGCTTTTTCCGGGCTTCGGAAAAAAAACCCAGGAAAATGTTATTGACGCGATCCAATTTTATTTGAGCCAACAGGGAAGTTATTTGTATGCGCAAGTAGAAGAATTGGCTGAAGAACTTCAGGCTTATTTTATGAAATTATTTAATGCGGAAAATATAAAAATCACAGGCGATTTTGCACGCCAGGCAGAAACACTGGATATGCTGGAATTTGTTATTCCGATATCTGCCAAAATTATTTCGGACAAAATAGGTTTGCTTGAAGAGTTTGACACGGTTGAAAAAAATGATCATTTTTTGTCTTATCAATACAACCACGGAATAACAATTAAAATACACCCTGTTTCAAGTGCTCATCTTATTCGAAAAACCTTTACAACGACCGGCTCTTCCGAATTTGTATCCGAATTCGAAAATATTTATTCTTCTGTTAATTATACACTTGCACAAGACGACAGAGAAATTTTTAAGCAAGCTGCAATTCAATATGTGCCTGCCTGTTTAAGAGAAACCAAATCAATTTTACCCCTAGCCAAAGCACATAAGATTCCTAAACTAATTCAGCCCGCAGATATAAAAGGCATTGTTCATTGTCATAGTAAATGGAGTGACGGCATAAATACAATTGAAGAACTGGCGGCAGCATGTATCAAAAACAACAAGGAATATTTAGTGATAAGCGATCATAGTAAAACAGCGAGCTACGCGAATGGTTTGCCTGAAGAAAGACTAAAATCGCAACATATTTTAATAGACTCCTTAAACAAAAAATTAGCGCCTTTTAAAATTTTTAAAAGTATCGAAAGTGATATTTTAAATGACGGGGATCTTGATTACAGCGATTCGATTCTTTCAACTTTTGACCTGGTAATAGCTTCAGTTCATTCCAATTTAAAAATGGGTGTGGAAAAAGCTATGACCAGGTTATTAAGGGCAATCGAAAATCCTTTTACAACCATCCTTGGCCATATGACCGGAAGATTGCTCCTGAGCAGAAAAGGATATCCGGTTGATTATAAAAAAATTATTGATGCCTGTGCAGCAAACCGCGTTGTGATTGAAATAAACGCTCATCCGCGCAGGCTCGATATGCGGTGGCAGTGGATTGAATATGCTCTTTCGAAAAATGTTTTATTTTCTATTGACCCGGATGCGCACTCTGTTGCAGAATTTGATAACACGAAATACGGTGTGCTGGTTGCTCAAAAAGGAATGGTTACACCAAAAAATAATTTAAGCAGCTTTACGCTAAATGAATTTGAAAACTATATTACGATGAAAAGAGCTAAATAAAAAACATTGGAATTTGTTGGTTCACTGTCACGCTAATAACTGCGTTTAAGCCTTATCGGTATAATCATTTAATTCCGGATTTTCTTCTCCAACAGCCGATACCACCGGCAATTCCACAAAAAAGCATGTCCATTCTTCTTCTTTCGTTTCGAACCATATTCTTCCATTCAATGTTTCTACAATTCCTTTACACATCGCAAGGCCAAGGCCGGTTCCGGAAGTTTTTGTTGTAAAATTGGGCGCAAAAATCTTGTTCACCATCTCGGCACGGATCCCGTTTCCATTGTCTTTAATAGAAACTATTACTTTGTGATCATGCAATTCGCTCCTAATTTGCAGCTGCACCTTCCTGTAATCCGGGACTGATTGAACAGCATTTTGAAGAAGGTTTGTGAATAGCCTGTTCATCTGTGTTTTATCAGCATCAATGAGAATTTCCTCCGGGTAAAGATTTGCTTTTACTTTTATTTCCTCGTTCGTAGAATAAAGTGTGATGGAATTTTCGAGTACCTGGTTGATATCAAAAACCTGCTTTTTGGTATTTCCGATCTTTGCAAACTGTGCAAAATCGCCGGCAATTTGAGAAAGATGCTCAATCTGTTCCAGCAAAATCTGCGCAACGTATAAAGAAATATTTTTTACATCGGGAGAATTTTTTTCTATTGCCATTTGCAAATACTGCAGATTAAGCTTCATAGGTGTAAGCGGGTTCTTAATTTCATGCGCCACCTGCCTGGCCATTTCGCGCCATGCCCCTTCTCTTTCACTGCGGGCGAGCATTTTAGCACTCACGTCAAGCTTTTTCACCATTTTATTATATTCTTTCACAAGGTCTCCTATCTCGTCTTGCCTGTTCCATTCAATTTCTTCGTTACCTGTTTCAAGATTAATTTTCTTCATCTTATCACTCATCAAAGAGAATGATTGGGTGATCCTGTTGGTTATAAAAAGTGCAATAATACCCGCAATTAAAAAGATAAAAGCATTCAGGTTTATGATCGTCATAAGAAAATTTGAGATCTCATCCTGCAATTTATTTTGTGATTCAAAATACGGAATGTTCAAATAAGCATATTCTTTTCCAGCTTCATTGCGCACCGGAACGTAATCATTTAAATATTGCAGGCTGCCGATGTTTTGTTCCTGGAAATATTGAACATCTTTAAGTTTATTTAAATGATAAAAAGCAATAGGATCCATTTTTTCACTGACGATTCCTTTGTTGTAAGGCAAAGGAACTGATGACACTTTCAAATTACCATTAAGATCATAAACATTCAGATCAGTTGCATGAATATTCGATATTTTATTGATCGTTTCCGCAAGCTTGTTATCAGACAAACTATCGAAATTAACTAGTTGGTAATTATTTAGTGGCATGGTGTCAATTGAACTACGGAATTCGTTTTCCATTACATGAATGGTGCCGCTCAATTTTTCCCGGTTATTACTATGATACCGGTTAATAAAAAACAAGATGGTAGTAGTTGCAATTACAATAAATGAAAAAACGCTCACCAGGATGATCGTGCCATGAACCTGGTTACGAATATTTAATTGAAATAGTGATTTAAAATTTGAATTTAATTTTGTTTCAGTAAGAAAATGATGTGCAAGATTAAAGAAGATGGCAATTAATAAAAAAGAACAAAACAGGTAGGCAAACAAGGTAATAGACTCAACAAAAAACCTGTCCTGGCGGGCAATTACAATTACTTTATCAGCGTTAGCTTTATACCATAATTCTTCATAACCATTCCGTTTTACAATCCGGAATTCATTGTAGGTAAAATCATTATTATCAATATCAGTAGTAAAAGGGTAATCGTTGTAACTACTACTTAATTTATTATTATTATAAACTGCAAAGGCATACACCGGCGAACTTTCAATTGAATTATTGTTGCCTTTCGAAAAAAGTTCGGGATAAAGGGCATCGCTCTTGTAGCGTTTCGGTTTTGAAATGATAAAAACATACCCCTGTCTTAGACCGTCAGAATTGGTAACTTCCTTTTTACTGATATAATTAAACCGGTCATAAGAAATATCATAATAAAAAAGATCAGGAATATCCGTAGGCTGCCCTTGTGTTTGGATGATGGCATTTAATGCATTAAAGGTCGTTGAATCCTCATTATACAAGGGCATTTCAGCAGCATTAAACGTATAAATTTTGGTATCATATTTATCAAGATAGCCGGAAAAATTCTCATTGATCAAACTGTCCTTTAAAAATCGGTTTTGAAAGGGATCCTTAAACCGGTCGAATACGTCCGATAGGTAGGTATTGGTGAAATCTTTCAAAATAATACTTACAATAACCGGCCCTGAGGGATCCGCCTTGTTGGCCAGATTTTCAGCAAAATGTTTCCTGTCCTCCAGTTCTTTTGCACGGTTTTGCCACACGATAATTGCTGTGATAGAAAGTGAAAAAAAGAAAACCCAGAAAATAAATTTGGACGAAACAAAATTATAGGCGTGAAGAAAAAGCAAGCGAAAATTTAGAAGAAAAATAAACAACAGCAGCCACAGAAGCACGACCAGATTAAAACTTAAATGAACAGAGTGAAGATTAAAAGTTAATATAAAAAGCCCAACTACTGTTAGTATCAAATACAATTGATACCTCTTGCTACCGATAAAAATGTTCAATGGCTGAAGAAGTAATGTGATAAGAAAAAAATAACCGGTGGCCACGCAACTCAGTACGATAAAACCAATAACACTGTAAATATTAAGTGTAAAAAAATTAATTACATCAAAAGATATCTGTGAATCGGCAACCAAACTTTGCACAGTAAAGCTACCAACCAGCGTAAACAAGAACATTAAAGCACAAATGAAAACGATTGCAGCGTACCTGTAAATCTCAAATTTGAATTTAATTTTTGCAAAATCAAATTTAAAATTATATCTCACAAACAAAACAACCCAAATAAAAAGGATGGAATTAATAAGCAGATCGCCTAAAGACCTCAAAATAAAATTCGCTCCGTATATCGATGGATTAAATAACTCCAGCGTTTTAAAGTTTAAAGGGATCGGGAGCCAATAGCTTAAAACTCTTAATAAAATAAGCGGAATCAAAAGTGTAGCTAATCCCGTCCAAAAGCCCCTTTTCTGCACATAATAATTTGCCAGCCGGTGAATAAAAAAAAGGACCAAAACAGAAGCCAGTATTCTTAGTATGAGCGCCAGCGGGTTGTCATGGCCAACCGGGTTATTTAATTTACGTAAATAAAATAATGGCTTCCCTTGTAAATCCTGGATGGTGTACTTTGTGGGCGTAAGACTTATTTCATAAGCCTTTTCGATATTATTTTCAGCAACGAAAGTATTATGCAAATATTGATTCTGGATATAATAATCCCACTTAACCGGGATAAGAAAAACTATTTTGTAAAATGCGCCGCCTGCATCTTGAAAAGTTTTTTTATTGGTAACATACCATCCATTCAATAACTTTCGAAACCCGACACCATTGTCTGAATGCAGTACGAATGAATTGGGGGCAATTACCTGTGTATTCCAAAAAACAGGAATTAAATTATTGGCACGGCCAACTTTGTAAATAAAAATAAAATAGTTTTTATCTACCAGTTCCTGTATATCTTTCTGATTATATTTTCCTGAAATGATCTTGTTAACAATCGATGAATCTAAATAAAAAGCATTGCTCCTGGCAAGCTTATAGTTGATATCTTTTTGAATAGCCTTTTGAGCAGCATTGGAAGGTGAACTTCCGCTCCAGTAATTGTCAACGATAAATGCGAAAGTAAATAACCATGCTGCTGCAATCAGCAAAAAGGAATTTCTTTTAAGAAAGCTATTGTTCCGGGTCCAATTCAACTTCGAATATTTTGTTTTTTAATCTCATTCCAAACGGCATCCATCTCAGCAAGAGACATTTCAGCCAAATTCAATCCTTTATCGTGCACCGCTTTTTCCAGCAGGCTAAATCGTTTTATAAATTTTTTGTTGGTAAGTTCCAGCGCATTTTCCGCATCCACCTTTAAAAACCGGACATAATTGATTACTGAAAAGAAAAGATCACCTGCTTCTTCTTCTATTCTTTCATCGTTACCTGTTTCCACCGCCTCCAGTAATTCAACTTTTTCTTCTTCAACTTTATCCCATACCTGTTCTTTCGTGGCCCATTCAAACCCAACCTGCTTTGCTTTTTCCTGGATTCTCATCGCCTTAACCATTGCCGGCAATGATTTTGGAACACCACTTAAAACAGATTTCTTGCCCTCTCCCAATTTGATCTGTTCCCAGTTTTTTTTAACATCCTCTTCATCAGTCACTACAACATCTCCATAAATGTGTGGATGTCTTTTTATCAACTTTGCACAAATTCCATCTATCACTTCCTGCAACGTAAACTTATTTTGTTCAACAGCAATCTTTGAATAAAACACAATGTGCAACAACAAATCACCTAATTCTTCTTTGATGGCCATCCAGTCTTTATCGGTAATAGCGTCTGCAAGTTCGTATGTTTCTTCAATAGTCTGTTGTCTTAAAGTGTGAATATTTTGTTTCTTATCCCAGGGACATTTTTGTCGTAATTCATCCATTATTAATACAAGCCGATCGATATTTGTTTCCTGATTCATTTAAAAAATTTATTAGTATAAAATAGATGTAACAGAAATACGTTTTAGTTTTTTATAATTTCCGGTTAAAAATAGCAAACAAAAATTGCATTAAAGATTAATGAATTATTTTACATCCGTTAAAAATCCAAATACCGGCAACCTATTATTCCTTTAAAAAATGAGCAAAACTTTTCTTTATCGTATATCCTGTTTTATTTTGATTTCGGTCACTGGTATAACAAAGACGAAGGCCCAGTATTATTATAAGGATATTATGGGTACTATTAAACAAAATAATGAGTTTACAATTCTTAAAAACGGGAACATCACGCGAATAAAAATAACAAGCTTTGATGAAAATGACCAACCTAGCGAAGGTTTTTTTTGCGAAAAAAAAGTAAATAAAAATTTTTCGCAATCCCAGTTGATGACTAATTCAAACATCACGGGCGAATCACTATTAACAACGGATTATAATGATAAGGGAGAAGTAGTGAAAACCACAACTACAACTCCACATACAACTAATATCGCTGAGTATAAATATGATGCAGAAGGGAAAATTGTTTCCATTCATACAAATACGACAGGTGATGGTGACAATAGCGGTATTTCAGAAACCCATGAATATTTTTATGAAAATGGAACACCAAAAAAAATGATTCGAAAAAAGAATAATGAAGTTATTTCCACGATCACATTTATTGCCGATGACAAAGGCAATATAATTGAAGAAGATCCGTCGGGAAAAAGTGGCGATAAAAAATATTACTATTACTATGACGACAGCAACCGCCTCACAGATGTAGTGCATTATAATCCAATAGCGAAAAGGCTTTTACCCGATTATATGTTTGAATACAATACCGGCAATCAACCAAAACAAATGATCTCTGTGGATGAAACAGGTAGAAATTATTTTATCTGGCGTTATGCATATGATGACAAAAAGTTGCCTGAAATCCAGAAATGTTATTCAAAAGAAAAACAACTGCTTGGCACAATACAATATGAATATCAATAATTATTTTCCTACCAACTGAGAGATATCAAACAATATAATAAATATCGAAATCAAAACGGTCATCAACATCAAAAAGCGAAGTGATAATAATTTCTTCTGAAAACTTCTTGAAGCCAATACAATTGCAATAAAACAAAATATCATAGAGATGATATTAACCACGTGAATATCTTTAAACAAGCCCGAAAAATAGCCAAGGAAAGTTTCTTGTTTATCAATCTCATTCATATCGGAAAATCGTATGCTTACCGATGTCCAAATAATAAATAACACCAACGCGGGCAATAAAAAAACAATAGACAAACCGGCAGTTACTTTTTTCTTTACATGAGAACTGGTTGACATCCTTGTAATGTTTGATCTATTAAAAGTAGAAGAAAAAAAGAAACTCTCAAAAAAGACAACCTTTTTAAAGATTTTTTAGATGCGCAATGCAAAGGATGTAAGCGTGTAAAACTGATTTAACAAAATGAATATATCTTTTTAAATTATTGATAATGACTGCAATAGATGTTTTAAAAAATCGGTTTTCAATTAGAGTATTATTAAAAAAAATAAGAGTGGCATGATTTTCGAACATATGCCTGTACAATCGAAAAAATATTCTATAAGTCATTTCAAACCGCTTTATACAACCAATATTCATTAATCCTCAAAAACTTTCATTATGAACGAGTATACAGATCAAACTGATACTATCCGTAAAGAACCGCGTGATTCAAAAAATTTAATCATTGGTTTATTAATTGCAGCGATAGTTCTTCTTGGCGGATTTTTCATTTTCGACCACAGTAAATCAAACGAAAATTTAAAAACACAACAAACAGAAGTTGCAAAAGTAACTTCCGAAAAAAGTAACATCCAGGCAAGCTTTGATGCTTCGTTGGCGAGACTCGATTCCATGCAAACTGTAAATACTGATTTAAACGGCAAATTGACCGCGAGCAATGATGAAATTGCTAAAATGAAATCTGAAATACGCAGCATTTTACATAAGAAAAATGTAACTGCTTCTGAGCTTTCAAGAGCACGTACTTTAATTGCTCAATTGAATGGAAAGATTTCGGATCTTGAATCCCAGGTTGCAATGCTAACCCAACAAAATGACAGCCTGAATCAAAATGTAATGGTACTGACTACTCAAAATCAAACTTTATCTCATAACCTTGATTCAACTAATGTAGTTAAACAAGCGCTGGAGAAAAAAGTAGATGTAGCTTCAACACTTAACGCTTCTAATATCTCAATTACTCCGGTAAAAGTTAGAAACAATGGCAAAGAAAAAGTGATCGCTGTTGCCAAAAGAGTGGATAAGCTATTAGTAAGCTTTGATGTTAACAACAGGATTATCACACCGGGCACAACTGATCTTTATGTAGTAGTGATCGGCCCCGATGGAAAACCGGTTACCACTCCTGATACGTCTGGCAATACTTTCATAACACGCGACAGCAGCAGTCAAACATTCACAGCTAAATTGCCTGTGAATCTTGAAACAGCGAAAACAAAAAATGTACAGTTTGCATTTTCACCAGCAGGCCATTTCCAACAAGGGAATTATAAAATCCAGATTTATCAGAATGGATTTTTAATTGGTGAAAAAACACGTGAACTGAAGAAAGGCGGCTTATTTGGATAAGCATTGTTGATATAAATTTCCTGGTATCTCTAAAACCAATTGGCAACCCGGCTTACTCCGGGTTGCTTTTTTATTGCGTTTGCGCATTGGCGTTACCAAGAATAATGAAATCAAATTTTCTTTGAAAACAAAATAATGCTACTTTCATTTTCAAAATAAAATGAATGAAAAGATTATTGGTTTTCATTTTCCTCCTCAGTTCTGCCTGTTCCATTGGGCAAAAGACTGACAACCGTTTGCAGAAAAAGATAAACGATTTACTGCAGAACTTTCATGGCGATGCCGGGGTTTTTGTGTATGATCTTACGGCAAATAAAATAGCTGCGATACATGCCGACACCGTATTTCCTACAGCAAGTATGATTAAAGTTCCGATACTGATCGGCTTAATGCATAAAATACACAATGGTGAACTATCGTATCACCAGGATATGCTATTTACTGATTCTGTCAGGTATTCTGAGGGGCAGGAAATTCTTGCTTCTTTTAAAGACAGTTCTAAAATCGCTTTAAATGAATTGATCATGCTGATGATGAGCATGAGCGATAATGGAGCGAGCCTTTGGCTGCAAGGACTTTCAGGTGGTGGCACTCAAATCAACAAATACATGGACAGCCTTGGAATGACATACACCCGTGTGAACAGCAGAACTGAGGGAAGGAAAGAAAATTACAATTTATATGGCTGGGGGCAAACAACTCCAAAAGAAATGGCGACATTAATGAAGATGATAACCGAAAATAAAATTATTGACAAACAAATAAGCGAAAGAATACTTCGGTTAATGAGTCGCCAGTTTTGGGATGAAGATGCTATATCGCAAATTCCGCCAAATGTTTTCGTAGCCGATAAAAGCGGCGCTGTGGATGCATCGAGAGATGAGGTTTTATATGTCAAAGGAGCTCATCCTTATATTTTTTGTATCTGCACAAAAAATAACATGGATACAAGTTGGAAAACCAATAATGAAGCCTGGGTTCTTACAAGAAAGTTATCTGCTTTATTATGGAAATACTTTAATCCAAAATCCACATGGCAACCACCACCCTATTTGAAGTGACTTTCAAATAAAAAAACAATCCAACTCCTGCTCTGATTGCCAAATAAAAATTTATACAATTTCTTTGTTTGCTGGCATTTAAAATGATTTTCCTATACTTTTTTAATAACTTCAAGAAGCAAAATATCCTTACTCCCTAAACGTTAATACATTTAAAAGAAAAATAATAATTCCTTTTAAAAATTAAACTTATTCGCTTTACCAGCGTCGAAACTATAAAATTACGATCATGAAATATTTATACCACCTGTCAGTCTTCGTGATTGGGATAATATTTGCCTCATGCAGCGGTACGAGGCATTACCAAAGTAACCCCAATGGCTACACGCAGAATTATGATCAACAACAAATGATCACTTACCAGCAATTTTATAATGATCTCACGCCATATGGTGACTGGATCAATTATGGAAATTATGGTTATGCCTGGGTACCTTACCAGGCAAACTTCAGGCCTTATTATACCAATGGGTATTGGGTTTACACAAATTATGGATGGACCTGGGTTTCCAATTATAACTGGGGATGGGCTCCGTTCCATTATGGCAGATGGATCAATGACATGCGTTATGGATGGATGTGGCTTCCAGGATATGAATGGGCGCCCGCCTGGGTATCATGGAGAGGCGGTGGTGATTATTATGGATGGGCTCCGCTGGGACCGGGAATGGGCATTAACACAAACTACGGATCAATCCCTTATACAGAGTGGACATTTGTTCCCCGCCATTACATTAATAGTCCCAGGATTGACAATTATTACGTGAACCGGTCGAGGAACATCACTATTATTAATAACACTACAATCATTAATAATACGACAATTGTAAACAATCAAAACAATGGATCAAGACGGCCGTATTATAATGCAGGGCCGCCCGTAAGGGAAGTAGAACAAACTACCGGTACCAGAATCCGGAGATACAACCTCGTTACATCCAATAAACCTGAACCTACACAGGTGTCAAGTTCATCAGTCAGGCTTTTCAGGCCGGCGGTAAACCAGCAACCTGCCTCTACCAACGCTCGTCCTGAAAAAGTAAAAAGCCTGGACGAGGTAAGAGAAACGCGTTCTGCTCCTGTACGGGAATTTCCAAGCAATCAAACCCCGCAGGTGTTGAAAAATGAACCGCCCGTGCGTAACAATTCGCCGGCGTTATCACCTGAGACAAATAACAATGAGCCGGCGAGAGTTTTCCCAAAAACGAATGAAAATACACCGGCCGAAAATCGTTCTGTTGCGCCTAACCCGGCTGAACGAAATAATCCACCTGCCGACAATAGGGAAAATCATAATCCGGGTAACCGACCTGTGAGACCTTTCCCGGAAAAAAACGTTTCACCTCCAAATGCAAAACCGGCACAGCAGGAAGTTAATAAGATTGAACCGGCCAATGAACGGCCACAGGTTCATCAACCTGGAAATAATCCACCTGCCAGAACTTTCCCGAATTCGCCTCAACAGGTTCAACCAAATCCTTATAAACAAAATGAAAATAAAATAAATGAACGGCCGGCAAATACTCCGGGGGAAATGCGAAGCAAAAACCAGCCGTCAACACCGGCTCCGCCACAGGCAAGACCGCAAAATAATACTCCAGTGCAAACACCTGCACGAACAATGGTTAGACAACCTGCTCCGCCCACACCACCTCAAAAACAACAAAAAAAAGAAAAGCGTGATGAGAACGTCCGAAGGTTACCCCCGGGAAAAAATAATGGCTGAATTTATTGAAATGTACACAAAGCATCCTATTGACCGGATGCTTTTTTTGAAATAAGATTTACATTTTTTTGTTTGTTTACTATCTTACACAAATGAAATATTTACTTTTCGCATTCACGATGGTAGTGTGTATGCCCCTGCATGCACAACACAAAAAGGAAGGAGTTCGGGTAATACTTGATACCGATATTGGTCCTGATTATGATGATGTCGGAGCCATGGCTGTACTCCATGCTTTGGCCGATAGAGGAGAAGCCATCCCGCTGGCGATCATGGCGTCCAATAAAAATGAATGGGTGGCCCCTACTATCAACCTTCTAAACACTTATTTTGGCAGGCCGGGTTTACCTATAGGTGCGCCAAAAGGCGAAGCCGCTGATATTGGTGCATGGCAAAAATGGCCGCAAATGCTTTTGGCAAAATATCCTCACGTCATAAAATCTACTTCTGAAGTTCCGGACGCAGTGACTCTTTACCGAAAGATCCTTTCCGGGGAACCGGATCATAGCGTTACCATTGTAAGTATTGGCTTTCTTACCAATTTATCAAGCCTTCTGTATTCGAAGCCTGATCAATTTTCGAACTTATCCGGTCCGGAATTGGTAAAAAGAAAAGTAAAAGAACTGGTTTCGATGGCCGGTGGATTTCCGAAAGGCCGCGAATACAACCTTTTGACCGATTCCGCATCTTCGGCAAACGTGTTTAATAAATGGCCTACCCGAATTATTTTCAGTGGATTTGAAATTGGTCACCAAATTAAAACCGGGTTGGGGTTGGTAAAGGATACTTCTGTTAGCGGACCCGTAAAGGATGTGTTTGCATTTTGCCTGCCTAAAGCTAAAGAGGATAGTGCCGGCAGATCCAGTTGGGACGAAACAGCAGTATTGGCAGCCATCCGGGGAACAAAACCTTATTTCGGGCTAAAAAGGGGGCATATTATCATTAATGGCGGCAATAACAGTTGGAAGGACGAAAATGCAGGCTCGCAAGATTATTTAACCATGTCAATGCCATCGCAGGAAATAGCTGCAATCCTTGAAATGTATATGAAATGAGTCGAATAAAAAGTTGATTGCATTTCTGTTTATTCATCTTTTCACCACCATAGAAATTTATAGCAGTTGATTTTTAGAATGAGGTCTTGAATTACTTTTTAAATAAATAAATTAATCATTTATCATATATTTCCTAAATTTGTGACACCCTCTGTGATTGCTTTTTGACCTAAATTTTAAACTAAGATATTTAAGGCAGTCCATAACGCCGGGAAAGACACGTAACCCCTGATTGAAAAACCAAATTAAAAGGCTGAAAAATTTTCAGCCTTTTTTGTATCTCATTATCAAGTGTGATATTTTCGGAGAAACGGTTATAACAGTATGCCTAAACGAAGATAATATATTTCAGGTAAGCTCCAAGATAAAGCCCCAATTGCAACAGCAATAATTTATAAAAGAGAGGTGCGGACTTATTCTAAGATTTTAATCTTAACACAACCACATCGTGTACCGGTAATGTTGTTTTAAAAGGTTTGTCGGTATTTCCCGCACTTTTGTTTTTCCAAATATCCCATAGCTGGTAAGTATTATTTGTGGCATCTAATTTTTCATGAGACAAAGTATCACTTATTATTTCATTCTTCCAATCAAAATCAACCATCTTAGGTTCTGCTGACCGGTTCAAAAAACAAACAGCCCAGTTATTATTACTCAAAGGTTTTACATATACTTCCACACTATCCATTGTCTTATATTTAAATCCTTCATACCCGGCTTTATCCTGGTCTACAGCAATCATTTCTTTATTCGTCAGGATATCATCGGTGGTTTTGGACATTTTGGTAATATCATTTCCTGCTATTAAAGGTGCTGCCAACATGCACCACAAAGAGAAATGAGAGCGATCTTCATTGGTCGTCATTCCGTTTCCCACTTCCAGCATATCGGGATCATTCCAATGGCCCGGACCCGCATACTGCCTTAATCCTTGTTGAAGATCAACAATTGGCATTACGCCTGATTGCTTCCAGGTGCCATGATCAAGGTATCCGTCAAACCTTGCAGAAATATCTCCGGTAGTGCGCCAAAGTTCCCCCACGTTTTCTGCCCAAAGCCAGGGTTTATTCGTACCCCATTCACATAGACTAAAAACAATCGGCCGCCCTGCTTTTTTTAAAGCTTTACTCATTGTTGTATAAGCTTCTTTTGCATTTAATCCATCCGTATTGCACCAGTCGAATTTTAAATAGTCAATTCCCAGGGAAGCGTAAAACCTTGCATCCTGGTATTCATATCCTCGCGTGCCGGGATAACCTGCACACGTTTTGGTTCCGGCACAATTGTATAAACCGAATTTTAATCCTTTCGAATGGACATAATCAATCAAAGCTTTCATTCCGTGGGGAAACTTTTTAGGATCGGGAACCAAATTTCCTTCAGAATCTCTTTCCATTGCCATCCATCCATCATCTAAAACAAGATATTCGTACCCGGCATCTTTCATGCCTGAAGAAACCATCTTATCAGCGGTCTCTTTCACTAATTGTTCGCTAATGTTGGTCTGGAAAGTGTTCCAGCTATTCCATCCCATCGGTGGAGTAAGAGCAAGTCCTTCAAATTTTTGTGCGTTTGCTGATGCAAAAAACAAAACCGCAATTACAACTAATCCTTTAATTTTCATATTGTGTCATTTTATTTTCGATTAACCATGTACGTTAGTATCACTTTTTATCAATCACCAGGTAGATAACCGACCTTGGCAGTAAAGCAACTTTTATCCCGTTTTTTGTTTCTGCAGAATAGGCTTTAAGGGTTGCATAATCTGATGGTCCGCCGGAAATTCCAGCCGGGCCATGTCCGTTTACAAAAACCTTCCTGGAAAATTCGCCGTTGTCAGTTCCGCCCTTCAAGATATAAAAGTAAAAACGATTTCCAGGACTTGCATTGGAAGAAATTTTTATATTTTGCGTTGTCAATCCTTTGTTGATTAAAATAACGCCTTTTTCGCCGGAAGAAAAAGAAGAGGCAAAAGATAAAACATCCGGGCTGCCCGTAACATCGGATTTCAACATCCTGTCGCCAATCATTTTTTGAAAATAATACATGTAATAATAAGCCGGCCGCGCATTCCATTTCACAGCTCCCGGTTCATCACCGATATTAAACAAGCCCATATCATTTCCTTCGCTCCATCCATTGGCAAGATCCCAACGTGCCGTAAGTCCGTATTTATCTTTCAATGCTTCGCCCATTACCATCACGGCATGCATTCCGTTTATAAAAGAAACCTGCTGCATAGAACCTTGTGAAGTGATGTTATACTCCGTAAGTGCCACCGGCTTTGGAGAAACGCCGGCGTTGATGAAGCTTGTGTTGAGATAATTCATGATGGCGTCCGTATTATCAACTGCCGTATTTAAGATCACCTGTGCCGAAGCATTCGTTTGATAAGGCGTATAATAACTGTGAACAATATAAAAATCTGCCGAAGCCGCCGCCTGTGAAAGTACGCCTGTGTTCCATGTTTTATCGGTATTGGTTTGCCAGCTTTCAGGCTCTTTTTCCAAAAGCTGTGCACCGATATAAATGGTGACGCCAATCTCCTGAGCGGCCGCATGCATTGAATCTGCAAAAACTTTGAAATGCCTTCCATACAAATCGCCGGTAATTATTTCAGGCTGACCGTCCTTGTTCCTGCTAACGTCGATCCGGTAACCCGCTTCCCAGGTGCCGTTATCTTCATTGCCCACCTCCCAATATTTGGTACGGCCGTTATCATACCTCACCCATTCTGCCGCAAGATGAGCAGCAGTTGCGACAGGATCCGCACTTGTTCCGTAACGTGCATAAGCATAGTTAACCGTAATGATACTCTGGCTGGCGGTTTGCTGTAGGACCTTGTAAAAATTATCAACAGTAATGGTCCAGTTACCGTTGTTGGTTCCGTACCAATAGCCGGCAGACACATCATTTCCGTTGGCATCTTTAAGTGTTGCCGGTGCGTCTGTAGGCGGTGTGCCGTTTGGGGCATTCCAAAAATACATATCGCTTAGACTGCCACCTGGCAAGCGCATCAGAGGTAGCTTCAGATCAGCAAGATATTGCATCAGCAATGGTTCCGTTACCATTTGCGTCATCCAGATATTCGCATTTTGTCCGGCAAGCATGTTCGGAACTTTGGTGATGATATTGCCCGCATCAATATTGACCGTAACAGAGGTTGACGAAGGCAATGAAGTATCGGTAAAGGAAGGAATAGTAAATATTTTCGGTTGCCAATTATCCAAAAAAAATCCAATGGTATTTGCCGGTGCAGGATCTGTCGGATTCGGGTCTGTATAGGTCGTGTCGGAGGGTGGTATTACGGGAGGCTGTGGTGAAGGATCCGTTTTCGTTTTATTGCAAGCTGAAATAGATAGTGAGAAAAAAAGTAGTCCACTCAAAAAAATTCTTGATTGCATCATCACTGCGTTTTATTTCTTAATTCAAACGAATGCCCTGATTCCAGGCTTCGTGTGTTTCTTTTTCGGATATTAAAAAGTGGTTGTCTTGTTCACATTAAATGTTGACGTCAGGTTATTTATTTGTATTTTAAAATCACCCGCTTCCAGTATTTTTTTATTGTCACTATTTATAAAAGCCAGTTCTTTCATTGGCAAATGAAAAGTAACTGTTTTTGATTCGCCGGCTATCAAATCTACTTTTTCAAAACCACGTAATCTTTTCACATCAGGCGTAAGAGAAGCCACTAAATCAGATACAAATAATCGAACAACTTCTTTTCCTTCGCGGCTTCCGGTGTTTTTTACTGTTACAGAAATAGTCGCACTTTCATCAGGAGAAAAAGTATTTTTACTGATGGCCAGGTTGCTGTATGCAAATGTGGTATATGACAAACCAAAGCCAAACTGCCATTGAGGATCATATGCGCCTCCCTGCGGATTGCCACTTCCTTCAGATGGTTTGTGAATGTAATTCACCAAATCATTTGGATAGCGCGGATATGTGACAGGAAGCTTGCCGCTGGGGTTTACGTCACCGGTAAGAATATCGGCCAATGCATCAGCGCCATAATTTGAAGGAAGATACACATCAACAACCGCCGCAACACCTGGAACAATTTTATTAATTACTCTCGGACGGCCTTCGTTCAATATTAAAATAACAGGCTTGCCGGTTTTGATCATCGCCTTTGCCAGTTCAATTTGATTAGGAGATAAGTTGACATCATTAAGATTTCCAGGAGTTTCAGTGTAACTGTTTTCACCAAGGCACAGCAAAATATAATCCACGTCAGCAGCGGATTTCACGGCAGCATCCACATCCAGCAAAGAATCTTCATTAAATTTTCCCCAAGCTTCATTGTATGCAACTCCTGGTTCATACTTAACATTTTCCTGTCCCAGTTTATTCGTTACTGCTTTTAAAATGGTATTATATTGTTTAGTATAAAGATCTGTTTTTTCGCCTTGCCATGTATAACTCCAACCGCCATTTAACGTGCGCATTGAATTGGCGTTCGGGCCTGTAATCAACACTTTTACTGTTTTTGAAATTGGTAAAACATTATTGTCATTTTTCAAAAGTGTGATAGATTCCGCGGCAGTATTATACGAAGCTTTATGGAACTCATCGCTGGCATATTTCGGATAATCTTTTAAATATGTCATCGGAGTCGTAAAAAGATTCAACTCTTCTTTCACTCTTAAAATTCTTGTTACGGCATCATCAATCCGGCTCATCGGTACTTTGCCTTCCTTCACTAATGCAATCAGGTCGGTACAAAATTCTTTGTAGTTGTACGGAATCATTGACATATCGATTCCCGCGTTGATCGCAAGCATCGTGGCGTCTTTAATATTTTTCGTGATGTGATCACGGCGATACACATTTTCAATATCTTGCCAGTCGGTTACAATAAAGCCGGTAAAGCCAAGTTCACCTTTCATGATATCGGTAAGAATGTGTTTGTTGATGTGCGTAGGAATGCCGTTGATCAAGGCAGAATTTACCATCACCGTTCTTGCGCCTGCTTTAACCGCTGCAGCAAAAGGTGGCAAATGATATTCGCGTAAATAGTTTTCAGGAATCCAGGAATCACTGCGATCGTGGCCTGACTTCGGATCTGAATAATCCATATAATGTTTGATGCTTACTGCCAGTTTATCTTTGCTACCCAACGGGTTTTGAACACCTGTAATAAAGGCTACACCCATTTTTGAAGTCAGGTATGGATCCTCACCATAATCTTCCCAAATGCGCGGCCATTGAGGGTTTACCCCAAGATCAAGTACCGGCGAAAAAGTCCACGGAACACTTGCTGCACGGGATTCATACGCGGTAATAACTCCGGCGTCGTGAATCAAACCAGGATTCCACGTAGCGGCTTGGCCTATTTCCTGCGGAAAAAGGGTAGCACCTAAAACGTAGTTGCATCCATGGTTATCATCGAGGCCATACAAAACAGGAATCTTCATTTTTGTTTCGTTTGCTGCCTTCTGAATCTGGCCAACCACGTCATTCCATTGCGAAGCAGTTAGTGGTATTCCCGGAGAATTTAAGATAGAACCGATCTTGAAATTTTCCACGGCATCTTTTAATTTGGCTTCATCAAAAACAAAATTGTCACCCTCAACTTTACCAAGTGATTCAACAGAAACCTGCGCCATCTGGCCCACTTTTTCTTCGAGCGTCATTTGTTTTACGATGGAGTTCACTTTAGCTTTGATAGCTGTTTCATTCGTTTGTGCATGACCCTTTATAACTGAGAAAACAATTAAAAAAGAAACGAGAAAAAAGCACTGGATTGTTCTGAATAAGCGGTTCATTATTGAATTATTAGATGATTGAATTTGGATGGATGGTTTAATTGTTGAATAGTTTTATTGTTGGATGGATTTATTGTTAGTCGATCATTTTCACATTTTCGAATTATCACATTCTCACATTTTACTGTTACTTACAAAAGCAATCTTCTTACTGTCAGGCGACCATGACGGCGTGTTGATCGTTCCCTGGCCGCCATATAAATAAGCAATCACTTTTAACGGTCCACCGGACACAGGCATCATCCGCAAATAAACATGCTTATAAAACGGATGATCATCAGGCTTCACTTCTTCTTTTAAGAACGAGATACAAACGATCCATTTTCCATCCGGAGAAACATGCGCAAACCAGTTGTTGTATTCATCATTTGTAAGTTGTTCAGGATCGCTGCCATCCGGTTTCATTCGCCAAAGCTGCATCAACCCGCTTCTTACTGAATTGAAATAAATGTATTTCCCATCCGGGCTATATTCCGGGCCATCGTCGAGGCCGGTTACATTGGTGAGTTGTATTTCCTGCCCACCGTTGGATGGAATTTTATAAATATCAAAACCTGCAGGTGTAGGATCATCATTGCGTTTAGCCGTGTACGTTAGCCACTTGCCATCGGGCGACCATCCGTGGAAATAAGAAAAGCCCAAAAGCGGGGTGATCAATTTAGGCTGGCCTCCTGTAATCGGAACTGTGTAAACGGTTGAACCTATCTTTCCATCAGGGCCCTGTGCGCTTAAGCCCAGCATTTTCCCATCAAAAGAAATGACATGATCGTTGTTAATATTTTTTACATTTCCCGTAGGAAGTGGTTGAGGTTTTAGGGTTTTAAGGTCAAACCGGAATAGAGACCCATCGGAATTATAGATCAGCGCTTTACCGTCTGTTGTCCAGTTGGGCGCTTGCAGAGAAACGTTTTCAGAATACAATATCTTTCTCTTTCCCGTCATCACATCCATCGTTTCTATATTACTTCCGAGATATTGCCTGTAAGGAACCAAATCTTTCGGTGCCGGAACCACAATTCTCACATTTTCAAAAGCGGCTTTTTCGACTACCTCTTTATTGTGCGCACAAACAAATAATCCAACATAAACATCTCCATCAAACTTGATGTCAGAGATTTCATGCGATACAAACGTCTCTCCGAAGTGCGCCACCGACATGATAAAAGTGTCGCCCTTTCTTTCCAATTGAACCACATCCGGTCCCTCAATTTCAAATTGCTTTTCTTCCACATTTTTATGAGGAGCAGTTCTGTATTGCAGAGAAGTAAGTCCGTTTCCATGAATCGATGCTGCGACCATTTCTGAACTTGTATCAAGATTTTGCCTTACCATCCAGCCAAACTTGCGATGCTCTTCCACTCCTTTTCCTACAAACTTTCCGCGTGCACGTAAAATAAAATCGCCTTTCATCTTTTTCCAAACAAAATGAAATTCATCATTGGTAAACCAGATGTTGCTTCCTGAGCCGGAAACCACATAGTCCTGCGTTGCAGAATTGTAAGTTGCATCCCCTTTGTGAAGGACTTTTCCCACATCTGTCTGTCCTTCAAAAATCCCTTTCTTTTGAGAAAATGCATTGGAAGTGAACAACAGAAAAAATACAGCAAAGCTGATTGGTAGCAAGCGATACGTTTTATTAGCCATAATTTAATTTATTGTATTAATAATCCGAATAATCAGTAGCGTGCATAAGGATGCTGTCAATGTGCGAAACAGAAACATTGTTTTCATTGAACGGATCGGCAGAAATTTCTTTCCATTTAGAATCGCTGCCAAAAGTTTTCCATTGCGCATTCCGATCTTCCACACTTTTAAAAATCGGCATGTACATCAGGTTGGGCATGTGGCTTCCTGAAATCACTTCTGCATAAAAAACAGGATTGAATCCAAGTCTTGTAAAAATGCCCATCTCATCTTTATTAAACATTGCTCTTTTTTTATCAGCAAGATGCCAGGTGGGACTTTCATAACTTCTCAACTCAAAAACACGATTGGCATCTTTTGTTTTAGGAACGTTAAGAAAAGTTTGTCCTGAAAATGGTTGTAATAAAATTGACTCCAGCCTTACAAACGCAGGATCCTTCGCATCGGCATGTAAAAATTTTTCTCCGCCTGATTTGAAAGTGGCGTCGTTGTTTAGCTTTTCATTGATCTTCATCCATTGGTCGAGAGATGAAAACGGAATCACTACATAGATCAACTTATCTGAGGCGGTATCATTGGCTATCGGTTTGAAAACACCAATGTTTTTAACTCCATACCGGTGCAAAGCCGGCAGGTAAGCGTCTTTGAGAAAATTATCGGTCATGCTGACCTGGTTGTTATCCTTTAAATGATACACCTTGATTTGAAAAATTGAATTATTTGTTGGTTTACTATAACCGCTTTGTGAGGCGATAAAAAGAGAAAAAAATAAGAAAAGTACTTTCATTGTGAATGGTGAATAGTGAATAATAATTTTGAATCAGTCATTGGTTATCGGTCGTCCCGTGTGGGCTGCCTGCTTCTCACACCAAATTCTTCTTGATATAATCAATGCTTTCTTTGATGCTTACAAAGGGATCGCCGGGCGTCATATCCTGCTCAACGAAAAAGTATTTCATTCCAGCGAGATCTTTGTATTTAAATATTTTCTTGAAATCGATAATACCATTGCCAACTTCTGTAAAATTTTCTTGCGGCGTTTTGTCCATATCTTTTACATGCCACAGAGGGAAACGCCCCGGATGTTCTTTGAACAATTTAATAGGATCTTGCTTTGCTTTAGTTATCCAGTAAATATCCATCTCCATCTTTACCAAATCTTTATCGGTAGCCAGCAAGATGTCGTAAGGATATTTTCCATCTTGTTGCTCAAATTCAAAATTGTGATTGTGATAGCATAATTGAATGCCCGCTTTTTTGCATTTTTCGCCGGCAGTGTTTAAGTCATCGGCTATTTTTTTATAATGATCAAGATTGCCGCGCTCTGCGGGCGAAAGCCACGCGCAAACCATGTATTTTAATCCCACATCTTTTGCATCTTCAATTGCCTTGTCCCAGTCATGAAGCATTGTCCCCTGCATCACCTGCCCGTTCATTTTATCCTCACCAAGGCGATAATGGCTGCTCGGCATCACAAGACCGTTATCTTTTAAAACATCTTTGAATTCTTTAGGACTCATTCCATAAAACTTTTCATCGCCGGTGTAGGTTGCGCCTTCAACAGAAGTGTAACCAATCTTTGCAACCCGCGCCAACGTGCCTTTCGGGTCTTTTGCCATCGCGTCGCGAACAGTATATAATTGTAACCCGATCAATTGTTTCTTTGGTTTAAATACCGAAGGAGTAACCATCAGTCCGGCAGAAAGAAGGGCGGAGTTTTTTAAAAAGGTGCGTCTTGTAGTCATGTTGTTGTTTTTAAAAGATGAAATTTTTTTAATCTTTTATGTGGCTGATTATTACCAGATTGTGCAACACTTAAAAGGAGCAACAAGTTACGCTTTTCTCAATTTATTTTTCATATTATGCAATAATCTTTTTGATACGTTTTATCAATTCAATACAAGCGCGACTGTTGTGATAAGGGCATTTCCAAATGCCTGCTTTGTCCTCATCCATGATCGCCATATTTTCCGTTATCCCCCAAAACCATTCTCCCTTTTTTTTATCGAGAAGATGCTGTTGTATAAATTGCCAGCTATTTAACGATCGCTGCAGGAAATTTTTATCGTTCGTGATTTGCCATACGTTAAAAAATCCAACCATCGCTTCTGCCTGTGGCCACCAATGTTTTTCTTTTATAAGAACCTCATGATCAAGGTCGTACTCATACCATAAACCTCCATCTTTATCAAGGCCGTCTAAAGTTGCCGTCGCAATTTTAACTGAAACGTTTTTCATTTGTTCCAATAAAGATGACTTTTTTACTTGTTCGGTTGCTTCTTGTAAAAGCCAGGCTGCTTCAATATCGTGTCCATAGGAAATTACATTCGATCTCTTATTCCACTTTTCATCAAAAAACAAAATGAGGTGATGTGTTTCGGGATCGATGATATTATTCAAAAAAATAAAAATCAATTCGGTAATTCTTTCTTCCAACTTTTCGTTTGTCCATATCCGGTAGAGATTGGTAAAAGCTTCCAAAAGATGTAAATGCGTGTTCATTGATTTCTTTTCATTCGCATCTTTTTTGCTTAAGCGCAAATCATCTATTTCTTTCCAATTTCTAGAAAGAGCTTCGATATATCCACCGTTTTCTTTTTCGTAACTGTGTTTAATGATTTCCCCGTACAATCGGATCGCCAGTTCTTTCGCTTCCTCATTTTTACTGCTGATGTAAAATTCGCTTAATCCGTAAACAGCAAAAGCTTGCGCATAAATTTGCTTTTTCGTATCCAATGGATTTCCTTTAAAATCAACAGACCAAAAAATTCCTCCAAATTCTTTATCAATAAAATGATCACGTAAATAAATAAAGGCACGTTCGGCAGTATCCAGGCAGGAAGGATCTTTTGTAAGATTATAGGCTGCCGAGAATGACCACAAAATTCTGCTGTTGAAAACTGAACCTTTTTCTGCTTCTTTGAAGATTTTATTATCATTGTCTATTCTGCCGTAGAAGCCACCGTTCTCAACATCAATCGTATTTATCTGCCAATAGGCAAGGATTTTTTGCAATTCACCTTGAAGTTCTTCTTTATACTTCTCAAGTTCGTTTGATAAATTCATAAACTTTTTTAAAGAAAACTTTCCAAAAATTAAGCCGCGAAAGGCTTTCTGCTTTTCTTATTTTTTTGTTGAGCCTGGTATTGATCATTTTTTTCAATTAACCTAACAACCGTACGCAATGAAGAGTCAGAACAATAGCCATCTTCCGGAGTATTTATCACATAATCGAGCAACTTTTCAATCGTTGAAGTTGCCACATGCATTTCCAAATCTGAAGATGCATAATAAATAAAAACTGTTCCATCTTCATCAGCGATCCATCCATTCGAAAAAAGAACATTTGAGACATCCCCTACTCTTTCCTTTCCTTCAGGCGCCATAAAATATCCTGCAGGTTTGTGAATTACTTTAGTGATATCATTGAGATCGGTGAGGAATAAATAAAGGACGTAACGCAATCCATTGGCGGTATTTCTTACGCCGTGAGCCAGGTGCAGCCAGCCTTTCGGAGTTTTGATCGGCGCCGGACCAAGTCCATTCTTTGCTTCGTAAACGGTGTGATATTTTTTTTGATCTATCACAAATTCTTTTTCAATCACAGAATTTTCAATATCACTGCAAAAACCTACCGCGATTCCTCCACCCGTTCCGGCTTCTACAAATCCATCCTGTGGCCTTGTATAAAATGCATATTTATTGTTGATGAATTCAGGGTGCAACACCACATTTCTTTGTTGCGGAGAAGGTGTTTTTAAATCCGGTAATCTTTCCCACGACAACAAATCTTTGGTACGCACAATACCACATTGTGCAATAGCTGCAGATTGGTCACTTTCAGGCGCAGATTCATCTCTTGATTCCGTACAAAATAATCCGTAAATCCATCCATCTTCATGAGCGACAAGGCGCATATCATACAGATTCATTTCATTTCCCAATTTGGGAACCATAACCGGATTTTTCCTGAAAGCAAAACATTCAGTACCGTTGTCACTTTCTGCAATTGCAAAAAAAGATTTGCGGTCGTTGCCTTCCACTCTTGCGATCAATAAATATTTGTTGTTGAATTTAATCGCTCCAGCATTAAAGACAGCGTTGATTCCAAATCGCTCCAGCAGGAAAGGGTTGGTGACAGGATCCAGGTCAAATCGCCATTCAATCGGAGCGTGCTCAGCAATGAGCACAGGATGTTCATATCGGTTATAGATGCCGT
Organism: uncultured Chitinophagaceae bacterium; assembly: GCA_963783125.1. Classification (GTDB taxonomy): domain Bacteria; phylum Bacteroidota; class Bacteroidia; order Chitinophagales; family Chitinophagaceae; genus Ginsengibacter. The sequence goes on from CAWAMQ010000018.1 coordinate 40,636, forward strand.
TCATTGATTTTTCCGGCGCGTTTTTTTTGAGTAATAACTCCTTATGTTTTTTTCGCAGAAAGCGAAGCCTGTCTTCAAAATATTCGTTCATTGATTTGTTGTTATATCGTTCAAAAAATTTCTACTTTAAATTAATTTTCTAACTTATTCCACCACGTTTTCTTTAGAATAAGAGCAATGACGGCCAAAATAATTATCGTTATCAGCAGCGGAAGTTTCATCCATAAAATCAAATACATGGGCAATATCGTAAGGCACGATTGCCCGATAATTCCTAACACCACGTTGAACATATCGAGTTTAAATCTTTTGTTAGGCTGAAAGTCCGGATCTTCTGCTATCACCAGTTCATGAATCGGTTTCCAAAATCCCCATGGTTTTACTTGTTTATAAAACTTTTTCAAGACTTCAATATCAGTTGCAGGAGCAGAATAAGTGCCGGCGATACAGCCAATGATTGAAATGAGAAATAACAAAGGCCAGTTGTAAAGCGGCAGTCCTGTAAAAATAAAAGGGAAGACCAATGCTGCTACAATTCCCGCCATCATTCCCCAAAAGAAGCCGCTGGCATTAAACCGCCACCAATACCATTTCAAAACATTCGACGCGATATATCCGCCATACAAGGCACCAACAATCCATTGCAAAATTGAATTGACATTTTTTGCATAAAAACCAAGACCGATACCGATCGCAGCCACAACAATTCCTGTTGTGTAATTCATAGTAATCACTCTTTTGTTGGAAGCGTTTGGATTGATGTATTTAAGATAAATATCGTTTACAATGTAGGCTTGCGCTGCATTTAACGTTCCGGAAAAAGTTCCCATAAAAGCGCCTAACAACCCGGTGAGCACAATGCCTAAAATACCAACGGGAAGAAAATTATTAATCGCAGCAGGTAATATTTTTTCAAAATCAGTTCCGCCGGCAGCTGTGGAAAGATCCATTTGGTTAAAGTAAAGTACCGCCAGAACAGTGAGGCCAATTACCATTGTATATCGGATTGGCAATAAAATGATCGAAACAAAACCCGTCATTTTAGAAGCGTCTTTAGGCGAACGTGTTGAAAGCACTTTCTGCATATCATAGTTCGGCGCAGGACCTGCCAAACTTGCAAACACACCTTTAAACAACATCATCATAAAAAAGATGCTGAACAAACCAAACTGATCCTCTTTTATTTTTTTAATGGCAGCGGGCAGTATCCCCCGCCAGTCAAGGTTTAAGTCAATTCCAAAAAAAGGAGAATTCCATCCTTTAGGAACGTTTAATTTTTGCCCGTGCAAATGTTTCATCGCAATATAACCGATAGCAATACAGCCAACCGTCATAATGGAATATTTTATAAGGTCTCCGATAACAATACTGTTCATGCCGCCAAGAATGGAATAGAACATGGCAAACAAAGTGAAAACAATGCCGTAAAAATGCGCAACATAATCGGCTCCGACATGAAAGGGAACATAAGGTTGAACATATTTCCAGGGAACAAAAATTTCTATAAACTTTCCCAGGCCAATAAAGCCATAAGCCAGGAATCCAAGGCAGCCAATCAATGCAAAAACAACTGTGATATTATGTGAAGCTGTAACACCTTTTCCTGTAAATCCAAAACGGGTTGCCAGCCATGCCGCGCCTGTGTCAGCATTTGAACGCCTTAACCATTTTGCCAAAAACATCATGTTGAATACCTGGTTGAATACCGGCCACAGCCATGGTATCCAGATGCTTTTAAAACCATACACAAAACAAAGCGAAACCATCCACATGGTTCCGCTGATATCAAACATATCAGAAGCATCACTAAGGCCGAGCAAATACCACGGCAGCCGTTTTCCCGCCAATAAATAGCTTTCTTTATTTTTCCTCGCCTTCTTCCGGAAATACATCCCGATCAAAAGCATAGACACGAGGTAGATCACTACTATGCTTATATCGGTGGGTTGCAGCTTCATTTTTAATTTTTGTCCTCCTGTCTCTAAAAGGAGACTTCTTTAAATGCCAGTAAACAAATAAATATCTGATTTTTTTATTTTGAATATTCTATTTTTTGCCTCATCCCAACCCTTCTTCAAAGGAGAAGGACACGCTTTTCCATTATTTCCCATAGACACTTCTATAGCTCAAATCCTTTTGAAATAAAATATAGGGTTCATTGTAAAATTTTACAAAATCCTTTTCCGACTCCTGCCCTTTATAAGGAAGATAAAATTCTGCCTGGCCGGAAGGCTTAAAACCTGCATTACGCCACGCCAGCGCATAAGAAATTTTATGATGATCAAGTGCTTTCAACAAAACGTTAGTCCACCAGGTACTATCAGGCACTTTGCCAAATCCAAATTCTGTAAGAGCAGGAATTTTATGTTCGTCAGCAGCGATTTCTTCAAGCATTGTGAGCATGGTATCAGCACTATGTACAAATTCATTATTGCCTTCTTCACCCTTCTTTCTCTGGTAAATGTCAAAACCCAAAACATCTGTCCACTGGGCGCCCGGATATTTTAAAAGATAATCTTCTTTGCTATTGAACCGGTCGGTATTATAGGCATATAAAAGCTGGTGAATATTTTTTGTGTCGCGCAAATACGAAACAGTGAATTGCCAAAGCTGTTTAAACTGTTCGGGCGTGCAATGATCGCCGCCCCACCAAAACCAGTTCCCATTCAACTCATGAAAAAGACGCAACATAACGGGGATGGGTACACTATTTTTGTCTTTTAAACTTACAATAAATGCAGCTACTTTATCCAGCCAGCTTTTGTACAATTCATTCTTCGCACCGCCCGGCAATATTGAAGCCACTGTTCCGTCGGCAGGATCCCACGCAGTTTTTCCTGTAAGCGGATTATTCAAATGCCAGCTCAATGTGACCATGCCGCCTCGTTGATGAACCTGCCTGATATAATTGCGCATCGAATCAAAAGGAACGCTGTCAATATTTACAGGATGATCCAACTCAATTCTTCCTAATTCAAAACCATATACTGCGGGATAATCTCCTGTCACTTCTTTCACATCACTTTTACCGGGAACATATTTCCAACCAACACCATACGCGAGGTCATCCTGGTGACCAAACATAATCCCTCTTTGCATAAGCTTCCTGAGATTGTGGTAGAGATTTACGGTTTCTTTGGTAGCTCTCTTATCAGAAGGCAAATCAGTTTTTACTGTTATTTCTTTGTTTACTGTAAGAGGAAAAGCGTTATAACCACGATACATGCTGTAGAACGAAGAAATACCGGTTTCTAAAAGGTTGCTATTTCTTAAAGGTTGCGCGTAAACACATTGCATGCACGCGGGCAAAAGAAAGAGAAGAAAGAATTTTTTTTTTTCATATCTGCATTTTTAATGAGATTTTTTTCACCGATAAATATACAATCATCTTAACCCAACGTGATCAATATAAATAGTACCTCCCCAGCCGGCCGATTGAAATACGATTTCACCCAACGTGGCAGGACTTCCAATTGAAGAAAGATCCAGGCTGTAAGTTGACCATTCGCCTTCAGTAATGGTAACGCCTTTTGGATGGCCATAGTCTCCGTTGATCACCACATTCAAAGTTTTTCCTCCCATCCCTGCTGTTCCAAAAACTGAAAATTCAAGTTTGGTATATCCAGCCGTTGAAACTGCTGAAGGATTATGCAATGTTAATCCCTGGTAACCATTGCCGGCGTTATACACCGCCTTGATTGCGTAGTCGCCCTGGCGAACATTTTCGTTGTTGGCAAAATCATGTACATCCGTATAAGACCAATCCTGGAAGCCGTTTTGAGTTCCGTCGGTATAAATTGCATAAGGGAAATCGGCCAATGGAGGAAGTCCGCCATTGATCACAAGATTATCTGCTGATTGAACCGTAAGTGTTGAATTAAGAACAGATAAAGTTATTTTTCCTTTTAAAGTACCACCGGGAACCTGCACTACCAATTGAGTTGCCGATTGGCTTACAAACGTGGTAACCGGTGAGCTGCCACCTGTAAACGATATGCCAAAAACAAGATCAAGATTTGTACCGGCGATTGTAAGATTCGCCAAAGTATCAATCGGGTTAGGAGACATTGAAGTGATGGCTGGCAGAATTACATTCAGGTCATTAGCTGACTGAGTAGAAACCCCCGAAGCTGCTACAAGGGATATTTTTCCATTTTGAGTGGAAGGCGGAACTTTTACCACTATTTCTGTTGGTGATTGACTTACAAATGTGGTTACCGGGCTTGACTCTCCATTGAAGAGAACCCGGGTTGCAAGATCAAGATCTGTTCCTGTAATAGTAAGATCATCACCGTGCTTCACGGGGTTCGGAGAAAGACTTGTTATCCAAGGCAAAGTAACTTTTAGCGTATCTGCTGTTTCAATCTCTTTAGGATCCGTTCCACCGTAGGCAATAACCAACGGACCTGTTTGCGCATCCCCGGGCACCTGAACTACTAATTCATTTAATGATTGGCTCACAAATGAATCAACAATTTTATCGTTGGCAAATGTGATGCTTGTTACCCAGTTCATGTATTCGCCCTTAATAGTAATATTGGTACCGGGACGGGCTTCCGAAGGCATTGAACTTACAGAGCTTACTACCTCCATGTTAAGTTGTGTTTTAGACACCAAATCGCCCTGCGGAGTTTTAAGTGTAACATAACCTTTTTCAGCGCCCGTTGGAACCAAAATTAAAATCAGGTCAGGTGTTTGCTGCAGAAAGTCTGCCTGCATAACAGCGGCGCCTGTTAAATCAATTTCAGTTACAGTGTTTAAATTATTGCCGATAAAACGTAGCGTATCTCCATGTTTTGCTCCCGTGGGGCCAAAACTGAGCAATTCGGTTTTGCCGGAATTTACATCGGTAGTTTTTTTGCAGGAAGTTATCATTCCAATTGCCATTATGAGGCAGATGAAAGAAATGAAACGCGCATTAAATATTATTTTAATCATTATTTTTTATTGAAGGATTTTCTGATAGTATTTAAACCTTTTATTTAAGCACTTTGGGCACTACTCTGAAATTATCAAAACAAATGTCGGCATCCCAATCGCCCGGCCCCTGAACGAGCAACCTGCACCAATAGCCATCCGGGTTAATCGTTGGCTTCACAGCATAGCTTGCCACTACTTCCTCAAATGGAATTACAACAGTTTGCCACTGGCCTTTTGTGTCATATGGCGGCAACCATTTGTAAGCGTTATTATCCTGTTCATTCAATGCAACATTTATGCTTATAGTGCTCGAATTGTATGGCTTCAACGTATTTACTTCAAATTTCAGATTGTAATCTTCTGGTTTCAGGATCGCTCCGTCGGGAATATTCTTGCTTTGAACAGGCATTGAACTTGCAGGGCCGCCGGCAATTTCGTTCCAGCTCCATGATCCAAACATTTTCTTAACATGAATATAATTACCATTAATTTTTTCAGGGTCACCGGGAGCGGGATCTGTAACTACGTAGGAAGCATTCCACCATCCTTCGTAAGGATCGCTGCTGATAAAAATATTCCTGTTATCCCTGAACCAAAAGTCAGATTTGGTTTCGCCGAAGTTGGTCTTTACGGTAATTTGTCCTGGTTCCGCGCCACCAGGTACTCTCACTTGCAAGGTTTGATCAGACACTGAAACGATTTCACCTTCTACGCCTCCGGCGAATGTTACGGTAACTGGCTCATAAAAGTAATTGCCCTGGATAGTAGCCACTTCTCCCGCATTTACATATTCACAAAGCATGCTGTTAAGCGCAGGCTTACTGATCTGAACTTCAAAATTGTAGAGCAAAGAATCGCCGTTGGCAAAATATATCTTCAATTTGTTAGTGATCACCATTGGAATTTGCGAAGGAACGTTAACCAAAATTGAAGTGTTGGTCACAAAAGTTGGATTGAGGCTAGCCTGTTGATCGTTGAACCACATTTGTTTTGCGCCACCGAGGTTTTCTCCCATAATAGCGATCATGTTTCCCTGGCGAGCTCCAACCAAAAGTGAATCGGAAGAGTTAGGATTTGTTATCCTCACGTAATCAATTTTTGGTTTACCTCCATTGGGAAGACTATCCTTTTTACAGGAAACAAAAGAACCTGCAAGGAAAATGGCCATGACGAATAGTAATACGTTATTTAATGTTTTCATTTGACTTTCAAATTTTATTCAATGAGTTTTTTATTTGTTATGGATAGTCAACTGCAGGCAAGGCCAAATTCGGTGCCTGGCTTATTTCCGCTGATGGTATAGGAAGCTGAAAGTTTCCTTCATTCGCATTTACCTGCCTGTCTGTGGTAGCCCAAACCGTTTTTTTGATCGTCCAGGAAGTTGGATTCGGGAACACGTCAGGAGTAATATTAAAAAGTCCACGATCCTGGCTGTTGATAATAGAAAATGCTTTTTGTGGATTATAATAATGTAATCTCACAAGGTCATACCATGCCATGCTCTCAAAGGAGAATTCGAGGATTCTTTCTTTAAAAATATCATCAAAAGTGAGTGGTGTAGGATCGCCCGAAACCGGATCAGTAAGCGTGAATGCAGGAAGGCCTGCCCTGGTATGCACCTTATTAAAATATTCCAGAGCGGTTGCATCGGTTGTAGACGCATTGTTGCCTAACGTTGCTTCTGCATAAATAAGATATAGCTCGGCAAGTCTTTGCATATAAGTATCGTTGGGATAATCCTGTTGAGCAGCCTGGCCACCTACATCTTTAGCTTTACCCACAACATATTTTTTAATGCTGGCAAAATTTACATCGCCTGTTACATAAGGAAATACCAACTTCTGATCTACACCGTTTAATGTTTGTGTTATTTCGGGATACGTTGCTCCGGGCATCATATAAGTAGCTTTCAGCCGCTGGTCAAGTGTGCGCCCTTTAAGCATGGTATCTCCTGATGCTTTAAATCCGTCGTAAAGACTCAACATCCACCAGGTAGCGCTTTTATCTCCGCCCCAGCCATCGCCGTTAGCAATATCATTTCCGTAGTTCAGGTAAGCGGGCATGCTATTTTGAACACCCCATGAACCGGGTTGGTAAACCCACTCCAGTTCAAATAATGATTCATTGTTATTGTCATAGGGATATTTAAAAAGATCAGCGTAATTGGGAAGCAAACTTTTGCCGCTATTTTGTATCACGTCCTGCGCGTACCATTTTGCGCTGTCCAAAAATTCCTGCTTTCTTTGTCCGCCGCTTGATTCAACTCCTGCACGTGTAAGATAAAAACGCGCGAGCATTCCTTCCGCCGACCATTTGGTTACTCTTCCCGGCTGGTAAGGTGTTGTAGGCAGGTCCTGCGCAACTGCACGCATTTCGCGGGTTATAAATCTCCAGATGCTTGGGATTGTATTCTTTCTGAGAGAAGTATCAGTTAAATAATCGAGGTTATTTTCTATAACCGGAACTTCCCCCCAATTCATAACGAGATACCGGTAAGCCAATGCGCGCATAAACCTTGCCTCAGCAACTGCCATCTTCTTTACCGAAGGTGTTACATCGGGCCCTGCAAATTTGTTTATGTTAATGATCGTAAGGTTTGATTGCGCAACCACGTTAAAGAAGGCAGTCCATGAAGCGTTATTCTCACCGTTTTCAGGAGTAGTGTTGAACATTACATTACCCCTGTCGTTCCATGCAGAATACGCCGTTCCCGCTCTGAAGTCACCAAGATTATAGTACGCTTTGTCATTATAATCAAACCACACCCGGTTATACAGTGAAGCCGTGCCGGCCATTACCTGTTCGTCATTCTTGTAAAACCCTGCATCAACAATAGCGTCTGTTGGGGGTTTTTCAAGAAAACTTTTTTTGCAGGCTGAAAAAAATACGATTGGAATAATTAAACCAACCAAATAGATTTTATGATTCATTTTCTTCATTTTTTAATACTTTAAAAGTTTACATTCAGGCTGAATGTATAGATCGGGGTTAAAGGATAGCGGCCAAAGTCAAGGCCAATGGCCTGGTTACTTGTGTACGTATTTGCCCCAACGTAGGACCCAACCTCAGGATCCATTCCTGAATAGTTGGTGAGTGTAACAAGGTTTTGTGCCCCGATTGTTGCCCGGACACCTCTTATCAGTTTTTGTTTTGAGATTAGTGATTCAGGAAGGCTATAGGATAACGAAACATTCTTCAGCCTTACATAAGAACCATCTTCAACCCATTTACTAGACTGCCGCGCATAGTTACCATTTACATCATTACCTGAAATAATCCTTGGCACATCCGTACCGGGATTGAGCAATACCGGGTTACCATCTTTATCTGTGCTGACTTTGGCATAGTCCAATGCGGCAATCATCATATTCCTTCCAAGATTGATGTTGTTAGGATTAGAATTCTGCCATGCCATGAAATTGTAAATATCATTACCATAAGTTCCTGTAATAAGGATGCTAAGATCAAAACCTTTATAACTAAATGTATTGGTAAAACCTCCGAACAATTTTGGCCATGGGCTGCCGATGTTAGTCTTGTCATTGACATCAATTTTACCATCGCCGTTGATATCCTTAAATTTCACATCACCTATCCAGATTCCGTTTGACTGCTGTGTCGGATACCTGTTGCCGCTATTGTCAACAGGAACCGCACTGTTATTGATCTCGTCAACAGAAGTAAAAATGCCTTCTTGGATATAACCTCTGAACAGCCACGGCTCATTTCCAATTGAAGATCGTTGTGTCCAGGGATCAGCCTGGTTTAACCACCAATCCTGTCTTTCAAAAAATGCTTTATCAGAGTTCAGGCTTTGAATAAGTGTTTTGGAATGAGACAGATTCAGGTTTGTTGTCCATCTAAAATTCTTTGTGCTGATGTTTGCCGTATTTATAGAAAAACTCCAGCCTTTCGTTTGAAGAGATCCTGCATTAACCGTCGGTGGCGCAATCGCTCCTGTTCCATGAGTTCCCATGTACCAGGGTAAGCTTGCAGGCATAAGCAGGTTGTCAGTATTTTTTACATAATAATCAAAATCAATGGTTATCTTATTTTGTGCCATTCCCAGGTTCAACCCGATATTATCCGTGTTGGTTTGCTCCCATTGCTTTTTGGGATTAGGATACACAGAAGGCAAAAAGCCGGTTCCCCACGGAGTAGCTCCTGCGCTTAACGGGGAATAGATATCTGCGTTGCCACTTCCCTGTTCGCCTGTAAGACCAGTTTCCAATCTCAATTTCAACTCATTTATGAAAGGAACATTAAAGAACTTCTCTTCGCTAATCCTCCAGGCAGCGGAAAGCGACGGGAAGGTACCCCACCTGTTTTCAGAACCAAAATTTACAGATCCGTCAGTACGTATTGTTCCCATAAGAATATAGCGGTTGTCGTAATTATAGCTTACCCTTCCGAGGTACGATTCCATACCCCATTGACCTGAGCCGCCTGAATTGCTTGCGGTAGTTGCATCACCGGCATTCAGGTCATATACATCATTTGTAAGGTAGCCGGTTCTTGTTCCATACACATTTTTCCAGGTGGAAGCTTGCGCTTCATGGCTCGCCATCAAATCCACTGTATGTTTACCAAACTTCTTATTGTATTCCAGTAACTGGTTCCAGTTCCAGTAAGTATTTTGACTGGTACCATTTTGTAAGGATGCAGTAGCATTTACCGCCCATCCGATCGAATAAGTTGGCCGGTAATAGGTAGAATTCATATAGCCAACATTTGTGTTGAACGAGGTTCTGAAAACAAGCCCCTCTACAATATCGATGCTGGCATCAATACCACCTAAAAATTGCCTGCGCGTGTTTTTGTTTGTGGAAATAGTTGAAATGGCAACCGGGTTTACCGGTGCAAACTGGTGTGCCGGATTTGACAAATCACCTCCGCCCCATGTTCCGTCAATATTTTTTACAGGAATTTCAGGGCTAAGTTGCAATGCATTTGAAATCAGGCTTTGGGAACTTGTGGTCAGACTTTCATTCGTCTGGTTAAAGCTGAGATTCGCACTTAGTTTTACCCATTTTCTTGGTTTGTTGTCAAGGTTCAACCTGAAGCTATACCTGTCGAAGCCGGAACCAACTGCAACCCCATCCTGGTTCAAATATTCTCCGGACAGATAATAGGTTGTATTATCTGTTCCCCCGCTTAAATTGAGCTGATGCTTTTGCATGGCTGCATTATTAAATAATTCCCCCTGCCAGTCCGTACCGTTTCCTAAAATCGAAGGATCAAGCAGTTGGCTTGGCACGGTTCCGCCGGCAATTCCTTTATAATCAATTTCCATTTGCGCATACTGAGGCAAATTCATTACCGCCAGTCTTTTTGGAGGCGCCTGTATATTATATTGAAAGCCATAATTCAACCTTGCATCTCCTGCTTTACCGCGCTTGGTCGTGATCAATACAACGCCATTTGTAGCCCGCGAGCCATAAATAGCAGTGGCAGACGGTCCCTGCAATATTTGAATGTCATCAATATCGGATGGATTTAAACCTGCAAGAGGATTGGAAGAACTTACATCTCCACCACCCTGCATTTGTACTCCGTCCACTACATATAATGGTTCTGAATTTCCGTTGATAGTACTTATGCCGCGAATCAACACAGACATGCCACCGCCGGGCTGACCGGAATTCTGCGTTACATACACACCTGCTGCACGTCCTTGTATGGCCTGTTCCACGGTAGTGTTAATGGTTTTGTCCATTTCCTTTGAGGTAACCGTTGTTTGAGCAGTTGTAAGATTTACCTTACGCGCCTTTCCGTATCCGATAACCACAACATCTGACAAGGCGTTTGCGCTCACTACCATTGTAATATTAAAGTTGGTTTGGTTCCCTATTGCAACATTCTCTTGTTTCATCCCTATGAAAGAAACGACCAATTCTTTTGCGGAGGCAGGCACGTTTTTTAAAGTAAAAATCCCTTCAACATTAGTTGCTGTGCTAACATTAGAGTTCTTTACAGAAACCGTAGCGCCCAATAGAGGGTTACCGTTTTCGTCGGCAACTTTCCCCGTAAGGGTTCGGGTTTGCGCAAAGGCCGGGGATAATGAAAAGACAGACAATAAAAGAATTAGGATTCTTCCTGATAAGATTTTTCTCATAATGCAATACTTTAGTTTTTCAAAAATAGATCAATTTAAAACGCGGATGTAATACACTCTTATCTTTTAAAGATGATTTTTTTGCGAAAACAAAGGATGTCGTTTTTTCGAAACCAATTAAATGCTGCTATTGTGTTGCTTTACAGGCACTGTCAAAACCGCGATCTATTTCTGATACTATTTTATTCTCTTACAGAATGAGAATATTGAAAATTTGTTTATTTACTGTGAGTTAAAGTAAACAAACAAATAATACCAATTTCTTTTTCTCTATTGTATACATTGACGACCGGTTTGCATTCATGAGGCCCGCAACATTGCACCATGTGTTATTTCTTATCACATTTTTTCTTTATGCACTCAAATTCCCAAATAATTTCACCTCTTTATGTGATTTTCCGGCCTTGGCTATCATGGTAGTTTTGCTGTAATAAATAATGGGTCTCACCGAAAAAATTAATTCAAATCATAACCATTAAAATTCAAGTAAAATGCTTAAACAATCCTTATCGCACGCCATATTAGTGCTCCGGTTTTTTGTCGTTATCATGGCTTCTGCCTGCAGTAAAAAAGATAATTTACCGGCTCCGGGTTCGAACCCCGGGGGTGGCCCCGATCCCAGCCCTCCCTATACTTCAGTGCCTGCAGGCCTGGTTGGCACATGGTATCCGGCCGACAATATCCAGCCACTAACCGTTGATTGGGAAAAGGGAACTTTCCAGGGTGAAGCCGGCTATAAAGATTTCAGAACAATGGTCTTTACGGCCAATGGACAAAATGCAATAGAATATTCTTCAGAGGTATTTGTTAACGGTAACAACACGATAAAACACTTGTATAAAATAACCGGTACGCTTGAATATTCGGCCGACCCTTCCAAACTGGAATTTCACGCGGTGAGCGGAAAAATGCGGGTGTTTAACGGTACTGCTTATACAGAAAGTAATATTATCCCAAGTGATATAGCCAAATATTACAGCGTACTTAAAGACCTGGTGGCAGCACCCGATGTATTAAATGCAAAAAGATTTGACGGAGGTAATTCCTATTCTGTAAAATACCTGAAAGTAACCGGAAACGAAGGTGGGGGCCAATCTTCAGATGATGCTTATAGCACGCCACCCGCAACAGGCACTTATATCAAAATCGGTAATAAATATTTTCCGACAGTTACGATAGGTAATCGCGAATGGACGTCCGTTAATTATTACGGGACCGACGGTATCAATATCGCGGGCAAAATTAAATATGGCACTTTTTATCGGTTTACTGATCTTAACAAAATACCAGTGCCCTCCGGATGGAGAATAGCGACACAGGATGATTATAAAAATTTACTCGCGTCTCAAAATATCAGCTTCGATCCTGTATGGAATTCAACCGATGGTTCTGACCAGGAATCTAAAAAGCGGCTTGGTAAACTTATGTCCGCAACGGGTTGGCTAAAGCAGGATGGATACGAAACCAACGCATCCGGTTTTAACGCCGTACCGGCCAACATCCAGGTAACCTCCGGAACACCCAATGGTGAGGGATCCAATTGTGTATTGTGGACAGGCGAAAAAGACAGCGATGACCTGCCTGTTGCTTTCAAAATCATCCAGATGCCCTCTGATACTTACGCAGCATTTTCATCTTATTCAGAAGGTTATAATCCTGTGTACGCCCCGGTAAGATTGGTTCGAAATAAATAGAGATGAAGGAAGCATGGATAATGCGTTTGGTTTGCCTCCCATTTACAGGAGGCAATTTTATGAAATATTGAGTTCCATGCTGGATCATTTTCTCACCCATTTATGTGATTTTCCTGTATTTGATTTAGCGATAATTTTGCCTCCGATACCGGCCGGACTTCGGGGTCACGAAAGCTTCAACTTCACCACATCCATTTGTACCATTTATGATAAATCTGTATTATTTTTAAATTATGTTACAAGGCCATAACAGAAACTTAAAAGGCGGGAAAAGCATCCTGTTTTTGCTAATGTTTCTTGCCGGGATGAAACAGTCATTCGGCCAGGAAATGTCATTTACCCATCTAACTATGAATGATGGCCTTTCAACCAATTTTGTAAATACAGTTTGCCAGGATAAAAAAGGATTTATTTGGGTAGGAACAGAAAATGGATTGCAACGGTATGACGGTAATAATTTTGCAGATGTCAATTCTGCCCACGTTGACAACAGATTGCCGGGGCTGCCCATTGATGAGATATTGCCCGATACGGCCCGTAATATTTTATGGCTTCGAATGGGGAAACTTGTTGGCCGGTTTAACCCCCAAAATGGTGAGTTTCGGCAAGCATTTTTTAAAAACGGTGTTCTGCCAGGAGGTCACGTTCCAATGTATTTAAAAAATGACAGTCGCGGCCACATAATAATGGTGATTGCTTTTTCGGGTGCGTATATTTATAACCCGGAAAGCAATTACTTCGAAGAAAATAATGCGGTGCTTCCGATACCGGGAAATTTCACATTGTTAAATATTTTCCAGGATACAAAGAACGACCTGTTTTACCTGTGCGGAAAAGAAGGCCTGAAAGTTTTTGATAGTCAGAATAAAAAACTTTACGACAGCGCTCAAAATCCCTTACATCTTCCCGAAATTGAGTGCACAAAATCTTTGAAATTTATAGAATACGTTTTTATTGATTCACACAACAGGTTTTGGATAAATGCACGTCTGGCTCATAATCTAGAGCAACTGTATTTGCTTGACAGGGAAAATAATAAACTTATGCCAAGAAGTATTGAGCCCACCGGTAATTCCTATTCAGAAAATTTTGCGCTTGCAGAAAACCATGGCCAGGTATTTTGTTATGGCACCAACATCCTGAATATATACAATGAGGAAAAAGGGAAATTTCAAAAATTTTATGATAAAACATCGGTAAGCTTTTCGGCTGTAAAAAAACTTTACAGCGATCGTGATGATAATCTTTGGATCATTTCTGATAATGGTTTATATGAAGCCCTCATTTTTGGAAAATACAAACACCAGGAAAAATTACCAGGCTTAGAACAATCACCAATTACCTCCTTCCTGCAATTAGATTCCAACACTTTGCTTGGAACTTCCTGGGGAAATGGCATGAAGGCTTTTAATTTTAATATTGGCGATCTCAAACTGGTGCCGGATAAACAATTTGCAGATTATCAAACCTTCGCTGCAAAAGCAAGGTTCACATGGAGTGTGGTGTATGATAAAAATACCAATGCACTGGTAGCAGGTTGCCAGGAAGGAAATCTAATCAGGTATAACCTGCAAAATCACAAAGCCCGAATTACATCGCCCGGCATTTTTGGAGCCAGCACCATCAGGCAAGTAATCCGTGATCAAAATGGTTGCTTTTGGTATGGAACACAATCAGGCAGGATTATCAAAGAGACCGATGGAAAATATCAAACTGTAAAAAACTATAACTACTCTTTTATTTCAAAACTTTTCCTGGATAATCAAAGCCGGTTATGGGTTTGTACCGGCGGTTCAGGATTAAGGGTGATAGACACAAAAACAAACGAGGAAATTGCCTATTACAATCACCAGGATAACAATAATTCTATCTCATCAGACCTGGTACAGGATATCGTACAGTTAAATGATTCGATATACCTGGTGGCTCTTGACAGGAACCTCGATGAATTGAATATCCGCACGAATAAATTTCACCACATCGATTACGATAAGGGCTTACCGAACAACACGTTGTATGCCATGGTAAAAGACAAACACAATAATGTGTGGATGTCAACAAATACAGGAATCACAAAATATAGCTATGCCAAAAGGAAATTTCATAATTACTCGCAGAAAGATGGACTGGTAACCATTACCAACAACGAGGACATTTTGTACGCAGGGGCCTTACTCAACAATGATCTTTTAATTTTTGGCGGCGAAAAAGGAAACTATATCATCTTCAATCCTGATTCAATTGGTAACCGGCAACAACCGCATGATGCCACTATTACCGACATACGGCTTTTAAACAAATTAATACCTGTTGATTCCGTGTTGGAAAAAGGCGGCCTCCATCTTAAATATGACAACAATACGATAACCATAAATTTCACCGCGCTCACCTACGGAACGGGCAATACACTTGATTATTATTACAGGTTAAAGGGCGCGTCCGACATTTGGGTCCGCGCCGAAAAACCCTACAACCCTTCTTATGCATCCCTTGCCCCCGGCAACTATATTTTCCAGGTGAAATGCCTGAATGAAGATGGTGTTCAATCGGCCCATATAACGTCACTTAATATTAATATCTCAAAACCTTACTGGCAAACATGGTGGTTTATCAGCCTGATGGTGATAGTAGCATTCATTCCTTTATACATCATTTATAAGTTGCGTATCAATCGCATCAGGGCTGTACAAAGAATACGGGAAAAAGTTGCAAGAGACCTTCATGATGATGTTGGCTCTACGCTTACCTCCATCAACATCTTAAGTGAAATGTCAAGAAATAAGATAGAAACCAACACGCCGGAAGTAAAAAATTATCTGGATAAAATAACTGACAACAGCAGCCAGATGATGGATGCGATGGATGATATAGTATGGAATATTAAACCGGCCAATGATACCATGGACAAAATAGAAGCGCGCATGCGTGAATATGCAGCTAACATTTTTGAGCCGCGGAATATCAGTTATAAATTTACTGATGGTGCCGGCGTAAAAAGTATTTCACTGAATATGGACGTGAGAAGATCCATGCTCTTGATATTTAAAGAAACATTAAACAACATTGCCAAATATGCGAAAGCAAATTTGGTTTCCATAGAATTTTCATTTAAAAATAATGAACTGCTGCTAACCATAACGGATGACGGCATTGGCTTTGAATCTACCAACATTGTTTATGGAAACGGAATTGAAAACATGCAAAAAAGAGCGCAAAGTTTTAAAGGAAGCTATACTGTAAAATCTTATCCCGGCAAGGGCACCCATGTTTTGCTCGTTATTCCGTTAAACAAAAAATACACATAAATATGTGATTGCCAGTGAGCATATCTATAACTAATATTGTACTTTAATTCACTTTTTATGATTAAGGTTTTAATTTATGAAGACAACAACCAGTTAAGAAACACGCTTTCTATTTTACTGGAAGGTACCGAAGGCTTCGATGTAGTGGGCGCCTTTGTAAACTGCAGCGATATTGTTGCAGATTGCGAAGTGCTAAAGCCAGATGTGATCCTTATGGACATTAACATGCCGGAAACAGATGGCATCGAAGGGTTAAAAAAACTGCGGTTAAAGAACAACGATATAAAAGTTTTGATGCTCACCGTGTTTGATGATAATGAGAATGTATTTGAATCTATAAGGAACGGAGCGAACGGTTATATTCTTAAAAAAACACCACCCGCCAAACTATTGGAATACATCCAGGAAGCGCAGACAGGCGGCGCACCCATGACTTCATCTATCGCCAGCCAGGTTTTAAAAATGTTTTCGGCCAGCAACAAAGCAAGTAATGAAACATTCAACCTCACCGAACGGGAGAAAGGAGTTTTGCAGTTATTGGTGGACGGATATAGCTATAAACTCATCGCCGCCGAACTGTACATTGCCATAGATACTGTTCGCTCGCACATAAAAAAAATATACGATAAACTTCACGTGAATTCAAAGAGTGAAGCTGTTGCAAAAGCCATCAAATCAAAGGTGGTTTAATTGTCAATAATTTTTCCCCTGCGCACTTTTCAATATTTTGCTATCACCGGCAAAATATTTTTTCATTCCCCTATGCTATCTCACAAAATATCTTCCGGTTCCTGTAGCTAAAATCACCTTTTTATGTGATTGACAATGTCTTATTATGTGAATAATTTTGGTGAAAAATAAAAAATGATAAAAAAACTTTGTTTACTGTTGCTTGTAGTGCCAGGCTATCTACACGCACAAAATATTGCCGGCAATGCCGAAAAATTACTGAACGCTTACACTGTACAACATAAGTTTAGCGGTGCCGTATTAATTGCCAAAAATGATAAAATAATTTTTAATAAGGCATTCGGATATTCGGACATTGCCGATAAAAAAAGCAATTCCACCAACACGCAATTCAGGGCGGGTTCATTAACAAAAATGTTTACCTCGGCCCTGATTATGCAATTGGTTAAGGATAAAAAATTAAAGCTTGACGACCCGGTTTCCAAATACCTTCCTTCTGCCACCTGGGCCAATAACATCACGATAAAAAACCTGCTTAGCCACACTTCAGGTATCCATGGCAGAACTCCTGAAAACACCATCGAATTAAACAAAATGGTAGAAAATTTTATGCCGGATACGACTCACTTTGAACCAGGCAAACATTTCGAATACAACAATTTTAATTACATATTGCTTGGGTATATCGCCCAAAAAATTATGAAAACGGATTATAGTATACTGGTTAAAAAATTAGTCCTGGATAAGGCGGGATTATCCAACTCAGGAGTCGACTATTATGAAAGACCTTCACAGGATAAAGCCCGGGGATATACGCTTAATCCCTCGACCGGTGAATGGGCTGACGCAGGTGGCGACAAACAGGTCTCCGCTGCATCGGGTGCCGGCGCACTGTATACCACAACCGGTGATTTGTTCAAGTGGGCAACTTACGTAGAGCGGCAACTAAAGGCGGGCAATACGAGTTTTACCCAATCGGTAACCCCTGTATCAGGTGAATACGGCTTAGGCTGGATAATAAGGGATCAAAGCGGGCACCATATGATTGGCCACACCGGAAGTATTCCAGGCTTTCTTAGCATGTTGATGATGTTCCCACAGGATAGCACGACAATAATTTTTCTATCCAATTTCCAGGATATGAATACCAATGAATTTATCAACAATCTTGTTGCCGTGACATTTGATGAACCCTACCAGTTACCCGTTGAAAAAGACGAAGTTGACTTGCCACTGGAAATCTTAAAAGAATATGTGGGCACTTATGGTGAGGACGCGTCAGGGCAGTTAAAGGTTTATATTGAAAACAACAAACTCATGGTATTAGCTCCAGGGGGAGACACAGTGCCGCTCAGCGCGGTTTCGAAAGATAATTTTTATATAAAAGGCCCGGATATCGTTGTGAAATTCAACAGGACAAATGATTCTATAGTGTCTGTTTTTGTAAGCATGGGCAATCAGACGCTTAAGAAGATTAATTAAATAGCCAAACCCTTGCTCTTGCATAGGAAATATCCGGCGGATTATTTCTACAAGAAAAGCAAAAACTACTTTATTTGTTTGTTTACTACCAGGAAGTTTTACTACCTGGTAGTTTTTTATTGTAATAACTTATTCTTCAAAAAATCGGCAAAAAAATGGATCAGCGTTATCTCATAATCTAAACTCCTTTCCGGTATATTATTATCTGTTTTACAAAACTTATCTTGGAGATTTAAAAAATAATCTCCGAAAATATATATCCTGTCTATATTTTATTTATTTTTAGCAAATGTAATTAGTAATACTTTTTTTGCTTCTGTAATAAATTTTTATTACAAAATAAATCGTAAAATGAACTCCAACCTGTTAAGAGAAATCACGCCGCTAACACAAAGCGACTGCTTTTCTGTATTCTCAAGGATCAAAAGCGAATTCGATTTTCCGCTTCATATTCATGAAGAACTGGAATTGAATTTCATTCAAAATGCCGCGGGAGCCAAAAGGGTGATTGGTGATCACGTAGAAGAAATTGAGAATATTGAAATGGTATTGGTAGGGTCAAACCTGCAGCATGGCTGGTTTACACACAATTGCCAGGCAAAAAATATCAAAGAGATCACCATACAATTTCATAGGGATTTATTCGACGAAAAGTTTTTGCAACGCAACCAGCTCAGCTTCATCCGCAATCTCATGCAACGTGCTTCGCGCGGTGTTTTATTTTCAAAAGAAACAACCTTGGCTATTATGCCAAGAATTGATCAGCTTGCGCAAAAACAAGGCTTTGATTCTGTGCTGGAGTTGATGTCTATCCTGCATGATCTTTCTATTTCAAGAAATTTTCGCATACTTTCCGATGCTTCCTTCAATAAAGAAACACTGTCTTATAACAGCCGGCGGATTGAAAAGATAATGGAACATGTTAATAATAATTTTGGGCAAAATATTACCTTAAGTGATGCCGCAAAAATTGCCGGCATGACAGAAGTGTCGCTTTCAAGATTTTTTAAGTTAAGAACAGGTAAAACTTTTATTGACACGTTGAATGATGTCCGACTCGGTCATGCGTCTCGCATGCTGATTGAAACCACGCAAAGCATCAATGAGATTGCTTATAAATGTGGTTTTAATAATATGTCCAATTTCAACAGAATTTTTAAGAAGAAAAAAGACAGCACGCCAAAAGAATTTCGTAATTCCTACAACGCAGTGGGTGTAAGAACTTTTGTTTAAATAATTTGCTTACTTCAATTTAAAAAATCTATGCGCCTGATTAAAACATCTCTTTGCTTGCTGGTGATTTTGTTTTCTGCAAGCTTCGTGTTTGCACAAAAAGATATTACGTTTTCCATTAAGAATGCCACGGCGCTATCATCGGGAAAAAACTTTTACAAATCCGGAAATTCTTTAATTCAATATTATGGCAGGATACAAAAAACCAATGAAGGTCTGCCGAGGTTTTGGGCGCCGGGCGTTTATTTAAAAGTAAAATTTAACGGTGATGAGTGTACGCTTTTTATCAATGACCAGGTTTTGTATGGCAATGTCCATAATTATTTAGAAATGGTTGTTGATGGAAAAGCCTATCGTTTCCAAACCAAATTTGCTTCAAATAAAATAACATTTCACGGATTGAGTAACGGCACTCATTCAATAACTATTTGCAAAGACACAGAATCCGGAAATGGTTATTTGGAATTTGAAGGAATTGAATGCAAAAAACTTTTGCAGTTACCGCCAAAACCATCTAAAAAAATAGAATTTATCGGCAATTCCATCACCTGCGGTTTTGGTGCAGATACTTCTGAAGTCGGGTGTGGTAAAGGGCAATGGTACGACCAGCACAATGCGTACATGGCTTACGGGCCGCTGACCGCGAGAGCTTTGAATGCCCAATGGGAACTGGCTTCTGTCTCAGGAATTGGCATGATACACAGTTGCTGCGATATGAAAATATTGATGCCACAGGTATATGATAAAATCGATATGCGGGATGATTCGATCCCTTACGATTTCAACGATTATGTTCCGGATCTTGTTACGATTTGTTTAGGCCAAAATGATGGCATACAGGATTCGACCGCATTTTGCAGTGCCTATGTTGATTTTGTAAAAACCGTTAGAAGTAAATACGCCAATGCAAAAATCCTTTTACTGAGCAGCCCGATGGCAGATGATAAACTGAGAGCCGTTTTAAAAAATTATCTTACCTCAATTGATAATTATTTTCATCAACATGGAGATAAAAATATCTACAAATACTTTTTTGAAAAGCAATATGATCAAGGTTGTGTAAGCCACCCTGATTTGCAGGAGCATAGGGAAATTGCTGATTTGCTAATTGGGTTTATTAAGGAAAATAATTTGCTTCGTTAATAAGTTCCTCAGGAGCTGGCAAAATTTTGTGGCCACGGATTACACGGATTTGCGCGGATTTTAATTTTTCAAGGAAATGCAGTAATTAGTAATCAGTGAAATCTGTGCTAAACATAATTTGAAATCCACTCTAGAGATTTTCGTCAACAAATTTTTCCGAATACACTTTAATCATATCTCTTACTTTTCTGAATTCGTTCATAATCTCGTCTTCAGTTCCTTTTGCTTTTGCAGGATCAGGAAAATTTTGATGAAACTTTTTTGCTGAAGTTGGAAAGAAGGGGCATCTTTCTTTGGCGTTATCGCAGACGGTAATTACATAATCAAAATCAATATTCCTGTATTCATCAATATTATTGGAAGTATGATGGGAAATATCAATTCCATCTTCTCTCATTACAGCAATGGCGCCCGGATTTACACCGTGTGTTTCAATTCCTGCCGAATAAATTTCAGCTTTGCCATTTGCAAATTTCCTCAAATAACCTTCTGCAATCTGGCTGCGGCAACTATTGCCTGTACATAGAACCAATACTTTTTTCATTTCAATTGCTGTTTAAGTTTTTAAGTAAACGAAGCTTTTTTATAATATTTTTTACGTAACCAGAACGCTACATTTACAAGTGAAATCAATGCAGGCACTTCAACTAACGGGCCGATAACGCCTGCAAATGCTTGCCCTGAATTGATACCGAAAACGCCTATCGCAACTGCAATAGCAAGTTCAAAATTGTTTCCTGCCGCGGTAAATGCAATAGAGGCGTTTGTTGAATAATCGGCGCCCATTCTTTTGGCAATTAAAAAACTGACAAAAAACATAATCGCAAAATAAATCACTAACGGTATGGCTATACGAATTACATCCATCGGGATTTGAACAATCAATTTTCCTTTCAAACTAAACATGATTATGATTGTAAAGAGCAATGCTATCAAAGTGATTGGAGAAATCAACGGAACAAATTTATGCTGATACCATTCTTCTCCTTTCAATTTAATTAAACCATAACGACTGATAATTCCGGCAGCAAAAGGAATTCCCAAATAAATGGCAACGCTTTCTGCAATTTGCCCAATGGTTATATTTACTTCAGCTCCGTTAATGCCAAACAAAGGCGGCAAAACGGTAATAAACACATAGGCATAAACACTGTATAGCAACACCTGGAAAATACTATTCAATGCCACCAGTCCTGCTGCATATTCACGGCTTCCTTCCGCCAGTTCGTTCCATACAATTACCATGGCAATACAGCGGGCCAGGCCGATAAGAATCAGGCCTGTCATGTATTCTGGGTAGCCGCGCAAAAAAATAATTGCCAAAAAGAACATTAATACCGGACCAATAATCCAGTTGAGTAAAAGTGAAACGCTTAATACTTTTGTGTTCTTAAAAACTTCGCGCATCTTATCATATCTCACTTTTGCAAAGGGAGGATACATCATTAAGATCAAACCAATCGCAAGGGGAATATTAGTAGTTCCTGCAGAAAATGAGTTTATAAAAGCTGAAGACGACGGAATAAAGTAGCCGATGCCCACGCCCAAAAGCATGGCGATAAAGATCCATAAGGTTAAATACCTGTCAAGAAATTTTAATTTTCTTCGTTCATGCGCAGGCGCGCAGTTGTTTGATGACATTCATTTCAATTTTTTAAACACCAATTATTTTACTTCTTCTTTCCATTAACAGGGTATCTCTCCATACACCCTTCATCTGGCCAATTCTTTCTCTCGTTCCCACAATTCGAAAACCACAATCTTCATGAATTTTTATACTTGCTAGATTCTCGGGAAAAATTCCTGCCTGCAGGGTCCAGGTATTATTGGCTTCACTTTCTTCAATTAATTTTTGAAGTAATTGCTTGCCTAATCCTTTGCCTCTCGCTTTAGCGCTTACATAAACACTTACTTCACCAACGCCTGCGTATACGCATCGTCCCGAAACAGCTGTAAGCGCCGCCCAGCCTAACTCTTCATTGTTTTCTTTTGCCACGATGCGGCTGTGAGGCAAATGATCTTTATTCCATTCATCCCATCCAGGCGCTTGTTGCTGGAAAGTTGCGTGCCCTGTCGCAATACCTTCTTCATAAATTTGCTTTACAGCATCCCAATCTCCGGGAAGCATTTTTTCTAAAGTCATACTTAAAAACTAAAATTTTAATTACAGCAACCAGGAGCACATCCACACTCACTTTCTGCCAAAGGTTTTTCTGCATAAACGGTAATGCTATAAATTCCTGCACCTGAATTTTTAAATTCGCTGATCTCTTGTTCTGATAAATAATTTTGCAAAATATCATCAGGAACAACAATGACTTTTTCTTTTTGAATGGTAATATTACAAAAACCATTGCTTTCGATTAATTCAAGATAAACCTGCTTTTGAATGGCGCCTGATACGCATCCCGCATACATTTCAGCAGCATTTTGAATATTGGCGGGAAGGTTTCCTTCCAGTACGATATCAGAAATACTGAAATGCCCTCCGGGCTTGAGTACACGAAATATTTCTTTAAAAACACCGTCTTTGTTTGGGACGAGATTCAATACACAATTGCTCACGATCACATCAGCAACATTAGAAGTGACCGGCATTTTTTCAATATCGCCTTCGCGGAACTCTACGTTATTAAACCCTCTCAATTCTGCATTGCTTCTTGCTTTTTGAATCATTGCAGTTGTAAAATCTATCCCGATCACTTTGCCCGTTTCACCGGTTTCATATCTTGCTACAAATGCATCATTGCCCGCACCACTTCCCAGGTCGATTACTACGTCACCTTTTTCAATTTTTGCAAACTGCGTGGGCAATCCGCAACCCAAACCTAAGTCTGCATCCGGATTGTAGCCTTCAAGGTTCTCATAATCTTCAGACATAATATTATAAACCTCTTCACTGCAACCGCCCGAGCCACAGCAGGAAGACTGGTTGGTTTCTTTGTCCTGTAAAGCAATCTCTGAATATTTTTGCCTTACAATTTCTTTTAAGTCATTTTCATTTTCCATTGTGTTGTTTTTTTTATTATCGTAATATTTAGATTAATTTCTATCAGAATCAGCAGCAGCTATCATTACCTTTATATGAATCAAACAACTCAATTAACCGTTCCTTTGCAGCGTTCCATTCTTTACCATTAATGCAATAGCAAACTTTCGCGCCTTCGATGTCTCCCTTTATCAAACCTGATTGCTTTAATTCTTTCAAGTGCTGTGATACCGTGCTTTGCGAGATAGGAAGCTCGTCAACAATATCACCACAAACACAAGCTTGTTTCTTAATTAACAGCTTAAGAATTGCTATTCTTGCCGGATGTGCCAGCGCTTTGGCATAGGTTGCAATGCGATTGTCCTTTAAAGTAAATTCTTCTGCTTTGGTTGCGCCCATAGTTCAATTTATAATCGCAATATTACGATTAATTTTTAAACAACAAAAATTTTTTTTGCCCAAAATAAAAATCACTAAAATTTCTTTGTTTACTGCAGCGCGTTTTTAAATCGCATCAATGCTTCAAGATAATAGTAGTCAGCATACGGCAAAGGCACGTCCACATCAGCATTGGCATTCATGTTTCCTACGCTGTGTTTTAAAAGAAATCCGCCTTCTTTTTCATAAGCAGCGCGATAGGTTGGCGAAGAAAGAGAATGAAGAATAACAGAAGCTGTATTCAAATATTTTTTTGATAAAGAAGCATCACTGTATTTTGAAAGTTCGATCAGTGCAGAAGCCATGATGGCTGCGGAAGAAGCGTCCCGTTTCGCATCAGGAATATTTGGCGCATCATAATCCCAATAAGGAATTTTATCAGCCGGAAGATGAGGATTATTCAAAATAAAATGCGCGATTTTCTGTGCCTGTTCCAAATATTTTTGATCTTTTGTTTCGCGGTACATCATAGTAAATCCATACAATCCCCACGACTGACCCCTTGCCCATGCAGATGAATCAGCAGCACCTTGTGCCGTTACTTTTTTAATTACTTCACCCGTTTGCGGGTTATAGATCACCACATGCCAGGAACTATTATCGGGCCTGAAATGATTTTTCATTGTAGTGTTGGCATGTGAAATGGCAATATGAGAAAATGAAGTATCACCTATTTCTTTTGCAGCCCAAATCAGCAATTCAAGGTTCATCATATTGTCAATGATCACTTTAAATTCGTTCGTATCATTTTTGTCGCCCCACGAACGGATACATCCAACTTCCGGATTGAACCTCGTTGATAACGACCGCGCTGAATTCAAGAGGATTTGTTTGTATTTTTCCTTCGGAGAAATTTTATACAAATTGCCATAACTACAATACATCATAAAACCAAGATCATGCGTTCCGGTGTTGTATTGTTCAGTATCCATTAAAGTAATTTTACGAAGCGCTTCTTTATAAAAAGCAGAATCACCGGTGGCTTTAAAGAGAAGAATTAAATTTCCCGGATAAAAACCCGCGATCCAGTTGGAAGGCTTGCAGGTAACCAACCGCGCATTGGTAAAGGTTTCGGGCATTACGCCTCCGGGAACTTGTTGCATCAACACCTTATATTGTTTGGCAGCAGACTGTAAATTTCGATTGATCCATTGTTGCGAGATAGTTTGGCTACCTGAGTTTTTAGTGGAACTGCAACTCATCAAAAGCACGAGCGACAAGCAAATAACGGCAAGGAATAATTTTTTCATTGAAAATTTTAAGTAGGGCTAAGATATAGCAAAATAAAAATCTTCGAAATTTATGGGTTTACTATAAAATATTCTAAATCCTTTACGGTAGTCGTCTAATAAATTTCTAACATTTATCTTGCAGAAAAAATTTTCATGAAAAAAGCAGGAATACTTGGCGGAGGCCAACTTGGAAGAATGTTATTACAGGCAGCAGCCAATTACCCTGTAGAGACTTTTGTAATGGAAAAAAATGCCGAATGCCCGGCTGCTCATTTATGTCACCATTTTACAAAGGGCGATATTACCAGCTTTGACGATGTATACAATTTTGGAAAAGACCTTGATGCCATCACGATTGAAATTGAATCAGTAAATATCGAAGCCTTGAAAAAACTGGAAGAAGAAGGCGTAACAGTGTATCCCCGCCCACATGCGCTGGAAATCATCAAAAACAAAATCACACAAAAAAATTTTTACAAGGAGAACGACATCCCGACTTCTCCTTTCGTAGTGACATCAAAGAAAGAACAACTGGATCAGCATTCACATCTTTTGCCTGCAGCCCATAAACTGGCAATGGGCGGATACGATGGCCGCGGAGTACAACTTTTAAAGGATGAGAAAGACTTTGATAAGGCCTTTGACCAGGATGCAGTACTGGAAAAAATGGTACGCATCAAAAAAGAAATTTCAATTGTTGTAGCAATGGCTGAAGATGGCAAAACAGCCCTTTATCCGCCTGTAGAAATGGTCTTCAACCAGGACCTCAATTTGCTGGAATACCAGTTGTGCCCGGCCATCATAGGCGAAAAAACTTTATGGAAGGCAGAAGCGATTGCATTAACGGTTGTGAAGAACCTTAAAAGTGCAGGTATCTTTGCAGTAGAATTGTTCATAGATATCGACGACAATGTGTTGGTGAATGAAACGGCACCACGAGTTCATAATAGCGGCCATCATACTATTGAAGCAGCGTATTCATCGCAATTCGATATGCTTTGGCGGGTCATTCTTGGATATCCCTTAGGATTTACGAAACCGATTATGCACTCGGCGATGGTTAACTTAATAGGTGAAGAGAATTACAAAGGGAAAGCTGTTTATGAACATCTTGATGAAGTACTTCAAATTGAAAATGTGTTTGTTCATATCTATGGGAAAAAAGAAACCCGCCCCGGAAGAAAAATGGGGCATGTGACTGTTCTCAGCAACGAAAGGCAGGAACTAATTCATATTGCCAATAAAGTGAAGCATCTATTGCGGGTTGTGTCATAATGACACCGAGGGGTTTTCTAAAATAAAACGTCATATAAATTCAGCAGAAAAATCAGCATTGTAAATGAAATTGAAGTACGGCAAGTTCTTACAAGTAATAATCTTAGTTATTTTTATTTCTTCATGCGGAAGCAAAAAAAATAAAATTGATCCCCCGGGACAAAATTCCATGCCTTCCGCACCACCGGCTTTATCAGTAGAAGGTTATATCATTCATCCCTCGGTTTTGCATTCAAGCATAGAAGTAGCGGGAACTTTATTGCCTTTTGAAGAAACAGAAATTCATCCTGAAGTTTCGGGAAAAGTAACTTACCTGTCGATCAATGAAGGCGCACATGTAAGAAAAGGAACTTTACTCGCGCGGCTTTTCGATGGTGATCTCCAGGCGCAACTGCAAAAGCTTAGAGTACAACTTCAGGTTGCGCAAAAAACGCAGGAACGCCAGGAAGAATTATTAAAGATTGGTGGCATAAGTCAGCAGGATTACGATTTGAGCGTTTTGGATGTAAGCAGTATTAAGGCAGATATACAGGTTTTGCAGGCATCTATTAATAAAACGATCATCCGCGCACCTTTTAATGGTAAGATCGGATTTAAAAATATCAGCATCGGCGCTTTCATTACACCTGCAACTGTTATTACCACTATCAGGCAGGATTCAAAATTAAAACTGGAATTTAGCGTTCCCGAAAAATTTACACCAAAAGTTCAGTTGGGAAATGTGATTAATTTTACTACAGAATCTTCTCCCAAAAAATATACAGCAAAAATATTTGCAACAGAATCAGGCATTACCCAGGAGAACAGGAGCCTGAAAGTGCACGCTGTAGTAGAAAATACAGACAAGAATATTACTGCCGGTTCTTTTGCGAAAGTTGCTTTCGATATGGGCGACGATAATGAAGCGGTAATGATACCTACACAAGCCATCATTCCGGAAGCAAGAGATAAAAAAGTTATCACTTATAATGGTGGCCATGCTGATTTTAAAGTGGTTACCACCGGCACAAGAGATTCCGCAAAAGTAGAAATCTTAAGTGGTCTTTCTATCGGTGATACCGTTATTACTACGGGCTTGCTTTCCATCAAACCGGGTAGTAAGATCAATCTTTCATCCATAAATAAATAGCATACAAAAGTGAATATTTCCGAGATAAGTTTGCGCAGGCCTGTATTCGCCATCGTTTTGAACCTGGCGATTGTCCTGTTTGGTATCATCGGTTTTAAGTTTTTGGGGGTAAGGGACTACCCGGCAATTGACCCTCCAAATATTTCTGTAAGAACTTCTTATGCCGGCGCCAACTCTGATATCATCGAATCACAAATAACAGAACCGCTGGAAAAAGCCATCAATGGTATTCCGGGTGTAAAAAATATTAGTTCGTCCAGCAACCAGGGCCGCAGTAATATTAATGTAGAATTCGAGTTGAGTGTAGATCTCGAAACCGCCGCCAACGATGTACGTGATAAAGTGTCGCAGGCAACCCGCCAGTTACCACAGGATATCGACGCGCCCCCGGTCGTTTCTAAAGCTGATGCAAATGCTCAACCCATTATCGCAGTTACGGTACAAAGTAATACCCGCAACCTTTTGCAGGTAACAGAATATGCGGAAAATAATATTGTAGAAAGGTTACAAACTATTCCAGGTGTAAGCTCAATTTCGGTTTGGGGAGAAAAAAGATATGCGATGCGAATCTGGTTTAAGCCAGACAGAATGCAGGCATATGGAATTTCTATGAATGACGTGCAAACCGCTTTGCGCACACAAAGTGTGGAACTACCGGCCGGAAAAATTTCAGGTAACACAACTGAATTATCCGTTAGAACTTTTGGGAAATTAAATACCGAAGAACAATTTAATAATCTCATTGTAAAAAATATAGGTGGCGTAAATGTCAAATTAAAAGATGTTGCTGATGTGGTTTTAGGCCCTGAAAATGAAGAATCAGGATTGAAAGAAAGTGGTGTACCGATGATCATGCTGGCCATTGTTCCGCAACCCGGCGCCAATTATGTTTCAATTGCAAATGAATTTTACAAAAGGCTCGCCAATATTAAAAAAGAGGTGCCACAGGATTTGAAGATGGATGTGGCATTCGATCAAACCAGGTTTATTAAAAAATCTATCTCTGAGGTAGAAGAAACACTTTTGATAGCCTTAGGCCTGGTGATCCTTATTATCTATTTGTTTTTCCGCGATTGGATACTGGCACTTCGCCCTCTCTTTGATATCCCTGTTTCACTGATCGGCGCATTCTTTATCATGTATATTTGTGGGTTCACTATTAATGTCCTCACGCTTCTTGGTATTGTATTGGCCACAGGGTTGGTTGTCGACGATGGTATCGTTGTCACGGAAAACATTTTTAAGAAGATCGAAGCCGGGATGAATAAATACAAGGCGGCGAAAGAAGGAGCGAAGGAAATATATTTTGCCGTAATTTCTACCTCTATCACATTGGCGATCGTGTTTTTACCTATTGTCTTTTTACAAGGCTTTGTCGGAAGGTTGTTTCGTGAATTCGGAATCGTTGTTGCCGGTGCTGTATTGATTTCAGCATTTGTATCACTTACTTTAACGGTTGTGCTTAATGTAAAACTCACCCATAAAAAAATCGGGCATTCGTGGTTTTATAAAAAAACAGAACCGTTTTTCGTGTCGATGGAAAAGGGTTACAAAAAAAGTTTAACGGCATTTATGAAATTTAAGTGGGTGGCGCTAGGCCTCGTAGCCATTTGTGTTGGTATCATCTATTTTATTTTTTCTTCTATCCCGTCAGAACTGGCTCCCATGGAAGATCGTAGCCAGTTTCGGTTAATGGTTACGGCCCCTGAAGGCACTTCCTATGATTACATGGATTCTTATATGGATTCGTTGAGCCAGTTTCTAACAGATTCGATTCCAGAGAAAAAAATGATGATTAGCCTTACTTCGCCGGGATTTGGCGGAGGCTCTATTAATTCCGGCTTTTTTAGTGTTGGTCTTGTCGATCCCCAGGACAGGGTAAGATCGCAGCAGGATATTGTAAATATGGTCAATCGTAATCTCAGAAAATTTCCACAGGGACGAGCATTCGCCAGCCAGGAACAGACTATCTCTACCAACAGGCATGGAGGCCAGCCGATAGAATTTGTAATTCAAAACAATGACTTTGATAAAATACGGAAAGTGCTTCCGGAATTTTTGGACGAGGCGAAGAAAAGCCCCATTTTACAGGGGGTGGACGCGGATTTGAAATTTAATAAACCTGAACTAAGGATAAATATCGACCGGCTGCGTGCCAGTGAATTGGGTGTAAATGTTGACGATATCAACCAGGCGCTCGAACTCGCCTATAGTGACAGAAGGCTGGGCTATTTTTTAAAATCAGGAAAACAATACCAGGTGCTGGGACAGGTGGATCGCAGCGACCGTGATGATCCGAACGACCTTAGCAAGATTATTGTAAAAAATGACCGCGGCGATAACATCGGCCTTGATAATTTGGTTACCATTTCCGAGGCATCGGCACCACCAACAATTTATCATTTCAACCGGTATAAATCCGCTACTATTTCTGCGGGGCTCGCACCCGGTAAAACCGTAGGCGAAGGCATTGAGGAAATGAACCGCATCGCGAAAAAATTATTAGACGAATCTTTTACCACAGCACTTAGCGGCACTTCACGAGATTTCTCTGAAAGCTCCGGCAATACACTCTTTGCTTTTATATTGGCGCTGATTCTTATTTACCTTGTACTGGCCGCCCAGTTTGAAAGCTTTATAGATCCATTCATTATTATGATCACCGTGCCGTTGGCTTTAGCAGGTGCTTTGCTATCATTGTGGCTGTTCGGACAAACGTTTAATATATTTTCTCAAATAGGGATGATCATGCTGATTGGTTTGGTAACCAAGAACGGAATTCTTATTGTTGAATTTGCCAACCAGAAAAGAGACCAGGGAATGAAAAAAATGGATGCGGTCATTGAGTCGGCCTATTCACGTTTAAGGCCTATTCTAATGACCAGCCTTGCCATGTCTCTTGGTGCTTTACCGCTGGCTCTTTCCATCGGCGATGCTTCCACAAGCCGCGTTCCGCTGGGGATTGTAATCGTTGGTGGAATTATGTTTTCACTGATACTTACTTTGTATGTGGTGCCGGCGATGTACGAATTTCTTTCACGCAAAAAACAACCATTGGATGAGGCGCTTCTGTAAATTATTTTTTGTTTTATTCTTTTCATTAATTCAACAGCGTGCCCTGCAGGCGCAGGATACGTTAATGACAGCGCAGGAAGCAGTGATCACCGCTATTGAAAACAATTATGGCATTATCATCAGCAAAAATGAAATAGAAATAGGCTCCATAAATAACAGTTGGGCCAATACGGGCGCCATTCCGGTTGTAAGCGCTACCGCCACAAAGCAGGTGGGTGTAAATAATCTTCAACAAAAATTAAGTAATGGCACGGTAATCACCAAAAAAGGCAACAGCTCACAAAACCTTAATGCGGGCATCGCGGTAAACTGGAGAATATTCGACGGCTTGAAAATGTTTGCCACCAAAAAAAGACTGGAAGAACTAGAACGTACAGGAGAGTATGCTTTCAAAAAAAATCTGAATGAAACGGTTTATAATGTGGTCAGTTCTTATTACAACATCGTTACACTTAACGAGCAAAAAAAAGCAACCCTTGAACAGATCAGTTTATACAGCGACAGATATACACTTGCTGAACGCAGGTATGAAATAGGAACGGGAGCGAAATATGAAGTTTTACAGGCGCAGGTAGACCTGAATGAACAGCGCTCCAATTTATTGTCACTTGAAAATTCGATCGCGACATCGAAAGCTTCTTTATTAAACCTGATGGGCAAAAAACCAGACACATCTTTTAATGTCGTTGATACGATACTTGTAATGCCTTTGCCGGCTTACACGGATGTACAAAATATGATTTCGAAACAAAACCCCGATATTCTTCTTGCCAATAGCCAATTATATATTTTAGAACAAGAAAAAAAAGAAATTAATGCCAATCGTCTTCCCTCGGTTAATTTAAACGGATATTATAATTTTTCCAGAAGCAGTAGTGGCGCAGGTTTCAACCTGTTTAATCAAACCTATGGACCTTCCGGATCTATCGGCATATCTGTTCCGCTGTTTGCCGGCATTGTAGTAAAAAAGCAATTGCAGATAAGTGATATCCAATTAAAAGATCAGCAAATCACAATTGACCAAACAAAAAATACCCTGGAAACGCAATTAAATAATGCATACATCAATTATAACAACGCGCTAAAGGCCATTGAACTGGAGCGAAATAATCTTGTGCTGGCAAAAGAAAACATTATGATCGCTACCGAACGTTATAAAAGATTAAACATCACTTCCGTGGAACTTCGGCAAATTCAGATTAGTTATAACGACGCCAGGAACCGCCTGTACAACGACCTTTACCAGGCTAAAATTGCTGAAGCCACTGTTGCATTATTATCGGGAGATATTGCCAATCTGTAACCTTGCATTATCTTTATCGCAAACATTTTCAAAATGGCAAGAGCGAAACAACCGGTTGTCGGCATCATAATGGGCAGCGACAGCGATCTTAATGTGATGCAGGCTGCTGCAGACATCTTAAAAGATTTTGAGGTTCCCTATGAACTCTCTATAGTTTCGGCGCATCGTACGCCAAAGCGAATGGTTGACTATGCTTCTTCAGCCTCAGCGCGTGGATTAAAAGTAATCATTGCCGGCGCCGGAGGCGCCGCACATCTACCCGGAATGGTAGCCTCCCTAACCACACTTCCCGTTATCGGCGTTCCCATAAAATCTTCCAACTCCATTGACGGCTGGGATTCTCTGCTTTCTATTTTGCAAATGCCTAATGGCGTTCCGGTGGCTACTGTAGCCTTAAATGCGGCAAAAAATGCCGGCATCCTGGCCGCAGAAATCCTGGGCATCTCCGACAAAGAACTCTCCAAGA
Source organism: uncultured Chitinophagaceae bacterium (assembly GCA_963783125.1). Taxonomy (GTDB): domain Bacteria; phylum Bacteroidota; class Bacteroidia; order Chitinophagales; family Chitinophagaceae; genus Ginsengibacter. The sequence goes on from CAWAMQ010000018.1 coordinate 73,125, forward strand.
AATTAAATGCCTTTAAAAATAAAATGAAGGAAGATGTGGAGAAAAAAGCAAAAGTAGTTGAAGCAAAAGGAAGGTCTTTAAAAACGCAGTAAATGAACAAATAATGCGAATTTTATTTTGATTGTTCCTCAATATTTTCCAGCACACAAAATTCCTGCTCCAGCGGCAAGGAAGCATCGTAAAGTATTTTAAAAAAATCATTTCCCAGGTGGGAATAAAAGAGCATAAAATTATCTTTTCGTTCCTGCAAACCATCTCCGGGAAATAAGCCGGTAAATATTTTATTCAATTGATTTTTTTGATCTGAAAATTTTCTTTTTTCCGCACGAAGCATTTTCTTTTCGAGCGCAGATAATTTTTTCATTTGCCTTGTCTCCAAAGCTTTGGCATGTTCTTCTAATGTAGTATCGATGCCACTTACAATTGATTTTATTTCATTGTAAACTCTATCAAAGTCATTTTTTTGTTTGTCGAGATTTAAAATCGACGAAGTTTCTTTGTTTACTATCTCATTCAATAAATTTTCTTTCCCTTTAAAAAGATCAATAGGTTTTAAATTTAATATCTGCAGTAATCTTTCATATTTTTCATCCACAATAAGAAAAGAATTTCTAAGGATCAGAACAGGAAACGGAACTTCATAATTTTTAAAAAGATCTTTCAGTTGAAGCCAGTAGGCCAATTCGCCACCACCACCTATCCAGGCAACATCCGGCAAAATAATTTCCTGGAACAAACCGCGCAAAATCACATTCGGGCTAAAGCGCTCAGGATGCTGCTGCAGTTCTGCTTTCATTTCTTGTTTTGAAAAAACAATGTCAGTATCATGCACTACAAAATGATCTTCAACCGGAACAATCCTGTTTCGCAGATCATCTTTTAAATAAAAAAGGTTGATCTCTCGCGGATAAGCCTGCGCCTTGTAATTTTCCGATAATTTTCCGGAAGATTGACTTACAATTTCAGAAGAAGTATTATTAAAAATATCTTCCTCAAAAACCGAGATCATTTCTTTTTTAAAAGCAGCATTGTCAGGCAACAGAATTAATAAACCAAATTCTTTGAACAATTCATGTATAAACAAAAAAGTAGCTTCTTCTATCGTTGCATTTTTGCTGTAACATTTTTTTAAAAGATCTACTAAAAAAGTTCCGTGATTTTCAACTGATAGTCTCCCCGAAATTTTACCTATTAATTTTAAAAGTGCGTCATCAACTTTCATTCTGCCAAAAGCTCCTTTTTGCTTCGTTTCCCAAACATATTTTTCACCATCCAATTCAATGTGGTTCAGTTCTTCCACATCTGCATCTTCACTCCCCATAAAGAAAACCGGAACAAAATTATATTCCGGTAATTCCTTTTTTAAAAAGTTTGCAAGCTTTATTGTATGCAAAATTTTGTAAACAAAATACAGATGGCCGGTAAAAATATTAGGCTGGTGTGCCGTACAAATAGTAAAAGTATTTTCATCTGAAAGCGCCTCTATATTTGCTTTTACCAGATCGATATTCTCAAGATCTTTATATTGACGCGTAAACTCTCCGACCAAAAGTGTTCGATTGGTATTAAATTTCTTTCTTTCAACAATGGCTGATTTTATTCCATCAACGCTTACAGCATTTTCATAAAACTCCTTTAATTCCGGAGCATGATTAACATAATCCAACACGATCTTTGTAAACTGTCCGGTTTGGGAATATGGTAAATATTGAAATTGAAATTTCGTATCCAAGCTTTTGAATTTTTAGTTGCAAAGATAGAGGTAAAAAGGAAAGTATATTGTGAGCAGAAATACAGCTTTTAAATCTATCCTTCTTTCAAAATGTCAACACAGCTTCTTAAGCTTTTTTCCCACGAGGGAATATTTATTCCAAGCAGTTCTTTGATTTTAGAAGTATCTAAAACCGAATACAGCGGACGCTTTGCCGCGGTTTTATAAGCAGATGTAAGGATCGGGTTTATTTTACAATTACTTTGAACCAAAGCTTTTATTTCTCTAGCGAATTCAAACCAACTGGTAACACCATCATTACAATAATTTACAACACCGGAAAAAGATTTCCCTTCCTGCATTTTCTCAATAAACTCCAAAATCACAGCCGCAAGATCAGCGGCATAAGTAGGAGAACCTAACTGGTCATTGATCACATTTATCTCCTCTTTCTCTTTAAAAAGCCGCAGCATCGTCTTAACAAAATTATTTCCGAAAGAAGAGTAAACCCATGAAGTGCGGATGATAAGCGTTGAGGGATTTGCCTCCAAGGCAAGCTGTTCCCCTTTTAGTTTCGACTTGCCATATACATTCGCCGGACCAACCGCAGCATCTTCTTTTAAAGGAATTTCAGGATCACCATCATATACATAATCGGTAGAAATATGAATTAGTTTAACCTGGTTGTCATTGCAAATGTTTGCCAACTCTCCTACTGCGTCCGCATTAATTTCAAATGCTTTTTCTTTTTCTGATTCTGCTTTATCAACAGCAGTATACGCCGCACAGTTTATACAATAATTAATTTGATTCTTTTCAAAAAAAGATTTTATTGATTGCGTGTCATTAATGGGAAGTTCTTCTTTTGCAGTAAATAAAAAACGATAAGAGGGGTAATTTTTGGAAAGTGTCTTTATCTCATTCCCCAATTGGCCATTCGCCCCTGTTATTAATATGGTTGCTGAAAAATTTTGATCAGGCATTATCAATCTTTAAAAACAAAATTATGAGTAGCATTTTCCAATAATGGATACACTTTATCTTTATCCGAAACTATAATTTTATCTGCAGGAACCTGCCAGTCAATTTCTAAAGAAGGATCGTTCCACGCAATGCCACCTTCAGTTTCTTTGTGATAAAATTCATCGCATTTGTAAAAAACTTCTGCAGTTTCGCTTATTACTGAATAGCCATGAGCAAAACCTTTTGGTACTAAAAGCTGTTTTTTATTTTCAGCCGAAAGTAAAATCGTATATGCTTTACCGTAAGTAGGTGAACCTTGCCGGATATCAACCACTGCGTCAATAATTTCTCCGCTTAGAACCCTTAAAAGTTTTGTCTGGGAATGAGGTTCCAATTGAAAGTGCAATCCCCTGACCACACCAAACGAGGATTTAGCCTGGTTATCCTGTACAAAATTAATTTGCACTCCCTCAGCGGTAAAAACCTGTTGGTTATAACTTTCAAAAAAGTATCCGCGGTTATCTTCAAAAACTTTTGGTTCAAAAACCAATAAACCAGGAAATTGGGTCTTAATAAAAGGCATCAAGGATATTTTAAAAACTTTCTTCGAATTATTTATGCGAATATAAATCTTTAAAGTATTCGATGGTTTTTATCAGCCCTGTTTCAAATTTGGTGGTAGGCCGGTAGTCCAGTAAATTTCTGGCTAAAGAAATATCAGCGAGAGAATTCCTGATATCGCCTTCACGTGGTTCGCGGTGAATTGCTTCGATGTCAGAATGTAAATATTCCCTGATGGCATTGTATAAAAAATTGACAGAATAATTTTCGCCAACCGCTACGTTATAAACTTTGTTTTTTGCTTCTTCATTTTCAGTGAGCATTCCTTTTATATTCACCTGGACGGCATTTTCAACAAATGTAAAATCGCGTGTTTGTTCACCATCGCCGTTTATGAAGGCAGCAGTACTACTCATTATCGCTTTCACAAAAAGTGGAATTACTGCTGCATAAGGCCCGTCAGGATCCTGGCGTGGTCCGAAAATATTAAAATAACGAAATCCTAAAACGGGTATCCCATAAGCTTTTGCAAAAACAGCAGCATATAGTTCATCTGCTCTTTTACTTACCGCATAAGGGGATAAACAATTACCTATTCTATCCTCTTTTTTAGGCAACGTTGGTTCATCTCCATACACGGATGAAGAAGAAGCATATACAAATTGCCTCACCTTATTTTCAACAGCTGCTTTTAACATGTTTACAAAACCTCCGATGTTCACGTCATTTGTAGAAGAGGGATCTTTTATCGATCTTGGAACAGAACCTAGAGCTGCCTGGTGACTTACATAATCAATTCCTTCACATACTTTGCGGCATGTGTCAAGATTTCTTATATCGCCTTCAATAAATTCAAAAGTGTTATAAGTTCTTAGTATATCAAGATTTGATTCAAACCCATTCGAAAAATTATCAATTACCCTTACTTTTCCGGCATTATTTTTCAGTAAATATTCTGCTATATGGCTTCCGATGAATCCGGCGCCTCCGGTAACTAAAAAAGAGAGGTTACTTAAATCCTGGTTATGAAATGTATTGTCCAATTTCTTTGTAGTATTTAAAGGCTCCAATAAGCCCGGCTTGAAATTTTTCCACCAAAGACACCTTTGATATCTGCGATGATGGCATTAGGTTTTGAAATGTTTGCAAAAGAATTATCATCCATACTCAAATAAGCCTTATGCGGTACGGTTACAATTACCGCCTCATAATCGTTTGAAAGTTCGGGTGTTAATTCGAATCCATATTCATGTTTTAATTCTTCGCTGCTGGCATGAGGATCACTAATATGAACCTGCAAAGAATAAGCCTGTAATTCTTTAATAATATCTGCCACTTTTGAATTGCGGATATCGCTAACATTTTCTTTGAAAGTAGCGCCCATCACCAAAACTTTTGCGTTCTTCACATCGCTGGTGTTCTGAATAATATGCCTTAAAACTTTCCTGGCAACATGCGCTGCCATTCCATCATTAATTACACGCCCGGCAAGAATTACCTGGGAATCATAACCCAATTTTTGAGATTTATAAGTCAGGTAATACGGATCAACACCAATACAGTGGCCTCCTACAAGGCCGGGTTGAAACTTTAAAAAGTTCCATTTGGTGCCTGCAGCCGCGAGCACCTCAAAAGTATTGATACCCATTTTATCGAAAATGATCGAAAGCTCATTCATCAAAGCGATGTTCAAATCACGTTGTGTATTTTCAATAATCTTTGCCGCTTCAGCCACTTTTATGGAAGAAGCACGATGAACACCGGCCTTCACAACCAGTTCATACACTTTGGCGATTGTGATTAAGCTTTCATCATCACAACCACTCACCACTTTTACGATGCTCGAAAGCGTATGTTCTTTATCGCCCGGATTTATCCTTTCAGGAGAATAACCCAATTTAAAATCATCACACATTTTCAGACCTGACAATTCTTCGATTACAGGAAGACAATCTTCTTCGGTACAACCGGGGTAAACTGTACTTTCGAATACAACATAATCACCTTTCTTTACCACTTTTCCCATAGTCTCACTCGCCTTAATTACCGGAGTAAGATTTGGAATATTATGTTTGTCCACTGGTGTGGGGACGGCCACAATAAAGAAATTCGCTTCACGCAGTTTTTCAAGGCTATTGGTAAATTCGATATCGCAATGTTCAAAAGCATCCGAATCCAACTCCTTGCTTGGATCAATTCCATTCTGCATCAATTTTATTCTTTCGGAATTGATATCAAAACCAATTACTGAAATCTTTTTGGCAAATTCTAATGCGATGGGCAAGCCTACATACCCCAGGCCAATTACGGCAAGTTTCTTCTTTTTTTCTATAAGTTCCTGGTACATCAATTTATATTTCCTATTGTGTCTTTGTTAATAATACTATTTTTTACGCTCAAATTCTTTAGGCATTTTATACCATTCTTCTTCGGGCAAAGATTTGAAATAGTTGTAGGTGATTTTTAACCCTTCAGCCCTGTTCACTTTCGGTTTCCAATTCAAAAACTTTTTAGCTTTGGTTATATCAGGTTGTCTTTGTTTTGGATCATCCTGTGGCAAAGGTTTGTAAACTATTTTTTGATTTGATCCGGTTAACTTAATAACTTCTTCGGCAAAATCTTTTAAAGTGATCTGATCCGGGTTTCCAATATTTACAGGCTTCGAATAGTCACTCATTAATAACCGGTAAATACCTTCTACAAGATCATCTACATAACAAAAACTTCTCGTCTGGCTTCCGTCACCAAAAACCGTAAGATCTTCGCCCCGTAAAGCCTGCCCGATAAATGCCGGCAACGCTCTTCCATCATTTAGTCTCATACGGGGACCATAAGTATTAAATATCCTGACGATCCTCGTTTCTAATCCATGAAACGTATGATAGGCAGTAGTAATGGCTTCCTGGAAACGCTTGGCTTCGTCATATACACCACGCGGACCAATCGGGTTCACATTTCCCCAATAATCTTCTGTTTGCGGGTGAACCAATGGGTCTCCATACACCTCACTTGTGGAAGCTACTAAAATCCGGGCCTTTTTGGCGAGAGCCAGCCCGAGGCAATTATGAGTTCCTAATGAGCCAACCTTTAGAGTTTGGATAGGAATTTTTAGATAATCTATCGGGCTTGCAGGAGATGCAAAATGAAGTATGTAATCTAATTTGCCGGGAACATGAATAAATTTTGAAACATCACAATGATAAAATTCAAAATTCTCCAACTTAAAAAGATGCTGAATATTTTTCAGGTCGCCGGTGATGAGGTTGTCCATGCCGATCACGTGCATTCCTTCTTTGATGAACCTGTCGCATAGATGTGAACCTAAAAACCCGGCTGCCCCGGTGATGAGAATTCTTTTTTGATCCGCCGATGATTTAGCTGTTTCCATTTTTAATAATTAACCTGGCAAGAAATTACGATGATACATTATAACTTACAGTGAACCGACAAATAATCCACATTCTTATTTTGCTTTAGCCGCTCGTTATCACTTTTTCACAACAGCTCTACCGATACTTTCATAATGAAACCCGCACTCTTCCATCCGATATAATTCAAACAAATTTCTGCCGTCAAAAATTACGTCATTTTTCAAAAGTGATTTCATCTTATTAAAATCAGGGGTTCTGAATTCGCTCCATTCTGTGGCGATAATTAATGCATCAGCGCCATCTAATACGTCGTATTGATTTTCAGCATAATTAATTTTATCTCCTATTTCTCTTTTTACATTTTCCATTGCTTCGGGATCGTAGGCCGAAACTGAGGCTCCTGCCGAAAGCAATTCTTTAATGATTTTCAACGCAGGCGCCTCGCGAATATCGTCTGTATTGGGTTTAAAAGCCAGCCCCCATAAAGCGAATTTTTTACCTTTGAGGTTATTTTTAAAATATTTTTTTATTTTGGGTAACAGATGTACTTTCTGATTTTCATTTACCATCATTACTGCCTCCAAAATTCTAAATTCATAATCGACCTTGTGGGAAGATTTTGCCAATGCCTGCACATCTTTCGGGAAACAACTTCCGCCATAACCGATCCCGGGAAATAAAAATCTTCTCCCGATTCTGTCATCGCTTCCCATGCCTTTTCTTACTTTATCCACGTCGGCCCCTAACCTTTCGCATAGCTGCGCGATCTCATTCATAAATGAAATTTTTGTAGCCAGAAAAGAATTAGCCGCATATTTGGTAAGTTCTGCAGATTTTTCATCCATATAGATTACCGGGTTACCCTGCCTTACAAAAGGTGCATACAATTCTCCCAGTATCTTTTTGGCTTTCTCAGAAGAAGTTCCTATCACAACCCTGTCGGGTTTCATAAAATCCTCAACCGCTACGCCCTCGCGTAAAAATTCGGGGTTGCTCACAACATCAAATAATTTTTCCGGATTTTCGGTACCAGCCTTCCTGGCACTTTTTAAAACTATTTCGCGCACTTTATCTGCTGTACCAACAGGAACTGTGCTTTTATCGATAATAATTTTATAGGAACCTTTTTTTAGCAGCCCTCCGATTTTATCCGACACATCCAAAACATAGCGAAGGTCTGCTGAGCCATCGCCCCCGGGAGGGGTGGGTAATGCAAGAAAAATAACTCTTGCTTTCTTTATTCCGTCGGCAAGGGAGGTTGTAAATTTTAAACGACCTTCCTTACTGTTTCTTTCAAAAAGTTTTTCAAGGCCAGGCTCAAAAATCGTGATTTTTCCCGACGCTAATTTCTTTACTTTTTCTTCATCAATATCTACGCATATTACACTGTTTCCTGTTTCGGCAAAACAAGTGCCCGTCACTAACCCTACATAGCCTGTACCTATAACTGCAATATTCATCTTTATTTATTTACGTATTCTAAAACTTTTTGAGTGATATATCCCTGTTGCTCTTCATCAAGTTCGGTGTGCATTGGCAACGATATAACCCGATGAGTAAGCCAATCTGTTATTTCCAAATCATACGCGGCGCCGCCAAATTGTTCAAACATTTTCTGCTTGTGCGCCGGCACAGGATAATAAATCATTGAAGGAATATTATTTTTTGCCAAAAAAACCTGCAGTTCATTTCTGAAGGTTGCCGGATTTTCATCTTCAAGCACAAGAGTATACTGGTGAAAAACATGCTTAGAATAATCTGCCCGAAAAGGAGTTGTGATTTTATCGTTTCCTTTAAATGCATTGTCATAAAAACCGGCCGCCTTTCTCCTGGCTTCAATATAGCCATCCAATAACGGCAATTTAATATTTAATATTGCCGCCTGCAACGCATCAAGCCTTGAATTACAGCCAATTATTTCATGATAATACCTTTCCTTCTGCCCATGATTGGCAATCATTTTTATTTTTTTTGCCAACCCGTCATCATTGGTACATACTGCTCCCCCATCTCCATAACAACCTAAATTTTTACTCGGAAAAAATGAAGTGCAACTTATATGGGCAATACTTCCTGTCTTTTCGGTGTTACCGTCATTAAATGTATAGTCGCTGCCGATCGATTGGGCATTATCTTCTATCACAAATAAATTGTGTTCTTTTGCGATAGCCATAATTTCTTCCATATCGCAGGCCTGCCCGTACAAATGCACCGGAACTATCGCTTTGGTTTTGGGAGAAATGGCTTTCCGAATCGCACCAGGATCAATACAAAAAGTTTTTGGGTCTACTTCTACAAAAACCGGTTTCAATTTTAATAATGCAATTACTTCAGTGGTAGCTATATAAGTAAAAGATGGGGTAATTACTTCATCTCCCGGCTGCAGGTCAAGCGCCATCATGGCAATTTGTAACGCATCTGTTCCATTGGCACAAGGAATCACATGTTTTACTCCCAGGTAGTTTTCAAGATTATTTGCAAACTCGTTTACCTGCGGACCGCCAATAAAAACAGTACTATCAATAACGCCGGCAACAGCTGCGTCTATTTTATCTTTTATAGGCAGGTATTGTTGCTTTAAATCCACCATGTGTATGGGTTTCATAAGGCCTTTTTTTAAGTTTGCAAAGATAGGGATTGAAAAAGAATTAATTTCATTCGACCAGGCTCCGGATTTTGTGGCATTTTGCAGTAAACGAACTTTTTTTTGAGATTCCTGTTTTAATAAATTAGACTTTAGATTTGTAACTTAAATATTCATTTTTTGATCATCTTTTATCATCTCTTTTTGCTTATTTATAAGGCCGGCATTCACATCGTTGCGCTCGGCAATAGCAAAGCCAAACTCTGGATCAGGGGAAGAAGGAAAATTTTTAAAAAATTACGAAAAACAACTGCAGGTTTTAACGATGATAAAATTGTTTGGATGCATTGCGCCAGCCTCGGTGAATTTGAACAAGGGCGACCTTTGTTGCAAAAAATAAAAAGCAGTTATGCAAATGCCAGGATCATCGTCTCATTCTTTTCTCCATCGGGTTTTGAAATTGTAAAAAACAATAAAGATTTCCCTGATACCTTTTATCTGCCTATGGATTCAGAGCTTCATGCAGAAAAATGGATGAACATTCTGAAACCAAACCTTGTTCTTTGGGTAAAATATGAATACTGGCACTATTACCTTGAAGAAATAAAAAAAAGAAACATTCCTTTATTGATGGTATCGGGAATTTACAGAAGTAACCAGACTTTCTTTAAATGGTACGGCGGCTTTTACAGAAATATGCTGAATGCTTTTACTCATTTTTTTGTCCAGAATGATTCCTCAAAAGAACACCTTGAGAAATTAGTGACCGTTGAAAAAATAACTATTTCGGGAGATACAAGATGCGATCGCGTAATTAATATAGTTAAGAATTTTACTGACGTTCCGGGCATTGCAGATTTTTGCGGAGACAACAAAGTAATTGTTGCGGGAAGCACCTGGGAAGAAGATGAAGCAGAATGGACCCATTATGTAAGGGAGAATCCGCAGCTCAGGTTTATAATTGCTCCACATGAAATAGATGAAGAAAATCTCCGGGATGTACAAAAAGAATTTGCCGGCTCTGTTTTTTATTCAGAATGGATGGAAGATCGTGAGCAATTTGAGCAGGATGAAATCAACTGCCTTATTATCGACAACATCGGGATGCTTTCGCGTTTGTATCATTACGCTACTTTAACGTACGTTGGCGGCGGGTTTGGTTACGACGGCCTTCACAACATTTTAGAAGCTGCTGTGTATGGCAAGCCTGTTATTTTCGGGCCTGAATTTGATAGAAATTTTGAAGCAGAAGAATTGATTGAATGTGGCGGAGCCATCTCTATTGAAAACGCAATAGAACTGGAAAAAATGGTAAACCATTTATTAGAAAATGAAGAAGAATTGCTTGCAAGAAGTGAAGCAGCCAAAAAATATGTTTATAAAAATGCCGGTGCTACTGATAAGATCCTATCTTATATCGACACAAACAGGTTAATTTAAATCTTCTTTCACTCAATTGATATAACGGAGATCAGTAAACGAACTTTTAATCTGTTTTTTTATTTTGTCCAAAAAAAAGGTTCCCGGTAAATTTCCCCATTAATTTTTCGCGATCTTTTTATAGCTTACTGCGATGCCTTTTATCAGCGACGAGCTAAATCCCTGGTGTTCCATTTCGTTTAAACCGGCAATAGTACAACCTTTCGGAGTAGTAACTTTATCAATTTCCTGCTCCGGATGAGTTCCCTTCTGCAACAATAATTCCGCTGCACCTTTTACTGTCTGTGCCACGATTAGACTGGCGGTAGCCACATCAAAACCAATTTCAATTCCACCCTGTATGCTTGCACGAATAAAACGCATCGCATAAGCGGTTCCGCAGGCGCCAAGGATCGTAGCCGCTTCCATCAACTTTTCGTCTATAACAGTTACTTTCCCAAGAGGTGAAAATATTTTTTCAACAAACGCGATCTGGCTATCTGTAGCATTTGTATAACTTAAACAAGTCATGCTTTCTTCAATGGAAATCGCCGTATTTGGCATTGCCCTGAAAACCGGAATATTTTTTTTGATGATTTCCTGTATTTCAGAAATCAAAACTCCGGTTACAACAGAAACCAAAATATGCTTTTGAGTAAGCTTCATTTTAAAGCTTTGCAATACATCACTTACCTGGTAAGGTTTTACAGCAAGAATAACCAGTTCGCTTTTACGCACTGCTTCTGCATTATCAGAAGTAATCTTTACACCTTTTTCTTTTAATTTTTGTAATGTTTCGATCCTTCTCTTTGTGATCGTTATATCAGAAGGCTCACAAAAATTACTTTTTAATAATCCTTCCGCAATGGCAGAACCAAGATTCCCTCCGCCGATGATGGCAATTTTTTTGTTCATGATGTAGCTTTTTTATGGAACAATTATGTATCCCGCATTTTTGCAAAGATGAAGATGGGATATTTAAAAACAAATTTAGTTTTAAAAAACCGGGCAAAGAGTTTGTTGACGGTTGCCGTTAAATGTGCTATAGAAACCTTTATACAACAAATTAAATTCATCGGCACCAAATGAATGATTAAAACTTTTTAAAGATGAACTGGTGACATCATAACTAAATGTGAAGCGCATGTGATCTACCTCCAGGCCTATCATTGGGATCACAGCATCGTTATAACGATAAAACAGTCCCCCTATGATTTGCCTTGATCCGTCACCGGACAAGTTGTAAGCCGCACTCATACCCATCATCAGTTCGCTGGCATTAGCCATCCTTGTATAATACCCTGCGGGATTGACGATCACCTGGTTGTTTAATTTGATAATGGCATTGATAAATCCAATATGTCTCATGTCAACTGTGCTGGAATTTCCATCACCAAAAAATGTTTCTTTTGGTCTGTTGACGTGATGAATTGAATAACCGGCGTTGATAAAAATATTTTGTGTAGGGAAATAAGCATAATTCATACCCACCTGCATATCAAAATAGCTTACGCTATTATTTTGTAATTGAACCGAAGTTGGTAACGTGGCATCAAAAAACTTACCGTCAAACTGGTCGGGAAAAGTAAGTTTACTTTGATCAATTCTCTTATTTGCCCATCCCACATTAAAGCCCGCTGTAAGCAGGCTGCTTTGGCCCAGCATTTGGTGATAGGCAACTGATCCATAAATTTTGGTTGAAGTCAGGCTACCGCTTCCGGCCACATCCCGCAAAATTACGCCTCCTAACCCCATCCATCCGTTTTCGATTCTATCCCTGAAAACCTGTGCATCACCGTAAATGCTCATGGTTTTGTAAGGTACCGACATGATGTTGGAATACTGGTTTCGATATGATGCTCCAAGGCGGTAATCAGCGTCAGGAATAAAACCAGTGTTGGCAGGATTAGTAAGCAAGGGGTTATTGAAAAATTGTGAAAAATGCAGATCCTGCCCAAAGGATTGTCTCGTTCCCAGAAAAAGCAGAAACAAGAAAAAAAGAAAAAATATTTTATAATTACTTCTCATTTGTTTTAACGTAAAAGGGTAATATCACCTGTTTTGGTCACCTTCTCACCATTTGAAAAAGTAACAGCGAGCGTATAAGTATATACATCCATTGGCTGCAGTTTTCCTTTAAAGGTTCCGTCCCAACCACTTTTCATGCTATTGCTTTCATACACTTTCTGTCCCCAACGATTATAAATTGACCATTTCATTTCTTTAATACCAAAGCCGACAACACGAATAATACTGTTTGCTCCGAATTTCCCGGGTGTAAATGCTGAAGGGACATCCACCAATGGCTTAATAAGTGATTGAACTTCCACACAGGTATCATCGCTACAACCATATTCATTAGCAGCATTAAGGCAAACTGTATAGGTTCCGGTAGATCCAAATATGTGTTTCGGATTTTCGAGTGTCGAGGTATCGCCATCGCCAAAACTCCATGTGTAATAGGTTGCCCCTGTAGATTGATTTACAAAATTGGTAAATGTGTTTTCTTTTGGTACAAGCGGATTGTAGGTAAACGCAGCTATTGGAATAGGGCTCACCGTAATTGTAAAAGAAGAATCATCTATCTTGTTACAAGAAGTCGAATCAAATGCGGTTAACTTAACAGTATATGTTCCCACTTGTGAATAAAGATGGGTTGGGTTTTCATCGGTAGAAGTAGTGCCATCACCGAAATCCCAGGAGAAATTAAGACCGCCCAAGGAGTTATTCAGGAATGCAGCATTATAAGGAACACAGCCTGCCGCAGGAGTTGAAAACGATGCTTTTACTTCCGGGGAAAGACGAATCGTCTTTACCGTATCATCCGGGGAATTGCAATAAGTCGTATCGTTGATGGAGAGCGTTACCTTGTAAGTACCCGGACCTGCATACGTATGATTTACAGGATTTTGGGTTTGCTTTACCAGTGGTGTATTATCTCCAAAATCCCATGTAAAGATTCCTGGTTGAAACGAACCTCTTGTCGGAGAAGACATATTGGTGAATTCATAACCAAGATTAGTGCACGGCTGTAGCTTTTGAGAAATAAAATCAAGATTTGCTTTATTATCCCCGGCGCGTATTGTTTTGTACGAAGTGTCAGAAACGTTACAGGTAGTACTGTCAATGGTTACCAGCATTACCGGGTATTTTCCTATGTTCTGATAAAGATGAGAAGTTGCGGGTATAGTGGTTGTATCTCCCGTACCATCGCCAAAATACCAATAATAAAGTTTTCCTTTTTTTAATGTATCCGAAAAATCCACCTGGAGCGGAATGCAGCCCGCAGTGTCGTTGGAAACACCATTAATTGCTGTATGTAATCCTGAACGAACACCCGCAAAGTCCATTTCTATTTTCAACATTCCGAGGTTACAGGCACCATTTTCGCCCATTGATTGATTGGTTTTAGACCATGTGCCTGGTGTGCCCGGAAAGGCAACACTTTTAAAACAGTTGGCACAAATAGCCTGGTAAATGATACCGTTCCTGTCAAACCGGCTTGTGCCTCCATCTACATGGTCTCCAAAAGTGATGGGGGCAGTTCTTCCGGGCGGATCTTCCTGTCCAAAGAAAGTACCGTATAACTGCGAAGCCGCATCTTTTTGCAACACGAAGAAGTAAAAATCACTTCCTGATGCGTCCGTATTCAACTTGATAGCGTCCGGTGTTACAGGAAGCCCTTTGGTATTTCCGGAAGAAAAACCATTGTTGGATTTTCCGCCCCAGCCCGAAACATACACATTTTCGCAGCGGTCGACCAAAAAGGCTGTAGGCGAAATATTAGGAACCTGGGAATTAGGGGAGCCAAATACCGTAGAATAAACAAAAGCCGATAAATCTGGTTTTAATTTGGATATGAATTGTTTTCCACCAGCATTTGAATAAGCTGCATTGATTACCGGCATGTTTCCTTCGGAAGTGCCCATGACGTAAATAAAACCAAATTTATCGGTTTCAATTCCATATATCTGGTCGGCTTTATTGGTTCCTATGTAGGTGCCACGAACCGCTGAAGAACCATTGTTAGACAATTCTACCACGAATCCATCACAAGGGTCTTTCTTGTCATCAGAACTGCTGAGATTAGGATTGGTTGGTTTAATAGCGTTTGTTGTAGGGATATCATCTAAGAAATCAGGACTTGCTGTACCGCCGGCAACGAAAACATTTCCGTTACTCCCAAAAGTTAGTACATAGGCCGCATCATTATCACTTCCACCGATGAGTGTGCTAAATATTAGCCCAGTGCAACTTGCGTTAATTTTAAGAACCGCGGCATCCTGTTTACCTTTCAATTTTGTTTGAAAAGCTCCGCTTGTGGTTGGAAAGGCATTATTACCACTCCCTCCTGACGAGGTACAGGATGCAACGTAAATGTTGTTTGCTCCATCCAATAAAACTTCGCTACGGGCGTCATCTCCATAATTTCTCTTTAGCGATTGTAAAAAGTTGCTATGATCGTCAGCAATGTTTACTCCATCATCACCGGTTCCGCCGATTTTTAATGAACCAACAAGAGCACTGCCTGTAGCATTAAGTTTTGTAACCACAATATCATATCCACCACCGGCGCCGATATCGCCTCCTGCAGTTACCGGGTAATTACCTGAACTTGTTCTTCCTGCAATAACCAGGTTTCCGGCAGGGTCTTCAATGAGGCTGTGAGGCTGATCTGCTCCGCTTCCCCCAATATAAGTTGCATAAATACGATTGCGGCCATCGGGAGAAAGTTTGATAATCGCAATATCAAAATCACCGCTAAAAGATTTTTCATAAGCGCCGGAAGAAACCGGGAATCCGTTTCCAAAGGCAATACCACCGCCGTAAAATGAACCGTCTTTTCCGTAAGTGGCGGTAAAGCCCCAGTTATCTGCTGTACTTCCCGAATAGGTGAAAAATATTAACGTTGGATCAATGATCAGGGTTTGATCCGGCGAATAATCTTTTACTTTAAACTTGACCACATCACCTTTTATAATGTATTGGCAATCCAATTCTTTTTTCTGATTATCAATTACCTGGTACGTATAGGGTTTTAGTTCCTTGTTTATTCCAAGAGAGGTAGAAATGTTCAGTTCGCGGTTTTTTATGGAAAGTTTTTTTGCTCCTGTATATTTCATGGCAATATCGCTGATCTTCGCTCCGGGATTTACGATAAAATCATATTTTAAATTTCCTGCAGCATCTGTATAATATCTTAAATCAATGTTTGGATATATATTTTTATAAGTAACCCCGAGATATATTTTACAATCAGAAGCCCACTTATTAGGATCATTTCCAATAAAATAATTATTGACTGAAGGAACCTGCTTATCCGGAACAACTACAGGTTTTTGAGCATTTAAAAACTGCACAGAATAAGAATCAGCCCGAACAGAATCATTCGATATTTGTTTGTTTACTGTATGTGGATTTTCATTTCCTTCGTGCATTCTTATTTTTATATTCTCAATATCATCGGCATTATATTGCGCCACGGTAAATCCATTATCGGTAAGAAAAAAAGAACCACTGCCCGCACTGCTCATAAATTTTACGCTTGGATCCCACTGTCCTTTATTTTCGATAAATTCTACCTGGGCAAACAAACTTTCTGAAACAAAAAAGGTTGCCGCAAACAAAAACAGGAAGTAAGCAAAATGTTTTGAAGTTTTCAAGAAAAACTATTTATGATGAATTAATTTGTCAGAATTAAGGGTATTAACGATTAAAATTAAAGGTCAAAGCAAGCAATTAATAACAGGAACTAAATTTACGAAACAATTGGAAGATGTGTAATAAAAAAGTTCCCGATCGTCGGATTTAATAGCTTCTTAACATACCAATTTCAATCAAATAAGTTACGAGATTTTACTCCACGCAGTTTTCCCCTTTTCACTTTCCAAAAAAGTCTTCAGGCATTGATTTTCACTAAAGGATAAAGAAGGATCTTCAGAAATGATTTTTTCAGCGGCTAATCTTGCCGCTTCCAAAATTTTTCTATCTTCTACAATATTAGCTAATTTAAAATTAAGTAAGCCACTCTGCCTGGTTCCTTCAATATCTCCCGGCCCACGAATTTCCAGGTCTTTTTCTGCTATTTTAAAGCCATCGTTTGTAGCGCACATGATCTTCAGACGCTCTTTGGCATCAGCAGAAAGTTTCACTTTTGTAGAAAGAATACAATAGCTTTTATCGCTGCCCCTTCCTACCCTGCCACGCAATTGATGCAATTGCGGAAGTCCGAATTTTTCAGCACTTTCAATTACCATAACGGTCGCGTTTGGTACGTTCACTCCCACTTCAATCACGGTGGTAGAAACCATAATTTGAGTATCGCCTTTTACAAAGCGATCCATATTGATTTGTTTTTGCGCGGCCTTTTGCTTTCCATGAACCATACTTATATAATATCTGGGTTCCGGAAAATAAGCCTTCACTTCTTCATATCCGCGCATCAAATCTTCAAAATCCAATTTCGCCGATTCTTCTATTAAAGGATAAATAATATAAGCCTGGCGTCCTTTTTCAATTTCAGACTTAATAAAATTCATCACTTGTGGTCTTGCATATTCCATGCGGTGGACGGTTTGTATCGGAATTCTTCCGGGGGGCAGTTCGTCCATAACACTATAATCAAGATCACCATAAGCTGTAAGCGCCAACGTGCGCGGTATTGGCGTAGCCGTCATTACCAGTATGTGCGGATTTAATTCATTTTTCTCCCAAAGCTTCGCTCTTTGCGCCACGCCAAACCGGTGCTGTTCATCAACGATAGCCAAACCAAGATTTTTAAACTGAACTGCATCCTCGATAAGCGCATGGGTTCCCGTTAATATCGTAATTTCTCCTTCTTTGGTTGCCTGTAATATTTCTCTTTTTTCTTTTGCTGTTGATGAACCTGTAAGTATTCCGATCCTCACCGGCAAATGGGCAAGCAGTTCTTTCAATGCCACGAAATGCTGGCGTGCCAATATTTCGGTAGGAGCCATAAAACAACCCTGGAAACCATTGTCAGCAGCAATCAGCATCGCCATCAGGGCCACTATCGTTTTTCCGCTGCCTACATCGCCTTGCAACAAACGATTCATTTGCTTTCCGCTCCCGACATCTTTCCTGATCTCTTTCAAAACCCTTTTCTGCGCGCCGGTGAGTTCAAAAGGGAGATGATTGGTATAAAAGGCATTGAAAAGGCTGCCAACCTTTGAAAAAATATGCCCCTTTGAATAATGATTTCTTTTAAACCGCAATAACCCCATTCGCAATTGCGAGATAAAAAGCTCTTCAAATTTTAATCTGGTAACCGCATTTTCGTAAGTTGCTTTCGAAGAAGGGAAATGTATATTTTTTATCGCTTCAAACCGTTTTACCAAACGAAACTTTGAAAGCACATCTGCAGGCAGATTTTCAGGGATGTCTTTTTCGGAAAGGAGTTGCAATAACCTGGCAGTAAGTGTACCTATTTGTCTTCCGCCCATTCCTTTTGCCTTCAACTTTTCCGTGGCCGGGTACACAGGTTCTAAAAAATTTTTTGCTTCCTTGTTGGCCGCAGTCAGCAGTTCCATTTCAGGATGTGTGATCTGGGGCATATTCAAAAAAACTCCTGCTTTGCCAAACACAAGATAGCCTGTGCCCACATGCAGGTTTTTTTGCATCCAGTTTATCCCCTGGAACCATACCAATTCAAGTTCGCCCGTTCCGTCGTACAAGGTAGCCACAAGTCTCCTGCCGCGCCTTTCTCCTAAAACTTCTACCGAGGTAATTTTCCCCTTCACCTGTACATATTCCGTCTCTGAATTGATCCTGGCAACAGGTGTGATTTGGGTGCGGTCGATATGACGGAAAGGAAAATATTGTAGCAGATCATTAAAAGTGTAAATACCTGCTTCCTTCTTTAATATATCCCCCCTGAAGGGACCAACTCCTTTAAGATATTCAATTGGGTTATTTAATATGGAAGATAAACTGGAAATGATATTTGCCTTTTCTATCGTTGAATATCACAAATATAACAAAGAAGAAAGTAGAGCATTTTAAAAAGAAAAAATCGCGCTGCACCCGAAATCCGCACAATAAAATGTGAAAAAAACTGTTTTAAAAATGACGTGAATAAATTTTAGGAATTTTTCTGTTAAAGCGATTGTAAATCGGCTATAATCAACGCTGGGAGAAGCTTTTAATAAAAAAGAAATCGTAAATTTGCATTGTATTTAAAAAACCAAAATCCATTTTTTAAATCAAATCGCCGGGCTAACAAATAAAATCAATCCAGGGAATTACCTCAGAACTGCTGTTTTTTCCTGTTATTTATGAACCCAAAAAAAATGAATTATTAAATCTATGAAAAACGTGCTACCGCTACGCCTGCTCTTACTATTTTTACTTCCACTTTCATTCACTTTTGCAAGTTTTAAACCGGCCAGATCAACTGTAAATACGCTTGTAACACCCACAATAATTAAAGACCCGGGTGCTGATTTAAACAACGCAATGATTATTTATGACAGTTTACAATTGAACGACCTTGGCTTATCCAAACAAGCATTTACTGAAGGCTTAAAAGGATATAGCGTTCTACGTTCCCAGGGTAAATTGTCGAATGATAATGTAATAACCATAGTAGATTTTACCTTACCTTCTACTCAAAAACGCTTATTTGTAATAGACCTTGAAAATTTTAAATTACTTTTTAACACCTTTGTAGCCCATGGCCGCAATTCAGGTAAAGAGTATGCCAACCGTTTTTCCAACTCTCCTAAAAGCCATATGAGTAGCCTCGGTTTTTATGTTACGCAGCAAACTTATTACGGCGAGCATGGCCTTTCGCTACGCCTTCAGGGCGAAGAAAAAGGGTTTAATGACAATGCTGAAAGTCGCGCCATAGTGATTCACCCGGCTGATTATGTTAGCGAAAAAACGGTAGAGTCGCTGGGATATTTGGGAAGAAGTTATGGTTGTCCGGCGCTGCCGAAAAAAGTAGCTACCCCGATCATTCACACCATCCAGGGCGGATCCTGCCTTTTTTTGTACAGCGATAGTCAAAAATACATTGCCAAATCGCCTTTACTACAATCGGCTTCTTAAAATAATTTATCCCGCTTTTCGGCGGGATTTTTTTTTGACCAATGGCAAAAATAACCAGTAAACCAATAAATAATCAAGATTTTCCTTTTGCCGGCATCATCCTTACATCCCAGCGGAACAAAGGAATGACGAATTTGATATTCTTTAATAACGAATTTATTTTTATTTTCACCCGCTATGAGTATTATTCTAAATTTAGATTTATTTTACAGCCTAAAAGGCCAATAAATGAATAAACCCAGGATCGCGTTTGTCACAGGCGGGTACTCAGGTGAAGCTGAAATCTCTTATCAATCCGCTAAAACGATTGAAAAGAATATCGATTCCGACAAGTTTGATTATTATAAAATTGACATCACACCCAAAGGCTGGTTCTATGAAAACCATGGCCAAAAGCAGGAAGTTGATAAAAATGATTTTTCAATTATCGTTGACGGTAAAAAACTCCATTTTGATTGTGTTTTGATTGGCATCCACGGCACACCCGGCGAGGACGGCAAACTGCAAGGGTATTTTGATATACTTGACATTCCGTACACTTCATGCGATTGCGCAATATCAGCGCTTACATTTAATAAAAGATATACGGTAGCGGTAGCTTCGTTTGCCGGAATTAAAGTGGCAAATTCTGTTCTATTATTTAAAAACACCTACGAAAGCCCGGATGAGCAGGTAAAAAATTTGAGATTTCCTGTTTTTGTAAAGCCGAATAATGGTGGCTCCAGCATTGGGATGAGCAAAGTAAATTCGCCTTCTGAAGAATTAGGTAAAGCTATTGAAAAGGCCTTTAAAGAAGATGACCAGGTGCTGGTAGAGGAATTTATTAAAGGCAGGGAACTAACAATAGGTGTGTTTAAATCTAATGGAAAGATCATCGCTTTGCCAATAACCGAAATCATCACGAAAAAAGAATTTTTTGACTATGAGGCCAAATATCTTGGTGCAAGCCAGGAAATAACGCCTGCCGTCATAAATGAAAATATTGCCGGGAAAATAAATGAAGAAGCGATAAAAATTTATCAAATTTTTAATTGCCGTGGCATCGTACGAATAGATTTTATTTACAACGAGGAAGAAAACGAAGCATATATGCTGGAAATAAACACTGTGCCCGGCCAAACTGAAGCAAGCCTTGTTCCCCAGCAGGTAAAAGCAATGGGTTGGACAATGATGGAATTCTATTCCGCGCTTATCGGGGAATGTTTACCTGCTTAAATTTATTAAATTGCAGCACTTTAATTTTTCACCTATACCTGTACCGTGTTTAGATTTATTGCAAAACAAAGTTTCTTAGTTAATCTCCTGGCAGCTATAGCATTAGTTTTTGTGCTGGGGCTCCTGTTTTTCCAGTCGCTTGGCTGGCTCACTCATCATGGAGAATCTTTAAAAGTTCCTTCGGTTACGGGCAAAAGTGTGGATAGTGCTATAGACCTTCTTGAAAACCAGGGTTTTGATGTAATAATCACCGATTCATTATACAATGACAGCCTGCCTTTAAATACCGTAAAGAAACAACTTCCCGATCCGGGAGCTACAGTAAAGGTAAACCGCACTGTTTTTTTGAATGTAAATCCTACGATGTTGCCTATGGTGGAAATGCCTAACCTGGAAGGATTAAGTTTCAGGTTTGCTGTTGATAAACTCAATAAAAATCACCTTGAATTAGGAGATACGACCTACAAGCCGAACTTTATGAAAGGATCGATTTTGGATCAGCAATACAACGGAAAAAAGATTCAATACGGTTCGAAGATCAGGTGGGGCTCCAAAGTCGATCTTATTATTGGGGGTGGACTGGAAGAGGTAAAAATACCTGTTCCGGATCTGATAGGTTTAACCGTTCAGGATGCCAGGGCGCTATTACAAAGCAAAGGTATCCTTCTTGCGGCCATACTAACGTCAGGTAGTATCGCTGATACTTCAACGGCTTACATTTACCGGCAAAACCCTGATGTGTATGACTATAACAGTGCACCAGGTTACATTCAACCGGGGCAAACAATGGATATCTGGATACAGTCTGAACCTCCGGCCACAGACTCAACAAAAGTTGATAGTTCTCAAATTCTAAAAAAATAATTACTATGACGAACATTTCTCCTGAAGAAGTAAAAGAAAGACTTGACAAAGGCGAAAAACTGAACCTTGTAGATGTGAGACAGCCTGATGAGACAGCAGAATACAACATCGGGGGCATTGCACTTCCCTTAGGAAATATTCAAAACATGCAGATAGAGGATCTTGAAGAACTGAAAAACCAGGAAGTAATCCTTTATTGCCGCAGTGGGCAACGGAGTGGTGTTGCTGCCATGATTTTAGATCAAATGGGTTTTTCCAACACAAAAAACCTTACAGGGGGAATGCTTGCCTGGCGCGAAAAGTTTGACCAGTAAGGGTTTACCCTACCTGGCTTATAGATATTTAAACTCTTCCAGGCTTTTTCCATTCTGTACCTTTGACCGGAATATTAAATGAATATGACGGTTTTTTTATTCTCACTTATTGTATTGGCAGGGTCATTTTTGGCCGGATTAGTTGGTTCACTGACAGGTTTAGGCGGCGGTGTGGTAATTATCCCAATGCTGACGCTTGTCTTTGGCGTTGATATACATTATGCCATCGGCGCTTCTCTCATCTCGGTAATTGCAACTTCATCGGGCGCTGCTGCAGCCTATGTAAAAGAAGGTATTTCAAATATCCGGATAGGCATGTTTTTAGAAATTGCGACAACACTTGGCGCCGTGGGTGGTGCAATGCTTGCGGTATATGCGCCTACTCATATCATCGCTATTATTTTTGGTTTTGTCCTGATTTTTTCCGCAGCGCTTTCTTTAAAAAAGAAAAATGAAATACTGGTGCAGGCTGAAGGAGGAAAAATAGCACACTTGCTAAAGCTCAATAGTTCGTATCCAACCGCCCGGGGCGAAATCAATTATTCTGCTCAAAATGTTCCCGGTGGTTTTTTCATGATGGTGATCGCAGGATTAATTTCAGGTTTGCTGGGAATTGGATCCGGCGCTTTAAAAGTAATAGCAATGGATCATTTTATGAAACTGCCCTTTAAGGTTTCTACCACCACCAGTAATTTTATGATTGGCGTTACCGCGGCCGCGAGCGCAGGTATTTATATGCAAAGAGGTTATATCAATCCGGGGCTTTCTATGCCCGTGGTTTTAGGAGTGATCGCGGGAGCTTTTTTAGGGTCAAAAATCTTGGTAAAATCAGAGACTAAATGGCTGCGGATCCTTTTCGCAATCATAATTACGTTTTTGGCACTACAAATGATATACAACGGAATAACAGGTCAGATATGAAAAAAGAAATAAAAATGTCGGATTATGATATTGAAGCAGTAATGGGAAAGTTGCTGATTACCGGCGTTATAATTTCCGGGGCGCTTATTCTTACCGGTGGTGTTTATTATTTAATACAACATGGTTTTTCAATACCTCATTATAAAACCTTCCGGGGCGAGCCTGGCAATCTCCGGTCTGTAAAGCAAATCCTTAATGGCTTTATCCATTGGGACAGCCTCTCCATTATTCAAATGGGACTTCTTTTGCTGATTGCCACCCCGGTTTCCCGCGTGATTTTTGCAGTTATCGGGTTCCTGATTGAAAAAGACTATTTATATGTAGTAATATCGTTAATTGTATTAGGTATAATAGCTTATAGCATTTTCAGCGTGGCAGCCGGATAATTTTAGAAAACATCAACGCAAATTCATGCAAGAATTAGATAAAATATTTGAATTCAGGTACTCCCCGGAGATAAAGGAAAAATTGC
Source organism: uncultured Chitinophagaceae bacterium (assembly GCA_963783125.1). GTDB lineage: Bacteria > Bacteroidota > Bacteroidia > Chitinophagales > Chitinophagaceae > Ginsengibacter. Next base: position 96,589 of record CAWAMQ010000018.1, read on the forward strand.
TTCATTATGGCAATGTAAAAACTTTTTCCGAAGGTGATACAGTGCAAAATGAAAATGCTTACATCAAAGCCATCCCGATTGTAATGAACGGAAGCATAAGAGTGATGCGCACTGATGAAGAAGGCCGTGAAATTTTATTGTACTATATAACACCCGGAGAAAGTTGCATCATGTCATTTCTTGGCGGCATTCATGAAGACACCAGCAAAGTGAGAGCAGTGGCCGAAGAAAAAACGGAAATTCTTTTTATTCCTGTTGAAAAAGTGAATGAGCTTATAAAAGAATTTCCTGAGTTTTTGGATTATATCTTCAACCTTTATCACAAACGTTTTGAAGAATTACTGGAAGTAGTAAACGCAGTTGCCTTCAAAAAGATGGATGAACGCCTGCTGCATTTTATAAAAAGAAAATCTGAACTGACGAAAAGCCATACACTTTATGTTACCCACGAACAACTCGCCAACGAGTTGGGAACCGCACGTGTAGTGGTTTCGCGTTTACTTAAACAAATGGAAGATGAAGGGCTGGTCAAACTCGGGCGAAATAAAATTACGCTTCAGTAACATTGGTTGCCATTTACTTTCTTTTGTTGTCGCAATTTTGTTTCCTAATTAATATTGGAAAATCCGTTTCTGAATTTAAATTTATTATGACAAAAAATATCACCTCAAAATTTTTGAACCATGAGTGAATTTTGGAATGAACGTTATTCATCAGAAGACTTTGTGTATGGTAAAGAACCAAACGAATTTTTTAAAGCTGAAATTGATAAACTAACGCCGGGCAAATTGCTGTTGCCTTGTGAAGGAGAAGGGCGAAACGCAGTGTATGCTGCAAAATTAAAATGGACTGTTGATGCATTCGATCAAAGTGAAAAAGGCAAAGAAAAGTGCGGGTTATTGGCCAGAGAGAATAATGTGCAGTTTAATTATACAGTTGCCGACGCAGTCAAAATAAAATTGCAGGAAAATCATTATGATATGATCGCTTTGATCTTCGCACATTTTCCTTCCGGGATAAGGAAACAGGTTCACCAAAAATGTATTGAAGCACTTAAGCCAGGCGGTATCCTTTTACTGGAAGCTTTTACACCTTTACAATTACACAATCAAAGTGGCGGACCAAAAAATATGGATATGCTGTACACCGCTGATCTTCTTAAAGGTGATTTTGAAAGTTTAAATATCAACTACCTGCAGGAGCTCGAAATCAACCTGTCCGAAGGAAAACATCATTCCGGTAAAGGGAGTGTAGTAAGGCTGCTGGCTACCAAATAATTGTTGTATAAACAACATCTACTTTTTCTTTTGTAACAAAAATAGCTGTAGGTCTGCAATTATTAATAGAATTTTGCATCTATTAATTTAATCGCAAATATTATACTATTATGGAATTACAAAATCTTATTATTGTCGCACTAATCGGAATTGCTGCGGGTATGCTAAGTGGATTGCTTGGCCTCGGCGGGGCAATTATTATCATCCCTGCATTGGTTATGTTTTTAGGCTATTCACAACAAACCGCGCAAGGCACAGCACTCGTGATGATGGTGCTGCCTGTCGGCGCTCTTGCTGCTTATCAATATTACAAAGACGGATTTGTT
>CAWAMQ010000019.1:0-175105 GCA_963783125.1 uncultured Chitinophagaceae bacterium
GTAATATTAAATTTTGAAAGAAGAATAGAAAATGAAAACTTGGAGAATTTGTTAGTTTACTGGGTTTGCCAGGTTGATAAAAAAAAACAACCCGAAAGATTAAATCAACGCACGTGGGAACGTTTTCGGCAACGTTTGCGTAAATAAATAGTTCAATTAAGATGGAATTTAATTAATATGGAGTTACAATTGTTTATTCACAGCAATTCAGAAAAAATCGAACTGCAATAAATTGTTTACCTGAAATGAAAATAACGTTTTGCCTTTCAATTTGTATCATGTTTTCTTTTGGTTCAACTGCACAAAAGTCAAATAACTATGGCCAGGCAATGGCTAAAACGGTGATGACCATTTGGAAAGATTCAATGACAAATGATGGTAAGCCTGCTAATTGGAGTTATGACCAGGGCGTAATCTTAAAAGGAATTGAAGGTCTTTGGAAACAAACTGGCGATGGAGATTATTTTAACTACATGCAAAAAAGCACGGATCATTTTGTGGATGACGAAGGGAATATTCGTACATATAAATTCGACAATTACACACTTGATAATATTTTATGCGGAAGAATTTTACTTACGCTTTTTGAAGTAACAGGTAAGAAAAAATATTTCAAAGCTGCTTCCACGTTGAGAGAACAATTGCGCCAACAACCACGAACCAATGAGGGTGGTTTCTGGCACAAGAAAATTTATCCAAATCAGATGTGGCTCGACGGGCTTTACATGGCAGAACCTTTCTATGCGGAGTGGGCAGCAACGTTTCATGAAGATTCAGATTTTAATGATATAGCAAACCAATTTATTTGGATGGAGCAACATGCGCGCGATCCGAAGACAGGATTGTTGTATCACGGTTACGATGCATCAAAAAAAGAAGCATGGGCGAATAAAACAACAGGCCTTTCTGCTAATTTCTGGGCCCGTGCAATGGGTTGGTATGGAATGGGGCTTGTAGATGCGTTGCCTTATTTTCCCAAAGATCATCCAAAAAGAAAAGAATTGATCAATTTACTGAATCGCTTTGCTGCAGCGGTTTGCAAGGTGCAGGATCCCAAAAGTGGTTTGTGGTGGGATGTTTTAAACTTCCGCCACAGGAAAGGCAATTATGAAGAAGCATCAGCCAGTTGTATGTTCGTTTATGCATTGGCGAAAGGGGTTCGCCTTGGTTATTTGCCTTCTTCTTATTTAGCAGTTGCCAAAAAAGGATATGCGGGAATCGTTAAAAAATTTATTATTAACGATAATGGACAAACGAATTTAGAAGGAACGGTAAGTGTTTCAGGCTTGGGTGGCCATCCTTACCGTGATGGTACCTACAATTATTATATCAAAGAAAAAGTTGTAACGAATGATCCGAAAGGCATCGGCGCTTTTTTATTAGCTTCCGATGAAATGAATCTTTTGCCTACACTTTCTGTTGGCAAAGGAAAAACAGTAACACTTGATTACTATTTTAATCATGAAACAAAGAAAGATATCACCGGCAAAACAGTTCAATGGCATTATGTATGGGAAGAAAAGGATAATGGAGGCTATTCAATGGTTGGTAATATTTTTCATAAATACGGCGTAAAAACTAATTCCCTGAAAGTAGCTCCTACCTTACAAAATTTAAAAAACAGTTCCATTTATATTATTGTAGACCCTGACAACGAAAAAGAAAGTGAACATCCGAATTATATAAGTTCTGCTGATATTAATTCGATTTACACCTGGGTTAAAAATGGGGGTGTTCTTTTATTATTCAGTAACGATTCTGCCAATGTTGAATTTGAACATTTTAATAGACTGGCTGCAAAATTTGGCATTCAGTTTAATTTTGATTGTCATAATAAAGAAACGGGTCGCAATTTCGACATGGCACAAATGTTTGTGAATGAAGACAACACTATTTTCAAAAATGTGAAAAAGGTTTATATCAAAGAATATTCTTCACTTTCTGTAAATCCTCCTGCATATTCAGTTCTTAAACAGGGAAATGTAAATGTAGCGGCGGTTGCTAAAGTCGGTAAAGGGACTGTGTTTGCGGTTGGTGATCCCTGGTTCTATAATGAGTACACCGACGGAAGAAAAATTCCCCCGGATTATCAGAATTACCAGGCGGCTGAAGACCTTGTAAAATGGGCGATTGAGCAAACAAAATAATAATCGATTTAAAAATAAAAAATTGAATTGCTTAAAATAATTGGAGAAAATAAATGACTATGAAATTATCACGTTATAACTTAAAAAATATTAGTTCCGAACAAGTGGCCTTGCCTGATGAGGAGATATTTGAATTGCCTGAAAAGGTTTTGCAATTCGGAACAGGAGTATTACTCCGCGGGTTGCCGGATTATTTTATTGACGCCGCTAATAAAGTGGGAATTTTTAACGGCCGGATCGTAGTGGTAAAATCCACGTCAAAAGGCGATACCACTGCATTCGATAAACAGGATGGATTATACACTTTGTGTGAACGTGGTATCCAGAAGGGAAATAAAGTGGAAGAAAATATCATCTGTTCGGCCATCAGCCGTGTTTTAAATGCGCAGGATGAATGGACAGAGATTTTAAAAAGTGCGCATAACAAGGATCTGCAAATCATCGTTTCAAATACTACCGAAGTCGGAATTCAATTAGTGAAAGACGATATCCGTAAACATCCGCCGGTTTCTTTCCCGGGCAAGTTGCTGGCGTTTTTATATGAAAGGTTTACAGCTTTCCAAGGCAGTGCTGACAGTGGTTTTGTGATTATTCCAACTGAGTTGATCATGGAAAACGGTAAAAAGCTCGAATCGATCGTTTTGGAATTGGCGCACTTAAATTCTTTGGAAGATGAATTTATTGAATGGCTTGAGAACAGTAATTATTTTTGCAATTCTTTGGTTGACAAAATTGTTACAGGAATGCCTTCGAAAGAAACAAGAAACGAAATTGAAATGGAACTGGGTTATAGTGATGATTTATTGATCATGTCTGAGGTGTATAGTTTGTGGGCAATTGAAGGTGATGAAAAAATAAAAAATATTTTGTCTTTTGCCGAAGCGGACGAAGGTGTAGTGATTGAACCGGATATAGATCAGCATCGTGAACTAAAACTGAGATTGCTTAACGGAACGCATACCTTAACGTGTGGTCTTGCGTTTCTCGCCGGCTTTGATACGGTGCTGAATGCGATGGAAGACGAAACCTTTTCTACTTTTATTGAAGACCTGATGCGCAATGAAATCGCGCCTGCGATTCCGTATGAAATTGAGCATTCAAAAAAACAAGCATTTATTTCGAAAGTTTTGGATCGTTTCAAAAACCCTCACATCGCTCATCAATGGAAGAGTATTACACTCAATTATACTTCCAAGATGAAGATGAGGTGCGTTCCGTTATTAATAAATTATTATAAACAAAATCATGAGCCTCCATCTTCGTTTGCTTTGGGTTTTGCAGCTTACCTTTATTTCATGAAAGCGGTTAAGCAAAATGGTAATGAATATTTTGGCCAGGCCGGTGGAGAAGAATATCTTATTGAAGACCCGTCGGCAGAGCGTTTTTATCGCCTCTGGAAAAATAATTCTGTTGATACTTTAGTAAACGAAGTTTTAAAAGAGATTTCTATTTGGGGCCAGGATCTTTCACATCTGAATGGTTTTGGCGAAGCGGTTACCAATAATTTGAACAATATTTTTAATAATGGGATGAAAGCAACATTGGAAGCTTATCATTCAAAAAAAACAGTTGCCTGAAAATGAAGCAGAAAGTGATGAAGATCCACCCGGAAGATAATGTTTTGGTGGCATTAACAGATCTGGCAATACAAGACAAAGTTGAATATAACGGAGATGAATATACGCTTGTGGATCGTGTGCCGGCAAAACATAAGTTTGTTATAAAAGACATGCATCCCGGGGAAGAAATTTTTATGTATGGCGTGCTGGTTGGTAAGGCAGAAACAGAGATTCCGGTCGGAGGCAGAATTACTACATCTAATGTAAAGCATGCTGCCAGTAGTTTCCGGGCCGGCGAGAGAAAGACCGATTGGAGTAAACCCGATATTTCAAAATTTGCCAACAGAACTTTCAATGGCTTTCACCGGCCTGATGGAAAAGTAGGAACTGCAAATTACTGGCTCGTTATTCCGATGGTTTTTTGTGAGAACAGGAATATCGAAGTATTGCGCGAGGCACTCGTGAATGAATTGGGGTATGGCAGAAACCAGGATACAAAAATTGAAGTTTCACGACTGGTGGATCTTTATAAGGAAGGAAAAAATGTTGATGATATTTTAAATGCGGATGTTACAGCGGATGTAGAGGAAGAAAAAAAGCAAAGGGTTTTTCCAAATGTTGATGGTGTTAAATTTCTTTCTCATGAAGGTGGTTGTGGTGGTACACGAGATGATGCACAGGCATTGTGCGGATTGTTAGCCGGTTATATCACTCACTCAAATGTAGCAGGAGCAACGGTTTTAAGTCTCGGTTGCCAGAATGCGCAGGTAGGTATTTTGCAGGAAGAAATAAAAAAGAGAGATAAGAATTTTTCAAAACCGTTATATATTCTGGAACAGCAGCAGGTAGGCAGAGGAAATGAATTGATATCAAAAGCAATTAAACAAACTTTCGCTGGTTTGGTACAGGCTAACCGGATCGAAAGAAAACCGGCTCCTTTAAGCAAACTTTGTATTGGTCTTGAGTGTGGAGGGTCGGATGGTTTTAGTGGTATTTCTGCTAATCCTGCTATTGGTTATACTTCAGATTTGCTGGTGGCGCTGGGTGGTTCAGTAATTCTTGCTGAATTTCCGGAGTTGTGCGGTGTGGAACAAAATTTGAGCGACCGTTGTATCAACCAGGAAACAGCAGAACGTTTTGGCGATCTTATGCGCGTTTATAATGAGAAAGCAAAAGCAATCGGTTCCGGGTTTGATATGAATCCGTCGCCCGGTAATATAAAAGATGGTTTGATTACAGACGCTATCAAATCTGCAGGTGCTGCAAAAAAAGGAGGTACTTCGCCTGTGACGGATGTTTTGGATTATCCTGAAATGGTTACCAAACCAGGACTTAACCTGCTTTGTACACCAGGCAATGATGTGGAAAGCACCACCGCAGAAGTGGGCTCCGGTGCAAATATTGTTTTATTCACTACCGGCCTTGGAACGCCGACCGGAAACCCGGTTGCACCGGTGATAAAGCTCTCGAGCAATACTACTTTATACAATAAAATGAATGATATCATTGACATAAATACCGGCACAGTTATAGAGGGAGAAGAGACGATTGAAGAAGCTGGCGCGCGAATCCTGGAATATGTGATTAAAGTCGCGAGTGGTGAAATTGAAGTGAGCGCGGTAAGACACAAACAGAACGATTTTATTCCATGGAAGAGGGGAGTTAGTCTTTGATAATTTTGAATTTTTAAACAGGTTGAGAAATATTAGAAAATGAAAAAGTTTTTAAATAAAAATTTTTTGCTGGAGTCGGAATCATCGCAAAAATTATATCATGAATATGCGGAGGAAATGCCCATCATTGATTATCACTGTCACCTTCCTGTAGAACAAATCGCTAACGATATAAATTTTGAAAACCTTACCCAGGTTTGGTTGTACGGTGATCATTACAAATGGCGCGCGATGCGTACCAATGGCGTTGATGAAAGTTATTGTACCGGCGATAAAAGTGATTGGGAAAAATTTGAAAAATGGGCGGAGACGGTTCCTTACACTTTGCGTAATCCGCTCTACCAATGGACCCATCTCGAGCTAAAAAGATATTTTGATGTAGATGAAATTTTGAATCCTTCCACTGCAAAAAAAATATATGATAAGTGTAGCAGGAAACTTCGTAGCAAAGAATATTCTGTTCGCAATTTATTGCGCAAAATGAATGTGAAAGTTGTGTGCACTACTGATGATCCAACCGATTCACTGGAATATCATCAAAAAATAAAAGAAGACGGATTTGAAATAAAAATCCTTCCTGCTTTCCGCCCCGATAAGGCAATGGCTGTGGATGATGCAGTTGATTTTAAAGCATATATGAATAAGTTAGAGAAAGTAAGTGGTATTGAAATTTCTTCCTTCGAATCTTACCTTGACGCTTTAAAACAACGCCACGACTTTTTTGCTGCAAATGGTTGTTCTGTTTCTGATCACGGGCTTGAATACATTTATGCAGAAGATTATTCTGATGAGGAAATTAATTTGATCTTTAATAAAATTTGTACAGGCAGCGAACTAAGAGCTGGTGAAAAGTTGAAATTTAAATCAGCGATGTTGTACATTTTCGGCGTTTGGGACCATGAAAAAGGCTGGGTGCAACAATATCATGTGGGCGCTTATAGAAATAATAATATAAGGGCCAAAATGGTGAACGGCCCTGATACCGGTTGGGATTCGATCGGTGATTTTCCTCAAGGCGATTCAATGGTGAAATTTTTAGGGCGGCTGGATTTAAACAAACAATTAACCAAAACAATCATTTACAATCTGAATCCTTCCGACAATGAATTGGTAGCTACAATGATCGGCAACTTCAATGACGGAAGCATTGCCGGCAAAATGCAATTCGGGTCTGCGTGGTGGTTCCTTGATCAGAAAGATGGGATGACAAAACAGATCAATGCGCTGTCCAATATGGGAATGCTGAGCCGGTTTGTAGGCATGCTTACTGATTCGCGCTCTTTTCTTTCTTACCCACGCCACGAATATTTCCGCAGAATTCTTTGTAATCTTTTCGGCGAAGAAATTGAAAGAGGCGAATTACCGGACGATATTAAATGGACGGGAAAAATTATTCAGGACATCTGTTACAATAATGCCAGGAATTATTTTGGCTGGTGATTTCTTTTTTGCCTGATATTATTTGCAGTAGTTTCTTCTTATTGCTGTAAACCTCAATTTTTGCAATTATTGCTTAAAAATGCAATAAATTTGATTATTGCCTGAAAGTGCAATATGTTTGTATTGTCAATTAAGAACAAATCATGGTTGCTGTTATTACAGGCGATATCATCAATTCAAAAATATGCCCACCTCGAATTTGGCTCACTCCATTAAAAAGAGAGTTGAATAGAATTGGTAAGACCCCGAAAATTTGGGAGATCTACCGTGGTGATAGTTTCCAGTTAGTAATAAGCAAACCTGAAGATGCGTTGCTCTCAGCAATGAAGTTAAAAGCGACTTTAAAATCGGTTAAAGGAATCAATGTGCGGATGGCAATAGGAATAGGCACCAGGACGTACAATGCTGCAAATGTCACCGAATCAAACGGAAGCGCCTTTGTCAATTCAGGCGAAAAATTTGAAATGCTCAAGCAGGAAAAACAAAATCTTGCAATAAAAAGTGATTGGCTACAATTTGACATAGAAATGAATTTGTATCTAAAGCTTGCCCTTATTGCCATGGATAGTTGGACAGTTAACGCGGCTGAAATAGTTGCTATAGCAATGGAAAATCCTGAGAAATCGCAACATCAATTGGGGAAGATGGTTGGAATTAAACAAAGTGCGATAAGCACACGGCTTAGAAGAGCGTATTTTGAGGAAATTATGGAAGTAAACGAAATGTATAAAACGAAACTAAAATCATTAAAATGATTCTCCTTATTAAATTGTTTCTTGCCCATCTCGTTGGCGACTTTCTGTTACAACCCGGCGCATGGGTGAAAGCGAAAGAAGAAAAAAAAATAGCTGCCTGGCAATTGTACGTGCATTCAATTCTTCACGGATTGCTCGTTCTTTTATTTTTTTGGAGCTTCCAATCCTGGAAATACGCTTTGCTCATTTGTATCGGACATTTTATTATCGATTTACTTAAGTTGACTTTACAAAATAATAGTAATCGCCGCCTATTATTTTTTATTGATCAGGCAATTCATTTTGTTTTTATTTATTTGATCTGGCTGTGGCTTGAGGAAAAAAGTTTTCCGTCTTTTATTTTTCAAAACAAAGCATTTTTATTTCTTCTGACTGGTATTGTTTTTCTTACGAGCCCTGTTTCTTTTGGTGTAAAAATATTTATTTCCAAGTGGACACCTGATCCTGAAGGGCAGGACAGTGCTTCGTTACAGAGCGCCGGAAAATATATTGGTTTTTTTGAACGAATGCTTGTTTTTATTTTTATTGTTATTAATCAATGGGCCGCAATTGGATTTCTTCTTGCTGCCAAATCAATATTTCGTTTTGGTGATTTGAAAGAAGCCAAAGACAGGAAGCTTACGGAATATGTATTGATAGGAACTTTATTAAGTTTCGGTACGGCCATTTTTATGGGGCTTCTCTTTAGGTATTCCTTACAGATTGAAATGTAAATCACGTTATACCAAAATAAAAATCTTTATTTTTTATTAGTTTACTGTTTAGTGGAAAAGATATGGGACTAACAGGTATAAGTAAACGCAATTTATTTAGGATTCTACAGAAACCATTGCTGTTTTTTCACTCCTGCTCCAGGTAATTTTCTTTCCAAAGCCCAAAGTGCTATCTGTCATCTTTATTTTGTCAATCCTTACAATCCAGATGTCGCCGGAAACTGCCATTGCTGCAGGATTTTTTTTATGATAAAAAGAGGCTGCCTGCTCCTTTAAGTAGTGATTCTCGGGCAATACCAGTCCTTCTAATTGTATTCCCTTTACCAGGAGAACGTTCAGTTTATCGGGTAAAATGGTACCTGCTACCAAAGGTTTTTTCAAAAGTATACCGGCGTGTCGTGATTTGGTTGAGGATTTAAAATACAATAATCCATGCTCAGCATTGAATACGTAAAAACAGCTAAAACAATAAGGTTTACCATTTTCATCCACACAACAAAGCGTACATGATTTTTGCTTTTCAATGAATTCCACAATTGATTTGTTCATAGTATTAGCACAAATTTTTAAAAGTTGTTTTAACGATCATGTTTGCAAAAGTATTTACTTCTTACCTCCAACGATCTTTATGTAATTGCTTCTTTCATAAGCTGTCGGATCGAATATATCCTGCTGGCTAAGGAATCCTTTAAAAGATTTGAGATTTTCATAACCCATTCTGAACATCCAATCCTGCAACTCGGTATTTAAGGTCTTGAGATATGATATACCGTTTTTGTACAACGAAGAAGCCGTCATTACTACATCAGCGCCTGCCAGCAGGTATTTTATCACTTCGATAGCACTTTCTACGCCGGTTGTTGCGGCCAATGATAAATTTACTTTACCATACAACAAAGCGATCCATAACAGTGGCAACCGGATCTCATTCGAATCGCTGTAAACCATACTATTTTTGATCTTAAGCTCATTGATATCAAAATCAGGCTGGTAAAAGCGATTGAATAATACCAGGGCGTCTGCTCCAGCCTTTTTGATGCGGTATGCCATATTTCCCATGGCACTGAAATAGGGATTCAATTTTACAGCGATGGGAATAGAAACGGTTTGCCGGATGTTATCTATAATGTTGAGATAGCGGTGTTCCACTTCTGCCGAAGACATGTCAACTTCTCCCGGTATAAAAAATATATTCACTTCTATTGCATCTGCTCCGGCTTGTTCCATTAGTTTGGAATAATAGATCCAACCTTCATTGGTTATGCCATTAAGGCTCGCAATAACGGGAATGGATACACGCTCTTTTGCTTTTCTGATATTTTCCAGGTAGGCATCTGTACCGATCGTGTATTCCTGCTCCGGAAAAAAATCCTGCGCTTCTGCAAAAGCGTTGGTTGTTTGCGAGATGACACCCGCGAATCCTGCTTCTTCTTTCCTGATTTGCTCTTCAAATAATGAAAACAGGACTACCGCCCCCGCACCGCTATCTTCCATTTTTAGGATATTATCTGTTTTTTCAGATAAGTTGCAGGCTGAAACCACAATCGGTGAATCTAATGTCAACCCCATATAAGTTGTTTCTGTTTTCATATTTGTAATTTTTAATTATGCTACCGGAACAAAATCGCTTGCCGTTTTTGTGGCCAGTTCTTCATAGTTTTTCCATTTGAGGTTCACCAGTTCCTGCGCATGCTTCATCAGCTTTTCTGCTTCGTCGGGATGAGTTACAGTGAGCACTTTATACCTCAATTCGTTATAGGCATACTCCTTCAGAGGAATGGTAGGTCTTGGAGAATCCAATACAAACGGATTTTCATTCTTTAATCTCAAAGTTGGATTGTATCTCATCAAAGGCCAATGCCCCGAAGCCACCGCCTTGTTTTGCTGCTGTAAACCATATTTAAGATCGTAACCATGTGCAATGCAATGACTGTAGGCCAGGATCAGCGCGGGGCCATCGTATGCTTCTGCTTCACGCATTGCCAGCAATGTTTGTTGCGGATTGGCTCCCAGCGCTATTCTTGCCACATATACGTTGCCATAGGAGATGGCTTGCATAGCAAGGTCTTTTTTACCTCCGGGCTTTCCGCCAGCCGCGAATTTTGCAGTGGCCGCGGTTGGAGTAGCTTTTGACGATTGACCGCCGGTATTGGAATAAACCTCTGTGTCAAGCACCAAAACTTTGATATTTTTTCCACTTGCCAATGCATGATCCAATCCGCCATAGCCGATATCATAAGCCCAGCCATCACCGCCAACCAGCCATACACTGCGGCGCACAAACTGATCGCAAACTGATAACAAATGTGAAGCGGCGGGAGCGTTGATGGTTTTTAATTTATCTTTCAACAACTGCACCCTGAGCTGCTGGGCAACAAGTTCTGATTCCTGTATTTGATTGGCTTCTAATATTTCGTTTACAAATATTTCTCCCAATTCATCTTTCAATTCAAGTAAATATTGTTTGGCAATTTCCAATTGATTGTCGGCAGTAATCCTCATTCCCAAGCCGAACTCGGCATTGTCTTCAAATAATGAGTTTGACCATGCCGGGCCGCGCCCTTGTTTATTTTTTGCCCATGGCGTAGTAGGAAGATTGCCGCCGTAAATTGACGAACACCCGGTGGCATTGGCTACCAGTAATCTCTCGCCGAATAATTGTGATAATAATTTTAAATACGGTGTTTCACCGCAACCTGCGCATGCGCCGGAAAATTCAAACAGCGGCTCCAAAAACTGCGCACCATGCACGGTAGAGAAATCTATTTTAGAGCGATCGTTCCAGGTAATGCTTTCAAAAAATTCAATGTTTTCTTTTTCCTGTTCAAGGATCGGCTCTTTTTGTACCAGGTTGATGGCTTTGTGTGAAGGGTTTCCCTGTTCACTTACAGGGCAGGCTTCTACGCACAAATTACAGCCGGTGCAATCCTCAAGGTATACCTGTAATGAATATTGCGTTTCAGGAAATCCCCTTGCATTGATCGGTGCATGTTTAAAACCGTCAGGAGCTTTTTCAAGGTTTTCGATATTATAAAACTTGGATCTTATCACACTATGAGGGCAGACATAAGCGCAGTTGCCACATTGAATACAAATATCCGGCTCCCATGAAGCCACGAGGTCGGAAACATTTCTTTTTTCCCATTGAGTGGTGCCGCTGGGGTAAGTGCCGTCAATCGGAAGCATGCTTACCGCGAGCTGATCTCCATGGTCGGCCATCATCACAGCGGTAACGTCTTTTACAAATTCAGGTGCTTTTGCAGAAACCGTAAACAACGCATGATCTGCCGCAGATACTTTTGCAGGATAATTTACTTCATATAAGTGTTGAAGAGTAGCGTCTACAGCCTTAAAGTTTCTGTCGACTACCTGCTGGCCTTTTTTAAAGTAGGTTTTCTCTATTGCTTTTTTAATTTGCTTTATGGCATCTTCTCTTGGCAGTACCCCGGATAAAGCAAAATAACATGTTTGCATTATAGTGTTAATACGGCTTCCCATGCCGGTGTCACGCGCCACGCTGGTAGCATCGATCACATAAAACTTTAGTTTCTTTTCAATGATCTGTTGCTGCACCTGCCCGGATAATTTATCCCATATTTCATCCTTCCCATAAGGGCAGTTCAGTAAAAAAGTGGCGCCTTCTTTTGCAAATTGAAGCATTTCTACTTTTTCGGTAAAAATGAACTGATGGCAGGCAATAAAATCGGCCTCTTTTATCAGGTAAGGGGCTCGGATTGGTGTTGGACCGAATCGTAAATGAGAAACGGTTCTCGCCCCTGACTTTTTTGAATCATATACAAAATAGCCCTGTGCATACAGGTCGGTATTTTCACCGATAATCTTAATAGTATTTTTGTTAGCACCTACTGTTCCGTCTGCGCCCAGGCCAAAAAATAATCCCTGCCTCCATTCAGATTCGTCCAAGGTGAAGGAAGGATCGTACGTCAAACTGGTAAAGGTCACATCGTCATTAATCCCGATTGTGAAATTGTTTTTAGGTGATTCTTTTTTTATTTCATCAAACACAGCTTTCACCATTGCCGGGGTAAATTCCTTGGAAGATAGACCGTACCTGCCTCCAATAATATTAGGGAGTTTGGTCAGCTTGCCGGTTTGTAATGCTTCTACAAGTGACGAGAGAACATCCTGGTAAATAGGTTCGCCGGAGGCACCTGATTCTTTGGTCCTATCGAGCACGGCAATAGATTTTGTGGTTGGCGGTAAGGCTTTTAATAAATAATCCAAAGAGAAAGGTCTGTATAGCCGAACCTGGATTACGCCGACATTTTCTCCGCGTGCATTTAACGCTTTTACTGTTTCAGCTACCGTTTCTCCCGCCGAACCCATGATAAAAATTATCCTTTCCGCATCTGCTGCTCCGGTATATTCAAAAAGGTCATATTTTCTTCCTGTCATTTTTGCAAAATCATTCATCACCGCGTCGACAATATTGGGCATTTTATTATAAAATGAATTCACGGTTTCCCGGGCCTGGAAATAAACATCCGGATTTTGAGCGGTACCTCTTACAAAAGGATGCTCGGGGTTTAATGCCCTGTTTCTGTGTGCAATAACATCCTTATCATCGATCATGGATTTGATTTGCTCGTCGCTTAGCAATTCAAGTTTGTTTACTTCGTGGGATGTGCGAAACCCGTCAAAAAAATGGACGATCGGAATTCTTGATTGTAAGGTAGCTGCCTGGGCGATCAAGGCAAAGTCATGCGCTTCCTGCACGCTGGCAGAACTTAAGAGCGCAAATCCTGTAGTCCTTGCTGCCATTACATCCTGGTGATCTCCGAAAATAGAAAGCGCCTGTGCTGCCAAAGAACGAGCGGCCACATGAAACACAGTGGGGGTAAGTTCGCCGGCAATTTTATACATGTTGGGCAACATTAACATCAATCCCTGCGAAGCGGTGAAAGTCGTGGTTAACGAACCGGTTTGCAATGCTCCGTGAACGGTGCCTGCAGCTCCGCCTTCACTTTGCATTTCCATCACTGTTGGAATGCCTCCCCATATATTCTTTATTTTTTTGGAAGCCCATTCATCAGCGAGTTCCGCCATGGTTGAGCTGGGCGTTATGGGGTAGATGGCACACACTTCATTGGTTCGGTAAGCAACATACGCAGCAGCTTCATTCCCGTCAATAGTTGAAATTATTTTTTTATTATTTGACATCAGTTTATAGAGTTAACAGGTTCTGGAATCATTTCAATTGCATGGCATGGACACTGCTCATAACATACTGCGCAGCCGGTGCAGGCGTCATAGTTGAATTTGTAACGATTGCCTTTTCCTAGTTTGATGATCGCATCTTCGGGGCAGGCGCCGAAGCATCCGTCACATTCAAAACAATTGCCGCAACTCAGGCAACGTTGTGCTTCAAACCGGGCTTCAGTCTCCGATAAGCCTGCAATTACTTCGTCAAAACTTTGTATAGCAACAGCGGGAGCAAGCTTATCCTGTTCTTTTTGAGGTGCATCTGTTTTGTACCACATATGCAGCTTCTTATAACTGGCAGTAGGATGTTTCCCGGGTTTTATATACGGCTCGCCTGCCAGATAGCCATTGATATATTTAGCAGCTTTTTTGCCGTGTCCGATCGCAATCGTGGAACTCCTGTTTTCTCCCGGTAACATATCGCCTCCGGCAAAAATCCCTTCGTGTCCTGTCATGCGTTGCGGATCAATTTTTACAGTTCCGTCTTCGTTTATCAACACGTTAGAAACAGAGCGCAAAAAGGAAGAATCAGATTCCTGGCGGTGGGCAATGATCAACACATCCGCATCAATGGTTTCAAATTCACTGGTTCCGATGGCTTTTCCTTTTTCAACCTTCATAGTTTCAAGGGTAACCTTATTGTTTTCAACCTCGGTAATGCTTTTTAAAAGATTGATATGAACACCTTCTGCCAATGCATCTTCAGTTTCATAATCATAAGCGGGCATCATTTTTTTATCGCCGGCGAAATAAACCGTTACTTCGGAGCCGAATCTTTTTATAATACGTGAAAGGTATAAAGCCAGTTTACCGCCTCCATACACCACTACTTTTTTGCCTTCATAAGGCGAAGAATCTTTTTTCATTTCTTTAAAAAAAGAAAATGCATCTGCGATGTATACAGATTCGTCATGCCTGAAATTTTCTTTCTTTATCAGTTCGGCCCCGATAGACAGATAAACCGCATCAAAGTTGCCTTCTTTCTTTTCTTTCAACACATCTTCAACCTTGTGATTAAGATGGATCTTAATGCCGAGTTTTACAATTCTGTCGATTTCTGCATCAAGGATTTCCTTCGGCAACCGGTAGTCGGGAACCCCTGAAGACAGGAGGCCGCCGGCAGTTTCAGAAGCTTCAAATATTTCGACGGTGTGTCCCATCCTTGTGAGATGGTAGGCAGCGGATAGACCGCCAGGTCCTGCGCCGATCACCATAATTCTTTTGCCGGAAGGCTGGACATCAAATTCTATCGGCCACTTTTGTTGGAGCGCCTCATCACCTATATACCTTTCCACGGCGTGGATACTTACTGCAGTATCGATGTGCGTTCGGTTGCAGCCCGTTTCACAAGGCTTTACACACACTCTTCCCATCAAAGCCGGGAAAGGATTGTCCTCAACCAGGGTTTGGAAGGCCGCATAATAATTTCCGCTTTGTGCATGTGCCATCCATGCCTGAATGTTTTCTCCGGCAGGACAAGCGCTGTTGCAAGGCGGCATAAAATCGGTGTAAACAGGTCTTCGAAATCTTTTGGGGCCGGTGCCTTCGGCATGCAGGGTCAGATCAACAGGCTTGGTAATATCAAACATAATATCGAATGAAAATGGTGATAAATATTCTTTGGCAAAGTAGAAATTATGGGGGGATGAAAAACTGATTTTTGGCAATCGGGTGTATGACAGGAATCATATTTTACCATTGTCAATTTGTTGAAAAAAAGCAAAAGATAAATTGTGATTATTTGTTGATTTACTATCCAATGTCTTTCAAAAGCAAAAAGGGCAACAAAGAATAAATCCCTGTTGCCCTTTTTAAATTGACGACTAACCCTATTTTGAAATGATCAATTTGGTTGTTTGAATGTCGTACCGGTTATTAAGCTGTATGGTATAAATACCTTGCTGCAGGCTGCTCACATCAAACGTATTGAAGTTGGTTCCCATATTGGTGATCACCTTTTTCACCATAACCGGCTGACCAAGTTCATTGATAAAGCTGATGCTGGCGTTTCCTGTTTGAGTAACATCAAATGAAACGGTTACCGTAGTGGAAGCAGGTACAGGGTATACTTTTAAACTTGAGCCTACCAGGTTTTTATTCAGAACCGAATTGGACACATTTGCAGTATACGAAGTGTTGCTCAAATTGACGGTTAAGGTATAACAGCCGGTTGCACTATAATCGCCTGGAGTAGCACCCGAAACTCTGACAAAATAGGTGGATGGTTTTTTGTTGTTGTAGAAAACCACTTCATTGGAAAGGCTGCTGTTATTTGAAGTTTGCAATACTTTTCCATTGTTGTCGTACAAGGTCAAATCATAATTAGCCGGGAGATTGGTAAGCGTTACCTGTGCATTTTTCTGATTGCCTGCAGTACTAAAGCTATAATAATCCGCATCACCGGAAGTTGCAATTTGTGCAGTAATGCGTCCTGTTCCGATAGGTGCAGCCGTATTAAGGGTATTGTTCGGTTCATATCCATCGCAGGTAGTAGTAAAAGAGGAAGTTGCATAGGCACTTGAACCGGACGAACAATTGGTTCTGACTCTCCAGTCATAAGGACTGGAAGAATTTAAGCCAGTGACATCGACGTTGGTTGAAGTAGTTGCTGTTGCTACATTTGTCCATGAATTAGCACCTGACACTGAATAATCCACATCGTAACTGATCGCTCCGCTTGCGGCTGTCCAGCTTACGGTTGCTCCACTTCCTGTTATTGATGAAGTGGTAAGGTTGGCGGGCACATCACAGACAGCAGCAGCGATGGTAGTGAACTGTGCGGCTGCATCGCTGCTTGAACCTCCTCCGGAACAATTGGTTCTTACCTGCCAATCATAAGTGGTAGAAGCGCTTAAACCGGAAATAATTAAGGAAGTAGAACCAGTGCTGATTATTGACGACCAGGTGCTGGTACTGGCATCTTTATATTGAACATCATAACTGCTGGCATCAGAAGCCGCTGTCCAGCTAACATTGGCACTGTTGGAAGTGACAGTTGACAGAAGATTCGTTGGTGCATTACAAACCGTAGGACCAGCAGTTGTAAACTGTGACGATACATAATTGCCTGAACCGGAAGAACAATTGGCCTTAACCTGCCAGTCGTAAATAGTTGATGCTGTCAATCCTGAAACATTTACAGAATTCGAAGAAGGATTCAATGTGCTCCAGCTTCCTGAGTTTGCTATTTTATATTGAACTGTATAGCTGGTAGCTCCTGAAACTGCGGTCCAGCTAAGTGCTTCGCTGCTTGAACTAATACTACTGGCAGATAACCCAGTAGGATCGCCACATGAAGGTCCCGAGCAACTGGTATTGAATGTAGTGCTTGAGGTTTGCCCGTCAGGGTTAGCAACCATAACCGTATAAGTTCCCGATGCATTGGAAGGAACCGTAAAGTCTGCGGTAACTTTTGTAGGATTTACAAAACTGATATTGGTGACCGAAATGCCGGGTCCCGAACCACTTACTGAAACATTTAAATGATTTGCATAACCAGGTCCCGGATCAAAAAATTCGGAATTATTTGTTGAAGTCCCGGTGATAGCAATGTTTGTTATAGCTCCGCAAGCCGGCACAGCACTCAATGAAGGCGTAGGCGGGGGCGGTGCCAGGAATTGCGCTGCTCTTACGCCCCATGCGTTATTAACAGGAACATATTCAGAGAATGTCCACATCGTCATGTCATCTGTCGGATCAACCACTGTTTGTGTATAATCTCCCCAGCGGTTAGCGCCCGGGTTATAAGTAGAAGTAGTATTGGTAAAATCATTTGCCGAATGAAAAGTCGCAGGCGCATCGGTTCTGAACCTTTGGGCTGTGGCCGCCTGTGCATACTTTGAGGCTCCGGCTGAGGTAAAGCCCATCAGGCTATTACCCTGTCCGTTCATGGCAATAGTGGGATAAATATAATTTTCGGCCTTGGAAGAAGATGAATTGACGCCATCATACAATGTAGCGGATTGTAGTATCGTCGGTGTACCGGTAAGATTTCCAATCTCAAGCCATAAAGCTCCGTCTCTGTCACCGCCTGATCCCCCAACACCTGAACTGTTCAGCAAAGTTCCTTGTGCTACCCACATATTCGCTTGTTCGGAAATTTTATTTTTTTTGATCATTGCCGCACACAACCTGCGGTCGTTACCATCTATTGCAGTTCCGCCTAAGGTAGGTACGGTTTTCGGACTATACATGGACTGGGTGGTAAGATTCAGGTCAACCGAAAGTGTAGGAGTGCTTCCTGAGTAAGAAACTCTCCGTATAACCAGCTTTGAATAATAGGTTTGTGATGCGCCAATAAAATATCCTTCAGTTGCATTGGGGTCATCATTATGGACCCCCTGGGGTGTATACATATCTGTGTGAGTAGTCTTATTGGGAAAAGAAGTAACAGTCATTGATCCATTCAATATGCTGGCTTTATCCACTACCCACATGGTGCTTCCTGAATAAGTCGATTGATTGGCAAACATATTACCGCCGATATACAGGGAAAATTTGTCGATCCCCAGCGTGGGATAATCAAAAAAATCTCTTGAAGAACCACCGGTTCCTGAAACGTTGAAATAATAAATGTTGAAATCCGAATTCTGGGTTATGACAGAGCTTTTGCTTACTGCTACGCAAGCATAATTGTTAGTTCTGTGGTTCACGTCAATAGCCACAATAAACCATCTTCCCGAAAACCGGTCGTATCGCACGTGAGGGTCACTTATCCCGCTTATTCCAAGCGACGGATTCGAAAAAAAAGTATTGAGGTCAACATTAACCACAGCCGTTAAAGTAGTACCTGACGTGCCTGTGGGAGTAGACACCGGAGAAGTTATAGAAGGTTTTGTAAATACTTTCATCCGGCAATTGGCTGTAGCAATAATTTGATCAGGGCCTACGTCGCCGCAATTATCCGGGGGTGTATAGGGTGATTCCCGTCCACTAACAGATGCATAAGAACCCCATATCGTAAGAAAATTACTTGTTGCCAGCCCAATGCTTGATGTGGTAATTCCAGAACCGGATATGCCGGCATCTACTAATGAGCCGGCCTTGGGAACGCTTTTTGAATTAGGATCCTGGCCTATCGGTTCCGGGCCATCAACTTCCGGTTTTAAGTGTGCCTTATAATGTAACGGAATGGGGTGCGACTTATCATAGGCGATCACTGCTTTCAGGTTTTTGGTGATGCCTTTTAAACCGGTTGTAGTAATGCCCTTT
This sequence comes from uncultured Chitinophagaceae bacterium, assembly GCA_963783125.1. Taxonomy (GTDB): domain Bacteria; phylum Bacteroidota; class Bacteroidia; order Chitinophagales; family Chitinophagaceae; genus Ginsengibacter. The sequence goes on from CAWAMQ010000019.1 coordinate 18,722, forward strand.
ATACCGCCTCTGTTCTGTGCTGACAAGGCAGTGGAAAATAAAAGGGCCACCAAAAAGTAGAGGATTTTTTTCATAACAAAGTATTTTGAAATCGGGAAGAATAAGCGTTATCAAATCTAACTTTTTTTTGCAAATTATTAACATCTATTTTTTAGCACCCGCAGACAAAAAGCAGGTTAAAATCCCAGGTGTTCCTATTGATAGGGGTAGTTTAATTAGTTTTTTTAACAACCGTTTATCCAAATTTAAACACTGTTAAAAATGAAATGTTTATAACTTCGCCGCACTAAAAAATTAATTATGAAGAGATTAGCTACTTTGGCACTTTTATTTATGATGACGGGTGGCGCTGTATTTGCTCAGTCAGACAGCGGTTCACACTATGATCAACACAAGGCATTCGCGCCTTTCTTTTATCCTTCCAATGGAAATGAATACAGGAGTGCCAGCGGGCAGCCTGGCCCTGCATACTGGCAAAACAGGGCAGATTATAAGATAAATGTATCCCTTGATACCACTGCAAAAACAGTGAAAGGGACTGCTATAATCAATTACAAGAATAATAGCCCTGAGCCTTTGAAATTTTTATGGCTGCAACTTGATCAGAATATTTACAGGCAAGACAGCCGTGCGCAGGCAACAAGCTTGATCACTGGTGGCCGGTGGGCAAACCGTGCTTTCACGCAGGGCGATGAATTAAAATCTGTGAATGTTGTAATGGATGGAAAAACAACCAAAGCCAAATATAAAGTATCCGATACCCGCATGCAGGTTTGGCTTCCAAAGTCTTTGGCTGCAAAAACGGGAACAGTACAGTTGAAAATTGATTATGAATTTTCTGTTCCTCAATACGGCACCGATCGAATGGGGCGCCTCGATACTAAAAACGGCTGGATCTATGAAATTGCGCAGTGGTTTCCGCGCATGTGCGTATTTGATGATATTGAAGGATGGAACACGCTGCCTTATCTCGGCGCAGGCGAGTTCTATCTTGAATATGGAAATATTGATTATTCAATTACGGCACCGTCTGACCTGATCGTTGTAGGCTCCGGCGCATTGCAAAATCCTGCCGAATGTTTAACAGCTACGGTGAGGAAGAGGCTAGAGCAGGCAAGGAAGAGCGATAAAACAGTTACTATTATAAGTGCTGATGATTTAAAAGGTGATGGTTATCATCCCAAAAAATCCACACTGACCTGGCATTTCGTGTGTAACAATACACGCGACGTGGCCTGGGCTGCGTCCAAAGCCTTTATCTGGGATGCCGCGAGGATTAATTTACCGAGTGGTAAAAAAGCGCTGGCCCAGTCAGTTTATCCTGTTGAAAGCGCAAAAGATAACGCGTGGAAAAGGTCTACAGAATTCGTAAAAGGTGCCATAGAATTGTATTCTAAAGAATGGTATGAATTTACCTACCCAACTGCCACCAACGTAGCAGGAATTGTGGGGGGAATGGAATATCCCGGCATTGTTTTTTGTTCGTACAAAAGCGCCGGTGGAGGCCTGTGGGGCGTAACTAATCATGAGTTTGGGCACAACTGGTTCCCGATGATCGTGGGATCTAACGAGCGTAAATTTCCGTGGATGGACGAAGGCTTCAATACCTTTATCAATGGGGTTGATACCAAAGTATTTAACAACGGAGAGTTCTATCAGAAAGGTGATGTTGAAAAGGCAGCTCCCTATATGTTTAAAAGCGGCGCAGATGCTATTATGACCATTCCGGATGTAACCCAGCAAAGATTTTTAGGAGTTGCCGCCTACGAAAAACCAGGTTTCGGGCTTGATATTCTTCGTAATCAGATATTGGGTAAAGAGCGTTTTGATTCTGCTTTCAGAATTTATATTGATCGTTGGGCCTTTAAGCATCCTACACCGTGGGATTTTTTCAGAACTATAGAAAATGTAAGCGGTGAAGACCTTTCGTATTTCTGGAGGGGATGGTTCTTTACCAATTCTAAATTAGACCAGGGTGTTAAAGGTGTAAAATATATAGATAATGATCCGAAAAAAGGCGCGCTGATAACAATTGTGAATAACGACCAGATGGTGTTGCCGGTTCCTATGAAGATCGAACAGGAAAATGGCAAAACCGATTCAATCGAACTGCCCGTAGAGATCTGGCAACGAGGTGGCGAATGGACATTTGCGTATCCGTCTACTTCGATCATCAAAAAGATTACCATTGATCCTGATCACGATTATCCGGACATAGATCCATCTAATAACACCTATTCAGGAGAACCCTTAAAGCCGGTACCGCAGGGGCTTACCGCATCAACGGTAATCGATAATTACCTGAAAGCAATTGGCGGAAAAGATAAAATAAATGACATTAAGGACTTGTCTTACAAAGCCAAAGGTGAGGTACAGGGCCAGGGCATTGAACTTACAAGCAAATACAAAAAACCTGGCCAAATGTTGCAGTCTATTGTTCTGACAGCATCCAATTTGGCAGCTCAAAAAGTGGTGATAAATGGCGATAGTGTGAATGTGGTGGCCATGGGACACCAGCAAAAAGTCAGTGATGAAACGCGTGCGCGACTTAAGGAACAGGTAATGCCTTTTCCTGAAACTCAATATTCCAACGCAGAGTATGAATTAAAACTGGAACCAATGATTGCAAAGGTGGATGATAAAGATGCCTATGTCGTAACCATTTCTTCCAAGTCAGGTAATTCAATTAAGGAATACTTTGATGTAAACACCGGCCTGAAATTGAAGAAAGAAGCCACAACACCCTCTGGCCCATCTTCTACATCTTACTCTGAATATAAAGAAGTTGACGGAATTAAATTTCCATATAAAGAAACTATTTCTTCGCAGGTAGATATTCCGTTGCAGGTTACTGAAGTGAAAATAAACAGTGGTTTAACCGATGCGGATTTTAAATAAAAAATAACCCGAATCATAAAAAGGAGCGTCTGACTGTCGCTCCTTTTTTTATGGTGCGACAGTAAACCCACAAATTACCGGTTTTATTATTTTGATAGTTCTTTGTATGCCGGACGATCTTTAATTAATTGCATTATCGACCGTTGGTAACTGAATGCATCCAATGAAAACAAATAAAATATAATTTGAAAATAAATATTTAATTTTACTCCATCACTTTGGGAAGTTTCGGGATGGAAGAGATACATGTTATCCAATAAAGAAACAATACGTTAAATAGAAATTCAGGCCCAAAGATTCTACTATATATTTTCCGAAAAGGTTTATCGATTTTGATGTAAAAATTAACTGCCGGGGAAAGGTTCTTTAAGCAGCATTATGTCTGCGGATAAACTCGCGTTATGGAAAAAATATTAATCATAGAAGATAATGACAGCATTAGGGAGAATACTGCAGAAATACTGGAAATGATCAATTATAAAGTATTCGCTGCTGAAAACGGAAAAGCGGGCGTGGAAGTGGCTTTGCGCGAAAACCCGGACCTGGTGCTGTGCGATATTATGATGCCGGTTCTTGATGGATATGGCGTGTTGCACATGCTTAGAAAAAATCCTTCTACCAAAAACACGCCTTTTATTTTTTTGACCGCCAAATCGGAAAGAGATGATTTTCGCAAGGGAATGGAACTTGGAGCAGACGATTACATCACCAAACCATTTAGCGAAACTGAATTATTGAAAGCAATAGAGTGCCGCTTGAAAAAAGTGAAGTTGTTGAAAGACGAATTTAGCCACGATCTTAAGGGATTACACTCTTTAATGAAAGCTCATACAGGCAAAGATTTGCTGAGTGAACTCGTGAGTGACCGTAACGTAAACAAGTACAAAAAAAAGCAAATTATTTACTCGGAAGGAAACAGGCCTGCCAGTCTTTTTTATATACTAAAGGGAAAAGTGAAAACTTTTAAGACCAATGATAACGGGAAAGAACTTGTGGTAGGTCTTTACAAGGTAAACGATTTTTTTGGCTTTGTTGATTTGCTGGAAAACTGTAATTACCAGGAAACCGCTGCTGCCATGGAAGAAACGGAGCTTGCAATAATTCCACGCCAGGAATTTGAAGAACTGATCGACAGCAGTCATGAAGTGAGCCGGAAGTTTATAAAAATACTGGCAAAGAATATTTCTGAAAATGAAAATAAATTATTAGGACTGGCTTATAATTCTTTGCGTAAGAAAGTTGCAGAAGCATTAATTACTTTGTCTGAAAAATACAAGAGCGATGTGAATGAAAACTTCGTAATTAACATTACGCGCGATAACCTCGCTACAATTGCCGGCACGGCGATTGAATCGTTAATAAGAACACTCGGTGATTTCAAGCATGAAAAACTCATCGATATTAACGACGGTGTAATTACTATTTTAAATCAGAATAAGCTGGAAAACCTGGTCAATTGACTGTTTTCCGGTAACCCTTTTCGGCTTTAGATAAGTCCGAAAAACAAAAAGCCCCGCCAAAAAATAACGGGGCAAAGTAGGAATAAAAACCTGCTTACTTTACAGTGATATGTTTATTCACTGTCAACTTTTTAGCTTCTTCTTTTTTGGGGAGAACGAGCTTTAAAATTCCATCAACATAGGTGGCATCAATTTTTTCTTTGTTTACTTCTTCGGGTAAAGTAAAGCTGCGGGTGAAAGAAGAATAGTTGTATTCCTGGCGGGAATAATTTTCATCTTTTTCATCTTTGCTTTCTTCTTTTTCGCTGCTGATAGTAAGTAAATTTCCTGTCACATCGATTTTAAAATCGCTTTTTTTCATACCCGGAACTGCAAAGGATAATTTGAAGTCATCTTTGTACTCAACGATATTTACAGATGGAGTGGTGAATGTTCTGCCAAGGTAGCTTCCTCCTTCAAACCAATCATTCCATGGACGTAGAAAATCGTCAAATAATGGCATCAAGTCGTTGTTTCTTGCCAATGCTTTTGTTTTCATTATAAACCTCCTTTTTAATTATTGAAAATAGTGATTGTTTCAGGTATAAAGGTATTTGTTACAGAGAGGAAAAACCGGTAACAATCGTCAGCCGGTTGTATGAGTTTGGTCAGTGGAATTTAAGGTCCGTGGGTGTTTACATAAAAATGAATCATTACATTTTTATAAAATAAAAATGCCCAATAAAAGTTCGTTTACTGTTTCTATGGCTAAAATGCAGAAAGAGAAAATCATTTCTTTACAATAAATTTGGCGAGGAAATCTTCTATATCAGTCTCCTTTTTAAAGATTTATTTTATTTTTTGATTCACTTATTTTTAAGCAAGACTGACCAAAAATCTGCAAACATTTGCTTCTCATTGATTTTGGTATAAACATGAATTTCTCTTTTTGTATTTTCAGGAGGAGGAAATTTTATTTCATTTGTGGCATAACCAGGAGATAAATAAGCTTCAACCAAAGCAAGGTCCCACATTACCCACGTTTGGCCTGCATCAACTTCATCCCATCTTTTTAAAAGCAAATTAAAAAGTTTATTTCCTGTAATACTTAATTTGTTCTTACAATCCTGCCTGGAAAATTGTAGCGGCTGTGCAATATTTGCAGGCATAATAACCAACTCTAAATTCGTTTTGTTCAGAATATAATCAAATGCATTTAAATCGTTTCGCACATTAAATTCATTTTTATCCCAAACATTATTCGCAGGATAAAATTTCGCAGCTAATAAATAACATTTTATTTTAGGAACAATCGAAGAATCCAACATTAATGCACTTGCTAAATTAGTTACAGCACCAATAGAAATAATATCTAATTTTTCGCCAGGCTCACACTCATGCGCTTTTTTGATCATAAATTGTGCAGCAGGAGAATTCCTTGGATCTATTCCACCCCAGGCATGCCCAACCATTTTTGAGGCCCCTACAGGATGAGGAATATTCATCTTGTTTAAATATTCTAACAGCTGCTCATTCAAGCCCTGGCTTATCATTACTGTATTAATATTTTTAGTTGGGTAGATGTGCCACATTTTTTCAGTTAGCAATTCAGGATTATTAAAATGAGCCGAACTTATTCCTTCGACTACAACAGAGGTGTCCATTAAGATGCGGGTTATCGCATATAAATCATCCATCTCATTGCCGGTGTCTGCATCAATCCAAACTTTTCTTTTCTGTGCAAAACAGGAAGCAAAAAATACAAATGCTACAAAAAACAAAAATATTTTTTTCATAAGTTGAGGCTAAAATTATTTAGTAATTTAAAATGCTCATATAATTTTTAAAATCCTGATAATATTGATCTTTCTTCACTGCGGTTCTTAAAAAATTGCTCTTATTGCTGGTATAATTTTTCTTTAAAGGTAATTCAGCTCTTTAATTTTTATTCACCATCTTCGATAATTTTTGCAGCATTATTTTTGTGGAATTCGAAGATTATTAAAACAAAAATTGAATGAGAAAGCAGAATAATCAACACACCGCTGTTTTGATTATGGATGTGCAAGGCACAACCGTAAAGTCGCTGGAAGAAAAGGAAACTTTTTTTGCTTCGTTACAAAAAGCAATTACTGCTGCACGGGCAAATGAAATTCCTTTAATTTATGTAGTAGTTGGTTTCAGAAAAGGATACCCTGAAGTAAGTCGCCACAACAAGATGTTTTCTTCTATCATTGATGGAACGAGGCGTTTCGATAGGGAAGAAGATTACAAGGTGGCTGAAGAAGTAGCGCCGCTACAGGGCGATATTGTGATTACCAAAAAGAGAGTGAGCGCGTTCACAGGCAGCGATCTTGAAGTAATATTGCGCGCACAGCAAATAAATCACATTGTGCTTACAGGCATTGCAACAAGTGGTGTGGTTTTGTCAACTCTTCGCGAAGCTGCGGATAAAGATTTTAAAATCACCGTTCTTTCTGATTGTTGTGCAGACAGGGATGCTGAAGTGCATCGTGTACTCACCACCAAAGTGTTTCCCCGCCAGGCGGAAGTGATGACTGCAGAGGAATGGAGTAAACAATTAGCAAAATAAAAATCTTACGAATTTCTTGATCTGCTGGTAAAAAAAGCAATGAGCGTGTAAACGGCTCCTATGATAACCAGCATGAAAACAAAATTTCTAAGTGTGTCGCTGACGGAATTCGACCGGCTGTCGATATGAATAAACTCATACACCGCAAATGAAAGAGCAGCTAATAATATTAGCCACCCGGCGAAAGCTATAGGCCAGAAAATTATGCCAACACGTTTGAACCATGGAAAATTCATTTGTATTTTTTTTGGTGAATCGAATATTTAGAGCTTAATTCAATAAATAAGGATCAACAGATGCTTTAATTATTTCCACCAGTTCTTCATCCATATATTTATAATTGTCTTCAATGTCAAGTACCACAACTTTTTTATCCCGTATTTCCCCTGGAAAATTTTCTTTCAACCTTTCTTTATGTTTCTTCTCCATCACAAAAATTGTATCGGCCCACAAGATGTTTTTTGCAGAAACTCTTACAACCGCTGAGGGTTCTGTTCCGGCTGATCTTACATTATGTTCACGCCGGTTTTTATAAATAGTTTCTGCAGTTTTACTTCTCCATTTATTCCTGCTGCATACAAATAAGATATTCACTTTAACTGGTTTGTTACAAAAAGTTTTTATTTATGCTGCCTGAACAACCATTCCATCATCGCAGGATCGCTGTATGCAGCAATCCATGAGAAATGCCCGGTTTCAGGATACATGGTAAGTCCGGGATGTGCACCTGCTTTTCGCAAAGCTTCAACCATATTTAAAGAATAAAGTGGATTAACGGTCGGATCTTCTGACCCATGAAAAATCCACATGGGAATATGTGCGATAGACGAAGCTTTGGTTTCATCGCCTCCGCCACAAACGGGAACAGCAGCGGCAAACATATCAGGGTAGCGTTCTATCGCGTCATAAGTGCCAAAGCCGCCCATAGAAAGCCCGGTAATGTAGATTCGGTTGGTATCTACAGGTAATCTTTTTTCTGCCTGGTGTATAAGCCCAATTACCAGTTTCATTGGGTCGGATGGTTCGGGCATCAGTGACATCGGTCCGTGATTGCTATTGGTAAAATTTGACCAACGGTTTCCTGCCGGACATTGTGGCGCGATTACTATGGCAGGATGAAGCCTCATCATTTCATCGGTGGCAAAATTTTGTACACCCCATTTTAACTGTGCATCGTTATCATTTCCTCTTTCACCTGACCCGTGAAGAAAAATCACCAAAGGATATTTGCGTAGCGTATCTGCATCAGGAAATAAAAGGCGGTAGAGTAGGGTGTCGCCGTCCTGAACAAATTTTTGTGCGCTAAATCGCGATGCTGATTGAGAAAACGATGGATGGCTGAAGCAACTAAAAATTACCAGTAAAAAAACAGCGAAACTTATTTTTGGATATCTCATTTCTGTAAATATTTTGGAGTGATCAAATAAAAGCAAACATCAGGCTTGAAAGTTACTGAAAAGTATTGCTGGCTGATCACGGACGAAAATAAAAATCTCATTTATTTCTTCGTTTACTATAAAGTTGTAGATTGCCAGCCTTAATATGGAAACAGTACAATTTGATGTGGTGATAGCAGGCGCAGGCCCTGCAGGTTGCGCAGCAGCGTATAAACTTTCAGGCAACGGTTTGAAGATTGCCATAATCGATAAAGACACGTTTCCGAGAGATAAAATTTGCGGCGATGCATTAAGTTCCGACGTTACCAAACAATTTTACCAGATCAGCGAATCGCTTACCAAAAAATTCGAACAGTTTGCTGAAAAGATACCATCAAACGGCGTTCGTTTTGTTACTCCTAAACATCAACAACTGGATATACAATTGTCAAGGCCAAAAGAAGTTTTCGGCGGCGGCTTCGTTTCCAGGCGGATTGATTTTGATAATTTCTTTTTCTCCGAAACCGCAAAACGGCCCGACGTTACTGTTTTTCAAAACGAAAAAATACTTTCCGTTATTAATGAACCGGGTAAAATTATTTTGCAATCGGCCACTAGAAACTTTGAAGCTGCTATTGCGCTGGGAGCCGATGGCGCGCATTCCATAGTCAACAAAAAACTTACTGATAACAAAGTTGAAAAAGATCATTATTGCGCCGGCGTGAGGCAATATTTTGAAAACGTGAAAGACTTTCATCCTGAAAATCACATTGAATTGCATTTTTATAAAGAAATTCTTCCGGGTTATTTGTGGGTTTTTCCTTTGCCGGGAAACAAGGCCAACGTGGGCCTTGGCATGCTTTCAAGTGTGGTGAGTAAAAAAAAGATGAACCTGAAAAAGGAAATGGTGAGATTGCTGGAAACTCAGCCGGCGCTTAAAGATCGTTTTAAAACTGCTAAACCTTTAGGTGAGATCGAAGGTTTTGGATTGCCACTTGGTTCAAAAAAAAGGACGATATCAGGCGACCGGTTTTTGTTGCTGGGGGATGCCGCCGGATTAATTGATCCTTTTACCGGTGAGGGAATCGCCAATTCGATAAGAAGCGGGCGGTTCGCTGCGGCGCATGTTCTAAAAGCGTTAGAACAACAGCAATTCGATGCAGGTTTCAACATCAGGTACGACCAGGAGATTTATTCCAAGTTGTGGCGAGAGTTGCGTCTTGGACATACTATGCAAAAGCTGGCGCGGTATCCGGCAATTATCAATTTTGTGGTAAAAAAGGCCAACAATAATAAATCGGTTCAGGCGCTAATCAGTTCTATGCTGGATGATATGGACCTGAAAAAGCAACTGATCAAACCATCTTTTTATTTCAGGTTACTTTTTTCTTGACTAATTACAGCTTGATGCTTTTTCTTAAACTTGTTCCGGTACACTTATTTTCGCCGGGCGCACTTCTTCCGTTTCTGCTCTTTTTTCCAATCCTTTCATGCCCCAATGCAACATAACGGGTATCAGTAACAAAATCAATTTTGAAGGTACCGGCCAGGCCAAAGACACCAAAAAAGAAATAATAAAAATAACGGGTATAATAAGGCTCCTGTACAAGCCCAGCCTTATCCTGGATTTGGATATTTGGCGTGAAAGCATTTTTCGTTTTGGGTTGCTAACATACAGCCACAGCCAGCAATTCATAAAGCCGGTGAGGCACATGTTAAAAGTATAAACGCCGTAGGGAAGCTTAAGGTCGGAATAAGAACTGTATTCCCCTAAAAAACCTGAACTGAATGGAAGTAATACAACGGTGAAAAGATATGCCAGGTTAAGCCATAATAGTCCTGTAGTATACTTTACAACATAACCGAAAATGCGGTGATGCACCGACCAGTAATGTCCTACGATTCCAAAGCTGATGAGGAATCCTAAAAAGCGAAGTGACATGTGGGAAAGTGATTGCCATAAAAGGTGATCAGTTGGAAGTTCAAGGTCAGGAACCTTGATTTCTATAACCAGTAAAGTGATGCAAATGGCGCATACTCCGTCGGTAAAAAACGTAAACCTTTCCAATTGGAAATCCTGCCTTTCCTTATCGTGTTTTGGTTCTCTCATTCCATTTAATTTTAGGAGATTCTATTTTTTAAACCGGGTTGCCTGTCGTTCAAAAATAAAATACATTTTTCATATAATGCCTAAAATAAATATTAACGGAATTTGTTGGTTCACTAAGGATGGATGCCTACCCATCCCTGTGATTCCCTGATGATGATCTCACCGTTGCCGCTGGGCACATATGAAACAAAAGGCCACAATTCATCATGAGTGAGTTTCTTCATTTTCATGGTGTTTTCGCACTCGGCGAAAATTACCCCGCGTTTTACCAGCGGTAAAAGCAACGTATCCATGTGATTACTTTTTTTATACAGTTCCACGCCACTGCCAAATGCGATCAACTCAACCTGCAACTTTCCTTTAAGCCGCGGATCATCGAGCGAGTTTTCGATATTGTGCAGGATCATGTGCATCTTTTTTGGATCTGATTCATCAAGGATGAACAGCGCTTTGTAACCTTTTAATGTCGGCTCGGCTCCATGATAGTTTGAAGAAGCGTTGGGTGTTTGTGAAAACGCATTTGTACCAAAGAAAACAAATGAGGCCGCAAGAAAAAATTTGATGAATTTCATAATGTATTTATTTATTTCAATTCTTTTAGTTGTTTAATAAATTGTTCATTGTCATAATCGGCCATTCCTTCGTGTTTCAAAACAATCTGGCCCTCTTTATTCAATATAACAGTTGTGGGTAGGGTGCCCCCAAAAATTTCGGGAGATACTCCATTGGATTGATAGAAGGGAATAGCGTAATTATTGTTTTTGATAAAGGTAATTCCTTTGTTGATGTCTTCATCTTCATTCACAAATAAAAACACGAAACTATTGTCGTTTCGAAGTGCGAGGTACAATTTATTTAGCGAGGGCATTTCAGCGCGGCATGGTGCACACCAGGAAGCCCAAAAGTTGATGAGAACCACTTTGCCTTTCAATGATGCGGAGGTGATTTGATGTCCTTTAGCATCTGTAACAGCAAATGCCGGGATGGTTGTAGTATTTATGGAAGCCTCATTTTTTATATCAGCTTTAAAAAATCCGGTGGAGATTACCTGTTTCAACAACCACGCTTTGGCTCCGGGGCTGAAAACAAAAATAAGGATTGCCATGTAAAACAGGATGCTGCCCCAATTGCTTTTAATTTTTTTCAGAATTTTGTTTGTGTCCACGTGGCTTATTTAACCTATACAATAAAAAGTTGGTAAAGATACATCCACGCCATTTGGTGTTGTGTTATAAAAGTTACTTTGTTATAATTAATTAACTATTTCCAAACAGTAAACAAACAAATTCCGTATTTTTTAATTTCTGCATAATTATTGTGCCCTCTTTTATATTGATCACTAAAATCCACAAACCATGGGCATATTATTTATTTCAATCACGGCAGCAATTGTTTTTTTGGCGATATTTCTCATCATTTATTTCAGAAAAAATAAAACGGTGGATAAAGCCGGCGGCCCCGGAGCCCGCGATGTTTTGGAAAAAGATACCGGGAAAAACGAAGGTATTTATGATTAGTGCAAGTTGATTTCGGTTTGTTCGTATTTCCTAACTTTGAGTTTCGAAATGATTAGAAAATATTTTCTAAATTCTTTATTTATGAAAGCATATGTAATTGTTGAGATATCCATTCACAACCATGACCTTTATGATGAGTATAAAAAACTAACGCCGGCAACGATTGCTGCCTATGACGGAAAATTTGTCGCCCGTGGTGCTAAAACCGAATCGCTTGAAGGCGATTGGAATCCTGAAAGAATAGTAGTGCTGGAGTTTCCCTCCTTTGATCGCGCAAAAGAATGGTGGAATTCTCCGGAATACTCAAAAGCCAAATCGATAAGGCAGGATGCAGCTTCGACTAAAATGTTGGTGGTGGAAGGATTTGAACCGGCGTAGCTACATGCACGTCACGCAAGGCTTTTATCAATCCACTTTGGATCACTCATCTGCTTTTTGATTGAATCAATATCTCCAAAAAAAGAAACAAGTACATCGTTTTCATTCTCATTAACAAGATCTGACTGGAAATTGTTCCCCGTTGAAACGATATACTTTGCCATCTGTTCACCAATGATTTTCATAAGGTCGAACTTTGTTGTATCGGCAAGATCAATATTGTTGAGCACTTTTGAGTTCAATTCGTGCAACCATGCTGTTCCATATTTTTTTTCATTGAGTGTTCCGGTATTCTCTAATTTTTTTAAGGCCGTGTGGTCCAAAGAGATCTCGAATCTTCTCATATCAAGGATCTTTTTAAACACAGGCGATCGAAATGTATTAACCTGCATCATGCTGGCATCCTGCCCCGTTTGGTTCATAATCCAGTGCAGCCAAAAAGTAATTGCCAGTCCACGCGGCCTGATGGTTTGCCTGTAGGTTTTAAACTGCCGCGACATTCCGGTACCAAAACTGAGAAGACTGATTTCGGAAATTGAGTAGGTAGGAAATTTGTTTTTATCTGCACTATAAGATGTTGCTTCAATAAATGCGGCAAGTGACGGGTTGTTGTACGTGGTGGTGCCTCCGTCAAGAAAGCGTTCCATCGGGTAAAAGTAAGTGGGAGCGCTCATGGTGGCTTCCATTGCTGCGCGTAACAGCACGCCTTTGTATGTGCCATGATATGAACCATCTTCCTGCTTAAAACACGAAAAGAAAGTTTCTTCTCCTGCAGAAACATCACTGGCAGTGATCATGAGATCAAGATCGTGGAGGGCACATGCTTTTTCAAGCGTAATATCTCCCATAAGTTTTTTCAAAATTCCCCTGTAATTGTTTTTGGTAAATGCAGGTGGAAACAAAAATCTTCCCCTTAAGAATTTTTTTTCGAAAACTTTTGTTACCAATTCCTCATACATTTCTTCAATGTCCGCGGCAGCATGTCCGGTTGTTATCAAACTTGCAATGATTCCACCCGTGGAAGTGCCTGCAACCATATCGAAAAGCTCATAGCACGGTATTCCGGCAATTTCTTCCAGCTTTTTTAAGAGCTGAATGGTGAGGATGCCACGAATGCCGCCGCCATCGAGGCAAAGGATGGCTCTTGAAGTCAACGGGATATTCAATTTTTCGAAAGCTTTCCTGCGCGCGGTTGTTATGTTTTCACCGTTTGGTTTGGCCATAAATGTGAAAGTTTAAATAATTAATTATGCGGAGAACTAATTGAAGGTCACGCCAGGTTGATATTAAAAAATACAACCCCTGTTTTTGGTTTTCTATTCATCATTTACATCATACCGCACATACCCTTGTTCAATGTAATTCGAGAGCACAGTCTGGGCGGTTAAGGATACTTTAACGCCGGCAACTAATTCCGCTTTGTTAACTAAAAAAAGATGCATAGCCTGGCCGCATGCAATAAATTTGGCGTTATAATGCATTAACTCGTCAATCAATTTGATATTAGGATTATCTGCATTGTACTTTTTCTTATAAGCGCCCTTATTTTCTAAAGAGTAAAGTGAAGGGCCATGTGTGGCTACAACTATATGAATGCGGGAAATTGGTATCCCGGAAGCCACATGAAGGTTCACGATTCTTGCTATTTCCTGCAACCCGGGATTCACGTTTTTATGAGTGGTATCCGGGTTGCCAATAGTAAATTCAAAAAGTAATTTATAGTCTTTTGTAGTATCCGGTCTTTCATCAATTCCTTCAACAGGGAGTACGCTGGAAAATAATCCTGCGTTGATCAGCGGATAATAAGCCATTGCTTTCAACTGGCTAAATGCAGCACTGTCTTTGAAGGCCGGAGGCATGTTTTCCGCCTTTTGTGAAAAAGAGGGGAAACCAAACAAAATAATAAGGAAAAGAATAAGAATGTTCTTTGTCATAAATTCAATTTTAGCAAATACAAATAATTTTAAGTGAGAATGGCTTAGTCAATTTTTTCGAAGATATAATAAAGATTAATAATCCTTTACGATTTATTGAAACGATGGGCTGCCGGGCGCAGGTAAATGATGATTTCAACTTAAATTCATAATTTAGTGGCTTGTTGTAACTTATACCCGCAAATCCGTTTATATGAAGTTTTCTCAACTAGTAAAAAATCTCATTTTCTTATTATTCCTTTCTGTAACAGCAATTGAGTCATTTTGCCAGGATGGTTATGCAAGTGATAGCCTGATTTTATTGAGCATGGTGCAAATGCGCCAGTTTGCTATGCAAAAGAAGGATGTACCCGCAATGATGAAACAGTTTTCAGATGATGCCACATTCATCAATCCCGCGGGTTATATTTATCGAAATAAAAGCGAAATTGAAACATATCATAACACATTGACCCATCTCGATTCGATTACATATTACTATGCAACAGGAGCTGTGCAACTTCGGATGCTTGATGGTAATAACGCGCTGATCTATTACCCCTGGAGAATGGATTGGTATAATGTTGCTCATCCTGCGGATACGCTTTATAAAGAATTTGGATTGTTTACGATCAGCGCTCAGAAAAGAAACACGACCTGGTATTGGATAGCTGTAACAGATCAACATACCCCTGAGTTTTTTGATGATCTTTATTCTCACAAAGGAATAACACCACCGAAAAAGAATGGTAAAACTAACGCACGCTGATAAATTTACAGCAACATCGGGATTAGAAATTATAAGGTGTGTTTTTACAGGTTCGAATATAAATTCAGCAATTGATGTAATTTTATTGAAAGTGTTACCATAAATGCATTGGTCAAATTACTTTTTTTATTTTCAAAAAATCGGAACCCGCTATTTTGCCGTTGCGGGTCTTGCATTCCTGCTATTTTATTTTTTTATAAAGAAAAAGATCCGTTATAAAAAGATTCAGCAAAAATTTCCGGGGCAGAAAGATTATGCACGTGAGATTGGATATTCACTTAGTACCATTTGCATTTTTGCATTGGTTCCGTTGCTCATTCTGCATGTAAAAGCAATTCGTGCGCATACTTTTTTTTATACTGATATTCATCAATATGGATGGTGGTATTTTTTTCTTGCCTTCCCTCTGATGTTCCTTATTCATGATACATATTTTTATTGGACACACCGTCTGATGCACCATAAAAAATTATTCAGGTGGTTCCATTTGGTTCACCATCAATCTACCAATCCATCACCATGGGCTGCGTATTCATTTCATCCGCTGGAAGCAATTGTGGAAGCAGGGATTTTTGCGGTATTTCTTTTTACGATCCCGATCAGTCCTTTGCACATTGCCATTTTCTTTTTTGCCATGATAACCTACAATGTTTATGGCCATCTTGGCTACGAATTATATCCAAAAGGGTTTAATACTCATTGGCTGGGCAAATGGATAAATACTTCTGTAAACCACAACCAGCATCATCAATATTTTAGGGGAAATTATGGTTTATATTTTTTGTGGTGGGATCGTTGGATGCATACGATACGAAGCGACTATGATGAAAAATTTAACGCCGTGAAAGACAGAACCACTTCATGAAATCTCAACGAAGGGCAATACCCAGGTAAAAAAAATAGAGCCGGATAGAAATCCAGCTCGTTTTAATCCAATATCCTATGAAAAACCTAAAGCAAATATAACTACCTTTTTTGATTCACAAAAACCATTTTTTGGCCGAAATAACTATTGGTTTTAAAATATTCGGACACATTCTTTACCTTCTTTTAGTGAATCATGAGAGCCGGATGGAAATCCGGCTCTGTTTTCTAATCCAATATCCTATGAAAAACCGTTGTAAATATAGTTGCGATATAATGCCGTTTCCAATGACCGTAGTCAGCAAAAAGGATGATCTTTTTCGAAATGTCTGAAGGGGTAACGTGGCGAAAATAAGCTATGGCGAAACTGCTGGTTGTTGAGGAAACCACTAATGGGGGATGTAATTGGGCAGGTAACACCAATTGCTTATTCTTATGTGTGGTGGAGTTTTTAAAACAGCGTATACGAGATATCAGTAAACAATAATTCTCGTGTGTGCGTTACTGATAGGCCTGGTGGCTTTGGGAAGATGAAGTACCAGTATGCCGGATCTATATTTTGCGCTAATGAAGGTGGAGTCAGCATCTTCAGGTAATAAAATATGGCGATCGAACCATTTATAGCTAAATTCCTGGACTTGAAGATTTCTTAAAGTAGAATTTACTTTTTCCTGGTTAACCGCACAAATAGATAAAATATTTCCATTAACGTAAATCAATAATTCATCCCGTTCCACGCCTGGAATTACAACTTCTATTTTATAAGTGTCCGGTTGTTCTGTAATATTCACCGCAGGCTGAATGATGTCTCTTTTATCGGTACGGTTGATGGCCTCTTTTACTTCTTTTTCATTTAGAAAAGGAACATATTCACCGGGGTAAATGGAACAGTCCGGTTCTCTGGGTGATAACTGTTTCATGGCCGGTAATTTTAATTATTTTAAAGATACATTATACAATTGAATATTGCCACTGATATTTATTAGCCAAAATACTGACAGTGGTTATTATATTATGCAAAAATTGTGCCCCTTCGCTTATAAACAGGACGATTTTTTTTAAAATTCTTTTTTACCAGAATCTTACCATTTGCGCACATGGTATTATAAGAAAATGTTGAAAGCGCATTATCATTTTATTCCTGGTTAAACAACACTTGTTGCTTTTTTGGATACCCGTCTTCTTGAAACAGCTTTCTCTATTTCAACCGCAAAAAACACAAGTGATGAAGCGGCACCCACACCCAAAAATTCATAAAAGCTCAACGATTGGGTTTTAAACACAGGATGAAGGGCAGGCGTGTAAGTTACGGCAAACTGCAACACCAGGGTAAGCATAACGGCGCCCAGTAAGGGCTTGTTGCTAAACAAACCAATAGTGAAGAGTGATTGATCTTGCGAGCGTATAGCCAAAAGATGAGCCATCTGGCCTATACAAAGCACATTAAAAACAATGGTCTGCCAATGTAAGCCTTTTGTTAGGGCAAAGCTTTGAGCTGCCAAGGCAATTCCTGCCATCAGGATGCCCACCCATATCATATGGAAACCTCGCCCGTTAGCGAATACACTTTCCTGCGGGGATCTCGGGGGCCTGCTCATGATATTTTTTTCTGCCTTTTCAAATGATAACGTAATCGCGGGCAAACCGTCAGTAACCAGGTTCATCCACAAAATGTGAATGGGTAACAGGGCTATTGGTAAACCGATTAGCGGACCTAACATCAAAGTCCAGAGCTCACCGGAGTTAGTTGTCATCAGGTAGCGGATGAATTTTAAAATGTTGTCGTAAATTCTTCTTCCTTCTCTCACCGCTTTTACAATAGTTGAAAAATTATCATCCAGTAAGATCATGTGTGCGGCTTCTTTAGAAACATCTGTTCCGGTGATGCCCATTGCAATACCTATATTAGCCCGCTTCAGGGAAGGTGCATCATTAACACCATCGCCTGTCATAGCCACAAAATTTCCTTTCTGTTGCAAAGTTTTTACTATTTGTAGTTTTTGCTCCGGTGATACCCTGGCATACACTTTTATTTTTTCTACTTTATTAATAAAGTCTGCATCGTTCAACATCGTGAGCTCCTGGCCGGTAATAAGGATATCATCAGGGCCTTTTAATATTCCAATCCGCTCCGCAATTGTTCTTGCTGTCAATGGATGGTCGCCGGTAATCATCACCGGCACGATTCCGGCAGATTTGGCTTCTGCAATAGCTGCGAAAACTTCCTCCCGTGGCGGGTCTATCATCCCGGCCAGTCCTAAAAATTCCAGTTCATTTTCATTCAGTTCATTTTCGGGATCGTTAGGTAAAGCGCTCCAGGTACGAAAGGCGAAGCCTAATACCCGCAGGCCTTCTGAGGCCATCTGGTCGATCTTTTCATTTAAAGAAGTATGATCAATGTCTTTGCATTTTGCCAGTAAAATATCCGGTGCTCCTTTGGTAAAGGAAATTACCTCGTTGTGATAGGGATGAAAGGTTGTCATCAGTTTTCTACCTGAATCAAAAGCGATTTCGGACAGGCGGGGCCACGAAGCGGGCAGGATGTTATGCGCAGCAGCAATTTCCTGTAAAGCAATTTCAGTAGGATCGCCTTTAAAGATGTTTCCATCGGGAATCACATCGTTGTTTAGTGCAAAGGCATGCAAAAGCAGAGACACATTTTTATTGTCTAAATGGAATTTCAAATTACCGGTTGGATATAATTGCCCGTTGGCAAAAACCTGTTCCACATACATTTTATTTTTGGTAAGGGTTCCGGTTTTATCTGTACAGATATAAGTAACCGAACCCAGCGTTTCCACAGCGGGCAATTTTCTGATGAGACAATTGAAGCGGATCATTCTTTTGGCTGCCAATGCCAGCGAAATGGTAATTACGGCCGGCAATGCTTCCGGGATTGCAGCTACCGCCAGCGAAATACTTGTCAGCGCCATCTTAACCAGGTCTTCTCCACGCAGCCAACCAGACACAAAGAATAAAATGCAAAGAAGCAATACCAGTAAAGAAAGCTTTTTACCAAATTCTGCCATTCGCTGTTGCAAAGGTGTAAGCACTTCTTCTTCCTGAAGCATTTTCGCAATGCGCCCAAGTTCTGTTTGCATTCCGGTTGCAATTACCACGCCTCTTCCACGGCCATAGGTGGCGAAGGTTCCTTTAAAGGCGATATTTTTTCTATCGCC
The DNA here is from genome assembly GCA_963783125.1 of uncultured Chitinophagaceae bacterium. Classification (GTDB taxonomy): domain Bacteria; phylum Bacteroidota; class Bacteroidia; order Chitinophagales; family Chitinophagaceae; genus Ginsengibacter. The sequence continues at coordinate 37,758 of CAWAMQ010000019.1, forward strand.
GACGGGTAATTCTTCAGTATCTAATTCTGATGAGATTTTATCTACTGCATTTGATTCACCTGTGAGAGCCGCTTCTTCAATTTTCAAATTGAATGATTCGGTAATACGAATGTCCGCAGGCACTGCGTTGCCCGCTTCCAGCAGCACCATATCCCCGGGAACCAATTGGGTTGATGGCAACCAACAAATTTTTCCATCGCGAAGTACTTTTGCATCAGCAATTGCCATCTGCTTTAAAGCCAGCATTGCTTTTTCGGCCCGGTATTCCTGTATAAAACCGATGACACCATTTAAAATGACAATGATAAGAATAACAATAGTGTCAGTAAGATCGCCAATAACCCCGGAGATTATAGCCGCAACGAAAAGGATGATAATCATAACATCCTTAAACTGGGCGAAGAAAACGCCGGCGATGCTTTTTTTCTTTCCTTCCTGAAGTTGGTTTGGCCCTGATTCTCTTAATCTTTCACCGGCAACGGAAGAAGATAGTCCCCGCGGGCCGGATTTCAACGATTCAAAAACTTGTGATATGGTTAACCGGTGCCAGTTCATATGTCAAGTTAAGTCATTCTGTAGATTGCCAACATCAAAATTGTATAGAGCACAATCAAAAGAATAGCATCGATGGCCAATACGAATCGTTTGGAAGGAGAACTATATAAAATGCCGATCCCGACAACCGATGTCATCAGTAATGTAATCATCCCGCTTAACGCATGATCTGTGTTGGTTGCTATTAAAAGTGGCCCTTTGGTATACATTACGTCGTCGAATGAAAGAATAAGCATATTAAAAATATTACTGCCTAGCAGGTTGCCCACGGCCATGTCCATGCTTCCCAGTTTAACAGCTGCTATAGAAACTACCAGCTCCGGCAGCGAAGTTGAAGCGGCTACGAGTAATGTGGCTATAAATGATTTACTCAGGCCGGTTTCTGTTGCAAGGCGCGTAGCAAAATAAGGTAAAAGAAGCGCGCCGATAATCACAAGCAATGCATACAATAAATATCGCCGGATGGCAATCTTCAGCGAAACATTTTCTTCAATTTTAACCGTAGGTATTTTTCCTGCCGGTATGGCAGATGCTATAAGGTGTTGTTCATTCTTAAAAATCACCCTCGTAGCGACCAAATAAACAAGGATCATTAGTACAGAAGCGCTACTGATCCAACCGAAGGTCGGAAACCATGTACCAAATACTATGGTGATAATGGTAAGCGTCATTAAAAAAATGCTAAAGAAGCCCGCAACCACATGACTTTTAGTTACTACAGAGCTTAATGGTTTATGGGGGATGAAATAATCCAGGAACGCTAAAATGAGAAGATTGAATGCACAACTGCCCATTATATCACCTACGGCAATATTGGGCACATCGAAAATCAGGATGGAACTAACACCTGTAAAAAGTTCGGGCAGGGATGTTACTGCGGCCATCAGTATTAATCCAAACCACGCTTTGCCCATGCCTGTTAGCGTGGCGATAATATCACCATATTTTGAAAGTTTCGATCCGCTAAAAATAATGATAGCTGAACAGATAACAAATCCGGTTATGGTAAATATTAATGCTGGCATTACACACGGCTCAAAGTTTAATTTTATTTATTCCTGCTCTTCCGGCACTACCAGCAAAGGAAGTCTTGTGGTGCATGCCATATTTTTTGTGAAGCTTTTCAGAAATATTTTTTCCAAAAATTTTTTATCCCGCCGAACCATTACCATCAGATCAAACGGAATGGATTCCCGAAGATGCTCCAGGGAATCTTTAATATGCGAACTTTTCAGTTCCTGAAATTTAATGCGGGAATCATTAAAAGTCCTTTGCAGGAAATAGGCGTAATTTGAAAAGCATTGTGTCTTGTTACTTTCTTCCGTATCAATATCGGCGACATGCAAAACGGTGACATCAGCATTAAAAACTTTTGCCACAGAAAGTGTGAAGGACAAGGCCGCCCTGTCTTTGCAATGGTAATTTGTTGCAAAAATAATTTCCTGTGGATCTTTCCATTCATATTTTTCAGGAATCACCAGCACAGGTATACCGGCTTTTTCAACTATTCGGGAAGTTATGCTTCCTACAACTGTCTTTTTTAGTCCTGAAGCACCCTGTGTTCCCATTATAATTAATTCAATTTGATTTTGCTTCACAAATGAAAGCATGTTTTTTACAAGAGGGGTTTGAACAACGATCGTGGAAACTGTAACATTCATTTGCGGAGTTACTACCTTCTTTTTCAACCTTTGCAGCTTTTTCAACTGCTTCGTTTCAAGGTGTTTGCGGTATTCATGTTTTTTCTCAGGTGTGTCATAATACGCGATTTCTTCCTTTTCATTTACATGCAAAAGAATAATAGTGCCCTTGGTTTTAGAGCCAAACTCTGCTGCAAAACGAAATGCTCTTTCTGCGGTTGGTGAAAAATCGGTAGGTACTAAAATCCGTATCATTACTGGTTATTTAAATCATGAAATCTTCTTCTTTATAAATTCTCTTATGTCGAAAGGTGTCGAATGTTGATTCGCTTTCCCTGATTAGTGCAATGCCGCCAAACAAATCAAGTAAGCCTCCGCCGGTAATTTCTATCCTGTTTCCTCTTGCTAAAAACTTTTCGATTTCTCCTGTTAATTTTTCAACGGCTTCAGAGTGAGTTTGATCGCTTAAGCTGTTATGAATTTCATCTTTCATAAATTCATCAACAAGCAAAAGGCCGTCACTACTATGTTTCAATGCTTTGATTACCGAATTCAGATGACTATAAAGACTTTGATATCTTTTCGCTATTGAAATTTGGCCTCGCACCAGGTTGTTTTGCCAATATTTCCATTGGTGATTTATTTTTTCAGTCAGCAATTTTATTTCATCAGTGTCATCGCGCTCTAAAGAAATGGTGAGTTTAAAAACAATTTCGCTGTAGGGGAAAAATTTGCAAAATTTGTTTGTTTGCTGTTCATTTTGCGAATAAATGAATATGGGCTTATCATTTTTTTTATTTACCTGTTGCAGGATGTGTGAAATTCTTTGCATAATGGAATCCGTGCCGTTTTTCAAATTAGCGCTGGATTCTTCTGTTTGTGTAAATACTTTGTGCAATGAATTATTGAAATACTCATACAGTGCAGCGCCGTTTTTGCTGAATACGAGGAGCTCAAATTCCGGGTTTCTTGCCGATTGGCCAACAAGGTCCAGTAACGAAAAGGCGTCGTCGAAAAAGAACACTGGCGTGCCACTGTAGTTCAGGTAAATTATTTTCTCATCGCCTTCGCGGATCATTATTGCGACACTCTTGCGATGGGAATTGAAATTTAGTCTGCTGAAAATTTTTTTCAATCGTTCGGTGATAAATCTTATTTCTTCCGATTCATATTTGTTTTCGAGCTTAGTCTGCACAATTTCTAACGTATAACTCAAAACCTGGTGTATGGTTTTTGAGTCGACCATTGAAGGTTGAAATGGAATTACAAGGCCGAGCGAACAAAATCCCGGATTGATCTCAGGAAGGCCCGGCAGGTTGATTTTGATGTCAGGAAGCGTGATCATGATCGTAATTTTAGCGGATGAACAAATCGGATTACTTATTGTGTGCGATGAATAAAGGGGTGTTTGTTTCTCTCATTAAGATGTCAGCCATGCTTGTTTTGAACCAGCGTGAGAGTTCGCTACGGCGGTAAGCGCCCAATATCACCAGCTCGTTTTCTTTGTGGTTTCGCAGGTAACCTGGTATTTGTTCTTCAGCAATTCCTTTTTCCACTGTAATGGCGGCTTTAGGAAAATGCCATTTGATAAACTCTCTCATTCTTTTATTTCCCGGCAACCGAAGGGTAGCCATATAATTTTCTTTTACCGTATATACTTCCACAGGCAATGATTTGAGACTGCCAAGAAGAAAGCTGAACATTTTAATTGCATATAATGAGGATGGGCCGCCATCATACAGCAATAAAATTTTGTCAATTTCTTTGTACGATCCTGGAACTACCAGCACCGGGCATTGAATGTCTCCGAGAAGATCTTTGATAAAGCGGCCCGGAGGTTTTTCTTTATAACGGGTAAAAGTTTCGTATTCGTTAATGATCACCAGGTCAGCATACATGCTTTCCTCTTTAAGCTCCTGCAGGGCAATGTTTGTATCCCGGTGGATAGAAAAATGAATTCCGGCTTTGTTGCAGGCCTTTTCAAATTGTAATACGGATTCGTCTCTTAGTTTTGCATCCTTCGCGTCCAGTTTTTCCAATTCTTTTTCTGCGTTTTTTTTAGTGGTCATCACTTTGTACACACTATAACTGTGATACATGAACTCATCTAAAAAAACACCCACCAGTTGCGCTTCTTCGAGTTTTGCCAGTTCTATGGAATACTGTAAGGTGCTTGCAGACATTTTATACCCATCAAAAACTGCCAAAAACTTTTTCATTATTATTTATTTAGTTCATTGCAATATATCTTTGATCCTTCACCGGGAGAATGACCACAGTCAGTATTTTTTATGATTGCGATCGCACAAAAAAGCCGGTTCATCAACTATTGCGCCGGGAAGATATTCTTGTCATTCAGATGAACCGGCAAAGCATTCGTAAGGCCTGCACTTGCTTATCAGGCATTTAATTCAATAGGTGCTTTCGCTTTGTTATTGATTTCAAATTGGGCTAATTGCGTTAACCTGTCGTCTATCTGTTTCTCATTCACTGAGGCCTGGTGAAATACCACAGATGTTTTTTCCAGGCCTAATAAATCCGCAAATGCAGCCGCGGTGCCGTAAATGCTTATTTTAAAATGATTGATGGATTGTATCCCTGCCAGCAGGCACGCATCTTTTACTGCAGCGTCTGTACAATGGTTCAGTTTTACTTGCGCCTCTCCTATAAAACCCTCCATTATCTGGTTGTGCAACGAAAGTGAATTGATGTGCTCCTCTTCATAAAAAGCTTGCATATTGCTAATATGCTGCTCAACATAAGCAATGTATTTCTGCAGTACCGTTTTAAGTTTTATTGAGCCGGCAATGTTGATCCATTGTGGCAAAATTTTTTTCAGCTGGATTTCTGCACTGATGAATTTTCTGCCTTCAAAATCCAGCAGGTCGTGTAGCGTGGTGATGCTTGAATAATTTTCTGTCATGATTTTGAATTTTATCCAAAATTATTCGCTTCCTCTGCCCCGAAGAATGACGGCAGTCAGTAAAAAGCAAAACTGTTGTCATTGCTATCCCATCAAAAAAATTGTTGCTTTGAAAGGATTTTAAATAACTATTGCGTTTGGGTAAGGTAAAAAAAGTGCGTTTAAGCATTTCCGTTATACTGTTACAAGTCATTTAAAATTCAATCATTCCTGTGAAACTTTTTGGAACATATAATTCTTAAAAAATTAAACATTAAAAATCATGAACAGAGTAGAAAATAAAGTGGTCGTAGTTACAGGCGGCGCTTTGGGAATAGGAAGAGAAACCTGCATTTTATTGGCTAAAGAAGGAGCCAAAGTAGCCATAACTGATGTACTTGATACCGAAGGCGAAAAACTGGCTGAGGAAATACATAAATCAGGAGGAACAGCGAAATACTGGCATTTGAATGTGGCAGATGAAAAAGAAGTGGAAAGCGTATATGCCGGTGTGGTAAAGCATTTTGGCAAACTCGATGGCTCTGTAAACAATGCAGGGATTTCCGGATCAGCTAAACCGATGCATGAAGTGACCGAAAAAGAGTGGGACGACCTTATGGCTGTAAACGTAAAAGGCGTCTTCTTTTGCTCCAAATATGCGGTACAACACATGCTGAACAATGGAAGCGGAAGCATTGTAAATTTATCTTCCATTTACGGTTTAATTGGCGCAGGGGATGCACCTCCATACCATGCTTCAAAAGGCGCTGTAAGGTTAATGGCCAAGAATGACGCAGTTGGTTATGCAAAAAATAAAATTCGTGTAAATTCGGTGCACCCCGGTTTTATTCGTACCCCAATGGTTGAAAATTATGGAAAAGATATTCCGGGATTTTATGAACAATTAAACAGCCTGCACCCCCTTGGACATATAGGCGAGCCGATTGATATTGCTTATGGAATTCTTTACCTGGTTTCGGATGAATCAAAATTTGTAACAGGCAGCGAGCTGGTGATAGATGGCGGCTATACGGCAAAATAAAAAAACGGTGTAATTGTTTGTTTACTGTAGCGTCTTTGTCGTTGGTCGCAACCTTTGTGACAGGACGAGATAAATCTGTTTTTTTAATCCACCTGGGGCGTAATTATTTAGAAAATCTTACTACATTTATGATGCCTTAATCCTATTCTATAAACAACCTTCCGCAAATTTCTACCCGGGAAATGTATTGTCTTTTTAATTCAAAAAAAAACGAGTGAAATGAAACACTTTACATTCATGATGATCTTTGGATGCATCTTCTTCTATCCGCTTTCATCCAATGCCCAGTTATTAAAAAAACTAAAAGAAAAAGCCAATAGTGCGTTGGAAAAGAAAATCGATAAAAAAGTTGACGAACAGACAGGGGTTAGTTCCGGAGATAACAGTAATTCTAATTCAAACACAGGGGCCACTAACGGCTCAAGGCCTACGAATACGAAGGGTGCGGGGTTGAAAAATACTGAACCGCCTGACGTGGTAGCTGCTATAGACGATGCAGGCAAATCCTTTGACAGCAAAAGCTACAGCGATGCAAGATACTCAGTGCAACAGGCGCTTATCGGCATCGAGCTTCAATTGGGTCGCCAATTATTAAAATCACTTCCCGCTACAGTCGATGGTTTAACGGCCGATACTACACAGGACAGAGTGATGAGCACACAATGGGGTTGGAACAACCTTACGATACAGCGGATATATAGCGATGGCAAAGACAAACAAATGACTTTGACAATCGGAAACAATTTATTGTATACAGGCCTCGTAAATGCCTATTTCAATAATGCCTATGCCGTGCAGGCAAATGATAAAGACCAAAACGCCAAACAGGTAAAAGTGCAAAACAACAAAGCGCTGATCACCTTTGATAGCGATAAGGGCTATTCACTGATTGTGCCGGTAGGGCAGAGTTCGATGGTGGTATGGGAAGATGTAAATTTTGCCAACGAAGATGAAGTAATGTCTGCGGCCAATAAATTTAATATTGATGACATAAAAAAATCGTTAGGAGAAAAATAAATCAACTGATATGAAAAAGTATTATTTACTATTGATATTTAGCCTGGCTATCGGAGTTGGTAGCCACGCTCAGGAATTCTCAAAAGATATTACCGCGGCAAAAGCGTCCTACACCTCCGGAAATTTAGCAGATGCACATTTTTCATTGGAACAGGCGATACAGGAACTTGATATGATAGTTGGTAAAGAAGTATTAGATATCCTTCCAAAAGATTTTAACGGCACAGCCGCCGATGAAAAGCAAGACCAGGTGGCGGCAAATATTGGTTTTATTGGCGCTACGGTTCATCGCCAGTATGGCGACAAGGGTTCGGCCGTAGAAATTATAAGTAATTCACCAATGATTGCCACGTTGAATTCATTCTTAAATATGCCCATGTTAGGAGGAATGATGCGAAATTCTACTACAAAGGTCGTCAAGGTGAATGGATACAAGTCGAGGTTAGAAAAAGATGGGGAAAACGATGATGGCAGTTCAAATTACACGTTGCAAATTCCGCTGAAAAGTGCATTGATAACTGTTACAGCAAAAGGCATGGATGAAAATAAAGTGTTGTCTTTTGCCAACTCAATCCCGATCGATAAGATCGCCGCGCTCATTCAATAGGAAATCCTGCCGCACAGGTTTTTACGCTTCCCTAGATTCTTTAACCGATACCTTGTGGGCGCGACTGATTTCAAACGAAAAGAGCGTAAGGAAAAAGCCTTGTACGATTAACATGATGCCAATAATGGCGACAATGGTTAATGCAGCAATCATTGGCTGGAAAAATATGAGTATGCCCACCAGCAAACTTAGCAGGCCGGCGATAAGAACAATGCCCCAAAATTTATAGTCATTCTTTTTGAAAAAGAAAGATTGGAATATCCAGAAAACGCCGGTAAAAATTCCATAAATAGCAAACACGTAGGGGAGTGTGACAGCCGTAAGCCCAATATTTAAAAGCAGGATCACAGCAAGTAAAATATCAAGCATGCCTTCTGCCATCTGCCAGCCCCAGCCTGCATGGGTTTTGCGCGTAATAGTGGCGAATGTGGCCAGCCCAAGTCCTGATATAAATAACGAAATGCTGCCGTACACTATAAGCCCGAGCATTCCGCTTACCGGAAATTTTAAAATATAAAATCCTAGAAAAATAAAGATCAATCCTTTGATTGTAACCAGCCACCAATTCTTTGACTTAATCATGATTGAAATTTTGGTTAAAGGTATTTTCCATTCTTCATATTTATAAGAAGACATCCGAAGTTCATGCAAATTAATTCTTAAATGTACAAAATAAAAAAGATGAAGACCAGTATGGAAAGTATCAGCAAAAGGAACATCCAGTAAAGAATTTCCATGACCGTATCGCTTTTTTTTACTAAATAGTTTTTGAGCATACAGTGCTTTTTTGTAAAGCTATTGACGGGCCAATCCAATAGCAATGACGCCCGTCAAAATAAAACGTGACTGAGGTCATGAAAAGCAACTTTTGGAATTACAAAACAGCGGGTTTTTGTTTTAAAATTACCGATCCTATACTTATGAAGCTCAGTTATTTAAATGATTATGATCATATTTTGTGAATGGAATCGCCAATAATTTTACACCGGTCTTTTCATAATATATAGTATTAAATCAAAGCTGGATTTTTATCCGGCTTTCTTTTTTTGGGTAAAAAAGAAATCGGGTTTTTTTGTTCGTTTACTGTAAAACTTCTTTCTGTAGTTTTGGCGCTTTACAAATACAGCCGCTGATATGAACTTCATTACCTCTGCAACAAACACAAAAAGAAAAATACCGGTTTTTTGTTTGGGATTTGCGATGTTATTACTTCCTTTTCTCGTCTCTTCTCAACCGCTGGAAAGCTGGCAAACATCTGAACTTGCCGTTACTACTCTAAAAGGCCAGGATGGCCAGCTTTACCACTTACAAGAATCGCTTCCTTTAATTGATTTTCAATTAGATGGGAGCAATTGCCACAGTTCATCTGCCGGCAGTTGGAAACAAAAATTATCAATAGTCTTCGAAGAAGATCCTTCAATTTTAAATGGCGCGGCCGGTACCATCACTTTTACAAACATTTCTGCAGATACGGTTTCTCTTTCCAATGTGGTTCCTTTCGGGCAATCGCCTGGAAAGGTTTATATCACAGGTTTGGGCAACCATCCACTTTCGCGCACCCATTTATTTTTGCCGGGTCGTCAACCTGTAAATGTAATTGTTCCTGACAACGCGTGGGAACTTGGTTTTTCGGAATCGGTTGTAAAAGATTCTCTTTTCGTGTGCGCTTTGACAAGAAGAAGCAGAACGAATTTCAAGAAAGGCTCTTTGCATCGTTTTGAAACCATTCTGTATCCCGGCGGAGCCATTTCTTATAAAATTTATGCAGATCTGTACACCGGCCAATGGCAAAACGGGTTGCGGGAAATTTTTCAGAAGCGATATCTGTATGACGTGAAAAATTTTGATGACAGTCTTTATAACCGAAAAGATTTACAATGGATCAGGCAATCGTATGTAATTCATTTGCTGATGGCATGGGACAAACAATTTTATGATGACTGCGATCATTCCTATCATTTAGCGGATTTTTTGAAAAAAGGAAAATCCTTGTATGGCGGCGATGATGTGGTAGGCATCTGGCCCACGTGGCCCTCTTTGGGAATTGATCAGCGAAACCAATTCGATTTGTTTCGCGATTTGCCCGGAGGGCTTGCACAGGTAAGAAAACTGGCAGCTACCTGTCATGAAAACAACAGTCATTTATTTATTTGCTACAACCCGTGGGACGAAAGTACAAGAAGTGAGGGTCATCTTTCCGGTATTGCTGATATTATCCGCGAAACTAATGCCGATGGAACGGTGTTGGATACGCAGGGAAATTCAAGCCGCCAGTTGCAGGCCGCTGCAGATAGTGTAAAGGATGGAGTGATCATGTATCCCGAAGGAATGGCAGTGCCAAAAGATATGCAAGGTGTTGTGGCCGGGCAGGGTTCACAACGCGCTGTATTATCCGCCAATGCTGAATTTGAATAAATTTATCAAACCCAACTTTGCGATTTTCCGCGTGGCAGAAGTGTATAAAGAACGCATCAGGAGAGAATTTTCCCTGGCTTTCTTTAATGGCTATGGTACAGAGATCAATATGTTTGCGCCGGGCATTCCTGCCAATATTGATGATGAATATCGCTATCTCGGTAAAACAACCCGCATTCTTCGTGAAAACACCACCAATTTTACCGCTGAAGGTTATACTCCTTTGATTTCAACTTTCCAAGATAGCATCTGGGTGAATGAATGGCCTGCTTCTCAAAAAGATATTTACACCATTTTTAGCGTGATCCCGCAAGGGTTTAAAGGTTTTTTATTTCAAACAGAAGGAAAGCCCAATACGCACTTTATTGATCTATGGAGACATGAAGAATTGAAAACTGAAACGAATGGTGATGAAGTAAAAGTGCCGGTTCATACAAACGCTTTTGATGCTTCCTGGTTGGATACCAACAATGAAGGTGCGGTGGATTGTATTGCACAATTCCCTGTGCTTTTGCAGGCACACCTGGCAGGAGATGTGTTATCGCTTCATGCAACCAAGGGAACAGAGATCAGGCTTTGGGCGGGCGAACCTTCTTATGAAAAAAAGCCTGTATTGCTAAAACCCGGAAATCATTCCGTGCATCTTACTCATCTTTTCGGAAGCTATGAGGGGAAATTTGTGGTACAACTTTTTAATAGCGATGAAATTATTGATGAAAGAGTTTTTGAAATTAAACCGGGAACGCCGCGATTAATAAGTGAATCTAAAGTTACTTCAGGGGTAGTAAAAGAGCCGAAGGGAATGGTGAAAATACCGGCCGGGAATTTTGCTTGTCACACCACTCATGGCGACGATTTTATTCCTTATCCGGATTTTAATGAAGACAGCAACTATGCAATGCGCGCATATTATATGGATCGGTTTCCCGTAACAAATAAGCAATTCAAAATTTTTCTCGGTGCAACTCATTATCTGCCGAAGGACACCAGCAATTTTTTGAAGAATTGGATACATGGTAAAATACCTGCGGGAGAAGAAAATTTTCCTGTGGTATATGTTTCTTATGAAGATGCACAAGCTTACGCAAAGTGGGCGGGGAAAAGACTTCCCACTGAAACAGAATGGCAATATGCGGCACAAACACCGGCATTGAATGAATGGCCATGGAAGCAGGAAAGACCCGTTAAGTGGAAAACACAGGAAATAACCAATACATTAACCATTCAAAAGCCGGACGGTATTGATTCAACTTTTTGTAACCTCGGAAACGGGAAATTGTATGCGGTGGGCAAATATGCAAAAGGCGCCAATCCTTATGGCCTGCAGGATTTGGTTGGCTGTGTTTGGCAACTTTCCAATGATGTTTATGAAAACGGTAGTTATCGTTACATCATCATGAAAGGAGGCAGTTATTTTAATCCTTCTTCAAGTTGGTGGTATGTGCAGGGTGGGCCAAGGCCGCTCACTTACAGGCAGTATTTATTGCGGGTTTCGCCGGGTTTTGAAAGAAATGCTACTGTTGGTTTTCGTTGTGTAAAAGATGCAAAGCCGTAAGGAAAGGATCGCAAAATAAAAATACCGGTAATTTATTCGTTTACTGTAATTACTTATTGCGAACTGTTCCTGATTTCCGCATACAATTTTTCAGCATCGCTTAACCGGCAAAGTTGGGTGCCGTAAGTCATGGAAGCGGCGGTGCCACACGCCACGCCGTATTGAGCGGCTTCCAGTAGTGATCTGTTTTCTGATAAACTTAATACAATGCCCGCCAGCATACTGTCGCCCGCGCCAACAGTGCTTATCTTTTTTACAGGCGGCGGAATAATATGATGTGTTTGATCTTTTGTCACCAGCATTGCACCTGTAGCGCCCAGTGAAACAACAATTACTTCACATTTCCCTTTTCTTATAAGGCTCTTTGCCACATCTTCCACTTCGTTGCCGTTCAACTCTTCCCTGTTTGCAAGCGAACTCAGTTCGCTCAGGTTAGGTTTTAATAAAAATACTCCTTCATTTGCCGCATCCTTCAAAGCTTCACCTGAAGTATCAACTATAAATTTTGCTCTTTTTCTTTTGCTAATATCCGCGATTCTTGCAAAAATATCTTTCGGAACTCCCGCAGGCAAGCTGCCGCTGGCAACTATAAATTCTACATCCTTCATTTTTTCGATTTCTTCAAGAACCTGTCGCCATTCATTTTCATTGGTTACCGGACCTGGCATGCCGAAGCGATATTGAAGATTGGAAGACATATCCAATACGATCAGGTTTTCCCTTGAATGATGCGCAGTTTCAATAACAATACAATGAATGTGATCTTCTTCCAATAATTGCCTTAAAAATTTGCCGGAGTATCCCCCGGCAAGATAAATCGCTGTTGCATGTCCGCCCAGCTTTTTTATGGCCCGCGCCACATTTATTCCGCCGCCACCCGGTTCAAATACAGGCGGCGAACATTTTAATTTCTTCTCGGGAATCAGGCTGGTGATGGTTGTACTTTTATCAATAGTGGGATTAAAAGTAATGGTAACAATGGCAGGCATATACGTTTTTGGTTTTTAGAGGATGATCATTGTATCGGCAATTTTTTCTTTTAATAAAGTTTCTTTTGAGTTACTTTTTTCAGCCGCGTTAATATTTTCAATTCCTTTCAAAATGGCATCCGGGTTGAAAGAAATACTGTCAATGTGTTCGGATACTAAAAACCGGGCAAATTCAGGAAAATCACTCGGCGCCTGTCCGCACAAACCGATCTTTGCGCCTGCTTTTCTTGCTTTCCGAATCATCAAACCAATTTCATTTTTTACACCTTCATTTTGCTCATTGAAGAGATCAGAAATAATTGCAGAATCACGATCGATTCCCAAGGTCAATTGGGTAAGATCATTGGAGCCGATTGAAAATCCATCAAATATTTTTGCAAACTCTTCGGCTTGTATAACGTTGTTAGGAATCTCAGCCATCACATAAATTTCCAATCCATTTTTATCCTGTTCCAAACCGAAGTTCTTCATTACCTGCACCACTTTTTTACCTTCTTCAAGGGTGCGGCAAAAAGGGATCATCACTTTAATATTGGTAAGCCCCATTTCGTCTCTTGCAATTTTCAATGCTTCACATTCCAGTCTGAACCCTTCTTTATAGCGATCGTTATAATATCTTGAAGCTCCGCGGAAACCGAGCATTGGGTTTTCTTCTACCGGTTCAAAATCTTTTCCTCCAAGCAGGCTTGCATATTCATTGGTTTTAAAATCGCTCATTCTCACAATCACATCTTTCGGGTAAAACGCAGCGGCAACGGTTGCCACGGCTTCAGACAGTTTCTCCGTAAAATATTTTTCTTTATCAGGATAGTGATGAGTGAGTTCCTCAATTTGCTGTTTTGCTTTTTCATCTTTAAGCTCGTTGAACTTCACAAGCGCCATTGGATGAATCTGAATCGCATTGGTAATAATAAATTCAAGCCGCATTAAACCCACTCCATCATTCGGGTAAAAAGAAAGTTTAAACGCTTTTTCAGGATCACCAACGATCATCATCACCTTCGTTTTTTCCGGCAATTGGATGTCAGTAAAATCAAGGTGCGTGGTGACAAATTTTAATTGGCCTTCATACACAAAACCTTCTTTTCCTTCGCAACAGGAGACAGTAATCATTTCACCATCTTTTATTTTTGTGGTTGCGTCACTGCATCCCACAACAGCAGGGGCGCCAATTTCCCTGGCAACGATAGAGGCATGACTGGTGCGGCCGCCTTTGTTGGTAACAATTGCTCCGGCGTTTTTAAGGATCGGATCCCAATCAGGGCTGGTAAGATCAGTGACCACAATTTCTCCCGGCTTCAATTTGTCAGAATCTTCCGGGGATTCAAGTACCCGTGCAATGCCGCAGGCTATCTTATTCCCGATTGCTTCTCCGGCTGCAAGTAGTTTGCCTTTTTCCTGCAACTCATATTCTTCAATTTGCAAAGGGTTGACTTGTGAATGAACCGTTTCGGGCCTTGCCTGGATGATGAAGAATTCATTGCTGATGCCATCTTTTGCCCATTCAATATCCATGGGTTTATCATAATGCTTTTCAATTATCAAAGCCCATTTTGCAAGTCGTTCTATTTCAGAATTATTTAAAACATATTGGTTTCTTTTTTCTTCTGGAGTATCCGTATTTATTACCGGGTTTTCTTCATCATTCGTATAGATCATGGTTTTGCTTTTGTCGCCCATATTTTTTTGGATGATTGCATTTTTTCCTTGCTCCAATGTGGGTTTAAAAACCAAAAACTCATCAGGGTTTACCGTTCCCTGCACCATGTTTTCTCCAAGTCCCCATACACCTGCAATATGAATTACATTTCTGAATCCCGATTCGGGCTCCAGCGTAAAAGCCACACCTGAACAAGCTTTGTCGCTTCTAACCATTTTTTGTACGCCAACAGAAAGGGCTACTTTTTCATGTGCAAAGCCATTGTCCTCCCTGTATTTGATCGCGCGGTCAGTATATAATGAAGCGTAACAACGTTGTATGGCTTTCAGTAATTCTTTTTCGCCTTTTATGTTGAGGTAGCTTTCATGTTGCCCGGCAAAACTGGCTTGCGGCAGGTCTTCTGCTGTAGCGCTGCTTCTTACTGCCACTTCAAAATAATTGTTGTTGCATAATTCTTTATAGGCTTTTATTATTTCGTTTGAAAGGTCATTCGGCATCTTTGCTTGTTCAATAATATTTCTTGCTTTTGCACCAATCTCTTTCAGGTTTTTGAATGTACCGGTATCAAGTGTATCAAGTAAATTTTTTAAGGGAGTTGTTATCGAATTAAAATCTAAAAAATAACGGAAGGCGCTGGCAGTTGTTGCAAAACCGTTTGGTATCTCAATTCCTTTTGAAGAGAGCTCATTGAACATTTCACCCAATGAAGCATTTTTGCCACCTACCGAGGGCACATCCGTGATGTGAATCTCACTGAATTTTTTTATGTGCATGAGAATATGTTTTTCTCAAATTTCTTTGTTTACTATGGGTTTTGCTATGATGTGTATCATTTGGTTATATGATAGCAATTAGAGAAGAAACGGAGATACTGACATTTTTGCACTTTTTCCCTGTTGGCACAAACCTTGTCGTAGAGTGATAAACTAATAATATAAAATTACAAGTTATGGCAAAGATTATAGGTATTGACCTCGGAACTACAAACAGTTGCGTGGCAGTAATGGAAGGTAATGAACCGGTAGTGATACCCAATGACGAAGGCCGCCGCACAACGCCTTCCGTGGTTGCATTTTTGAAAAATGGTGAGCGTAAAGTTGGTGATCCTGCAAAAAGGCAGGCGATTACCAACCCGAAAAATACCATTATGAGTGTGAAGCGTTTTATGGGGCATAAATGGGATGAAGTAACCACTGAAGCAAATCACCAGAGCTATAAATTAGTAAAAGGTGACAATGATACCGTTCGAATTGACATAGAAGGAAGACAATATACACCGCAGGAAATTTCGGCGATGATTCTGCAGAAGATGAAGAAAACAGCAGAAGATTATCTCGGTCAGGAAGTTTCTGAAGCAGTAATTACGGTTCCTGCTTACTTTAATGACTCTCAAAGACAAGCTACCAAAGAAGCCGGAGAAATTGCAGGATTGAAAGTTCGTCGTATTATCAACGAGCCTACAGCAGCAGCTTTGGCTTATGGATTAGATAAGAAAAGTGTGGATCAGAAAGTGGCTGTGTTTGATCTTGGTGGTGGTACTTTCGATATTTCAATTCTTGAATTGGGCGAAGGTGTTTTTGAAGTAAAGTCTACCAATGGTGATACTCACCTCGGTGGTGATGATTTTGATAAAGTGATCATGGATTGGCTCGCAGCCGAATTTAAAAAAGATGAAGGTATCGATCTTCATAAAGATCCGATGAGCTGGCAGCGTTTGAAAGAAGCAGCAGAAAAAGCTAAGATTGAATTATCTTCTTCAACCGAAACCGAAATTAATCTTCCTTATATCACCGCAGTTGATGGTGTTCCAAAACATTTGGTAAAGAAATTAACCCGTTCACAGTTTGAAAAATTGGCTGATGATCTTTTCACACGCTGTTTGAAACCATGTGAAGCCGCATTGAAAGATGCAGGGTTGAGCAAAAATGATATTAATGAAGTAATTCTTGTTGGTGGTTCTACCAGGATTCCTAAAGTTCAGGAACTGGTTGAAAATTTCTTCGGTAAAAAACCACACAAAGGTGTAAATCCTGATGAAGTTGTTGCAATTGGTGCAGCTATCCAGGGTGGTGTATTGACAGGTGAAGTAAAAGATGTGTTGTTACTCGACGTTACCCCGCTTTCTTTGGGTATTGAAACTATGGGTGGTGTAATGACAAGATTGATCGAATCCAACACAACCATTCCTACCAAGAAAACAGAAGTATTCTCTACCGCGAGTGATAATCAACCGGGCGTACAGATTCATGTTTTACAGGGTGAGCGCCCGATGGCATCTCAAAATAAGAGCCTTGGTACTTTTAATCTCGATGGAATTCCGCCGGCTCCGCGTGGCGTACCCCAGGTAGAAGTTACTTTTGATATTGACGCCAACGGTATTTTGAATGTGTCTGCAAAAGACAAAGGAACCGGAAAATCTCACAACATTCGGATTGAAGCTGGTAGCGGCTTAAGCAAAGAAGAGATTGAAAAGATGAAGAACGAAGCGAAAGCCAATGAAGAAGCCGATAAAGCTGAAAGAGAAAAAGTGGATAAGATGAACCAGGCCGACAGCCTCATTTTCCAGACAGAAAAACAATTGAAAGAATTTGGCGAAAAGATTTCTGATGATAAAAAAGCTCCGATTGAATCTGCTTTGCAGAAACTGAAGGAAGCTCACAAAACTCAGAACATTGCGGATGTGGATTCAGCAACTGCAGAATTAAATGCAGCTTGGACAACAGCAAGCGAAGAGATGTACAAAGCAACCCAGGGCGAAGCACAAGGAGGTGGGTCTAACGGCCAGCCAAACGCAGACCAGGGACCACAGGAAGGTGCTGAAGCAAATGCAGGTGGCGACAACGTTACAGACGCTGAATTTGAAGAAGTGAAATAAGGGATAATTATTAAATAAGGAAAGGCCATCTTTTAAAGGTGGCCTTTTTCATTTATCCTTTACTGTAAGTAATTTAAATCGAAACAGTTATTAAAAAGTAGCTAATCCCGTAGCGCCCGCCGGTAAATTTTCTGCACTTCCATTGCCGGCCAGTCCTCCGAATAAAGTACGGTAGAAGCCGGATATACTATGCCCTCCCGCATTCAGAGAATAGACAAAGAAATTGTTCGCTGCAACCACAATGTCAAGAGGTCCGGCGCCTGTTCCACCGGCAGCGCCTTCCGCTAAATACAGTCCTCCCCATGGAGCGATATAATAGCTTGAAATGCTATTGGAAGCGAAATTTGTCACATAAGCAAACCTGCCGTATTTGGTGGTTGCCACCCAGCAGGGCGCACTTTGGTAATCATCTCGTGCCCCGTTTATATCCCGTATATTTTGATTGGGCAGAATGAAGTAGGAGGTGGCCGTGCCGACATTTGCTCCTCCCATCTCTGCATTGGAAACGATCATGAAATGATCGCGCGCGAAATCAAATCCAAATGGTGTTTTACCCACAGACTGATGAAATTCTCCAGTGCTTACTGGGGTATTATTCTTTACTCTAAAACTTCCGATCATATTTGTGGCTTTTTCTGTAACCAACAACAAATCGCCTTTGGGAGAAAATGAAATTTGCGGCGCATCCACACCTGTTCCACTTAATGCTCTTGTTGAACCTTCTATTTGCGAGAGTATACCATCTTTGCTCACCCAAAAGCCATGAATATTGTCGCTTCCGTGATTGAGAACGTATAACATGTTGTCGTGAACAGTTAAACTTACCGGAACTTCGCCTTCCGAATTTACTGTACTGGCAAGCTCAGGACTTCCATCCGGATTTATTTTGAAGGATGAAATTGAATTACTGCCGGCGTTTACTGCAAATAGCCAACGATGGTCGGCACTTATGGCCAATGCACCTTGTGAGCCTAAAGGAGAGCCCGTGCCCATACCACCGGAAGCAGTTGGGGCCTTTGAGACAAGAGATCCGTCGCCCATAATTTGATAAGCAAGTATTTGGTTTCCATCAGCTGCATTACTTTCTGTGTAAAGGTAGTGGCCTGCACCGTCGCCGGCTTTTTTTAGAGCAATCGTTCCATTGCTCATGTTTTCCGAAACTGAAAGCTCATCGGGATTAGCGCCATTTTCCGATATCATATTTTTTGTAACTTTATCAGGATAAACATTGTTATCGGTATTCTGATTCATTGTTTTGTGACATGATGCCAATACGAAGGCAATTACAATAGCCATCACGGCTGTTTTTAATTTGTACTTTTTCATTTTTTTTGTTTTATAGATTAAGAAATAATTTTTGACATAACATTTATTGTTTAAGCGGGCATAGCTCTGCCATTATCCGTTTAGCGGATTTTTTGAATGCGCAATAAGCAACTGATTATTTAAGGCTTCCCGAAATTCCTATTTGAATGCCTGCACTTGTTACCGGTAATTTTCCCACACCTATTCCCTGCAGGGGTAATTTTAAATACGGCTCTATTATGATTTTTAGTGAATGTGAAATGTTTTGCTGCAAACCTGCGCTGACATTTAAAACAGCGGGTATTTTTGTGTTGTTTTTTTGATAAACACCTTCCATTTTTTCAGGCGTGCCGTTCATTGTCACATTGTAACTGTTTTTTTCATTCATCATGATATAAGCAGACGCGCCGGCTGCAACAAAATATTTAGTTTTTTCCCGGGCATATAAATAGATGCCTGCCTTCACCGGTATCTCCAGAATTTTGGTTTTGCTTTCAAGATCATTGATCACCATGCCTGTGGGCATAGCGGCGCCTTTTTCAGAAAATGCATTCCCAAGGCTGTAGTAATTTTTATGAAAACCTATCAACCCTGTTTCAACAAACAAATGGTTATTGATCCGGTAACCTCCCATTATTCCCAGGCCAAAAGCAGGACCCTCGAATCGTGTTGATTTTACTTTACTGAAATCTGC
Source organism: uncultured Chitinophagaceae bacterium (assembly GCA_963783125.1). Lineage (GTDB taxonomy): Bacteria > Bacteroidota > Bacteroidia > Chitinophagales > Chitinophagaceae > Ginsengibacter. The sequence continues at coordinate 57,014 of CAWAMQ010000019.1, forward strand.
ATCGGAAACCAACTGAACATACCATCTATTTCGAAGAACGTTTGTTTTTTTATCCTTTGTATTCCTTTTTCCGGTTGGTAAATTTTTGGCAGAATTATCAGCGGTGTCCTGCTCAGTTTTTTCTTCTATCGAAGAAGTATTTTGTTGCCGGGTAATTATTTTGCGTGCCACATCATCATCCTGCTTTTTTGCTTCTGCGTTTTGTGCACCAGGATAGGATTTAGCGGGATCCTCTAAAACCGTTTTTTCACCGATATTGTTTACTCTTTTGTTTTTTAGAACATCATTAGCCTGATCGCCGGTTGCCGGATTTGTTAACTGATTTTCCGTCAATCCGGTGGCTCTTTTCTTTTTTGCCGGAAGGGTTACAGTTGATTGATCAGGCGAATTTTTTTTATTTTGTACTTCGGTCTTGTCATCCGGTATTGGTTTTTGTTTTTCTGAGACTAAAGCCGGAAGTTGTTTATCAGTTCCTGGTTGGTAAAAGTAAACAGCGGCGATGCCCGAAAGAAGCAGGAAAAAAAGAAGAAGAAATAGTTTTTTGTAACGGTCTTTTCCATTGTCCTTTTTTTCTCTTCCGGCGACAGGCACTGCAAGTTTCTTATCAATTTTTTCCCACTCACCCTTGCCGGTGTTCAGCGGATAATTTTCTGCCGCTCTTCTGAAAAGATCATCCATATCATTTTCTATATTCTGCATTCTGAAAGCGATTCTTTTTGATTGATAAAAGTTTGCATCAAAGCACGGGCACGCGTTAAATTAGATTTCGAAGTGCCGATCGGTATGCCCAGTATTTCTGCTATTTCTATATGTTTATATCCATCTATTATGTGCATATTAAAAACGATCCTGTATTCGGGCGGGAGTTTTTTAATAAGCATTATCAGTTCTTTATAAACCATCTGTTGCTCGGCTGAAGGACTTGTCTCTTCTATCTTCCACACATGGTCAGGGATTCCGCCGATTTCAGGCAGCAACATTTTTTTTCTTAACAGGTCGATAGCAGTGTTCACCATAATTCTTTTGATCCAGCCACCAAGCATTTTTTCAAGATTTCCTTCTTTTTCAGCAATAAAGCTACTTATCCGGGAGAAAAATTTTACAAAGCCGTCATTGGTAATTTCTACCGCTTCTTCATAGTTATAGATATATCTGAAGACAATTTTTAAAGCAAATTCATAATACTTCTCATAAAGCATTTTTTGAGATTTGCGATTGCCTTCCCTGCATCCCTTTAATATGTCTTCGGTTTTTTCCAAATAACCCTTTTTAATCAATTAGGATATGCTGTTACTAACCAAACCTGATCCTTAAAGTTCGTTTTTTTAAATATTACAATTTACTATTTGTACGAAATCGGGAACAAAAAGGTTGCAACAACGACCTTTTTTTCAATTCCTGAAGAAAGTCAGCCCTGCAATAAATTATTTTTCAATGATTTTTTCTAAAATAAAAACTTCGGATATTTGTTGGCCTACTGGTACAAATTCAGCCCGGTGAAGATTAATTGTGTATAATTTACATTTTTAAATTAAAGAGTTTAAATTGTGTTTTTTTAACAGATAATAGATAAATGACGATCAATTTTTTCTTACGGTACCACACAGTTTTTGGTGAAGAGTTGTTTATAACCGGCAATAATAAATTTTTAGGCGATAACAATTCTGGTAATGCCGTTCCGCTTCGTTGGTACAATGACGATTTTTGGGTAGCAACCATTGATTTTCCTGATGATTTTGATGACGAGATTCACTATAAGTACATCCTTAAGGATACAAAAGGGATAATGGTCTTTGACGGTGAAGAAAGCCGTTATATAGACCTTTCACTAAAAAAGCAAAAATCTTATTCTGTCTTTGATACATGGAACAGTGCGGGAAATTTATGGAATGTGTTTTTTACGGCTGCTTTCAGTAAAATTTTGTTACCCCCGGTTACCAGGGTGAAGGCTTCTTCTCCCAGGAAATTCACGCATATTTTCAGGGTAAAAGCACCTTTGCTTAAACCCGGTGAAACCATTTGCCTGTGTGGCTCTACCACTCATTTAAAAAACTGGAACAAAGAAGACCCCATCATTTTAACGCCACATAACAACTGGTACACAGCAAAAGTTTTTCTCGAAGAAAATGAATGGCCGGCCAGCTATAAGTACGGTATTTATGATATTAATGAAAATAAATTTGTAGCATTTGAACTGGGGGCCAACCGTGTAATAAGAGAGTTTGAAGAGAATGAAAAAGGGCTTACGATTTTCAATGATGGTTTTGTGAATTACCAGCCAGGTTTATGGAAAGGCACTGGTGTTTCCATCCCTGTTTTTAGTCTCAGAAGTAAAAAGAGTTTTGGTGTAGGAGAATTTTCTGATATTAAATTATTGATCGACTGGGCCAATAAAACAGGTATAAAACTCATACAGTTGCTGCCTGTTAATGATACCACTGCCAATCATAGCTGGCATGAATCCTATCCTTACGCGGCTATCTCTGCCTTTGCCTTACATCCCATTTATATCAACCTTGATAAGGTGGCCGGAAAAGAATTTGCTGCCATCACCAAACCTTTGAAGAGAAAACAAAAGCAATTGAATGATCTTAAGCAATTTGACTATGAACAGGTGATGAATTTCAAAATGGCGGCCCTGAAAGAATTGTTTGATGCAGGAAAAAAAGATTTTAAAAACGACCTTGATTATTTTGAATTCTTCGAATTAAACAGGCATTGGCTCGTTCCTTACGCTGCGTTTTGCTACCTGCGCGATAAATATAAAACGCCTGATGCTTCCAAATGGAAAAGTCATAAAAAGTATAACGAGCAGGCGATTCAAAAATTGGTAGCCCCTTCACAAAAGCATTATGACGAAATTTTGTTTTCGTATTTCGTGCAATATCATTTGCATTTGCAGTTGAAAGAAGTGGCGGATTACGCCCATCAGCAAAAGATCGTTTTAAAAGGTGATATCCCGATAGGTGTTTATCGTTATGGTTGTGATACGTGGGTGAACCCGGATTTATACAATATGGATGAACAGGCAGGTGCACCACCTGATGATTTTGCAGTAAAAGGACAAAATTGGGGGTTTCCTACTTACAACTGGGAGGAAATGAGCAAAGACCATTATAACTGGTGGCGCAGGCGTTTCGACCAGATGAGTAATTATTTCGATGCATTCAGGATTGATCACATACTGGGTTTCTTCAGGATATGGAGTATTCCGCTTGAATCTGTGGAGGGAGTGATGGGACGATTTGTGCCTGCCATTCCGGTTGATATTGCCGAGTTTAATTACAGGAATATTTACTTTAATTATGACCGGTATTGCAAACCTTTAATCACCAGCGAAATAGTAGCCGGTATTTTTAAAGAAAGGGCAGAAGAGGTAAAGGAAAAATACCTGGATGCCGGGGCAGATTATTTTTACACGCTAAAAGAATTTGTAAATACACAGGCGAAAGTTGTAAAGGCCCTAAAAACGGCCAGTGACAAGGAATTGAAGCAAGGTCTATTTGATTTGCTTAGCAATGTAATTCTATTTGAAGCACAAAACTCTAGCGGCCAAAAATTTCATTTCAGAATTTCAATGGATAAAACATCTTCTTTTCAAATGTTGGATGATTATACGAAAAACGGCCTGTGGCATTTGTACATAGATTATTTTTATCACCGGCAAAATGATTTCTGGAAAAAAGAAGGAATGAAAAAATTGCCTTCATTAAAAAGAAATACCAATATGCTCGTTTGCGGTGAAGACCTCGGCATGGTTCCCCCGTGTGTGCCGGATGTGATGAGCCAAATCGGGATTTTGGGTCTTGAAATTGAAAGAATGCCCAAATCAGAAGGAAAGGAGTTTTTCCATCCTGATGATGCGCCTTATTTATCGGTAGTAATGCCTTCAACACATGATATGAGTACGATCCGCGGCTGGTGGGAAGAGGACAGGGAGCAAACCCAACGTTTCTACAATTATATGCTTGGCCAATATGGCGAAGCGCCACAATCCTGTGAAGACTGGATCAATAAAAAAATTATTCTGCAACACCTGTATTCGCCGGCCATGTGGAGTATTTTTCAATTATCAGACCTTATGGGAATGAACGCACAAATAAGAGCTGAAGATCCACATGAAGAAAGGATCAATGTACCCGCAGACCCTAATCATTACTGGCATTACCGGATGCATTTGAACCTGGAAGCACTCATAAAAGAAAGTGAGTTTAACAACGAATTACAAAAATTTATTAAAGAAAGCGGCAGGTAAATTCTGTGCCGATGAAGAGGTATGAAAGTTGAATACAAAAAATCCAATTTAAGATTTAAGCATCCGTTTACGATTTCAAAAGGCACCAAAACACACCAACCGGCATTACTGGTTGAGTTGGATTTTTTTGGTATCAAAGGCTATGGCGAAGCACCGGCAATTCCATATTACAATGTCACAGTTGATAAGATGATCGGGGATTTGGAAGCAAAAAGAAAAATGATCGAAAAGTTTTCTTTTACCGAACCCGAAAGATATTGGCATTACCTGCATCATCTTATTCCTCAAAATCCGTTTCTCGTCTGCGCTTTGGACCTTGCTGCCTGGGACGTGTTTGGAAAGATGAAACGTAAACAGTTGTATCAGCTTTGGAACCTGGATATTGCAAAGAATCCCCTCACTGATATTACCATTGGTATTGATACTATTGAAAGAATGGTAGTCAAAATGAAAGAAACGCCGTGGCCGATCTATAAAATAAAACTGGGAACAGATAAAGATATTGAGATCATGGAGGCGTTGCGAAAAAATACAAATTCTGTTTTCAGGATAGATGCCAATGCGGCCTGGAAAGCTGAAGAAGCTTTGGAAAAAATAAAAATTCTTGCAGACCTTGGCGTTGAATTCATTGAACAACCTTTGGCCAAAGATGATTGGGAAGGAATGAAATATTTATTCGAAAAATCGCCGCTGCCGTTGATTGCGGATGAAAGTTGTGTTTCAGAAAATGATGTGGAAAAGTGCAAGGGGTATTTTCACGGCATTAATATCAAACTCACCAAATGCAGCGGCATTACCCCTGCCTTGCGAATGATCAAAAATGCCCGGGATTTTGGAATGAAGGTGATGGTGGGTTGCATGAACGAAAGTTCGATAGGAACCGGGGCGATTGCGCAACTCTTACCCATGTTGGATTATGTGGACATGGATGGACCTTTGCTGTTGGCTGAAGATGCGGCAAAAGGTGTTGATTTTGACTATGGAAAAATTATTTATTCAGACGGATACGGCCTGGGAGTTACAGTGGATGCGTTTTAAAAATTTAATAAAAAAGTTTTGTTACTATAAATTTTCATGCTTTACTTTGCATCCTTAATGAAACAAAACATTCACATACATCATCATCATTTTTTACCTCACGGGTAAGCTGTATTGATTTTGTATGTAATAAACATATTTTAAAAAAGGCTTACTGAAAAGTGAGCCTTTTTCATTTTTAAAAGAAACAAATGCTAAAAATTGCGATTCAAAAATCAGGAAGATTATATGAACAGTCGGTACAACTATTGAAAGAATGCGGAATTGAATTAAACAATGGAAACCGCCAGTTGAAGGTGAAGGCTTTAAATTTTCCTGCCGAAGCTTATTTTTTGCGTGACGATGATATTCCACAGTACGTTTCTGATAATGTGGCAGATGTGGGTATCGTAGGAGAAAATGTGGTGTTTGAAAAAGAAAAAGATCTGAATGTAGTAAGCAAATTAGGTTTTGGTCGCTGCCGCTTAAGTATCGCTGTACCTAAAAGTATGGAATATAAAGTAGCGAGTGATTTGAACGGCTTGAAAATTGCAACATCTTATACCGTGCTTCTGCAAAACTTTTTAGATAAAAATAATTTAAAGGCAGAGATCCATGAGATCAGCGGATCGGTGGAAATCGCTCCTGGTATAGGTTTGGCCGATGCTATTTGCGATTTGGTAAGTAGCGGCAGTACATTATTTACCAACAATCTTAAAGAGGTGGAAGTGATCCTTGATTCGCAGGCTGTTTTGGTTGCCAATAAAAATCTAAATGATGAAAACAGGCAAATTCTGGATAATTTATTGCTGAGAATAAATGCGGTAAAGGCGGCGAAAAATAATAAATACATTATGATGAATGCGCCCGATCACCAACTGAAAAATATTTGCGCGTTGCTTCCCGGCATGAAAAGCCCTACAGTTGTTCCCCTTGCAGAAAAAGGCTGGAGCAGTGTGCAGAGTGTGGTAAATGAAAATGATTTTTGGGAAGTGATAGAGAAAGTTAAAACAATTTGAAGCGCAGGGAATTTTGGTGGTACCTATTGAAAAAATGATCTCTTAAAGAAAAAAGTTATGAATGCAATAATTGAAAATCCTTCAAGAATTGAATGGCCGGAACTGCTGAAAAGACCGGAAATCAATTCTGTAAATCTTACGGAAACTGTTTCTGAAATCATCAATACTGTAAAAGCGGAGGGTGACTCTGCGGTGAAAGAGCTATTCTTTGAAATTTCATGATTTCGCACCGGCCAATCTTTGGGTGACAGAAGACGAAATTGAGAGATCAGCAAAGCTTGTTCAGAAAAGCCTTGCGAAAATCTATTCTGCAGGCAAAAAAAAATATTGAAAAATTTCACAAGCAGCAGGTCGCTAAAATGAAAAAAGTAGAAACCAGTTCCGGCGTTTCCTGCTGGCGCAAAAGTGTGCCAATAGAAAAGGTGGGCTTGTATATTCCCGGGGGAAGCGCTCCTTTATTTTCTACTTTATTAATGTTGGCAATACCGGCAAAGCTTGCAGGTTGCAAAAGTATTTTGGTCACCACACCTGCCAATAAAACGGGTGATGTGGATCCAGCTATTTTATATGCTGCAAATATTCTCGGTATTGAAAATATTTATAAGGGCGGCGGTGCACAGGCAATCGCAGCGATGGCTTATGGAACGCAAACCGTCGAAAAAGTTGACAAGATCTTTGGCCCGGGAAACCAATATGTTACAGCGGCAAAACGATTGGTAAACATGGATGGCGTTGCAATCGACATGCTTGCCGGACCAAGTGAACTCGCTGTTTTTGCCGATGAAACTTGCGAACCTGCTTATGTTGCCGCTGATTTGCTGAGCCAAGCTGAACACGGCCCTGACAGCCAGGTAGTGCTTGTTGCAGTAAACAAACAAATAATCGAAAAAGTCATCGAGCAGATTCACCTGCAGTTGCCTGATCTGCCAAGAAAAGAAATCATTGAGCAGAGCTTTTTGCACCGCAGGTTTATTGTAATTAAGAAAATAAAAGACGCATTTGATTTTTTAAATGCCTATGCACCGGAGCACTTATCAATTGCTTCTGAAAATGCTGAAGAATTGGCTGAGAAAGTTATCAACGCAGGAAGTGTTTTCCTCGGTAATTATTCTCCTGAAAGCGCCGGGGATTATGCATCAGGGACAAATCACTCTTTGCCAACCAATGGCACAGCAGTTACCCAAAGTGGGGTTTCTGTAGATAGCTTTGTAAAGAAGATTACCTTTCAAAATTTGACTCATAAAGGTTTAAAAAATGTCGGTCGTTCGGTAGAAAATATGGCAACTGCAGAAGGACTGATTGCTCATAAAAATGCCGTAAGTATCCGGTTAAAAAAATAAAATGGAACGTTTGAATATCGAAACTCTTGTAAGAGAAAATATAAAACAATTAAAACCGTATTCGTCTGCCAGGAGCGAATACCGTGGAAATGCGGAAGTGTTTTTGGATGCGAACGAAAACAGTTACGGGTCACCGTTAGATGAAAATTTCAGCCGTTATCCTGATCCGTTACAATGGAAACTGAAACAGGAGATTGCTAAGATAAAAGGAGTCCCGCCACAAAATATTTTTGTGGGAAATGGAAGCGATGAAGTGATCGATATTGCTTTTCGAATCTTCTGTGAACCAGGAAAAGATAATGCGATTATTTGTCCGCCCACTTATGGGATGTATAAAGTATGTGCGAACATAAATGATGTTGCAGTAAAAGAAGTTTTGCTGACAAAAGATTTTCAGTTGGATGTGGAAGGGATTTTGGCAGCGATAGACGAACATACAAAATTGCTTTTTATCTGTTCGCCAAATAACCCGACAGGCAATAATTTCAATCGCCTTGACATCGAAATGTTGTTGAATAATTTTAGGGGAGTTGTATTGATCGATGAAGCGTACATTAATTTTTCAAGACAGAAACCTTTTTTGCAGGAGCTTACGGAATACCAGAACCTGATCGTAATGCACACGCTTTCCAAAGCCTGGGGATTGGCAGGATTAAGGCTGGGCCTCGGTTTTGCGTCCGAAATTATCATCGATCTTTTCAATAAAGTGAAGCCTCCTTATAATATTAATGATTCATCTCAACAACTCGGACTAGAGGCGTTGGAGAATATTAAAGAGGTAAATGCGAATATTAAAAATACTGTTGAGCAAAGGGTTTTTCTTGAACAAAAATTGAAAGAATTTGATTTTATAAAAACGATTTATCCGTCAGATGCAAATTTTATTTTAGTAAAAGTAGATGATGCAGATAAACTGTACCAGTACCTTTTAATGCATCGTATCATTGTACGAAATCGCAGCAGGGAACCGTTGTGTGAAAATTGTGTCCGGATAACCGTTGGCACTCAATTGGAAAACGAGAAATTATTAAATGCTTTGAAAAACTATGAGTAAAAAGATTTTATTTATTGATCGTGACGGGACAATTATTATGGAACCGCCTGTTACCAACCAGTTAGATGCGTTTTCAAAACTGGAATTTTATCCGAACGTGTTTGAATATCTATCTAAGATTGTAAAAGAACTTGATTATGATCTTGTGATGGTAACCAACCAGGATGGCCTTGGTACCGACGCTTTTCCTGAAGAAGCTTTCTGGCCCATTCAAAATTTTGTGGTGAAAACTTTTGAAGAACAGGGAATTGTTTTTTCTGAAATATTTATTGATAAAACATTCGCTCATGAAAACAAACCTACGAGGAAACCTGGTGTCGGCCTGTTGACCCATTATTTCGATAAGGAAAAATATGATCTTCAAAATTCCTTTGTAATTGGCGACAGGCTTACAGATGTGGAGTTGGCAAAGAACCTGGGGTCAAAAGCTGTTTTTATTAATAATTTCCAGGAACTGGGAACATCAGAAGTTACTGTTTCGTATGAAGAACTTAAAGAAGTGATCGTACTTGAAACGCAGAAATGGGAAGATATTTATAATTATTTAAAAAATCCTTCACGCACGGTTCTGCATACACGAAATACGAATGAAACAAAAATTGAAGTTGAAATAAATTTAGACGGAAGTGGTCGAAGCCAGATAAAAACAGGCCTTGGTTTTTTTGATCACATGCTCGACCAGGTTGCACGCCATTCAGGAATGGATCTTAAAATTACCTGCAATGGGGATCTTCATATTGATGAACACCACACGATTGAAGACGTGGCGCTTGCCTTTGGTGAAGCGCTCTTGAAGGCACTTGGTGATAAACGCGGAATAGAAAGATATGGTTTCCTTTTGCCAATGGATGATTCGTTAGCGCAGGTGGCTATTGATTTTGGTGGTCGTAATTGGCTGGTTTGGGATGCCGAATTTAAAAGGGAAAAAATAGGAGAGATGCCGACAGAAATGTTCTATCATTTTTTCAAATCTTTTACGGATGCTTCCAAATCAAATTTGAATATTAAAGCAGAAGGAACCAATGAGCATCATAAAATTGAAGCGATCTTTAAGGCGTTTGCAAAATCGATAAAAATGGCGATCCGCAGGGATCCTTTAAATAATTCACTTCCTTCAACAAAAGGCGTGTTATGAAAATTGCTATCATAAAATACAATGCCGGGAATGTTCAGAGCGTGTTATATGCTTTACAACGGTTAGGTATAGACGCATCTGTAACGGATGACCGGGACGAAATAAAAGCTGCGGATAAAGTCATTTTTCCGGGCGTAGGCCACGCCACTTCTGCAATGGAGTATTTAAAAGAAAAAGGCCTCGATCAATTGATCATTTCTTTAAAGCAACCGGTTTTGGGTATTTGTCTCGGGCTTCAACTGCTTTGCAATTTTAGTGAAGAAGGAAATACAAAATGCCTGGGTATTTTTAATGCAGATGTGAAGAAGTTTGATGATTCTGTTTTTCAAAATAAAAATTTGGTGCCGGTCAAAATTCCGCACATGGGATGGAATACGATTAGTGATCTTTCTTCACCATTGATGGAAGATATTTCAGACCAGTCTTACGTTTATTTTGTACACAGTTACTACGCAGAACTTTCGAAGGAAACCATTGCTACCACTGATTACATTCATCCTTTTAGTGCTGCAATGCACAAAGACAATTTTTATGGAGTACAGTTTCACACGGAAAAATCAGCGGAGGCAGGCGAACAAATTCTTTCCAACTTTTTAAAACTTTAATAATGGAAATTATTCCTGCGATAGATATTATTGATGGTAAATGCGTCAGGTTGGCGAAAGGGGATTTCGACCAAAAAGTTGTTTACAACGATGATCCTGTAGAAGTAGCCAAAAACTTTGAGGCTATAGGAATCAAACGTCTTCACATTGTAGATCTTGATGGCGCAAAAGGGAAAGCGCTTCAAAATATAAAATCGCTTGAAAACGTTTCAAAAAATACTTCTCTTATTATTGATTTCGGTGGTGGCATAAAAAAGACTGGGGATTTACAACAGGTTTTTAACGCAGGCGCGGCAATGGTAAGTGTTGGTAGTGTTACCGTTAAAGACCCGGAATTATTTAGCGAATGGATCAATAATTTTGGAGCAGATAAATTTTTGCCAGGTGCAGATGTATTGGATAAGAAAATAAAAATCCATGGATGGAAAGAAGAAACGGGAATTGATATATTTGATTTTATTTCTTCAATAATGGATAAGGGAATTGATCGTGTTTTTTGTACCGATATTTCAAAAGATGGGATGCTGCAAGGGCCGGCTACACTTCTTTACAGGGATATTATTAACCGTTTTCCGTCTTTGCAGTTAATTGCTTCGGGGGGGATTTCAACGTACGATGATTTAGTGAAATTGAAAGAAATCGGTTGTTCAGGTGCTATCGTTGGAAAAGCGATCTATGAAGAAAAAATCAGTTTGAAACAAATTGCAGATTTTATTAAAAATTAAAAATGCTTGCAAAAAGAATTATACCGTGCCTTGATATCAAAGATGGGAGAACCGTCAAAGGAGTTAATTTTGAAAACATTCGCGATGCGGGAGATGCTGTTGAACTTGCAATGTATTACTCACGGGAAGGCGCAGACGAATTGGTTTTTTTGGATATCACAGCAACGATAGAAAAGAGAAAAACTCTTGCGGAACTGGTTAAAAAGATTGCCGCTAATATTAATATTCCCTTTACTGTTGGTGGTGGAATTTCTTCTGTTAAAAATGCTCATGAATTGTTGCAAAACGGTGCTGACAAGGTTTCTATAAATACGGCTGCTTTTAAAAACCCGGAACTGATCAGTTTAATGGCGAAAGAGTTTGGCAGCCAGTGCGTGGTTTTGGCAATTGATACCAAAAAAGAAAGTGATAATAAATGGTATGTTTACCTGAACGGCGGAAGAACAAAAACAGACATGCTGGCGTTTGATTGGGCAAAAAAAGGAATAGAGTTAGGCGCGGGAGAAATTTTGTTAACCTCCATGAACAACGACGGAACAAAAGATGGTTTTGCGCATGATATCACCGCTTTGTTTTGCGATAAACTTTCTGTTCCTGTTATCGCCTCTGGTGGCGCAGGTACAATGAAGCATTTTGCGGACGTTTTTGTGAATGACAATGCGGATGCGGCTTTGGCGGCAAGCGTTTTTCATTTTTCTGAAATAAAAATTCCTGAACTCAAAAAATATTTATCAGAAAGAAATATAAATATAAGACGATAGAGATTGCTTATAGTGAACAAAGAAAAAATAGAAATTTTTGTTTTTTGTTGGTTTACTCTTCATAAAAAAATTTATTATTGAAAATAATTAGAAATGAAAAGAGATTATACAGAACTTGTAAGAAGGGTTGACTTTACCAAATCTTCCAGCGGAACGGTTCCTGCCGTTATACAGGATGCTTCTACGAATGTGGTGCTGATGTTGGGCTATATGAACAAGGATGCCTTGCTTGAAACAGTTGATTCCGGGCTGGTGACGTTTTTTAGCCGGAGCAAAGGACGTTTGTGGGTGAAAGGCGAAACCAGTAAAAATCATTTACACGTGATGGAAATTAAGCTGGACTGTGATTTTGACACTTTACTCATTAAGGCGAAACCCGATGGTGTAGTTTGCCACACAGGTGCTGAAACCTGTTTTAATGAAGAAAATTCAGGTGTTGATTTTTTAAGAGCGTTGGAAAAAATCATTGAAGGAAGAAAGAAGCATCCGCTTTCCGGTTCTTATACTTCAACGTTATTTAAGGGCGGCATTAATAAAATGGCGCAGAAAGTAGGAGAGGAAGCCGTCGAAATGGTGATCGAATCAAAAGATAATAATAACAAACTTTTCCTTAATGAGGCTGCAGACCTGTTGTTCCATTACCTCGTTTTGTTGCAGGCAAAAAATAAAACACTTGATGATGTGATCAAAGTTTTGGAAAAGAGACATAAAACCGAATAACTTTTTATTCCGGCAACTAAAACTTCTCTTCGCCAAAAAAGATTTATTTTCATACAAATAACTGTATGAATAAAGGAAGACTGGAAGCGTTTAGCGATGGCGTTTTTGCCATTATCATTACGATCATGGTATTGGAACTGCGTCCCCCTGAAGGAAATTCATTTGAGGCTTTAAAGCCGGTTCTGCCCAAATTTATCAGCTACGTTCTTAGTTTTATTTACATTGCTATTTACTGGAACAATCATCATCACATGTTCCAGGTGGTAAAGCATGTAACCGGAAAAGTATTGTGGACAAATATTCTTTTATTATTTTGTCTTTCCTTGGTGCCTTTCGTTACTGCGTGGATGGGAGAAAATCATTTCGGTGCTTCGCCGGTGGCATTGTACGGGGTTGTTTTGTTAATGGCAGCAATTTCTTATTATATTCTTGTCCGCTCTCTGATCCATGTTCATGGTAAGGATTCTTTTTTGGCTACTTCTATTGGTGGTGATTTTAAAGGAAAAATTTCTATCGTTATTTACGCTGCGGGCATCCTGCTTTCTTTTGTGAATTCATTTATTGGCTTTGCCTTATACTGCCTGGTAGCCTTCATTTGGTTCATCCCTGATTCCAGGATAGAAAAGAGAATTAAATCAGAGGAAAAATAAAAATCGCCTTAATTTATTTATTTACTGGCAGACTAAACATTTCTAAACCTGCTTAACTTTCTAAACACAAGAATTTCTTTTCCTTCTTACACTAAAAAAAGATTCCTCCAAAACCACAAACTGTTATTACTTTTATTGCTGTCAATGCAATACAACGTATCATGCTTTTTTCCTGCACTCATTTTAAAAACATTCTGACATGAATTTTAAGAAAATAATTTTTGGTTCTGTTATTTTGATCCTTTCCTGCAACGAGCATTTGAAAAATAATTTGCAGAAAAGTAATCTCACTTCCCAACCGATCATAGGATTTTCGCTGGAAGGCAGAAAGCCACTCGTGTATTCAACAGTCGAAAACACCGGTCAAAAAATTTCGCTTAGTGACTCCCTCACTTTCGAAGATCATCCGCAACCGCTGGAAACAGAGGTTTGCGTTTTTGTAGATCCTGATCACCAGTTTCAAACCATCACAGGTTTTGGTGGCGCTATCACCGATGCTTCTGCCGAAACTTTTGCCAAATTGCCCAAAGCTAAGCAGGACGAGGTTTTGCGAGATTATTATGACACTACAGATGGCATAGGTTACAATATGGCTCGCACCAATATTAACAGTTGCGATTTTTCAAGCGACAGTTATGTTTACATTCAACCTTACGACAGTTCTTTAAGTACTTTTTCTGTAAAGCATGATGAGCAATACCGGATTCCTTTATTAAAAAAAGTAAATGAAAAATTAAACGGAAAGATGTTGTTGTTCGCAAGCCCGTGGAGTCCGCCTGCATGGATGAAAACCAATAATGATGTACTTCACGGTGGAAAATTGAAAAGGCAGTATTATCAATTGTGGGCCGATTATTTTGTAAAATTTATCAATACTTATGAAAGTTTAGGTATTCCTGTCTGGGGTGTATCGGTGCAGAATGAACCAATGGCAACCCAACGATGGGAGTCATGTATTTATAGTGCTGATGATGAGCGCGATTTTATTAAAAATGATCTCGGGCCTACGTTCGCCAGAAATAATTTGGGTGATAAAAAAATAATTGCGTGGGATCATAACCGTGATCTTATGTTTCAAAGGGCAAGCGTTATTTTAAATGATCCCGATGCAGCCAAATATGTGTGGGCCATTGGTTTTCACTGGTATGAAACATGGACCAAATCTGATCCGCTTTTTATCAATGAAACAAGGGTTAAAGAAGCGTTTCCCAATGTGAATACCATGTTCACCGAAGGTTGTAAAGAAAATTTTGACTTTAATAAAATTCACGATTGGAGCCTTGGAGAATTGTATGGCAACAATATTTTAAACGATCTCAACCATGGAATTACTGCGTGGACCGATTGGAATATTTTAGTCGACCAGCAGGGAGGCCCCAATCATGTGGGCAATTTTTGTTATGCTCCATTGGTCGGCAATGTAAAAACCGGCGAACTTTTTTATACCAATGAATATTATTACATCGGGCAGTTTTCAAAATTCATTCGCCCGGGCGCGAGAAGGGTAAGCGCTTCAAGCAACCGTTCATTTTTGCAAACCACTTCCTTTATCAACAAAAACGGGAAACTCGCTGTGGTGGTTATGAACCGGACGGATGATGATATTCCTTATCATCTTTGGATTCACGGAAAGTGGGCACAGGCTAACTCAAAAGCACACAGTATTTCAACCATTGTCCTTTGATCACCAAAAGAAAAAATATTATGTACAAAAATTTTAAAACTACATTTCTTACTTTTTCACTGTTGACGTTTTTTTCTTTTCAACTTTCGGCACAAGGATTTTTAAGAGTCAACGGAACCAAAATTGAAAATGATACCAACAAAGATTTTATTCTTCGTGGAATGGGGTTCGGGGGCTGGATGTTGCAGGAAGGATATATGTTTCATCTCGGTTTTTTAGGACAACAATATAAGATCAGGCAAAAAATAACAGACCTGATCGGCAAAAAACAAGCTGATATTTTTTACGCGAAATGGTTGAAATACCATACGCAAAAAACAGATATTGATTCAATGGCTTCGTGGGGATTTAATTCGATCCGGCTTCCGATGCACTACGGCCTTTTTACATTGCCAGTAAAAGACGAACCGGTTGCCGGAAAAAACACATGGCTGCCAACCGGTTTTAAAATGGTGGATGAATTGTTAAGCTGGTGTAAACAAAACCATATTTATTTGATCCTTGATCTGCATGCAGCGCCGGGCGGGGAAGGAAACGATCTTCCCATTGCTGACAGGCATCCTGACGAACCATCCTTGTGGGAATCAAAAGCCAACCAGGATAAGACGGTGGCCTTGTGGCAGAAGCTGGCAGAGCGTTATAGGAATGAACAATGGATTGGTGGTTACGATATTTTGAATGAAACCAACTGGGGTTTTGATGACCCTAAAGATCCTCACGGCCTGCATGAGCAAAAAAATGTTGCCCTAAGAAATTTCTTCATACGTGTTACCAAAGCCATCCGCCAGGTGGATAAAAGGCACATCATTTATTTGGAAGGAAACGGTTTTGCCAATAATTATAATGGCATGTTCCCTTTTTGGGATAACAATCTTGTGCTCAGTTTTCATAAATACGGAAACTTCAATAACAAAGAAAGTATTCAGAAATTTCTTGATTATCGCAATCAATACAAGGTGCCGTTGTGGCTCGGTGAATCGGGAGAAAATTCAAACACGTGGTTTACCAATTGCATTCGCCTCGTGGAAGATAATGACATTGGCTGGAGCTGGTGGCAATTGAAAAAGATGGGCATCAATGAACCGCTGGAAATCAAAGAGCCAAAAGATTATGACATGTTTGTTGAGTATTGTAAAGACAGCTTGCAGCTTGATCCTGCCAAAGGCCGGCAAATATTAAATGATTTGCTGAGCAATATTCAAATTCAAAACAATATTTGGCACAAAGATGTTACCGACGCAATGTTCAGACAAATTCATTCAACCGCCACTTTGCCTTTAAAACCTAATATTATCACAGCCAATACAACCATAAAAGCGGTTGATTATGACCTTGGAAGAAACGGTTTTGCTTACAACGATATGGATACGGCAAGATATCAGTATACGCCCGGCGTAAATACGCAAGGCAACCGTGGCCGCACTTACAGGAATGACGGAGTCGATATTAAAAACGATGAAAATAAGGAGCCTTATGTTTTCAGTATTGAAGACGGCGAATGGTTATTATTCACAACATACGTGGAACAGGCCGGGAGTTATAACCTTGTTTTTAATACCTCAGGAAGTGATGGAATAATTGATGTGTACGATAATAATAAATTACTTGCAGGAAATATCGTTGTTGCTGCTTCAGGCGACGACAATGATTTTGTTCCCTCAAAACCGGTTACGGTTCATTTGAATAAAGGAGTGAATAAAATAAAAGTGTTTTTTATGCAAGGCGGATTTAATTTTAAGAATTTCCAGTTGGTGAAGGAGTAATAACGTTTAGGGATAAACGTAGTAAACAAAAAAAAATTAATTTTTTTACCGAAAGGGTCGCAAAGGTTTTTCGCAAGGAGCGCCAAGGATTATTTTGAGAATGACTCATTTCGTTCTTAGCGTTCTTTGCGGTTTCGTATTACAGCTATCTAACAGGCCGTAACTGTCTATACCTAAACTGGCTTTATCCTTTTGAGAGTTTCCTGATATCTGATACCTCTAATACATTTTTTGGATAACCAACCGTAACTGCATTAATCATTGCTCTTCCCACTTCCTGTAACGTGAGTACGTTTTTGGGAGAAACTGCTTTTATAATCTTAACAAGAAATTTAACAATGGGCTTCCAGTTTTTTTGAGAAGAAAAAGGCAGCATTACTCCGGGACGAAAATTATACTCCGCTTTAAATCCCAGCTTAGCCAAATCGTTTTCCGTTTTGCCTTTTACACGTGCCCACATCATCCTGCCTTTTTCGCTGCTGTCGGTTTTAGCGCCGGAAACGTAAGTAAAAACCATATCGCTGTTGACAGCAAGCAACGCTTTCGCAAATGCCATTGTGGTGTCGTAAGTGAGCTTTCTGTATTTATCTTCCTTCATACCTACAGAGCTTACGCCGGCGCAGAAAAAGCAGGCATTATAACCTTTTACATTTTGGACATATTCTTCCATTTTTAAAAAATCAGGAACGATCAGTTCTTTTAATTTCGGATGTTGCAAATCGTAATGCCTGCGCGAAACGATAAGCACTTCAGCCACTTTTTCATTTTGTAAACATTCAAACAAAACGCCTTCGCCGACCATGCCTGTAGCGCCCGTGATGATTACTTTTTTTGCTGACATTGTGAATTATTTTGGACGTGAAGGTTGGGAGAAAAGGGGGAAGTGAATGGAGAATTATAGAAAAGGCAGTAAACAAAGAAAAAAAGTGGATTTTTATTTTGGGACGTTTGACTCATCCATTTTCTTCTTTCACAATCTCCTTAATTCCTTCTTTATAACTAACAGGCGTGTACGAAAACCTTTTATTGAATTTGCTGCTGTCGAAAAAATAGTCGCGGTCGTTTTGGTACTGCATTTCTTTTAATTCTTTCACAATAGGAGAGAAGAGGCCGGTAAGAGCGATCATCGTTTTGGAAAGAGTAAAATAGCGCGGTTTTGTATTCATCGCTTCAGCAATATGATTGATAAAATCAACGCCGGTCCATTTTTCGGAGGAAGTGGGTAAATGCCAAGTATGATTGTAGGCGTCGGGTGTGTTTCCCAACAAAGCTACTGCCTTTCCTGCTTCCGGGGTGTAGGTAAAAGAATGAATTTTTTTGGCATCGACTTGCCAATTGGCAGTTTGTTTCTTCTTAAACTTATCAAAAACCATGAGGTTGAGGAAGCCAGTTTTTATATTCGGGCCATAAAAGTCAGCGCTCCTGGCAACTAAAGCGGTAAGTCCCCTTTTCTTATCGATGGCATCAAAGATCATTTGTAATAGTGTCAGCCCTCACTTTTCCTTTTTGGGTTTCCGGTGCAATGCGCGATTCTTCTGTCATGTGTGGAATTTCATTTGGCGCATAAGCATATACGTTATCTACAAAAACAAGCTTGGCATTATTAGCGAGGCAGGCATCAATCGTGTTTTGCATGATAAGTGGCCAGTCGCGCCGCCACACTTTGATGTTGTATTCCAGGCCGGCGACAAGATATACAATGTCCGATCCGCCTACAGCTTTATCCACCTGGTCTTTATCGGTAAGGTAGGCCGGAAATAGCTCATCACTTTCATTTACTTTTTTTGGGTGCCGTGCTACCAGCCTGACATGATCTGTATATTTCAATAATTCTTTTGCCAAAGGAATACCGATTGCGCCTCCGGCGCCAAGGATAGTTTGCATGATGATTATTTATTGTTTTCAATCCGTTTAAGAACTCGAAGATGAGATCTTCCAAATGTAAAACATTACAATCAGTAAAAAGAGTTAACTGATGTTGGATTTTTGTAAAGAGGATTCGCATGCACAATTTGAGCTCTTTAAGTTGTTAAGGTAATTGCATACTGCTTTTTTTATAATTCTGCGTCGGGCTTAATGTTTATTCCAAGTAAGAGCCACAAAACCCAAAGCAGCATCGTGGTGATGAGAACCGGCAACGGAAACCAGGCAGACAGAATTGCCAAAACTGCGTAAACCACAACCGAAAAGTAAGCGTACGTTCGGTTCCTGCGTGTTTGCTGAATTGATTTTTCACCTTTCGCAAGGTTGCCTTTAAGGCCGGCAGTACATATTAAGGCCCATGAAAACGCCTGAAGCGTAAGCACGAGATTGTAAATAATAACTGCCGGGGCAGCATGGTCTGTTAAAATGTATTCGCCGATTAAAGAAGTGGGGAACGGAATAAAAACAACAGACAGCAACAACAAACCATTCGCGTACATAAACGCGGAGGATGTTTTATTCGCCAGCTTGAAAGCATTATGATGATTTACCCACGTTATGAGGATAATGGCAAAACTTAATATAAAAGCAAATATAGACGGGAGAATATTTTTTAGGGCCAACCACAAGTCAGCGGTGTTATTGATCCGGCTTGAAGCAGGAATTTTAACGTCAATGATTAGCAGGGTTAATGCAATGGCAAATACTCCATCGCAAAACGTTTCCAGCCGTGCGTTAGGATTTGTTGCTGACATAATTTCAAGTTTAAGTTTGAATGTATTTCCATCAGTCCAAAGAGCGCCCAACCATGACTCACGTTTTCGAATCAATTCGTAAGTAAAGATAAAACTTGTAAAGTATGTAAAATTGCATTTTTTCAGGAGGAAATTGTAATGATCAAAGGGCTTGCCTTACAATTCCCTTATCATCCATAAATCACAACCTGTATGCCCACTTTTTCCTAATGAATGCGGGATGTACTCAAAACCGTTCTTTTCATACATACCAAGCGCATTTCTTAATTCGGGCATAGATTCGATGTACATTTTCTTGAAACCTTCTTCCCGGGCTTGTTGAAAGCATTTTTCTAAAAGCGTCTGACCATAACCGTTACCACGGTATTTTTTTGCGACATACATCTTCACCAGTTCACAGGTATCAACAGGCAATCCGTCCGTAGGGAAAATGCCTGCGCCGCCTGCAATCTGGCCGTCAATTTCAATTACATAATAGGCAGAGCGCGGCGCCGAAAAAACATCGCTCAGCCGATCTGTGGTTTCGTCAAAATAAACGGTGCCTTGCTTTACGGCGTTAAAGTCTTCGAGCGACCGGCGAATAACGGCGGCCATTTCTGCATTGTCTTTTGGAGTAATATTCCTGATCTGCATTCACAAAAGATTTTGAATTTTTACCGGCCAAAAATACCTATATAAACGTAACGACAGGTAAACGAAGTGCCTTAATTTACAAATGCCCACTTAATGCCAAAATGGATGATAAGGCCGGGAGTGGGATAGAGTGGTGCAGCAAAGTTGTTGTTCAAAAAACCAAAGACAGGCTGGACGCTAATCGTATTCAGGTTTTCAGCCTTTATGAAAGCATAAAAAGATTTGATCCTGAAATTAAAAAACGCATTTACCTGCGGAAGGTTGCTGATGGTAACGCTATCCTGCGGAAAAAATTTGCCCATCACCGGTGAATAATTGTAAGCCTTGTAAGGCGTATTATAATTAATATCAATGCCGGTGCTGAGATTTAAATTTTTAAAAAAATTGCCTTCAAACGCCAGCCGCTGTCTTGTATAAAAAAGCGGAACTCTTACAGGGCTGTTGCCCGCGGTTTGCTGTACGATAAAATCGCTGTATAAATTTAAATGTCCTACGATTTTTGCATGTGTGGAAGCGGTAAGTTGCGTAATGTTCACCAGGCCATTGTACTGGTCCGTCTGGTAGAAATTCTTAAAATAAGTGTAGTTGGCAACCGAAATATTGCGCGCCATTAACGTGAAGCGCGGGTTGTTAGCCATCGCTGTGAGCACGGTGATGTTTTCTTTTTTAATATTTAGTGCATTACCAAAATTGAAAGAAGAATTGCCTTCATAAATATAGGAAGGGGAGCGGTTCACATTTTGAAAACTCACCTGCACATCTCCAAATTTTTGGTTGAGTGTACGCGTAAGCGAGGCGTAAGCATTGAAGTCGCCGGCATTGAGCCCCGCTGTATATAATTCACCGTTGAGGATGGCGTCCCATTTACGGTTTCTTGTTTTATTGCGGTATTCCCCGTGCAACACTATATTGAAAAAATTCTTTTTGCCCGATTCAAAAAAACCTGAAAAATTTTCAAGTCTCACACCTGCTTTAACAAATTGCCCAAGGTTTTTTGCGTCAGGAAAGGAAAGAATTGTGAAATCATTAGAGACAAATTTCCAGCGGTCTTTCACTAAAAAATCTAATCCGGAGGTGACTTTTACACTGGTGTCATAATGTCCTCTGAAAAAAGCTGAATCTGATTTGGCGAATCGCACATCTGATAATGTGTCTTTAAACTGGTACGCGGACGATCTGTAAGTGATCGAATGCTGGAAACGCAGCCTCGGATAAAATAAATAGTTAGTGGTACTATCATTGATAATCACCGAATCCTTTTTACCCAGGTCATAGCTCTGACTGAAAAAAGCGGTGAAATTTGTATAGAGATTGCCGGTATTGACCGTGGTAGAAAATGGATTCGCATTTGAGTTATCACCCCCGAGATTAACATTTATTGACAACCGGTTCTTATTGGTGGGATCCCTGAGGACCGAATCTGCGACTATCCCTCCGTTTTCCCCTGCATTGAGTTTGTTCTCCAGCAATACGAGGTAAGCGCCGTATCTTTTTCTTTTCCCGCGGTAATTAGAAAAGAAGCGGTAACTGTTATCATTGTTATGCTGCCCCTGGAAGGTGCCGGGAGCGGAAATGAGCTGGTAATCGAATCCGGCATTCCAGTTAGGTTTGATATTTTCGGTAAGTAATACTTTCACTACCTGCTCTTTTCCCGAGGCCAGGTAATAGCCCAACTCAGTATATGGTTTGGTAGTTTGATAAAAGCGGGTATTGTCCAGGGTAAATTTGTAAACATCAAAGGCATGAAAACCGGCGTCCCAACCGGCTTTGAGCAAAGGTGTGAAAAGAACAGGATAGGCGGCACTGCCATTGTTGCCAAGTGTTGTATACCCTGCAGGAACCGTGTATACCTTTCCGTAATCATTCAGCGATGAGTCTAACAATTCTCTGGTTAAAGAATTGAGATGAAAATAATAAATGGTGATAGAATCTTTAAGGTCGTCACGGTGTTGAAACGCGATGGTATCTGAATTCGAGTTGCCACCCATATTCTTTAAGCTCCCCAGTGGGTTTCCTGAGCGGAAATTAGGTAACTGGGCGTCACAAAAGGTGAAGCCAGAGAGCAACATAAATAAAATGCTAAGTTGTCGGACCAGGGAATTTTTAATAAATATTTTTTCTGGAATGGCCATGTAAAAGAATTCTTATAACTGCGCTACCAGTTCTTTAAAGATCAATGTAAGCCCCGGCTCCGCGTCCTTCGCCGCCTGCAACACTTCTTCATGCGTGATAGTGTTTTCTTCTTCCCTGATACCCACGTCTGTTATCACACTCATTGCAAAAACAGGCAATCCAACATGCACTGCGGCAATTACTTCCTGTACAGTACTCATGCCTACGGCGTCGGCGCCAAGTATCTTTAGCATTTTATATTCTGCCCTTGTTTCAAACGTCGGACCGGTAACGCCGGCATATACGCCTTCTTTCAGCTCAATATTATTCTTCGTTGCGATCTGCTTTGCCGCATTTACCAGGGAATTTTTATATGGCTCACTCATGTCGGGAAAGCGTTCGCCAAGTTCATCTTCATTTTTGCCCAGCAATGGATTGATGGTAAGCATACTTATATGATCGCGGATGATCATAAGGTCGCCTACTTTAAAAGAGGGGTTGATGCCACCTGCCGCGTTGCTCAATAGTAACGTATTAATTCCTAAAAATTTAAAAACCCGTATCGGGAAAACCACTTCACGTGTAGAGTAACCTTCATAATAATGAAAACGGCCTGCCATAGCCACCACTTTTTTACCTCTAAGGTTGCCAAAGATCAACCGGCCTTGGTGGCCTTTTACTGTGCTTACCGGGAAATGCGGAATATCGGCATAAGAAATTTCACATTCAACTTCTATTTCATCGGCAAAACTGCCAAGGCCGCTGCCGAGCACAATACCAACAGAAGGTTTTATTGCATATTTAGATTGTATAAATTGTACCGCCTCATTAATTTCTTTCAGCATAAGTGTTTATTAAAAATTGTGGTCAAAGATAAGTGAAGATACCTTTAGATACGGAATGCGTGCCGTTATTCATTACTTAAATATTACGACAAATAACCGGATTAAATTTCAGAATGAATTTTAAAATGGAAACTAAACGGATTCTTAAAAATTATTGGTCTCCGGGGTTGTCTAAATTCATTTGCTGAATTTCAATTTCGTTGATCCCAAGATCGGATGCGGCTTTTTGTAATGTGGGCCTGAGGGAAAAGAACAATAGAATGCAAATGCCCCCGAGAATAATTATTATAGGATTATTGGTAATAAAAAATATGATAATACAAAAGAGCACCGCAAACTCCATTAGAGCCCAACGGCTAATGCTTGCTGCACGGTAATCATTAAATTTTTCAACGACAGACTTTGTGTTGCCGTTTATTTGCTCCAGTTTTTTTCTGAATATCATGCTGCCTGCTAAATATCCTGCGACCCCAACCGTTACACACAAAAAAACAAATAAGTTTGTTTCGTTTTGCCAGGAAGGATTGGCGGTATATCCTTTACCGTACACAATAAATAATGAAATAAGTGCAAATAATATTTGCCCCGCTAACAGTGCTAAATGCAGTATAGACAAAGCTTTTATCCCCGAAGGCTGTGATTGTTGCATGATAGTGATGGATTACACAATTGTTATTTAAATAAACAATATATACAATAATACTTTTCTTTTTTATTATTATAAAATTGTTCCTTGTTTTATTTGTACCAGTAAACAAACAAAAAAGACAAATTTTTATTTTATTTTGAAATAACAAAAAAGGCGCAGGCCTTTCAACCTGCACCCAAACCTAAACATGAGAGATTTTTAAGTACACAAACTAAATTCAAACAATGTTTATTTATTGCCACAGGGGTTTGCCGGCATAATAATCCAGTATTTTTTCCCTTAATACAAAATCATATTTGGCTGTAATGAGATTATTCTGTGTACGGTTTAAGTTGTTTTTGGCAACCAGGTAATCCACAGAATTAATGGCGCCTGCATTAAAGCGCACTTCCGCAGTACGAAAAGATTCCGCAAAGGCGCTTTCCTGCTCCTGCAATAATTTATATTTGTCTGCCGCAGAAGTAAGGTTTACATAAGCACGCTCGATGGCCTGCTGCAACTGTGTTTTAGTGTTTTGCTCCACGTACTGACTGTTTTTAAGTTCCAGCGTGGCCAGCTTTACCTGGTTCCTGATACGGCCTGCATTAAACAGGGGAATTCTAAGGCCGATATTCACTGCTTCAAAAAGATTATTGCTTAACTGATTTCCGAAAGTGATTTTTTGGGAAGCATAATTATTTTGTTTTACGATCACCGGGTACTGGTTGCCGTTAACATCTACGTAGTTTGAAGAAGGATTTTCGGTGGTATTTATGAAATACTCACGGGTAGCCACACTCGAATAATTGGTGTTGACACTTCCGCTCAACGAAAGGGTGGGAAACAGTTGCCCTTTAAGGGAGCGGATATTTTTTTCAGCGCTTTGTGTTCTGAGTTGTGTAGCCTGAACCTGTGCAAATTGTTTCACAGCAGTTTGGTAAATTTCACCCGGGGTGCCGGAAAAGTCTGCGCTGAAATTCACTGCCGGAATTTTTTCAAGTTCAAGATCTTTATTATATGGGATGTTTAATAACTGCACCAGGTTGAGTTTGGCAGTTTCCAGGTTGGCTTTGCTATCCGCGATCGTCACCTGGTCGGTGGCGAGTTGGCCTTTCATGTCAAAAAAGTCGGCGGGTAATATCGCGCCGGATTGATTGAGTATCCCCAAACGCTCTTCCTGTTTTTGAGTAACCAAAACCTGGTCCTGCGATTGCTTTAATATTTCTTCGGCACTTAATACCTGCAGATATGCCAGTATAATATTTATGGTAAGATTGTCCTTTGCCTGTTGCAATTCTTCCTGTGATGCTTCATATCCGAGCTTGTCTGCTTTTATCTGGTTTTGTAGCGCAAAGCCATTGAACAGTAAAAGATTGCTGTTTGCACTGTAATTCGCATATCCCACTTTCTGGTCGATATAGCCATTGGTAAAAGGATCAATACTCCTTCCAAAATTTTTGCCATGATTAAGGCTGGCATTCAGATCAGGTAACATGTACTCCCTGGATTGTTTCAATGTGATATCTGCTTTCTGCATTTGCAGGCCAGCCTGCAAAACGTCAAGATTATTTTTTATGCCAATTTCCACTGCCTGTTTAAGCGTTAGGGATTGTTGTGCCGAAGCACAAAAAGCAAAAGAGGCAAAAATGATAAATGAAAAAACTGATTTCATATTTTTTAGTTCTTAGTTTGTAGTTTTTAGTTCTTAGTTTGTACCGACTCTACCCTGCCATCCAGCAAATTGATGATCCTTGATCCGTAATCAGCATTTTTTTCTGAATGCGTTACCTGGATGATGGTTACGCCTTCATGGTTTAATTCTTTAAAAAGATCCATAATCTCTTCTCCCTGTTTAGAGTTCAAATTGCCGGTAGGTTCATCCGCAAGAATGAGTTTCGGATTCACGATCAAGGCTCTTGCAATACCCACCAATTGTTGCTGTCCGCCGGATAGCTGGGTAGGAAAAAGATCTTTCTTTCCCACGATCTGGAAACGGTCCAGTATGTCGGCCACCATAGCTTTTCTTTCAGAGCCCTTGATGTTTTGGTAAAGTAACGGTGTTTCGATGTTTTCATAAACTGTGAGCTCATCAATTAAATGATATGCCTGGAACACAAAACCTATATGGGTTTTAAAGAGCTGCGATCTTTGTTTTTCTTTCATGGTAAATACATTTTCGCCCATAAATGTGTATTGGCCTTCGTTCGGTTCATCCAGCATTCCTATCACATTCAATAGTGTGGATTTTCCTGAACCGGAGGGTCCCATAATAGAAATAAATTCTCCTTCTTTTACATCCAGGTGAATGTCTTTTAAAACAAAGGTGCGATTAGCGCCTGTGTTGTACCATTTGAATATTTTTTGTAAAGAGAGCATGTTTAGATTTTAGCGTTAAAAAGTGATGACTTTAGGTTTTTTGTTTGTTATGACTGTTATAGAAAGCTTTTTGTTACAATTGATCAGTAAAAAAGATCTTTCTTCAAATTTTCGCGTTTTTCAACCATCACAATTTCCGAATGGAATCCTACGCCTGCGCGTGATGATTGCTGCCGCATAATGTCTTTTGTGCATTGTTTAATTCTTTCCCCATCTTCTGTCAAATTGATGCCATTAATTTGTTTGTTGTTTTTCAGCGTATTATGAAAATAAAAAAAATGGAAGCTGTTCGGTTTTGATACAGTTTGTGTTCTGAATTGATACAGCGTCTGTAACTATTCCGGCCCTGGCAGTAAACAAACAAATACGATGGAATTTTATTTTATGGGGGTGTGTTTGGCATCGACTCAAAAATATTAAAAGATAAAAAAGGTTTGGTTTTTGTGGGAAAAATGGAACGACTTTTTTAGTAACCTGAAAAAATAATGCAATGGTTTCAATTGCCACAAATGAGAACATTATTTATACGATTGTGAAGCATAACGTAACGCAGGAAGATTTTAATGAACTGCAACCTCGGCTGCAAAATTTAATAGAGGAATACAGGAAAGTGTGCTGGTACTATGAGATGGAAGACTTTGATGGGTGGGAAGTTACCCCCTTTTTTGAAGATATGGAATTCAGTATTTTACATAGAAACGACTTTGTGAAAATAGCTATGGTAGGTGAAAAAAAATGGCAGGAATGGATGACCAGGATCATGAAACCTTTTACTTCGGCCGAAATTAAATACTTTGGTCGGGAATGCCGGGAGGAAGCAAAACGATGGATAGCTGGTTGTTAACGCCTTGCAATTCAATCAGGTGTTATGATAAAATTGAGTATATTTATGGTGATCAAACCAGAACTCAATGAAATTTGTATTGCTCCCGGTATGTATAATGCTTTCCTCTTTTTCATTTTCTCAAAATACTCCACAGGAAAAGCTCGATTCTTTTTCAGCAAAATTTGTAACTGCAATAAGAACGCACGAAAGACAGAAAATTTATCTTTCAACCGACCGGTCGGTTTATACCAATGGAGAAGATATCTGGTTTAGAGCTTTTTTGCTGAACGCCATTTCGGATAAAATAAATAATAGCAGCCGTTTTCTTTTTGTTGACCTGGTAAATGATAAGGATAGTGTAATTAAAACAATGATTTTAGATGCAGCCAATAAGCAAACCGACTCCCGGATGCTATTGCCATCTACATTGCCGCCAGGCAATTACTGGCTGCGCGCCTTTACCCGGCAAATATTGCAAACCGATCCGGGCAACATTTGTGTAAAACCAATTTACGTGTTAACCCGAACCGGGGATGCCAATTTTAAACAGAAACAAAATAAAACAAGGAGCCCTGATACAGCGGTAGTTGTTAAATTTTACCCAGAAGGTGGCAATATCATTACCGGCGCCAGCTCTACAGTTGCTGTATCTATTACCAATTCAAACGGAATTCCGATACAGGTAAAAGGATTAATAAGAGATAATTACGATGCGGTAATGGCCGGATTCACCACAGATGAATACGGGCTTGCGAAATTTGATTTTGAACCATCGGGCCACAGGCAATACCGCGCTGTTATTAACTGGAACGGGAAAGAGAAAACCTTCCCTTTACCGGCCTTTAATTTTTTTGGCGGACAAATTTCCGTAACAAAAGGTTCACCCAACTACACGGTGCGGGTTTTGTTGGGCGATTCAATTTATACCAAAAATACACTTAGCTACCTCATCGCCATATCAAAAGACAATATGGTATTTGCCAGCATTGGCAGAGGGTTGTACCAGGTACTTGTTCCTGATAATAAACTGCCGGATGGTATTGTTACCTTTTATTTATTTGATGAAGGTTTCAAACTGCTGAGTGAAAGAAGTGTTTATGTGGATGATAATAGTTTGCATGTCAAACTTTCAACAGACCGGGCGGTATATGGGCGCAACAAAAAGGTCACAATGGATTTCTCATTTTTGGATAAAGCACATCAACCGGTTGCCTCCCTTGTTACGATATCTGTTGTTGATTCGGTATTTTCTAATCCTGATAAAAATTGTGATGGGGGCGATGACTTGTATCCTGCCCATCAGCTGGGTAATATTTTTCTCGCTACAGATGAATGCTTTGATGATAAGGAAAAAGATGTTTTGATGCTAATGAGGGGAAATAATTATGAAAGGCTTTCTGTGCCTGCTGATAATGCTGCTGTTGTTGATAATGACAGGCTGTTGAATTTGACGGGCGTTGTTTTAGATGAAAAAGGGTTGCCTTTAGCCGAAAAAATTGTAACGCTGATCTCCAATTCAAAATTCCTCACCGATACAACTAACGGGCAAGGCCGTTTCAAATTGCCTTTAGACAATTACCCTGATAGCACACAGATAGCCATAAAGGTAACGAATCTTAAAGGTCGCTCTGAGAAAGACAAAGTTATTCTTGATAATATTAATTATCCAAAAGTAAAAACACCTGCGTCACTTAAAGACTTTGCCGCAATAAATATCCCGCTACTGCAAAGTTATATAGACAGGTACTACCGTTTAGATACTTCAGACCAACACGTATTGCCGCATGTATATGT
The DNA here is from genome assembly GCA_963783125.1 of uncultured Chitinophagaceae bacterium. Lineage (GTDB taxonomy): Bacteria > Bacteroidota > Bacteroidia > Chitinophagales > Chitinophagaceae > Ginsengibacter. Next base: position 85,634 of record CAWAMQ010000019.1, read on the forward strand.
GAAAGACCAACAGGAAGTGAATTATGATGCATCAAAAAGGGTTAGTTCAAGTTCAACTATCCTTACCTCTAAAGATATTAATGATAGAACCGGTGGTGTAGCAAATGCGCTCTTAAAAGTAGGGGGGCTTCATTTGCTAAATGGTTACCTGGTGGTGAATGGGCTTTCCCAAATGAATAGTGCACCGGATCAAGGCTCAGAACCAATGATTTTGGTAAACGGTGCACCGGTTACAACTTCTGCTGATATGCAGGAAACGAGCCCTGATCTTGCATTTTTAAACAGTTTTGATCCAAACAACATTGATTTTATCGAAATAATTAAAGGCCCTGAGGGAGCGCGATATGGTATCAGGGGCGGTAATGGCGTAATACTGGTAAACACCAAAAACAAAACCAGCGATTTTGGTTTAAACGCGGATAATCTTAAGATCTTTTATGTGCCGGGGGTCGCAAAATCTGCACTTTTTCCCATAAAGATGGATGAGGAAAATGAAACAAAATCATTTGCATACGTTGATGATAAACCCACTTTATTTTGGAGCGGTAATTATTTTACAGATAAAGCAAACAACACCATCACCTTTTATACCGGGGATAGCCGGGCGACTTATATTGTGACTGTCAAGGGGATTTCCGGCCGGGGAGATATAATATATAAGACGATAACTTTTAGTACCAAATAAGGTAGCAAGTAATTACCGGAAAAGGGTACTAGTAATGAATGCAATTGGTTACTTCAAAATTCAAACTTACGCAGGTTGAATTTTTTGAAGCGAATAAAAAGCATGCACGCCCGATAGTAGCGACATCAGAACAGGATTTTACATTTTTTGTTGATTTACTATCAAAATTAAAATACAATAGCTGCCTGTTTCAGCCACAGGCAGCTATTGTATTTATTAGAAGAATCAATCTTCGAAATGGTAAAAAAGTGAGAACATTCCCTGGAATTTAAACTCCGAATTATCTCCAAGGGGTTCTCTTACGCCCAACGCTAAAATCCAGGGTTTTACCGGGTTGGGGCGGAATTTAATGCCTTCTGCAATATCAAAGTTTTTCTCCCTTGCCGTTCTGTGGCCTATCTCTGTTGAATTGCCGGCTTCTGCAAGCAGTTGCCACTTCGGATTGAGATGGTACAGGGCGGTTAGCCGGCTTTCAAGCCCGGTTTGTAAATTTTCATCCGGCAACTGGTGAGTAGGAATATCAAAAGTGAAATAGGTAGTAAATTCCCATTTTCTCCACATCACACCCCCATTGAAAAAGGGATCGATTGAAAAGACATGATCGCTGCCAATTCCTTTCATATCGCTGCCCGTGGGAAAGCCAAAACTTACGCCATACCCGATTAATACTTTGTGCTTTGCAAATGCAAAGTTGGCAAACTTAAGTGCCACCTCGATGTCCTCAAGGTGTGAAATGCCTGAAAGGCTTTTGGGTTTCAGCACCGTATACGGAACATCCAGGTGAATGCTAAAAGCCCTCACAGGCGCATATTCCATCTCAAGATCGAAGCCATGGGAAGATAAAGAATCGTCAACTTTGGTATTTACATAGTTAAAACGAATCTTGGTATCAGGGCTGATGGATTCTGTAAAAATCGGGTGCGAAAATTCGGGATGTTCTTTGTCTGTGTGTTCATCTTTTTGAGCCCGGGAGTTTGAAATGCTAAAAGGTATTATGAGCAAAAATAATATCACTGATTTATAAAGTGAAATCTTCATTGAGTTCTGAATTTTTAAAGTAAATGATTTGTTGCATGGAAAGGCAGGCTATTATCAATAGCCGTAGCTGCGGTTGAAAATATCAACCGATCTGTTCCATGAATTTCAAGAAAAATCAGCAGGCAGGTTGAGGAGGACGAAAGATGTTGCTAAACGGCCGGAAGTGATAATGATTATGGAAAAAAACACCCGGTTTTTCAAAAACAAATACCGGGCAAACGCATGAAAAATCAGTTGACTGCTCTGTAAATTCAGAAAATTTAAAATCGCGAAGCGAAAGAGTTTGCGGATGTTTCTGATTGCCTTCAAATACATCATCCAGCTGTTTATGCAAATAACATTTTCCGTTACAATGCATCCAGGGCTTATCGCGGTTTACGCATTCATTTTTTACGATAAAGTTGTAGTTGACATGGTATATGACAATGGGGATCAATGGTTGGAAGATAATCAACAGGTATAAAAGAATCAATAATATCTCTCCTGATTTCCGAATCATCTGCAAAATGCCCGATTTTGTTGCAAAGGAAAACCATAATCGGTAAAAAACCAATTTTATGGGTTATATATTTCTTCGTTCAGGCATTACTGTTATGTTATTTGTTGACAGGAAATAATTACATTAGCGCAGTTAATTTAAAAGAAAAACAAATGTTTAAAAAAATCCTTATTGCGCCTCTGTTTTTATTGTGTCTTACGTCAAATTGTTTTTCGCAACACCTCATTCCATTTAATAACAAAAACATTTCTTATGAAGGAAGGATTGCTTATACGCCGGATGCAGCAGTCTTAATGTGGCCGGGTACTTCTGTAACCATCAAATTTAAAGGCACCGGAATTTCAGGCGAATTTAAAGACCAGGATACTTCCAATTATTATAATGTTATTATCGACCACGATAGTCTCCATGTGGTAAAGTTTGATACCTTAAAAGAACAAATCGTGCTTGCAACAGGCCTTCCATTTGGCAAACACACGTTACAGCTTTTTAAACGTACCGAATGGGATAAAGGAAAGACCTGGTTTTATGGTTTTGAGACAACCGGAAAAACAAAGCTGCTTAAACCGGCCAAACTTCCTGGAAGAAAGATAGAGTTTTTTGGGAACTCGATAAGCTGTGGTTACGCAATTAACGATATGGTGCACGATTCTCATTCAGGATACTACGAAAACAACTACGATGCCTACCCGGCAATTACTGCAAGACACTTCAACGCGCAATATCATTGTACGGCCAAAAGTGGGATCGGCATAATGGTAAGCTGGTTTCCGTTAATAATGCCTGAAATGTACAACCGTCTTGATCCGACAGATTCGACCAGCAAATGGGACTTTTCAAAATTTACCCCCGATGTTGTGGTGATTAATTTATTACAAAATGATTCGTGGATTGTTAACATGCCAAACAATGAACAATTTAAACAAAGGTTTGGCAATAAGCCGCCAACAGAAAGCCAGATTGTCGATGCTTACAAAAAATTCGTTCAAACGATACGATTAACGTATCCGAAAGCCCAAATCATCTGTATGTTAGGCAGCATGGATATTACTAAAAAAGGTTCTCCGTGGCCCGGCTATGTTGAAAAGGCTGTAGCCGAAATAAATGATCCAAAGGTATTTACTTATATAGTGCCTTATAAGGAAACACCCGGCCATCCGAAAGTACAAGAGCAAAAAGAACTTGCCGATGGACTTATTCAATTTATGAATGAGCATATCACATGGTAAAATAATAATTACAACACGGCACTACAGTAAACCAACAAATATTTTAAATTTTTATTTTGGGATATAACAGCAATGATTATACGCAGATTAACCCCGGATATCAGAAGGTGTAATTTGCTGATCAGATAATTTATGTGTTTCTTCCTGGCTGGCGTATTCATCTATAGGTTCAGGCAAGATCTTTAATACAGAATTTTGCAACGAAATAACAGACGATGCAGAATAAAGACCGATTCCATCTCCGGAAAAAGTGTAGTCCATTAAAGTAAGTTTTACTTCGTCATCAATAGAAAATTCGAAATAATTACCGTAATGTATCAGCCTGAAATAAAATGTATTTTCTTCATTCATCTTAAACACACCTATCTGAAGCTCATTAAAAACAAAATTTTTACGCACATCCAGCGGATTAAAACCCCACGCCCTCATTTGCAACAAGCCGTTTTGCACATCAAATGAAATAAAATAGCCATTGCCATCATCGTCAATATCGCTTACCAGGCCCAGCTTTCCCATGCCTTCTACTGTTAGCAATCCTTCCCAGATAAAGCTGGTTGATGGTTTTTTGAAAGCAAATATTTCATAGCCGCTTCTTGAAGAGCATGTCCATTTATCTACCTCGATAGCGGAAGCAGCGGTCGGATTGGAAAGAAGGTGCTTTACTTTCCCCAAATCCTGTTGCAAAATTATTTTGGTAACCTGCTCATCCCACCGGTAATAACTTTTTAATATCAGCCTTCCTGTTTCATCGGCATCCAGCTCTTTTGGCGGAGGCAGTACCCGCAATGCATCAATTTTTCCATATGCATAGAAAAAATTATACAGCAACAAATGATCGCCATCTTTTACGATACGGGCGGCATAATTACCACGGGGCAGCAAAACATCGGAATGAAACGAATGGTATTCACCAAAAAATTGAGAAGAAAACCAATAGCGTATTTTTATATCCTCTCTAATAGAACCGATGATATAAAAGCGCCCTTTGAGCTGAAAGATACACGGACACTCAATATCGTCATATACCATCGGGTAGAGGAGCGGTGGCATTAAAGTCACTTTATCGTCGGTGATCTTCACAAGTCCCACGCAGCCGCGCCGGGAAACAGGCCCGGCAATGCTTCTCGCGCAAACAAGCAGGTACACCTCTTTGTCGTATTCATACCGGTAGGGATCGCGAAAACTTAACCATTTGCGTGGATTGTCTTTTTCTGTTTCGTAATAAATCCCCTTGGGAGCAATTGGAAAAATATCTTTTTTGTTTTTTTTCCAATCAATAAGATCGTCAGACTGTGCAAAACCAATTTTAGAAATGACACCACGGTCTCTTCGTTGCAAGCCTGTGTAATACATCTCGAACTTTCCGTTCACCTCTACCACATCCATGGTCCAAAGCATATCATCATCCCATTCGCCGGGATTGCCAACGAACAAAGCGTTTTTTACCCTCTTCCATGAAATGCCATCTTTTGAAACAGCGTGGGCTATATAATCGTGGTTTGGAATGATGAGGTGAAATAAATGATAAACTCCTTCGTGGATGATCACCGTAATATCGCCGATTTCCCAATCACTAAATCCTGATCCTGAATACATAATATATAATGCGGTTTGGGTTAAACTACAAAATCCTTGCCATTGCCAATTTATTTTCATACTATTCGGGCAAGGCAACCAATGTCAAAAAACCGATGAATATAAAGCAAATTTTTTATAGTGACGCTGCTTATAATCAAGGGCGTTAGGTATTAAATTAACCACATTATTTTGATTTGGTTAATTTTGCAAATCTCAGATAATGTGAATAACGAATAATGATGAATGGATATTACATACAACTTTTCAGTCCTCACGGGCTGATACGGTTTAAAGACCCGGAAATAGGAAGAGATAAGGACACCGGGGGACAAGTGAAATACATACTTGAATTACTGCAAAATCTTTCGGAACACCCAAAGGTGCGCAAGGTGGATCTTTTTACAAGGCGGATAGTGGATAAAAGAGTTTCTTCTGCTTATGAAAAAGAAATAGAAACAGTGAATGAAAAAGCTAGGATTGTGAGGGTGAGTTGTGGTGGAAATGCTTACCGCTCAAAAGAATCTCTTTGGGACTACCTGGATGAATTTACAGATAAGACGATACGGTTTATTGAAAAAGAAGACGATTTGCCCGATGTGGCGCACGGTCATTATGCGGATGGAAATTACCTGGCCGGCCAGATAAGCGAGGTTTTTGGAATTCCTTTTATAGCTACCGGCCACTCACTTGGACGCAATAAAAAAAAGATTTTGCTGCAGGATGGAATGACACCGGAGCGGATTAACGAAAAGTTCAACATGGATCGCCGCATCGCGGCTGAAGAAGCTACTATAAAAAATGCGGATGTAATTATAGTAAGTACACAGCACGAAATTGATACCCAATACGGTTTATATGATATTAAAAAAGGGGGCAGGTTTGAAGTAATCCCTCCGGGAGTTAACAATGATCTGTTTTATCCTTTCTATCGTTTTGATATGCCGGGTTTTCAGATGACCATCGAGCAGGAGCAAGCTTTATACCGGGTAAACTCGGATATTGAGCGGTTTCTTTTTAATCCACAAAAACCATTGATCCTTTCGATTGGAAGGGCTGATAAGCGGAAAAATTTTGAAAGGATCATCCAGTCGTACGGCCAGGACCCGGAATTACAGGCAATGGCAAACCTGGCCATATTTGCAGGTGTAAGAAAGGATATAACAAAAATGCCCGCGGATGAACAGGATATTCTCACCAATTTGCTGTTATTGCTGGATAAATATGATCTGTATGGTAAAATGGCCATCCCGAAAAAGAACGATCCTAAACTGGAAGTACCCGAGATTTATCGCGTGGCCGCCCGCAAAAAGGGTGTGTTTGTAAATGCCACACCGGGAGAAAATTTTGGATTGACCGTTGTGGAAGCCGCGGCCTGCGGTCTGCCTGTTGTGGCATCGCCCACCGGTGGTCCTAAAGAAATACTGGAACATTGCAATAATGGTTTATTAGTAGATGTGGAAGATCCTACAGAGATAGCAGAAGCTTTGAAAAAAATTATTGCGGATCAAACGCTGTGGGAAAAATATTCTGCTAACGGAATTATTGCTACCAACCAATTGTATTCATGGACGGCCCATTCCAATAAATATATCGAGATAATTGACGAATTGTTCAAACCACAGGAAGCGATTGAGGCGAATTATACTCATAAAACCGCGTACGGAAAAAAGCTGGTAAAGGCAGAATTATTTATCATTTCTGATCTTGACGGAACACTTGTAGATGAGGAAAAGACTGATGGATTGCCCGAATTAAAAGATTGGATTAATGCTCATAAAGACAAAGTTGTTTTTGGAGTGGCCAGTGGAAGAAACAGGCAATTAACACAGGATGCTTTTGCTAAATATGATCTTCCTGACCCGGATGTGCTGGTATGCTCTGCAGGCTCGGAAATTTATTACACGGACAAATTCGTGCAGGATAATGGCTATGAAAGTCATATTGACTATCATTGGAAAAGAGATGAACTTGAAAAAGCTTTATCCAAATTTCCGGGAATTCAGTTACAGGAGCCGGGCGCACAATGGCGCTTTAAGCTAAGTTATTATGTGAATGACAACTTTAAAGAAGATGATCTTGCGAATTTGTATAAATTTTTAGATGATCATAAGCTACGGGCGAAGGTGTTACTTACCGAAAATCTGTACCTTGATTTTTTACCCTTTCGGGCCAGCAAGGGTAGTGCTATACGCTACCTGAGTTACAAATGGAAATTGCCGATGCAACATTTTATAACAGCCGGAAATAGTGGCAATGATATTGACATGCTGAAGGGAAAGGCCAAAGGAATTGTCGTTTCTAATTACAGTGCTGAACTTGAGGCTCTGAAGAAAAACAAGTTGATTTATTTTAGCGGGCAGCCTTTGTCAAAAGGTGTCCTGGACGGAATAAAATATCACCTTTCATCCATGAACGTTGATATCGACAGCCAGTAAACCAACAAATAATTACAAATCTTATTTTACAAGGATTTCATTTGCAATGCTCAGGATGCCAATGAGGGAAATGTGCGTTTTGTGTTAATAAAATATTACCGAAATCACTTTTTTATCTCCGCAATATTTTTACTTTAGCGTAAAATACCAAGCTTCTTATCGCAAAAAACTGCTTGTCTTTAAAGCCTTTTTTTAATTACCAGGTAAATAATAGTTTTTATGAAAAAGCTTTCTGTAGTTATGTTGCTTGCTTTAATACCTTCCATCTTTCTGTTGTCCAAGTGTAACAATGAAACTGAGCCAGGCAAAACCCTTTCTGGTACATCTTCTTCAACGACCGTTGTTTCTAATGGTGGATACAGCACGCCTGAGGAATGGGGCCATCACATAGTAACTATTGCGGGGTGTGGAGATTGCCACACGCCCAAAAAGATGACGGCAATGGGCCCTGAACAAGATATGGAATTGGCGCTTTCCGGGCATCCGGCCAATATGCCTGTTGTGGCCGTGGATAAAAAAGAAATGGAGAGTATCGGGGCATTTGCTTCCAATGATCTAACGGCATGGGTTGGCCCCTGGGGTGTTTCATACGCGGCAAATATTACGTCAGACAGCACAACAGGAATTGGAAACTGGAGTCTTGAACAATTTATGTTATGTCTTAGAAAAGGAAAATATATGGGGCTTGAAAAAGCACGAAATTTATTGCCACCCATGCCCTGGCAGGATTTTAGAAGCATGACCGATGACGAATTGAAAGCAGTTTTTTCTTACTTAAAATCTACGAAACCTATTCATAATATCGTTCCGCAAGCGGAGCCACCGGTATCGGCTCAGAAACAATAGTGGCATCGGAAGAACAAACTATTTTTGGAGGCAGAACTAAATAGAAAGCGGCCTGGTATGTTAATGTATGGTTCTAAAACGGCCTAATCCCGCCGGATCATATTAAGCATCGATAAGGTTTCTGTGATCATTGTTGCATTATATTCCATTGCCAATTCTTTATGATTTACAGCATCAATAATGGTCCCCACAAAGCAGAGTCCTGCTGTAAAAAAATACAAAATACCGAGTGCAATGTTCCCTATAAAAAAGCGTTGAATGCCTGCAACGCCCACCAGGCCCAGTAAGCATAATATCAATATGAATTGAGGGTCTTTTCTTTTTGACCGGTAGATGATACAGAATTGTTCCAGGTCATCATTACTAAAATCTTTTGTCCTTGAGTTGATGGTGATCAACTCTTCCGGCGTGGCATTATAAAGATATTTTAATATAGTGGGGTTTACCGAGTTAAAACTGTTGTTCATAATTATATTTTTTAAAAAGTGGCGAAATATGAAGAAAAGAAAGGTGATAAATTCTTTTCATGATTACTAACACGGCAAATAAACCCAACGGATGGGCGTTAAAAGAGGCTTTAAAATTTCCATGAAATAAATAACTGATTGAATGTCCAAGGCCACAACCCGGGCAATATTTTACCCCTATGAATTTGAACAGGCAAAAAGAATAATGAGTATCAGTTTGCGGGTTCATTAAAGCAAGCAACACCAATCCGCTGATCCATGCAGTTAATTCAAAATATTTTCTGAAGTTTTTCATTCTGAAAATTTGTATTAAAGGTATTTAATTTGGCGGGAGAATAAAGAGTAATTAATTGATGTTAATGAAATCCGGTTTCTTTACAAACTGGTTGTTGTATTTAAAGATCACATTGGTAGAGATTGAAAAGCGGAACTTTTCATTATAGAAATTGCCTTGAGGGAAATAATAAGTCCTGAATTCAATAGTGCCAAACACAAGGCTTTCGTTCCTGGTTCTGATGCCTCCGCCCACCGAACTCAGCACCTTTGTTTTATATTCGTACGGTGAAAATGCACTTACATTGCCGAATACAAAGGGCGCAAACCGAAAAGCTACCACTGACCACGGGCTAAAAAATGCTGATTCTGCTTTAATTGTTGAACGTAATGTGCCACCTACGCGCTCGTTATCGGTGATCTCATTTCCGTATTCAGGAAGCCCAAATTTGCTGTTAGCGAATAAAGGTTGGTTAAAAACTGTATTAACCTGCTGTGCAAGATCAAAATTTAGAAAAAAGCGCTGCTTCCATTTTGTCCCTAATGATTTTAAATGATCAAAATAGAACAGGCTTCCCATAAAATTAAGATCTTCCACTTTTGAATGATGTAAATATCCTTCTGCGGCGATTTTATAGCTGATATAATTTTCTTTTTTATTAAAATGATAATGTTCAAAATCAAAACCAATGAACGGTCGTTTTGCATCTTGTCTTTCTGTGAAGCCCGTGGTAACACTAAACAATAATCCTTCGGGAATATCTTCGTTTCGCCCAAAACCATAAATGTATTTGGTTTTATAGAAGTTTTGGCGATAAAATGTAAGTGTCGCAAGTGCTGCGTTAATAGTTTGGTATTTCCAGTCGTAAACGGATTCGTATTTGCCGGGCACATCCAGGAACTTTTGATCCAAATACCTGACGCCAATTAATTTTCTTAACTTTTTTGATTCTTCTTCTTCGGTAAAATCTTTGGCATTAATATTATATCCGCCCCATGCTTCCACGTTATAGTAACGGTAATGGATATCCGAATAATAGAGTGAATCCTTGTTGTACAGATTGTGAGTGGCATGGAAGGATGCGCTAAATTGATAAGTCCAGGCCATATAGCGGTTTACCAGTGGCTTATGTAGATCTATATAATAATTATTATCTTCTTTAACACCCGTGATCGCGGGATAAAAACTCTGGTATCCAATTTTGGCATCCATAAAGCTACCCCCGATGTTCCTGTTATCGTATTCCCCGCCAAAACCAAAATTATTTTTTCTTTTGTCATCGTACAGGGTATACAGTATTGCTGCGTTTCCGCTGCCGGCAAAGTTGTCTTCCCTGAATTCAACACCGGACTGTTTGAGACCAAGTGAGTTAATCGCACCACCGAGGGAGAAAACGTCCTTTACCTCCACAAAGACATCTACAGAATCAGTTCCTGGTGCCGTTCGGGTTACAAAAAATTCCGCATCCTGCAGGTATAATAATTGGCGAAGAAACCTTTCATTATCTGCCATTAAATATGGTTTTAGCGGTTGCCCTTTTTTAAAAAATAAATTCTTTTTAACCACATTTGTTTTCGTGATATGGTGGAGATCATTTGCCAGCTTTGTTAAACTGTTGATCAACCTGATCGATGTATCTCCAATGGACACCCCGAATGGAACGCGTTCGATAATTATATTTCTTATGATGAGTCCTTCGTAAGGTCTGAAAGCTGCCTCGTTGGTTTTTAACTGTGAAGAGAAATCGATTTCTGTAGAATCTTTCTTCAGGTTGTCAATTACTTTTCCCATAAAAGTTTTCCCCGGGTTTGAGGTATCTTTTTGCGCAATGGATGAGAGGTGCATCCCCAAAAAACCAACCACAAAAAAACCAACCAACAAATATTTTGAGAATAATTTCATGTAGTGTTTATAAGGCCTTATAAAAATAAGGATTAAAAATCTGTTGATTAACAATATATTGTTGTTAAATCAGATTTGAATTAAACGGCTTTAGTGGTTTATTAAATAGAGAAAAAATGACATTTTAAAAATAAGGGTATCAAAGAAACACACAATAAATTTTGGAAAAAAAAGGCAAGGTATCGTTATACGAAATTGGACTTTATTTTTTCAATAAAATCCTGTTCGATCATTTTTTTGGCCATTAAAATCATATTATTAAAAGCGCCCGATGTGGAAATGCCGTGCCCGATTATCACCGGTTTATTTACCCCGAGCACGGGCACGCCTCCATACATTTCAAAATTAAAACGATTGAAGTATTCATCCTCAATCTTGCGTTTCTGCACAATATCATAAATTGATTCGGCAAATTTCAAAAGGATGTTGCCGGTATAGCCATCGCAAACATACACATCTGCTTTGTCCATGAGAAGATCGCGGCCTTCAATATTTCCAACAAAATTAATTTGCTCGTTGGCTTTCATCAGCGGGTAAGCCGCCTGGCATAAAATATTTCCCTTGCCTTCCTCTTCGCCCACATTAATTAATGCTACCCTCGGGTTTTCGTAATTCAAAATATATTTTGCAAAGAGTGAACCCAGCAAGGCGAATTGTGATAAATTTTCCGGCTTGCAGTCTGCATTGAGGCCTACATCTACCAATAAAGAATTTTTCCCGTTATCGTGGGGGATATACGCACCAATTGCCGGCCTTGCGATACCCGTAATCGCTTTGATACTGTATAAAGAGCCCACCATCATTGCTCCTGTATTACCGGCGCTGATAAAGGCGTCTGTCTTTCCGGTGGATAAAAGATGAAAGCCGATTGAAATGGAGGATTGTTGTTTTTCCTTCAATGCCTTGGTAGGATGCTCATGCATTCCGATTACTTCGTCTGCATGAACCACGGTAGTATTATCGCTATCAACCTGGAATTCTGTAAGAAGCGGAGAAATTTGATTTTTATCACCGATGAGTGTAAGCTGCACTTCAGGATCGCTATTATCAGATAAAAATTTTTTTACGCCTTTTATCGCTTCTACAGGGGCGTAATCTCCGCCCATCATGTCCAGTGCTATGTTCATATTGGTAGTATCTTACAAGATCAGATAAAAATAATTATAAATTACAAGGTTCTCAAAGATTCAAAAAAAAATCCAAAATCAAAGTTGAAGTTAAACAAACTTTGTTTTTGGATTATATAACCAGGATAAAAAATAGTTTAGCTAACCTTAGCGGGCGCTTTTTCTGCAACTACTTTTCCTTTATAATATAATTTTCCTTCGCTTGTATGAGCACGATGACGAACATGAGTTTCTCCTGTTGTCTGATCAACACTCAAAGTGGGAGCATCTGCTTTATAATGTGTTCTTCTTTTTGCACTTCTTTGTTGACTGTGTCTGCGCTTTGGATTTGGCATAACCGTAGATTAAATATGATTAATTATTGTTTTTTAAATTTTTCCAATCCTTTTTGTAAAGGATGATTATTTTCGACCGGCGTAGACTGCATTTTTTTCAGCATCGCCAATATTTCTTTGTTGCACTGCGGGCCACCCATTTCTTCTTCACTACACATTCTTTGGTTTGGAATACTTAAAAGCACAAATTCGTAAATCCAATCAGCAAGGTGAAGATGACTTTCTGTTCTTGAAATATAAAATACATCAGGATCTTCTTCATTCTGATTCATTTCTTCCGGATTTTCAACCTGCTTTACAACCAGTTTGAATTCATCCCACAGATCCATGGGTAACGTATTTCCACATCGGTCACAAATTACATTTACACTGCCGCCAATCTCGAATTTTAAAAACATAAAAGAAATGTTTTTTTCGAGAGTAAGCTTTACCAGGGCGTGGCAATTACTAAAATCTGTCTCCTTATAATCGGCAAAGAACTTATCATCCACTTCATAATTAAACTCATGGATCCCAGGTTTCAATCCTACAAATGCTATGTCAAATTCACGCCTGTTTCCCATAACTTAATATTAAAGGGCTGCAAAAGTAATGAAATTAATTAATTTTTAAGGCAGAACACTGCTCTTTTTTTAAATTTTTTGTTAATCGTCCCTGTTGATAGATAGAATATTTTATAACGAAATTTTTAAAGACTAACTTTAGTTTTTTTGACCCAGAATTTGAAAATGAGCTACAAAGCAGGCGGAGAAAATTTTAAAAAAACAAATAAAAGCACCTGGCTTATAGTACTTCTCCTGGTTATCGTTATTAAAATTTTTACCGCTAATTCACTTTGGGTAGAGCGTTTTTATGCTACCGGTATTTACCGCTCCTTTTCCAAAATACTTCGTACGCTTTTTGGCTGGATTCCTTTCAGCGTGGGTGATATTTTGTATTTCCTGGCGGGTTGCTGGATTGCCTGGAAGATAATTTCAAACATTGTGTTGTTGGTAAAGCGGCAAATTTCGGGAAAGACGGCGCTACGGAAATTTTTGAAATTGCTGTTGGTGTTTGCCTTTATGTATATAATCTTTTATCTTTTTTGGGGAATCAATTATGACCGCAAAGGGATTGCTTATCAACTGCAACTTTCGCCCCAACCATATAGTTTGCCCGACCTGTTAGATATCCAGCAGATTTTGTTGCAAAAAGTGAATGATTCAAAAGCCGTTGTTATAAAAAATCACGAGAAATATCCTTCTACTGAAGAACTGGTGAAAAGAGCCAAAAAAAGTTATGATGAAGCTGCAAAGAAGTACCCATTTTTAAAATACAAACAGGTGTCGGTAAAATCTTCGATGTATGGAAAAGCCGGAGATTATTTAGGGTTTACGGGTTATTATAATCCTTTTACGGGCGAAGCACAAATCAACACGACGGTTCCCAGGATGCTTCAGCCTTATATTGCCACCCACGAAATAGGGCATCAGCTTGGTTATGCAAAAGAGAATGAAGCCAACTTTGTAGGATACCTGGCAGCTGTTAATTCGACCGATACTCTTTTTCATTATTCAACCTACCTGGATCTTTTTTTGTATACCAACCGCGAAGTGTATTATCTGGACTCTGTTGCTTCGCGGAATGCCCTGAATGGTTTGACTTTGCCGGTGAAGAGAGATCTACAGGAATTGAAGCAGTTTGACCTCGATCATCAAAGTGTTATCGAGCCCATGATTAACTGGATGTATGGCAATTTTTTAAAATTAAATAACCAGCCCAAAGGACTACATTCTTACAATGCTGTGGTGGGAATGCTGATAGCCTATTATAAAAAATACGGGGGAATCTGATGCCAGTAAACCAATAAAAGATAAGAATTTTTCTTTTATCTTCTTTCTCTCAGCGGAACCCTTTTTCTTCCTTCACGTCCCTGCTTCCTGCTTCCGCCGCCATCGGCTTCGTTCATTCTTATTTGCCGGCCGTTATAATACTTTCCATCGAGGCTTTTCATCATCTTAGGAGCAACCGACTGGTCAACTTCTACCCATGCGTTCATTTCGCGCAAATCAATCTTTCCTAAAACTTCCTTTTTAAGATTGCTTTCATCAAGGATATATTGCAAAAAGCTTGCTTTATAAAAACCATCTTTGGTGCCGAGATTAATAAATAACCGGGTGTAGCCGTTGTCTCTCCTAAAGGTGCTTCTTTCTCTCCTTTCGCCGCGACCGTCGTTGGAATTATTTTTTCGTTCTCTGAAATCAGCTCTTACGTTAAGATCTTCTGCGTTTTCATAATATTTTAAAAAATGATCAAACTCAAGCGCAGCCACTCTTTTCAAAACTTCTTCTTTACTCATGCCTGCAAATTTTTCTTCCAGGTCTGACATGTAAGTTTCATATTCACCGCTCGAAATGTCAATATTTTTTAATTTCTCAATAAAATAGAAAAACTGTTTTCTGCACACATCTTTTCCGCCGGGGATATCTAATCTGTGGAATTGGGCATTTACCATTTTTTCCAACTGGCGGATTTTATACGATTCGCGGCTGTGGCAAATTGAAATACAAATTCCGCTCTTGCCTGCACGCGCAGTCCTGCCGCTTCTGTGGGTATAAACTTCCATATCATCAGGAAGCTCATAATTTATTACGTGGGTGATACCGTCAACATCAATTCCTCTTGCGGCAACATCAGTTGCAATCAGGATTTGTAAATCCTTGTTGCGAAAGCGCTGCATGACCCTGTCCCGCTGCTGTTGGGTAAGATCTCCATGTAATGCTTCCACATTATATCCTTCTTTGGATAATTTTTCAGCTATGTTTTGCGCATCAATCTTGGTGCGGGTAAAAATGATTCCATACATCCCGGGATTGAAATCAACCAACCTTTTTAAGGTTTCAAAGCGGGAATGAGCCGGAGTGATAAAGTACTCGTGGTCAATATTCACATTAGCTGTGTTCTTTTTACCTACAGTCACTTCCTGTGGATTATGCATAAAATTCCTGGAAATAGCTTTAACCTCAGCGGGCATAGTGGCACTGAAAAGCCATGTAGCTTCCCGGTTATTTGTATTTTTTAATACAAAATCAATGTCTTCCCTGAAACCCATATTCAGCATTTCATCGGCTTCATCAAGGACTACATATTTCACTTTATCCAGGTCTATTGCTTTTCTTTCGATCATATCGATCAGGCGTCCCGGCGTAGCTACCACAATGTGGGCGCCTTTTTTTAAAGCACGTATTTGCATTACAATAGAAGCGCCGCCATATACAGGCTCCGCCACTACATTTTTTGAATACTTTTTAAAATCCTGTATGTCATTACAGATTTGTAAACATAACTCCCGCGTAGGACAAACAATCAACGCCTGCGGATATCTGCTGGCCGCATCGATTAGTTGCAACAAGGGTAATCCAAACGCTGCTGTTTTGCCTGTTCCTGTTTGCGCCAATCCCACAAAATCTGTAGTGCCCGATAATAGTATTGGAATTGCTTTTTGTTGTATAGGAGTGGGAGAGGTAAATCCAAGATCATTAACCGCCTTTACGAGGTTCTCATTTAGGCCTAAGCCTTCAAATTCATTCATTAATTTTTTTTAATTTGCCGCAAAGGTATACTAAATAAGAGTAATAGTAGGTAGTAGCCGGCTAAACAGGATTTGTTAAAAAGCGGTTTTGTGAGATGGAAGTGTCTTAGTTTTAATGAATAATTGGCACGACTTTTCGATATGTTAGCCTGTAAATTTGAGTAACATTTTTGAATTAAATCTTTATTGTATGAAAACAAAAATAATTCCTGTAGTCATTCTGCTATTAATTTCTTCTTCACTATTTTCCCAGGGTTTAACTTTTGGCATAAAAGCCGGTGCCAATATGGGCAAAATTACCGGGCATTCATTTAAAGATGAGTACAACCTCGGCTATCATGCGGGCGCTTTTGTAACCATTGGTGGTAAAAAATGGGCAATACAACCGGAAGTTTTATTTAACCAGGTCAATACGGACACGGCTACCAGCTTTAATGAAATAACGGGTTTTAATAATGTGAGCAAAATTCAGTTGCATTATTTAAGTATTCCCATTCTGCTTAATTATAACATCAGTAATATTCTTGCATTGCAGTTTGGGCCGCAGTTTGGTATCCTGATGGATCAAAATAAAAGTCTTACTCAAAATGGAAAAGACGCATTTAAATCCGGCGATTTTTCATTGGCGGCAGGGCTGCAGTTGAAATTGCTGAAGTTCAGAGTTTACGGCCGGTTTGTTGGCGGTACTACTGATGTAAATAATATTTCTTCAAACGATACCTGGAAAGTAAGCATGATACAACTGGGTGTTGGTCTTGCTTTATAGCCCTAACGGATAATTTCAATCTCGTCCTTTTTGCCCAATTTTATAATTGACGAAGGCGTGTTTTGAGACAAATCATTTTGACGGTGTTGAACAATATAGTCAACACCGTTTTTTATTTTGGGAGAAACCTCATCAAAGTTTTGTGGAAATTTTTCGCCTGAAATATTCGCGGAAGTTGAAACCAAAGGTTTGCCCCACTTTTGAATTAATTGAAGGCAGAAATCATCTTTAGGAATTCTCATTGCGATACTTCCATCTTCATTTACCAATTGAGGCGGCAAGTGAATTGCATTTGTAAAAATCGCTGTTGTTGGTTTTTTTGAAGTGGAAATGTAAGAAAGTAATTTTAGCGAAGGTTCAGAGACGTATTGCCGGATCATATTTTCATTGGCTACCAAAATGATCAATGATTTTTTTTCTTCCCTTTGTTTTAAAGCATAGATTTTTTTAACAGCGGCTCCGTCAGTTGCATCACAACCAATTCCCCAGATAGTGTCAGTGGGATATAAAATAAGTTTTCCTTTTTTTAGTTCGTTTACTGACGCTTTAATATCTTTTTCAAAACTGCTCATGTTTTATGAGTTAAGTGATTCTAATAATTTGCCTGTTTCGATGGTTACAGCGCATTTAAAATGCCCAAGCGGACAAGCTTTGCGGCCATGTAATGTACATGGCCTGCAGGCTAATTTAACTTCTGTCTGAACAATAATTGATTTTTCCGAAAGCGGATAAAATCCAAATTCCGGAACCGTTGAACAAAAAATAGCTGTAATTGGCGCATCTGTTGCGCTTGCAAAATGTAAAGGTGCGGAATCATTGCTGTAATTCATTTTTGCGCCTTTCATTAAGGCAGCGGATGATAGAAAATTCAATTTTCCTGCAAGCACGGTAACTTTTTTATTTGTTGCTTTTTCTTTTATGTTTTCACATAGCGGAGTATCTGCTTTTCCTCCTAAAAGAAAAATGTTATAGTCCGCAGGAAAATGATTGATCAGGTTGATCCATTTTTCCTGCGGGTATTGTTTGGTAAACCAAACACTTGCCGGCATCATGCAAACATAAGGCTGATGCTGGTATTGTAAAATTTCCTGTTCATCTTTTTGCGAAGGGTAAAGCCGCGGTTTATTAAAACTTTTATCTGTAAAATCTTCGATCAGCCTGTTATTTCTTTCTACTTCATGTACACCTTTCTCAAACCGGTGCGAAACTTTTTTTGTAAAAAGAAAACTTAAAGGATTTTTATCGAAACCAATTCTTTCTTTAGCATTAGAAAATCCGGTGAGCAAACCCGTGGAAGCAAAGCGTTGAAGATTGATGACTTGATCGTATTTCGTTCTCCTTATTTGTTTTAATAAATCCAACAGGTTTTTGTATTTTTTTTCTTTTTTGTTCCAGATCAATACATTTTTTATAAAAGGATGATCTTTTAATAATCCTTCATTGCCTTTGCGAACCAAAAAATCGATGTCTGCTTCAGGAAAAAAATGATGCAATTTTTCAACGACAGCAGTGGCAAGCACTACGTCTCCGGTAAAGGCTGTTTGAATTACGAGTATTTTGTGCATTTTACTACAGGTAATTTATTCGCTTCTTTTAAACATGGAAATAAATTGTTTAAAGCCTGACTTTGCTTTTATTAATCCGGGCAACTCCGGTTCTTTCAAAATTCCGTTATATCGTTCACCCCTTTTTATAAAATATTTCGAGAATGTTCCCTGTGTCATTCCCCACTTCGAAATGAATTCGTAATAGCCCTTGTTTTTCTTTACTTTTTTCACCGAAACTGATCCGAAATGATAAACCCTGCTTTTGGCAACTCCTTTAAAAATACGAATGCCCATTTGCCAAAGTTTCATAGAAAAGTCAGGGTCAGAATACATGCCCGGAGAAAATTCTATGCTGTATTTTCCTGCCAACTCCCAAATGCTTTTATGAACCACGTTTGGTGGCCAGGTAGCGCCTGACCAATCATCCATTGGCAATGTCTCAAATTCTGCCAATAATTTTTCCTCATTGAATTCTTCGATTGCAGATCCATAATTTTTTTCAATGGAACATTTGCTTTGTGCCCTTGGTTCAATGGCAGTTGCTGAAAAGAAAAAATTATTGTGGCCGATTTTTTGAATTTCGTCATAGAGAAATTTATCCCATAACGGACAAACATACATATCGTCATTAATGTATAAAATGTAGTCAGTAGTGGCCAAAGTACTGCAAAAATTCAGTGCATAACAAACGCCCACATTTTCAGAACTGTGAGTGAAACTTATATCAGAACGTGTTTTAATCCAATCCAATGTTCCATCTGATCCATCATTTACGTGTACAATAATCTGGTGGGTAAAGGAGGAATTTTTTTCAATACTTTCAATACACAATTTCAGGTACTCAAGGTTATTCCATGTGGGTATCAAAATACTGAACACTGCATTTTGTGTGTCTCTTTTTTCCGTGGTAAAAACTACCTGGTCTATTTGATTCATTTTTTTAAAAGCTTATAATTTTTAAAACCAAACATCAGTCTGCCTTTAAAAAAAGTTTGTTCTAAAAAGGTAAGAAAACGGTATTTCAATTTTTCATGTTTTTGCTTTTTTAGTTTTTCTTCTCCTTTTTCATATCGCAGTTGATCTTTCCAATTAAATTTTTTAATAAAACTCTTCATTACAGCGGGATGACTTTCTTTGAACAAATTTATTTTACTCAGATCTCCATAATCAAAAGTGTCGGCCTCATTTTTAAAAAGCTGTTCCGTAGAAGTTTCGCCGGCGTAATTGGAATTGTGATTTTTCCTTTTTTTCTGCATAAGATATGGAGGTCTCACAAATCCATAATGAAAGATATAAGCATCCAGCTCTACCACATTTAATTTATACGTATGTTCTTTTTGATAATAATCCTTTCCGGCAAAATCCGGAATTCTTCTAAATGACTGTGCGTCGCGCCAGGAGTGAATTTCAGGATCGTTTCTTATGATCCTTATTTCACGCGGATACCATGTATGTGAAACGATATGATGATCATAATCTCCCCAAAAGTGTTTGTATTTGAAAAGAAAACCTTCAATCTCTTTATCCTCTAAATACTTTTCACAATTGCTTTTTATTAACGGTAGATATTTTTCGTGTATGGCTTCGTCACTTTGAATGTAAAATAGCCAATCACCTGTGCAGGCTTGTTTTGCAAGATCTGTCTGGTGCGCATACTCCTGGCCGTTAGGATATCTTTCCAAATCCCAAACGGTTTTTATGATATTGATTTTATCTGAGCCAATGCTTTTTATTTCTTCCTCTGTCTGATCGTCGTCATCTCCTTCCGCGAGAGCGACGATAAATTCGTCTACCAAAGGCAGCAAACATTCAATCGAAGCTTTTACCGGGTAATAAAGTTTGGTAGCATTTTTAGTAAATGTAAATCCGCTTATTTTCATTTTATTGATTTCTTCATCACTTCCCAATACAGAATTATTAAAAAAATCAAAAGTAAATCAACTTAGCCGAACACATTAGTAAACAAACAAAAAACAGAGATTTTTATTTAGGAAGCGCTTTGATAGTTGCTTTTTATATTTGCAAAAAAATAAGATTATGGAACTGGAAAAAATGATTGGTGCAGCCTGGAATAACAGGGAATTGCTGAAAGATGAAACATATACAGATGCAATAAGGAATGTAATTGATAAAATTGATGAGGGAAACCTTCGCGTTGCGGAGCCTGTTCATTCAACTTCGTTCAACAAAGAACCTGAAGATTATTGGAAGGTAAATGAATGGATAAAACAGGCGATATTGTTGTACTTCGGGATTCAGCAAATGGAAACCTATACTCTTCCTCCATTCGAGTTTTATGATAAAATGAAACTGAAGAAGAATTATAAAGACCTTGGTGTTCGCGCCGTTCCGCATGCCGTAGCGCGTTATGGAAGTTATCTGGCCCGCAACGTTGTGTTGATGCCGAGTTATGTAAACATCGGCGCTTATGTAGATGAAGGAACCATGGTTGATACCTGGGCCACGGTTGGTAGTTGCGCTCAGATTGGTAAACATGTTCACCTGAGTGGTGGCGTTGGTATCGGCGGTGTTTTGGAACCGTTGCAGGCAAGCCCTGTTATTATTGAAGACGGATGTTTTATTGGAAGCCGCTGTATTGTGGTAGAAGGAGTGAGGGTTGAAAAAGAGGCGGTGTTGGGAGCGAACGTAGTACTTACACAATCCACTAAAATAATTGATGTGAGTGGCGATAAACCGATAGAAACAAAAGGTGTTATTCCTTCAAGAAGTGTCGTGATTCCTGGAAGCTATCCTAAAAAATTTCCTGCGGGAGAATATAATGTGAGTTGCGCGTTAATCATTGGAAAAAGAAAGGAGAGTACGGATAAAAAAACCAGTCTGAATGACGCGTTGAGGGATTTTAACGTCAGCGTTTAATTGGCAGGGTTATAATTTCCAATTTTATTAAAAGCCTGCCCGAGGTATTTAATGATATCACCTGCAATTAGTGCCTCTTTTGATAATTGGGAAGCCGCCAAATCACCTGCCAGCCCGTGAAGATAAACACCCAAAATACAGCTATCAGTTGAAGAATAATTTTGAGCCAATAAACCGGTGATGATTCCGGTCAGTACATCTCCTGCGCCTGCTGTGGCCATTCCTGGATTGCCCGTCGAATTAAAGAATCCGTTTCCATCCGGGGTGGCAATGAAAGTGTGATGGCCTTTTAAAACGATATAAATATTTAATTCCTTTGCTTTAGAAAGGGCAAGTTCTATTCTTTCAAAATCGTTTTCTGCTTTTCCGAACAATCTTTCAAATTCTTTCGGATGAGGAGTGATAATACTATTTGCGGGGATCAAAGAATAAAGATTTTGATTCTTACTTAAAACATTCAAAGCATCGGCGTCAATAACGATTGGTTTTTTATAATTATTGAATATATCCTCCAATAATTTTTTATGGGAATCGTATTGGCCAATTCCAGGGCCGATTCCAAGTGTGTCAAAATTTTCAAAGTCCCTAAAACCGGAAATGTATTTTTCACCTGAAACCATGCACATGGCTTCAGGTACAGTACTTTGAATTATGTCATAACCTGCTTCACATGTTACACAGGTAAGTTTACCAACCCCACTGCGAAGGCATGCCTGAGAACTTAGAATGGCCGCGCCCATCATTCCGTAACTCCCACATAACAGTGATGCATAACCGTAATTCCCCTTGTTGGAAAAATCATTTCTCCTCCGGTATATGCCGGCAATGATTTCTTCATCTGTATATTGTAGTTTGGATACTTCTTTTTCTTCAAATTCCTGTGAAAGGCCAATATCAAGAACGAAAACCTGCCCTGTAAATGGTTCATTCTCCGGCATCAAGAAAGCAAGCTTTTGATTTTGGAACGTTAACGTGTCATCTGCTCTTATGGTTGCCTGATCATTTGATTTACTGCTTTTATCAACATACAAGCCGCTTGGAACGTCAATAGAAATTATAGTGGATCCGGTTGCATTGAGGAAACTGATTATCCGGGCGTATAACCCTTTTGGAGGTTTGTTTAAACCTGTACCAAAAAGGGCATCAATAATTACGTCCTGCCCTGTAATCCCGGGAAATGATTCCGTGTCTTTAAGCAAGCTAATGTTTGCAGAAGTTTTTTGTAATTTTTTGAGATTGATTTGAAAGTCGTCAGAACCTTCTGAATCGCTAAAGGGAATAAAAACAGAAACGTTGTATTTGATACTTTTCAAAAGCCTTGCAATGGCGAGGCCGTCGCCGCCGTTATTGCCCTTTCCGCAGAATATTTTAAAGTGGTAGTCCTCATCAAAATTTTTAACGATCCAATCGAAACAGGCAATGGCAGCACGTTCCATCAAATCGATAGATTTTACCGGTTCGTTATGGATGGTATATGAATCCCAATCTTTGATTTGATTTACAGAAAATAATTTCATCTTTAATACAAATGATGCTTATCCTTTAGCACCTGCCAAATATCTTTCTTTAAGAATTTGGACATGATGTGCCAAATGTCCTGCAATAATATATCCAATAGCTCTTACAGCCATATCCTGGTTGCTTGCTTTTCCCACGCTTCCCAATTGGGCATCTGAAAATGAACTAAAAAGTAATACACTTGCTTTTCTCACCGCTAAAAATTCTTCCACAAGCTCATTGGGCACTCTTTCATTTGCATTGGCATTTTTTGCATATTCATTTTCATTAAAAGAAGGAAGACTATTTGGATCCTTCCTGGAAAATGCCAGGGCCCGAAAGCTGAAAACTCTTTCCGTGTCTATAATATGTTGTAAAACTTCTTTTATAGTCCATTTGTTATCGTCGTACCTGTACATCCATTTATCTGCCGGTATCCTCAAAAAAAAATCCCGAGTTTCATCTAACTGCTTCTCCAGAATTGCAGGCAAGTCGCCGCTTTCTACAAGGGAAATATACCTGTCAAAAAAAGGCGGATGAACACCTGTTGAAATATTGTCGGCCATATCATAAATTTTCAATTAACAACTTCTGCAAAAATACTGATATTAAAATGTTAACCGTTTTTGCTGAACCAAAATAGAAATTTGGTTTATTTCTTTGTCTACTATCATTTATTAAAAAAAAGACCGGCATTTTTAATGCCGGTCTTTCCAAAATATTAATTCAATGGTTACTAGTCCTTCTTCCTTCTTTTGTGGTGTTTTTTACCACTTTCATCCTGGTCTTTCACATATCCGTTGTCACCTTTTGCTCTTTCGCCTTTTAAGGTAGACGCAAGTTTCAACGCGTTATATGCATTTATTTCACCTCCGGTTATTGAAATGTCGGCGAGGCTTACACTATCGTCTGTTCCCGGCAGCTTAACTTTTTGGGTTATTGGAACAGCAGAGTTGTCAATTACATATTTCACTTGCTGTGCGCTCAAATCCGGGTAATATTCCAGTATCAAGGCAGCCACACCTGCCACTACCGGTGCTGCCATACTGGTACCTGAAAAATTACCAAATTTATCATCCGGTAGCGTTGAATAAATATTTACGCCGGGAGCAAATACGTCAACTGATTTTTTACCATAGTTGCTAAAGCTTGCAGTAAAGCCACCATTTGTTGAATCGCCGCTGGCACCCACCGTGATAAAATCAGACGCAACCCCGGAATTGTCGCGATAAACAGGGTTAGGAAAATTTTGTGCCGAGTCAATATTTTTTGCGTCATTTCCGGCTGCATGCACCAATAATACGCCCTTACTGGCCGCGTATTTCACCGCATCATCTACCCATTGCTTTTGTGGTGAAAATGGTTTTCCAAAACTCATGCTGATAATTTCAGCGCCATTATCTACTGCATATCGGATGGCGTTTGCAATATCTTTATCATGCTCGTCACCATCAGGAACCGCGCGAACCATCATCACTTTCACATTATTGGCCACTCCGTTCATCCCGATGCCATTGTCTCTTTCTGCTGCAATAATGCCGGTCACATGGGTTCCGTGAGAAGGCGTTCCGGCCATTACATCATTGTTACCGTAGTTGCGATCATTGATATCATTTGGATTGTCTTTTACAATTTCGTTCCTGAAGGCTTCGGGTGGGGTAGAGGCTGCTTCACCTTTGCGGATCTGTCCTCTTAAATACTCAAGAATATCTGTATTGGATATGTCGTAATTTTTATTGGCTTTAGCCATATTCAAATATATGGCAGCCGCAATGCGGGCATCAGGATTTTCAGATGTATAACCTTTGACATCGTTTCCGGTAAATTCCTTTTTGCCGAGATCCTTTGCAATTACTGAATCTCCCCTTTCAAGTACCGGTAAGATTCTTTTCATTTGCATAAGTTCCGCAGGATCTATACCCTGGGTTACATCATCTTTGGCTCTCAGGTAGGTGGCATATTCGGCTTTTTGAGCCGCATCCATTGTGGTAGTGTCCACATCTGCACTGTCGTATTTGTCTTTCAGGCTCCAGTAAACACGTGCCGCCTCGTAAGAATCCTGGTGAACGTTTTTGCCGTCTTTTCCGCCGATGAAATTCCATCCATATACATCATCAATATAACCGTTGTGATCGTCATCAATTCCGTTTCCGGGTATTTCGCCGGGATTATGCCAAAGAATAGATTTTAAATCGGGCTGCAATGTGTCAACGCCGCTGTCAATAACCCCCACGAGCACCTGGTGGCTTTGCTTACCTTTTAAAAAATCGTATGCTTTATCGAGACTGATTCCATAAAAACCTGTAGATGCCCTGTCGAGCTGAAACCAGTTATTAGGAGCAGCTTTCTTAGCAGGCGCCATACTGGTATCAGACTGAGCTATACTGCACAAAGGCAAAAATGCCATCATGGCCATTCCCAAAAAAAACCGTTTACTTCTGTTTTTCATTTTGTTTTATTTAATTTTAGAAATACAAAGATTTATAAATTTATTGTAAGTTTCCCTTACCATTTATAATTATTAAAAAATATTTACCAATCTATAAAGAAGCTTTTACACGGTAAATTTTATGCCCTGGGCAAGGGGAAGCGTGTCAGAATAATTGATGGTGTTCGTTTGCCTGCGCATGTAAACTTTCCATGCATCACTGCCGCTTTCTCTTCCTCCGCCGGTTTCTTTTTCGCCACCAAACGCACCGCCAATTTCCGCACCGGATGTCCCTATATTTACGTTGGCAATGCCACAATCGCTTCCGGCGTGAGAAAGGAATTTTTCCGCTTCCCTTATATTAAGGGTAAATATGGCGCTTGACAAACCTTGTGGTACGTCATTTTGCATGGCAATAGCTTTATCAAGATCTTTATATTTGACCAGGTATAAGATAGGCGCGAAGGTTTCATGCTGCACAATTTCCATGTCATTACTTACTTCTGCAATACAAGGTTTTACATAACATCCACTTTCAAACCCTTTGCCTGAAAGCGTTCCGCCGGCGACGGCCATTTTGCCGCCCTGTTTTTTTATTTGGTCAATTGCGTTAAGGTAATTTTGCACGGCGTCTTTATCAATTAACGGGCCTACATGATTTTCTTCTTTTAACGGATCACCAATTTTTAATTGTTTATAGGCATTCACCAATTTCTTTTTGAAAGTGTCATACACAGCTTCATGAATAATCAAACGACGTGTGGAAGTACATCTTTGTCCGGCGGTTCCAACGGCACCAAACAGGCAGCCAACAAGGGCCATATTCAAATCTGCTTCTTTTGAAATTATAATAGCATTGTTTCCGCCTAATTCAAGCAAAGTTTTGCCCAGCCGCGCACCCACCGCGGTGCTAACGGCCTTGCCCATTCTTGTAGAGCCGGTGGCTGAAACAAGGGCCACATTGGTATCGTTGCAAAGCCACTCGCCGATTTCACGGCCGCCTGTAACCAGGTTGCACACTCCCTCAGGAACTTTATTTTCTTTAAAAACTTTTGAAATAATTTGCTGACATGCGATGCCGCAAAGAGGTGTTTTTTCTGACGGTTTCCAGATGCACACATCTCCGCAAACCATTGCTATCAGGCTGTTCCAGCTCCATACAGCCACGGGAAAATTGAAAGCTGAGATAATACCGACAATTCCCAGCGGATGATACTGTTCATACATCCGGTGACCGGGCCTTTCACTATGCATGGTCAATCCGTAAAGCTGGCGGGAGAGCCCAAGAGCAAAGTCAGCAATATCAATCATCTCCTGCACTTCGCCCATGCCTTCCTGCAGGCTTTTACCCATTTCATAACTTACCAGTTTGCCGAGATTGGCCTTGTTTTTTCTGAGTTCATTTCCTATTTGCCTGATGATTTCACCCCGCTTGGGAGCAGGCCATGTGCGCCATTCCGTGAATGCTTTGCTCGCAGTTGCTACCACATTGTCGTAACTTCTTTTATCACACGCATTTACTGTAGCTATTGGCTTTCCATCTACCGGTGAAAAGGATTTTATTTTTTCGCCCGAGGCTGATATCCATTTGGTGCCTGTAGAAACGCCTTTGTTTAATTCTGAAATCTTTAATTCCTTTAGAAAAGTTTGCATAATTGTTTTTTATAAAAATTATTGGATTTAAGATGAAAATTAAAATCGGTTGTTTTTCTTCGTTTACTGTAGGAGTATCCCGTCACAACTCTAAACCCTTCTAAACTCTGCTAAACCCTCTAAACCCTCTAAACACTTCTAACTCATCTATTCTCCTCACTAATATTGCTCAGTTTCATTAGGAAAATCTTTGCTTTTTACATCATTAATATAATGTTTCACCGCATCGGTAACCTGTTCATGAAGATTTAAATAAGTTCTTAAAAACCGTGGCCTGAATTCAGTGTTGATGCCCAATAAATCGTGCATCACCAGCACCTGCCCGTCGCAACCATTGCCAGCCCCTATACCAATCGTAGGGATCGATAGATTTTCAGATACTTCTTTGGCAAGTGAAGCCGGAATTTTTTCAAGCACGATTCCAAAACAACCCGCTTCCTGCAAAAGCAATGCATCGCGTTTTAATTTATCAGCTTCCTCTTCTTCCTTTGCTCTCACAGTATACGTGCCAAATTTATAAATCGATTGTGGCGTTAATCCGAGATGCCCCATAACAGGGATTCCCGCGCCCACGATCCTTTTTACTGACTCGATAATTTCTTCACCGCCCTCAAGCTTAATAGCGTGCGCACCGGTTTCTTTCATGATCCTTATCGTAGAACTCAATGCCTCGCGGCTGTTTCCCTGGTAACTGCCAAAGGGAAGGTCCACAATAATAAGGGCCCGGGCACAACCGCGAACTACTGAAGACGCATGATATATCATCTGGTCGAGAGTGATAGGCAGTGTGGTTTCGTGGCCAGCCATAACATTACTGGCACTATCACCCACCAGGATAATATCAATGCCAGCCGCATCAAATATTTTGGCAAATGAAAAATCATAGGCAGTGATCATCGAAATTTTTTCACCGGCTTCTTTCAATTTTTGCAGCGTGTTGGTGGTTATTCTTTTTACTTCTTTATTTACTGACATACATTAATTTTTTAAAGAAGCGACAGGCTGAAATGGCTCTGCGTTAGAATAAAACATTCCGTTTGGCAATCGCATTTGCAAAAGTAGATTTTTTTATTTGAAGGGTAGAAGAAGCGGTAAATCAACAAAAAATAAAGATTTTTATTTTAATTATGCAGAATGGTTTTGCTCATTCCATAAATGTTGTACCAGGCCATCTACAAGCCCGATTTTTGGTACGTAAATTTGTTCGGCGCCCGCCCATCTCATGGCACTGATATATATTTTTAGTGCCGGCACGATCACATCTGCCCTGTCTTCTTTTAATTTATACAAACTTATCCTGTCGCTCAATGATACATTGCTCAATTCTTTATAATAATCCCGCAATAATTCATAGGATAAAGGCTTCCCGTCTTTACGTTTGCTCATGGAAAAAACTTTATTGATATTGCCTCCTGATCCTATTGCCTCAACGGTTTTAAAGCCTTTTGTTTTTGATTTGATAGCCACTTTCATGTCGTTCCATGTTACATCCGACACCTGGTCTTTCAGCAGTCGAATTGTTCCGATAGGGAAAGAGTCGGTAAATATTAACTCATTATTGCTGAAAAAAGTAAGCTCAGTGCTTCCGCCACCTACATCGATATACAGATATGAATGTTCTTTATCAAGGTTTTCAGCGATGTGGTTTTCGAAAACAAAAGATGCCTCGTCCCTTCCTGAAATCACTTCGATTTCTACGCCCGCCTCATCTCTGATTATTTGAAGTATCTCTGTTGTGTTTTCTGCATCGCGCATGGCAGAAGTAGCGCAGGTTTTTATTGCCGACACTTCGTAGGCTTTGGCAATATTTAAAAATCCTTTTATCGTGTGCAAAAGCAAACCAATCTTATTCTCCGAAATTCTTCCTGTATCAAACACATCAAAGCCCAGGCGGAGAGGAACCCTTACAAGGCTTAACTTAGTGAAGGAAGGTGAATTTTTTTTATCCGGAGTTGCTTCTGTGATCAATAAACGCGCTGCATTGCTTCCGATATCTATTGCTGCAAGTCTCAAATTTTAGTATTTTTTCTTTAAAAGTGTATTATAGATCTGTATTTGCGAACGTACTTTTTTTACACCCGGCGCTCTTACATATTTATTTGAAAGTTCATTGTCCAATATTCTTGCTTTTACATTATCATTGAACTGGATGTCCAAAATTTCCTTCAATTCAAGCTGAATGCTTTTGTCAAAAACAGGACAGGCAGTTTCTACCCTGTGATCCAGGTTTCTCACCATCCAGTCGGCAGAAGAAATATAATATTTTTCTTTTCCGTCATTATGAAAAATAAATACCCGTGCATGTTCCAGGTATTCGTCAACAATACTGATGGCTTTTACTTTCTTTTTAAATTTTTTATTCTCAGTGTACATGCAACATATACCCCGGATGATCAT
Source organism: uncultured Chitinophagaceae bacterium (assembly GCA_963783125.1). Lineage (GTDB taxonomy): Bacteria > Bacteroidota > Bacteroidia > Chitinophagales > Chitinophagaceae > Ginsengibacter. The sequence continues at coordinate 114,785 of CAWAMQ010000019.1, forward strand.
TTTTATTTTTACACCGGCACGGGCTGCTTCATAGAGTTTAATGATCAGTTCTTCATCACTTAGTGAGTTTATTTTCAAAATAATGGAAGCAGGCTTTTTTTCTTTTGCATTTTTTATTTCCCTGTTGATAAGCATTTCAAATTGCTTTCGCATGCTTGTGGGGCTTACCAATAATTTTGTGCACGCTCTCAACCTGTGAACATTTTTTGGATTTTCCAGGTAAGTAAATACACGGTTTACATCCGCCATTATTTGACGGTTGCTGGTAAGCAGGCAATGATCGCCGTATAAGCGGCTGGTTTTCTCATTTAAATTTCCGGTGCTCACAAAACCGTAATGCACAGACCGCTTGTTTACCCTCTTCTTTATAAGGCAAAGTTTTGCATGCACTTTTAAGTTAGGTAGACCCATAAACACTTTCACGCCGGCGTCTTCAAGGGTTTCTTTCCATTCAAGATTCGCTTCTTCATCAAACCGCGCTCTCAATTCAAGAACTACCGTTACGGATTTGCCGTTTCTTACCGCGTTGGTCAACGCATTGATTACGTTTGAATTTTTTGCAAGCCTGTAGCAGGTGATTTTTATACTCACAACATCAGGTGCAATGGCGGCTTCGCGCAAAATATCGATAAGTGAATCAAAGGAATGATATGGAAAATTAAGTAAAATATCGCGTTGTAAAATAACTTCGCTTACACTGTTTGCGTTTTTTAAAAGAGGATGAATAAACGGTTTCTTCCTTGTGCTTTTTTTCTCGAAAACGGATTCGGGAAAATTCATAAAATCCTGAAAATTGTGAATACGCTCGCCCGATTGAATATTATCTTTCGTTGAAAGATCAAGCCTTTTGATCAGGTAATTCAATAAACCGCTGTCAATCTCTTTGTCAAAAGAAAATCGCACGGGTTTTCCTTTCTTTCGATTCTTTAATCCTCTTTCTATTTTTTGAATAAGTGATGTGGAAATATCATTGTCGATATCAATTTCTGCATCCCGTGTAACTTTGATAATATTAGAACTAAAGGTGTCGTAATTAAAATATGAAAATATTTGTGGCAGGCAATACCTGATAATGTCCTCCAAAAGAATGATGTATTTATTATTTTGTTGGGAGGGGAGGGGTACAAATCGAGGTAAACGCGTGGGCACCGACACGAGCGCATATCGCTGGGGAATTGACTCGTCGGACTTCGACAATTTGCAGGCGAGATAAATCGATTTGTCATGAAGGGTGGGAAACACCTGCAGATTTTCGATCATCAGCGGAACTATATTGCTTCTTACCTGGTCGTTAAAATAGTTGACTACAAATTCCTTTTGTTCTTTATTTAACTGCTGATCGTTGAGGATAAATAATTTTTGTTTTTTTAGTTCGTTAAGAATGATTTTCCAGATATTGTTAAAATGATTTTGCTGTTGGGTAACTTTAAAATTAATTTCCTCCAAAATAACCTCAGGTGAATGTTCAAGGTGCATATTGGCCTTACTGCCAAACTGGATCATTCTTTTTAAAGTGGCAACCCGAACCCGGAAAAATTCATCAAGATTACTGGAAAAAATGCCAAGGAATTTAATTCGTTCGTACAAAGGCACGCTTTCGTCTGCCGCTTCCTGCAGTACCCGTGCATTAAACGCAAGCCAACTGATATCCCTGGTGATAATTTTTCGTTTATCCATCGCAGTTAGTTATTTATTTACCGCTAATCTTATTGATGATAGTCGTGGTTGAAAACCCTTCGCGCAATGGAATGATTTCTACTCGTCCTCCATTATCCAGTACTTCTTTGGCGCCTACTATGGTGTCAGTTGTATAATCGCCGCCTTTAACCAGTACGTCCGGCATTATCATTTTAATAAGTTCGAGCGGCGTTTCTTCATCAAAAATTACCACAGTATCCACCATAATTAATGAAGCGATAATTAATGCCCGGGAATCCTGGCTATTTACCGGCCGGGTATTGCCCTTCAATTTTTTTACCGATGCATCTGAATTTATTCCGACAATCAGAACATCTGCAAAAGATGCAGCCTCTGCCAGAACCGCGATATGGCCTTCATGCAAGATGTCAAAAACGCCGTTTGTAAATGCGATGGTTTTACTCTTTAACCTTATTCTTTTTACTTCCTGCTTCAGGCCTTCACGGTCAAAAATCCGCTCTTTAATGGTATCACTCTTTTTCATTTCTGATTCTATTTTGATAAATTAACAATCCAAAACTTATAATTCCGACAACAATGATAATCCCCGTGGTAACACCCCACATCAACCAGCCAAAAAAAATGTTGTCAACGTTGTACATCAGCAAAACCTGCTGTACTGCAATGGGAAAGGCTCCAAGACCGCCGGGAGACACGATCATCGCAAGAGTAGCTAACGAAAGCACACTAAACGCGGCGGCCATAGACAGAGAAGAAGTAGCATCCAGGGCCGAGAAGCCGATGTAGATTTCAAAAAGATAACACGCCCAAATAAATACTGAATGTGCAATGAACGTTTTTCGCTTCTTAAGATGCAGAATGGTTGAATATCCTTCTTTTAAACCAATATGAAATCCTTTAAGTTTAACAACGTAATGATGGTGTTTGTACTTGTTAAAGACCCATTTAAACAACAAGAAAACAACAATGCCGGTAGTTATAATCAGCACAATTATTAACCAAACCGGAAATGATGATTTTATCGCTATCATCCTGTTGATCTTGTCTTTGATAAAATCGCTAACGGTTTCGATCTGTATTGCAATAGTAACGATGATCAAGAAAAAATAACACAAAAGATCAAACACTCTTTCTACCAGGATGGTTCCGATTAATTTTGTGGTGGGTATTTTTTCATATTTGGCTAACAGGGTGCATCTCAATATTTCTCCCACACGTGGTAAAAATGTATTGGTAAAATAACCGCACATCACCGCATAAAATGTATTGGAAGTTTTAGGATGATATCCCATCGGTTCAATAAGAATTTTCCATCGAACGGCCCGGCTGATGTGGCCAAGAATCGTAATAATAAATACGGGTAATAGATAAATATAGTGTGCGTGTGACAGTGATTCTCTGAACTGGATCTTTTGCACCTCCGTCATCTTGCTAAATTGCCACCACGTTAAAAATATGCCTATCCCGAGGAAGACTATATATTTTAAAAATGAAAATAGCTTTTTCTTCATAAAGAATTACAAGGTAACAAACCCAACCTAAATTAAGGATTAATAAAAACATTGTCAATAAGACGAACACCCGATAAAAAAGCAGCGATCAAAATGACGAGATCTTGTTTCTCATTGAAGTGGGAAAAAATTTTAAGATCAGACTTCCTGGCAAGTTCCAGGTATTCTACGCTAAAACCGTTGCTTTCCAGGTGTTCTATGGCCTTCTTTTTTAAGTCGGTAAAATTTTCATTGTTAAGATTTGTTTTTATGGAAACCAGCGTCTTATGTAGTTGTGAGGCTAATTTTCGGTCAAAATCATTCAATCTTGTATTCCGGCTGCTCATTGCAAGGCCGCCGGGTTCACGGATAATGGGACAAATAACGATTTTGATATTTTTATTCGCCAGCTTCGCCAGTTTTTTAATGACCAAACATTGCTGAAAATCTTTTTGACCCAAGAAAAGGATATCCGGGTTTATAATAGTTAACAATTTTTCCATTACAAGACTTACGCCCTGAAAATGCCCTGGCCTGAATTTACCTTCCAAGATGGTTTCCAGGTAACCCAGATCAAATTGTCTTTGTTTTGATTTTTCATCCGGGTAAATTTCCTTCTCATCAGGCAAAAACAGGACGTCGCACCCGTTTTCTTCCAAAAGCAAAATGTCATTCTCCAGGGGTTTAGGGTATTTTTTCAAATCCTCTGCATTATTGAACTGTGCGGGATTAACAAAAATGCTGCAGATGGTAATATCTGATACCTGGCCAGCCTTTTTCAAAAGCGATAAATGGCCTTCGTGTAAAGCGCCCATCGTTGGAACGAAGCCTAAAGAATTATTCATTTTCTTCCGGCTTTCGAGATATTTTGTAATCTCTTTTGCTTGTTTAAATATGGTCATAGCCGCGTTTGGGTTATATGTTACAGTGAGTTTAGCATTGTGTAAACGAAAAAAATTGGTAACTTCGCCGCCTGTAAAAAAAACGATAAAGCCAATTTAACCATTAGTAAATGTCGACAAAGAAAAGAATTTTATTCATAGCAAGCGAAATGTCTCCCTATCTTGAAATGACAGAATTTGCCGAAATTGTTAACAGACTTGCTGTGAAATCAAATGACTCTGGAATGGAGGTGCGTTGTATCATGCCGCGTTTTGGAATGATCAATGAACGCAGGCATCGTCTGCATGAAGTGGTTCGCCTGTCAGGCATAAATGTTTCTGTAGATGGTGATGATTATCCTTTGGTGATTAAAGTAGCTTCACTTCCCAATGCCAGGTTACAAATTTATTTTCTCGATAATGAAGATCTTTTTAAAAGGAAATCTTTGTTTCATGATGAGAACGACAAATGGTTTGGTGACAATGCTTTGAGGACAGTATTATTTTGTAAAGGCGCTTTGGAAACAGTTAAAAAATTTGGGTGGCCTCCTGATATCATTCATTGCAGCGGATGGATGACGGGCCTGATTCCTATGTATATAAAAACCGCTTACAAAAAAGAACCCGTATTCAGTAATTGTAAAGTGATCTACACTATCGGCCAAACTACTTACAAAGAAAAAATGGGGTCCGATTTTTCAGACATTGCCTCTATTAATTCCAACATAAAGGAAAAGGATATTGATATCTACAACCAGGGAAGCAACGTTGCCATGTTCAGAGGAGGTGCTCACTTCGCTGATGCGATTACTTTTGGCGCCGACAAAGTGGATAAAAAACTGGCCGAAGAATTCAGTAAGGTTCGTGGCAAGAAGGTTATTAAATATAACGAAGAATCAGATTTAACAGACTATTTACAATTGTATACCGACCTTGCCGCCAAATAATTTCGTTCCTATTTACTCTACTCAAATCTTTAGTTAAGTGTCTAAAAACCAATACAAATCTGCGGTTACAGGAATATTGTTGATTTTGGCTTTTGCTGTTGGCTGTACAAAAATTGACACTACAACAATTGGTGAAAACCTGATACCGGCAGTAGATAATATTCACACCTTTGACACGACTTACCAGGTTATAGCTCAAAATTATGACAGCAGTGCATGTGATACCATTTATCGCACAGCAGTGCAGCCTGTCGGAATTATCTCGAACGATCCCTTATTTGGACAAACCCTGGCAAATGTATATGTTGAAATGAAGCCGGAGTTTTTTCCATATAATTTTCCGGCAGCAGACGCCAATAGTATTGAAATTGATTCGGCAGTAATGGTGCTTCAGTATTCCCATTCATTCGGGGATACCAACCAGTTGCAAAAAATAAATGTTTACCAGCTCTCAGATACATTTGATCTTGCAAGCAATTATACAACCTGCCGTGTGCTCGGATACGATAACTCGATTGTATTGGGCCAGAAAAGTTTTTATCCCTCGGGTTTAAAAGACTCTGTACATGCATATAATGAAGAAGCTGCTAACCAGCTAAGAATCCCCGTTTCCACTTCGTTTGCTCAGAAATTCATTGACGACTCTGCCGCGATATTCAGAAGTAATAGTGATTTTATAAAGTATTTTAAGGGGTTTGCTTTGGTGCCTGATCAATCAAGCGGAGGCCAGGCTTTAAATTATTTTGATTTTACTACCTCCCGTTTGTCTGTTTATATGCGATATAAAAATGGCGGTACGGCCGATACGACCGTTGTTAACTTCGCATTATCGAACTATTCCGGCTTGTCAAGTTCTGTCGTTCACGATTATGGATCTTCAGAAATTTCCAACCATCTTTCTCATCCTGCAGGAGGTGACAGCCTTATTTTTATTCAAACCGCTCCGGGTTCTTACGCGCTGCTACGGGTTCCTGCTCTCAACGGTTTATCAAACAGGGTAATAAACAAAGCTGAAATTATTGTAGACCAGGTTTATTCAACCGGTTCGTTAAATGATGTGTTTTCTCCTCCGCAAAATTTGTATTTGGATGTAAAAGATTCTTCTGTTTCACAGGATCAGTATATTCCGATTCCTTGTGATTTTAGCGCTTCTGAACTTCAAACCGGCTTCCAATACCTGGGCGGACAAATGATTTCTACTACCAATTCTTCGGGGCAGCCAATCGCTGAATATAGATTAAACATTACCAGGTATCTTCAAACGCTTATTACAAGGGGCAAACAAAACCTGACCTTAAGATTAAGTGCGCCTTATTTTATCCGTAACCGGTTAACCTACCAGGATTGGTGCGGGCAGGGTATTGGTCCTTTCATAGTTTTAAGGAATGATGTTGCGGATGGCCGTGTAGAGTTAAACGGTACCAATAATACGCCTACACGTATCAGGTTACACGTAGTTTACTCTACTTTGTAGTTTACAAACACATTTTGGGGTTTTCGGTATTTTTTTATTGATCTGCCACCATTTAATTGCGTCTAGTGTTCCCCGTTATATTTCGAAAAAAAAGAATTTATATAATTTGTTGATTTACTGTCAGCATAACTTTGCAAATTTAATATTAGGCATTTCATTTGTGATAAAATGATGTGATTTTATAAGCATCTAATTTTATTATGGACTTATTGACCATATTAACGATTCTCATTTTTATAAGTGCAGTTATTTCATACTTAAATGACAAGTTCGTAAAACTTCCGGGAACGATCGGTATCGTAACTATTTCAATTGTAGCATCAATTATCATCCTTATCATTGGTAAAACAAGTAATAGTTTAACCAAGTCTATTACTACGCTTACTAACAGTATCAATTTTTCCCACACGCTGCTTGATGTACTGCTTGGCTTTCTTATGTTTGCAAGCGCTATTCATTTCGATTACCAAAAACTTAAAGAACAGCGTTGGCCGGTGTTTTTGCTTACTACGTTGGGAGTGTTAGTTTCTGCATTTGTATTTGGCGGACTTTTTTACACAGTTTTGAAATTGTTTCCACATCCGATCCCTTTTATTGATTGCCTTTTATTCGGTGCTTTAATTTCTCCTACAGATCCCATTTCTGTTGCTGCTATCATTCGAAAATCAAATGTGCCGGAGCGGTTAAAAACGATCATTTCCGGGGAATCCATGTTTAATGACGGTGTAGGTCTTGTTCTGTTTGTGATCATTCTTGAAATATCCCATCAGTCCGGGGATGTTTTCTCTTTCTCAAAAGTTTTAAAATTATTTGCGCAGGAAGTTATTGTGGGCATCGGTGTCGGGTTACTGCTGGGATTTTTAGGTTACAGGTTGATGCGATCAATAAAAGATTTTCAAACTCTTTTATTGATTTCGCTTTCAATCGTTTTTGGTATTTCTATGCTTGCAAAATTTATTTTTATATCAATACCTCTTGCTTCGGTTGCTGCGGGTCTTGTGGTGGGGAACAAGAATATCAGCAAAAAAGGGGAAGCCAATGATTTTTTGGGCAGGATATGGCAATTGATTGATGAAATATTGAATACTGTTTTATTTGTAATGATAGGGTTGGAACTGGTGGTGTTGCCATATCTAAAAAACTACTGGCTTATTGGCTTTCTCGCGATTGTAATAATATTAATTGCAAGGGTTATCAGCATATCGTTTCCTGCACTTATTTTACTGCGCAAATTAAATTATAACAACCTTGCGATTTTAACCTGGTCGGGATTACGTGGGGGCATTTCACTCGCAATGGCTTTATCACTCCCGAATTCGCAGTACAAAGTGATTATACTGTCTGCCTGCTATTTTATTGTGATCTTTTCCACCATAGTTCAGGGGCTCACCTTGAATAAACTGGTCAATAAATTAGTGCCTGGTACGAAACCATAATGAAAAACAAAAAATTGCTTTATTTGTTTGTTTACTGGCGATAATCAACAAAAAAAGCTTTTCATCGAAAAGCTTTGGCTAAGTTCCATAAAGTTTACCATTTATCCGGGTACCGCAATGATAGGAACACGACTGTGATACGCCAATTTTTTTGTATGGCTCGTTTTAAAAAGCTGGCTTAAAAATCCGTGCTTACGTGGCACAGTTATGATGGCATCCATCTCTTTCGTGTCAACAAAACTGCTTATGCCTTCGAGAAAATCATATGATCGTAAAAAAGAATACTCGGGGTTATAACTGCCTAATTTGTCTTCCATTGCTTCTTTTTCAATTTTATATTCAGGTGTAAGTTCTACATAGTGTTCACTATCCACATTCAAAATGTTCAGGTGGGGATGGAAAATTTCAAGTATTTTTTTCAATGGGACAAAAGGTGTAGTGCGGGCAACATCTTTAAAATCGGATGTGAAAACCACGTTTTTTATGCCGGTGAAATTTGCCTGTGCCGGAATTATCATTACCGGAAGATCACAATGCCTTATCACGTTCAAAGTATTGGTTCCCATAAAAACCTGGGTAATTCTTGAGCTACCGGTAATACCCATTATTATCATATCTATTGCATTACCAAGTGCATAGTCAGACAGGCTTTCCACAAATGAACCTTCTTCTGCCACAATTGAAATATTATCTTTTCCTTCACTGATTTTTGATTTTACTTCGTTCAGTTCAGCTTCTGTAACTTTTTGGCGCGAACCCTCTTCTCTTGAAGTTAATGTGGCAAAACTGATATGGCTATAAACATGATAAAGAATTATTTCAGCATCAGGAATATCATTGCTTAATGCAACTGCATACTTCGCAGCATTAACTGAGGTGTCGGAAAAATCAACGGGAACTAAAAATTTTTTCATTAGTGGTCTTTTTGTGTTTATAATATATTAGTGTAAAATAACGAAATAGCAGCAAATTTAGATAAACATATTTGTAAATAAATTCAACTAATACGGTAGGAAATATGCGGTCCTGAAAAATCTGTGAAAAATCTGTGCATAACTAAAAATCACATTGCCCTTACAGCAATATTTCTTTCTGCCATAACCAATATATTTGCCTTCAGGCGCTGCATCCCTATAAAAGCACCAGTTAAAAATCCAGCAAGTGAGATTAAAGAATTTAGAGATAAAAGGTTTTAAAAGTTTTGCCGACAAAACTATCGTCAATTTCGACCATGGAATTACAGGTGTTATCGGACCTAACGGCTGTGGAAAAAGTAACATAGTTGACAGTATACGTTGGGTTATCGGCGAACAAAAGATAAGCCAGTTGCGAAGCGAAAACCTCGAAAGCCTCGTGTTTAACGGCTCGAAAAACCGTAGTGCAAGCGGCCTGGCCGAAGTGAGCCTTACGTTTGAAAATACCAAAAATTTACTGCCCACTGAGTTTCAAACGGTAACGGTTACACGCAAATATTACAAAAACGGAGAAAGTGAATACCGCCTTAATGATGTTAGCTGCCGTCTGAAAGATATTCATAACCTCTTTATGGATACCGGTGTTAGTACGGACAGTTATGCCATTATCGAGTTAGGCATGGTGGATGACATCATCAAAGACAAGGATTTCAGCAGGAGAAAAATGCTGGAGCAGGCAGCCGGCATTTCAATCTATAAAACAAGAAAGCGCGAAGCTAAATTAAAACTTGACGCCACTGAACAGGATCTTGCCCGCATTGAAGATCTGTTGTTTGAAATAAACAACCAGTTAAAGACGCTCGAAAGCCAGGCAAAAAAAGCGGAAAAATATTTTGAAATAAAAAAAGATTACCGTGAACTAAGTATTGAATTGGCTAAGGCGGCTCTGGAAGGTTTTAATATTTCTTACAAGGAATTGAATGACCGTCAAAATACAGAAACCGATAGGCGCCTGGAACTTGAAGCAAAGATCGCTACTGAAGAGGCTGAACTGGAAAAAGAAAAAACAGGTTTTATTGAAAAAGAGAGAATGCTTCAACAACAGCAACATGCTTTTAATGACATTAATAATACCGTAAGGGAAAAAGAAAATCAGAAGAACTTAAGCGCACAGCGGCTGCAATATCTTCGCGAAAGGGAAACAAGTCTCAAGGATTTTTTGTTGAAAGCCGAAGGACAACTTAAGGGCATTGAAGAAAGTATCGAATTCTCTAAACAGCAGATTGCAGATGAAGAAAGCAAACTTGCTGAACACAAGGAAAACCTTGATACATTAAAAAATAAGGCGGAAGAGAAGAGAGGTATTTATGACGCCAAAAGAACGGCGGTTGATGCATTACGGCAAACCCAGATGCAATTGCAACGCAATCACTTTGAAGCGGAAAAAAAAGTGGCGGTTGCCGATACGTCCATTTTTAATTTACAACGTTCGATTGCGCAAATAGAAGATGAACAAAAGCTACGTGCAGACAATCTTTCAAACCTGGAAAAGGATAAAAAAGAAAAGGAAGACGAATTGGGTGAAAAGAAAAATATCCTTGAAGAATTAAAAAAACACCACGAATATACCAAAGAACAAATTCTCGAAACGCAATCTGAGCTTGAAAAATTAAGAAGTGAACTGGCTGAAGAAAACCGGAAACTGGATGCAAGGCAAAATGAACACGATCTTCTGAAAAGCCTGATCGATAACATGGAAGGCTATCCTGAAAGTGTAAAATTTCTTCATAATAATAAAGCGTGGAATTACACAGCACCTATACTTTCTGACGTGATTTACGTGAAAGAAGAATACCGCGCTGCTGTTGAAAATGTGCTGGAGCCTTATCTTAATTATTATGTTGTTGATAATCTCAGGGAAGGTTTAACGGCAGTTCATTTATTGGACCAACATAAAAAAGGAAAAGCTAATTTCTTTTTATTGGATCAGTTAAATTCAAATGAAAACAAAATAACGAATGAAGTTGTATCCGATGCAATTCCTGCGCTGCAGGTGATTGAGATTGATGAGAAATATGAACGGCTTGCCAATTTTCTTTTGGGCAATGTTTTTATTGCAGAAAATGAACAAGCGCTGGAAAACAGCAATGGACATGTAATCCTGGAAAAGACCGGAAAATATGTGAAAGGAAAATATTCATTGACCGGTGGAAGTGTTGGTTTATTTGAAGGTAAGAAAATCGGCCGCGCTAAAAACCTGGAAAAGCTGGCCGAAAAAATCGCCGTTCAAAAAGAAAAGGTCGATAAATTAAAATCAGTTATTAGCCATAAATCCAATGAGGTGATTGTCTTCAACCAGCAGCTAAAAGAAAATGCCATCCAGGAGACGCAGCAATCAATCAATGACCTGATAAACACAACTTACGCAATTCAGAATAAGATTGAAAATATCCTGCATCAAAAGGAGATTTCAGAAAGCAGAATAGAGGAGATGAAAGGTCAGTTGGAACAATACCAGGAAGACATTGACGATACCCGCTCCACTTTGCGTGGCCTTACCGAAGAAGTAGGAGCCCATGATGAAAAGATGCAATTTGCCGGTGATGAATTTGTAAAAGCTGAGGAGGAATTCAATGAAGTGAACGCTCTTTTTAATGACCACAATTTACAATTAACCCGTCAACAAAGTAAAGTTAATTCGATCAGGCAGGAACTTGACTTTAAAAACAGGCAGTTAACCGATTTAAGCACACAATCTGCCAACAGCAACATCCAGTTAAAAGAAGCTGTTGAAAATATTGCTGTCACCAGTGAAGAATTAAAAAACCTCGAACAGGAAGTGATGAGTTTGTTGAAAAACAAAGAAGTGGAGGAAAAGAAATTAAATGAAGCTGACCAGGCTTATTACAATCTCAGAAATGAGCTGAGCGAAAAAGAGACCGACCTGCGTCAGAAACAAAAGGCAAAAGAACAAACCGATCATATTTTAAATGAGATAAAAGACAAATTAAACGAGTTGAAACTGCAGGTTGCAGGGATGAAAGAGAGATTGAGCGTTGAGTTTAAAGTCGATCTTGATTCGATACTTGACGAAGAAAGAAATACTAATATGGCACTTGAAGACTTGCAGGAAAAGTGTGAACGGCTAAAGAAACGGTTGGAGAATATGGGGGAGATAAATCCAACAGCAATTGAGGCATTTACTGAAATGAAAAAGAGGTATGATTTTATCGGCGAGCAAAAAAATGATTTGGTAAACGCCAAAGAATCGCTAATGCAAACGATTCAGGAAGTGGAAACCACGGCTAATCAAAAATTTTTGGAAACGTTCAATAAAGTTAGAGAGAATTTCCAAAATGTGTTTAAAGCTTTGTTTACTGATGATGATACTGCGGATATGATACTTGAAGATCCGGAAAACCTGGCAGATACAGGTATTGATATTATTGCAAAACCAAAAGGAAAAAGGCCGACAAGCATTACGCAGCTAAGTGGTGGCGAAAAGACACTTACGGCAACGGCTTTACTATTTGCTATTTACCTTATAAAGCCTGCGCCATTCTGTATTTTAGACGAAGTGGATGCGCCTCTTGATGATGCCAACGTAGGGAAATTTACACAGATGATTCGTAAGTTTAGTAAAGACTCGCAGTTTATCATTGTTACGCATAATAAAATGACAATGGCTTCGGTAGACGTTATATACGGCGTTACAATGCAGGAACCAGGCGTGAGTAAGTTGGTGCCAGTTGACTTCCGCGGCCTTGATCACCAATTTGTAAATTAGTTTTTGCTTAAGGTTTAGTTTAATTTTCTCAAAAAAAAATGCCTTGCTAACAGGGCATTTTTTTTAAACTTTTACGAAAAAAACTAAAAATAAATTACGGATTTTGCGTATTTGTAGTTGCAGAAACCGGGCTTGCTGTTGCTTCAGGAGCGGCAGGGGCGGTTGTATTATTTATTATTTCTTTTTTCTCTGCATCTTTATCTTTCATCCCGGCTTCAATTTCACTTTTCACATGTTCTTTTGCATCATTAAATTCTCTAACTCCCCGGCCGATTCCGCGCATGAGATCAGGAATTTTTTTGCCACCAAAAAATAATAAGATAACTAAAAGGATTAATAACCATTCAGATTCCCCGGGCATTGAGAGGAGTAAAAATGGCTTCAGGTAAATGCTTAACATGAGTTAAAAGTTTGGATTTTAATAAAAATTTTTCCAAAGTTACTTGAAACCGTGTTAGCGTAATGTAAATTTTCTCTGATAATTTACTGCCGGATTGCAGATTTATTTTTTTAATTTGATTGTTATTTAAATAAAAAATTCCCGGCGTTTGTACTGCCGGGAAACCGATATTTTTCAAAGTGCTTAACAAATTGCCATAAAAACGTATCCGCTCTACTCGGCTTTTTTATCTTTTATTCCTGCCTTCAGTTCGCCTTTCATATGTTCCTTTGCATCGTTAAATTCTTTTACCCCTTTACCTATTCCGCGCATAAGATCAGGGATTTTTTTACCACCAAAAAACAGTAAAACAACTAAAAGTATTAATATCCATTCTGTTCCTCCGGGCATGGAAAGTAACAAAACCGGTTTCAGGAAAATGCTTAGCATGATTATATTTTTTTATTTAATAAATTTTTTGGTTCGTTTACTTTTCAAAGTTAAACGTAATAGTTAACAATAGAGAATAAAATTATCAGGAGTGTTTAGATCGGTAAAAACGGCCCGGTTGGTTTTTAAATCTTATTTTTAAATTTTTAAAAAAACACAGGAGATGAATTATTGGCTTGTAAAATCAGAACCATTTAAATACAGTTGGGATCAACTGGTAAAGGATAAGAAAACATACTGGGATGGCGTGAGAAATTATGCTGCAAGAAATAACCTTCGCGATATGAAAAAGGGCGATGAAGTATTTTATTATCACAGCAACGAAGGATTGGAGATAGTGGGGATAGCCATGGTGGTTAAAGAAGCTTACCAGGATCCGACAACGGACAATCACAACTGGGTTGTCGTTGATCTGAGTCCGGTAAAAAAATTAAAAAGAGCGGTTTCACTTGCCGAGATCAAAACTGAATCACTATTGGAAAACATGGAACTCGTCAAAAATTCAAGATTGTCGGTACAAAAAGTGAAACCTGAAGAATGGAAGCAGGTTTTGAAAATGAGTGAAAGAAAGGGTTAAAGATCATTTTTCAATGGCAAAAAAAAATCTCATTGTACTCACGGGAGCCGGTATTAGTGCTGAAAGCGGGTTGAAAACTTTTCGCGACAGTGATGGTTTGTGGATGGGCTATGACGTTTATGAAGTGGCTTCACCGCAGGGTTGGCAAAAGAACCCGGGATTGGTTTTGGATTTTTATAACCAGCGTAGAAAAGAAGTGGCGAAGGCAGTCCCTAATGCAGCGCACGTCGCCATTGCTGAGCTTCAAGACCAATACGATGTCACCGTAATCACCCAAAATATCGATGACCTTCATGAACGGGGCGGATCAAAAAATGTAATTCACTTACATGGTGAAATTTTTAAAATGCGCAGCCAAAAAGATGAAAACACCTTTTATAATATAACAGGTGAAATAAATTTGGGTGATAAAGCTCCGGATGGCTCGCAATTAAGACCGCACGTCGTATGGTTCGGCGAGCCTGTTCCGATGATCGAAGCAGCCGCGAAAGCGATGACAACGGCAGACCTCTTTATATTAGCCGGAACGTCTTTACAGGTGTATCCTGCAGCAGGATTGATCGACCTTTTACCCACAGGCATTCCCAAATACATAATTGACACCAATCCGCCTTATATTCCGCCTCATCATAATTTTAAAGTGATTCAAAAACCTGCGTCACAAGGGGTGGTAGAGGTGAAAAATATTTTATTTCTCTAAAAAATATTTAATTTGGTAAAAAACTAACTCATGTACACTTATTATGATTTCAGCATTGGACTGGCACTTTTCTTCTTTGCCTTATTTTTAATTCCTGCAATATTTTTCCTTGTAACCTTGCAGAATACTTTGAAAGCGATTTCGCAGGAAAACAGGAGAATGCCTCCCGGAAATGTCTGGCTACTTTTTATTCCGCTTTTTAATATAGTTTGGCAGTTTATCGTGGTTGATAAGATTGCCCAATCCATTGGCGCCGAATGCAGGCGATTGGATATTCCGGTAAGCGAGGAAAAGCCATCCTATGGTATCGGCCTGGCCTGGAACATCTGTAATTGTATAACTTTTATCCCGGTTTTTGGCGGGTTGGCGTCACTAATCACTTTTATAATCTATTGGGTAAAAGTCTCAGAATATAAAAACCTGATCAATAAAAATCAGCACAACTTCATGCTCGATGCAGAAAGGAATATTTTTCATACTGATAGGAAGGTGTAGGACAGCATAAATAAAAAACCGGCAATCATTCCAAATAAAAAACAGGGTTAATTGTCGGTTTACTATAAAAACTTTTCACTCCTTATCGCTGCACTCTTCCTGAAGCGTCACCTTTCATCAAAGTCTTCACATCACTTAAAGTGGCATGATTCAAATCTCCTGGTATCGTATGTTTGAGCGCAGAAGCCGCGACGCCAAATTCCGCTGCATCTTTTAAATTCATATCAGTAACCAATCCGTAAATAAACCCGCTGGCAAAAGAATCACCGCTACCCACACGATCAACTATTCTCACTTCATATTGTTTGGTATGATAAAATTCATTGCCGTCATAAACTAAAGCGCTCCAGCCATTATCAGAAGCACTGTGGCTTTCACGCAAAGTGGAAGCGATATATTTGAAACCAAATTTTTCCTTCATCTGCTGGAAAACATCTTTGTATCCTTCAAGATTTAATTCTCCTTTTGTAACATCTGTTCCTTTGCTTTTGAATCCTAAAGTGGTTTCGGCGTCTTCTTCATTACCGATGCAAACGTCGACATGCTGGCAAAGTTTGGTCATCACTTCTTTTGCTTTTTCTTTACTCCACAATTTTTTGCGATAGTTAAGATCGATACTTGTGGTTACACCTTTTGCTTTTGCAGCTTTTAATGCCGCTTCTGTAAGTGCTGCAGCTTTGTCGCTCAATGCCGGAGTAATGCCTGTTGTATGAAACCACGAAGCGCCTTCAAAAATTTTATCGAAATCAAATTCACTCACGTCTACGTCAGCAATCGCTGCATCTGCACGGTCGTAAATAACCTGCGAAGCGCGCATGGAAGCACCGGTTTCTAAAAAATAAATGCCTAATCTTTTTCCGCCCCGTGCCACAAATTGAGTATCCACTCCATAACGCCGGAGATGATTTATGGCCGACTGCCCAATGGCATTGTCAGGCACTTTTGAAACAAAAACACCTTGTAAACCATAATTGCAAAGCGCCGCTGAAACATTCGCTTCTCCTCCTCCATAAGTAACATCAAAACTATCAGCCTGGACAAATCTTTTATAATCAGGTGTAGATAAACGAAGCATGATTTCTCCAAGTGTAACAACTTTTTTTGCCATCATCTTTTTTAGAATTTAATTTGAAATGAATTTTTAATACAATAAAGTGTGTCAAATCTCTTTCTTATTTATTTAAACAACAAGAAACGGAGGCAATAATTCGTAAAAAATCAACGCCAACGATTGCGTAAAAGCATTGGTAACGATTGCGAAACTTTTTTAGATTGAAATTATATCTAGTATTTGCAGTAATTGAATTGTTGCTGCGCGTTTGGTGACGTTACGGTTATGGTTAAACGCTTTTATTAAAATATAAATGGATGGTCTTTTGGAAATTTGAATTTATTTTTATTTCGAATATTCGGTAACGTTTGCATAAAAAAATATGGATTACTAAAAGAATTCCAATAACATTGTTGAATTATAAAAGTTCATTAATGAATCAAAAAGACGTTTTATTGCAATTGATCCCTGAGCAAGGAATCCTGCCTCTCTATTTTTACAAAGACACAGAAGTGAGTTTACAGGTGCTGAAAGCATTATACAATGCAGGCATCCGCACTGTTGAATACACCAACCGGGGTGAAGCCGCCTTGCAGAATTTTAAGAAAATGCGGGAGTTGTGCAATGCAGAGTTAAAAGATATGTACCTCGGAATCGGTACGATCAAAAACGGGGAAATGGCACAAACTTTCATTGATGCCGGCGCTGATTTTATTATTTGCCCTGGCCTCGTTGAAGAGGTGGCTACTGTGTGTGATAAAGCTAGCATGCTTTGGGTTCCTGGTTGTATGACGCCGACTGAAATTATCCGTGCAGAAACTTTGGGTGCAAAAATGATTAAACTTTTTCCCGGAAATATTTTAGGCCCCGAATTTATGAGCGCCATAAAAGCTTTGTTTCCGGATCTTTTATTTATGCCAACAGGCGGTGTAGATCTTGATAAAGATAATATTGCCAAATGGCTGAAAGCCGGCGTGTGTGCGGTTGGCATGGGGAGCAAACTCGTAAGTAAACAATTGCTTGAAGAAAAAAATTACCATAAAATTGAAGAGTTAGCAAAGCAGGCTTTGGAAATATTGAAATCTCTCAAATAAAAATCTTAATTAACGTTATGCCGAATTCTATTGATATTGAGAAAACGATCAGTAATAAGGAAAAGATGAGCGTGCCTGCAAAAATTGGTAAATACCGCTGGACGATTTGCGGATTGATATTTTTTGCTACCACAATCAACTATCTCGACAGGCAGGTGATCAGTTTGTTGAAATCTACTTTGTCCGCTGATATGCATTGGAACGATGCCGACTATGCTGATATTGAAATCGCCTTCCAGTTTTTTTATGCCTTTGGCATGGTGGGTGCGGGGCGTGTGATTGATAAGCTCGGTACTAAAACGGGGTATGCGCTTACTACAGGCCTGTGGAGCATCGCCGCTGTTTGTCATGCTTTTGCTTCAAGTGTTTTAGGTTTTTCTGCTGTGAGGGCTTTTCTTGGTCTTACCGAGTCTGGAAATTTTCCTTCTGCAATTAAAACTACTGCTGAATGGTTTCCGAAAAAAGAACGTGCCCTCGCAACTGGAATTTTTAATTCAGGATCGAATGTAGGCGCGATTATAGCGCCATTAACCGTACCGTTTATTGCCGTTGCCTGGGGTTGGCAATGGGCCTTTATTCTTACAGGGATGATAGGATTTATATGGCTGGTTTTATGGCTCGTACTTTACCAAATCCCTTCTAAAGAAAAACGACTTTCTAAGGAAGAGTTTGAATATATTAACAGTGATAAAGAGGAAACCGAAGAAAAAGAAGAAGCCGGAAAAAAGATTTCGTGGGCAAAATTACTGACCTATCGTCAAACATGGGCATTCGCCATTGGTAAATTTTTAACCGATCCGGTTTGGTGGTTTTATTTATTCTGGCTACCTGATTTTTTACAAAGCCAATATCATCTTACGTTAACACAAATTGCCGTTCCTGTGGCGTTGGTTTATATGTTATCAACCATCGGGAGTGTAGGCGGCGGCTGGCTTCCGTTAACTATGATTAAAAACGGAGCACCCGTTTTCAAGGCGCGCAAAATGTCAATGCTTATTTTTGCTATACTCGTGGTACCGATAATATTTGCGCAGGTGGCAGGCAGTTATAATATGTGGCTGGCGGTGTTTATCATCGGCCTGGCAGCTGCAGCTCACCAGGCGTGGAGCGCCAATATTTTCACAACGGTTAGTGATATGTTTCCCAAATCTGCAACGGCATCTGTAACCGGTATCGGTGGGATGTTTGGTGGCCTTGGCGGACTTCTTCTTGTTGCGCTTGTTCAGAAAAACATGTTCGTTTATTATCGTTCCATCGACAAGATAGAAGTAGCCTATTACATCATGTTTGGTATTTGCGCAAGTGCTTATCTTATCGCATGGGTAATAATGCAGGTGCTTGTTCCGAAAATGAAACCGCTGGAGTTGTAGATTTAACTACAGTGAAGCAACAAATTTTTAGAATTTTTATTTTATTGTACAACTTCTAAAATAATCCTTGCCGCAGTGTGTCGTTTATTTCGGCGAACAATTTTTCAGATTTGGTGGAAACCTCCGCATTTATTTTTAATAATTCTGCTAATGCCGCAGGATTGATTTTGGCTTTTAAAATTGATTTCCCCAACTGGTTATTCAACACGACGCAATCATGCCATTTGCCTAAAAGTTCCAGGAAATTATCTTCCGCTTGTATTTTTGGCGAAGGTTGCTCTAATCTTTTCCTGTTGTAAAAATCTTCTTTTAAAATTTTGCGCAACCGGTGCGCATTAGCAGGTTTCAATGGCAATTGTTGTGTAAGCTGCCGGATTTTTTCTCTTTCATTTTTTTTGAAATTAATAACATCCTCAGCCGTAGTCTGCTCAAGTGAGGATTCAATCTCCCTGATCACTCTTTTTAACTTTCGTTTTGTTTTCTTACTTATAAGTGGAGGAAATTTTTTCTTTTGTTTCTCGATTTTGTTTAACAAGCTCTGTATGTACTCTTCTATAAAAAGCGGATTATGTTTTTTAAGAAACGATGCTTCCAGTTGCAACTCGCGAATTTTTCCGGCTTGTTTAAAAATTTTTTTGAATGGCTTGAAATGGGTTTTCCTTTTGAAACTTTTATGAAAGAATTCGATAAAACCTGCGAGCGCTTTCAATTTTTTAATTTCAACGCGCAGCTTGTGATAATCTTCATCCTCAAATTCACAAGGAGACTTTTGTAACAGCGAAAGTGTTTTTTCCCTGATCTTCTCTAAATAAACATCACCATGTTTGGATGTTTTCATTATTGTGGTATTACTGAAAATTCTTTGCAACTCAAATTACAGTAAATCAACAAATAAGCCCGTTTCCTGTTTCATTTATGCAAGACCTCAACTTTCACCCTTGTTAACCCGTTTGAGAGATAACCCAGTTTTTTTGCAGCAGCATAGGAGAGGTCAACTAATCTTTTATTTTTGCGATTCATACGGTCAGTGATTTTTACAACAACCGATTTTTTGTTTTTAAGGTTGGTAACTTTTATCCAGGTATTTAGCGGTAAAACATTGCATGCGGCGGTATATTTTTCCGGCCGGTAAATTTTTCCATTGGCCATTTTTCTTCCGGTAAATTTTTTGGCGTAATAACTGGCAACTCCATATCGGGGGCTTATTTTCTTATTCGGCTTTCTTTGTATGGTTGTTTTATCCGGATAATTTTTGTGAGTTTGAGCACTTATGCGATTAAGGGAAAAGCTAAATAATGCCAGCAAAAAAACAAGGAAATGCGTCTTCATTTTATTGGATTTATACATCGGAGTTTACAGCCATTCACTAAGATAAACATTTTCATTTTGCCTATAGATAGATCGGTCGTGTCCTGGTTTGCTTACAAGGCTATGAGGAGAGCACGACCCTGGAAAGAGGCGCTCTTCTAGACATACATGATTTCGGATTCAATGGTGCTGTAATATTTTTGTTTCACTCCATTTTTGGAAACCAGGTCGATAGGTTTCTTGAGTTTTTTTTCGATGAAATCAGCAAGATCAATAAATTCAATACCAATGGGCTGATTGAAATCTACAATTATATCAATGTCGCTTGAAGGGTTGAAATCATAACGTACAACAGACCCAAATAAACCAATTGAACTCACGTGATATTTGTCCGTTAACTCGGGCTTTAATTGAGTGAGAATTTGCTTTATAGTATCCAGGTCTGTCATGATACAAATATAACGAAAGATTAAGCTGGCTATTGCTGCGACGGTATGGATTGGCGGGGTTTTGGAAATTTCTTCTCGCTGACGTTCTTCGATAGGAAGCTTTGTTCATTTTTGGTTATGGGTGGTGAACACATTCCCAGGGAAAGAGTTTAATGAAAAATTATCCTTGTTTCAGTAAACAAACAAATACCATGGATTTTTATTTTACCTGCTTAGTAAAAACTCTTTCAAATTTTCATAGCCGGGTTCCATAACAGTGCTTAATTTTTCTTTTGATAAAATACCTGCAATACTTTCGGGGATGGGAATTTTTTGCTGAATCACCGGTTCCACTACATCATAAAATTTTACCGGGTGTGCTGTTTCGAGGAGGTAACCTTTCTGTTGGGAATGTTGTTTTAAATAATTTTGCAAAGCGAGATATGCAACAGCGCCATGAGGATCTAATAAATAATTTTCTTTCTCAAAAACTTCTTTTATTGTTTTTCTTGTTTCATCATCAGAAATACTTACGCTGCTGAGCGTATTTTTTAATTCGCCAAATTGATGATGGAACAATTCAAGTATTCTTACAAAATTGCTTGGATCGCCTACGTCCATTGCATTTGAAATGGTAACGGCAGCTTTTTTAGGCTCATATTTTTCAGTAGATAAAAAATCAGGAACTACTTTATTGGCGTTGCAGGCAGCAATAAAATGTGTTACAGGCAATCCTGAAACATGCGCTAAAATTCCCGCGCAAATATTTCCGAAATTGCCGCTCGGCACACTGATCACCGGCGGATTTTTTTTATCTGCCCATTGTTTCCATGCAAATAAATAATAGAACTGCTGCGGCAGCCAACGCGCCACATTGATTGAATTGGCAGAAGTAAGAAATAATTTTTTGTTTAAATATTCATCCGAAAAAGCCTGCTTTGCCATTTGCTGGCAATCATCAAAATTCCCTTTTACTTCAATCGCATGAATATTGTTTCCTAAAGTAACCAGTTGCTTTTCCTGCACACTGCTCACTTTTCCGGAAGGATATAAAATCACTACTTCAACGCCATCAACATTATAAAAACCATTGGCAACCGCGCCGCCGGTATCGCCGGAAGTGGCGACCAGTACGGTTATTTTCTTGTCGTTGTTTTTTACAAAATATCCGAGGCAACGGCTCATAAACCTTGCGCCAACATCTTTAAACGCGAGGGTAGGGCCGTGGTACAATTCCAGTGAAGAAATATTCTCCCTTATTCTTTTTAAAGGGATTTCAAAATTTATCGTTTCAGCAACAATTCTTTTTAACTCATTCACAGGAATTTCATTTCCAACAAACGGCTCAATAATTTTTAAAGCAATTTCTTCATCAGAAAAATTTTGAATGTCGGTATAAAAACCGGCGTCGTGGTTTGGAATTATTTCGGGAAAGTATAAACCTTTATCAGGCGCCAAACCCTTGATGGTGGCTTCTTTGAAAGTGGCAACAGGAGCGGTTTTATTCAGACTAAAATACTTCATTATTTGTTGGTTTACTGTTCCTCTACAATTTTTACTCCTTCATTATTGATAGCGGTGACGTAGGTTTTATAATCAACCCCGATTTTTTCATAAATGTCTTTCATGATCTTTTCGATCCTATTAGCAGTTTCTTCATCCTTGCTCAACATAAAAATAGAAGGTCCTGAACCTGAAATTCCGCCGCCGATACTTCCTGCTTCTTTACATTTTGATTTCACTTCATCAAAACCGGGAATCAAAATACTACGCACCGGTTCGATGATTACATCTTCCATCGAACGTCCTATAAGGTCAAAATCATTTTTCATAAAACCCATGATCAATCCACCAATATTTCCCCATTGTTTGATGGCATTTTTTAGCTGAACTTCTTTTCTCAGAATTTGCCGTGAATCAGAAGTGCGCACTTCTATTTGAGGATGAACGATTGTAATAAACAGATCAGGCGCATTTAGAGGAATGATATCCAAAGGAAAAATAGAACGTATCAAAGTAACGCCTCCATAGATGCAGGGAGAAACATTGTCTGCATGTTTCACACCACCGGCCATCTTTTCACCATTCATGGCAAAACGCACCAGGTCTTCATTTGAAAAAATATTTCCCAGTAAATGATTGGCAGCCGCTACAGCACCTGCAGAACTTGCAGCGCTGGAACCAAGGCCACTGCCGGGTTTGATATGCTTGTGAATCGTTAGGTGAAAACCGACAGGTTTATTATATTCTTCCATCAAAGCGAGTAAGGCAGCGCCTGAAACATTTTTATCTGTTTCTTCCGGCAGATCGTAATTGTCTGTATGCTTAATAACAAGTCCCGGCTCATCAGTGAATGAAAGTGTCATTTCATCAAACGGCGCTTTCAATGCCATTCCCAGGATATCGAAGCCACAAACCAAATTGGCAATAGTGGCAGGCGCCAAAACTTTTACTTCTTTCATTGTTATTTTTTAAATCCTTACGGCCCTTATTATATCAGCAAAAACACCGGAAGCGGTTACTTCTGCACCGGCGCCTGCGCCTTTTACAACCAATGGCTGGCCTGTGTAACGATTGGTGTAAAATACGACTACATTATCTTTCCCGTAAAGATGATAAAAATCGTGGCTTGAATCTACCTGTTGCAGTCCAACGCTCGCTTTTCCATTTTCATAAGTCGCGACAAATTTCAATTTCTTTCCGGCTTTGTTCGCTTCATCCAAAATACTTTTGAAATGCGATTCGTATTTTTCCATGCATTTATAAAAATCATCAACAGAACCTGTCATACATTCTTCAGGCATAAAAGAATTATTGGTGATGTCTTCCATATCAATTTTTTCTCCTGATTCGCGTGCGAGGATCATAATTTTTCGTACCACGTCCACGCCGCTCAAATCCAGTCGGGGATCGGGTTCTGTAAATCCTTCATCCTGCGCTTCTTTTACCACTGCTGAAAAAGTTTTTTTGCCATCGTAATTATTAAAAACAAAATTTAGCGTTCCGCTCAATACTGCTTCAATTTTATTAACCTTATCACCGCTGAGTAACAAGTCGTTTAAAGTTCCGATAACCGGCAAACCAGCTCCAACGTTGGTTTCGAAAAGAAAATGAACATTAAACTCGCGCGCAAGGTTCTTCAATTTTTCATAATAACTATATGAAGAAGAAGCGGCGATTTTGTTGCAGGCAACTATCGAAACGCTCTTCTCTAATATTTCAGCATAATGACTTGCTACGTCTTTATTGGCTGTTACGTCCACAAAAACAGAGTTACGCAGATTCTTTGATTTAATGGTACTTACAAATTCAGAAAGATTCATGGTTTCACTTTCCTGCAAAAGTTCTTTCCAGTTTTCGAGATCAATTCCATTGTCATTAAACAACATTTTCCGGCTGTTGGCAATGCCTACAACCCTCACGGATAAACGCAGATTTTTTTGCAGATAATTATATTGCTGTAGTAGCTGTGAAAGCAGCCGTGATCCTACGTTTCCAACGCCCACTACAAATAGGTTCACCTGTTTGTAGGTAGTTTCAAAAAAGTCTTCGTGCAATACATTCACCGCTTTTTTTACATCGGTGTTTGAAATGACTGCAGAGATATTTCGTTCCGAAGATCCTTGCGATATGGCTCTCACATTGATACCATTTCTTCCTAAAGCGCTGAACATTTTTCCACTGATACCGGGATGGCTTTTCATTTTATCACCTACTAAGGCAATGATGGCCAAATCCTTTTCAACGATCAGCGGTTCCACAACAAGCCTTTCTATTTCCAGCTCAAAAGCGTGGTCCACTGCTGCTTTTGCTCTTTCGGCCGAAGATTCTTCAATACCCACGCAAATGGAATGTTCGGAAGAACTTTGCGTAATTAAAATCACGTTTATTTGTTCGTTTGCTAACGTTTCAAATAATCTTTTTGAAAATCCCGGTACTCCGGCCATCCCACTTCCCTCAAGACTTAGTAAGGCAATTTTATTGATACTTGAAATACCACGAACCGTGCTTGCACTTTTTTGGGAAGATTTATTTTCGTTTTCAATTAAAGTTCCATGCTCGTCTGGAGAAAAGGTGCTCTTTACCCATACAGGAATATTTTTTCTCATCACCGGCTGGATGGTGGGAGGATAAACGACTTTAGCGCCAAAATGTGAAAGTTCCATTGCTTCGCGATATAACACGTTTGGAATTATCTTAGCGTTGGAAACCAATCGCGGATCAGCCGTCATCATTCCGCTTACATCTGTCCAAATCTCCAGCGCAGTAGCATCAACAGCCGCAGCAATGATTGATGCGGTATAATCAGAACCGCCTCTGCCCAAGGTAGTGGTTACGCCGTTTTTATCAGATGCGATAAATCCCGGAACGATGAAAAAAGATTCTTCAGCTTCATGAAAGTATGAATGAATTTTTGGATTGGAAATATCAAAATTTACGACTGCATTTTCAAAGTTGGAATTGGTGATTATGATCCTCCTCGCATCAACCCATTTATTTTTAAACCCGATAGATTCAAATTTTGCAGCAATAATTTGGGAGGATAATAACTCGCCATAGCTCATAATCCTGTCTTTAGTTCTCGACGTAAGTTCCTGTAATAAAAATACGCCGTTACAAATGTCTTCAATCTCGTTGCAATGTTGTTTTACCATGCTTAACACACGGCTTTGCTGCGCCACAGGAATTAGTTGTTTGGTAAGTTCAAGGTGACGGTTTTCAATTTTGTGCAGCTCCGCCTGGTATTGATCGTTGCCCTCAGAAGCCAGAATTACACTGTTGAGAAGCGCATCGGTCGTTCCTCCCAATGCGGATACCACGACGATTAATTTCTCTTTTTTTAACCTGTCTTCTAAAATGGAAACGATCTTATTGATATTTTCAGCGTTTGCTACGGAGGAGCCGCCAAATTTTAAAACACGCATATTTTTTAACTATTAAATTATTTATTAAATGATTTTTCCCGAAGGTATACAGCGAAAGCCCAATTGGTAATATAGAAATGTACAACCCTTAGCGGGTTGTGGTAGTAGTTGTTGTTGCAGCCATGCAAAAATTGGCAACAGAAGAAGGGATAATATGGGAAATGAGTTGTTTCATTTTTTACGAGAAGGCGAAGTTAATATAGAAAATTCAAACTTTGTCGTAAAACAATAATTTTTTTTTGATGAACCGGTTTAATTATTAAAATCCTTTCAATGGACAAGCCCCTAACATTTGGCAATGAAAATTTTTATTCGGGGTACAGTAAACCGACAAATTAGTGAGATTTTTATTTTACCTGAAAAAAAACAGGCACCCAAACAGGGCGCCTGTAATATTTCAGAAATTAAAACTACTGTTTCCAGGTATTATCGTCCGGGGTATAATCCATAAATAACCCTCCATCCAGTGAAACAGATTTGATAATTTTATCTGTTGATATTTTAATGACCTGCTCTTTCTCATTTTTCTTCCAAACAGAAGGAGTTTCGTGCATGGTCGAAGTTTGCCCGTCGGCATAAGTGATTTTTACATCAAAAGGAATAGCAAAGCCACCCACGTTTTGTACGTTTATTAAATAAGCGCCCTTTTCTTTTTTGATGGTGTCGATTTTCAGATCAATGTAATTGTTGGTGAAAAACCAGTTGTGAAAAAACCAGTTAAGATTTTGTCCTGAACCTGTGCTCATGCAATTAAAATAATCCCACGGAATAGGGTGTTTGCCATGCCATGCATCCATGTAGAAATGCAATGCTTTTTTGAAAGTTGCATCGCCTAAATAATCTTTCAAAGCGAGATAACTTAAAGAAGCTTTCCCATACGAGTTGTTTCCATAACCTGCGCCACTTTCCTGGTTCGACATAGTAATAATCGGCTGGTCTTCATCTGTTGAAGGATCGCTGATGTAACGCTGGATACGAAATCTTTTGTAAGTAGAATCTGAATAACCTTTACCGTTTTCTTCCAGCCCGATCAGGTATTCGTAAGTAGTTGCCCAACCCTCATCCATAAACGCATATCTTTTTTCGTTGATACCCATATAAAATGGAAAATAAGTATGCGCTATTTCGTGATCCTGCACCATTTGCGCAAGCTTGAATCCGGCGCCGGCAAATCTTCCTGAATTACTTATTGTCGCATCATTTACCATCATTGGATATTCCATATCCGCATGTCCCTGGAAGGCTGTCATTTTTGGAAAAGGATAAGGAACACCCGGCCATTGTGTTGAGAAAAAGTGCAGAGCATTTTGTGCCCATTCTACCGAATGATGAAAATCTTTAGCGGTATCGTTGTAGGCCGCCTGCACGCTTGAACGGCGTTTGGTTGCCGGATCAACCACAACACTCGCCGCATCCCAAACGTAATGGTTGCTGACAGCATAACAAACATCAGTTATATGATCGGCACTAAATTTCCAGGTATTCCAGTCGTTTTGTTGTGTTACTTTCCCGTCCTTCATTTCACTTGAGTTGGCAATATGAATAACCTTGTCTGAGGTATAAGAATCTTTTAATCTCTTTGCATAAGTTGGTTGTAAAACTTCATCGGGGTTTTGCAAATCACCGGTTGCCCAAACCACATAATTTTTTGGTGCTTTAATAGCAAGTGTATAGTCATTAAAATCATTGTAAAACTCCTGCCGTAATGTATGAGGAAGCACATCCCAACCGTTATAATCATCGTAAACAGAAATGCGTGGATAACTGTACGCAACATAAAAAGTAGTACTATCAATTTGTCCTTCACGGCCATCCTGTTTTGATAAAGGGTAGTTCCATGAAATAGAGACATTTGCAGAAGTGTGCGGCATTAAAGCCTCTTTTAATCGCACTACACCAACTGTTCCCCAGTTTTTACCGTCTACATTGTACTCCTGGTTGTCCACAGAAAAAGAAGTAATGTCCAGCCCTGTAGTGAAGAAATCTTTACCCATTTGTCCTCCGCGTGGTGAAGCCGGTTTATGTACATTATTTACAAAGCGTATAACCAACACCGTTAGAGTGTCAGGACTGTTGTTTGAATAGACAATATTCTCCTGGCCCGATACCACTTTTGTTGACGAAGTTATTGTTTCATTGATGTCGTACTTGCCGCTATTTTGCCAATAATTTTGGCCCGGAGTGCCTTGCAAAGAACGTGTTCCGTTTTTATAAGCAATCTTAATGTTGCGTGGCATGTATAGTTGTTGCGCGCTTAAAAGCCCTGAAAAACCAATAAAAAATAAAAAGGTGACGGAGTAAAGAAGTCTTTTCATAAGGTGTGTAAATAGTTTCGTTAAAAAAATAAAAGTAGTAAAGCAAGCCTTAAAAGTAAGTGAATGTTTGATGAATGGTTGGCAACCTTTTGTAATGAACAGTAAACAAACAAAAACGACAGATTCTTATTTCTAAAACAGTAAGTGGTTTGGCACAAATAAAAACATACCGCCACTCAATAGCTTGAGAAGAAAAATGATATCTTTTATTGCTGGTCTAAAGAATAGAAGGTTTGTTTGGTCGTTTGTTTTTTATTTCTTTTTCTTTGGCACTTTGCCGCCTTCTTCACGTGCTTCTGATAACCCAATCGCAATCGCCTGTTTTCGGCTTGTTACTTTTTTACCACTACCGCTTTTTAGTTTTCCCTCATCCATTTCGTGTAAGGCTTTGTGGACCTTTTTCTGGGCTTTATCACCATACTTTGCCATAAGATTAAAATTTAGATGAATAATAAATCCCGATGAAATATCTGTGCCAGATTTTAGGGTGAATTATACAATATCAAGATCAGCGATTTCGCGCGCATATTTTTGAGGAAGAAGAAGTTTTTTGATAACAGAATCAAAGTGGATTTTCCTGCTGAATTTATAAAGCGGCACAATCGGCGAGAGAAAAGAAAACTTACTAAATCCAAGAAATTTTCTTACCTGTTCGGGGATGATCAATTTTTCGCCTTCTATCAAAACAAAATAGCGGATAGCTCCCAAATGTTTTTTGTATTGTTTAAACAGGTCGATGGTCAATTCACTTTTCACCAAATCGTTTTGCATATCTTCTTCTCTTTGCTGAAGCCATTCTACATAATTTTTGGCAAGGCCTTTCAGTTGCATTCTTTGGCCAAAGCGATAGAAAACGTCGTACACTTCTTCTTTTTCCTGTGCAGATAATTTTCTTTCCAGCAATTCAAACGAAGCAACAGAATAATGGATCAACATATAAAGCACATCCCTGTAAGCCCAGTCGGGGATGGCTTTGCCCCGATTGTTTTCCACTACTTTATGAATGCCGTAAATAGAATCGATGATTTTTAAAGCAGATTCGTTTTCTGCAAAAATTATTTTTCGGGCATACGTTACCGTAGAAAACAATCTTCCAAGCGGATCAGCAGGAAGCCTTCCCGTAAAGTAAAGCCAGTCAACGGCTTTGTTAAGCGCAAACTCAGCAGCAGAGCCGGCAAAAATAAAGAGTATCGTATCACTTTTACCCCAGATTTCCCTTACCACAGAGCCTTTTTCAACAAAATATTTCATGTAAAAAACTTAGAAGAATCTTTTAAAAATATTAATTATGATAGTTAGCACCAGGCTTAAAACAATCATCGTTGCCAACGGAAAATAGAAATGAAAATTTTCTTTTTCAATCCTTATATCTCCGGGAAGGCGGCCGATCCATTTGAGGTAATCATGAAAAAAATAGACTAATATGCCTGCTACAACAATTACAATTCCTACGATTAGAATATATTTCCCGGTTTGCTGATCCATAGATAAATTTAATCTTTCACTTTTTCAACATGCCCGTAAAACGAAATAGGATCGCGATTGGTGTTCACAACATTGAGTGTTGCCGTTCCATTACCGAAAACCTGGAAGTACAATTGTTGTACATCGGGATTGTCTTTGGGGCTGATGTAAACCTGCCACTCATCTTTATTTCTTAAAGTTACGTTATAAGAAAACTGGTGCGATGTAAAATCAAGGCCACCTTTTGCCGGATCTATAATTGCCTGGTAAGCCCGACCGAAATAGGGCAGGTAACAATTAACGGTATCTTTTTTTACCACCACATCATAATCGCTTGTAAGAACGCGTGAACTTCCCCGCAAAGGGTTCACCCTTTCGGCTACAAAAGTAAACCGCTGTGCATTGATCATATTACTGATCTCTTCAACATTCGGTTTGGTGGCAGTCTTTGAGGATGAACAACCGAAAAAAAGTGTTGTGAT
Organism: uncultured Chitinophagaceae bacterium; assembly: GCA_963783125.1. GTDB lineage: Bacteria > Bacteroidota > Bacteroidia > Chitinophagales > Chitinophagaceae > Ginsengibacter. The sequence goes on from CAWAMQ010000019.1 coordinate 144,411, forward strand.
CAAAAAAGTTACAAGAAAATAAATAAAGAGATGCGGATATTTGAATGTTTTCATAACTCATACTTTTTAACAACTGCCGCAAAAATTACACCTTAAATTGCTGCCAAAAGTGAAATTATTTTATAAAAATACCAACAATTAAAAACAGCGAACACAAGATAAAAAGTATGATGAGCAAAGGGTAGATAAATTGCCACCAGGCTTTTAAGCTAACATTAACCAGGGCAAGAGATGGTAAAATTAATCCTGTGGGGGTAAGAAATCCCATAACGCCCATTCCATACAGGTAGGCATTTACAATTTCTTTTCCGGGGATATTTACAATAACGGCAAGACCGCCGATTATCGGCATCGTAAGCACTGCCATTCCTGAGGAAGAGGCGATAAACAAGGTAAAGATCATAAACAAAATCAGCAACACAACAATGAAGAGGGCGGGAGGCATCCCACTTACCAACTTTGCTGAATAAAATAAAATTGAATCGCTGACATGACCTTCATTTAATACGATCGTTACGCCACGTGCCACGCCAATGATTGCTGCCACTCCCAACAGACTTTCTGCTCCTTTTATAAATTCAGTGATGAAATCATTTTCTTTCATGCGGGTTATAATCGCTACAAGCAAGGCAGAGCCCAAAAAGAGGGTAGACATTTCGATCAGCCACCAGTCGAACCAGATAACGCCACCAACCATTATTAAAAATGTACAAATAAAAAGTATGATTAAAAACCGGTTCCTTCCGGATAAAGGCGCTGCCGTGCCTGTTTGGTCGAGGTTTCCAAAAGGTGATTTTACTTCTCCATCTATGCGGTAAACAATTGATTTCGCAGGATCTTTTTTTACTTTTTGTGCATAACGCACAAGATACCAGATTGTAATTCCGGTAGATATTACGAACATAAGAAGCCTCTCTGTAAGTCCGTCGGTCCAGGTAACACCGGCAGCGTTTGAGGCGATAATAGTAGAAAAAGGGTTGGTAAATGAAGATAACGTGCCTAGTTGTGTGCCTCCAAAAATTACGGCAACCGGAACCAAAAGATCATAACCGGCGGCCAAAAACAGCGGCACCAATACGGGATAAAAAACAAATGCTTCCTCAGCCATTCCATAGGATGCGCCTAAAAAAGAAAACAAAAACGTAAGTATAATGATCAGCCAGGCTTCCTGGCCTTTCATCCTGAACGAAAGAGATGTAAGACCTTTAAGAATGGCTTCGGTTTTATTAAAGATGTTCATGAAACCACCGATGATCATGACAAACAAAATGATTTCAATAGCGTCAATAATTCCTTTTATTGGCGCCTGGAGAACATCAATGGCTCCCTGCGAATTTTTGGGAATTAAATGGAAAGTTCCGGGCACAGCCACCGGCTTACGGATAGAACCTGAAGAAAATTTTTCAGGAGAGATAAATATAGAAAGACTGTCGAGGGTTTGTTTGTTAAAGGGCAACGTTAACTGGCCTGAATCGGTATTATATTTGAAACTTTTATTCACGTAAGAAAGCGTGTTGTATTTTCCTGCAGGCACAAACCAAGTTGCACCTGCCGCTATTACAATTACAATCATCAATATAGTAATGGGAGAAAGAAGCTTTCTTTTTTCGTTCATAAGAAATTATGAAAAGTGAAAATAAACTATTTGAAAAAAAAATTATGGAAATATTTCCCCAAATTCTTAAAAATCAGATGAAATGAAAACCGTAATTGCAGCAATTGTTCCAGTCTTTCTTTTAGCGATGGTTCAGTTTCCGTTAAAATTAAATAAGCCAATCGACAATGTTCCATTGCAGGGAACGCGTTGGAATTTGGTGGAGTTATCAAACAAAGTAATTCCGGCAAATGCTACTGCAAAAAATATGTTCCTTGTTTTAAAAAGTGACAGCACCCTAACCGGCAATGGTGGTTGCAACGCTTTCTCAGGAAATTATTCTTTAGGCAAGAACAACGCAATCGCGTTTGGCGGAATGGTTCGCACCAATATTTTGTGCCCCGGAATTGATTTTGAAAGAAAATATTTGAATGCACTTGCAAAGGCTGACCATTATAACGTGAATGGAGATACGCTTATCTTAAAGAATCAACTTTTAAGCCTGGCAAAATTTACGGCTGCACGTTAAACAGTAAACCAACAAAAAAATAAAATTTTTATTTTACAGATGCGATGTAGATCAAAGAACTGCATTTTGTATTATCAACGGCAGTTTTAATGTTGGAAAGCATTCCGTTAATGAAAGCCTTGACGGGTTTGCTTTTGCCGGTTTTATATTGTTCGCTTAACAGGCTCACGTATACGCTATCGAACCACATTGGTTGCATTGTTTCAAGTTGTAATCCATGCTCTTCAAATAAGACTTTCATCGCCTTCGGTGAAAAATGATACAGGTGTCTTGGAACATCGTAAGCCGCCCAAAACTCTTTATAGATTTTTGCATCAGCGGACGTATAGTTGGGCACAGCAATAAATAATTTGCCCTCTGCTTTTAGCAAACTTTTTAGCTGCTCAACATATTTATGCAATTCATGAACATGTTCGAGTACGTGCCACAACGTAATGGCATCAAAGCTTTCAACAGGAAAGGAAAAGAGCACTTTGGATGGTTTTAAGTCAATATTATACAACTCACGCGCATTTTTTCTTGCGGTTGTATCAGGTTCTATGCCTGTGCAGTTCCAGCCGGCATTCTTCATGGTATTTAAAAATGCCCCGGTTCCTGCACCTATATCAAGAATATTGCCTGCGGTTTTTTTTGTAGCTTCTTCTATTAATTTTTTCTTTTGAGTGAGGGTACGCTTTCTTACCGAGTGATAAAGTTTGTTTATAAAACCTTTCCTGGTATCGCTGTGAGAAATGTATTCTTCGGATTGATAATATCGGCCTATGCTTTCTTCCCCGGGAATGTTTTGTGTAAAACGTTGTGTACAATTTTTGCATTCCCAGATTTCAAATTCTTCACCGGAAACGGTATAATCCTTTGCTGAAAGCGCTTTGAAAATATTTTTATCACCGCAATTCGGGCATGAGCTGTAAACAATCATCCTGTTTCAATATTATCTTGATGAAAAAATATAACTATTGCGTTGAGTAAGTATTGGGTGATGTGGCAGGAACAACTTTATTTTGATTTCCAAAAGTCGAAGCTGAAAATGTGTTGTGGTAAAAATGAAGGAATAGCAGAAACAATCCTACTGCTATAAGAATGATCGCTAGAATTTTCCATGTGTTGCTTTTTACTGTATTCTCTTCGTCCTGGTAATAATGGTTCATTACAGCAGACGTTGTTTCTTTATCGCCCACCAGCATCGCATGTTCACTATTTTGATGAATAACACGTTCTGCAAATACCGGTTCGAAGAAGGTTGCGGTTGTCGCATTATGTACAAACACATTTCCTGATGCCCCTTTTTTTAAAACGCCCAAAGGTTGCAGTAGAATTTCCTGTCCCTGTTTTAGTTTATACTTTGTATCTGCACACCATTTTTTTAAATCGTCAAGTGCTTCCGTGATAGGTATTGCTTTTCTATCTGCCACATATTTTACCAATCCATCAGAAATCTTTTCTTCGCGGGTGGTAAAAACGATTTCGATGCCGGGAGGCTTAACCTGTTTGTTGGCCACGTCAGCTTCAGCAGGCGTTTTTACCATCCTGAATTTTCCTATGTCGCGAAGCCTGCATTCTTTTGCCTGAATTATAAATGAAGCAATAAGTTCCTCCATGTGCGCAAATATCTGTAATAATTTACTTCCTCTTAAAAAGAATTGAATTTAAAAATGCACCAAAACGCCTCCAATTACCTGGAAGCCGTAAACAGGGTAATTGTTCCAGCGTTCGTACTGGCTGTTGAGAATATTATCAAAATCTAGCCATACGCTAAACCGCTTGTTCAGTTTAAATTCTGCTCCCGCGCTCAGGTCAGTACCGCCTTTCATATCTTTTTCGGAAGTTTCTACGGGGTTAAGTGGATTTGCTACCAACGCTTTTCCACCTGAAAAGGCAATAACATCAGCTTTAAATAACAGTTCTTTAAACGCATTCCATCTTAAAGAACCGGTTAATTTTAATGGAAATAATCCCCAGGCTTTTGCATTATCGTGCAACCCGGTATAACTATTTAGATCCAAGCCAGCAGACGCTGTGAATTTATCCTGGCTGATAAAATTCATGTCTCCGTGAATTTGAAGATTGGTTAGTTTACTTTCATTCGTGAGTACGAAAGTATTTCCATAGGTAGAATCGTTTACAAACAAAGGCATATCGGTATATGAAATTAAGGCAGCCCTTGCATTGAAGTTGAAATGTTTGCCCACAGTTGCCTTGATGCCACCGTAATATTGAATCTCTTTTGTATTATTCAAAAAAAGCGGATCGCGCATGTAAGGGTTATCGTGGCTTAACGTGCGGAAACTATTGGGTAAATATTTTCCAACCCATCCGGCCTGCACCATCAGGGCATTTTGCTGTAGTTGTACTTCTGCATAAATGTTGGGTAACACAGCCAGGGTGCTGTTGTTCCACGAAGGAGTAATGCCACCATGAAAAGTAAACATGTCGCTGTAATAAACTAACTCAGGTGCCAGCTCAAAAAGATTGTTATTTACAGAAACAGATGAACCCTTAATCTTGTATTGATCAAAGTTGCCGCGCGCTTCTATCTTGAAAAATACCGCGTCGGAAAATCTTTTTTCAGCAGGCAGGTTCAACATTACCGTGGTTTCGGTTGCTTTGTTTTCCCTTGAAAATTCGTGCACTTCCAGGTGCGGGTCATAATTAATTCCGACATCATTGTGCGAGATATTTCTGAAACCTAAACTTGCAGAAAAGTCCTGGTAGCTTCTCCTGATACTGTCTTTTGCAAAATCGTGGAGACTGTGATTGTAGCCGTATTGATAATATTCATGCTGCGCAAATTCAACGCCGGCATAGGTTTCATTCTTCTCAGAAAAAAGGCTGCCGGTGCCTTTTACATTCCATTCACCAAAGTCCTGGTTTTTTATGGGACCCCGGGACGAGATATAATTCCCATAAATGTTTCCGAGGCTGTGCTTGCCATCGCCAAAACTGAACGCGCCTGAGACGTAAGGTGTAGATAAATTGCCATAACCCACCTTCAACTGGTTACGATCTCCAAGTTTTAAAGAAGTATCTGCCTGTAAGGAAAGTGGCTTTAGAGAAACCGGCTGATACGCATAATACAAATTTTCGGGCGGAATATAGTATGCAAGCCTGGGACGGGAGGTATCGGGCGAAATAGGTGATGCATAAAGATTGATTTTTACGGTATTGCGCAGCGAAGGCTTGTAGGAAGAAGTAATTTGTATGGTTTGTCTCCTTGTTGTGTCCTGCGCGTGCGATACAGTAAATAAAAAGCACAGGGGCAAAATAAAGAGCGTTTTATTAAAAGAGTTCCTCATCATCAATTTTTTAAACATAAGGTATTGTTTGTTGTTGAATTTTATTTACTGTTTGAAGGACTTGTTTCTACTTTCGAATTTTGTTGTTCTTCTGCGGTGGCGGCCTCCAGTTTTGTCTGGGCTTCCTGTTTCAATTCCGGAATGACCGCATTATCAGCCACACTTTTGTATGTCGCCTTTGCATTGAAATAATCTTTTTCTTTCAGGTAAATATCACCCAATAAGATATAAGCCTTTGCCACCCAATAATCGTAGGAACCGGTAACTTTTATCACTTCAAGAGCAGCTTTTTCCGCAGTTGAAAGTTGATTAAGTGTGTAATAACAATTGGCGGTTTCATAGCGCGCTTCTGCTCCCCATTCTGCCTTATTTACTGCTGATACCTGTTTAAAAGCTTTAATGGCATCTTCGCACTGGTTGTTTGCCTGCAATGATTTACCCAGCACAAGATTGGCTATGGCTTTATCATCGGTACTGATTCCTTTTTTGGTAAGCAGTTCTTTGGCGATATTATTGGCTTGCGCGAAATCTTTGGTTTGATAGTAACTTCTTACCAATCCACGCAACGCTTCCATTGTATTCTCAGGAGTGGTAGCGAGTTCGAGTAATTTTGAAAAATAGATTTTGGATTGCTCGTAATCCTTTAACTCGAAATAAAATATTCGTGCAGCGGCGTAGGCAGCTCTTTCGGCATACGGACTGTTGCCTTCGTTTAGCACGGCTTCATAACCTGTTACAGCGTTCTGCCAATCTTTATTTTTTGCATAGCATTCGCTTTTATAAAAATTTGCCTTTAAGGTGTAAGCTCCCTGCGGATATTTCGCGAGGTAATTATTAAATGAATTGATAGCGGCCGCGCAATCATTATTACTATATTGCAATTCAGCGGCGGCATAGGTAAGAGAGTCTGCTTCTGAAATGCTGATCACCTTTCCTGATTTTTGCAAAAACGCTACATAATCATTGGGCCTTCCCATTTCCACATAAATATTCTTCATGTTATCAAGTGCTTCGTTCGCTTCTTCTGATTGCGGGTACTGACTTACCAATTTTTGATAATCCTGCAAAGCTTCCTCGTTATTGTTGAGGTTGTAATTGGCAAGGCCTAATTTAAGGTACACTTTAGGGTATTGGCTGGTGGCAGATTTAATATTTAAAATCTTATTAAGATAAGGTATGGCATCCCTGAATTTTTCCTGCACCATGTAAGCATTGGCTATCTGCATATAAGATTCGGTCACGAGGTCACTTTGAGGATATCTTTCGGTGAGGGTATTGAATGTCGTGATCTTCGCTGAAGGATTATTGATGCCATTGATGAGAGCCACCTGGTAAAGTGCGTAATCACTTTGTGCCAAACCATCGTTGATCACATTTTGATACATACTCCTGGCTGTGCTATAATTTTTCATCATAAAATAGCTGTCTGCGGCTCTTACGTAAGCATCCTGTTGCAGCGATGAGGATTGCGGAGAAATAACAGGTGCCACCTGTTTGAAATTTGCCAGCGCCTGTGAATAATTTTCAAGCTGAAGATAGCAGTATCCCAATACATATCTCGCGTCTGTCGGATTGGCCTCACCCTGTATGCCGCCGTATTGAAGATAGCTTAGCATATCCTTTACCGCTTCATCATAACGGTTAAGCCTGTACGCAACTTCGCCCTTCCAGAAATAGGCAAAGGGTAATACCTGTCCGGCGTTAGGATCATTAATTATTTTGGTCAACAGGTCATCTGCTTCATTAAGTTGCTGTGCATTGATATATTCGGTAGCGCGTCCAAAGAGAATCTTGGGATAGATTCTTTTCATTGTAGGCGTCGGCTGAGGAAAAGACTGGTATAAAGAAAGCGCTTCAGCATAATTGTTGGTATTGGCCAATAGATTAATGATGATTTCCTTCGCTTCATTGGCATATGCCGATTGAGGATACAGATCAAGAAATTTATTGAGCGAACTTAAAGCTACATCCTGGTAGCCTAATTCATAAGAAAGCTTGGCATAGTTAAAACGGGAGATTTCCTGTTGCTTTCGGTTGCTGTTATTATCAGCGCTATAAAGAAAAGCATTTCTTGCATTTTCTTTTTGACCGGTTTTTAAATACAGGTCACCCAGCAAATACATGGAATTTTGTCCCAAAGAATCTTTTTCATTGCTTAATTGTTTAAATCCTTCTATCGCTTTTTCAACATCATTTTGGTTGTAATAGCAATAGCTCAATTCATACATCACTTCTTTGGAAACCTTTGCACTGCTTTTTACATAGGCTTCCAGTAAAGGCAGCGCTTTCGCAAATTCTTTTTTCTCAAAATAGATCTGGCCTATTAAAAGATTCAAATCTTTGCGGTTGGTAATATCATTTTGACCAAGCTTGCTTTCTCCATAACGTAGCGCCTGGTCTTTATTTCCCTGGAAATAATAGATCTGGGCTATGTAATACGGTACCATTCCCCGGTATTTAGGAATGGATTCCACTTTTTGAAAAGCAGCCAGCGCATTATTATAATCATGATCCCTGAAACTTAAATAGCCGTAGTAATAGTTCGCGTCGTAATAATATTTGTTGGAGGGCAATTGATGAATTTCATCGAACAAAGGTTTGGCGCTTTTGTATTGTCCTGTTTGAAAATAAGAATAAGCCAGTTCAAATTTAGCATCAGCAATCTGCTCATTGCTGAGATTATTATAACCGGCTCTTTCATAATAGACCACCGCGCGCGCAAAATCATTTCTTATAAAATAATATTGAGCCAGATGAAAGCTCATTAATTGCTGCCGGGGCTCGTTATTGGCTGCATCAATAAAACGTTTGGCAGCATCTTCGGCCACCTCCTGGTTCATCTTCAATTCGCAAACGATGTAATAATATTCCACATCCTGGTTGAGGTACGCATGACTGCTTTTAGTGTTCTCAGGATACTTATCCAGCAAAGGCTTTAGCAGGGGATAGGCGAGACTGTATTCTCCTTTGATAAAAAGATCTTCCGCTTCCTTAAATTGTTTTTGAGGATCCGTTATAAAATAATTGGCCTGCGAAAAACATTGGGCAGAGAGGATCATGAAAACAAGGGGGAGAAACAAACGCTTCATCAAAATCATATTTTTACTTTTCAATATTGAATTAAAAAAACAAACAAACTGTTAGTGGTTGCAAATGATATTGCTTCGCGCAAAAATACAAACACCGTTCCACTAATTACGAATTCAAAAATATTTGAATGATATTAAAAACACTTTAAATTGCACAAATCTTTGTTAACACAATTGTAAAAAACACATGAGCAAATTTCTGTCCACAAAATATTCCAACGCGGCTTTCAATTTAGGTATGTTGGTTTTAAGAGTGATTCTTGGAATTCTGCTTGCAAGCCACGGTTATAGTAAACTGGTTGCATTCAGCTCTCTCCGATACAAATTCATGAATTTTCTTCACATGGGGTCAACGGTTTCTCTTGCTCTTGTGATTTTCGCCGAATTATTTTGTTCTATCTTTTTGATACTTGGATTGTTTACGCGCTATGCGTGCATTCCCATTTTAATCGCTATGGCGGTTGTTGTTTTTGTAGCAACGCACGGACAAATATTGGGTCCCGGCGAAAGAGGCACTATTTACCTGGCCGCTACTATTACTATTTTACTTTGCGGTCCGGGAAAGATAAGTGTGGATGGGATGATTGGAAAGTAGGTTTAGAGTTTAGAAGTTTAGAAGGTTTAGGCATGTTTATACACAAAACACAAATACGAATACATTATGCGCTTACCGACCAGATGGGTGTAGTGTACTATGGCAATTATGCGCAGCTTTACGAAATTGGAAGAACAGAAGCGTTGCGCAGCCTCGGGTTGACTTATAAGGAGATTGAATCAACTGGTGTTATTATGCCTGTAACGGAGATACATAGCCGCTTTTTGCGCCCTGCTTTATACGACGATCTTCTTACGGTGGTGACGATCGTGAAGGAAATGCCTTTGCATTCAAGGATATCTTTTCACACTGATATTTATAATGAAAAGGAAGAGTTACTGAACGTGGGCGATGTAACGTTGTATTTTGTTGATGCTGAAACAAAAAAGCGCACGGATATACCTGAAAAAATTAAAGAAAAACTCGTTGAGTTTTTTCCTTCGGAAGAGCAAACCAACAAATAACCAAAGTTTTAATTTTACGTAATTATTTCTTTAGGCAGAAATAGTAAACGAATAAATAAACGAAGTTTTTATTTTGCCGCGTTTTGTTTATCCGTTGTCAACCGGTGCGCTTAGATTTTCAGGCGGAGCGGTCTTATCATTTTTAAATTCGAGCCTTCCAAATTTCCAGGTAAAATTAATGCCGATGGAACGAAAAGGGATTTTTCGTGTTCGGTCGATATTAAAATCAGGTCCAAAGGTTTTCATTTTCAGCACAAGATATTTGCTGAAAGGATTGGATGCTGTCAACGCAATACTTGCTTTTTTATTCCAGAATTGTTTGCGGACAGCAAGGCTATAACTCGCGAACGCCGGATCAGTTCCCTGCGCCTGGTGAATGGCAGACCGGAAATTCCCAAAAAATTCTGCAACCAGTGTTTTTGAAAACCGGTAATCAGCATTCATGTTTATACGGTAATTGAAACTACTGTAGTCATATCCTTTATCAATCGTGTTGATCGTGTGTCTTACAAAAAGGAACGCATTGGTTCTCACATCCAGTTTTGAAAAGAATTTTGCAGAAGCAAACAAATTAAGTCCAAAATTATTTTCGCGCCCGATGTTCGCCTGGGTGTTTACTGCCACATCTTTGTAGGTAGTATCACCCACCTGGTAGGATGGATAATACACGATATAATCCTGTATGTCATTTTCATTTATCCGGTAGAACAAACTTGCCATAAATGAGCCGATCTTGTCAACATCAATACTATAACCCAACTCGTATCTTTTGCCAATCTCGGGCAACAGATGAGGATTGCCGGTACTAAAGTTCTTGGGATCACTCGTATTGATAAACGGATTAAGGTCCCGGTACTCAGGCCTTTCGATCCGTTTGGTATAACTCAATTTTAATTGAGAATTTTCGCCCAGTTTTTTTGAGAAAAACAGGGAAGGAACAAAGGTGTTGTAACCCGGAACACCCTGCTGTTGTTGTGCGTTGGAGTAGAAAGCGTTGATCTCAGTCCGTTCGTAGCGTCCGCCAACCTTCGCGTCAAATAATTTTAAAACCGGGAAAGTAACTTCTCCATAAAAAGCGTACACTTTTTGATGATAGGCAAGATTATCTGATAAATAATTATCGGTCGTGTAATTTCCTGAACCGTTTAATTTCAGAACCTGTGAATTGCTTTTGATATCGTAAAAAGTCAGTTTGCTGCCCACACCAAGAAGAACTTTCTTTTTAATTGGCTGCGTATAATCTGCCCTCAATTCGGTTTCATTTTCCGTTCCGGGATTGTTAGCCCTCGTGCTGTAAAAAAGTGAATCCTGCGGAAGAAGATATTGATAAATATTATCGCGGATAGTCCTGTTGCCCTGGCTGGTGTTTACCTCAAGATCCAATTCCTGGTCGTCTTTTTTAAATGTTTTTTTATAATTAAGACTTGCGTCAACATTGTGAAAATGAAACTTGTGATCAGAATTGATGGAGTTTTGAATATCGGATAATAAATTGCCCGCCTGGTCTTTCGTTTGTTGCACCTGGTTAGTAATACCTGTGCTTTTATGGCCAAAACTGCCATAGGAAACCGATCCGGAAATTCCATTATGCCCGTTTATATCCCAATCAAAACCAAGTCCTGCGTGATAGCCGGTTCTTTGGTCTTCGGCAGAGGCATTTTGGTTAAGAAAAACTTTAGTATTCGCTGCCGTATCATTAGTTACTCTTACGGAATTATTGGTGGTCTGGCTTCTCAATCTTCCGTCGCCGCTGATATATGCGTTCATTCCAAAATTTTTTTTCCTTGCATTGAAGTTAAATGAACCGTTTTCATTTCGTGTACCTCCCGTAAGTGACAAATTTCCATTTACACCTTCCGAATTATTTTTCTTTAAAATAATATTTATAATGCCTCCGAGTCCCTGCGCGTCATATTTTGCTCCCGGGCTTGTTATCACTTCAATGCTTTTTATCTGGCTCGCCGGGATGGATTGCAAAACATCTGTAATATTAGAGCCGAAGGCAGCAGATGGTTTCCCGTCAATAAGAAAGCGAATACTTGAACTGCCTGCCAGTTCTACGTTTCCGTCGATATCTACCGAAACCTGCGGCACCTTTTTTAAAATGTCAGTTGCTACGCCTACTTGTGATGTGAGATCCCGCTCCGCGTTAAAAACCAGTTTGTCAATCTTATTTTCAATAATTTTTGGTTGTCCGGAAATGGTAACATTTTGTAAGGTGGTGGCCCTTGATTGAAGGAAAATATCATCTACATTGGCAACCGGGTTTTCTTTATCCACCGTAATTTGCTGTAAGGTGCGAGACTTGTAACCGATGAAATCTGCCACGATTTTATAAGTGCCGGCCGGGAGTTTATTTACGTCAAAATTGCCTTTGCTGTCAGCAACGGTTCCCGTGGTTGGTTTTTTGGCATCTTTTGGAAAGATGGAAATTGTAGCATACTCCAGAGGCTGGTGCGTTGCGGAATCCAACAGGCGACCTTTAATTTCATAAGTATTATCAGTAGCAGACTGGGCAAAGATGGTAAAACCGGGAAGGCAAAAAAGGGTAAGGATAAAAAATCTTTTCACGTTGCAAAATTAAATGGGAAGCAAAACTATTTTCAAATTCTGTAGCAAATTTGTGGTTACGGGAATACTCTTCAGGATTAGCTCAAAATCATTTTGTAGTTTTCAAAAAAAATTGCCTTGAAAATTCTAATTATCGAAGATGAAATAGCACTGAGTGAAAGTATTGCTGATTATCTCTCGGTGCATGAATATACCTGTGATACAGCCCGCGATTACAAAAGCGCCATTTACAAAACCGAAAATAATACCTATGACTGTATCCTTCTTGATATCACCTTGCCCGGAGGCGATGGATTAAAAATTCTGGAACAGATAAAGCAGGACAACAAAACCGATGGGGTGCTTATTATTTCGGCCAAAGATTCCCTTGATGATAAAATAAAAGGGTTGAACCTCGGCGCTGATGATTATTTGTCGAAGCCATTTCATCTTTCAGAATTAAACGCGCGGATAGCGGCCATCATCAGGAGAAAAAATTTTGGAGGCAACAGCGTTATTCAATTGGGAAACCTTTGCGTGGACACCCAAAAAAAATCAGTAACGGTAGAAAATAAACCGGTAGAACTTACCAAAAAAGAATACGAATTGTTGTTGTATTTTGTTTCCAATAAAAAACGCCTGATCTCCAAAGATGCTATAGCAGAGCATCTCTGGGGAAATGAAATGGGCGGTAATTTTGATTTTATTTATACCCACATTAAAAATCTAAGAAAAAAATTGATCGATGCCGGTGACGCTGACTATATTAAATCGGTTTATGGAATGGGATATAAATTTACCGATCAATGAACCGCGCATGATGTTATCCAAACATTCGCGGCGCGAAAAAAACGGTATCTCACCACCGGCCCGATTTAAAACAACAAATATTTTCAGATGAAATTAATTGCAAAATATAACAGGGTAACCATTCCGATCATTATTGCCATTCTTTTAATAAGCAGCGTTGGTTATTATTTTATTCTTCATCGCATTTTAATTTACCAACTGGATAAAGACCTTCGCATTGAACAGCGCGAGATCATACAGCACATTAACGAAACCGGGCAGCTTCCTGAAACTTCGGACTATAAAGACCAGCAGATTTCTTTTCAGCCTACGTCACTTTCCAGCTTTAAAGATGCTTATTCAACACAGGACATTTATAACAAAAAAGAACACGAAAATGAATCATTTCGCAGGATAGATTTTCTCGTATCGCAGGACGGGCAACATTATATAGCTACCGTCAAAAAATCGCAACAGGAAACAGAAGATATTGTAAGGTTGATATTGACAATCACGCTTTTCATCATTATTATTTTATTACTGATACTCTTTGTTTCCAACAGGTTGCTGTTGAGTAAACTCTGGAAACCTTTTCGCAACACACTCTTCCAGCTGGACCAGTTCAACTTCTCTTCAAAAAATAAAATTACACTCCAGAAAACTGATATTGATGAATTTAAAGAACTTAATAAAACGGTGCTTTTTATGACACAAAAAGTAACGAAGGATTACCAGGCGCTGAAAAGTTTTACTGAGAATGCTTCTCATGAAATACAAACTCCGTTGGCTATTATCAAAAACAAAGTGGAGTTGTTATCCCAATCCGAAAACCTGGCCGAGGCGCAAATTAATGTTTTGCAAAGATTAAACGAAGCAGCCGCAAGGCTTTCAAGATTAAACCAGTCGTTATTGCTGCTCACAAAAATTGAAAACCTGCAGTTTGCCCAGGTAGACAAAATCAACTTTTCGTCTATGTTAAACCGTTACATTGATAATTTTGACGAACTGACAGAGGCGAAAGGCCTTGACATTTCCAAACGCATTATGGATAATGTTTGGCTGATGATGAATGAGTCGCTGGCAGAAATTTTGATTTCCAATATTATGTCGAACGCGATAAAACACAACTTTGACAATGGCGATATTACGGTTGAACTTGATACTAAATCATTTCGCGTGAGCAACTCAGGGCCGCAGCCACAAGGTGATACAAGGGAATTATTTGAGCGCTTTAAAAAAGAATCTTCAGCGGTTGATTCTCTCGGGCTCGGGTTATCCATTGTAAAAACGATTACAGACATTTATAGGTTTTCTGTAAACTATCATTTTCGCGAAGGACAGCATGTTGTTGAGATTGTTTTTTCTCCTTCGGGGAACGACTAAGTGCCGGCTTACCAGCGATTTAAAACCTTTGGAATGCTTATTGTGTTGAAGGAACCAAAAGAAAAAGTTTACTATGCAATCTTATAAAAAATACCTCTTTATCCTGTCTATGCTTTGCTTTAACGTGGCCGCATTTTCACAGGATACGCTCGTTAATAAGTTGGACAGCCTGAGTCTTAAAAAAGATAGCGCGGGTAATCAAATCAACAATATCAACCCTGCCGCTTACAATAAAAAAACGCAGCTTACACCCAAAACTTACTTTGTTTTACTGGGAAGTGACCTGAAGCAGGAATTCACGAAGCCTTTCCACATGAAGGGTAAAGACTGGAAAAATTTTGGAATTTTTGCTGCCGGAACCGGCGCTCTTTTTCTTGCGGATAAACCCATTCAAAAAGCCGCGCTAAAATTGCGTAACCGCAATACATCTGTAAACGATATAAGCCATTATATCACGAACGTGGGGGGGATTTATGAAGGATTTACGCTGGCAGGTTTAGCGGGCTATGGCTTGATTTTTAAACGAAAGAAGGTAGTGACAACTACGCTTTTGGCCACGCAGGCTTACATCACGGGCGCGGCCATGGAAACGGTGCTAAAGTTCCTGGCCGGCGAAACCAGGCCTAATTATTATGGCCCTGACCAGGTAGCCAGCCCACGGTTCCTGGGACCATTTACAAAAGTGCAAAGAGACTATAACGGGAAAAAAACCTACAGTTCTTTTCCTTCAGGGCATGCCACTGTTGCGTTTGCTGCAGCTACTGTTTTTGCTTCCGAATACCGGGATAAACCGGCGATTCCGATCATTGCCTATACTGCAGCCTCACTGATTGGCATTAGCCGGGTAACCGAAAATGCCCACTGGACAACAGATGTGGTGGTGGGTGCCGCCTTAGGGTATTTAACAGGGAAGCACGTGGTTAATAATTACCACCGATATGCAAAGATCAAAGCGCCCGATCAACCGAAAAACACCGTCTCTTTTCAGCTTCAGTACAATTTCGGGCATCTCGAACCGGGAATTGTTTATACGTTTAGAAAATAATTGATCAGGAATCTACTTTTGGCGTCACCGGT
Organism: uncultured Chitinophagaceae bacterium; assembly: GCA_963783125.1. Classification (GTDB taxonomy): domain Bacteria; phylum Bacteroidota; class Bacteroidia; order Chitinophagales; family Chitinophagaceae; genus Ginsengibacter. The sequence continues at coordinate 159,774 of CAWAMQ010000019.1, forward strand.
TTCAATACCAGCTTTTTGTCACACTTTCTTAAATACCGGAAAAGTATTTTTGCCTTGCGCAGGAAGCGGGCACCTTTCCATGCTTTCCAATAGGGAAGGCCGTTCTTATGATTATACCTGCTGATTTGGTAAAGAACTTTCCAATGAAAGGCGATCTCCCGGTAAGCCTGCCACATAGAATATTTGCCGGTATAAATGTGATTGGGGATAGAGCCCGCGCCGTTAAATTCAAGAATTGAAAAGTTGATCCCTTTTTTCAATTCTTCAATTGAAGAACATTTTATATCATACCTGCCATAATAAAACTGGCCCTGGTGGCTGATCCGGTCAAAAACCTCCACAAGTTCCACGTCGATATATTCAGAGAGGTCATGAAAAGTAGCTCCATGATAACGGTTACCAATAAACGATAAATTTTTACGTTCACCTTTCCCAGGTACTTTATTCAGTTCGTTTGAGCTAAGCTTGGATAATTCCTCTGTGATTTCGGGCTCATCTCTTTGCAAAATTTCCCGGATGGTTGAGAAACCGTCGCCGGTAATGAAAGGAAACTTTTTGCAGAACAAAGCCGAAATAACGCCCGAAGGATTTTGAGGATGCCGGTAATAAAAGAGGCCGATCTCCAATGGATAATCAATAAATTCCTGTACGACATAATCCACAGGCATATTATTATGGTAGGTTTCAAGTTGATGGTCATTATCAATTTTCCTGAAAAGAATGCCTTCCATTCCAACATCGGGTTTAACGATAAAAGGGTAGGAGAAAGAATGCGCCTGAACTGCTTTCGCTACTTTATCAAACCGTTGTTTCGGATCAATATAAATGGTTTTGGGAAAATAATTTTCGGGCAACAGGTCGTACATTTCTTTTTTGCTTTCTCCCTCAAAACCACCAAACGTGAGCGTAGGATTAGAGGTGCTGAAAAACCATATGGACCTGCTTTTAATAATGTACCAGGCCCAGAGAAAAAATAAAGGAAAGTAAAACGGGAAAAACGGCCAGTGTTGCCAGTTACTTAATCTGCTGATTAATCTTTTCAAGTATGTTTTTTTCTAAAAGATATATTCTTTTGCTTCTATTAACTTGTTGCGCTCATCAGCATACACAATGGTTGGCTGAAAACCCCGTGCTTCCAGTTCATCTTCAAAATAGCCAAACGCAAGTACATGTATTTTATCGCCTTTGTTGAATAATTTAGATGCCGCTCCGTTCAGTGAAACATAACCGGGCCTGTTGCTCCTCACCACATAAGTAATGATCCTGTTGCCATTGGTAAGGTTATTTATGTGCACCTGTTCAAATAATTTTAAACCTGATGCTTCCAGGAGATCATCAGGAAGGGCGATGCTTCCGGGATAACTTTCTGAGCTCTCGGTTACGATAAGTTGTTGAATTTTTACTCTTAATAATTGAAGCAACATGTGGTTTATAGTTTAAAATGCCAATGCAAAGATAAAGATCAAAATTGTGAATAATCTGAAGTGTGAATTACTCAAACAAAAAATATTCCGAAATTAAAAAATCGAAATATTTGTGGGTTTACTGAATAAAAAAGCGTTTGATTTTTTGTAGGTAACCGGTATAGAGAAGTGGCGTTTTATGTCTTTATGGTTTTACTTGTTGCTTCTTTTCAATCGCATAGAAAAAGATCCCTGCGATCACCGGGAGAACTATTGTTTTGGAAACCAGGTATGCAGGAGATGATGGATCTCTTTCTGTTTATTGTTACCGGCATCATATTCGAAACATCAATGTGAAAGCGCAATACGGCCATATACAAGAACAAAAGCAGATGCTGTTGCTCTGCAAAAAAAAATTACAAAAATGATGTCAAGACTATTTTGTTGCCATTTCAAACTCTTAACTTTTTATTAGTTTCGAATAAGCGGATTCTTCAAATTTCCCTCAAATTCACCTTATAAATTTGTGTAATAAAAAAATTGAAAACATTTTCAAAATTCAAAAATTATGAAAAAGATTTTAGGAATTACAGCAATTTTATTCGCGTTGAGCAGCACCACTTTTGCACAGGAAAACGAAGCCAATGAAAATATTCACGTTCCTGCTGCAGTAAAAACGGCTTTGCAAAAAAAATATCCGAAAGCAACACATGTGGGCTGGGAAAAAGAAAACGGAAATTATGAAGCCAACTGGGGCGGAAAAGATGGCGAAGCCAACTCTGTTCAGTTTACTCCATCAGGAAATTTTATCGAGATCGTAGAAGAAATTCCGGTTAGCGAGCTTCCTGCCAACGTTACTACCTACGTAAAAAATCATTATCACACTTCTGTTTCTGAAGCAGGAAAAGTGACTGATGCAAAAGGAAAAACTTCATATGAAGCCGAAGTACATGGCAAGGATGTAATCTTTGACCAGAATGGAAATTTTGTAAAGTCTGAATAATTACCGCTCGAATCCGTATATCCCCAGCTATTCCACGAAAATGGAATAGCTTTTGTTTTTTTTAAATAAAAATCATAACAATTTGTTCATTTACTGAACGTCTTCTTCAACATTTCTTCAAATTCTGGTTTTATGTTTGCTGATACAGCAAGGTTTATCTAAAATCCGAAGACGGGCGTATTTATGAACGAGACTAAAAAATAAAATAAAAATTTACACGACTTTAGCTATTCTTATGATACAGAATAGCTATTGTTATATTAATATGCATAGATTTTATTTCATATCACTACTTTTATTTCTCCTGCCATTTTTTTCGTTTGGGCAAAAAAAGAACCTGGATTTTTTCATCGAACAATCGTTGCAAAATGACCCCAGGATTTTTGAACTGCGAAACCAGATCTTACAGAACAAAGCAGACAGCCAGCTTATTGTTGCTGGCAATAAATGGCAGGTTACCGGAAACGGAAACGCTTACTATGCTCCCATCGTAAATGGTTGGGGCTATGATGAACCGATCACCAACGGGCAACAGCTTTCAGCGTTGGTCTCGTTGAACAAACATATTTACAACAAGCGAAATTTAAGCCTGCAGTTTGAGAGTTTGCAGTTGCAAAACGATTCGTTGAATAATACGGCCGCAATTCAAAACCAGGATTTGAAAAAATCCATTATCAACCAATACATCACTACGTATGGCGATCAGTTGCAGCTCGAATTGAACGACCAGGTAATTGATCTGTTAAGCAAAGAAGAACAAATATTAAAAGTGCTTACGCAAAAAAATGTGTACAGGCAGTCGGATTATTTGTCTTTTTTAGTGACGCTGCAGCAGCAGCAACTAACGCGCAATCAAACGTGGGTGCAATATAAAATGGATTATGACTCGCTGAATTATCTCGCGGGAATTGTGGATACTTCTACGGCAACACTTGCGGCGCCTGGCATACAGGTGATCAAAAATTATAAGGCAAAGGAGTCTCCTTTCTTTTTGAGTTATAAATTTGATAGCCTCAGGATTCAAAATGAGCGCCGCCTTGCAGAAATCCAATACCGGCCCAAGGTAAATTTATTTGCAGATGCCGGTTACCAATCTACCTTCATGGTTACCCCGTATAAAAATTTTGGTTATAGCTTCGGCATCAATTTGTCGGTTCCTATTTTTGATGGCGGGCAAAAGCAATTGCAATTTGAAAAATTAAATATTCGTGAAAGAACGTTGCAGAGAAAACAGGAATTCTTCAACAACCAATACGAACAACAGGTGCAGGAATTACAGCAACAACTCAACAACCTTGAAAGCCTTACCGGAACGATCAATAAACAAATTCAATATTTGGAAACCCTTATAAAAGTGAACGGTAAATTGCTGGAGACGGGTGATATCAGGATCACGGATTATGTGCTGGCGCTAAACAATTATATCACTGCCAAAAACCTGGTGGTGCAAAACCAGATGGCCCGTTACCAGGTGATACAACAATTGAATTACTGGAATATGAAATTATAAATGAAGTTCAATGAAAATAGATTTTTTCAAACGTTGGATAAGGCAAAACAAGGAGTTGGAGAGGACACCAACCCAGGCAGGAGTGAGGACACCAACTCCGGCAGCAAACGCAAAATACTTTTTCGTGTTATTTGTTGCTTTACTGGTTGTAAGCTGTAACTCTTCCTCTTCAGACTCAAGTAATGACACACCCGATGTGCGTACACCCGTTACCGTTACAACGGTCTCCCGTTTGTCATTGAGCGAATATATCGAACTGAACGCCACTTCCATCTTCATGCAACAGAACTATGTAAAATCCAACCTGAACGGCTACATTGAAAAATCCAACATTCAATATGGCGATTACGTTCACCAGGGGCAGCCATTGTTTGTATTGAAGACCAAGGAAGCCAAAGCCATCGGAAACGCGGTAGACCGCCTTGATTCGAGCTTCAATTTTTCGGGAGTAAACGTATTGCGTTCCAATGCTTCCGGTTATGTGATGGAGGTAAGCCACCAGCCTGGAGATTATGTGCAGGATGGAGAACAATTAGCCGTGATCAGCGATGCCAGGAGTTTTATGTTTGTGATGAATGTGCCGTATGAGGACAAGCCTTATGTTTCCATTGGCAAACACGTAGATCTTTCGCTTCCCGATAATGAAGTGTTGCAAGGTGTTATTTCCTCATCAATGCCTGCGATTGATTCTGTTTCCCAAACCCAACAATATTCTATAAGGGTGAATGCCGGCCACAGCATTCCAAAAGACCTGATCGCGAAAGTGAAAATTTTGAAGAAATCAGTGCAGGACGCGCAAACCTTACCCAAGCAATCGGTGTTGTCAGATCAAACACAAACCAAATATTGGGTAATGCAACTTATCAATGACAGCACCGCAGTAAAGGTGCCGGTAAAAACAGGGATTGAACAAGGCGATACGGTGCAGGTATTGTCACCACAATTTGACGGCGGCGCAAAAATATTGTCGGGAGGCAATTACGGACTTTCAGACACGGCTTCCGTCATTGTACAATCGGCTGCGACGGCTGCGGCAGACAGCACAAAAACAAATCCATAAAAGGCTTTGAAATGGATCTGATGTAAAAATGCATTGTTGAATGAATAATGAAAAAGACGATTTAACGGATTCACAGGAACGCCCGCAAAAGCGCAGGTCAAATTATTTTACGAAATATAAGAGCCCGCTTACCGTGCTGGTGGCGGTAATTATTGCCGGCGGTATGTTTGCTTATACCAAATTACAAACAGCGCTCTTCCCCGAAATTACCTTTCCGAAAATAAAGATCATCGCGGATGCCGGGCTTCAACCTGTTGACCGGATGATGGTGACTATCACCCGGCCACTCGAGCTGGCAATCAAAAAGATTCCTGACCTTGTTAATATCCGCAGCACCACCAGCAGGGGAAGCTGCGAAATTTCTGCCTACCTGGATTGGAACGCTAACGTAGACCTGAGTAAACAAAGACTGGAATCAAGAATAGCGGAGATCAGAAACACATTACCGCCGGATGTAAATATTACGGTGGAGAAGATGAATCCGTCTATTTTACCCGTAATGGGGTATTCGCTGGAAAGCCATTCCTTATCGCCCATTGAAATGAAACAACTGGCGGAGTATACTATTAAACCCTTTCTCAGCCAGGTGCCCGGAGTATCAGACATTGCCATCATGGGTGGAAAATCAGAAGAATACTGGGTGAAGCTGAATGTTCAAAAAATGAGCACGTTGGGCATCACGCCCGATTCGGTGAGTGCGGCGCTGAGCCAGACAGACTTTATCAATTCAAATGGCTTTCTTTCTGATTATCGCTACTTGTATCTTACCCTTACTGATGCCTCTGTTGAATCTTTGAAAGATCTTGAAAATGTGGTGGTAGCCGGTAACGGCAAAAGGGTAGTTCTGTTAAAAGACATTGCTGATGTACAGATTAATGAAGCGGTACAATATGTAAAGATCAATGCCAACGGGCATGAAGGCGTCTTGATCGGGGTAGTAAAACAACCGAACAGCAATCTTATTGATGTGTCCTCTCAAATGAAGGACAAAATCGCGCAGCTTAAAAAAATACTTCCTAAAGATGTCTCGATAAAACCTTATTATATCCAGGCTGATTTTGTAAATACAGTAGTAAAAAGTGTGACTGACAGCCTTTGGATCGGGCTTGTACTTGCTATCATAGTTGCCATCATCTTTCTTCGTTCTTTTAAGGCAAGTGCCACCATTTTGATCACCATCCCCGTCACACTTGGCCTCACGCTCATCATGTTGTATACGGTTGGCTATACGCTAAATATTATGACGCTGGGCGCCATTGCAGCATCCATCGGGTTGATCATCGATGATGCCATTGTGGTGGTAGAACAAATTCACCGAACGCACGAAGAAAAGCCGGATGCGCCCTATAAAGAGGTGGTGCAGCATGCCATTCGTTATTTGTTTCCGGCGATGGTGGGTTCTTCCATCAGCACCATTGTTATTTTTGTTCCTTTCATTTTGATGAGTGGCGTTGCGGGCGCTTATTTTAATGTGCTCACCAATACCATGATCATCACGCTCGTTTGTTCTTTCTTTGTCACATGGATCTGTTTGCCGGTGATCTATCTTATTTTTTCAAAAAAGAAGAAAAAGAAAAAAGAAAAGAAAGAGGAGAAGCCGGAACAGGTTCACCGGCAGGGCTGGGTGAAATGGTTCATACTTCGTCCCTGGATCAGCTTTGTTTTTGTTGCCGCTTTGATCGCAGCCATCATCCTGGTATTGCCTCATTTGGAAACAGGCTTTCTGCCGCAGATGGATGAAGGAAGTATTGTGCTGGATTATACTTCCATCCCGGGAACCTCATTGGAAGAAACCAATAAGGAGTTGCAGGCCGTCGAAAAAATAATAATGTCTACGCCTGAAGTGGAGGCCTATTCGCGGCGCACCGGCACGCAGATGGGATTTTTTATTACAGAACCCAACGACGGAGATTATCTTATTGAACTTAAAAAAGACAGGAAAAAAAGTACTGAACAGGTGATCGAGGAAATCCGCAAGCGGATTGAATCTTCACAACCTGAATTGCGGGTGGATTTCGGGCAGGTGATCGGGGATATGCTGGGCGACCTGATGACATCCGTTCAACCGATTGAAATAAAAATCTTCGGTGACGATGAACAAAAATTGCATTCCCTTTCCCAACAGGTAAGTTCGATCGTAGATAATGTGAAGGGCACTGCCGATGTGTTTGACGGCATTGTGATTGCCGGCCCGTCACTAACCGTAAACCCTGATTTTAAAAAGATAGCCCAATACGGGATTTCACCTTCCAACCTCCAGTTCCAGGTGCAAACCGCGTTGGAAGGGAATGTAGCAGGAAAAATTTATGAAAAGAACCGGGTCTATCCGATAAGGCTGGTTTACCCCGGAAGCCGCAACAGGAGCCTTAGTGAATTAAAAAACCTGAAAATATTTTTACCCAATGGCGCATTAAAGCCCTTAACCGATCTTGCCACCTTTCAACTCGATAGCGGCTCCGCAGAAATAAAAAGGGAAAATTTGCAAACGATGGGAATCGTTTCTGCCCGGTTGGAAAATCGTGACCTGGGAAGCACCATCAAAGATATTAAGAGCCAGATCAGCAGCAAGGTGCACCTTCCGCAGGGATACACTATTGAATACGGTGGTGATTATGCGCAGCAACAAAAGTCTTTTTCGGAACTATTGATGATCCTTATTTCTTCAAGCATCCTGGTTTTTGGTGTGATCCTGTTCCTGTTCCGTGATGTAAAACCTGCTTTTACTATTTTGATCATTGCTGTTTTGGGCATTGCAGGCAGTTATCTTGCGCTTTTTATTACAGGCACGCCACTCAACGTGGGCAGTTACACCGGGCTTATCATGATTGTTGGTATCATAGGTGAAAATTCGATATTTACTTTTTTGCAGTTCAGGGAAACGCTGGAAGATAAAAGCGTTGATGAATCGGTAGTGTATGCTATTTCTACGCGCCTTCGCCCTAAACTTATGACCGCACTCGGTGCCATTATTGCGCTGATGCCCTTGGCTTTGGGAATCGGCGCAGGCGCCCAGTTGCATCAGCCTCTTGCGATCGCCGTTATCGGCGGTTTTATAATTGCTCTTCCGTTATTACTGATCGTACTTCCATCGATGTTGAGATTGTTGTACCGCGGAAAGAGGGAAAAAGTGTTGGGGAAAGAGGATTCAAATTTTGAATGATGAACGATGAATTTTAAATTAAGAAACCGGATCCTTCGCTTTCTGCAGTAAACAAACAAACTATACAGATTTTTATTTTCAATGAGGCATTTGCCCATACTTCAACATTCATTATTCCTTGTTCGATATTCAATATTAAAAGGCGGGGAAAATAATGAATAAAGAACAAGGAACATCGAATAACGAACATTCGTCGGCAACCGTTTAGATTTATTTTATGAAATAAATACCGACACTACAATATGCTCCAAAATATCTTCTTCAAAAAATGCGTTGCTGATGCTTTGCGCTTCGTCGAGGATTTGTAAAATCGTAGCCTGGTTGTCGTCAGAAATAGAGTAGGCGAGCTGAGACACATTTTTTTTCGCTTTGTAAACTTTGGCGATACTTTTTTCCAGCAATTCAATTCTCAGTCCCCTGTCTTTTAATTTTCCCAACTCCGCTATCATCCAGCTAAGGCCGTAATAATAGTTCTGGTTCAGAAGGATGTGATTTTCCAGCGCGCTGCCATCAGGCATTTTATTGTAAGGCGAATTTATAATTTCAGGTGTAAGGTATTTCTTTAAAAATTCCGGCGGTTCGCCATCAGTTTTAAGTTCCATCATTCCCCGCAGCGCCTGTGGATAAATGCTTAGCCATCTTAATTTACGCCGCAGTTCATGAACATCTTTTTCAATGTCTGTGAACTCATTCGTGCGGCTCTTGTATTTTTTAATAATTTTCTCAATCTCATTCTGGTACACTTCCAATACCGCGACCGTATCATTCTTTTCATCAAACCATTCGATATCATCCAGTATTTTATATATTTTTTTGATTCGTTTTTTGTGCTTGCCTATCCATTTTTCTTTTTTTAAATGTTTGTTGAATTTTTTTATTTTATCGTCCGTCTTTTCTTTTGCATACACACTGATTAATTCAGGTATATTTTTATCAGCGGCAAACTCTTTATGAAAGCCGTCGTAATAATCAATATCGCCGAGAAAATCCTCTATGTCTTTGAAAACTTTATTGATTTTTTTGATCTTCCCCTTTGTATGAATTTTTTTGTAGATCCTGCTCAGGCCTTCCAGCATAAAGAGTGGTGTACGCATGTCCTGTGCATAAATAAATCTTCCGGCATCGTCAGAAGATGCTGCCTGGGTTAAGATGCTTTCAACTTTTTCAAGAAAATAAAGGAAGCGGGATTTGCCAACCGGCACAAACTGGTTCATTGCGCGAAAATTTGATTAATGAGAGTCCCAATATACGCAATAATGAAAAATGGTATACATTAAATTTCGTTTCAGCAGTCTTTACAATCATCGGTATCAAATTCGGTTTCAAGCGTGATATGACGGATGTTCATATGTTCTAACCGGTGTTTGAGCGTATCTTTTATGGCTGTGATCTGTTCGCTGCTTTCATTGCAGTCAATCACCATGTGAGCGGTCATCGCATTTTCGGTAGTACTTATTGCCCACACGTGAATGTGATGAAGGTCAAGGATGCCGTCGATATTTTCTGCATTTGTTTTAATATCATTTATGTCAATATCTTTTGGCACTGCATCCAGCGTAAGGGCAAGACTTTCTTTCAATAACCCCCAGGTGCCTGCCAGTATTACGATAACGATGATTATACTGATCAGCGGATCAATCCAATATAAACCGGTAAAATAAATCAGGAAACCGCCGGCCATGATGCCCACACTCACCATACCATCTGCCAGCATATGCAGGTAGGCGCTTTTCACGTTGAGATCTTTTTTTTGGTTCTTCATGAAAAGGAAAGCAGTGATAAAATTAACGACGATCCCAATGCCTGCCACAAGGGCTATCGTTTTTCCGGGTAGTGGCACCGGGTCGGCAAACCGTTGAATAGCCGCATAGGCAATTGCGCCGATCGAAACCAGTAATATCACTCCGTTAAGCAGCGCTGCAAGGATGGTGGTTTTGCGATAGCCGTAGGTATATTTATCATTGGCTTTTACTTTTAACAACCGGAAGGCCAGCAGGGATAAAGCCAGGCTTCCGACATCCGCCAGGTTGTGACCGGCATCAGATAAAAGTGACAAAGAATGTATCGAAAAACCGATAACCGCTTCGATTACCACAAAAAGACTGTTGAGGCAAATACCTATCACGAAGGCGCTGTTCACATTTGTGAGCGCTGAAGGTATGCTATGGTGATGAGAATGATCGTGTTCCATTGGTCTTTCTTGGTGCAAAGATAGAAAGATAATTAGCTAATTGGCTGATCAGCCAATTAGCTAATTATCTAATGTGGGAATGTGGGAATGAAAAAAATGAATTATTTATGTGTTTACTGTTACCGTATATGGTGATCGTAAATTTTTCATACACGATGCATACACTACTCATACACTATCCATACACCATCCATACACTATCTATAGCGTTGCTATCATCTTTTCCACTATCTTCGGGCCGCTAAACTATTTTGTCAATTACAACTATGGAATCATCCGGCGCGACGTCGCAAAAAAATAATTTATATCCCTTCATTGATTTTCTAAATAGTGTGCAACCTCTCTCTGCAGGGGCAAAGAAGCTGGTTCTCCGTGATTCTTTCCTGATGAAGGTGGAAAAAAAGCGTTTCATTTTAAAACCAGGTGCTACATCTCAGTACTTTTACTTTATCGTAAAAGGTGTGGTGCAGGGATTTGTAAAAGAAAACGGCAGGCCTGTTACTACATGGATCATGCAGGAAAATGAAATTGCGGGATCTTTCCGCACGTTGGGAACCGGTAATCCCTGTGACGAGTATCTTCAGGCTTTGGAAGATTGTGAAATGATCGTAGTTCCTGTAGCGACGACTGAATATATGTTTGACCATTACCCTGAATCAAATGTAATAGCGCGGCGTTTGTGGGAACACAAATACCGGCAAGCCGAAGAAAGGGCTTATATCGCCAGGATAACTAACGCTACCAAAAGATATAACCGGTTTATGGAAATTTTTCCGGGCCTGGTAAACCGTATTTCATTGAAATACATCGCATCCCATCTTGGCACTACGCTTGAAACATTGTCAAGGATCCGGAGCCGTCAAAAGAACGAAAAGACGTAAACTCCCCAATGGGAAATAGATAATTGTGATAAGAAAATATTTCATGTTTGCATTTATTTTATAACTTGCTGTTCCTTCTTTTATTTAAAGCCGGTAAAGATGGAAACAAGCGCCAAGTGGAATACACCAGATAATCATTCACCCCTGGTATCTTTTTTTAATACGATTGCCCCGCTATCGCAGGGAGCAATAGAGGCTATAGACAAAAACACTTTTCCCATTGATCTTTCCAGGAGAAAATTCCTGCTGAAGCCCGGTTCGGTGGCTGATCATTTTTATTTTATTGTAAAAGGGGTGATGCAGGGATATATTAAAGAAGGCAGGCAAATCACCACATGGATTGTTGCCGAAAATGAAATAGTGGGGTCTATTCGTACCCTTGGAACCGACGACCCCTGCCGTGAATACCTGCAGGCCCTTGAAGATAGTTTGCTGGTCGCTATTCCTATCTCACTTACAGAATATATGTTTGAGACATTTCCGGAGACGAACGTTATTGGCCGCCGTCTTTGGGAATATAGCTACAGGTGCGCCGAACATAGAGCTTATATCTGCAGAATTCCGTCTGCTACAAAAAGATATGATGAATTTCTTAAAAGTTATCCCCATCTGCTTCAACGGATCTCTTTAAAATACATAGCTTCCTTCCTTGGAATGACCCTCGAAACCCTTTGCAGGATTCGCAGCCGCCAAAAAAAGTCTTGATGTTTGTCAACTTCTGAATTTTTAGCTGATTTTTTTTTGATTTTTCATTTTCTACATTACCCATAGTAAATCAATGAGTTATGTTGTAGAAAATTTTCTATTAGATAAATATTTTATGTTTAATGATACGGTGATGACACTAGTTATGTACTATAATTATCGAAATGTCCGTTTATAAAGGCAAATATTTTTTTGAAACTCATACTATGCGCGGTAAAAAAATTAATCAAAGGTTAAACAGCTCACTTTTCAAATTGACAAAGCAATGGATTACCCGGTACTGCCTGGTGGCATGTGGTGTCCTATTTCTGTGCCTGGATGCGAGCGCTGATTATACTGTACCAGATGGTTCGAATATAAATGCTTCAACCATTACGGGGCAAAGTGGCGTCCTCACCATTAATGGCACGCTTACCGTTTCTTCCAATGTAAACCTGGCCAATTTTACCAGCGTAGTGATCAACGCGCCCAACGGGCAAATTTATTGGTCAAATAACAGTGATCTCACATTCAGTGCAGGAACCGGCATTACCATCCAAAGTGGTGCTCCCGGTTTGCAGAGCCATGGAAGCAATGCTTCTCAAAGACTAATTATAGGCAGCGTGATCATTGCGGTTTCCAATGACAATTCAAACGCTGCTGTGTTTGATTTTACCCAGGTAAATGATCTTGGCGGGCTGCCGGAATATACAACGAGCAATAATAATAATGTGTGCCAGGGCAACGCAATAACCGCTTCTGTAACTCCTGAAAAAACAGTATCAGGCGTTACCTATTCCTATGCATGGTCAATAAGCCCTTCGTCAGGAACCTTTAGTTATAACACCGATCATTCGACGGCCAGCATTTCACCTGCTGCCGGAACTTATACCCTTACCTGTGTGGCCAGTGCCAATACGTACCAGACAACGTTCAATATGAGCATCACCGTCAAGGCTCTGGTTACTCCTGTACCTACCAGTAATACACCGGTGTGTGCAGGTTCGGCGATTAATTTAAGTACTCCCTCAGTTTCGGGTGCCACTTACTCATGGAGCGGACCAAATGGCTTTACGAGCAGCAGCCGGGCTCCCTCGATTTCCAATGCAGCATCAGTGAATGGAGGCGTGTACAGCGTCGTGGCTACTTCCTCGCAGGGTTGTGTGAGCGCAGCTGTAACCACATCGGTAACAGTCAATTCCATACCCTCAACGCCATCTGTGACCAGTAACGGCCCGGTGTGTGCAGGTTCTTCTATCAACCTGAGTACGGCTTCGGTATCGGGTGCCACTTACTCATGGACAGGGCCCAACAGTTTTACGAGCAGCAGTCGCACGCCTTCTATTTCCAATGCCACTACCGCTATGGCAGGAACCTACAGTGTGGTAGTAACTTCTTCCGGTTGCAGCAGTGTTGCAGGTACTACTAATTTTGTTGTGAATGCACTTCCCGGGGCACCTTCCATAACCGCTAATACACCTTTATGTACCGGTTCTACGTTAAACTTAAGCACGCCAAACACCGCCGGATACAACTATACCTGGAGTGGCCCTAATAGCTTCAGCAGTACGAGCAGGGCCAGCAATATTCCGAACGTCACCGCCAGCTCCGTCGGTACTTACACCCTTACGGTAACTTCATCTTCCGGATGTGTGAGCCCGGCAAGCACTGTTAATATCACAGTTAATCCATCTTATACCTGGTTTGGTAGTGATGTCAGCTGGAGCGATGCGGCCAATTGGTGTCCACAGATTCCAATTTCAACTTACGACGTAACAATTCCCTCAACGGCTAATAACCCGGTGATCCAGGATGGAACAGTCGCGGCAGTCAACAACCTCACCATTGCCAGCGGCGCCACGCTCACCGTAAACGGAACCCTGCAGGTTAAGGGAAGTATTACCAATAACGGCACGCTTGACGTAACCAATGGTACACTTGAAATGAATGGCAGTTCGGCCCAATCCATTGCCGGCAGCATGTTCTATAATAAAACAGTCAAAAATTTAATCGTCAGCAATGCAGCCGGATTGTCTGTTTCTTCTACACCCAATGACACTTTGAAAATTTCCGGAGGTTTAACTTTTGGCACTTCGAATGCTGCGTTAAATACAGGCGACAATATTGATTTCTTAAGTACCGCCAATGGGACGGCATACCTGGGTACAGTTGGTGCCTCCAATTCGATCACCGGCAAAGCGATTGTGGACAGGTATGTAAATGTGGGGAAGGCAAGCGGCGAACATGCAAAATCATGGGAGTTCCTGGCTGCACCAACAACCGGGCAAACGATCAAACAAAGCTGGATGGAAGGATGGTAACACCATACAGCGGGTATGGAATCTGGCTTACGGCTCCCGGCGGAACCACAGCCGGTTTTGATGCGTCATCAGCGGGTCCTGCGATTAAAACTTATAATTCAAGTTTCAAATACCTGGGTTGGCGTTTCCAATGCCAATAATCAATTTTACAATACGACAGGGTTACATGGTTTTTGTCAGGGGAGACAGAACGGTAAATGGCACGACAGTAACCACACCGAAAACCAACCATATTACGATCGAAGGGTAACCTTAATCACAGGCAGCCAGCCTGCGATATCAGTTTCACCAGATCATTATCAATCATCGGCAATCCTTACCCCGCGCCAATCGATTTTACCAAACTTAACCAGGCAGATGGTGTGGATGATAAGTTTTATGCATGGGATCCTTATCTATATGGAGTTTATGGTTATGGTGGCTATCAAACATTAAGTGCCGACAAATGGTTGGGTTCCGGTGCCCGGTGGAACGGCAGCTTATCCAGCCGGTGTTGCAAGAGCACAATTCATTCCGGGCAGGCTGTTTTTGTGCATGCGACTTCCACTTCTTCGGTAGTGGCTCAAACCCCAACAATTTCTATTGATGAAAGCAGTAAGGTTGCTTCTTCTTCGCATATCAATTTTGCGCGGACAGCTTCCCGAGTTACTTCCCCGGAAAGAGAATATCTTAGGACAGATCTCTTTTATTTCTCCTAATACAGGTGCTCCTATTGCAGATGGTAATGCCGTGGCTTTTGATAAGGCTTTCAGTAACAAAATTGACGGTGATGATGCTTTGAAATTATTTAACAATGCTGAAAATTTTGCAATAAAAAGTAGATGGGAAATTTTTATCGGTGGAGGCAAAAGCGCCGGTAAGCCGTTTCCGATACAATTATTTTTGCTATGAGCAGTATGAGAAAGCAAACTTACCTTTTACGAATTGTGCCGGTAAACATGCAATCCGAAACCTTTCAGCCATACCTGCTCGACAGCTATTTAAACACGTCAACAGCCTTAAGCCTTTCCGATACCAATCGCGTCACTTTTTCGGTGACCTCCAATGCAGCTTCTTCAGCAGCAAACCGGTTCAGCATTGTTTTCCGTGAAATGGCTGCGTTTCCGGTAACACTCACCT
>CAWAMQ010000020.1:0-9180 GCA_963783125.1 uncultured Chitinophagaceae bacterium
AGTTTTACAGAGGTGACACCTTTTTGGAAAGGTGTCACCTCTTTTGGATAGTTGTCAGAACCTCAGATTCGCCTGATTTACTGATTGCCACTGAATGGAAAAACCAGGGGCAATCAGGGTAATCCCTTTAATCGAGGTTCAGACTTCTTGCTTCTTGCTTCTTGCCTATTCTTCTTGCCTTTGCCTCCTTGCCTTTTGCCTCCTTGCCTCTTGCCTATTCCTCTCCCTACCCTTCCAGTTTGTTTTCGATCACTTTATAATGTGGGTCTTCCCAATAATTGACATCGATGATCTCTGAAGCGTTATTCAGTAATAGACGGCAATCTTCACTCAGGTGGCGCAGGTGAACTTTTTTACCTACTTTTCTGTAGCGTTCGGTTATTTTATTTAATGCTTCAATGGCAGAATGATCCACCACCCTGCTTTCTTTAAAATCTATGATAACTTCATCCGGATCATTGAGCACATCAAACTTTTCCTGGAAGGTGGTTACAGATCCAAAAAACAAAGGCCCGAATATTTCGTAGTGTTTAATACCATTTTGATCAATGATCTTTCTTGCGCGAATGCGTTTGGCACTTTCCCAGGCAAACGCCAGTGCGGAAATGACCACGCCAATAAGAACGGCCACTGCCAGGTTTTGAAATATAACCGTTACCAACGTTACCATAATCATTACGATAATATCTGTTGACGGAACTTTTCGAAATACTTTCAAACTTGCCCATTCAAACGTGCCGATCGATACCATAAACATCACACCTACCAACGCTGCCATCGGAACTTTTTCGATCAATGAAGAACCAAATAAAACAAATAACAGCAAAGCCACAGCCGCTACAATACCCGATATCCTTGACCGGCCGCCGGAACTCACATTGATAATGCTTTGCCCTATCATGGCGCAACCACCCATGCCGCCAAAGAAGCCGGTTGTGAGATTTCCGAGTCCCTGGGCCACACATTCTTTATTGCCCCTTCCCCTTGTTTCAGTCATTTCATCTACAACTGCCAGAGTGAGCAAGCTCTCGATCAAACCCACGAGCGCCATAATAAGTGAGTAGGGAAAAACAATTTTCAATGTCTCCAAATTGAAGGGCACTTGCGGCAGGTGAAACTTCGGCAATCCTCCGGCGATAGAAGCAATGTCACCCACGGATTTTGTATGAATGCCAAACCCGATGATGATGGCAGAAACAACCAGGATAGCTGCCAAAGAGGAAGGAATGGCTTTTGTGAGTTTTGGCAGAAAATGGATGATGGCCATTGTGAGTGCGATGAAACCAAGCATGATCCAAAGCGGCGCGCCTGTGAGCCAATGCATCTTTCCTGCTGCGTCAACGGTTTTTAGTTGTACGAGTTGTGCCATAAAAATGATAATGGCCAGTCCGTTTACAAAACCAAATATCACAGGGTGCGGAACAAGCCGGATGAATTTTCCGAGTTTTAAAAATCCGATCAGCATTTGTATTAATCCCATGAGCACCGCTGCTGCAAAAAGATATTCCGGCCCATGAGTGACGACAAGCGTTAATACTACCACAGCAACGGAGCCGGTAGCGCCGGAAATCATGGCCGGCCTTCCGCCCAAAATCGCCGTGATGAGGCCGATGATAAAAGCCGTGTATAAACCTGTTAAAGGGCTTACGTGAGCGATGATAGAAAAGGCGACTGCCTCAGGAACCAGCGCCAGCGCGACTGTCAGCCCGGATAAAATTTCGTCTTTGGCGTTAATGTTTCGTTTACGTAAGGATTCAACAAACGTCATAATAAGTTTTTATAAAAAGAAAAAATGAGAAAAAAGTGTCTTGCTGCTTGCTAAAATTTAGCAGGCGAATAGAAAAGATATCTTCCGCAAATGAAATATCAAGGTGGAGTAGGAATAGATATTATGCAACAGATTTTCATAAAGAGGCGCAAAGGTAAGCATGTGGAGGCAAAAAGCCAAAGATGAAATAGATGTCGTGCTTAGAGGTAACACCTTTTTGGAAAGGTGTCACCTCTTTTGGATGGTTGTCAATCATGAGAATTTGTTGGTCTGCTGGCAGACCGCATTGGGACCAGTTGTAAAAATGCTTTTTCTGTTTTTTTCAACAACGTCTCTTCCTGAAGATTAAATCTCAGCACCCGGAACTTATTCTTTACAAAATCTTTATAACCTTATCATTACTTTTATATTTCAAAAAAACGTGGACAGGTGAAACTTTCGGGCTCAAGAAAATTGCCGGTTAAAACCCAGTACTTTTTAAGTATTTTGCCGGTGCTTGTTGTTTCGCTCGTTTGCTTCTCTTTCAAGCATGTTATCGGTTACAAAATAGTAGCACTGATATTATTGATGACCGTTTCGATAGTCGCGATGCTGTTTGAAATTCTGCCGGTATTGCTTGCCGCGGTATTAAGCGCTGTTATATGGAACTTCTTTTTTATTCCGCCGTTATACACTTTTGAGATCGGAAATACAGAAGATGTACTGATGTTTCTTTTGTATTTTTTAATTGCATTGGTAAATGCGGTGCTCACTTTTAAAATTCGCGAAGCGGAAAAAAAAGCGCGGGACAAAGAAGAAAAGGAAAAGGAGTTACAACTTTACAACACCTTGCTTAATTCCCTCTCGCACGAGTTGCGCACGCCTATCTCTGCCGATACTGGGTTCGGTAGATATGTTGAAAGAAGGAATAGAAAAACTTTCTACTGAAAGCCAGGCTGAGTTGCTGAACGAAATTGAAATAGCCGCCAACCGTCTTAACCGGCAGGTGGAAAATATTCTCAATATGAGCCGGCTGGAGAGCGGAATGCTGAAACCGAAAATGGATTGGACGGATATGAATGAACTGGTAAATAACGCGATTCACAAACTCCTCCCCACCAATCATCAATTTGTTTTTCAAAACAACGAGAGCTCTTCCTTTATTCAAACTGGACAGTGGGCTCACCGGGGAAATCGTGTACAATTTATTGCACAATGCCGTACAATATACACCTGCAAACAGTCTCATTGAAATCGATGTGAAACACGAGAATGAAGATTGTGTGATTGTCGTTTCAGACAACGGCCATGGTTTTGCGGCGGAGGAAATTCCGTTGGTATTTAATAAGTTTTATCGTCTCCCAAATACTAAAACAGGCGGAAGCGGCCTGGGCCTTTCCATTGTAAAAGGTTTTGCGGAAGCACAAAACGGTACGGTAAAACTGGAAAATAATCCATCCGGCGGCGCAACATTCACCATAAAAATTCCTGCGGAAACTTCTTATTTAAACAACCTGAAAAATGAATAAAGCAGAGATATTGATAATTGACGACGAACCGCAAATACGTAAGCTGCTTGAAATAACATTAGAGAGCAATGGCTACAAAGTTTTGCAGGCAGAAACAGGAAAAGAAGGCGTGATACAGGCAGCCAACCATCCACCCGAATTGATCTTGCTGGATATTGGCCTGCCGGATAAAAGCGGTCATGAAATACTTAAGGAACTGCGCCAGTGGTATAATAAAGCCATCATTATTCTTTCTGTGCAAAATAACGAAACGGATATTGTTACCGCTCTTGACAACGGCGCAACCGATTATCTTTCGAAGCCATTTCGCACGGCAGAATTACTGGCACGTATCCGCTCAGCGATTCGCAGAAATCAAACTTCTGACATTACCACAATCGTAGATGCCGGGAATTTACAAATAGACCTTGCGGCAAGAACGGTTAAAAAAAATAATGAATTGCTGAAACTTACCTCTACAGAATTTAATCTCATTTCCCTTTTTGCCCGCAATGAAGGACGCGTGCTCACGCACCGGTTCATACTAAAAGAAATCTGGGGAGTGGGTTATCAAACCGAAACACAATATTTGCGTGTATTTGTTGGTTCACTGCGAAAAAAGATTGAAGACAATCCAAATAATCCCGGGCACATTATTACAGAAAGTGGCGTCGGCTACCGCTTTCAGTAATCTTTATAAAATCTTTATTTATTAGCCTGTTTTTTTATCTTTTACTGATGGGATAACGATTTATTTCGCCATGAGATTCAAAAATCAAAATGGCAATCATGCTATCGCTCCCGCTACATACTATTGGCATCCTCCTGTTGGCAGGTACGGTTATATTCCTGTTTGTTGCTGCCATCAAAGAAATGCGCGAACAAAAATAAAGGCATTCCCCCACAGTCCTGTCCAGTCTTTATAAAACCTTTATGCCAGCCGGTAATAGTTTTACATTTTCTGTATACCATTCCATTCAATTTTGCATGATCAATTAAGATGAATGGAAAAGATAAAAAACGGAATTAACGGCAAAGTAACGGCCACAACTTTACTCGTTGCATTAGGCATTATTTATGGAGATATTGGTACCAGCCCTCTGTATGTATTAAAAGCGATTGTGGGTGAAAGGCCTGTTTCGCAAATATTGGTTTATGGTGGCATTTCCTGCGTCTTTTGGACCATCACTTTTCAAACCACCTTCAAATATATCTATCTTACTTTAAAGGCAGACAATCATGGCGAAGGCGGAATATTTTCGTTGTATGCGCTCGTGCGCAGGTATGGTAAATACATGATCATTCCAACTATACTTGGCGCCACTACTTTACTCGCTGACGGAATTATTACCCCACCAATTTCCGTGGCTTCTGCTGTTGAAGGGTTTAACGATTGTAAAAGGAATGGAACACCTGCCGACAGTTCCGGTAGTTATTATCATTTTATCGGCATTGTTTTTCTTTCAACGATTTGGCACGCATAAAGTGGGCAGCACTTTCGGCCCTGCCATGTTGGTTTGGTTCACGATGCTTTCCACGCTTGGCATCACTCAAATCCTAAAACATCCTGCTATTTTTAAATCGCTCAGCCCTGTTTATGCTTATCATTTTTTAGTAGATTATCCGCACGGGTTCTGGTTACTGGGTGCGGTATTTTTAGCCACTACCGGAGCGGAAGCCTTGTATTCTGACCTCGGGCATTGCGGAAGAAAGAATATCCGCATTACATGGGCGGGCGTAAAGACAGCGTTGATGCTCAACTATATGGGACAGGCTGCGTGGATCATGAACCTTGGGAAAGGCGCTTTCCTGCAAGGGCGAAATCCTTTTTATGAAATGATGCCTCACTGGTTTTTAATCGCCGGGAATTATTATTGCCACCATTGCCACTATTATTGCTTCGCAGGCGATGATCAGTGGCAGTTATACACTGGTGAATGAAGCGATGAACCTGAATTTCTGGCCACGGATTGCCGTGCGTCAACCAACGGAATTAAAAGGACAGATCTATATTCCCAGCGTGAACAATATTCTTTGGGCGGGTTGTATTTTAATGATCTTATATTTTGAAACTTCTACCAATATGGAAGCTGCGTATGGATTTGGCATTACCATTACCATGCTGATGACCACATTTTTGCTGATGCATTTTCTCTTTTATAAATTGAAATGGAATAAATTTTTGGTGCTCGGTTTACTCCTGCTTTTCGGAACGATAGAGATTTCTTTCTTTATTGCAAACGTTGCTAAAATAGAAGAACGGTGGAAGTTTCTTTTCTTCGAGTTTTGCATTTTTACTACGATGTATGTCTGGTATTATGCGAGGAAAATTACCAACCGTCTTACCCGGTTTGTGGATTTGGGAAAATATGTACATCAATTGAAAGTATTAAGTGAAGACAGCCGGATTCCGAAATATTCCACTCAATTAATCTACCTCACAAAAGCCAATCAACGACATCACATCGAAGAAAAAATTATAAAGTCGATTTTTTCCAAAAAGCCCAAGAGAGCGGATGTGTATTGGTTTCTGCACATCAACAGAACCGAAGAGCCCTATACGCTTTCCTATGATGTATCAGAGCTGGTGGATGACAAAGTGATAAAAGTAAATATCAACGTGGGTTTCCGTATTCAGCCAAGAACAGAACTGTATTTCAAAAAAATTGTCCAGGAACTCATCAGCAACAAGGAGCTCAATTTACACACCCGGCCTGATGGATCGACACAGTACAACAGTGAACCCGATTTCAAATTTGTGGTGATCGAAAAATTCCTTTCAGTGGAAAATGAATTTGCACTGCGCGAGGGACTGTTACTAAACACTTACTTCTTTCTGAAACGACTTGGTCAAAGCGATGAAACAGCTTTTGGTTTGGATAAGAGCGATGTGACGATCGAACATATTCCTTTGGTGTATCAGCCTGTTACCAATGTTGAATTAAAACGCGAAGCCAGTTTCAATGTAAAACATGAAGAGCACCTGCAGTCAACAATGTAACAATGGAAAAAGATTTTTCAAGACTGTTGTACGACAAATATTTTGGTCTTGCCAACCGGAATATTGTCGTAAAATTGAAAGACGGAAACGTTTTCAGTTGCATCATTATTGGTTTTTATAAAAGCGGGGATGAAAAGGATACGCCCTATATTAAGAAGTGGCATATCACAGGCGCAACCGATAAGAGTACTTTAGGCATCAACCCACTGGATTTGTTGAACGGGCAGATCATCGAAAATAAAGACATCGCAGAAGTTGATTTTATGGCAGATAATACTATTTTAAAATTCTCCTAGCCCTTTTCTGATTTTTTAAAAAGCGTATGTTGGTGGACGTTATACCCAGCGCCATCAGCGGTGTCCACTGCCAATAGTATTGATCCCTCAGTTCCCAGAGGTAACACCTTTTTGGAAAGGTGTCACCTCTTTTGGATGGTTGTCAGAAGCTCGGACTGGGCTGATTTACTGATTGCCCACTGAGTGAAAAATCAGGGGAATCAGGGTAATCCCTTTAATCTGTGGTTCAGAATGCTTTTTGTCGCCTGGCTCTAAATTAACTCAGAAACTTTATTCTCTTATTACTTTTTTAATGACCCGCTGGTTATTATCTAACATTAGTTCAATAAAATAAACACCTCCATCGCTGGGTAATGAGAGCTTGAATTGTGAAACCTGCTCAAAGTTCTTCTGCAAGATGCTTTGGCCTAAAAGATTAAAAAGTTTGCAGGAGACGGTCTGCGCTTTTTGCGGTAACCTGACTGTCACATCTGCAAAGGCCGGGTTGGGGAAGATTGAAATTCCATCACGAATATTATTACTATCAGTATTACTTGTCGCACTACTAACATTTAACTGGTAGCTCGCGGAAGTATCCGTTCCACAACCGTATGAAGTAGAAGCGAGTGCATAATTTCCCGGAACGGAAGTGGTAAAAATCCGGCTGGTTGCCCCCGGGATAACTGCGTACCCATTATTGCCATCAAGCCATTGGTAAGTGACATTTTTATAGTTAGCCATAAGCGTACTGTCATTTATTTGAGTTACAAGGCTGGCTCCGCAGGCTCTCAATTTTGCAAAATGGGTAGAGGTCGAATATTGCGGACCTATTAAATTAATATTGCCAAATGACATCGTATCGGGGGACGAACCTGCGGCGTCAAATAACCCGATATAAATGTTATCAAACGGGTCCTTCCCTATCCCATGAGCGTCGTCCCCGTTGTATTTTGTTTTGTACTGGTGACTCCACAGGTAGTTGCCCAAACTGTCGAGTTCCAAACTGTAGGCACTAAAACTGGCACCTCCCGCACTGGGACTGTAAATCACCGAGTCGCTGCCGGGATCCGCATCAATGGAATGTGCAAACGTTCCAACTCCGTGGATGTTCCCCTTAGAATCTGTTGTAATATAAATGGGTTTAAGATTAGTTAGCCCATAAGTATCAGTAAATAGCAACTTCATCCATTTGTATTCTCCACGCGGCGTAAGACTCAATAAAAAGGTTCCAAAAAAATGGGAAGGGAAATGCAAACTATCAGAAGTGGTGGTGGAATCAAAATCCAAAGATTCATTGCCGGCTCTGCCGGATATTAGTAGCGAATTGCTGGCACTATTGAAAGCGAGTTCGTCTACATAATCATTGCTGCTGGTTGCGTAAGGTTTGGCCCATTTGAAAACTCCTGCTGTATCAAGTTTTAATAAAAATCCGTTTCGGTTGGCATTACTGGTGCTCGCAAAGAGTTCAGTTTTTCCTGCCGGTTGAAAGTTAACTGAATCGCCATAATAGTCAAAATAGTTTCCCCCGATATAAATTCCGTCATGATCATCAGCAACTATCGAGCTCACTTGAAAGACAGGGGTTGTAACAGGGTTATCAGTAGAGTAAAGCCATTGCTCCTGGTCTAAGGAATTAAACTTCAGGACGAATAACTCATAAAAAGGTGCATAATTTTGCGCGGAACCGGGAATAAAAGTTACCGAATCAGCATAATATCCGCTTAAATAAATGTCCCCGGTTTTATCAATAGTTACGCCGGGCGCACCATCATCATAGACGCCTCCGTAGGACTTCATCCATAGCCAATGTCCGGCAGAGTCAATTTTACCAAAAAAGATGTCTGTATAGCCTTTGGAGGTGCGATACTCCAATCCATTGGCAGTTTCGTAATAAAGCGTATCAAGAAAAGTTCCGGTAACATACAGGTTTCCCTGTTTGTCGAGAATCATTCCTTTTAATTCCGTCTTCATCCCGGGGTTTCCGGCGTTTGTGCTCCCAAACACTATTGACCAGGTGTGATTGCCGTCAAGGTCATATTTTGAAATGTGAAAGCTGCTCGCGTAGGGCGCTTGCAAGATGTAGGTGGCGCTGTCCGGATCAAAATCGTTTGTATGAGTGAGAACAACTCCGCCTACGTATAAATTGTTGCTATCTGCCTGGAAAAACTGGCTGTAAATTTGGTTTTCTGCGCCTGTGGATACGTAACTTTTTGCCCAGTCGAATACCATTTCTTGTGAATAAGCGCAGCTTATGGTTAGTGTAAAGGACAGCCAGATCAGTAAAATGTTCTTCATTTTCTCTATTCTTGGTTTTTGGAAAAGGCTTTTAATTCATAATTTTTATAGTGTCTATGAAAAGTCTGTGAAACAATCCAAATGCGATCAACATTGCCACAAACCGATGAGCCAGGCAGGCTAGCGCCAAATTGAATCTTTGTTTAAGAAAGCCTTCCATTATAGTATGTTATTTTGAACGTTCTTCAGGCAAAAAAAATTGTAGAGAAAGGAATCTTTACAGACGGATGAGGTTTTTGAAAGTTGAAAAGTCTTTTACAGCAAGAGGCAACAAAAATGTCACAACCTCGCAGCAACGGCAGCCGTAGAAGTGAGCAAACCAACAAATTTCACTGATTTTGAAGATAAAATAGA
>CAWAMQ010000021.1:0-5234 GCA_963783125.1 uncultured Chitinophagaceae bacterium
CCTTCCTATAATTATTCCATAAAACTGTTAGCGTTTATCCTTCTCCGGTATTTAAAAATTGATACCTACCTTTGCCAAGCAAAATCATAGAAAGTTCTGATTTTAGTCAGTGTTTCCGCTTGTTCACGAAAGTAATTTGTAGGTCATTTATCACTCCTTAAATAACACGTTTATGAAACAAATATTGACTTCAATAACACATTATTTAGTTGTTCTCTTATTGCTGTGTTTTACTTTGCCGGTGCAGGCTCAAAAGTTGCTTGACCCTAAGACGCAACCTCGTTTTGTAAATCCATTACCGGTTCCTTCGGTCATTAATGGATTAAACGGTGGCACATTCACAATCTCTGTCAGTCAATTTTTTGAAGACCTCGGTTTGCGCAACCCAACGAATGGTGTGCCGATGCTTACGCCGGTCTGGGGTTACAATGGCAGTTATCCGGGGCCGACGGTTCTTGCAAAAAAAGATGTTCCACTACATTTTTTTTGGAACAACAATCTCTACAATTCCTCAACTCTACAGCCTCTGCCTCATTTGTTGCCTATTGACACAACAATTGAATGGGCACTTTCAGGTGATCTGAATTGGCGGCAAGATGGAGTGCCGGTAGTAACACATTTGCATGGAGGACATACAGAGTCTGCGAGCGATGGAGGTCCTCTTTCTTGGTATACGCCTTTCTTTGCAAAAAAAGGTTCTGATTTTATAAAGGGCCAAAATGTGCCTTTTACGTATGACAACGATCAGGATGCTGCTACATTATGGTATCATGATCATGCGATGGGTATTACAAGGTTGAATGTTTATGCAGGGCTCGCCGGTTTTTATGTTCTTACTGATGATAACGAGCAACAACTGAAAGCGCAGAATAAATTGCCGGCTGATGAATATGATATGGGTTTGGTAATCCAGGACAGGATGTTTACTGATGATGGTAAATTATTTTATCCTTCTGATATTGAGGAGCAGGGACAGATTTCTCCCAGTATCATCCCTGAATTTTTCGGAGATTTTATTTTGGTGAATGGGAAAGCGTGGCCGGTGTTACAAGTGGAACCGCGCCAATATCGTTTTCGTATTCTCAACGGATCTGACAGTCGTTTTTATAATCTCTTTTTATCAGGTGATAATACTTTTACACAAATAGG
This sequence comes from uncultured Chitinophagaceae bacterium, assembly GCA_963783125.1. Lineage (GTDB taxonomy): Bacteria > Bacteroidota > Bacteroidia > Chitinophagales > Chitinophagaceae > Ginsengibacter. The sequence continues at coordinate 1,150 of CAWAMQ010000021.1, forward strand.
TAGCGACCAGGGACTCCTGCCTTCGCCTGTTCATGTAAGTCAAATGTTGATGGGCCCGGCTGAAAGAAGAGATGTAATAATAGATTTTTCCAATCCATCTTTATGGGGACAAACAATCGTTTTACGTAACAATGCAAAGACTCCCTATCACGTCGGCAGACCTGCTGAACCGGGAACAGCAGGTGAAATCATGGCATTTCGGGTAAATAAACCGCTTAACTTAAACATTCCTTTAACTGTGCTCCCGGCAACATTGTTACCATCATCCATTACGCCTTTGGTTCAGAATGGTCCGGTACGAAGATTACTTTTGGCAGAGGGTGAAGATAAATTTGAAAGAATTGAACCAGTATTGGGCACAGTAGACGGTGGGGCAATGGATTTTGATGAACCCGTAACAGAAAATATCAAGCTAAACGATACTGAAGTGTGGGAATTCTATAATACTACAGTCGATGATCATCCTATCCATTTGCATCTTGTAAAATTCCAGGTTATCAGCCATCAAAAATTTAGAGGCGACGTTGACCCGGTAACTAAAAAGCTGACAAATATTCGTTTAATAGGTCAACCTCATTTGTACAATCTTGATGAGAACGGTTGGAAAGACACTCATATCGTACCTGCCGGTGAAGTAACAAGAGTGATTGCAAAATTTGATCGCCTTGGCACATACGTTTGGCATTGTCACATTCTCAGTCACGAAGATCACGATATGATGCGACCATTTATCGTTACCGAAACCGGAAATAATGTTAGCAGATTAAAAGAAACAGCTGTTGGAAAAACAGAAACGGAAGATCAACTTAAGATCAAAGTAATACCGAATCCATTCAGCAGCAAACTTGAAATCCAATTCAATCTTCCTGAAGCGCAAAAAGTAAATATTAACGTTTATGACAGTAAAGGAACTTTGGTAAAACAGGTTTATTCGGGTAGCAGGAGTGCAGGCTTGCAGAATTTTATGATAGACGGAAGCAACATGACGAACGGAACTTATTTCTGCGAGATCATTATTAACAATGTAAAATTTTTAAGAAAACTGGTTTTGCAAAAATAAAACGACGTATAACTGTTTGAGCTAAACGAAGTTCTGTATGTTATTCAGTTCAGCAAAGCAGGAAATTTAGCACTTCGTCATTTTCCTGAAGTGAAGTAATTTTTTTCGTCGTAGCACGTGAAGAAGAATCAGTGTTATTTGTTTCTTTACTATACCAAAGAAAAAACCGATGCCAACCTTTTGAGGTTGGCATCAATAAATTTCAGACGGCGGTTAAATCAATGCGCCGGATTTTTTGTGTGCGGTTTTTTGCCAAGGTCATGCCAGCTGTCTTCTTCCACATCTACATCATAATGCTTTGCGGCTTTTTTGATATTGGCAAAAGCCTGGTCACGGTCGCTGTCTGATACACCTTTCACCTGGTCGAAACGCGCTAATGCATTTTGCACATGCGATGCATCGGTTAAAGGTTCTTTACGTTGTTTGGGAAAAGCGAACACACTATCAGGAAGATCTTTTTCATCTTTACTGCTCAAATCTCCATGTTCAGTGTGAGGTTTCCATGTTGTATCTGCCATAATATTATAATTTTTGTTCACCTTAAGTTCTCCCAAAAAGCCTGCCAGAGCGGCACTTCTCTATTGCTAAAGTTGTAGCAAGCTGTTGTGATGGCAGTAAACAAAGAAATAAACCGGATTTTAATTTTGCTATAACAGTAATGGATAAACGAAAATTGAAATGATGTAGAGAAAAAGGATTTTACCCGCGAGGGTTAATTTATTTTTTGATACAGTTTTTGCTTTAACTTTAGTTTCGATAAAATGTCTTGATATGAAACGACGCGACGTTTTAAAAGGAATGGGCGCTATCGCCCTTTACAGCAGCTTCCCTGGCGTATTGGCTGAATTTGTTTCTTCGTGCAAATCAAAAGCACAAACATTAAGAGCAGGATTTTTTGCTGATGATGAATTTGCTTTAATAGAAGAGGTAACGGATGTTCTATTGCCGAAAACTTCAACTCCCGGAGGCCTGGAGACACAAGTTCCTTACTTCCTTGACCTCGTTGTAAAAAACTGCCTTGCGCCTGCTGATCAGCAAAGTATTAAAAAAGGTTTGAAACAACTAAATGTTGATGCCGGCGGAAAATTCTCTTCGCTTTCGAAAAAAGAAAAAATAGCTTTTGTCAATAAAACGGATACTGCAGCCTTCAACAATGATCCTCAAAAAGCGTGGTTTTTGGCGGTAAAAAGGTTGGCATTGATTGGCCATTTTACCTCGCAGGAAGGAATGGGAAAAGCCTTGAACTATGTGAAGGTGCCGGGAAAGTATGAAGCATGTATTCCATACAAACAAGGTGAAAAAGCGATGGCAAAAACATTTTTAATGTACTGGTAATTCAACACTTTTTATTTCAATTAACAAAATATGTACGATGCAATTGTAGTAGGATCGGGTATTTCAGGCGGTTGGGCTGCCAAAGAACTCTGCGAAAAAGGATTGAAAACATTGCTGCTGGAAAGAGGTCGCGATGTCAAGCATGTGGTCGATTATCCAACAGCCAATCTTGATCCGTGGCAAATACCGAACAGGAATATGCTAACACAGGAAGACATGAAAACCTACGAAGTTCAAAGAACGGTGTATCATTTTGGCCAGGACGATAAACATTTTTTTGTAAAGGATAACGAGCATCCATACACGCAGAAAAAACCTTTCTGGTGGATACAGGGAAACCAGGTAGGGGGCAAGTCATTGCTCTGGAGCAGGCACACATTTCGCTGGAGCGATCTTGACTTTGAAGCCAATGCCAAAGAAGGCGTGGGAGTTGATTGGCCCATTCGTTATAAAGAAATTGCTCCCTGGTATGACTACGTAGAACGCTTCATTGGAGTAAGCGGAAAAAACGAAGGCTTGCCTCAGCTTCCCGACGGACAGTTTATTCCTCCGTTTGAAATGAACTGCCTGGAGAAGCAGCTTAAGAAATCGATAGAAGAAAAGTTTAAAGGACGTAACCTGATCCAAAGCAGGATGGCGGTTCTAACACAGCCGCATAATGGAAGAGGAAAATGTATGTCGAGAAATTTGTGTCACCGCGGATGCCCTTACGGCGCCTATTTTAGCAGTAATTCTTCTACACTACCTGCAGCTTACGCTACAGGAAATCTTACGCTTCGCCCGTTTTCTACTGTTGAAAGTGTGATCTGGGATAGCAAGAAAAATAAGGCTACAGGAGTCCGCATCATTGATACGGAAACCATGAAAACGTACGAATATTTTGCGCCGGTTATTTTCTTAAATGCTTCGGCGCTTGCTACCACAAAAATTTTGTTACAATCTACTTCCGACAGGTTTCCTGATGGCTTTGCAAACGACAGTGGGGTAGTGGGGCACTATTTGATGGATCATTATTCAGGTCCCGGCGCGGCAGCACAATTTGATATTTTGAAAGACAAATATTATTTCGGTCAGCGCTCCACTTCTGTTTACGTGCCTCGGTTTCAGAACTTGCAAAAAAAAGACAGGCCTTTTAATCGCGGCTATGCTTATGAAGTTTATGTGTCGCGGGCAGAATGGACGAGAGGCTATCATGCTCCGGGAACGGGAGAAGAATGGAAAGATTCACTTTCCGCGCCGGGGCCGTGGCAGGCAAGCATGTTTGCTTTTGGTGAATGTCTGCCCGATTACAAAAACCGCGTTTATCTCGATAAAGAGAAAAAAGATAAATGGGGATTGCCTGTGTTGAATGTGGAAATGGAATATGGCGAGAATGAAAAATCGATGCGTGCGCCGATGATCAGCGACGCAATGGAAATGTTGCAAAGCGGCGGTCCGGTTGGTGTTTCAGAAATTACTGATGCTTCGGTGCCGGGAATGACGATACATGAAATGGGGACTGCTAGGATGGGAAACGATCCAAAAACTTCCGTGTTGAACCGGTTCAACCAATGCCATGCTGCACCAAATGTTTTTATCACTGACGGTGCGTGCATGGATTCAACCGCCTGCCAAAATCCTTCGCTTACTTATATGGCATTAACAGCGCGTGCCTGTGATTATGCTGTTAATGAATTAAAGAAAGGAAATA
>CAWAMQ010000022.1:0-6557 GCA_963783125.1 uncultured Chitinophagaceae bacterium
TTCGTTTTTTGCAACGATATTTCAAACCAGGTAAAATGACTTCATTATTCAAAGAAATTATTGGATTTGCGGCGATACCGTTTGTTATGATGATTGCAGGTGGCATCATTGCTGTGATTGCAAAACCTTCCGGTAATATTCGTAGCCTCATTCTTCATTTCGCAGCGGGGGTTATCTTCTCCGTTCTTGGTGTAGAATTGTTGCCAGATGTAATGAAACAGCATGCGCCTTTTCAAATTATTGCAGGTTTCGTTGCAGGATTTATTGTAATGATAATCGTTCGACAGGTAACGGAAGGAAAAGAAGAGAGATGGCTCCAAAGAGGAAGAAAACAAATTACCATTTACGCTGCTGATCCCCGTTGCTGTTGACATTTTTATTGACGGATTATTGTTGGGCATTGGCTTTTTCGCAGGAAAAAAAGAAGGAATCTTGTTGGCGATAGCACTTGCGTTTGAATTATTTTCTTTGGGAATAGCCGTCGCGATTGAATTACAATACAGGAATATTTCTAAAACAAAATCAATTGTTACTTTAATTATTGTAGCTCTTGTATTTTTTATAAGTGCCATTTTAGGAGCCACGTTGTTACACAATCTTCCTCATGCATGGCTGGAGGTGATGCTGTCTTTCGGAATAGCGGCGCTTCTATTTTTAGTTACTGAAGAACTTCTTACAGAAGCTCATGAAGAAGAAGAAACGGTGTGGCACACGAGCGCTTTCTTTGCCGGATTCTTATTGTTTTTACTCCTGGGAATGTTTACGTAAAAATATTAGGCAAATTCGATTATGCATAACCGTTATAACGCTTCGTAAATCTATATACAAAACTATCAGTCTTATATACAACATGGATTTTGCTCATTCCCTTGGCAAGGCTTTTGTATTCTTTCCTATGAAAAAAAGTTATAATGAAACACGAAGACAAGATAACATGGGGTGGAATATGGGAAGTTTTCAAAAAAGCCGGTGAGGGTTTTTCGAAGAACAGGGTAACGAAATTGAGTGCATCGCTCGCCTATTATACCGTTTTTTCTTTGGCTCCAATGCTGGTAGTGATCATTTACCTCGCAAGTATTTTTTGGTCACAAAGCGCGATAGAAGGAAACATTGTGAAACAGTTACAGCAACTGATCGGCACGACTTCCGCATCACAAATTCAATCGATTATTCAAAACGCTTCAGTGAAAAATGGTGGCGGAACTTTGGCTGCTATCGTAGGTTTTGTGGCTTTATTTATCGGCGCTACAACCGTTTTTACCGACATGCAAAGTTCCCTGAATTATATCTGGAGTCTTCGGATAAAAAAAGATGCTGGCATCCTCAAACTATTGCTGTCACGGGTTTTATCTTTCGCTCTTGTGATATCGCTGAGCTTTTTATTGTTGGTTTCCCTGGTGCTAAATACACTACTCGAAGGGCTCGTCGGAAAGATCCAGCAAATATTTCCCGGCATTGCTTTTCAACCGATTTATATCATTAACCTGATCGTTACTTTTATCGTAACGGCGACATTATTTGGAATCATTTATAAAGTGTTGCCCAACGCGGAAATCAGCTGGAAGGATGTGGTAGCAGGCGCACTTTTTACGGCATTTCTTTTTATGCTGGCAAAATTCGGCATCACTTTATATGTGAGCAAAAGCAACCTGGGCAACAGTTATGGCGCCGCAGGCTCTTTGGTTGTGTTGCTCGCCTGGATCTATTTCTCATCTATGATACTTTATTTTGGTGCAGAGGTCACCAAGGCTTATGCGATGAAATACGGAGGACAAATCCGTCCAACAAAATACACAGTTACGGTGCAAACAATAGAAGTAGAAAGCAAAAAAGGATCCGTTCAGGAAAACGAACGTGATGCTGAGAATACGCAGAAAGAAACACAAAAAAAGAAAGACAAAGAAAAGGTAAATGCCTAAAAATTAACTGCAATTAAACCCAACACTTCTTTTTTTGAATTATATTATACAGCTAAACAAAAGTGCATTTTGCACAAAAGGAATATTTAAATGAATAACAGAAACTTCTACGGAGTGATACAAATACTTACGGCTTTTATTTTCATGGTGACGATGGGTTGCAACAGTTCTTCTTCTGAAAATAAAGCGCCTTCAACAAGAATAGATAATGCACATGGAAATTCAAAAGTGGATACAACCATTACTCAAAGCAACGCCTATTCTAATCTTGAACTGGACAGTACAACACTCGAAAAATACATCAACAAAAATAAGGTGAACGCAGCCATAGCCGACAAGATGCGCAACTTTTATAAAAGTCGTAATTACCATTTTGCATGGTTCAGTAAAGACGGACTTACAGAACAGGCTCGTGAGTTTTATAACCTTCATAATCTTTATGTGAAGGCTAATGTGGACAGTTCTTTATATGATAAAAAACTCCACGCGACGATGAAGAAATTAATTGACGATGATAGTTTCAAATTACCGCCTGATCAATTGACGGAAACTGAAATTCATCTTACGCAGCACTTTTTTAAATACACAAAAAATGTTTATGAAGGAACGATAGATCCTTCGCAGTTACAGTGGCATATACCGCGGAAAAAAATAGACGCGGTCGCTTTGCTCGATTCATTGATCGCAAAGAACGGTACCAAAGTGGAAGACTGGGAGCCTGTAAACCGGTATTATCCAATGCTGAGAAATGCGGTGGTGAAATATTATGAGATTGATAAAAAAGGTGGCTGGCCAAAGATTGATCTCAACAATAAAGTCTACAGAAGTGGCGATACCGCGACGGCAATTCCTTTGCTCAAAAAGCGTCTATCCATAACCGGTGATTATAATGGAGAAGATACTTCTATGGTTTTTACACCACAATTAGAAATGGCTTTGGAGCACGCGCAGCAACGGTTTGGCTTAAAAACAGATGGAGTCCTCGGACCTCATACAGCAAGTGAATTAAATGTGCCTGTTAAAAGCAGGATAGAACAAATGCTGGTTAATATGGAGCGATTGAAATGGATGCCTAAGCAAAATGGCGGAACACGTCTCGTCGCTAATATTCCGGAATTCAGGCTGCATGTTTTTAACGGCGATCAGCAGCAATTCAGTATGAAGATCGTTGTGGGAAAAGAAGGCCACAATACGGTAATCTTTACCGATTCGTTGGAATACGTTGTTTTCAGTCCTTATTGGAATGTACCTGAAAGTATTGTACGAAAAGAGATATTGCCGGAAATGAGGAAGGATAAAAACTACCTTGCAGAAAATAATATGGAACAGACGGGAAGGCGAGATGGCTTGCCGGTAATAAGACAAAAACCGGGAGGCGACAACGCGCTCGGACGAGTGAAGTTTATTTTCCCTAACAACTACCACATTTACTTTCATGACACACCTGCAAAAAGTTTATTTGATCAGAACGATCGCGCCTTCAGCCATGGCTGCATTAGGCTTGAACAGCCGCAAAGGCTTGCAGAGTACCTGTTGAGAGACGATCCCGATTGGCCTGATTCAAAAATTATTGATGCCATGTACAGCGGAAAAAATCAATGGGTAAAATTGAAACACAAGATTCCTGTTTTCATTGTTTATTTTACTGCATGGGTTTCGCAGGACGGCACCGTAAACTTCAGGGATGACATTTATGGACATGATGAAAAACTGAAAAAGATGATGTTCAATAATTAATCAGTATTCAAGCTTGTTTTTGCGTTTACTCCTTACCGTTACAGTAAAGCAACATTTAAAAGAGATTTTTATTTTGCATTCGGGAAATGGCTTTTCAAATATTTTATTTAGCGGAAAGCCTTTTTAGTATATTAGCACTACAAATAAATTGTAACGTATTGCTCCTATTGATATGCGATTAAACCCGGACATCAAAACTAAAATCTCAAACCATGTCAAGTGAAACGACCACTGCCGGTCTTACTGAAAAAAAATACCGGCGCAATCAAAACTATGCAGTGCTGGCGGGTTTTCTTGGTTGGACATTGGACGCCTTTGATTTTTTTATTCTCACTTTTGTTCTTTCAACTGTTGCTACTGATTTCAATAAGACGCTTCCTGAAATGGCGTTGACGCTTACAGCAAGCCTCGTGATGCGACCTGTGGGTGCATTAGTTTTTGGTTTGCTGGCAGACAGGTTTGGCAGAAAAGGGCCGCTGATGATAACCATCATTTTTTATTCGGTGATGGAAATTTTATCGGGACTAGCGCCAACTTACCAGGTATTTTTAATCCTGCGGCTTCTGTATGGAATCGGCATGGGCGGGGAATGGGGCGTCGGAGCATCATTGGTAATGGAATCCGTATCTGCAAAACGTCGCGGATTTTTGTCAGGGGTTTTACAGGAAGGATATGCATTGGGATTTTTGCTGGCGGCAGGTGCTTATTATTTTGTTTTTCCTCACTTTGGCTGGAGAGCAATGTTTTTTATTGGCGGGCTTCCGGCACTTATTACGATATTCATCCGGAGTAAAGTAAAAGAAACCGATGCCTGGAAATCGCACAAAACAAAAGATTGGAAAGAATACGGAAGCGCGGTAAAAAAGAATTGGAAACTATTTTTATACCTCGTTTTGTTGATGTCGATGATGAACCTTATTTCACATGGCACACAAGATCTTTATCCCACCTTTTTACAAAAACAAAAAAACTACAGTCCTCATGAAACTGCCGTCATTACTATGATTTCAATGGTTGGCGCAATTGCCGGCGGATTATTTTTTGGCTATTTATCAGATCTGTACGGAAGAAAAAAAATGATGGCAACCGCCGTTATTCTCGCACTAGTTTTAATACCACTGTGGTTACTCGCAGGAGGTAGTTTTCTGATCGCTTTGGGTGCTTTCGGAATGCAGTTTATGGTGCAGGGTGCATGGGGAATTATTCCCGCGCATATCAATGAATTATCGCCGGGGCCATTACGAGGTTTCTTTCCGGGCTTTGCTTACCAGGTCGGTGTTTTGATCGCTTCGGCCATTCCTTACATTGAAGCGGTTGTTGCAGAAAAGATGGGCTACGCGACGGCGATGGAAATAATGGCAGGTTCTGTTTTAATTATCGGCGCCATTGTAATTCTCGCCGGGCCGGAAGCAAAAGGAATTCATTTTCATAAACCCGTTACCAGATACCACAACTACTTAAATCAATTTTAAAAACTATCAAATGATTCGCATCAAAAAAATAAAAATCATTACTACGGCTCTTGTTTGCTTTTGCCTTTATTGTATTGTGGGATGCAACCGTGACAACGATGATGCAACAGCCATCAAAAAAGTATTGGAAAAAGAATCGGCCACGTGGCGATCCGGCGACTCTGCAGCACATGCAGCTTTATGGCAAATAAGGCCGTACAGCACAATCCTTGTGTCAACAGCCGATGGAAAATTCTATGACGTACCACCGGAAATGATGATTCATCCGGCGCCCGGCAGTATGGGCAAAGGAGGAACTTCGGTAAACAGCAATTATAAAATAAGCATCCATGGAATTGGCGCGTGGGTAAGTCACGACGAAGAATCAACGTCTGCTGATGGCACAAAATCTTATTCGAAAGAAATAAGAATGTTGGAAAAAGTGGATGGGAAATGGAAGCTGGTAGGACAATCGATTCATTTATATAACAAGTGATTTCATTGAGCAAAATAAAAATGATAATTTTTTGTCGGTTGACTACATTTAAAATGATTCAGTATATCGGTTCTATTTTCGTGTCTCCATAGCCGTTAGAATTATCCAATTAAATAAATTACTTCAGACAATCCTGCTTTATCTTTATCAATAAAACAACCGCCAGATGAGCGAGCACCGGGTAAAAATTTTGGAATGCAGTTATATCAATCATGATGTGAAGCGTTTTATTGTTGAAAAACCTGAAGGTTATACTTTTATTCCCGGCCAGGCTACGATGGTTTCTATTGATCTGCCGGAGTGGAGAGATGAGTTACGCCCGTTCACTTTCACTTCTTTAAATGAATGGCCTTATCTCGAATTCACGATAAAAATTTATAACGACCATCACGGCGTGACAGAGCAGTTGGGAAAGACCAATGCCGGCGCTACCCTTTTGCTTCATAATATTTTCGGAACCATTCAATACAAAGGTCCCGGTGTTTTTATTGCTGCCGGTGCGGGTATCACTCCGTTTATCGCTATCCTCCGCGATTTATATAACCGAAAAATTATTGCGGGAAACAGGCTCATACTTTCCAATAAAACTTCAGCAGACATTATTTATGGAAAGGAATTGTTTCACATGCTTGGCCCTGATTTTATCAACGTTTTTACGCGGGAAGGAGTAATAGGTTTCAGGGAAAGAAGGATCGACAGAAATTACATTATAGAAACGGTCCGCGACTTCAGCAGTCACTTTTATGTGTGCGGTCCGGATGATTTTGTAAGGGATATGAACGGCTATCTTCTCAGCCTTGGTGCCGTAGCAGGTAGCATCATTTTTGAACAGTGAATCAACTTTTTGCAGGAATTATTATTCTCCCAAAAGCATCATTTGTAAGAGACTTCAAATTCTGTAATCTCATGAACTGACCGGCCGTTTGTTTCAACAGATGCTGTATGATCTTTCTT
>CAWAMQ010000023.1:0-267391 GCA_963783125.1 uncultured Chitinophagaceae bacterium
CTGCTCTTGTGCCCGCAGAAACGCCGCCATAACTTACAATGGCTGCGGGCTTGTACCCCCATTCCTGCGACAGGTATTCCAAAGCATTTCTCAACGGCGCCGGATAATTATAATCATATTCCGCCGTTACAAAAATGAAAGCATCCGCTTCATCAATTTTCGCGCTCCACCATTTGGTATGTTCGTGTTTATATTGTTTCATCACCGGGTGATTCGGCTCGTTCATCATTGGTAAATTAATCTCACCAAGGTCAAGTAATTCTACATTAAAATTCCCGTTATCCCTTGCTAACTCCATTATCCAATTTGCAACCAAAGGGCCTTTACGTCCGGGCCTTACTGTGGAAGAAATTATTTTTAAGTTGTACATTAATTCAAAATTATTTTTTGATTAAAAAATTCATTCACTATTCACCATTCCCTATCAAAACTGACGTCATCGTAAGTGAGCCAGCCATTGCTTTATCATTAAAAAAAGAAACGGAATCATTTGCCCCTTTCAATCCTAAAGAATACAACAACGGCAAATAATGCTCAGGAGTTGGAATGGCCAAACGGCTTTCGGATCCCAGGCTTTCATAATTGATCAAAGGTTTGTAATCGCCATCGCTAATCAATTGTTTGAACTTTTCATTCATGCTCAACGCCCAATCGTAACCATATCCGGATTCATTCATTTTTGCCCAGGAAATCATTCGCAGGTTATGAACCATATTTCCGCTCCCGATAATCAGTACGCCTTTTTTTCTCAGTCCATACAATTCTTTAGCCAAATCGAAATGATACCGCGGTTCGCGTGTATAGTCAATACTTAATTGCAAAACAGGAATCTTTGCTTCCGGGTACATTCTGCGTACTACCGTCCACGCACCGTGATCCAGTCCCCAATCGTGATCGAGTTCTACATGTGCGGAATACAGCAATGAAGCTGTTTCCGTCGCCAGCGCCGGGCTGCCCGGTGCAGGATATTGCACATCAAACAGTTCCTGCGGAAACCCACCAAAATCGTGAATGGTTTCAGGAAAATCCATCGCGGTAATTCGTGTACCTTTTGTAAACCAATGCGCTGAAACAACCAACACCGCTGCCGGCGTAGGAATCTGTTTTGCCATCTGTTCCCATCTCTTACTGAACTCATTGTCTTCAATGCCGTTCATCGGAGAGCCATGCCCGACAAACAGAACGGGCATCAGATGCTCCTGTTCTTTAAGATTATTTGTGAATTTATTAAATTGGGACAAGCCATTCATTTCTATACTCCTTTTCATTTATAACGGTAATGCATATTCGATTTCACTCAAGTCGCGGTAACACCTTTTCTATCTCTTGTCGCGCAGATTCATACTGTTTGGGCAATTTCAAATGAGTGCCTAATTCATTCAGAGGTTCATCCCTGTCAAAACCCGGATTTTCAGTTGCCAGTTCAAACAAAACGCCACCCGGTTCGCGGAAATAAAGAGAGAAGAAATAATCACGGTCAATTTTTGGAGTAATATTTAATCCTTTACTCAAAACCTTCTCCCTGAAGTCCATTAAAATATTATCATCTTTAACCCTGAAGGCCACATGGTGATTGGTTCCTGCAGAATTTATTCCGTTACCTAATCCAGGCGCTTCAATAATATCAACTATAGAAGCATTTTCAATGGCATCAGTAATAAACCTGTAACGATTTCCTTCCTGCTTTAACAGTTTATATCCTAAGATATCAGTAAGTACCTGCGCAGTCGGGTCTACTTTATTTAAAGTTAATGTGACGCTGTGAAATCCTTTCGTAGCATTTTCAACTTTAATTTCGCTGGTTTCCCATGGCTTTCTTTTATCCTCGATTTCACTTTCAACCAGGTCAATTTGCAATCCATCAGGATCCTGGAAATGCAAAAATTTTTCTCCAAATCGTTCTCCTATTTCTTCGGATTTCACATTAAATCTTTTAAAACGATCTTTCCAAAATTCAAGACTATTTTCAGGAACAGAATATCCTATACCCGTTGCCATTCCTGCACCATTAACTCCTCTTCTCACTCCTTCCCAGGGGAAAAAAGTGAGGATGCTACCTGGTGTTCCCTTTTCATCGCCAAAATAAAAATGGTATGTGCCCGGATCATCAAAGTTCACTGTCTTCTTTACAAATCGTTGTCCAAGAACGTTTGAATAAAAATTCAAGTTCTGCTTTGCATTTCCGGCTATCGCCGTAATATGATGTAATCCTAATACCTTGTTTTCCATTTTAACTATTTAAAGATGAAGTTACCACGTTAAGCCCACATGATAACCCCATCGTTGTTCGTAATCATTATGCAGCTTCCTGCTCCTGCTGCTGTTGTTGTTTTACCAATTGTATTTCTGCATTGATTTTAATATCGTCGCTCACCACTACGTTTCCTGCTTCTGTTACTGCATTCCAGGTCAACCCAAATTCTTTACGGCTGATTTTTCCGGTAACGGTAAAACCGGCTTTTGTTTGACCGTAAGGATCTACTACAATTCCTCCAAAATCGACATTTAGTGTTACCGGCTTTGTAGTTCCTGCAATTGTCAGGTTTCCATAAAGTTTCCCTTCGTTTCCATCAGCTTCATATTTTGTGCTTGAAAATTTAACCTGTGGATGTTCTTCGGCCTTGAAAAAATCGGCTGATTTCAAATGCGCATCACGTTGTTCATTGTTGGTATCAATTGAATCAACATCTGCGGTGAATTCAATACTTTTAGCTGTATTGAAATCGTTGGTTTCTGTTTCACCTTCGATATTAAATTTTTTAAACTGACCTGTTACGGTTGATATCATAAGGTGTTTTACTTTAAAAGTAAGTTCACTGTGTGTCGGATCGAGTGTCCATTTAACTGTTGACATAGTTTTTGATTTTTTTTATTTTAAAAATTAGAGTTTACTTGTTTTTGTTGCGGGCTGATAGCCTGCCCGAATAAAAATGTCAGAAATTTCTTCGTTTACTGTTTCGCTGTTCCCGGAAAGAATAATTTCGTTTGTTTCCAGGTTAATAAAAGCCTTCACAATTTTTGAATAGGGTAACAGTTTCTCCATTTCTTTGCATTCATTTTCATTTTGTGTAACTACTACCACTATTTTTTGCGTAGCTACTTCTTTCATCAATTGGGCTACTTTTTGTTCCTCTGCACCTTCAACTGCCACAATAATTATATCGGCTTCCCAACATCCATCCTTTACGCACTCAAGAGCTTCTACTTCGGCAGCCGGATATTGTTTTGCAATTGCTTCAGTCAATCTATTTAGTTCATCAGGCTTGTGCGAGATCAGCAACAAACGGTAAGGCATAGACGCGAACCAATTTACGATTGCTTTGCCGGCATCCTCTGTTGCTCCCACAATTGCTATCGTTTTTTTAGTTGTCATTTCTTCGTTTTTTGTTACACAAAGGTAGCCACACATGAAGGCGGTCTCCAATGAGGTATGATAATAATTAGCATTGACCTTTGTTAAGATTTTGTATTGACCTAGATCAAGAAACTTAAGTTGATGGATAAGGAAAATCAGTGTTGAGAACTGATACAGGCGATTCAAAATAAATATTATAAGACAAATGAAAATTTGTTTGGAAGGAAATTTGCGGCTTTTGATTTATAAAAAAATATAAACAATGAGTAAAATGTATAACAACAAGACGTGGACGATCGGAAAAGATTTGGAAGTAAACCGTTATGGATATGGCGCAATGCGCATAACAGGAAAAGGCGTTTGGGGTGAACCGCAAAATGAAGATGAAGCAATAAAAGTTTTAAAAAAAGCCGTTGATATGGGCGTAAATTTTATAGACACTGCCGACAGCTACGGACCCTATGTTTCTGAAAAGCTGATCGCAAGAGCACTCTATCCTTACCCGAAAAATCTCGTGATAGCCACCAAGGGAGGTTTTGAAAGAACCGGGCCTGATCAATGGGTGATGAACGCAAGACCAGATCATTTAAAAGAAGCGCTGGAAGGAAGTTTGAAAAGATTAAAAGTGGATCGCATTGACTTGTACCAGCTACACCGGATAGATCCAAAGGTTCCGTTCGATGAAACGATTGGCTTTTTGAAAGATGCACAGCAAAAAGGAATGATCAGATACATCGGTCTTTCTGAAGTGAGTGTAGATGAAATTAAAAAAGCCCAGGAGCAACTCGAAATCGTTTCAGTACAAAATAAATACAGCCTCACTTATCGCAATTGGGAAGATGAACTTGAATATTGCGCTGAAAACCATATTGCTTTTATTCCATGGAATCCAATAATTGCAAGCCGGTTAAATCCTGACGAAACGATCAGTAAAATGGCCGAGAAATATAAAGTGTCAGAACAACAGTTAATCTTAAAATGGCTGTTCAATCATTCAAAAAATATTTTGCTGATCCCCGGAACATCCAGTGTGAAGCATCTTGAAGAGAACTTGAATTCGCAGCACATCGATTTAAGCGCCGAAGATTTTGAAGCGATCAACCAATCTGCGAAAGAAGCAGCAAATGCTGACAGCTAAATTAAAATTCATAAATTTCAGGGTTGACGGGAAACGGTAGTCGTTTCCCGTTTAAGCCTGCTATAAGATTGTCAGCGGCAATGGAAGACATCGCATTCCTCGTCTCTACGGTAGCACTACCAATATGCGGCACCACTGCTGCATTCGGCATTGTCAATAAAGGATTATCCTTTTGCATTGGCTCAGGATTGGTAACATCCAACCCTGCACCCCATATAATTTTGTTTTGCAAGGCATCAATCAAATCTTCTTCATTATGAATACCGCCACGCGCGGTGTTAATAAAAATGGACGAAGGTTTCATTTTTTCAAAAGCATTTTTGTCAAATTTGCCTCTTGTTTCATCCGTCAAATTACAATGGACTGAAAGCACGTCGCTTTGCTGTAATAATTCATCGAAGGAAACCCACCGCGCATTGAATTCTTTTTCTGCTTGCAAATTATGAGTGCGGTTGTGATAGATCATTTTCATGTCATACGCGCCAACGCATCTTTTCGCCATTTCATATCCGATATTTCCCAACCCAAAAATTCCGAGCGTTTTCCCCTTGACCTCAATACCAAGATCAGCGGTCGGTTCAAAGAACAACCACTCGCCTTTCATAATTTTGTTGTGCAGGTAGAATGCTTTTCGGGAAACGGCAAGCATCAACATAAAAGCGACATCAGCAGTTGGTCCGCTTAAAACGCCCGGTGTATGTCCAACAGGAATTTTCAATGCGTCGGCAGCCGCAATATCAACATTATCATATCCGACAGAATGAAGAGAAATCACTTTTAAATGTTTGCATTCATTCAAAAAATATGCGTCGATTTTATTAAACCCTGCAGAAAGAAGCGCATCACATTGCCTGGAATATTCAATTAATTCCGGCTGGCTTAATGGTCTTTTTTCATCCCATTCTATTACTTCAATTCCTGCGTTTATTATTTTCTGCAAACCTACATCAGGAATTTTCCTTGTTATAAATACTTTCATTTCACTTCTGGTTTTCGTGCTGCCATCTGGCTGCGAATGCGACTCAATGTTTCCGGCGTTATTCCCAAAAACGAAGCAATCATGTGTTGCGGTACTCTTTGAAGACAGGTGGGGAAGCTGCCTATGAGTTTTGTATATTGTTCCTCTGCAGTTTCTGTCATCGAACTGATCAAACGCCTTTGGGTTGCAATTAAATTATTCTGAATCAATATACGAAAATAGCGCTCAAACGCAGGAACTTTTTCCAACAGGATATTCCAGGAGGGTTTAGTGATGAGTAATAATTCACAATCTTCCAACGCCTCAATATTATAGCGCGAAGGCTCATCTGCAAGAAAACTGTAAAGATCGGTAACCCACCAGCCTTCCATAGAAAACTGAAGGATCGGCTCGTTGCCTTTATCATCAACCGTAAAAGTGCGCAACATTCCCTTCTCCACAAAAGCCGTATAACGGCAAACATCGCCTTCCTGCAAAAGGTATTGCCTTTTGCGTAATTTCTTCGGGATAAAAAGCGTTTTACAAAATTCAAATTCGTCTTCGCTAATTGAAATGTGCTCTTTCACATTTTTCAAAAAAAGTTCGAACATTGAGATGGATTAAATAATGAACTGCAAATTTAGGCTTTCTCTTTACTTTAGAGCTTATCTCTTAAAAGACGAGCCGCGGATTGTACCTTTGCAAAAACGAAAAAGAAAGACAATGCCGAATAATTTTGACGTAAATGAATTTAATTCAATCGTAAGAAACAGGAGAAGTGTTTACCCGAAACAATTTCAAAAAAACAAAATCATTCCCTATGAAATCATACATGAAATTTTAGAAAATGCCAACAGGGCACCCACGCACAAACTAACGCAGCCATGGCGTTTCACGGTTTTTGCAGGTAAGGGACGCGAACATTTTGCAAAACTTCAAACAGAAATTTACACCAGCTATGCAGGTGAAAATTTTAAAGAGGCAAAGCTCAAAAATTTACACGATTATCCTTTGATGTCATCACATGTAATAGTGGTTGGAATGAAAAGATCAGACAGTGTCAGCATTCCGGAAGTTGAAGAGATTATCGCCACTGCCTGCGCAATTGAAAACCTATTTTTATCGCTCACAGCATACGGATTAGGCGGATATTTATCAACAGGAGGAATTACTTATATGGAGGAAGCGAAGCCACATTTTAATCTTGAACCGCAGGACAAACTAATTGGCACTTTTTTTATTGGCTATCCGGAGGAGCTTTCAAATCCTTTAACTAAGAGAAATCCGGTAGCCGAAACAGTAAGTTGGGTGAGTGAGTAAGTGTGTCTTGCTTTTTTCGAAAACAGTAAAAGAGGAAATAAGATAGATTCTTATTATGGCTAATTTATAACGGTCTGCCATAAACGCTAAGGCTAGAGCTCTGCAATTGCTGCATGAATTTGCTTTTCATTTTCCCACGCACAAATAATATGGTTCTTATCTAAAGGAGTTAAAACAGGTAACATTCCTTTGCCTAATGTTTGCTCTTTACCACCAAGCTGCAACAATTTTATTTGTGACGAATCAGACCAGGCATATACAAAATTATCAGCAACACTTGCTAAAGCGCAATTCCTCCCATGGGCTAATTCAATTTCCTTTTTACCAGGAACATCTGAATAAATTTTATTTTCTCTTCTCCAAACTGTTTGCACTTTACCCTCATTATTTACAGCCAAGCCGCCACCATCCATTGGGCAGCCATCCAACTTCCAACTGTCGTTTCCCAATTTTTGGGCTTCACCAAACGAAGCACCTCCGTTTGTTGATTCGATCAGGTACAAATCCCTGTTTCCATTAAGCCAGTTACGAAACATCACATAGACTTTGTTTCCTTTTACTTCCACAGAAGGTTTGCAACATTCACAAACTGAAGAATCCGGTGATAAATAAATAAGTTTATTTTTCGACCAGGTTTTTCCTCCATCACCGGACGAAGCACCGGCGATTTTATTCCTTTTATTCCCTCTTAGATCTAGCCAAACCGCAAATGCATTTTTTCCATCAGCTGATAAATCCATCAATCCTTCTTTCGCAACCGTATCTTGATCATTAACTCTTGCGCCTTTTTGCCAATTCCCTTTTGTTTTATAATATGAATAAATATTTCCGCGGGAAGTGCAGGCCGTAACAAGAATTCCATTAATCGTCGCTGCTATCTGCGGTCCACGCATCGCAAAAGAATATAATCCCGGCACAACATCGATAACCGTGGGGGAGGAAAAGGATTCGCCTTTATCTGAAGAATACGAATACATGATGCTATCGCCTATACCATATACGAGATGAATAGTACCGCTTTTGGCTGTTGCCAGGTTTGGCATTTGTCCTTTTGCAATAATAAAATCGGTCTTGGAACCTGAGTTCTTTCGGGCACAGGAAGAAACTAATAAAACAGTAAGCGCTGCGGATAGAAATATGAATGAAAAGTTTTTCATAAACAGCAAAAATAAAAATTTAAAATTTGGTTTTTACATAATGGCAGTAAAGCAACAAATTACATGAATTTTTATTTTTAGAAACTGAAAGTGATGATCACAGAAGTTAAACAATCATTGTGTGCGTACAATCCAGGTAGATTCTTTTATAATCTCTCGGCCGTTAATTTATCAACATACTCTTTTTTAAGTGCATTCAGCTTCGCCTCCCGGGAAGCATCATTTGTTGAAAGATCTTTTATTTTTTGATCTAACTCTTTGCTATAAATAATTTTATGATCTGCGAAAGCTTTTTTTAAAGTTTCTGCTCCGGCGGATTCGTTTTCATAACGGGTTTTTAATTCAGTCAAATGATTTTTGAGTTCCCGATCTGCATATTCTTTAAAGAGATCAAACGATTGCTTATTAGAATTCATAATTTTCTGTTTTTAAATTTATTATACATTCAAACCATCAAAACCTGTACCTTTTATTTTTACCTAAGTAAAATAGCAATGAGTTCAAAACATTTTCAACACTTTTTTGCAACGAAATAATTGGTACATCAGTAAACAAACAAAAAACCGGGATTTTAATTTTAACTTAAATCCCGGTTTGAAATTTTTTTGAAAATTTATGCAAGCAATTCTTCCGCTTTGTAACCTGCTTTTTCCACAGCGTTTATCACATCCTTTTCATCAAAATTTTCTGCAGTAACTGTAAGTATTTTTTTAGGATTTTGTGTATCTACTTTCCAATTGTTTTCACCCAATTTCTCATTTAATACCGGCGTCACTTTTTGTATGCACGAGCCGCACATAATATTTGTTTTTAATTGTATTGTTTTCATTGCTTAGATTTTTTATAGTACAAAGTTAATTTCATCGCGGTTTTTTACAGTGCATAATTATGGATAAGATGTATAAGATTTTCAGGAATTACATTTTCATTCCTGCCATAGGATTAGCTCCCTTTCTAAAAACATATTCACTTTGTAACAGGTATGCACCCGAAGTTACCACAACGTCTCCGGGTTGAATACCCGATTTTATTTCGATCATATCCCCGCTTTCCATACCTGTTTGTACCATCACACTTTTAAAAGAATTCTGTTTTGTTTCAATCCATATCATAGCCATTTTTCCATCGCGTAAAACCGCATCAGATGGCAAAGCCAAAACATGATGATCGCCGGTTTTAATAGTTACATACGCAGCCATCCCCGGTTTCAGTTCATGGTTATCATTTGGAATAACAATCCGTATCAGATTAATTCTTGCCGATGTGCTTAATTCAGGATTTTCAAACGAAATAGTGCCCGGAATTTCTTTACCGGGAATATCAGGTATTTCAACGGTTGCTTTTTTTGCATTGTTAATTTGCGAAAGCTGCGTTGCATACACCTGTGTTTCCACCCAAAGCGTTGATAAGCCGGCAAGCTTTACAATCGTTCCACCTTCAGCTACATAATCCCCTTCAAGTAGGGGAAGTTCAGTAACATAACCTGATGCAGTACTATAAAATGTAGTACGCGGATTCTTAATCGTTTCCGCATTTATATTTTTTATTTGTTGGTTACTCATGCCCCATAGCTCTAATTTATTTTTTGCTGAAGCAATCACTTCATCAAAATTCACAATTGAATTTCCAAGTGTTGCTTTCTTTTGAAGAGCGAGAAAATATTCCTGCTTTGCATTGTTCAATTCTTCGCTATAAATTTCATAAAGAGGTGCATCTTTAGAAATATAATCTCCAACTTGTTTGTAGAACAATTTTTCAATGCGGCCAGCCACCCGTGCACTTACAGCATTTGTTTTTGTTTCATCAAAATTCAAAGTCCCGGTTAAAATGATCTGATCACCGATGGAACCATTTTGGATCGTATCTACCTGGATATTTCCCAATTGCATTTGTTCAGGACTTAACTTCAGTTCATCATTATTTTTTTGATCCATACCTTTTTTTGTGGGCAACAATTCCATGTGGCAGATCGGGCATATTCCCGGCTTCGCTTCCACCACCTGCGGATCCATCGGACAGGTGTAGATGATGTCGGAATTCATTGCCATCTTTTTTGTGTCTTTATTTTGGTCCTTGCATCCTGTTACAATGATGAACGACAATGCTATAATTACTTTAATAAGCTTTTTCATGATTTACTTTTTGACTTTTATAAATCCCTCACTGTCTACCAAAAACTGTGCATTAGCGGCAACGCTATCTTTTGCATTTAAGCCTCCCGTTATTTGAATCAAATTGTTCGCAGAAATTCCTGTTGACACTGGCTGCGCTTTAAATACTTTTCCTTCTTTCATAAACACAACTTTGTTTAAGCCTAATGATAAAACCGCAGCCTGTGGCAGCCAGTTATTAAGTGCAGTATTTACATCCAAAGTTGCCTTTACCTGGCTTCCTACCGGTATCATTAAATCGGAATTATTGAAATAAACCCTTGCGGTAAGTGTTCTTGAATTATCCCGGTAAAATGGTTCTATAAAATTTATTTTTGCCTCGATTTTTTTATCGGGCTCGGTCTCTGGTGTAATAGTAATCGGCGTTCCTTTTTTTATCATTGCATTATCGCCGGGGTATAAGTTCAGCGTTACCCAAACATGCCGCATGTCGTTCACCTGGAAAACAGGCTGGCCTCTATCCACGTACATTCCCTCTTTTACGGTAAGGTCAGGGGTTTCAGTTGGCAAACTTACCGGCTCTGCCGAGTAGCCCATCTGCCCTGCTTCATGAATATGCCCTGTGTAATTGCTGTAAACAGTAATATTCGGTTGTGCCTTTCCGGTAGTTATCATTCTTTCCAAATCGTCTTCGTGCATTCCAAGCAATAATAATCTCTGTTTTGCTGCATTGATCAACGTTGTATTTTCGGGATCATTCTTTACAAGAAATAAAAGATTTTGTTGTGCGGTTAATAATTCAGGGCTATATATCTCCATTACTTTTTCGCCGGCACGAACAGCCTGAAAACGATATTTGATATACAACTTGTCTATTCGTCCGCTAACCCGGGCAGAAATGGTTTTCATATACCTCGTATCATATTCCACTGTTCCTAAAGCGTCTAACCGTAACTGTTGCTTTTCAATTTTCATGGTTGTAACCGGAATGGAAGACAATACCGTATTATTTACCGGTTGAAGTAATGAGGAAAGATCTACTTCGGAAATTTCCCTGGCTGCGTTTTCTTTTTTCACGAGCGTCATTCCACAAATAGGACAGCGGCCCGGCGCATGTTCTATCACCTGCGGGTGCATCGAACAGGTGTAAATCTCTTCTGTTTCAGCATTAGAAGAAACAGTTGCTTTGCCCTGATCTTTGCATCCTGCAAAGACTAGTGAACCTAAAGCAATGCATAGAAGTAAAAACGTTTTTATAATTAAAGTTTTCTTTTTCATAATCGATTTATTTTTGCTGCAGGGTTTCATCCATCTGTACCTGCAGATCTAATAATTGCTGCAACTGATCGAGATAATCAAGCTGTGTCATGTTCAATGTTTCCCAGGCATCAAACAACTCAAACAATTCACCCGTATTCTGTTCATAAGCCATCTGCATTACCTGGTAGTTTTTTTTCAATGCAGGGATAATATTTTCTTCAAACAATTGCAGTTGTCTTTTTTTACTGTTAATAGAAGAAAGTAAACCTTCAACTTCACCGGTAGCTTCATTAATAATGGATTGCCTCTGCTCTTCATATGCTTTCTCTTTCCATTTTAAACTTTCAATATCGGCCTTGTAACTTCCTGCCGACCATGGGGCCAGCGGAATTTTCATCATCACCATTAATGAAAATTGCATTGGTCTTTGACCAAAAGCAAACATGTGATTGTATTGAATTCCGAACTTCGGTAACTGCTTTGTCTTTTCGAGGTTAAGTTGAAGTTGATTAATTTTTAAATTTTGTTCAATAGCTTTTATATCGCTGCGTGATTGCATTAAATAATTAGTGTCGACCGCAACATAATTTTTTAATGTATAATCCGTGTCCACATTAAAATTTTCATTTTTATCACGATTCATCAAGGTGTTCAATGCGATTCGCTTCTGCTTAATTTCATTGTCTAAAATTTCACGCTGGTCTTCAATCTTTCCCAATGCAGCTTTTGCTTTGTAATAAGCGTTTAATTTTCCGAGATTATTTTTGTACCGCAATTCTGTGCTTTCAATCATAAATTTTAAAAGTTTTTCATTATTATCAAGCACAGCTATCTTCTTCTCAATAACCATCCAGTCAAAATAATTTTTCTTCGCTTCTGCATATAAATTGAAAAGAGAAAATTGCTTATTTTCTTTGTTTACTGTTGACAAAGACTGCAGGTATTCTTCATTCGCATTCTGTTCTTTTTTATTGGGAAACATTTGTGAAGCACTGACCATAAATGCACCCATTCCTTTTTCCGTGGCAGTCGCTTTCGTCATCGAAAGATTGTAAGGTGTCATAAAAAATCCGGCACCCAACTCAGGTGGCATCCAGCTCCTGGCGCCTTTTGCCGCTTCATCCATAGAACGGATCTGCGCATCATACATTCCCATTTCCGGATGATTTTTTTGAATGACGGGAAGTATATCATTCAATTTTAAAACCTCCTGGGCATTTGCGCAATTCGCCGCTAAAATCAATCCAGCTATTACCAAAAAATATTTTTTCATTATTGTTATTTTGTTTTTAAAACAATTATTTCCCATTACTAATGATTTGTTTCGAGTACCTGAATCTTTCCATGTTTCCTCAATTCCCATTCCTTATTCATTAAAAAAATGACAGGTGATACCAAAAGCACAAATATGGCAGAGGTAAAAACGCCCCCGATCATCGGCAATACAATAGGTTTCATCACATCACTCCCTACTCCGGAACTCCAAAGGATCGGAATCAGGCCAATCAGTATTACAAAGACAGTCATCATTTTTGGACGCAATCTTTTTGCAGCGCCTGCGATTACATACTCACGCAAATCGGCTTTGGTAATCGTTTCACTCGAATTACCTTTTGCTTTAACCAATTGCAGCATGGCGTCATTCAAATAAATGATCATTACAATTCCTGTCTCAACCGCCAGCCCAAATAAAGCAATAAAACCAACTGCCACTGCCACTGATAAATTGACGTCCCAGAACCAGATCATGAACACCCCGCCAATAAGAGCGAACGGGATAGAAAGCAAGCTAAACAGGGCTTCACGTGCCGAGTTAAAAGCAAAATACATGGAGAAAAAAATGATGACTAACACAATCGGCAAAATCACTTTCATTGTTTTTTCGCTGCTCAACAAATTTTCATATTGGCCACTCCAGTCGATATAATAACCCTTGGGTAATTTCGTAAGCAAATTATTTAACCGGTTCTGCGCTTCCTGCACAGTTCCTGCCAGGTCACGATCTCTTACATTAAACAAAACCGTTCCGCGTAATAAAGCATTTTCCGAATTGATCATCGGAGGCCCTGTAGTAATTGCTATATCAGCCACCGCTTGTAAAGGAACAGGGCCAAACTCTTTTGTTTGCACCTGCAGCGTTTTCAATGCCTGCATGTTGTCCCTGAAATCCTGTGCATAACGTGCATTTACAGAAAATCTTTGACGGCCTTCAATAGTAGTGGTCAGTTTCATTCCGCCTAAAGCGCTTTGCACCACTGCGTTTACATCATCAGCAGTTAAACCATAACGGCTTATTTCATCCCTCTTTATTTTGATGTTAATATATTTTCCGCCGGTAACAGGTTCAACATATAAATCCTTCACGCCGGCAATTCCCATTAATTCCATTTTTATTTTTTGTGCGAAGGCATAAATCGTATCCAGATTTTGCCCGTATACTTTTACGCCCACATCAGTCCTGATACCGGTTGAGAGCATATTGATCCTGTTGATTATCGGTTGTGTCCAACCGTTAGAAACCCCCGGAATTTGCAATTTGCTGTTGAGTTCATTTACAATATCTTCCTTTGTTTTACCGGGCCTCCACTCTGATTTGGGTTTCAATAATATGATCGTTTCAATCATACTGATTGGTGAATTATCTGTTGCTGTATTGGCTCTTCCGGCTTTGCCTAAAACATTTTTTACTTCAGGAACTGAAGCAATGATTTTATCCTGCACCTGTAAAATTCTTTTCACTTCAGAATTGGAAACATCAGGCATAGTTACCGGCATAAATAAAATAGAGCCTTCATCTAAAGGAGGCATAAATTCTTTTCCCAGGCTCATAACAAGCGGAATACTTACCAGTAATGCTATTATATTTATAGCAAGAGTTGTTTTACGCCATTTGGTACACCATCTTATAATTGGCTCATAAATTTTACCTAAACCCCTGTTTACAGGATTATGGTTTTCGGGAGTAAATCTTCCTTTCATGAAAAAGGAAATCAACACCGGCGCCAGTGTTATAACTAGTATCGCATCCACCATAATGATGAATGTTTTGGTATATGCCAACGGGCCAAATAATTTTCCTTCCTGCCCCGTTAATAAAAACACCGGTAAAAAAGAAGCGATAATAATAATGGTTGAAAAAAATACACCTCTCGAAACCTGCTTGCACGAACTTTCAATAATGGCCAGCCTTGTCTTTTCCGGAATTTTTAAATAATTCTTTTCAGGCAAAATCTTTTTATATAAACGTTTCATTTTAATTCAATTTATTAGCAGGATCATTTTGCCATTGTGATAAATTATGATATGCATTCTCCGACATGATTATGCCGTTATCAACGATAACTCCTATCGCCAATGCAATTCCTGTTAAAGACATGATGTTGGAAGAAAGGCCAAAGGCATTCAATAAAATAAAACTGATCGCTATCGTTATTGGTATTTGAACGATAATGTTCAAAGCGCTTCGCCAGTGAAAAAGAAATAACAAAACGATAAGCGACACTGCGATCATTTCTTCAATCAATTTTCCTTTAATGTTTTTTATGGCTGCTTCAATTAAAGTGCTTCTGTCATACGCAATTTTAAAATGAACACCAGCAGGCAAACCTTTTTCAACGATTTTCATTTTGGCTTTTACAGCCTTTATCACATTGTCTGCATTCTCGCCATAACGCATCACCACAATACCGCCAACCACTTCGCCGTTGCCATTTTCATCAAAAATTCCAAGACGCTCTTCGCCTCCTAATTGTACGGTTCCAATATCTTTTACTCTTACCGGTATGCCATTATTGTTGGCAATTCCGATATTTTCAATGTCTTCCTTATTCTTTATGTAGCCCAATCCACGAACGATGTAGGACATATTACTCATCTCGAATTTTCGTCCACCCACATCATTGTTGTTTGCTTTTACTTTGTTCATTACGTCCATCAGGGAAATGTGGTAAAACTGGAGTTTTAGCGGATCAATTACGATCTGGTATTGTTTTTCAAAGCCACCGAAGGAAGCGATTTCAGCAACACCCGGCACTGTTTGCAAGGCAAATTTTATATACCAATCCTGCAGGGCGCGTTGCTCACCGAGGTCTAATTTTTTTGCATCTAATGTGTACCACAAAATATGGCCAACGCCCGTGCCATCAGGACCTAAAGTGGGTGTAACTCCCCGCGGAAGCAGTCGCTGCGCATAATTCAATCTTTCGAGTACGCGGGTACGTGCCCAATAGGTATCCACATTATCGTCAAAAATCACGTACACAAAACTCATCCCGAACATGGAGGTAGCCCGTATGTTTTTCACTTTTGGAATTCCCTGCAGGTTTGATACCAATGGAAACGTAACCTGATCTTCCATGATCTGCGGACTTTGTCCCGTCCATTCCGTAAAAACAATTACCTGGTTTTCTGAAAGATCAGGAATAGCATCTATCGGGTTTTTTTGAATTGAATAAATACCCCATGCAAAAAGCCCCAAAGCAATTGCCAGCACAACGTAACGGTTGCGTAATGAAAGTTCTATTATTTTTTGAACCATGATCTAATCTTTAGGCTTTACATAATTTCCATCCTCCAGCATCTTCTTTTGGGCTGCTGTCAACTTTTGTTTCACCAGTGTCATCCCGCATTTTGGACACTCGCCGGGGTGATCACTTATCACTTCCTGGTGCATGGTGCAGGTATATTTTTCGGATGAATCTGCCGGTGTTGATGTGTTATGTACATCCGCAGAAGAAGCTTCATTGGGTTTTGTAGACGAGCCAGAACAAGCGCTGAATAAAAGGGAGAATGCGATAGCAATTACTGCTATTAAAATAATTCTTTTCATTGTATTTAATTTTTTGAATTTCTATTTTATGTTGATCTTTTCTTTAACTACCAGGAACTGATTCTCCTTTGCTGGATGCATGAGAGATTGAGAACCATAAATAATTAATTAGAAACAATGTTGGTATTGAGAAACACCAATAGCCTGGCTTTACACAAAGCCGGCGAATAAAAATTGAAATATTAAATCAGAAAAGAACAGTTGTAAATATGGAGGGGAATTCCATTATGCAATGGAGGTGCATTACAAGAATTTGCATAAACAACTTTGGTATTTGCATACAAAACAGTCTGAAAAGACGCTGTAAAAAGAGTAGCTTCTGCAACCAAGTTCACAGGGCTGCTTATGTGATCCGCAGCAAAATGATTGTCTTTAACTTTAAAATATTGGTATTTTGTTTTACAGCAATCGCTTTTATCTGTACTTGTTAGCGAATGGTTATGTGCAATTTCAGAAAAAGAAATTTTTACAGAAGTGAGGTTATCACAACAATAGAACCCTTTTATACCATATCCCACAACGGACATGGTGTAAATGCTAAGGAGTAATATGATCGTAAATTTTTTCACTCAAACAAAGATAATTTTCTTTTGAGAATATATTTTTTATTAACGTTTTTTAAATTGCTTTATGCGAATCTACTATGTTTTACAGTTAGTTGAAATGATCTTTATCAGTAAACGAACTAATTAACCAGATTTTAATTTCATCCATTTCAATCTTAAACTATTACTTACCACACTCACAGAACTCAATGCCATAGCGCCTCCGGCAATCATCGGGTTCAACAAAAAACCGGTGAATGGAAATAAAATTCCTGCTGCAATTGGTATTCCGATCACATTATAAATAAAGGCCCAGAAAAGATTTTGGTGGATCACTTTCACCGTTTGTTTGGATAATTGTATGGCTTTGGGTATTTGCAAAAGATCTGAAGAGATCAACGTCATTTTTGCTACATCCATCGCGATATCCGTTCCTTTTCCCATCGCTATGCTAACATCAGCAAGCGCCAATGCATGACTGTCATTGATACCATCACCCACCATCGCCACTTTTTTCCCAGCCTTCTGTAAATCCTTTAAAAAATCAGCTTTCTCAGAAGGCGGCGTTCCGGCTCTGAAATTTTTAATTCCAACTTCCCTTGAAACTGCTGCTGCTGTTTTTCCATTATCGCCGGTAATCATGTAAACTTCAATTCCCATCTGCTGCAACTGTGCTACCGCTTCTTTTGAAGAAGCTTTAATTTTATCTGCAATGGCAACTGCCGCCAAAGCATTTTTTTCATCGGCAAACCAAATAACTGTGTTTGCATTATTCAACCATTCATCAGCTTTTTCTTTCAATTCAGAAGGAAACTCAATGTTCTTATCTTCCAATAATTTTGCGCTGCCTGCAAAATATTTTTCATTATTAAAACTACCTGAAATACCAGCACCGGTAACACTTTTAAATGATTGAGGAATGATCTTCGCTATTTCTTTTTGCTTAAAATAATCAGTAATTGCATCGGCTAAAGGATGTTCGGATTTAGATTCCAGCGAAAAAAAGATCGAAGAATTTTCAGGAATGTTTGTGCCATTTTTCCAAACAATTTCTGCGACTTGAGGATGCCCTTCAGTGATGGTTCCGGTTTTATCTAAAATGATGGCGTTAATATTTTTCGCCTGCTCCAGGCTTTCTGCATCTTTAATTAAAATTCCATTTTCGGCACCTCTGCCAACACCTACCATTATTGCAGTTGGCGTGGCAAGTCCGAGTGCACAGGGACAAGCAATAACCAAAACCGTGATCATCGCAAGCAAGCCATGAGTTAATCCATTTTCACCACCAACAATCATCCAGATAATAAAAGACACAATTGCAATTCCCATTACCACAGGTACAAATATTCCTGCAATTTTATCTACCAATTTTTGAACAGGCGCTTTACTTCCCTGTGCATCTTTTACCGTTTTGATGATGTGCGCAAGAAGTGTATCTGCGCCAACCTTTTTCGCCTCAAAAACAAAACTTCCTTTTTGATTGATCGTGCCTGCAAAAACCTTTTCATCTTTATTGCTTTTTCAACAGGAACAGGTTCACCGGAGATCATACTTTCATCCACAAATGAATTTCCGGAATATACCAAACCATCTACAGGAATTTTTTCACCGGGTTTTACGAGCACCTTATCTCCCACACGAACTTCAGAAATCTTTATTATTTTTTCTGCTCCGTCGTTACTTACCACAGTAACTGTTTTGGGTTGTAATCCTATTAATTTTTTTATGGCAGATGATGTATTTGATTTCGCTTTTTCTTCCATCATTTTGCCCAGCAAAATAAAACTGATCACTACAGCAGCAGCCTCAAAATAAACATGTGCTTCCAATCCCCGGCTGGTCCAGAATTGCGGATCCAAAGTATTGAAAACACTGAACAAATAAGCAATACCTGTACTGAGGGCAACGAGCGTATCCATATTTGCAGACATATGCTTGGCCTGCTTCCACGCATTTACAAAAAATTGCTTACCGAAAATAAAAACGACCGGCGTTGCCAGTGCCCACATAATAAAATCTGCATAAGGAATGTTGGTAAAAACCATTCCTATCAAAACGATTGGAACAGAAAAAATCACTGACAAAATCGTTCTCTTACGAAGCGTTTTGTAATAATTTTCTTTCATGTCATTCACCGCTTCCTCACTTTCTTCCGTTTCATCTATTACCAAATCATATCCGGAAGCCTGAACGGATTGCCTGAAATGATTCACATCAGAAATGGCAGGTTCATATTCTACAGAAGCCTCGCCATTGGCATAATTGACTGCCGCTTTTACCACGCCCGGTTCCTGTTTTAAAGTAGTTTCTACGCTACTGGCGCAGGATGCGCAGCTCATCCCGGTAACAGGAAAGGATTTTTTAATTGTTTTTATATCAACATCACTTGTGGCCATTCTATATAATTTAGAAAGCAAAGGTGGCCCTGTTATTTTTGTAAACAGTATAGATTCTTGTGAAAGATGTGCAGATAATTGAAAAACAATAATGACAGTAAATCAACTTTTATTACCAATTCCTATTTTGTCAATCGTTTTTCGAAGGCCGGTACCTAAAGATTTAAAAGCCGTTGGCGTCATGCCGGTGAGTTTTTTAAACTGGCTTGAAAGGTGCTGTGTACTGCTGTAGCCAAGGTTTACAGCGATCTCGCTTAGAGAAAGTTCGTTGTAGGTAAGCCATTCTTTTGTCTTTTCGATTTTTTGCAGAAGAAAAAATTGTTCAATGGTAATGCCTTCCACTTCAGAGAAAAGCTTGCTTAGAGAAGAATAATCTTTTAATATTTTGTTGCCTAAAAATTTTTGAATGCTAAAATGATCTTCGATATCGCCTTGCTGCACTTTTTCTATTAACAGCGTTTTTATCTTTTCGATAATTTTTGTTTTTTGATCATCCAACAATTCAAAACCCACTTTTTGAAGATCGCTGGAAAGCTTTTTCAGTTGAGACTTTGAAGCAATATCGAATAATTCAACTTCACCGAGCTGAACACTCTTTGGCTGAAGTTTATTTTCTTTTAAAATTTGTTCGACGCTCGTGATGCAGCGCGGGCAAACCATATTTTTTATAAAAAGTTTCATTGCATTAAAATAAAAATCTTTATTTTTTCTTCGTTTACTGATACCTGTTATTGATATACCCGAACATAATCAACGATCATGCGTTGAGGAAAAACTGTTGAGTCATCCGGCGCGCCGGGCCAATTGCCGCCTATTGCAACATTTAAAAGAAAAAAGAAAGATTTATCAAACGGATAAGTGCCGGTTACATCGCTTTTGTTGCCTGTAAAATATTTTACATTGTCTACATACCATTCAATTTTGGATGAGTTCCATACGATACTGAACACATGGAATTTTTGAGAAAAATCGCCACCGGATAATACATATCTATCACCAATATGTACACTTCCCTGCCCTGCCTGGCCCCAATGCATTGTGCCATAAACTGTGTTAGGCTGATGACCCAGCAACTCCATAATATCAATTTCACCGCAGGCAGGCCATGGCGTGGTAGAAATGTTACTGCCAAGCATCCAAATTGCCGGCCAGATGCCCTTTGTCTTAGGAAGTTTAGCTCTTATATCCATTCTGCCATAGGTAAATTCTTTAGTGCCTTTTGTTTGCAAACGAGCTGAGGTGAAACTACCATCAAGTTCCTTTCTGGCTTCAATTACAAGATAGCCGCCATGTGTGATGTATGCATTTTTAATGGTGTTTGTATAATTTTCTAATTCATTATTTCCCCAGCCACCGCCGCCTGTATCATAATTCCATGTATTCGTATTTAACTTTGGTCCGTTAAACTCATCACTCCAGGTTAATGAAAGACCGCTATAGCTCGTTGGCGCGGTATATCCGGAATCGTTGACCGGCACATAAGTACCGTCACAAATAATCGTACCCGTAGCCTGAGTTACATTTAATTTGGCATTAACAGGGTTACTGAGCTTTAAATAAAATACTTTATCTGTCTCCCGAAGGCTGTCATTTTTTACAGAAATATCAATTTCTGCAGATGTTTGATTTGCAGGAATAGTTAATGTTCCGGACTTCTGCGTATAATCATTACCGTTAGCAGTTTCATCAACTGTCGTATAATCCACTTTTACTTCTTTTGAAGAAGGTTTATTTAAAGAGATATAAAACGGAAAGGTAACTGCAGCCGTACTATTCCGGCTGAGCTGGACAGATTTGATATTTATTAAAGGTTCAACCGTTTCCGCAGGAACGGAACTTTTGTTTTTGCTACAACCGGAAATTATAAAAAGTGAAAAAAATATCAATAAAATTCTGTTCATACGTATTCGTAATATTAAAGTTTTGCCTGTTTAAGTTTTCGGATCGTAAATGTAAGATAACAAAGTATACGTAAAAAAATAAGCAAATTGTAATTGATCCGAAGAAAGAAAATTTTAATAATCATGTATCAAACAAAACAATTTAGGGATTTCCTTTTGTTTTTATCAAATATTTAAACCATTCGTTTTACAGCAGATAAATCCTTTAGCGATGGATTGATTAATTTTGCCGCCATGTCAAATGCGAAAACGGTTGCACTGCATACGTTAGGATGCAAACTAAATTATTCAGAAACTTCAGCGGTGGAGAGATTGCTGGAACGGGATGGGTTTGTAAAAACGGAATTTACAGATAAGGCCGATGTGTATGTGATCAATACCTGTTCTGTAACTGAAAATGCCGATAAGGAATGCCGGCAACTGGTAAGGCGTGTGCAAAGAAAAGCACCGGAAGCCATGGTGGTGATCATGGGGTGTTATGCCCAATTGAAACCAAAAGAAATTGCAGAAATTCCCGGCGTTGACCTGGTTCTGGGTGCCGCTGAAAAATTCAACATTACTTCTCATTTAAAAGAACTTACCCACGGCGACAGTGCCAAAATCAGTAGTTGTGAAATTGAAAACGTAGAAGGGTTTCATTCTTCTTTTTCATTAAATGACAGGACCCGCACGTTTTTAAAAGTCCAGGATGGCTGCGATTACAATTGTTCTTTCTGCACCATACCGATGGCGCGCGGGAGAAGCAGGAGCAATTCTGTAGAAAATGTCCTATCAGAAATTAAAAAGATCAAAGAAGCCGGCGTAAAAGAAATTGTATTAACGGGTATCAACCTTGGTGATTTTGGTAAAGACGGAAGCGGCAAAAAAACAGGCGATAGTTTCTATTCATTGTTAAAAACAATTGAAGAATCTGAGGGAGTAGAACGTTACCGGATTTCATCCATCGAACCCAATTTATTGTCGGAGGAAATCATTCGGCTTGTAGCTAAAAGCAAAAAGATAATGCCGCATTTTCATATTCCCCTGCAAAGCGGTAGCAATAAAATTCTCGGCACAATGCGTCGCCGATATAAAAGAGAATTGTATGCAGAAAAAGTGGAACTGATAAAAAAATTAATCCCCGGGTGTTGCATTGGCGTGGACGTTATTACAGGCTTTCCCGGTGAAACGGTCGAAGATTTCAAAGAGACGGCTGACTTCCTGGCTTCCCTTGATATTTCATACCTGCATGTATTTACTTACTCTGAAAGAGCAAACACACATGCGTTGCAAATTGAACCGGTTGTTCCGGTGCATACCCGGCATGAACGTACCAAAACCTTACGTGCATTATCCTACAAAAAGATGCAGCAGTTTTCTGCAAAGCACTCCGGCCAAACCAGGCAGGTTTTGTTTGAACATAAAAGCAAAAATGGGATGATGGAAGGCTATACTGACAATTACATCAAGATTACCACCCTTTATAGGGAAGAATGGACGAATACTATTGTCGATTGGGTACTATAAAAGTGGACTACGATTTGCTTATTATATTCCTTTTACAATTAAATTTAAGCAATGAATAAACTCGTAAGAGGACTTATAGCAGCATATGGCGCTAAAAAACTCGGAGGCGGATGTCTCGGTAGCATCGTGGTGTTTTTTATTATTTATATGTTGCTTGGCCACGTCCACTGCTAACGTATAAAAAAACGGGTTTTTACACTTAGTGAAAAAACCCGTTTTATGAATTTTCAAAATCCAATCCTTATGCAGGTTCAGCTTGAAGAGCTTCTTCGTTCACACTGGATTCTGCCACCTTGGTAAGTTTGTCATCCGCGTCTCTTTCTTCTGATAATGTTTGCTCCAGAAGTTTGGCAATATTATTCTCGCCCAAAGTTTTCGCAAAAGCGTGTAATGTACCATAAGAGGCAATTTCATAATGTTCTACCTTTTGTGCTGCTGAAATGATACCTGCATCCCGCACTACGCCCTCCTCTGTGCTTTCCATAATTTCTTCAGCTTCTTTGATAAGTCCTTCCATGGCTTCACATTTCTTTGCCCGTGCCGGCTTCCCAAGAATTTCGAAAATCTTTTCACACCTGTCTATGTGTCCCTTGGTAGCTTCAAGGTGCTCCTGCAAGCCCTTAATTAAATCCTGCGACGTTGCATTTTTGATCATCTTAGGAAGCGCTTTGGTTTCGGCTTTTTCTGCCCAATAAATATCCTTTAGTTCGTCTATAAATAAATCACGAAGCCCTTCAGCAACTTTGGAATTAATGTTTGATTTCATGGTTAAAAAATTTAAATTTTGATTAATTAGTTTACCTGATCACCTAAGGAAAAACATGCCAGAATTATTTAAGAATACCGGTTTTTATTCCTTTACTATCGTTAAATCGGAACCATAACAACACCATCATCGGTCCGCCGAATGTGATATTCCCGGGGACTGGAAACAATGTATAAAATTTAATTTCCGGATTTGCCCGGGTAAAATTAAAAACTATCGGATCGAAGCAATTCAACACTGTGCCTGCTTTTTTACGATAACAATTTTGTAGAAATTATTCCCGAAGAAAATAATTTTTCAACACTTTTTCATCCCGGGTTCTTTTATTCTTTTCCGGCTAACCGGCCATGGCGCTGTGTTTGGATTTACAAAATATTGTTCTATATGTTCATCCCCGGGTGGCATAATCTTTTATTATTTATAGATAAAGATTTAAAACCCTATAAAAATTTTAAGCTATGAAAAAAATATTTCTAATCTTAACAGCCTGCCTGATGGCATTTGCGATCAAGGCGCAAAACGTAGTGGTAGGTGCTGACAATTCTTTTAAAAATTCATTGAATGATTATTCAACCTACGCCTGGTCCAAAAATATTGACCAGATTCCATCAGACCAGGTTTATATAAGCCCCACGGGTGTATATGTGTTTAATAATGAATCAGTACGAAGTAAGATCAAAGATGCTATAGAATATGAATTAAGCGCCAAAGGATATAAGAAAGACGAAAACAATCCTGATTTGCTGGTGCTTTTCACAGTAACAGAAAGGCCCGGTAAACTAACCACCTACAATGGCTATCAAAAGATAGACAATGGCTTCGATTCAGTAAGAACTCCGCAAGATGTGACGACAACAAATATAGATGCAGGAACACTTATCATTAATATAATTGATGCCAAATCAGGAGCTGTTGCCTGGCAGGGATATGCTTCAGGGATATTGAAACCAGAGATGCTCAACGACGAATCACAGGTAAGACAAGCCGTGGATGATATCTTCAGCAAATTTAATTTTAAAGCCAAATAATTTTTTTTAAAAGAAGTGGCAACAAAATTGTAACAAAAAAAAATCGGATATCCCGCCCCCTAATTGAGGACATTAAAAAAAATACAATGAAGTATTTTCGCCCACTTTCCGAATCGATGATTCAAAAACTGAAACAATGCCGCAAGGCCGAACTTGATGGATTAAACGAAAAACCCTATACGATGGAAGACATGAGCTATGCCGTTGCTCCGTTGTTTAAAAGAGGCCTTATCGAAGTAACCAAACAGGTAGTGGACAATAAAATCTTACACTGTATTCATCTTACAAAAGACGGAATTGAATACTTGGAAAAATTGAAGCTGGCGGAAAAACATTCTTAATTTATTTGACGGCAATTTCCCATAACTGCACCGGAAAATTAAAAAAGAAGGTGTAGTTATGCATTGGTTGCCGGAAGTGAAAAATGAAAAACAGAACCTTTGCCTACTTTACTTTCAGCCCAGATTTTCCCGCCATGGTTTTTAACAATTTCCGAAGAAATATATAAACCGACTCCCGAGCCGGAAAAGGAACTTGCGGATCCGCTTACACGGTAAAAACGGAGAAAAACATTTTCGATATCCTTTTGAGGAATGCCAATTCCTTCGTCAGCTATACTTACTCCGATAGTTTTCTGCTTCTTAAAGGCTTCTACTGTAATTTTACCGGATTGCCGGCTGTACTTAATTGCATTACTGATAATATTAATAACTACCTGCTCAATTCTTTCCCTGTCTGCAGTAATCATTAATTTTTTCTTTGGATTCCTGAAAACAATCGTATGATCTTTCGTGGTTTGCTGAAGACTTTCAATTACATCAGTCAACAATTGTGTGAGGTCGAATTGTGAAGGATTCAATGCCAATTTACCCGCCTGTATTTTTGAAACATCAAGGAGGTTACCGATAAGTTCCGATAACTTCTCCACCTGCTTGAATGCTTTTTGTACAAATACAGCGTTCTCATGTTTTTCCATCATTTGGTGCAGCACCTGCAGGTTAGCCATAATAATAGTGAGCGGCGTTTTTAATTCATGGCTGGCCATTACCATAAATTCATCCTTATAGCGATTTAGTTCCTGCAAACGACGGGTGTATAAATCTCTTTGCTTTTCAGCTTCAAGCCTCAAAGAAATATCCCGGGCAACTTTAGATGCGCCGATTACCTTCCCACGCCTGTTTTTTATGGGAGAAACGGTTAATGAAATGTATCGCCTGCCCCCGTCTTTGGCAACTCTTTCCGTTTCAAAATGATCAATCTTTTCACCTCGCCTTATACTTTCAATAATCTTGGTTTCTTCCGAAATCCGCTCTTTAGGAATGATTAATGATATATGCTTTCCTATCGCTTCTTCCTCAGTATAACCAAACATTCTTTGAGCAGACTGATTCCAACTGGTAATGATTCCCTGCAAATTTTTGCTGATGATGGCATCATCCGATGAGCTTACAATGGCCGCAAGCATCGCGCGCTTTTCTTCTTCTGAATCTTTGTAAGAAATATCGCGTGCTACTTTTGAGGCGCCTATCACTTCGCCTTTTTTGTTCTTTATAGGTGACACTGTTAGTGAAATAAATTTTTCAGTTCCATCTTTTGCTACCCTTACTGTTTCATAATGATCAATTTTTTCGCCCTTACGAATATTTTCTATAATCAGGTCTTCTTCACCCAGGGAATCTTTCGGAATAATCAAAGATATGTGCGAGCCTATGGCTTCTTCCGCAGAATAGCCAAATAATTTTGTCGCAGCTTCATTCCAACTGGTTATGATTCCGTTTAATGTTTTACTTATAATAGCATCATCGGATGAACTGACAATGGAAGCTAGCGTTGCCTGTTTTTCTTCGGCTTCTTTTTGAGCTGATACATCATTTACAATTTTGGAGACGCCTATAACATCTCCTTTTTTGTCTGTGATGGCAAAGGCACAAAAAGAAATAAATACACTCCTTCCGGATTTTGTTTTGCAGGCCAATTCATATTGTGCTGTATTGCCTTTCTTTACTTCACCGAGAAACGCCTCTTCTTTTTCAAAAGCTTTTTTTGAAAATAAGATCGAGATATTTTGACCCACAACTTCAATCGCTGCATATTCAAATATTTTTTCGGCTACATTATTCCATTGAAATATAGTCCCGTCTGTTTTAATGCCGATTGTTACATCATTTGATACAGGCATATTCTCACTTCCTGTAAGCCCCCCCGTCCTTTCAACTTTCATAGCTTAAAATTAGTATTTTTAAATTAAACAAAAAGTGTATTGCTACCATCCACCCAATCAATTTGTTACAATGTTGTACTAAAACAAAAAGGGAGTAATTTATTTGTTTACTGACAAATACTTACTCCCGGATGGGCAACCTGCTCAAAAAAACTTTCAAATAACTATGTGGAAGCTTGACTATTTCTGACCTTTCCATATTACGTGTTTACGGATTATGGCTTTCAATCCCGCTTCAGGATTTTTCGTTCTTCTCCCATTTCCCCAATATTTTTTTTTAACCGGGTTTCAATTATCATACCAGCCAACGTTCTTCAAAAAAGTCAACAAATTCGAATCGGCAAAATAAATACCAGTTCAATATTTTTCAACTCTTTCTTTGATGTCTTTACCCCTGAACCAATGTTTGACTTTAAATAAAACATTTTCTTTTGTGTGCACGTGACGCCCTAACAAATAACCATAAGGTCGCAGTTCTTCCACATTATCAAAAACAATCTTGGCAATTCCGGTTAGCGGAATGGCAATAACCATTCCTCCCAGGCCCCAAACGAGTTCACCTACGATCAGGACAACAATTGCTACCAGCGGGTTGATATCCACCTCTCCTCCCAATAAAGAAGGTTGTATTATGTAAAATTGAGTAAACTGAATGATCACGTACACGATAAGAACAGTTAAAATCATGGCGCCGCTTCCGCCTTGCGATATGACCATCAAAACAGTGAGCGTAATCCCGGTGAGACTTCCAACAAAAGGAATCACCTCCAGCAATCCGCAAAGGCTGGCAAAAAACACCGGGTTCTTTACGCCGATAATTGAAAATGAAATACTGTATAACACCCACAGCAATGTGACCAATAACCCAAATCCAAAAAGGTAATGCTGCGTGGCCTTACTTGATGCCGAGATGATACCTTCAGTTTTCTTTTTTTGATCATCAGGAATAAGTTTCAGGATAAATATTTTTAAATGCCTCCTGGAATACAATAGCATAAAAACGTATACCAGCATGATGATTAAATTGGTAACGAAGAAAATGAGCGATCCCATAAAATTGCTGATCATTCCACCTAATCCATCCGCACTTTTTCCCTTTATGATCTTCTCCTGGCTGGAAGGTGTAATGCCAAACGATTGATAAAGAAAAATTTCCAACTGGTGGATTTTGCCCATTACGTTTCTTTGAATATCAGATACATCCTGTGTTATGGCATTTATCTGCCAAACAAAAAAATAAATAACAACGGTAAGAATTCCGATAAAAATAATTACACAAAGAAATGAAGAAAGGGCCCTGTTAATTCCTTTTTTTTCAAGCCACCTGCTCACCGGCATAAAAAGCATCGCCAGAAGTCCGGCAAGCGTGAGAGGCAGTAAAACAACTTTTGCATAAATTAAAATGCTAAATGATAAAAAAATGAGCAACAGAACAAGAACCCATTTTCCCAATAATGTTTTTTGCATATCATGAAGATTGGAAAAATTATGCCATAAAATTATAATACTTATGAAACAGGCATTAATAAACTTTTGAGGATTATCATTATCCATTCAAAAAGTGAAGAAATTGGAAAAAATATTGGTTACTAATTTTTCTTTTATCCTGGATTACCGCGCCCGGAAAATAAAAATTGAACGAATTAGTCCGTTTACTGCGATTCATCTTATAGCCTGCTCACATCTTTTTTCTCAACTTACTTTGGTGCAATTGTTGTTACTCAACAACAAATTATAATCATTTTTAAAAAGTAACGAAACATGGGATTTGAACAATACCACGAACCGGCCAATGAACTCTCAGAAGAAACAAGAACACTGGCAAGAATGTTTGCAGCTTTAACAGAAGAAGCTGAGGCTATCAACTGGTACCAGCAGCGCATTTCGATTGAAAAAGATAAAGATGCCAAAGCGATAATGGAAGACGCGCAACAGGAAGAATTTAAACATTTTGGAATGGATCTTGAATTCCTGCTCCGAAAAATTCCAAAGTGGCAAACGATTTTACAGCCCATACTTTTTAAAAGCGGAGATATTGTAAAACTGGGTAAGAAGGGCGAAGAAAAGGCAGAATAATAAATCGCTTCAGTCGGCTTCCCGGCATTTTTATCAGTAGGCTATCAGCTACGGACGAACCTAAAGAATTTCCATAATAAAAAAGCGGCCCAAAAATGAAGCCGCTTAACAAGTACAACGCAAATATTTATTTAAAATGGAAGATCGTCCGCAGGTTCTTCCATCTCGGCAGGCTGGCTTGCTTTCGGGCTTGCTGCCGAAGATTGATAATTTCCTGATGACTGGTTGCCACTATCCTGGTTGTCAGTTCTTCCGCCTAGCAACTGTACCCGGAAAACATTCATTTTTAATGAGGCCGCGTTCTGGTTGTCTTTATTTAGATATCCTTCGGCCTCAGGTGAACCTTCAGCATATACCAGTTGCCCTTTTTTCAGGTATTGGGCAATAGCTGTTCTGTCTGTCCAGTAAGCACATTTTACCCAGGTAGTTTTTTCAACCGTGTTTCCCTGTGAATCCTTATATTTTTCTGAATGTGCCACAGGGAAATTGATTACGCTTCTTCCGTTTACTTCGTTGGTGGTGCAATCTGTGCCCAGGTGACCGATAATTTGTAATTTGATCATGATGATAATTTTGTTGGTGATGGATTTGTTGATTGTTATGTTGAAACTTCGTATGCCTTCCGCATGATACGAATTATTCTATTATCTACAAACAAATCAATTCCTAATTCATTTTCTTTTTTAAAGAACTCACCTGGTCCTGCAGGTTACTTACAAGATTGACCAATGAATCAACATCCCATCGTTGCTGTTGTGTAACCTTGTTAATAACCGCCTGAGCCTGCCACATTTCCAACACGTCAGCCGCCTGAACCTGGTACGGCTGAAATGCCGGATTGTCGCTTACAAGGGTTAATTTGTTCTTGTTCTTATTATTTTTTACCACACGTTTATAAACGATACCTTCATTTTTACTCACCACAACATAGGCGGCATTGTTCTTAACACTGTCAAGGTTTTCAACCTTTTCGCCAACGATCACACTTCCGCTTGGTGTTGGCAACATACTGTCTCCTATGATTTCAAACGCACGGTAACTTCCGCCTGTTAACATCGGAAGAGTAAACGTGTTCAGTTCATCAATAAACTCGCTATCGGCATAGCCGGCAAGATAACCGGCGGCGGCTTTTACGGGTACAAAATGAATGAGATTCCTGTCGGCGCTCATCATTTTCAATTGGCGCCTTTTTGCCAGGTAGCTGCTGCCTTTGACCTCGCTGAGATCCTGCAATAGAAGTTCGTCCAGTGAAACTTTAAATATTTCACTTACATTTTCCAATACATCCAATCTTGGGTCAGCTCTTTCTTCTTCATACGCGCCAAGAAGTGAACGTTTGATACCCAGCTTTGTAGAGAATTCTTCCTGGGTCCACCCCCGGAGTTTTCGGAGGTATTTGAGGTTTTGTCCTGCTTGTGACATAGGAAACTAATTTATTTAGGACAAAAATACTAATTATTTTAGTTTCACCAAATATTATTTAATTAAATGTTTTTTTATGGATTGATAAAGCAAGAGGTAATTATCGCTCGTTATGAACGGCGCGGTGGTTAATCTTGTGAACGTGGTAATCCTGATTTGTGCTCCTGTCAAATCCATTTTTCCACTACACTTAGTAAATCCTTTATCTGGAAAGGTTTTTCTATAAAATCATCGGCCCCTGCCTGCTCGGCCAATTTTCCGATACCGGGGGTAGCAGAAACGATAATCACAGGAATGCCTTTTGTTGAATTTTGGCTTTTCAAAAACTTGCAGACTTTAAGCCCATCCTGCCCGCTTAACTGCCGGTCAAGCACAAAAAGATCGGGATATGTGTAGTTATTTTCAAGGATAGACATCGCCTCGCCGAGGACCTGTACATCATACCCCGCCCTTTCGAATATCAATTTAAATATATCCTGAACTCCTTCGTCATCGTCCGTTATAAGAATCTTTTTCTTCATAAAATCAAAATAGGTTTATATCTAATATATTAAATGCAAAGAGTGTACCGTATTGATTTTAATAATTTTTTGGGGAATTTGAGTTCGTTACAAACAAGCGTTTTTAGGTAAATGCAGTGTAATATCAGGATAAAATCCGGAATCACAGAAAAAAGTTTTAAGTGCGCAACCGAAGGCGCAGTAAACAGACAAATTCAGCAGATTTATATATTGATAATGAAAGAGGTAGCCTTTTACCATAACTCACTGGTTTCTACCTGAAGTATATAATTTTAGTCCACGATATAAGGAAGGCTGAAACAAAATTTTGAACCCACGTTTGGGGCACTTTCTACCCAAATGCGTCCATTTTGCTTCCTGACAATTTCGGTGGCGATGAATAAGCCCAGCCCTAAACCCGGAAAAGTGTTCGTTGTTTCGTCGCTCACTCTAAAAAACCGTTTAAATAGCTTTTTCTGCATTTCTTTTGAAATGCCGATACCAAAATCCTGTACGCAAACGGTGGCTTCTCTGTCTGTACCCGAAGTCTTGATAATGATCTTATCAGATGAAGGTGAATATTTTATAGCATTGGAAAGCAAATTAACAACTACCTGCGCCGTTCTATCTTTGTCACCTCGCATTGGTTTCAATTTTCCCAATTCTCTTGTAATTGTATGCTTTTTGGTGGTCATTTGCAGATCCGCAGCCACTTGTTCCACAAGCTGATTCAGGTCATAGTCCTGGTGCTTTAATATCATTTGTCCTTCGGTGATCTTGGTAACATCCAGCAAATCTTTGATGAGCGAAGTTAACCTGTCTATTTGGTGATCCATCCTCAGCAAAAGATCCGCAGAAACCGTATCGTTTTTTTCGATCAAAGAGTCATGCAAAATTTGTGCATAAGCCTTTATACTGGTAACGGGTGTTTTTAGTTCATGACTTGCCACACCTATAAATTCTTCTTTCTGTTTTTCTATTGCTTTTCTTTCAGTGATATCCCTGTAGTTTTTAATGATGCCGTGTATACTTGAGTTCTGCAGAAGATTTATGCATCCCACTTCCATTACCCGGTAACTGCCATCTTTATGCAACATCCGAAATTCGCCCTGGATATATTGGTAGGGATAATCAACACATTTTTCAAATAACCGTTTTTCTGTTTCCTGGTCGTCAGGATGCACCAGGCTGTCTTTAAAAAGATTTGCACCGAGCCGGTCCTGTGGCAAATAACCAAGAACTCTTTGAATCGAATCGCTTTGGTAAGTTATCGTTCCGTCATAATTAAAAACAGTTATCACATCAAAAGAATTTTGTACCAAAGCTTTAAAGCGTTCTTCATTTTCGAGTACCAGTTGCTCCTGGATTTTTCGTTCACTGATATCGATGTTAACGCCCGACATTTCAATGGGAGTTCCATCGCTGTCATAGGAGGTGCTTGCCCGCGAAAGTATCCAGTGCAAAGAGCCATCTGGCCAGAAAATCCTGAATTCTACAGATAATTCCTTTTGTGTTTTAATGGCATTTTCGATAGCTTTCCTTGTGGCATTTACATCTTCAGGATGAATAAACGACATCCAGTCTTCCAGCGTTCCTTTAAATGAAAATTCTTTAAGTCCATACAACGATTCCTGCACTTTGGTCCATTGAATTTTACCCTTTTTAAAATTCCACACATATGTCCCCACTGATCCGGCAGCTAGCGCGAAATTTAATTGCTGTCGCGTTTTTAATAAAGCTTTCTCCACTGTTTTTTTACCGGTAATATCCTGTTTGGTACCCCAGATACTAACAACCTTGTTATCATTAATAATTCCTACCAGGTTATTGAGAAAATACGTTGTATGGCCATCTTTTTCATAAATCGTTTCTGCCTCGTTAATACGGTAGCCGGCCTTAATAAATGCGGTGAGCGAAAGAGTATTAAGCTCATTTTGCTGCAATACCTCGGCAAGGCTCGCGCCTCGCAGTTCATCTGCTTTCTTAAAACCATACATTTTGGCCATAGAATCATTGCATTCTGCCACGTAAGCATTTTCAAATAAAAGCTTTATTTGTTTTTTTATGGGTTCATTAATAGAAACAGGCTCCTTCAATTCAAACCGCCAAATGCCTTCTGCAGATTGAGAAATGAACAATTCGTATCGTTTTTTGGCTTCCACCAAAAGTTCCTGGGCTCTTTTTTGTTCAGTAACGCGGCTGCCATAAATTGACAATCCATCCTCAGCAGGGTAAAGCCTGAAGTGATACCATTCCTTTTCCCTTTCATCATAATATTCAAACTGTGTGAAGGTTTTGGTTTTCATCGCCGACACCAAATTTTTATGAAAATCGGTATCCAGGTA
Source organism: uncultured Chitinophagaceae bacterium (assembly GCA_963783125.1). Taxonomy (GTDB): domain Bacteria; phylum Bacteroidota; class Bacteroidia; order Chitinophagales; family Chitinophagaceae; genus Ginsengibacter. Next base: position 32,834 of record CAWAMQ010000023.1, read on the forward strand.
ATTGATCAGCACTTCCCACAAATTCTTGCCAATAATATCTTTGGATTTTTTGCCGGCAAAACTTTCGCCTTTCGGATTGATAAAACTTATATCCCATTTGTTATCTACCGAAATAAAAATATCGCTGATGCTGTTAAGGATTGTTGTATTTAAGGTTACATAAGCGATGCCGGTGTTATCAGGTAAATTTTGGAGAAACAACCTAATTGCTTCGAGGCCGCCCGCAGACGCGTCAAGGGCTGCAATAGGTGACGTCACATCTTTCTTCTTATCCCCCGCAGAAGCACTTTTGAAAGATTTGCTTTTTTTAACTGGCACAGGTCGCTTTTTATTTAAATCCATATTTTCTTCTCGCGTAAAACAGTTATTTAAGAAAGAAAGCTAAAATTATTTAAGGAAATATAAGGAAATTTTAGTCATGTTTTCAAGTATTTTTAATTCATCCACCTGCCTGATAGTGACTGTTTTATTGCTGTTTGCATCATCAAATTCCTTGTGGCATAGTGCCCTCGCAGGAAAAACACCATGTCATCCTTGGAAAAATGGTTAAATAAATTATCATCACGTTCTGTACCGAACGAAACACCACCGGTGCTCATTCAGCAATTCGCAGGATTATTGGAGTTTTTGTTGTAGAAAAGAGTTATTGCGGTTGGGTACGCCACCTACAAAATAAATTTCTGAACGGTTTCCTTTAATTCGACAATACTAAAAGGCTTTTTAAGCAGCGCGTCAGCCTCTATTCTCTTACTTATTTTTTCAATATCGTTTACTGCGGAAAAAACAACTACAGGAATATGTTTCGTGTTTTCATTTTCGTGAAGATATTTTACGGCGTGCTCGCCATCCATGATTGGCATCCAGAGGTCCATTAAGATAATGTCCGGGTTCACTTTCCTGATATCTTCGATAATATTTTCGCAACTGGCAAACGCCTCCACCTGTTGGTATTCATCAGCAAGGATGAGTTTGCAGATTCTGCGAATCTCATCGTCGTCATCATAGATTAATACGCATTTCTCTTGCATCAGTTCTGAGGAGGTTTGGTGCAAGTTATAGAAAAAAGTAAATAATTATCGGAAACCTGAATATTTTTTATTTTGATGCACCGTATTGTTTTTTCCGGTAGGCTGGTGTTCCATTGGAGCGAAACAAAGACCTGCCAAACAAACAGTGTTCCGGCACGATCCCGGGCGCTACATTCATCACTTCGCATTTGGTCCTGGCAAGCGCGGCTAAATGCGGTTTCCCATAAATGCGCAACCGGAAAAACCGAAAGCAAAAAGATGTTGATTTTAACGGATGTGACAAATTTTGATTGTGACATCACTAATTTAATAGCAAAAGTAAAGCCCGATAATACCAAACAAAAACATCGGAATAAAACGCTTTCAAACTATTAGATCGTCAATTGCCCGTGAGGATTCCAATATAAAAATATCAAATAAAAGCGGGTTTACTGTGCCGCGTAACCTGAAGTGTTTTGTAAACGTTCTGCGTTTAAGCGTTACCTGTAGCATTAATGTCCGCCTTGATTGCTAAACCCTATATTTTTTTTGCCTGGTTGCCGGGAAAGACGACATTAAAGAACAAAAAGAAACCAGCGCGGTTTACCAGCGAGCTAATAATAATTTTCTTGGCGATGCTTTTAAATGTTTGTTTTTCTCCCAGTGCAAAACCTATAGATCCGAGAGAAAAAGCCCTGTCTGCCATCCTTGTTAAATGGTATCCGTCTGTTAAGCTTACGGCAAACGTAGTGGCGCCAACGAAGGCCGGCCTCAGATCACCTTTATCGTAATTTTTATATTTATTTCTCCATGAAGTTTGAAAATCCCAAAACCGGTTTCCCATTCCAAGGTAATGATGCACCAGTGCCTGGTTAATACCATCGGCGCTGCCGGATAAAAACTGGCAGGCATAGATAAAAATATCTTTTTTAAGTGCAGGCTTCCGGGTAATGGTTGTTTGAACTTTACCGGCATAATCACTTTGTACCAGCCTGGATTTCTTAAGTTGAGAATAGCCGCAAAAAGGCAAAATAATCGCTGCGATTAAAATGATTTGTATTTTCATGGTTAACTAATGAATGATTTATTGATTCTCCTGATCCGTTTGACCGGTATATTATCATATCACCTCCAAAACTTTTTGACCGATAGAAAAAGGGAAATTGGGAATGGTATAATCAACCATAAATAAATGCTGTTAAAAAAAGCATTTGAATTCCGGGAGATATTGTGAAACAGGTTACAAGGAATCTTGTGGTGTATTTCCTAAGAGTTGGTATTACAAATAAAGAAAAATATTTTGATTAATCAAAGCGTTTTATTCTTTTTCATACTAACTTCCTAAAGCAACGCCTAACACGAAAATAAAAACTGGTAATAAAAGTTTGTTTACTGTAATCGCTCATTCAAAATATCAATCATACAGTATCCGGGCTTCAGTGTTATATTTGTTACTTATATAACAACAGCTCCCAGCTAACCAAAACCAATGAGATGAATTTTCTAAAAATAACCCCGCTAATCGCCGTTGTACTGTTGATTACTTCGCTCATGCAGCCACTCAGCACGTGCGGGCAATCCAAATTCTCAGAATGGAAAAACAAGCAGGACAGCCTCGTGATCGTTCAAAGACATTCAAGCCACTGGCACCCCTACGGAGGATTACATTTGTCCAGCGATGCTGAAATGTACTATCTCGGTCCTTCTTTCCAGGCCGGCCTGGATGTAAACCTTGCCAGGCAGTTTGCGTTTAGTACCTACTTCCATTATTTCTATGTGGGCGTAAATAACAGGACTAATGGCATGGTTCAAAAAGGCCGGATGAGAACTTTTACCTGGGCGTCCCTGCTCCAGTTGGAGATGGGAGCCGGATGGTACAAAGGCTTCTTCGTGGGCTTAGGTTTTGCTTTGCAAAGGGATGCAGACCGCTTCCAGGGTAGCTGGAGCACCTGGGATGATAAACGGAGTACTTTTACGCCCGCAATAAGATTGGGATATACTTTTCCTGCAGGGCTGCACGCGATTGCGATAGAGTTCAACGGAACGGGGCCTTATTCATACAATTCGGGGCCTAACGAAACGACTATCGAAATATTTACACAGGTTTCGTTTGGAGGAAGATTTATTTTTTGAATCTAAAAAACGGAATGAGCTACCATTTCCATTTTATCCAGTTGGCGTGCCCGTTTGTTTCAGCTAAAAAAGTTATTGTTTTTTCACCGTTTTTGTAACTCGTTAGTTCTACAACCATTTCCTTCGAACGGTACCGTTCCTGTCGATCTTTCGTTCCTTCTACAGATAAAAAATAAAAATCTCGCTTTTTCCCTATTCGATCCAGCATATTAAAAAACTCAATTTTTTGTTCAACCGAAAATTGGTAAAGCACATGCGTCGCATACATAATAAAATTTTGATCGATACCAATTTTTGAAAAGATATTTTCAAAATCCTCTGTTGAGTTTGCAATTTCAAAATGAATATTCCTTAGTTCTTCTAATTTCAGTGCTTCGGTCATTGCGGTAAAACGTTCTGTTTGATCCGCCCATACCAGTGCCTTAAGCCATAAAATTTCTTCCTCGTTATTTGGGTCGATAATATGCTGGTCAATTCCAATTTTGGTAACGGGTTGATTGATTTCAAATATTTCAGGAACGGCTGAATCGATAATTTTGCTATGTATTAAAACTTTGCTTCGTCCATACGTTTTTTTCCTGTTGTACCAATATTCATATTGATCGAAATTCAAAGTAAGCCCTGCACTGGTACCGATATCAACCAGGGTGGTTGGTTTATTTTCTTCCGCAATTATTTTTGAAAAAACCGGCGCTAAATAAGCGCAACGATTGATGACATTCGTTTGTACAATTTTGGTAGAAATTATTTTTTTAATCTCTGTTTCATGCAAAATGCAAAAATTTTTAAAAACCAGAAAGAGGGCTTCTTTCACCGGCTTGCCGGTAATTGACGGATAGTGTTTTGCCAATTCACTCCGGGGATTTTTTAGCACCAGGAAATGAATAGCAGCTAAAAAAATATTTGGAACTGGTTGGCCTTCTTTTGCTAAAGAAGCCATTTGCAATAAATCTTCATCCTTTGCTATTTCAATGCTCAAAAAATAATAAAGTTCAGAATTGCCTTTGCATTCATTATTGGCAAAAGCTAAAAACCGTTCTCTTGTTTTTTTAAGTTGCATTAATATTTGTTAGCAGGATCGTTTTGTACAACCTATTTATTTATGGTGTAGTCAACTACATTTACATCGTCAGCAATGGGTAGCGAAAGTTGAAAAAGTCGCCTGTATTCCGGTATCTTTCTATAGCGCTCCAAATCTTGTTTTGAAGCGAACGAGGTATTATATATATGCTTGAGCGTAGTGGTATCTCTCGCCGAAACATTTACACCCCATTCAAAGTCTTTAACGAAAGCGCTTTTGGAAAGATCTTTATACAGGTTGTCCAACGCTTCAATACTATCAACCGATGCATCCGGTTTGAACGTGATGACAACAATATGCCTGAAAGGTTTCGACAAATTGGAGTCTTGTGCAAATACGCTATAATTTATCAAAAGAATGGAAATGACCAAAAGAGAGAACCTGGAGAATATTTCTTTCATAATTTTAAAATTAAGAATGGGAAGCTAATGATTTTTTTATCATTTTTCGCCTGTTAAGTTGATATCACCGTGGGGTTATGCAGACCACAGGCGAATAAAACCAGCTCATTAAAATTAAAGTTCCATCTATGAAGATGTTAACTCAGGTACTTTTATTAATTTTAAAATTCATAAAATAAAAGGCATGCCATTCTTCAAGGTTTATACGCCTCCCGATTCATTAAGTTCGATAATCCGCGAATTTCACGTGTATCATTCCAACTGGAATGTAGAAGAAAATCTCCCCGCCCCTTACATTACATGCCTTGCCAATACTGAACAGAATCTCTATTTCTACATTTATGACCCGATAAAAGTGGTTCCGGCATTAAACATGGAATTCCCGGTTCCCCCGGTTGTTGTAACAGGGCCAAATTATAAACCTTCAGGTTTACTATTTGGTAAAAACCACCTGATGATTAAAGCAGCGTTTCATCCTACAGGCACCTATCGCCTATTGGGCATCAATATGCAGCAAACTGTGAACACTGGAATTGATGCTACGAAATTTTGGGGTGATGAAGTACACACCATTTTGCAACAATTACGGGATACGTCATCTTATGACCGGATGATTGAAATAGTATCCACTTTTATTGAAAAAAAATTCGATCGTTTTTGCAGACCTGAAGAGCCAATTGACCAGGTAGCCATTCAAATGCTCAATCCGCTTAATAATTACAGCATTGAAGAATGGGCATCGAAGGCCTGCCTCAGTCCGCGACAGTTCGAACGAAATTTCATTACCCGTGTAGGCATTTCTCCCAAATTATATATTCGCATTACCCGCTTCGAAAACGCGATGAAAATAAAAAATGATCACCCGGGTAAAAGCTGGAACAGCATCGCTTTTGAAGGCGGCTATACGGATTCATCGCACCTCTTGAGGGAATTTAAAGAGTTTGCCGAATTTCCCCCCGGTAAATTTTATGAGCAACCTACCAGTGGTTACAGCGAATTTCCCACCGGCTAAAGAATGTCGGTTTTTTACCAAACTTTTGAAAAAGTGCTTTATACATTTGTTGTGCGATCAGCAACTTAGAAAATATTTTCTAAAGCGGTTAATCCCGAACATTTCATCATTTTAAAAATTATTTTATGGACAATAGGAATTTAAACCTGTTAAGGCAGGTAGTGGAGGAAGGTTTTGGCAATGCCGATCTTTACGTGATCGATCAAATAATGAGCGACGATTTACTGGAACACCAGTTTGGTTTGCGGGGCGGAAAGGAAGGCTTAAAAAAAGCGATCCTTAGCCTGGCCGAAGCATTTTCAGACCGCAATTATGAACTGGTGAATCATGCCATAAACGGAAATACGGTTTGGGTGCATTACCGGTATACCGCAACGAATACCGGTCCGTTCATGGGGCATGCGCCAACAAATAAAAAGATTGGCATTGATATCATGGACGTTGTCAAAATTGAAGATGGCAAAATTACAGAACACTGGGGTGTTCCTGATCGTTTTGCCGTAATGATGCAATTAGGATTTATCGAACCTTCAAAAATTAAAGTATGAAACAAAGAGATCACGCCGGTGTGTATTTTCCGCCGCCATTTATTTATGCAGGCTTTTTCTTCTTATCGCTTTGGGTCCAGAGCCGTTTACCCCTTGACGCAAGCTGGCAACATTCGCTTCTGGCTAAGGTGATTGGCTGGGCATTGATAGCGATAAGCCAGTTATTCAGCTTCAGTGCCGTGAGAAAGTTTTTTGTTACTAAAAACACTTTGAATCCTCATAAGCCGGCAAAGTCATTGGCAACAGGAGGGATTTATTCTTACAGCCGCAACCCGATGTATTTTGGTTTGTTGCTTTTGTATAGTGGCCTCGCCTTTTTATTGGGCAATTGGTGGACATTCCTTTTAATTCCTGTGCTTATTGTAATTGTGCAGCTTTCGGTAATAAAAAAAGAAGAAGAATACCTGTCAAGCGCATTCGGCAAAGCATTTACGGATTATAGAAAAAAAGTAAGACGATGGATATAATGACCGGCAAAAAATAGCAGTCACAACAATTCACCGAAATGGGGGAACCTGCACCTGTTAGTGTATCCAGCCGCGTTTGAGCGAAATCAAAAGGAAAATATCAAATAAAAGTTTGTTTACTGGCTGGTTCGATTACGGGACCAATCAAACGGTTGCGATAATTATCACCAAAGTCTATTTTCTCTGGAAAGTGATAAACAAAGTATCACCGCTGGTAAAAACATCAGCACTTGCCACCGTAAAAGCAGTGCAGCTAAAATTTTGTACGGTGCCGCTATCAAGGTCGCCGGTAAAAATATTCCCCTGCAACGACCAGGTGCCTGTGCCATCGCCGGGCGGATCGCATTTGACGCCCAAATCTGCATAGGTAAACGTGTGATCTGTGGCAAAAGTTATTTTATCATCCTTTGAGCAGGCATCTATCATGGATGACCCATCTATAGCGGACGAAGAAGGTGTCGCTTTATAACTTACCGTACCAACGGTGTAAGTGCCCGCAAGATTCGCTTCACTAAGTGTACAAACCTTAGTCGTTTTGTCTTTTTTGCATGATACAAAAGGGAATGTTGCCAACAGGAGCAATAAAACAAATTTTGATTTTGACATAAAGCAGGGTTTATTGGTATAAAAATTAAGTACCAAATTAGCGCGAATATTTGAAAAAAGAAATATTATTTGAAATTAATTTCCACCGGCCGGGAGGATGCAGACGTTCTTTGACAAGCCCGTAGCAAAAGGTATAGAACCAAAATAATAAGAACTTGTTAATCCTTACCACGCGCAGTATCTTTTTTTTAGCTTCGAAATCCCGGATCATTGTTCACTTTTAAATAACGCGACTATGAAACTACTACTGATGGGTTTGATCTTTGCTTCAATTAGCCTGGACGCGCAAACAACCGGAAATTTCTCCGCCAGCAACAACTCCGTATTAATAAATGCGCCCTTTGAACCAGTGCTGTCATTAAATGCTCATCGAAAATTATATCAGCGAAATACGGGAATAATTATCGGTTTGCAACGTGGAAAATATACATCGCTGGAACTGGGCGGAGAAGCGCATTGGCGAAAAATAAGCCTGCTGAAGCCACACATCATCGGCGCTACGGCCAACTTATCATACAACCCCGGTAAAAATGTTCTTGGCTATCATGCAGGCGTTTGGATGAAGCGGGGACATATTAATCTTACCTATGGTGCCGACATCAATTATTACACCGACTTCAACAACCGGCGCGCCTTTGGTATAGGGCCTTCCGTTGGTTTCAGGTTTTTTGGTTTTGATATTGTAAACGGTTTCAATTTCCTGGCTGAAAATAATATTGCCGGCAACGATGAAAAAAGCAACCCTTCGCCTTTACCGGTGAACACATTGTACATGTCGTTACGCTATTATTTTCCTGTAAAAAATGAATTCACCTGGGACAGGCAAACTATGAAAAAGAAGCGCGCCCGCAGAAGAGCGAGGATGAAAAAACGCAACGAAAGGGTTAGCCAAAAAACAAAAAATAATAACGGCCAAAAAGCATGGAAACTGAAACTTCCCTTTTCAAAATCCAGGCAAACAAATTAAATATCAACCTGGATATCAATACAAAAAAATCCATGGTGGGCCATGGATTTTTACATATAGATCATCAGAGAATTTACTTCTGTTTTTGAGCTTGTTTTTCCATGAACAGGTACCTGTCGTGATGTGTTTCAGCTTCGGCTTTTGAATTCACATTTATATGCATTACTTCCACTCCCTTCTTATTGTCTACTGCCGGCCAATGAGGAACGCCTAACCCATTAGGATTCCCTGTTTTAACAAAATTGGCAAAGAACATTTGCATAATGGTAGACACCTCATAGTCTTCGGGCTGCCAGTCATAAACGCGATTGGTAGGCAAATTACCCAAGGCATATTCTATTTCAGCCGAATGCACAGCGCCTGCCGGTGCCGGAGGTGGTGGCGGCGTTTTTTTAGTTGAGGTATCTTTTATGATACCACCTGCAAGCCCTGCCGTTGCATTGCCCATCTCGGGACGCATTTGAGGACGTCCTCTTTCGAAGAAATAACGATACACGGGTTTGCCGCCGGTTTTGCTTGCAGCATCGCTCCATTTCCATGTACTGTAAGCAATGAACATGTCGCTGGCAAGCGCCGTAGCAACAGGAATCACATCTTCATCGGTAGAGGCGTTATAAACTTTTAAAGCATCAGCTGCCTGGTCACCAAACATTTGCTTAACAGCTGCCTGGTAATTTTCCACAGTCGGCGATTTGTCCCGCAGCAGCATATGATAATTCATTTCTGCCGAATTCCAACCTACCAGCAAAGGCACATGCGCCTGCTTGCCTTCCATAAAAATCTGCAATGGCGATTGCGGAAAGAAATAGCCGTCCACATCCACGGGGAAACTTCCATAACCGGCATGGGAAGTGGCATTTAATAAATCTTCCGCCGGCATGGCGCGCAATGCTTCCAAAGAATTTTTATCAATACCCTTCGCAAATTTTACGCCCGCCTGTTCTGCTTCGTTTAAAGTAGCAGTTGGCCTTTGGCCGAGCAATGAACCACTTTCGCCGATAGCGCCTGCAATCAAATTTCTTGACAAAGGCGAAGCCATTTGTGCACTGACAGAGAAAGAGCCTGCCGATTCTCCCCCGATAGTGATTTTATTTGGATCGCCGCCAAATTGCGCGATATTATCTTTAACCCATTTGATTGCAGCGGCCTGGTCGAGCAAGCCATAATTTCCCGACGCGTGATGAGGTGATTCTTTGGTAAGTTCAGGATAAGAGAAAAAACCGAAAACGCCCAGGCGGTAGTTTACGGTAACCGAAACAACGCCTCTGCGCGACAAAGCTTCACCATCATATCTTGGTTCGGAGCCGTCGCCGGCAATAAATCCTCCGCCATAGAAATACACTAATACCGGAAGTTTGGCATCAGCAGATTTTGCAGGTGTCCACACGTTCAAATACAGGCAATCTTCACTCATACCGTTAGAACGAAAATCCATGTCGCCAAACACGGGCAATTGCATGGCACGCGGACCGAATTTATCCGCTTTGTGAACGCCGGTCCAGTTCTTCACAGGTTGTGGTTCCCGCCAGCGAAATTTACCAACAGGTGGCGCTGCGTAAGGAACGCCACGGAATACTTCAATTCCTGATTCATACGTTCCTTCCAGCGTTCCGTTCTTTACTTTTACTGTAGGACCGTTTACATTGTTCAATTGGGCAAAACCGCCCGGGCTTAATAACATAGCAATAATTAAGGGGACTAGAAATTTTTTCATACCATCAATAGTTTAAATTGTTGAATAATGCCTTACGGCAATTATGAGGGTTAAAGATAAAGCAGATATTTTAAATTCTATGTGTTTAAATAACGCAATGAAAAATTCCTGACCATATATTTTAATAACTTTATGGCTTGCTTAATTTATTTATAGCAATGAAACCATTATTTTAATACCTTGTATTTTTTACAGCGACCGCGGCCTTGATATGTTATTCACTTATTTAAATAAATCTTTGTAAAATGATCCCGACCTCATTTAAAATAAATGATCTTCAGACATAAAAGTAATTAAGAGCATCCACTTCCTGATTAATAGTTATAAAAACAAAAACTGAAATGAAAAATAATTTTCCCCGCCTGGTTCTTACATGCACTTTTTTCTTAGTCCTTTGCGCCAATGTTTCTGCACAACAAAAAGATGCAGCAACGGAAACAAAGATCGATCAACTAATAAAAAAGATGACGCTTGAAGAAAAAATTTCCATGCTTCATGCCAATTCTATATTTACTACCAGTGGTGTGGCACGTCTTGGTATTCCGGAATTATCTACTGATGACGGGCCTTTGGGCATCCGCGAAGAATTGAAAGCCGGAGGAGGATGGGCACCGGCCAATCTTACCACTGACTCAGCAACTTTCTTCCCAAATGGTTCTGCAATAGCGGCCACCTGGAATCCTTCTTTAGCCAACAGGTATGGTATCGCCATTGGCCAGGAGGCTCGGGCACGTGGCAAGAATGTGCTGCTTGCTCCTGCATTCAACATTGCACGCACGCCACTTTGCGGCCGTACCTACGAATATTATTCTGAAGATCCGTTTTTAAATTCACAATTGGCTGTAGCTGCAGTTGAGGGAATTCAAAGCCAGCATGTGGCTGCATGCGTTAAGCACTTTGTGCTAAATAACCAGGAAACAGAAAGGGGCAGAATAAATGTGGAAGTGAGCGAACGGGCACTAAGGGAAATATACCTGCCGGCTTTTAAAGCTGCCATAGAAAAAGGTAACGCATGGACCATCATGTCGGCTTATAATAAAGTTCGCGGTGAATATTGTTCTGAAAATAATTACCTGCTCAATACGATATTGAAAGGTGAATGGGGTTTTAAAGGAATTGTAATTTCTGATTGGGGTGGCACGCACAGCACAGTAACCGCAGCTAATAACGGACTCGATGTTGAAATGGGATCACGGCCACCCTATGAAAATTATTTTTTTGCCAACCCTTTGCTTGATTCGGTAAAAGCCGGTAAAGTGAGTGAGAAAACTATTGATGATAAGGTGCACCGCATACTGTGGGTTCTTTACAAAACTTCTTTAAGCAAAAACCTTCCTGCAGGCTCACTCAATACTCCTGCACACAGCAAGACGGTTTATGATATTGCATCAGAATCGATAGTGCTTTTAAAGAATGATAAACATCTTTTGCCTTTAAAAACAGCGGGTCTTAAAACAATTGCGGTGATAGGTGATAACGCAACTCACATGAATCATTTGGGCGGATTTGGGGCCGGTGTAAAAGCAAAATACGAGATCACTCCGTTGCAAGGCCTGCAAAATGCTTTAGGAAAAACGGTAGATATCAAGTTTGCGCAGGGATATCGCGCACGTGTAATAAACCCGTGGCAAAAAAATAAAAATGATAAAGACGTAGATGTAAACAAGCCTGATCCGGCACTAATTCAGGAAGCGGTTAATACAGCCAAAAACAGCGATGTAGCTATCGTGTTCATCGGTGGCAATCGCGATTACGAGAGCGAAGGCCGCGATCGCAAAGACCTTAGTCTTCCCTTCGGAGAACAGGCTTTGGTGGATGCAGTAACAGCTGCTAATGCCAATACCATTGTTGTAATTATCGGCGGAGCGCCTTATGATATCAATAAAATAAAAAAAGATAATCATACCATTGTGTGGTCATGGTTCAATGGTTCTGAGGGAGGCCACGCTTTAGCTGATGTACTGACCGGCAAAGTAAATCCTTCCGGCAAATTACCTTTTACCTTTCCTGTTGAGTTGTACGAATCGCCTGCACATTATCTTCACACATTTCCGGGCGATAGCCTGACCGCAATTTATAAAGAAGGAATTCTTGTAGGTTACCGCTGGTATGATACTAAAAACATTACTCCTCTTTATCCTTTTGGTTATGGTTTATCGTATACCAGTTTTGCTTATTCGCCATTACATACCGACAAAAAAGATTATAAATTAAATGAGACAATAACGGTTACCACTAAAGTTAAAAATACCGGTAAGGTTGACGGCAAAGAAACGGTTCAATTATATATTGGCAAGGAAGGTTCGGAAGTTGAGAGAGCTGAAAAGGAATTAAAGGCGTTTAAAAAAGTGTTGATTCCGGCAGGCAAGGAAGTAACTGTAACATTAACCATCCCGGTTAAAAATCTTGCTTATTATAATGAACAAAGCAAAAAGTGGGTGGTTGAGCCCGGTAAATATAAAGTACTGGTTGGTGCATCGTCGAAGGATATTAAATCCACAGAGACAATAAGCGTTATCAATTAGTGAACAGGAGAAAATAAAAATCTTCTTTATTTGTTGGTTCACTGGATCTGGTTCTTATAATTACTATAAAATGGAAAAAATAATCAGGGTTGGTTTAATTGGATTTGGTGTTGGCGGGCAAATATTTCATGCTCCCATTTTGACAACTGTGAAAGGCTTGGAGCTTGTAAAAATCAGGGCGACAAAACCCGAACAGATTGAGGTAGCGAAAACGAAATATCCAAAGGCAGCAATTGTACCTACATCAGAAGAAATATTTAAGGATGAAAATATAGATTTGGTTGTGATCACTACGCCTAACACCTCGCATTTTTCTCTGGCAATGCAGGCTTTGCAGGCAAATAAACATGTTGTGGTTGACAAGCCATTTACCATAAATACAAAAGAGGCGGATGAACTTATTGCAGTGGCAGAAAAAGAAAATTTAATTCTGTCAGTATATCACGATAGGCGCTTTGACAGCGATTTTCATACACTTCAAAAAATAATTAAAAATGGATGTATTAGGAGAAATTGTTGAACTGGAAAGCCGATATGACCGTTTTAGAAATTTCCTAAGACCTAATGCATGGCGGGAAGAAGATGCGCCGGGAACAGGGATATTATATGATTTAGGCTCACACCTTATTGACCAGGTGCAAATTTTATTTGGGCTACCCGAGGCCGTTACTGCCGATTTGCGCATACAAAGAAAAGGAGCAAAGGCGATTGATAATTTTGAAGTGATACTGCATTATCCCGGTATAAAAGTTTCTATAAAAGGAGGCATGCTGGTAAGAGAACCTTTGCCGCGGTTCATCCTTTTGGGAAATAATGGCTCCTTTGTAAAATATGGAATGGATGTTCAGGAAGAAGCGCTTAAAGCAGGGTTTACATCTTTGACAAAAAATAACTGGGGTATAGAACCACCTGATATCTGGGGCACTATTAATACTGAACTAAACGGGCAGCATTTTGTTGGAAAAATTGAAAGTGAAAAAGGAGATTATGCAGCGTATTATCGTAATGTGTATCATACTATTTTAGGCAAAGAAGATCTTATCGTTACCCCGTTACAAGCGAGAAACACCATACGAATTATAGAATTAGCAATGCAAAGTGAGAAAGAAAAAAGAACTATTGATTTTTCTTTCTCCTAAATTAAATTTTTCAAAATGAATTCTAAAGATTTTACACGCAGAAAGTTTCTCAAAACCACCAGCCTTTTAATGGCAGCACCTTTCATTCCTGTTTCTTTTGAAAGAAAAACGAACAAACCCTTGTTATCATTTTCTACGCTTGGCTGTCCCGACTGGAACTTTAAAAAGATTACTGATTTTGCTGTCCAACATCATTATAAAGGCCTTGAATTGCGCGGGCTGCTTCATGAAATGGATCTCACCAAATGCCCTGAATTCAACAGCCCGAAAAATATATCGGCAACGCTGGCTTTAATGAAACAAAAAAATCTTGCTTTTGTGGATCTTGGTTCATCTACCAGTTTACATATTGCTGATCTGGCCAAAAGAAAGAAAAGCTTAGATGAAGCAAAAAGATTTATTGACCTTGCACAAAAAATAAACTGCCCGCATGTAAGAGTATTTCCAAACCAACTTCCAAAAGACCAGGAGAAAAGTAAAACAATGGACCTTATCACAAAAGGTTTGCTCGAATTAGGAAAGTATGCAAAGGGAAGTAACGTAAGCGTTTTGATGGAAACACATGGCGATCTTGTTTGGAGTGATGACATTCAAAAAATAATGGAAACCGCGTTTAACGAACATACAGGTTTGGTTTGGGATGTAGCCAACATGTGGTCAAGAACAAAAGAACCTCCTGTTGAAGTGTACCAAAGGCTGAAAAAATACATTCGCCACACTCACATAAAAGACCTGAAGATGATTGATGGTAAAGAACATTATACTTTGTTAGGCGAAGGCGAAGTTCCAATTTTTACCGCGGTTGACTTATTAGCAAAAGGCGGTTATAAAGGCTATTATAGTTTTGAGTGGGAAAAATTGTGGCACCCCGAAATTGCCGAACCAGAAATTGCAATAGCACAGTATTCGAAAGTGATGTTGGAGCATTTTGGTGAATGATAAGCTACACATCAATATCAATCCCGAAAACACTTGCGATTCCAGTAAACCAACAAATACCAGCTTTTTTCATTTTCCTTCATCTTTGAATTTCAATCGGCTTGGATTCAGTCTTTAGTAGCTTAGCAGAAAATTCTTCATTAATTTTATCGGATGACTATAATATTATCAACGTTTGCCCGGCGTAATTTTTTATTTATACTCAGCTTTTTATTCGTTCAATATGTAAGTGCACAGGATAATGTCTATAAAGATTCTTTGCTCGCTTACCAGCAGAATTATATCAATAACCATGAAGTAGTTGGCAAAGATGACAGGAAGTATATCAGTTTTTATCCCGTTGATAAAAGCTATTGTGTAAAAGCTTCTTTTAAAAGAATTATTGACAAGGAAGGGTTTTATATGAATACTTCATCCGGTAAGCAAAAGAAGTTTTTTCAATATGGCCTGCTGACTTTTAAGCTCCACGAAAAAACTCTGCATTTGTATATTTATCAATCGGAAGCATTAATGCAGCAGGAAAAATATAAAGATTATTTATTTGTTCCTTTTGGAGATGCCACTTCCGGATTTACAAGTTATGGTGGCGGACGTTATATGGATTTTACTTTGCAGGATATAAAAAATAATCAAGTTATTATTGATTTTAATAAAGCCTACAACCCTTATTGTGCTTACACTTCAGGATACAATTGCCCCATTCCACCAAAGGAAAACTTACTAACGGTAGCAATCCCCGCAGGGGAAAAGAATTACGGAAAGCCGGTTCATTGAAAAACAATTTCAATAAATTCTCAACTACATTTGCTGTAATTTCTTCTCCAAAAAAATTACAGATGAAACGTATTGTATCAGTCCTTTCCATTTTTTTATTAATTCCTTTTTGTGGTTCAGCACAGGATAATCTTTTAAGCCACCAGCTTGGCGCTTTTAAATCTTTACAAAAAACGACTCATGGTGTGCAGATAAAAACTGCCGGCAATGAAGTAGTGCAACTGACTGTTTATTCCCCAACCATTGTAAGAGTAAGAATTGCTCCCGCTGATCTGGCCGTTAGTTCTTCTTATGCGGTGATACAGGATGCAGAAAAAAACTTCACGAATGTTATCAATAATAAAAACGACATTACCTTAACAACTGATTCTTTAAAAATCATCATTCAGAAAAATCCTTTGCGGCTTGATTTTTATAATTCAAAAGGAGAATGGGTAGATGGAGATGCGCCCCAATTGGGCGTTTCATGGCAAGGAAAAGAAATAACCAGTTATCCGTAAATTAACGGATGATGAAAAATTTATCGGCCTTGGAGAAAAAACCGGCCCGCTAAATCGTCGCGAACAATCTTATGTAAACTGGAATACAGACGCCTATGGTTACGGACTCAACCAGGATCCTTTGTATTCTACCATGCCTTTTTTTATCGGCATTCATTCCAATAGTTTGTTTGGTATTTTTTATGATAACACTTATAAATCCTTTTTCAATTTTGGAGGCTCAACCGATGGCAAAATGTATTTTTTTGGAGCTGATGGCGGCGAAATGAATTATTACTTTTTTTCTTCGTCTACTGTTACTGAAATGCTGAAAGATTATACCTGGCTTACCGGAAGAATGAAGATGCCGCCAATCTGGAGCCTTGGTTACCAACAATCACGGTACAGTTACATGACACAAAAACAATTGCTGGATGTTGCACGAAGAATGCGTGAAGATTCAATCCCTTGCGATATGATGTATTGTGATATTGATTACATGCGCGGTTACCGCGTTTTTACCTGGAACCCTGAAACTTATTCCAACCCGAAAGCATTAACCGATAGCTTAAAAGCAATGGGAATGCACCTCGCCACTATTATAGATCCCGGAATTAAAATTGATTCAAATGGCTATGAACCTTACCTCACCGGAATAATGCAGCATTATTTTGCCCGCTACCCTGATGGAAAACCTTATATAGGAAGTGTGTGGGCAGGCAGAAGCCATTTCCCTGATTTTACACGCGAGGAAGTAAGAAAGTGGTGGGGAGAAAACTTTAAAGTATTAGTGGACGCAGGAGTTACCGGCTTTTGGAATGACATGAATGAACCTTCAGCATGGGGACAAAATATTCCGCCATTGATCGAATTTGGTGAAGGCCAAAATACTGCATCTTTAAAAAAAGTCAGAAATATTTACGGCTTGGAAATGGCGCGAGGTACTTATGAAGGAACGAAATATCTGCTAAATGGCAACCGTCCTTTTGTGTTAACCCGTGCTGCTTATTCAGGTATTCAACGCTACTCGGCCATGTGGACGGGTGATAATAATCCAACCGATGAGCACATGTTGCTGGCTTACCGGCTTATCAACAGTATGGGTTTAACGGGTGAAGCATTTGACGGAGTAGATGTGGGAGGATTTACCGGCAATCCAACTCCGGAACTTATGGTACGCTGGATGTCGCTCGGTGTATATACCCCAATGTTTCGCAGCCACACTGCAAAAGGAAATACTTCGCACGAGCCATGGGCTTGGGGAGAAAATAACGAAGTATTGATGAGGAATTCTATTGATACAAGGTATCGTTTATTGCCTTATTTGTATTCCTGCTTTTATGCAACGCATCAAACCGGAATTCCTGTGAACAGGACATTGGCTATTGAGTATACACACGACAATACGGTGTACGACACACGCTTTGAAAATGAATTTTTATTTGGCCCTTCAATGCTTGTTGCCCCTGTTGTAAGTACCAAAAACGCAGAGAAGGTTTATCTTCCGCAAGGCAATTGGTACAGGTTTGGAAGCGATAAAAAATATGAGGGCAATTCTGTTATTTGGGCTTCCTCGCCTGTAAGCGATTTACCGGTATTTATTAAAGCAGGCGCAATTATCCCGATGCAAAATGTGATTCAAAGTACAGCCGATAAGGGAGATGGCATTTTAAATTTGAATGTTTGGTATGGCGAAACACCCAACAGTTTTACTTATTATGAAGATGACGGAACGACTTATCAATATGAAGATGGAAAATATTATTTGAGAAAAATTGATTTTGATCCGCAAGGGCATGAAATCGTTACTTGATAATGTCAGAAGGAAATTATACTTCAAAATTCAATAAAGTTCATTTGGTGCTTCATGGCTTTCCTCAAAATGCGTCATTTACTGTAAATGGAAAACAGTAAAAACAGGAGGAAACGATGGACAGGCATTTATTGATTTTGATAATTCAAACCAAAAGATTTCAGTGAAGTGGTGAGGTTATCAGAAGATTTGAAAATTTGAAAATTGAAAATGAAAATGTGAAGATTAGCAGACAAACAAATACTGATAAACCTTATTTTAGTCTTAATTAATAGCACTAATTTTAATAAGATACTTATCGGCGTTAATTCATCTTCAAATCATCAGCAATGAAAGCAAAAGAATTTTTTACGATAAAAGGAGAACACCTGCTTCAAAAAATTAAAGAATTGATTGAAGAAGGAAATGTAAGGCGAATAACCATCAGCGATAAATCGGGAAAAGAATTGATGACTTTTCCGCTAACGCTTGGTGTGGTGGGCGCATGTTCTGCGCCGGTACTTGCTGCTGTAGGGCGCTTTGGCTGCTTTGATAGGCGAATGTACTATTACTGTTGAGAGAGAAGATACAAAGGAGACGAAGTAAGAACAGTGAACAAACAAAAAAATTGATTTTTTATTTTATCGAATCTTTTTCGACATGCACACACTGTTCTCCACATTTGCATACTGCCCGTAATTGGGAATATTTTTATAGCCCGCTTTGTGATATAAGTTAATCGCTTCCGGTTGTTTCTTTCCTGTTTCCAAAATACATTCGGAAAAACCCAATTCTGCTGCCCAGTTTTCCAGTTGCTTTAAAATCTCAAGGGCAATTCCCTGTCCACGATATCCAGGCAGTACAAACATCCTTTTTATTTCGGCTTGGTCCTGTTGATATTTTTTAAAGCCACCAACGCCCACCGGCTTGTTTTCAACATAACAAACAATCACGTTTCGTATCGAACCCGGTTTATTGAATTGCGCATAGAAGGCATGCTCATCTCCATCGCGAATGGCAAGGTCCTTATCGAGCAATGCAACCAGGCTCAAAAAATCATTGTTACTTGAATCGGTGCGGGTAAATATGCGCATACTTTAATCATCTTTACAACCGCAAAGTTTATTACTTTTTGCTTTCTCAAAACATTCTTTTCCTTCGGTAAATGCAAAATAGGCTAGGGCCAAAGTTCCAATGCTGTCGGCATAGCCAAAACCGGTAAGTTCATAAATGCCGCTGCTGATAAGCAAAATCACCGACATGTAAATGCAAACCCTCGTGCACTCTGCATCTGCAAGTATTGCGTCAGAATCTAATTTTTTGCCTGCGCGGGTTTTGGCAACAATCAACGCCCACATAACCACAATTGATATTAAAGAAATAATAACGCCCCAAAAGGTGGTTTGTGGTTTATGCCCCGTAATGATATTATAAATGCCGGTGATAACAAGGCCAGCTACCAAAATATAAAAAGAAACGCCTGTGATTCTTAAAGCAGTTCTTTCAAACCGGTCGCGGTTGCTGAGTGGATTTCGCTGCACGCGCAAAACCATGTGAGCTATTCCCAGGCCCGACATCACTTCTATAAAACTATCGGCGCCGAAGCCGAATAGCGCAAGACTTGCATCTTCATAACCGAGATAAACGGAAACCAGGCCTTCGACTATGTTATACCCTATTGTAAAAACGGCAAGCGCGAAAGCAAACCTGTACCATCGCTTCTTGTCAATGGTTTTAAAAACAGGTTTCTCTAAAATTTGTTCGTTTACTGTCACGCCGTGAAGGTATAAAAATCAGACATGGTTTAACGTGATCGTCATGTTTTTCTTCCTACCCCCGCCAAAACAGGATGAAAAAGATGATTTCAATTGCGGCAACGAGGAGAAAGAATTCCCGGTTGCCCGTCACGGCGTTACGGCTAACGCATATTGGTAGTTTTTTTGTAGTATTTACGAAAACCGTTTAAATAATGAAGAAAAAAATTACGGCGAAAAGGTTATGGAAGATTTTAAAAAAATCTTTTAATGGTTTTATTGATGACAGGATCACAAAAATGAGCAGTTCGCTTGCTTATTATACCATTTTCTCAATGGCGCCTTTACTGATCATTATTATTTCGTTGAGCGGATTATTTTTAGGCCGGGATGCAGCAGAAGGAAAAATATACGGGCAGCTTTCAGGTTTCATTGGTCCGAATACAGCGTCACAACTGCAGACCATGATTCATAACGCATCGCTGACCGGCAAAAGCAAGTTTGCGGCAATTATTGGTGTCATCACGCTTTTAATAGGCGCTACTACTGTGTTTGCGCAGATACAGGATACGATCAATTTTATATGGGGAATAAAACCGAAGCCCAAACAAGGATGGCTTTCCTTTCTAAAAAACCGGTTCCTTTCTTTTTCAGTAGTAATTGGCCTTGCATTTTTGCTTCTTGTTTCGCTAACCATATCCACTTTGATAGAAGGATTCAGCGGCTCATTAAAAGCGCACTTTCCGGAAATTACGGTAATTGCTTTATACATTATCAACACATTTGTTACCCTCATCGTTACCACTGTAATTTTTGGCGCTATCTTTAAAATACTCCCGGATGCAAAAATCCGTTGGAAGGATGTGATAGCAGGCGCGGTGACCACTGCCATCTTGTTTATGCTGGCCAAGTTTGGTATTTCTTACTACATCAGTAAAAGCAATGTTGGCAGCACTTACGGAGCGGCAGGCTCGCTGGTTATCTTAGTGCTATGGGTATATTTTTCAGCGATGATTCTTTACTTTGGCGCAGAATTCACCAAAGCTTTCGCCGTTATGTTCGGATCAAAAATTTACCCGGATGATTATGCGGTCACTACCAAAACAATTGAAGTGGAAACGGGTAAGAAAACGATACAGGACAAAGAAAATACCGAAGTAAAAACTAAAGAGGTGCAGAAGAAGCCTGAAGAAGATTGATACTGCCAGGCAATTTGGAATTAAACATAGCTGTAGTAAATGAATAAATAACAATGATTTTTATCCGGGATGCTTAATTAACGGGATTACTTGGCGATCATCACCGCCGGTCTTGAAACTTCCTCATCTTTCTGATGAAGATTTTCTGCTCTTAACGGAATCATGATTATCAATTCGCAACCATGCCCCGGTTTGGAAAAAATGGTGAAATCTCCCTGGAACAATTCGGTTCTTCTACGCATATTCGACATCCCGATACCGCCTTTCACATTGTTGACATCAAAACCAATTCCGTCATCAGCCACGCGCATTTTTATTTTTCCGTTATTGATAATAAGATCCACTTCAATATTTTTGCAATTGGCATATTTTAAAATATTTCGCAACTGCTCCTGCAAAATACGATACAAGTTAAGTTGGAGGTCACGGTTGATGTTCATTTTTTCAATCGAGGGATCAAAAAATAAAGAAATCTTATATTTATTTTCAATATTGCAGTTCTTCAATAATATCTCAAATGCTTCTTCCAGCGTTGAGTCATTAAAAAAAGCAGGTGCCAGCCTGTGAGAGAGATTACGGATCTCCTGTGTGGCAAGACTGATATATTCGCGGCATTGCTCAAACAACTCCATACCCCTATCGTTTACCGACTTACTTAATACGCCCAGGCTTATATGAGTACTGGCCAAAATCTGGCATACGTTATCATGAAGCTCGGCACCTATTTCATAGCGTTCGTTTTCCTGTGTTTTAATAATGGCTTTCGTTATTTGTTGCTCTACCTTCTTTTTTTCCGTCACATCCGTAATGATCACCATCCTGTATTTCTTATGATTTATCATGATGAATGTTGCCTGGATCTCTACATCCAAAAGCATTCCTGCTTTGTTGAAATGCCTGGATTTGGTACTAACGAGGCTGCTTTTTTCTATATTTTTTGCGAGCGATTCTCTCAGTAAGGCGTAATCTGCTTTAGGTTTCAAATCAAAAACCGTCAGATCCCGAAACTCATCCTCACTGTAACCATATAGCTCTACCGCAGCGTTATTCACCTGTACAAATCTAAAAGTTTCAATATCAAAGATCCAGATAGGTTGCGGGTTCAGACGAAACAAATCACTGTATCTTTTTTCAGATTCTTTTAATTCACTTACCCGTTTTTTACGTTCAATACAGTAAATAATGCTTTTGTAAAGTGACGAAGCGTTCAGATCGCTTTTTAGCAGGTAATCTGAAACACCTTGCGAAATTGATTGAACACTGAAATCCATATCGGCAAAACCCGTAAGAACGATGACAGGAATATCCCCGGCTTCTGTAATAATCCGGTTTATCAGTTCATGGCCACTTTGATCGGGTAAAGAAAGGTCGAGCAAAATAATATCGAAATTGCGATCACCTTTTAATAAAGATTCTGCTTCCTTAAAAGTTCTGGCATGCGTGAGACGAGGCGCAGATATCTGCTCCTCAAGATAATCTTCGATAAGGAAAAAATCTCCTGAATTATCTTCAATTACCAAAACGCTGTAGTCGTTTTTGTCTTTGATCATTATTTTAATTTTTCATAGGTTCTGTTCAGTTCTTCACAGGTAGCTTGACGGTTGAAAGCCAAAAGTTCTCAATCCTGGAAACAACACGAAACAAATTCTCTACATCAACGGGTTTGGTAATATAGCAATTAGCATGATTGGCGTAACACCGGTTAATATCGCTTTGAGCCGAAGATGTGGACAAAACAATAACGGGGAGAACTTTTAAATTTGAATCCGATTTAACGAATTCCAATACTTCATATCCATTTACTTTTGGCAGGTTTAAGTCCAACAATAAAAGATCAGGCACTTTCACATTTGCATAATCACCTTCTTTTTTAAGAAAATCAATGGCCGCTTTCCCATCTCTTACCACGCTTAGCTTTGTAATAACTTTAGCATTTTCAAAAGCTTCGGCAGTTAGAAATATATCCCCCTCATTATCTTCAACCAGCAAAATATGAATCGGCTCCATAGGACTTATCCTTATTTAAAGTATAAAATATAGGTGTATCGGATAGTTGGCAAATATAATTGATTTTTGTCAGTAACTATTTTGCGTATTCAATTTTGGTATTGTCAAAATAAATATACATCCGCTCGGTTTATTTGGCTCCAGCCAGATTTTGCCGCCCATGGCTTCCACTATTTTTTTAACGATCGCCAAACCGATGCCGGTGCCTGAATATTCTTCTTTGGAATGAAGTCGCTGGAATATATTGAAAACGCGATCATAATAATCCGGATCAATACCAATTCCCATGTCCCGCACCATAAATTTCCAATACCGGGGTAAATCCTCGCACTCAATTTTAATATCGGGACTTTCCCCGGGTTTATGATACTTAAGCGCATTACTTAGCAGGTTCAGGATCACCTGCCTGAAAGGGCTTTTGTAACTTTGTATTACGGGTAAATTTTCGAACTCGATAATAGCCCCGGTTTCTTCTATTTGTTTTTTGTAAAGAGATATCGCCTCGTGGACTATCCTGGTTACATCCACGTTTTCTGACGAATCCTCAAAACGGCCTACCCGTGAAAATTCGAGAAGATCCAGGATAATCTGCCGCATTCTTGTGGCGCCGTCGACGGCAAAATAAATATATTGCTTTCCTTTTTCATCCAGCAGTTGATTGTATTTTTTTTCAATCTTGGCCAAAAAGCTGGTTATCATTCTCAGTGGCTCCTGTAAATCATGGGAAGCGACGTAGGCAAATTGTTCCAGTTCTGCGTTGGAGGTGGCAAGGTCGTTAACAGCCTTCTGCAGGTTCTCATTCATTTCGCTTAAGGCAATCTGTGATAACCTCCTTTCAGTAATATCTTTAAAATACACTGATAAGCCGCCCCCGGAAGGATAAGCGCTTATTTCGAACCATTTTTCAAGGACCGGATAAAAATCCTCAAAAAACAAACTCCTGTTCAATTCCAGTGCCTGGTGATATTTCTTATACGAAAGAGAATCAACCTGTCCAGCGAATACTTCCCACAAATTTTTCCCGATCACCACCTCTTTTTTTACATTCAACATTCTTTCAGCCTGCTTATTCCAATAACTTACGATCCATTTTCTGTTGACTGTAAAAAAACCATCATCAATACTCTCGAGGATGGTATTTTTCTCGTCATATAATCTCAGTATTTCGAGTTCCGCTTTTTTAGACTGGTCAATATCCTGGAAGCTGCCGTATATTTTAACACATTTGCCATTTTTAATCTCCGCCCTTCCGGTGGTCCTTATCCATTTCAGATTTCCTTTGTGGGTATATATCTGTAGATCTTCCTGCCAGGACCTCCCGAATTCAATTGCTTCCTTTACACGGGCATTAATCGTATCGCGGCTAAATCCTTCTTTGAAATGACCCATTCCATCGTGTAAAGTAGGCTGGTAATCCGGGTCAACGTCACGGATTTCTTTGGTAATGTCAGACCAGTATACACTGTCGGTTGCAACATCTATTTCCCAACTGCCGATCATTGCAAGCCGATTGGCTTTATCCAAAAGATGCTGCAAATTTTTCATTTCAGAAATATCCTGCATTGCTCCAACCAGCCGCACCGCTTTACCCTGCTTGTCGCGTATGATGATGCACCTGTCCATTACGTGAACATAGGAGCCATCGCCTTTTTGAAAACGATATTCGTAACTCCAGTTTTCAGAGCCATCTAAAATCGATTGCTGAATGCCATTTACCACCGATTCAAAATCATCGGGATGAATGTGACTTGTCCAAAAATCTTTGTTGGCACTGATGGTTTTGAGATCATAGCCAAAGGCTCTTTCAAATCCTTCGCCCCAGTAATTTTTTCCTTCTTTAAGATCCCAGTCCCAAATTGCATCAAACGTTGCCTTCGTGACATAGTCGTATCGTTGGTTGCTCTCCTCAAGTGAAAGCTTCAGTAACTTTGATTCTGTCATATCCTGTATGGTGCCTTCGAACGATATGGGATTTCCCGACTTATCTTTTAAAAGCTGTCCTTTTTCATGTATCCACTTGACCGTCCCATCGGGTAAAACAATACGGAAATCCGTGTCAAACTCTTTTATTCCTTCGAGCGCAAGATCTCTTGCTTTTAGAAATGCTGTTTTGTCTTCCTGGTGAATTAGGTTTAAAAAGCAATCGAAGCTGGCATGCTGGTCTCTTTTCAAAGACAATATATTAAATACTTCATCCGACCAGTAAAGTTCCTTGGATAAAAGGGTGAGTTTCCAATAACCGATTTTAGCAATATTTTGAGCCGTTCTAAGTTCATTTTCGTTGCTTCTTAATTCATTCAGCGCGTTTTCCCTTTCGGTAACATCAATGCCCACTACCATCATACAATTTTTACCTTTAAAAGAAAACCGATTGCCCGACACCTCTACCTTTATAGGTGTTTTATCTTTTCTCAAATGAGTAACAAGTCCAAAATGAATCAAGCCTTCTTCTTCCCGCAAATATTGATGGGAACGGTACAATTCCTCAATTTCTTTATGTGGACTACTATGTTGTAATGAAAGATCCAAAAACTCCGCCCTGGTATAACCATAAGTCTGAAGCGCAATTTCATTTACGTCCACAATCTTGAATGTATCAAGTTCATACATCCACTTAGGCAGAGGACTAAACTGAAAAAGCTTTTTGTATTTTTCCTCTGAAACTTTTATCTCGTTTTGATGGGCAGAATCTCCGGAGACAGTTAGACCGTTGTTATCCGCAAAATCACTTTGAAAGACTTCATTATCAAAAAAAGTATGAACAATGTAGTCGGTTTTACCCTCCCCGGAAACTACAGGGATGGTTTCGCTCAAAACGCTTTTTCCTTGTGTTTTTTTGAACACGGCACCGGTTTTGACCACCTTTTCCAGGGTACATGATAATGCGTCCCGGCCATCTTTATCTTTTGAAAGGGAAGGAATCTCCAAAATGCTTTTGCCAATTATCATTGCTTCAGTTACCTTTTCTCTTTCAAGAAAAGATTGGTTGACTTCTGCAATTGAAAACAAAGGGGCATCAGGAAACAGAACAACGGAAGGCAGCGATGAAGATTTAAAAATTTTAAAGAAAACGGCCGGATCTTTCATAATTAGCGAAAAACACAAATCTATAGTCTATAGCGAAAAAATCCCTAAAAAATTGTACTTAACGTATATATTTTAACAACGCGAATTGGTTCGCCACACGGCCACCCGGTGCACCTTGCAGTAAACCAACAAAAAACGTGATTTTTTATTTTAAATAAAGAATGCACAGATTGATTAAAAAGGTGAGCTTTCTGAAATAAAAACTGGCAAGAAGCAATTCTTTTACTACGTAGTAAAGTTCTTTACCATTTTTCGACGCCAAGCAATTTTTTACCCAGGGCAGATAATTTGGCCGTTCCATATTTTATTTGTTCCCATTTCCTTGGATCGCCAGGAAATGCATAACCTTCCGGTGGCCTCCTTTCACGCCAGGATGAAATCCTCCATTGGCGAAGTTCTTCATTATCTTCTTCGGCCGGCATCATTGATATATATTGCGCCAGCCGCACCTTATCTTTGCTTTTATTGGGCCTTATGCCATGCGGCAGGAGGCTGTTAAATATAAGAAGATCGCCTGCCCTCATTTTTACTTTAATGATATCAAATCCGTTTGTTTCCGGCTTAAAGTGATCGCGGTCTTCAGGCTGTGTCAATTTCCAGGTATCATAGTTTCGAAATAATTCCGGGATACATTGGAAGCCACCCATATTTTCATCCTCCTGGTCGGCAAGCGCCAAAACGCCCTGCACATTTTGAGGCCTGGTTTCAGGATCGTAGTCCCAATGAATAAACCCTTTTTGCGCAAAACCTTCACGAATCGGTACGTTTAAATTAGCCCTATCGATCGTCACCCACAATTTTTCGGTTCCCCATATATCGGTGAAAGCTTTGTGGATTTTTGGATATTGTCTGTTATCCCAAAGAAATTGGTGATTATATATTTCAACCATACCTGTGTTTACCAGTTCTTTCATTTGCATCTCGGCCCTAGGAGGTGCATACCAGGTCGAAGGATCGTTAGCATCTTTTTCCTCAAACTCCCATAAAAAATCTGCAAGGCGTTTTACCTGTTCCTTTGGGACAGCATCCTTTACAACGATGTAGCCGTTAGCGATCCAAAATTGCCATTGCTCCTCTGTTAATAGCTTAAGCGGTTCGCCATTGCTGCGATCATTAAGTTTCAATTTGCTGCTTTTGGCCGTTGAAGGATTTCCGGGGATATTCTTATGCACAGTGGTATTGGTGTTTGTCGGAGCCATTGTCGGGTTCATTGATGGTTTTTGCATGGCACTTCCTTTTTTGATGAATTCAAAAAATAATAATGATCAATTTCTTTCCCTATTCGAAATGGTTCTATAAAAATACTCATTTTGTTTTTTATCCTTTGGCATTAGAATTATAAAAAAATCATATTAAAATAAAGACGAGTGTAAAATCTGAGACATACAAGTATCCGGGTGGGGAAATATTTTCCTGTAATACCATTTCAGTCGGCAAGACTTACGATCAAAAAACACTGCCGAGCAAGCCGGGCTCATATTTCCCCCCTAAAACCAATAAAATCAATTAATTGGCATAATATTAGAAATACAATAAAAAGAATTCCAAAAAATTCTTTCCTTATATTAAAAAGATTATCTTTGTGATCGATCTTTCTAATGTAGCAATATCAATCCTTTGAAATACTGCAAATTTTAAATTATTAAAAATGCAGAAGAATTGGTATGCAGTGTATACAAAACAACACTGCGAAAGAAAAGTATCACTTTCACTTTCACGAAAAAATATTGAGAACTTTTGCCCTCTTAACTTCAAGAAGTCCAGGCAGTTTTTTCGCAAGATTACCACCGGCGAACCAGTGTTTAATTGTTATGTCTTTGTGAGGAGCACAGATGCTGAGATCGTTTCCCTTATCAAACAAATCAATGGCGCTATCAGTGTATTATATTGGAAGGGAAAGCCCGCTACTATTAAAGACGAGGAAATAACTGCAATGCAGGATTTTGCCGGCAATCACCAGGATATCACAATTGAGAAAATGCATTCAAGCTCAAATTCCGCAGAAACCGATATAAGCTATCTGATGGATGGACAAATATTATTGGTGAAAAACAGAACAATGAGGCTGAATATCCCTTCACTTGGACTTATTATGGTGGCAAAATTACCGGAAGAAACATTGCAGGGAGAAAGCTTGCTTCCCGCTTCCAAGTCGTTTGGTAACAGAGAACTGATGCTGCCATCATAGGCCGATATCCGGTTCCGGTTTCTTTGCAGATTTTTAATGCTGTTGAATTCGAGCGGCCCGATCACTTTCCGATACAAAATTTACTAAAGATGTAATCAAGACGATCTTCGTTAGTGATTTCGCCTGTTATTTCGCCAAGGTAGTGAAGGCAACGGTTGATATCTATTGAAAGAAGGTCGCCGGAGATCCGGTTAAGCACACCAGCCTTAATTTCACCCAGGCTTTTGGCTACCGCTGAAAGTGCTGCGTAATGTCTTGCATTAGTTACAACCACATTTTCATTGTTGATTTCTGTGCCACCTGCTATCGCGAATAGGGTGGTTTTTAATTCCTCAATTCCTGTTTGTTGTTGTGCCGAAATAAAAATCTCCCTGGCCAAATGCTGGTGCTTTTCTCTGCTGAAGAGATCTACTTTGTTGGCTACGATTAGAAGATTAGAATTTTCCTTTAAAAGTTCGTTTACTGTTTTTTCGAGTTCATCCTGCTCCATCTCATTTATATCAAACAAATACAAAACAATATCAGCCTGCTTTATTTTTTCTTTGCTCTTTACAACCCCCATATTTTCTATGATATCCTGCGAATGTTCCCTGATGCCGGCTGTGTCGATCAGCCTGAAAAGAATTCCATTGATATTAATCGTTTCTTCTATGGTATCGCGTGTGGTTCCTGCTATATCACTCACAATCGCACGATTCTCATTGAGTAAGGCATTAAGCAATGTGGATTTTCCTGCATTCGGTTTACCCACAATGGCAACACTTACTCCGTTTTTTATCACATTGCCCAGTTTGAAAGACTCCAACAATTGATTTACTGTTATGGAAATTCTATCTATCAATAAAGAAAATTGATGCCGGTCCGCAAACTCCACATCTTCCTCGCTAAAATCAAGCTCTAGTTCTATTAAAGAAGAAAATTTGATAAGTTCTTCACGCAAATCTTTCAACACATTCGAAAACCCGCCACGCATATTTTTTAATGCGGCATTTTGCGAAGCTTTGGTATTGCTTGCTATGAGATCGCCTACGGCTTCTGCCTGGGCGAGGTCCAATTTTTTATTCAGGAAAGCACGTTGGGTAAACTCGCCGGCCCTGGCTAACCTTGCCCCGTTGCGAATTAACGCGTCTAACACGTTTTGCTGAACATAGGGCGAGCCATGGCAACTGATTTCTATCACATCTTCGCCGGTATAAGATGCCGGTTTTTTGAAAAGCGAAATCACCACTTCATCTAAAATATTGGCTCCTTCCTTTAAAAAACCCACGTGAAGTGTATTAGCTGGCTGTTCTTTCAATTTTTTTGCGGGGAAAAGTTTTTGTACAATTTCAAAAGATTTATCACCACTTAAACGCAAAACCCCTATCGCCCCAATTCCGGGGGGCGTTGCAATGGCAGCAATCGTGTCATCCCAGCCTGATAGTTTACTATGCATTTTGTAAAGATAATATCCTTTTCCTGTTGCATTTGGAGAGTTTGAATTTATCTCATAACAGTAAACGAACAAATTTCGGGATTTCCTGTTTTACCATCCGGAAAAAGATTTTTACAAAAAGTAATTTTTTAAAAGTTATTACCCTACCTTTGCGGTAGACTATTCAAAATCTAATATATGAAAGTGAATTCATTTTTGAACAGATGTACCAATCCTTACAGCATGCGCTGCTGTTGATCATGCATAAAAATCAACGCTATCCTCAATCCAATCTCAACCTCTTACATTCAACATATTAAGCAAAAATGCCGAAATCGATACAAAACCATATCCCGCAAATAGCAGAGATTGCTAATCTGTTGCCTATAGAAGAAGTAATACATAGCATGGCGGAACAATTCCCCGGGAAGGTCACATTTTCTACCAGTTTCAGCTTTGAAGACCAGGTGATTACCCACAAAATTTTAAGTAACGATCTTCCGGTGAATATTTTTACCTTAGATACAGGAAGGCTTTTTGGAGAAACTTATTCTGTGTGGAGCGCCACCAACGAACGCTACCAAACAGAAATAAAGGGTTACTATCCAGATCATTC
Organism: uncultured Chitinophagaceae bacterium; assembly: GCA_963783125.1. Classification (GTDB taxonomy): domain Bacteria; phylum Bacteroidota; class Bacteroidia; order Chitinophagales; family Chitinophagaceae; genus Ginsengibacter. Next base: position 62,683 of record CAWAMQ010000023.1, read on the forward strand.
TTTGCTGGAACCATTTGTGGAGGAAAAAGGTCCTAATTCTTTTTATGAATCTGTAGAAAATCGTAAAAATTGTTGTTATATAAGGAAGGTGGAACCTTTAAAAAGAGCTTTGAAAGGAAATGCGGTTTGGATCACCGGACTTCGTGCAGAACATTCTGCCAACAGGCATAACATGCCACAGGTTGAGTGGGATGAAAGTAACCAGGTGATAAAATATCATCCGATACTTCATTGGTCTACAAAAGAAGTAAAAGATTACATCAACGAAAACAATATTCCTTACAATATTTTACACGATCGGGGGTTTGTAAGTATAGGCTGCGCGCCGTGTACGAGAGCCATCAAAGCAGGTGAGGATTTCAGGGCCGGGCGATGGTGGTGGGAAGATAACAGTAAAAAAGAATGCGGGCTACATGTTCACCAGCACGCATCATAAATTGATTTTAAAAAGAAAAAAATGAGTCGATATCATTTAGATTATTTGGGACAGCTTGAGTCAGAAGCCATTCACATTATGCGCGAAGTGGCCGGGCAGTTTGAGCATCCTGCTTTGTTGTTTTCAGGGGGAAAAGATTCGATAACGCTGGTTCATCTTGCACTTAAAGCGTTTCGCCCGGGAAAATTTCCGTTTCCTTTGGTACATATCGATACAGGTCACAACTTTCGGGAAGCGTTGGATTTTCGCGATCAACTGGTTGAGAAAATTGGTGAAAAGTTAATTGTTGCGAAAGTTGAAGAAACCATCAAACAAAAAAATCTTACAGAACAAAAAGGAAAATTTGCCAGCAGAAATGCGCTGCAAACCTTTACGCTGCTTGATGTTATTGAAGAGTATAAGTTTGATGCACTTATTGGCGGCGCAAGAAGAGACGAAGAAAAAGCAAGAGCGAAGGAAAGAATTTTTTCTGTGAGAGATGAATTCGGGCAATGGAATCCAAAATTGCAAAGGCCTGAACTATGGAACACCTATAATGGAAAAATTCATAAAGGAGAAAACGTGCGCGCATTTCCGATCAGCAACTGGACCGAACTTGATATTTGGAATTATATCAAAAGAGAAAATATCGAATTGCCTTCTATCTATTTTGCTCATGAAAGAGAAGTGATAGAACACGAAGGCCAACTGGTTGCAGTTTCAGAACATATCAGGTTGGACGAAAGCGATGTTGTTTTAAAAAAGAAAGTCCGTTACCGCACGGTTGGTGATATGACCTGTACAGCAGCAGTGGAATCAAATGCCAATGATCTTGACGGAATTATCCGGGAGATCATTGCAACGAAAACATCAGAACGAGGTGAAACCAGAATTGACGATAAAGTTTCAGAAGCCGCAATGGAAGACCGGAAGAAAGGCGGTTACTTCTAACTTAAAACTTATTACTCACAACTTATTACTATACCGGGCATGGACATACTAAGATTTATAACCGCAGGAAGTGTGGACGATGGAAAAAGCACTTTGATCGGAAGATTATTGTACGACAGCAAATCAATTTTAATTGATCAATTGGCTGCGATTGAAAAGCAGACGAAAAATAAACTCAACGGTGAAATAGATTTGGCGCTTCTTACCGATGGTTTGCGAGCTGAGCGTGAGCAGGGAATTACCATTGATGTGGCTTATAAATATTTTTCTACAGACAAACGGAAATTTATCATTGCTGATGCACCGGGTCACATTCAGTACACACGTAACATGGTTACAGGTGCTTCAAATGCGCAACTGGCCATCATTTTAATTGATGCACGCAACGGAGTAGTTGAACAAACACGCCGTCATTCAATTATTACTTCGTTACTCAATATTCCTCATGTAGTAGTGGCAATCAACAAAATGGATTTGGTGAATTACAGTGAAGATGTCTATCATAACATTGTGATCGACTATGAACAAGTGGCAAAATCACTCGACCTGAAAGATGTAAAATATATTCCTATCAGCGCATTGAACGGAGATAACATTGTAGATACTTCTGAAAAATTTTCATGGTATGATGGAGAGCCGCTTTTAACTTACCTGGAAAATGTAAAACTTGATTCAGATGTAAATCTTACTGATGGAAGGTTTTCTGTTCAATATGTTATTCGTCCACAAGCGCCTGAATTGCACGATTACAGAGGTTATGCCGGCAAAGTGATCAGTGGTATTTATAAAAAAGGAGATGTCGTAACTGTTCTTCCTTCGGGAACAGAAACTAAAATTAAATCGATCGAGATCGGTGGAAAAGAAATCGATGAAGCATTTGCGTTGCAAAGTATCGTAATGCATCTGGAAGACGATGTAGATGTAAGCCGTGGAGACATGATCGTTCACTCAAATAACCAACCGAAAACAGAACAGGAATTTGAAGTGCTTCTTTGCTGGATGGATAATAAACCTTTGGTTCCGGGCAATAAATATTTGTTGCAGGCCAACAGCAATCGTGTAAGAAGCGTGGTAAAAGATATCGAATACAAACTCGACGTGAATACTTTGGAAAAAAATTATGCTCCCGAAAAAGCGGTCTTGAATGATATTATAAAAGCAACCATCAAAACATCATCACCGGTTTCATTTGATTCGTACAAAAAATTAAGGCAAAACGGAGGCGCTATTTTGATTGATGAAACAAGTTGTGTAACCGTGGGTGCCTGCATGATACAATAGCACATTAAATTTTTTTAACCTATTATCCTACTTATTTGGTAGACTAAAATATGAACCAATCATTCAACAAAGGAAAAGTTATCATCGCCGGCGCCGGTCCGGGCGACCCGGAGTTGCTTACGGTAAAAACAGCACGTTACCTGCAAGAAGCAGATGTAGTGTTGACAGACCGCTTAGTAAGCGAACAAATTTTAAAGAATTTTATTTCGTGTCGAAGCAGAAATAATTCACGTCGGCAAAGCAATGCCGCCGCGGACTTTCAACTCCGCAGGAAACGATCAATGACTTAATGGTTCATTATGCTTTGATGGGAAAATTAGTTGTGAGATTAAAAGGTGGCGACGTTTCAATCTTCTCCAACATTTTGGATGAACTCGAAGCCCTGGCTCAACACAATATTTCTTATGAAATCATTCCCGGTGTAACCGCAGCTTTGGGCGCTGCTGCTTTTGCAGGAATTCCGCTAACAGCAAGAGGTTATGCAACTTCTGTTCGCTTTCTTACTTATTACAAATCGGATGTCGTAACAGAAGAATATTGGAAAGAACTGGCGAATACAAATGATACTCTTGTTTTTTACATGTCATCAGAAACGCTGGAAAAAGTCGTGGAGAAACTTACCGCCAATCATATTCATCGAAGACAAATTACTGGCAATTATTGAACAGGCGACAACGCCGTTGCAAAATGTGCACATCAGCAATTTGTATGATTATAAAAAAGATTTTTCCGGCAAAAAATTTATTTCTCCCTCTTTGGTAATTATCGGTGAAGTTGTTTCTCTACACGAAAAATTTAAGTGGTTAAAAAACAGCAACAGTACTGAATATTATTTTAAACCAATGACCAAACAACAAATTTCTTTCAATCAACCCGAAATAAACGTCCATGTTAGTTGAGCAAAAATTAAACACTTTACTTGAACTGATCAATACTTCAACCAATGACGAACTCATTTGGATCAATGGTTACTTGAATGGAATTCTTTCAAAACAAACACCAAAAGAAGTTCAAACTGAAGTAAAAAAAGGAATCAATAAAATTACGATTGCCTATGGAACTGAAACCGGCAATTCAAAAAAATTGGCAGCAAATTTTGCAGCAAAAGCAAAAAAACATGGCGTGCATGCAAAGCTTCAAAGTCTCGACCAGTACCGTTTGAACGATCTTACCAAAGAAGAATATTTTTTAGCGATTATCAGTACTCACGGTGATGGAGAACCGCCTGCGGCTGCAAAAAAATTTTACGATCATGTTCATCAAAATGGTTTTAAACTTTCTAAATTAAAATATAGCGTGTTAGCTTTGGGTGATACTTCCTACCCTCTTTTTTGTAAAGCGGGCGAAGATGTAGATCAACAATTGAATAAGCTAGGTGGCAATAGAATTGCTCCTTTGCAAAAATGTGATATCGATTACGAAGCCGAAGCAGACGAATGGTTTGACAGGGTAATTAATGCATTAAATGAATCAACACCAAATATTCAACAAGCTACTATCGTTCCTGTGGTGAAAAAAATTCAGGTAAAAAAATATATACCGGAAAAATACTTTCCCACATCAATTTAAATGATATCGACAGCAGTAAACAAACTTTTCACATCGAAATTGAATCTGAAGAAGTGCAATATGCACCGGGCGATTCAATTGGGATTATTCCTGAAAATAAAAAAGAACTTGTCGAAAAATAATAGCATTAACAGGAATTGATGCTGAAAAAAATATTGATTATAAAGATGAGTTGATTTCAGTTTATGATCTGCTGCATAAAAAATTAAACATCATTAATCTTCCGGAAAGAGTGGTAAAAAAATATGCAACAGATTGTACAGCAGGAAATTCCTGCAACCAAAATTGATTTGATTGATCTTTTGAAAATCTACCCTGTAAAAGATGCGGAACAATTTACAGAAATATTAAAACAATTGGAACCTACAACGCCACGCTTATATTCAATTTCTTCTTCACCTGAAATGCATCCGGGAGAAGTGCATATAACCGTTGCGAAAAATTGTTTTAAAGTAAATAACGAAATTAAATACGGTCTTGCTTCAGAATTTTTATCGTTATTGAATGAAGACAACGAATTGAAATTTTATGTTCACCCAAACAATCAATTTCGTCTACCGGCAGAAGATAAGAATGTGATCATGATCGGCCCCGGCACTGGCATTGCGCCGTTTCCGTTCATTTATTTCAGAAAGAGATGCAACCGGCGCTGTTGGCAAAAACTGGCTCTTCTTCGGCGACCAACATTTTACTTCTGATTTTCTGTATCAAACCGAAATACAAAACTGGGTTGAAACAAATCTCCTTACAAAAGTAGATACCGCTTTTTCAAGAGACCAGGAAGAAAAAATTTATGTGCAACATAAAATGTTACAAAAAGGTGCAGAATTTTTTGAATGGCTGCATGCCGGAAGTTATGTGTATGTATGCGGCGCCAAAGAGCCGATGAGCGTGGATGTGGAAGAAACAGTTGTAAAGATCATTGAACAATTTGGCGAAAGATCAAAAGAAGAAGCACAACAATACCTGTTTAATTTAAAAGAAGAAGGAAGATATGTAACCGACGTTTATTAAGACATTGACAATTCACTATTGACCATTCACTATTCATAAAAAGATGCCAGAAATAAAAGACCTATCACCATTAGAAAAAGTAAAAATTGTAAGTAACGGCCTGCGTGGCACGATTGCTGAAAGCCTTAATGATGAATTAACCGGCGCTATTCGCGAAGACGACCAGGCGCTGATAAAGTTTCACGGAATGTACCAACAGGATGATCGTGACCGTCGTGAAGAAAGAGCAGAAAAAAAACTGGAGCGTTTATTTTCATTCATGATAAGATTGCGTTTACCCGGAGGTTTTTTAACCGCAGATCAATGGATAGCGCTTCATGAAATTGCAGGAAAAAATACAACCGGTGTTATTAAAATCACTACAAGGCAAACGGTTCAACTGCATGGAATGTTGAAGTCGAAAATAAAACCGACGATCAAAGCATTTCATACTGCCCATCTTGATTCAATTGCAACCTGCGGTGATATCAACAGGAACGTTACGTGCAGTTCTTATCCATCTGATTTATCCGTTCACCAGGAAATTTCCTCTTATGCAGATAAAATAAGCACTTTGTTAAAACCCAAAACCCGTGCTTATTATGAGATATGGCTGGATGAAGAAAAAATTCTCGACAAAAAAAGTGAAGAAGATCCTTTATACCTTGATGCCTACCTGCCAAGAAAATTTAAAATCGGCATTGGCATTCCGCCAAATAATGATGCAGATGTTTTTATAAACGATCTTGGTTTGATCGCGATTATTGAAAACAATAAATTGCTCGGTTTCAATTTTGCAGTAGGTGGAGGATTAGCGTCTACGCATGGCAATCCGGACACATACGCACGACTGGGAACTGTGATAGGTTTTGTGGAAGCTGGGGAAAAAACTTTCAAAGCAATTTATGAAGTGTTAACGGTGCAACGCGATTTTGGAAATCGCGAAGATCGCAAGCAGGCAAGATTAAAATATACTGTCGACAGAATGGGCGTTGAAAAATTTAAAGAGGAAGTGGAAAAGCGCACCGGTTTTAAATTTCAAGAGGCAAAGCCTTTTACTTTCACAGAACGTGCTGACGATTACGACTGGAAAAAGAATGCATCAGGTAATTGGGACTACACACTTTTTGTAGAAAACGGAAGAGTGTTGGATGAAGGTGAACTGCAATTAAAATCCGCTTTGCTGGAGATTGCAAAAACCAGAAAAGTTTCTTTTCGTTTTACTGTGAATCAAAACCTCATCATCACGGATGTAAAACCGAAAGATAAAAATGCAATTAATGAAATTTTAGAAAAATATAAAATCATTGAACACACCAACAACACATCAGCGATCAGGAAAAACTCCATTGCTTGTGTAGCGCTACCCACTTGCCCTTTGGCGCTTGCAGAATCTCAAAGGTATCTACCATCATTAATCACAAAAATTGAAGCGCTTGCTTGAAAAACACAATCTGGAAAATGAAAATATCATTACGCGTATGACCGGCTGTCCAAATGGTTGCGGGCGTTCACCTGCAGCAGAAATTGGTTTTATCGGAACTGCATTGGAAAAGTACAATTTACATTTGGGTGGAGATCATGAAGGATACAGGTTCAATCAGGTTTATAAAGAAAATTTGGGTGAAGAAGAAATTCTGAGCGAGTTGGATGAACTGTTTGCTCATTTTAAAAAAGCACGAAAAAATAATGAATCGTTTGGTGATTTTACTCATCGCACAAAATTTGAAAATTAAATTTGGAATCAAAAGTTTCCATATTAGAAGCGCCTGCGCTTGAAAAAGAAACCAACGGCAACAACCTTTTCCCGGTTTTTTTGAAACTGGAAGAGCTTTCCCTGCTTATTATCGGCGGAGGAAAGGTGGCTTTTGAAAAATTAAATGCTGTTTTAAATAATTCGCCTCAAACAAAAATAAAATTAGTAGGTATAGAAATCAGTGATGAGATTAAAGAGATTGCAGAACAAAGAAACAATCTTGAATTGTTTGAACGAAATTATTCAATTCAAGATATTGAAGAATCAGATATTGTTATCGCTGCGGTAAATGATCTTGCTACAAGTGAACAAATAAAAAACGATACTAAAGAACAAGGGAAACTCGTAAATGTGGCAGACAAGCCGGGTTTGTGTGATTTTTATTTAGGTTCCATCGTAAAAAAAGGAAGTGTAAAAATTGCGATTTCAACCAACGGCACCTCTCCTACCATTGCCAAGCGTTTAAAAGAAGTGATCAATCATTTTATTCCTGATGAGATGGAAGATGTTTTAAAAAACATGAAAACCATTCGTGCAGGAATGAACGGCGATTTTGATGAAAAAGTCAGGAATCTGAATGATATTACAAAAGTGTTGGTAGCAAAGCAAGCCACATTAAAAGAATCAAAACGGGAAACAAAAAAGTGGCAAAAGATCGTGACGTGGTGTTTGCTGGCATTTTTCTTCATGATTTTAGGCCATACCGTTCTTTCATTTATTCCGTTTGAAAAAATAGTTGATGGCGCAAAAAAAATTCCTTCTATCGTCGATAAAAAATCTTTTTTAATGATGATGCTTTGTGGTTTTCTCGCCCAAATTGCGGACGGTTCTTTGGGCATGGGCTATGGAACCATCTCAACTACTTTTCTTTTGGCAAACGGCGTTAATCCTGCAATTGTAAGTAGTCGTGTGCATTCAGCGCGCGTATTTTCAAGTGGCGTTTCGGGTTACAGTCATCATCGTTTTGGAAACTTCAATAAAAAACTTTTCAAGGCCTTGGTAATTCCGGGAGTTGTCGGAGCAATCATTGGTGCCGGGCTTGCTTTTTACGCTCAAAAATATTCTGAACTACGTTCGTATTCCGGTTTCAATTTACACCGTTTACCTTGGATTTTTTATCATTCGCAAAGCGTTTAAAAAACAAAATCTTCACGACAAAGTGAAAAGAGCGGGATGGCTCGCATCGGCCGGTGGCTTTATGGATGCGTTTGCCGGCGGCGGCTGGGGCTCACTCGTTACCAGCACTTTGATTTCAAAAAGAAAAAGCCCGCGTTATGTGGTGGGTTCTGTTTGTCTTGCTGAATTTTTTGTGGTGCTTGCCAGTTCCATTACATTTTTTATTTTCCTAAAAAGCATTCCGCTGTTTGATGTGGCCGGACTGATTATCGGCGGACTTATTGCTGCGCCGATTGCAGCAAGATTGGTAGGAAAAGTGCCGCTGAAAACTATGTTCATTCTGGTAGGTGCGCTTGTAATTCTTACAAGTTTTTCAACTATATGGAGAGTGATTGCGCCGCTTATGCATTAATTTTTGCAAAAGCATTTCTCAACAAAATACTTCTGTAAAATAAACGTCCGTTTTATTTCGGGTGATCTCGTTGGTGTAAAATGCGTAAGGTTCGCGTATATCTTCCAACAGGTAAAAAGATTTGCAACTTTTGCTTAGTCCTTCAAAAACAAGTGTGAACCGGATAAAATCATTCATCACAAAATGTTGCGTCCAGTTGGGCATTAACGCAATGTTGAAAGGCTTTATCAGCCTGCTTTTGCGGCCCGAATCGGGTATCAGATAAGTGCTTGGCCAAATTCTTATCGCACTCATTTCCTGTGCAAAATAACGGCAATGAACAATCACACAGCGTTCCGTTTCCTTGTCGATAAGCTCTTTTACCTCCTCGTCAATCTCTATTTGCGGTTTTGCAATCGTGGTACTCATCTTATACCGTTTTGTTCTTCTACAAAATTAAAAAAAGCTGCAGGGATTATGAAGTGGTTTAACAGCCGGAAAACGCTAAAGCAGAAGAAAATACAAAAAAGCTTTATTTGTCGGTTTGCTGCGAGGGTTTTAAAAAGAGAAAAAAAATTTTAGATCGCCAGCAACTTTTTTGCAGCCTTTTCATCAAGTGATATCTGCTTTTTCAATTCTTCCATAGAATCAAATTTCTCTTCATTTCTCAGAAAATATTTTACATACACCCGAACGATTCTGCCATAAATATCTTCGTTAAAATCAAAAATATTTACTTCAATCGTTCGGCGGTTATCAGCTATTGTAGGGCGAATACCAATACTCATCATTCCCTGGTGAAACGATTCGGGAACAAAAATTTCCCCTTCATCAACTGATTCCTTTGCTATTGCCAGGTTCACCGCATAAATTCCGTTTTCAGGAATTAGTTTGTTCGTGATTTTTTATTTCAAGATTGGCCGTCGGATAACCAATTGTTCTTCCCAGCTTTATTTCCATCTACCACTTTTCCTTCAAAAAAATAATCATATCCGAGGCAATCTTTAGCAGTATTAATGTCACCTTCTTTAAGCGCCGAACGGATTTTGGTAGAACTGATCGTAACATGATTTAAAACATGCTCAGGAATTTCTTTCACTTTATAATTGTATTCCTCCTGGTATTTTTCAAGCAAATGATAATCACCCTCACGATTGTTTCCAAAACGATGATCGTAGCCGATAATGATCGTTTTAGGATGAAATTTTTGAACCAAAAAATCAGAAATATATTCGTCTGCTGACTGGTTTGAAAATTCCAAAGTAAAAGGAACAATCACCAGATGATCAATTTCCTGTTTGGCCAAAAGTTCAGTTTTTTCAGGCAACGTAGTAAGCAGCCGAATGGGAGCTTGATTTTTCTTTTGATTCAATACCATTCGCGGGTGCGGATCAAAAGTGATGATAACCGATTCGCCTTCATTTATCGAAGCTTCTTTTTTTAGCTGCTGAATAATTTGAAGATGGCCAGAATGAACACCATCAAATGTTCCGATGGTAATTGCGGCGTTTTCAAATAAGGGTAACTTATTTATATCACGATGTACCTGCATAGAAGTGACAAATTTAATTATTTATGCTGTGGATACTTTCGATGAAGCATAACAAGTGCAGATGTTTTATTTTCGCGGATCATAAAAAATCAGCTCATGTCTTTATATTCTCAACGTGGCGTTTCGGCGCAAAAAGAAGAAGTTCACGCGGCCGTAAAAAATCTTGACCAGGGACTTTTTCCAAATGCTTTCTGCAAAATTTATCCTGATTATTTGGGGGGTGACGCTGATTTTATCAACGTGATGCACGCCGACGGTGCCGGCACAAAAGGAATTCTTGCTTATTTGTATTGGAAAGAGACAGGCGATCTTTCAGTATGGAAAGGAATTGCGCAGGATGCGATCGTTATGAATCTTGATGATCTGTTGTGTGTAGGAATTTATGACAACATTGTTTTCAATTCTACGATAGACAGGAATAAAAATTTAATTCCCGGCGAAGTGCTTGAGCAGGTGATCAATGGCTCGCAGGAGTTTTTTGACCAGATGAAAAATTTTGGAATCAACATTCATTACCTGGGCGGCGAAACCGCTGATGTAGGAGATGTGGTAAGAACTATTGCGGTGAATGGAACGATGACAGCACGCTGGCCGAAGTCAAAAATAATTTCTAACGAAAGAATAAAACCGGGAAATGTAATTGTGGGTTTGGCATCGTTTGGCCAGGCTAGTTATGAAGCACAATACAACAGCGGCATTGGCAGCAACGGCCTCACTTCAGCGCGACATGATGTTCTGGAAAAATATTACGCCGAAAATTTTAAAGAAAGTTACGACACCAATTTGCCGGAAGAAGTAGTTTATATCGGAAAAAGCAGGATCAAAAATGCAACAGATCTTCTCTCTCCCACCCGCACTTATGCGCCATTAATTAAAAAGATTCTGGAAAATAATTTTGATAAAATTGACGGGCTGATCCACTGCAGCGGCGGCGGACAAACAAAATGTTTAAAATATGTTCCGGAGAATGTGCGGGTGATAAAAGACAATTTATTTGACCCACCTGATATTTTTAATAAAATAAAACTAGCAAGCAAATCTGACGACCGGGAAATGTACCAGGTTTTTAATATGGGCTGCAGAATGGAAATCTATACCACTGAAGATTTTGCCTCAACCATCATCCACGAAGCAAGATCATTTAACATCGAAGCCCAAATTATCGGCAGAGTTGAAGCAAGTGATAAAAAAGAATTGGTGATTGATGCGAATGGGAATGAATTGGTTTTTTGACAAAAAGTTCTTTCTTCAAAAGTTGCAGCTAGTTTCGGTAAATATTATTGTGGCTCATTCCTTAAGCCAGGCTTATCATTTAATGCGAAACTTACCGGTTGAATCACCAAAGAATTTACGACATGTCCATTTTGCATTCCGGGAACCCAACGTGGGCCATTTTCAATGGCGTTTATCGCTACATCAGCCAGTTTTGAATCCTGTTTTGTAATCGCTTGTACGTCGCTTACTTTTCCATCCTTGTTCACGATAAACCGAACTTTGCAAACTCCCTCGCTGTTTTTATCTGCTGTTAATTCATTGGCATTTTTTTGGATAGTGCGGGTAATATATTTCAGCCACGCGGAACTGCCACCTGGAAAAGTAGCGTTTTTTTCAAGTTTAGCAAAAATCGCCTCTTGAGAATTTTCTGATTTATTTGAAGCAGAGGAATTTTTATTTTTTTCATTTTCAGTTGCCCCAGGTTTACTGTCCCGGTTAGTCAACGTTATCGGCTGCAATCTATAGGCGGCAACTGTCTGCCCGTTTTGAGAAGCAGGAATCCATTTCGGACCATTTTTAATAGCATTGATGGAAACTTTTGCTAATTCAGTTCCTTTCATTGTTGTAGCTGCTACATCGCTCACGCTTCCATCCACATTTACAATGAAGCGCACGACACAAGTTCCATAATCAGCCTGGGTAAATTTCTCAATGCTATCCGTTATTGCTCTTGATATATATTTTGACCACGCCGGCAGTCCTCCTGGAAATGACGCTTCGTTTTCAACCTTTATATAAACTTTTCCTGTGTCGTTTTTAGTATTTATTCTACTCGAGGCTGAAGATGTTTGATTGGTTTTTTGATCAGGGTTTGATAATGTGACAGGTTGCAAGCGATAAGCAGCCACAGTCTTGCCGTTTTCCGAAGCGGGAATCCACTTCGGGCCGTTTTTAATTGCATTAACCGAAACTTTTGCCAATTCGGTTCCTTTCATTGTTGTGGCTACCACATCATTTACACTTCCATCTACATTTACTATAAATCTAACAACACAGGTACCATAATCACGCTTTGTAAAACTATCGATACTTTGTGTTATCACTCGTGACATATATCTTGACCACGCCTGAAGTCCTCCTGGGAAGGATGCTTCAACTTGTACTTTTGTATAAACCTTATCAGGAATCGAATCATTTATCTTGGCAGGATTATCCATAATTGTTTTGTCACTACTTCCCACACTTTTTTTAGAAGAAGCATACGCGTTAATTGCTTCCAAAACATCTTTTGCAATCTTATCCTGGTTTGCACTGTTGGTAATAAAAGCTTCATCGGACGAATTACTTAAGTAACCGCATTCAACCAAAGCAGTAGTGCAACTGTTATGATCCAGAACCCAAACACCTTTTGCTCTTGCTCCCAGTTGATCCTGCGTGTTATAAGTTTTTCTTAATTCATTAATTAAAGCAGAGCCAAGCAAAAGGTTTTGCATGCCGTTATCTTTATCAATCAAAACAGAAAAACCGTTTAATTGTTTGTCTGCTGCCGCATTTACATGAAGAGAGATAAACATATCTGCCCCGTTGCTTTTTGCAAACTCGACCCTGTCTTTCACTGATAATGGATAATCATCTTTTCTTGAAAGCAAGATTTGTATATGTGGATTTAAATTTGATTCTGCTATCTTTCTCGCAATCGCAAGCGTAATATCTTTTTCTTTGATTCCATCGTTAGATACGGCTCCGTTATCATCGCCGCCGTGACCCGCATCGATTACAACGGTAATTGTCTTGCCATCATAAAGATTTGCATTTCTGTTTTTAACTTTAAGAGTAAAAGCAAAAAACACGATAGCAGCAAGTGGTAACACCAAAAGCCTGCTGATGTAACTAACCCTGGGATTTTTGTTTTTGGCGAGCATAAGTAACCTCCTTTTTAAGGGTGAATAAAAAAAGTTGTTGGCAAGAGAAAAGTTTTGGCCGGGATAAATCGTTTGTAAGATCATTTCAGCAAAAGCATTGATATCACTATCTTCCAGCGCTTCTTTATCGGCAATAAATTCATGAATCATGTAGAGCTCTTTTCGTATCAGCCAAAAAAATGGATTGATCCAGAAAAGAACGAGCACAATATTCATGAAGATCTTATCATAAGAGTGTTTCTCCTTTACATGCGCTATTTCGTGGTTAAAAATTTGTTGTCCGGAAGTGGAATGAATATCTATGGCCTTGTTCCAGAAAATATTTTTGAAAAAGGAGAAAGGTGTTCCTTTTGCGTTCGTCTCTATAAAACTGATATCCTTAAATTTTGTTGAAGGGAATTTTCTTTTTAATCTTTCTATCCTGTATAAAGAGAGGAAAAAGATAAACAGGAAAATTGCTGATATAAGCACGTAAGCCGCTTCTGTAACATTTTCGGTAGTAAGCTGAAAACTATTGTGCCTGCTGATTTCCACAACTGCTTCATCTCCGTAACTTATCGTCTGCAGCATCCTGACAACTGTTCCATTGTCGTCACCGGATGAAAAAATATTGATTTTCATCACGGGCACTACTAATGAAATTACGATTGTAGCCAACAGATAGAACCGGTTCCAGCGATGAAATACTTTATTCCTCAGTGCGAGAAAATAATAACCGCACAAAATGCCGGAACAAATAATTACTTTCAAAAGATACCACGCAACTGTTATCATGATCGTTTAGTTTAAATTATTTTCCTTTTTTTAATTGTTTAACCAACAACTCCAGTTCTTCTATGCTCAGGTTGTTTTCTTTAACCATAGAAGAAACAATGTTGCTGAAAGACCCTTCGTAATATTTTTTCACCAAAGATTTCACTCTTCCTTTTGAATAAACTTCTTTGTTCACCAGCGGATAATATTGGTGCATTCTTCCAAAAACTTCTATCCCCACAAATTCCTTTTCTACCAAAATCTTTAAGATGGTGGCTACCGTGTTCTGGTGCGGTTTGGGTTCCGGCATTTCATTTACAATCTCTTTTAAAAATGCTTTGTCCAGTTTCCAAAGCACCTGCATTACTTCTTCTTCGGCTTTTGTAAGAGTTTTCATTTTTTTGAAAATGTTTTATGAGAACAAACATAAAACTAATTTTTTAGTTTGCAAACTATTTTTTTAGTTTATATTTTTTTTGGCAGGTAATTCAAAATAAAAATCCCATGTATTTGTTCGTTTACTACAGTTGAATGGTTGTCGAATTTTTTTAACAGATGTATAATAATTGTTTCATAGAAAATATAATTATACATTTAACTTTACGGCGGTGCGATTTAAAATGTAACAGATTACTTATGCCAGAAGTTATTGTAGAATTAAAGAATGTAAATATTTACCAGGGTGATTCACTGATACTTTCAGATGTAAATATCACGGTAAGCCGTGGAGAATTTGTATATCTCGTTGGTAAAACCGGCACGGGAAAATCAAGCTTGTTAAAAACATTATATGCTGATCTTGATTTCAGGGAAGGTGAAGGAACTGTAGTTGGTTTCGACTTAAGGAAGCTCGACTGGAGAAAAATTCCGTACCTGCGTCGCAACCTGGGTGTTGTTTTCCAGGATTTTCAATTGCTTACCGACAGAAACGTAAATAACAATTTGAAATTTGTTTTGAAAGCTACCGGCTGGAAAGATGAAAAATTGATGGACGAAAAAATAGATGATGTATTGAATAAAGTGGGCCTTAAAACAAAAGGTTTTAAAATGCCTTTTGAACTAAGTGGCGGCGAACAACAAAGAATTGATGTGGCGCGCGCGCTATTAAATTCTCCGAAATTATTATTGGCTGATGAGCCAACCGGAAATCTTGATCCTGAAACGTCTGATGAAATAATGCGGCTGCTCTTTAGCATTTGCCAGGATTATGGAACCGCCATTATCATGGCAACACATGATTACCCTGTTATCAATAAATTTCCTGCAAGAACGATTAAAACAGAAAGAGGAAAAGTGTATGATAATGCGTCTATAGCCACCTGATAAGCTGTTGCGCATTCTTTTCATTGTTATACATTTTATTCAATAACTCATATCGCTTGGTAATCTCGTTTTCAGAAAAGGAAAATTTGTATAATTCTTCAATCTTATCAATGTATTCGCTCGGATTTTCAGCAACATGACAAAGGCTTTCAAGCCCGGTACCCTCTAAAGAAATTGCGTTGGTAATAATAAATCTTCCGTTGAACAAAGCATTCAACAATTTAATTTTTATGCCCGTGGAATTAAAAGACGGCAATAAATGAATGTGCGCATTCTTAACCAGGTTTTCCATTTCCCTTTTAGAAGGATTTGCGATTAGTTTCACATTTTTATAAGCCGCAATTTTTCTTTTTAATGACAAGGAGGGATTTTTTCCTGCAATCACAAAGGGCCAGTGATTTTCAGCAAAAATGTTTTCCAAAAGCCACAGAGCGGCTTTCTCATTTTCAGCCACCGACAGGTTGCCGTGATACAGGCAAAAATCTCCTTTGCCGGTTAAAGAATTCACTTCAGTAAATGGCAAAAAAACCGGAAGCAATTCGATGTCATTTGCGTTAAAGATCGATTGATAGGTTTTTCTATCCTTTTCATTTACTGCTATCAGTTTTGCTTTTGTGGCAATTATTTTCTCATACTTTTTCAGCAAACGGGCTTCCGCCTGATAGTAAGCTTTCTTATAAATATTTGCAGAAGATTTCGACAATTCAGAATAATACTGAAATTCGACATTATGAAGACGCACTAACACGTTCCTGTTTTTTAACTCGTCATTGAACAAATGAAAGGTGCAATGAATTCCTTCCAGCAACACAGGGTAATTATCTTTAAGAAGTCTTTCAATTAATAACGAATTTATTCTTGAACTAACGATATAGGGTAAACGAAATTTAGCGAGCGGAAAAGATTTTTTTCTCTTATAATAAATCACTTCTTCACAATATTCATTTAGTGTTTGTTGTTCGCCACGCCCATATTCGAAGCAGTGCAAATGAATCTTAATTCCTGCTTTGTGCAACGCTTTTATCTTATAAAAAAGATCAAACACGCCCCCGTAATCCGGGGGATAGGGAACGTCAAGACAAACGATATGGAGGTGTTTATTAGTCAATTGAAAGATGGAGCAAAATTAGTATATAATAGAGAGCTTAATAAAACAAGCAAATCTGCTTATAATTGCTTAACATTTGCACCTCAAAAATTGATAAATTCTTTGGACAAAAAAATTATCGTTTCGGTTATTAGTGATATTGTTACTGACCAACGGGTTCAAAAGGAATGTAATACATTTCATAAAATGGGCTACGAGGTATTAATTATAGGAAGAAAAAGTAAAAATACTTTTCTTTTAAAGGAGTTGCCGTATAAAGTGGTCCGTCTCAGGAATCCGTTTAAAGGCGGCCCCTTCATGTATCTTTATTTTAATCTACGTTTATTTTTTTATTTACTTTTTAAAAAGGCAGATATTTTATGGGCAAATGACCTTGATACATTATTGCCAAACTATATCATTTCACGTTTAAAAAATTCCCGGCTGATATATGATAGTCATGAATACTTTACATTGAGCGTTTACAAACAGTCTTCGAGAAAAATATGGGAACGCCTGGAACAATATCTATTTCCAAAAATGAAGAATGTAATTACAGTAAATAATTCTATAAAGAAAGTATATGAAGAAAAATACGGTGTTCCTGTAACTGTGGTTCGAAATGTTCCCTATAAAACCGGATCAAATACCGGTAATATAAAAATAACGATGCCCCTTCATAAGAAGATTTTGGTGATGCAGGGTATCGGGTTAAATGAGAACCGGGGCGCAGAAGAAGCCGTGTTAACCATGCAGTTTTTGCCTGATGAGTTTATACTTTATTTTATTGGCCGCGGAACTGTGCTTGACAAATTGAAAAAAATGGTCGGGGATTTACAACTAAGTTCAAAGATTGTATTTATTGATGTAATGCCTTACCTCCAGATGATGGAATATACAAAGCAATGTTTTCTGGGGTTAATTCTTGAAAAAATACACGTTACAGATCAACATTTATTTGCACTGCCCAATAAATTTTTTGATTATATCAATGCTGGCATCCCGGTGTTAGCATCTGAAGCAACTGAGATAAAATTACTTATTGAAAAATACAAAATAGGTGATTTCATAAAAAGTTTTGACCCCCACAAAATCGCAGAAAAAATTATTTCTATTTCGCAAAACCCGGAACAATATAATTTATGGAAACAAAATACTTTGAATGCAGCAGATGCTCTTAATTGGGAAAATGAAGAGAAAACGTTGATTGAGTTTATCAATCACTTACACTAAATACATAAACTGCTACTTACAATAATATTTTTTTTATCATTGCATTATGAAGGTATCGCCAATCTTTATATTCTTTCGTATCACTTATTGTATGATTGTGCCAAATGCTAATAAAAGTTCCGTCTACCTTTTTGACTTCATCAATTAAAGCCGCTATGCACTCCCAAATACTTTCATTCGCCATAGTGTTTTTGGTCATAAAATTTCCTTCCATAAAAGTTACAGGAAAAAGCCTCAGTTGTGTAGCTTTCTCATTCTTTACATCATAGAAATTAAAAGGTTTACTGGTTCCTGCACGGAAGCCAGCCGCCTCCGGAAATGCCATTGAATAATCTTCTGTAATTCCCGCAGACAACAGGGAATTAAAAGTTTCAGGCATCCTGAATTTTAGAAAATGCTGGCGGCTTTTTGTTATTTTTTCTGCTGATATTTTTTCAAGTCTTTCTTTCTCTGTCAAAAATTTTTCGGGATTCGATGAAGTATAAAAAGAAGGATGAATTCCAATACCACTAAATGTTTTCACATAGTTAACTAATTTCTTCATCTCGCGATTTTCATAATGTAAATTCTTGTCGTGTTTCGATTTTTCTGCCAATAAAAAAAAGAAAATTGAAGAAAATCCATTCTCTGATATTATTTTTTCCAGGTCGTCATACACATCCCATGGATCTTTTTTTGAGGCGAAAAGCGTTTGCAATCTTTCTTTTAACGTTCGCAAATTAAAACCCATAATGTCTTTCAAAGCTGAACCTAACGTCCTCCCCAAACTTCTGCCTTTATATTTAAAAGCAACATCTATATCATAAGTCAGGATAACATCAAACGCTGGAGATTTAAAAGTTAAATTCGGAAATTTTTTTCGCAGTTGATCACGGAAACTATCAATCCAAATATCTACAACGGGTTTTTCTAAAAAATTGTGCTGAAAAGCCAACGAATCCTTCGCTTTGAATCTTCCAAATTTATCAGGGTTAAATGAAAGATATTCTTCGTACCGGGAAACCAGATAAAATACGGACGAAAAAATATCAAATCCGGAGTCATCATCATTGTTGGGAAATAAAACTTTTATACCATTTTTTACCTCGACATTTATTTCCTGTTTTTTAATTTCATTTTCAAACATCAGTTTTGAAGGTTTGATAAAAAATTCATTGTTTATTCTTTGGCCGGAATAATTAATTTTTGCTCCACTGTATTCTTCAAACTTTTTTATGTCCTTTGTCACGTGAAATTCAACACCAAGGTGCTCCTTAAAAACCAGGTAAAAAACATATTGGCACCTGGGCGAATCTTGGGGTAAATAAATAAGTATCATATTAAATAAGCTTACAGAACCTGCAGCATGAGCAAGTGGTATCTACTAAAAGTAAAGTTGATCTATTTTAATTATTACACAAAACACTTTTAATTAAAACCTTTTAAACAAATATCTTTGATCGTAAAGGAAAATAAAAATGATAAACTATTTAAATGAACTTTTTGCGGGCCAGGAATATGATGAACACAATTTCTTTCTTATTGCAGGGCCATGCGTTGTAGAAAGTGAGGAATTGATTTTTGAAGTGGCTGTAAAAGTGTCGGGCATTTGCAGAAACCTAAAAATTCCCTACATCTTTAAATCTTCTTATCGAAAAGCTAATCGAACCAGTGCTTCCTCATTTACCGGCGTGGGTGACGAAGAAGCGCTACAAGTGCTTGAAAAAGTTGGAAAACATTTTTCATTGCCTACAATTACAGATATTCATGCCCATGAGGAGGCTGCGATGGCGGCAAAGTATGTGGATGTATTACAAATACCGGCATTTCTTTGCAGGCAAACTGATCTTTTAGTGGCCGCTGCACAAACAGGAAAAATTGTTAACGTCAAAAAAGGACAGTTTGTAAATGGCGAGTCTATGAAATTTGCCGTTGAAAAGATTCAAAAAGCGGGCAATGAAAAAGTGATGTTGACAGAGCGAGGAAACACTTTTGGTTACAACGATCTTGTGGTTGATTATCGCAACATACCCATTATGAAAAATCATGGAGTGCCGGTAATTATGGATTGTACCCATAGCCTGCAGCAGCCAAATCAAAGCAGTGGCGTAACCGGGGGTAATCCAAAAATGATTGAAACGATTGCAAAAGCAGCGATCGCTGTCGGCGCAGACGGATTATTTATCGAAACACATCCGAATCCTGCCGTTGCAAAAAGCGATGGCGCAAATATGCTTCGGCTCGATCTCCTGGAAGAATTACTGACTAAATTAATTGCCATCCGGAAAGCAATTTAGAAATACAAAAATAAAAACCCGAAGAATTTATTGGTTTACTACCGAGCCGGATAAATAAAAAAGGGGCCGGATAAAAATCCACCCCTGTTATAATCCAATATCCTATGAAAAACCGAGTTTAAACTACTTGCGTAGTTTGTAATATTTTGAAGCTTTCGCTAATTATTATTTTTTAAACGCGCGGTTAAGGTTCTTACGCTGGTTTATAGACCGCTTTTGACCTTAAAACGTTGCATTGGTTTAATTTATTTTAAAAGAAAAATAAAAAAAAGGGGCCGGATGGAAATCCACCCCTGTTATAATCCAATATCCTATGAAAAACCGAGTTTAAACTACTTGCGCAGTTTGTAATATTTTTGAAATGGCTTTCACCATTTTGCTTTAAAATTTGCAGAATATTCATTGAAATTCTGTGTTTTATAATATCCTTCCCCAAAATACTTAAGAATTACCTCTATTTCTTTCGGCGACATGAAGCCAGGAATTGCTGCCGGCGCTTGTTGCTTTTCAGGAAAAATCACTGTATTAGGAAATGCCAATTGTCCCTGTGTAGCGTATAACGCAAAATCATTCACTTTATTGGCTTCATCATAATTATAACTTTTGTCATTCCAAATTACCGGTTCCTTTGTTTCGGCATTCATCCTGGCTGCATAAAAATGCTGATTGATATAAGAGACAACTTTAGCATTATTATACGTTCTCTTATCCATTACTTTACACCAGTAGCACCAGTTTGTGTAAATGTCAATTAGCACCGGTTTGGGTTCTGCTTTCATTTTTGCGTTTAGCTCAGTTATAGTTAACCAGTTTATTTTTTCTTTTTCAGTTGGTTTAACTTTGGCAAATGAAAAAACAAAAAAGCACGCAATAGAAGCAAATACCACTTTTTTTTCCATGTGTATTAAACGGGCTTTATTAATTTTTATTTGATTTACTTTAAAAAATATTAAGAATCTTCATTACATTGTCAAATGAATAAAATAGTCGTTGCGATATCCGGGGCCAGTGGTTCTATTTATGCAAAATTATTATTAGATAAGCTCGCCACAATTAAATCACAGTGGACGGATTTAAGTATAGTAATCACAGATAATGCCAAACTTGTTTGGCAGACGGAACTCGGCAAAAATGACTATAATAGTTATGATGCAACTTATTTTGACAAGAATGACTTCATGGCTCCCTTTGCTTCCGGTTCAGCAAATTATAATATCATGATCGTCATTCCATGCAGCATGGGCACCATCGCCCGCATTGCTTCCGGGCTTTCCAACGATCTGATAGCAAGAGCTGCAGATGTAATTTTAAAAGAGAGGAGAAAATTAATATGTGTGGTACGGGAAACGCCGTATAGCTTAATTCATCTTAGAAATATGGAAACTATTACACAAGCCGGTGGAATTATTTGCCCTGCCTCGCCTTCATTTTACAGTAAACCGAAAACCATAGAAGAAGCCGCATCCACCGTAATAGATCGTGTAATTCAACTGGCGGGATTAAAAATCGATTCTTACAGTTGGCCTGAATAAAAAAGCGCTTCAAAAGAAGCGCCCATAAACAAGAATGAAAAATAAATTTATCTCAGATCCACCACTTCTACACCCGAATGTTTTTTTGCATCAAACGTAAATAAGGATTCCGGAAGGTCAGTATTGGTTTTCATGGAGTTTACCGTATAAATGTATCGATCGCCATTTTTTTCAAAAACCTTACTTGATACAATATTCTTCGTGGCCTTATCTACATTTACCAGCACCTTAAAAAAAGTCTTCGTTTTATCTACGGGCGTTAATTCAATTTCCTGTACCACTTTACTTCCTTCCTTTTTATCTCCGTTCAGTTTGTACAAAAAATCTTTATCATAAAAATTAGTAAACATTTTTTGAGGTGTAATAGTATTGGAGGAAGGGTCAAATTTTGTAAGCTGAACTTCGTTAGCTGATTTATCATAAGTCCAGATATTATCACCATCACTGTAAATTTCCTGGCCCGATATGTTCACACGGTATTTTGAACCTTTCATATATACGGTCCCTTTTTTTGTGCCTTCCACTTTTCCGGCAGCATTGGTAATACTTAAAGTAAAATTGGCCTCAACGGTTTTATAGGTTTTGAATTTAGCACTTACTTTATCTAAGATAGCTTTTGCATCAGGGTCACTCACACCAAGTTTATTATTTTGGGAAAAAACATTGGAAACGCAAAATGTAAAAAAGCCGATAAGTAATATTTTCATCATATCATCTATTTTATATAATATACAAAAGGTGGCAAAGATACATTATAGACGTAATTAACCCCTGTTCCGTTTAACGAAATGACAAACAAAACTGTTAATTAATTGAGGTTTTGAATCAAGCTTCAATACGCGACATTTCAGGCTTATCGTGATTTACCTTAGTAAATTCCTTGGCAGCCTTTATAAAATGCACAAATAAAGGATGAGGGTTTTCAACCGTACTTTTTAATTCGGGGTGATACTGAACGCCAATGAAAAAAGGATGATTTTTTAGTTCCATGATTTCAACCAACCCGCTTTCAGGGTTGATGCCGCTGGCGATCATTCCGGCATCTTCAAATTGTTTCAGGTATTTATTATTAAACTCCCAGCGATGGCGATGGCGTTCATTAATTTCAGTGGTTCCGTAGATGGAATAAGCCAGGGTATCTTCCTTGATAGCACAAGGGTAAGAACCTAGCCTCATGGTTCCTCCTTTCATGGTTACCTTTTTCTGTTCTTCCATCATGTCAATAACCGGGTTTGCTGTATCCGGATTCATTTCTGTTGAATCTGCATCGGCAATTCCCAAAACATTTCTCGCAAATTCAATAGCTCCCATTTGCATCCCAAGACATATTCCAAAAAATGGAAGATTGTTTTCCCGTGCATATTTAACCGCAATAATTTTCCCTTCCACGCCCCTGAACCCGAAACCCGGCGCAACCAATAAGCCGTCAAGGCCCATTAATTTTTCATTCACATTTTCCTCATCAATATATTCACTATGCACGTTCAATACCTGCACCTTGCAATCGTTCATAGCGCCGGCGTGGATGAAGGATTCCAAAATTGATTTGTAGGCGTCCTGCAATTCGATGTATTTTCCAATGAGGCCGATAGTTACTTTATTGCCGGGATGTTTTACTTTATCAAGAAACTCTTTCCATTTGGTAAGGTCCGGTTCGTTGTAATTAGTGATATTTAATTTCCTTAATACTATCAAGTCCAGTTTTTCGCGAAGCATGTGGATAGGAACTTCGTAGATTGTTGAAGCATCTGCCGCTTCTATAACCGAATCTACTTTCACATTACAAAAAAGAGCAACCTTTCTTTTCAGATCATCTGTGAGCGGCCGCTCAGTACGACAAACGAGAATATCAGGATGCACACCGTTTTCACTCATTAGTTTTACACTATGCTGTGTCGGTTTGGTTTTGAGTTCTTTCGCGGCTTTCAAATAAGGAATGAGCGTGAGGTGAACTACAAGGCAATCTTCATCAGGCAGTTCCCATTGTATTTGTCTAACCGTTTCAATAAAAGGAAGACTTTCAATATCGCCAACAGTTCCGCCTATTTCAGTCAAAATCACATCATATTGATTTTTTTCACCGAGCAACATCATTCTTCTTTTGATCTCATCAGTTATATGCGGAATTACCTGGACCGTTTTGCCCAAATAATCTCCTTCCCGTTCACGATTAATGACGGTCTGATAAATACGACCCGTTGTTACGTTATTAGCCTGCGAAGTATTAATATTTAAAAAACGTTCGTAGTGCCCAAGGTCGAGATCAGTTTCAGCACCATCTTCTGTCACGAAACATTCGCCATGCTCGTATGGATTTAAAGTTCCCGGGTCCACATTGATATATGGATCAAATTTTTGAATGGTAACCCGCAAACCCCTTGCCTGCAAAAGTTTTGCGAGTGAAGCGGCAATAATGCCTTTTCCCAATGAAGAACTTACACCACCTGTTACGAAAATGTACTTAGCCATCTTTTTTTGTTTTTAAAATAATAATCCTCCAAAACAACCGTAAAAAAAATGAACTGTTGCAATGAAAGAAAAATGAAAAAAGGTGACCGCAGGAAAGAATAAGAAAAGAAAAAATCCGTGAGGTCATGCAAACTTACAGCTAATATTTTAGGCGGAAAAGTTATAAATCCATTTGTGGAAAAAATTAGATAATCGGTATAAAAAAACGGCGATCGTTGAACAAAATCACGAAGCACCTTTCCTGATAAGCTATAAATTTTATCGCGGAAAAAGAACAGTAAACAAATAAAAAAGGCGAATTTTTATTTCCTGCTTTACGACTATTAATAGTATTCTTTTTTCGACAGATAATTTTGCACATAATCTTTCACCCCTTCTTCTAAAGAATAAAAAGGCTCCGTATAACCTGCTTCCCTGATCTTATTCATTTCTGCTTCTGTAAAATATTGATATGTGTCCCGGATATCTTCCGGCATATCAATATATTCGATCTGGGTGCGTTGGTTTAAAGCGCCGAACGTCGCATTTACCAGGTCGTTAAATGTTCGGGCTTTACCGGTCCCCGCATTATATATTCCTGAGTGAAAAGACCCCGGGTCCTTTTGCCATCTTTCCAAAAACCAAAAGCAGATATTAAGTATATCTTTTACATAAATAAAATCACGCAATTGTTCGCCGTCATTGAAATCTTTTTTATGAGATTTAAAAAGTTTTACAAATCCTTTATTCATGATCTGGTTGTAGGAATGAAAAATCACGCTTGCCATTCTTGCTTTGTGGTATTCATTTGGACCGTAAACATTAAAAAATTTTAAGCCTGCCCATGCAGGCGGAACTCTGTTATCCTGAGCTTGTCGAAGGGCCCATTTGTCAAACTCATTCTTTGAAATACCATAAGGATTTAAAGGCTTTAATTTATCAATGATCGATTGATCATCTTTATATCCAAGTTCGCCGCCACCATAAGTTGCAGCGGATGAAGCGTAGACAAGAGGAATGTGATATTGTGAGCAGTAATTCCAAATTTTTTTAGAATACTCCACATTTAAATGTTCGTGAATAGAGTAGTTAAACTCAGTTGTATCAGTTCTCGCACCAATATGAAAGATGAAATCGACTTTTGGTTTTTCAATTTCCAACCAGTCAAAAAAAGCTTCCCTTTCAACTTGTTCAGAAAAACTTTTTCCTTTTAAATTCTGCTCTTTTTCCTGGTTAGAAAAATCGTCAACTAAAATAAGTTTATTATAACCTTTTCTGTTCAAAAAACCAACGAGGCAACTTCCGATAAATCCGGCAGCGCCCGTCACGACTATGTTTGATGTTGTGTCCATATTTCAAATACCGGCTTTTCTTACAATTCGGATTTTAAATAATTCCCGATAGCAGTATCGTATTTCTTTTTCCATTCACTTATATTTCCCCAGTTCTCATCATCTACCATTATTTCACCACCGGAAACGGTGCCTAATTTTTCAAACGGAATGCCTAAGGAACCTTCAAATTCATTGGTTTTGGCTGCACTCACCGTTACAACTACCCTTCCCTGTGCTTCGCCAAACCAATAAGCGTCTTTACGAATTTCCTTTTTTTGTTGTTTTACTGCAAATCCAAGATTGTTGAAAAAAGCGCTTTCAGCCAAGGTGATAAACAACCCGCCTTCAGAAATATCATGAGCTGATAAGATCATTTTATTTTTTATTAACGAACTAACGGTTTCGTGTAAACGAAATTCTTCTTCCAGGTCAAAATAAGGTGCCGGCGTGTATTCTTCCTTGCATATTTTATGCAAATATTCTGAGCAATTAAAATCTTCGACATTTTTTCCCAATAAATAAATTACATCACCTTCATTTTTAAAATACAGTGACATTTTATTTTCAAAATCTTCAAGAAGACCGACCATACCAATTACCGGTGTTGGATATACAGGGCCTGAGGGAGATTGATTATAGAAGCTGACATTGCCACCTGTAACAGGCGTATCAAATTTCAAACACGCTTCAGACATTCCTTTGATACTTTCTACAAACTGGTAATATACTTCCGGGTCGTAAGGATTTCCAAAATTTAAACAGTTGGTTACGCCCAAAGGAATACCACCGCTGCAAACAATGTTTCTTGCTGCTTCACTTACTGCTATCATGCAGCCCACAAAAGGATCCGCGAAAACATATAAACTATTACAATCAGTAGTAAGCGCAAGGGCTTTTTTTGTCCCCTTCACTTCAACTACCGCAGCATCGGAAGGATCATTGGTATTAAGATTCGCGGTGCCAACCATACTATCGTATTGTTCATAAATCCATTTTTTGGAAGCTATGGAAGGGAGTGAAATCAATTTTTCTGCAATAATCTTAATGTCTCCCGGAACCGGAATTTTTGTTGCATCGAATGCTTTTATTTTTTCGAAATATTTCGGCTTCCTGTATTCTCTTTCGTAAACCGGAGCTCCGCCGCCAAGTACGAGACTTTCTGCAGGAATTTCAGCTTCAAGTTCATCATCCATGTAAAAACGCAGCATCTCACCATCGGTAACCTCCCCGATTTGTTTACACGGGAGATCCCATTTTTCAAAAATTTCGATAACGTCATTTTCTCTTCCCTTCTTTACCGTTAGCAACATCCTTTCCTGGCTTTCACTCAAAAGCAACTCCCAGGCTTTCATGTTACTTTGGCGTGTAGGAACTTTTTCCAAATGAATTTTCATTCCTACTCCTCCTTTGGCGCTTGTTTCCGCAGTAGAACAAATAATTCCCGCTGCACCCATATCCTGCATTCCTACCACGGCACCCGTCGCAATCACTTCAATGCATGCTTCCAGCAACTTTTTTTCCTGGAACGGATCGCCCACCTGGACTGCCGGAAGATCATCGGCACTGCTTTCTGTTATATCGGCTGACGCAAAAGCCGCGCCTCCCATTCCATCTTTCCCCGTTGCACTTCCCGCAATAAATACCGGGTTGCCTTTGCCTGTGGCTGTGGCACTCACGGTTTCACCCAAACGTACCACGCCGGCACTCATTGCATTTACGAGCGGATTGGTATGATAACATTCTTCAAAATAAATTTCTCCGCCAACTGTCGGAACACCAAAACAATTTCCGTAATGACCAATGCCGCTTACAACACCACCCAGCAAATGTTGGGTTTTTTCGTTGTCGATATTTCCAAAGCGAAGTGAATTTAAAGTAGCGATCGGACGCGCGCCCATCGTAAAAATATCACGATGAATTCCTCCGACGCCTGTTGCTGCACCCTGGAAAGGCTCAATCGCAGAAGGATGATTATGACTTTCAATCTTAAAAACAACGCCAAGTCCATCGCCTATATCCATCAAACCCGCATTTTCATCGCCGGCCTTCACTAATAGCTTTGAACCTTCGCGAGGCAACGTTTTAAGCCATTTTATTGAGTTCTTATAACTGCAATGTTCACTCCACATTACGGAGTAAGCACTCAGCTCCGTAAAATTGGGTACACGGCCAAGAATTTCGACGATCTTTTCAAATTCGTCTTTTTTAAGTCCCAGTTTCTCTGCCGTTTCAAATGTTATTTCCATAATTGTATTAAAAAAAGCAAACTTACAACCTCTTGTCCTTCTATCATTATATCCGGTGTAAATATTTTAACTAACTTCCCACAATAAAATAATTACTGCTTGTTTTACCTTTTATTTATTTCTTATTCAGTTCTTTTTTGCTGGTTAATTACCCGGATTAAATTTTTCAGGAAAGCAGGCTTACCCGGTCAAACACTTATCGCGTTATTCATCGTACGCATTTTCTCACTCCTGGTTGGTTGTTATATAAATATGTATGTGTTGCCGGTTTCTGATTCATTGACTTTTCATCACATGGGAATTGATGAATTCAACCTGTTATTTAGTAACCCGCACGAATATTTTGTAAATATTTTTCACAATCCTTACGCCCATGGATACGCCAGGGTTTTTGAAGATTCCAATTCCTTCTGGAATAACCTTCGTACTAACCTGATCGCAAAAATGCTTTCTGTGTTTGATTTTTTTAGCTTCAAAAATTTCTGGATCAATACGCTCTTTTTTAATTTCCTCGTTTTTTTTGGATGCGCAGCCTTGTACAAAGTTTTCATCCGGATTTTTCCAAAAGCATCTTTTCAACTTATATTTTGCATTTTTCTTTTGCCCTCGGCATTATTGTATTCAGCAATGATTCACCGCGACGGGCTTATTCTTCTATCGCTTTCGTTGATCATTTACCATATCTTTTTTTTGATGAGGGAACGAAAAGCAGCTCTAAAAAATTTTTTAATAATTACCTTATTCCTTATCCTCGTTTTTTTATTGAGAAACTTTGTTTTTCTCGCGCTTGTGCCGGCGCTGGTTGCCTGGATAATTGCCAACAGGTTTCCTGCAAAGGCTTTTCTTACTTTCGCAGTGATATATATTATTAGCGGTTTACTATTTTTTGCTTCAGGCTACATTTCTGCTAAAACCAATTTTCCAAAAGTGGTGGCAGAGCGCCAGCAAAGTTTTATTGAGATCGGGAAACTGGGAAATTCAACAGTTGCGGTTGACAAACTACAGCCCAATATTAAAAGTTTCGCTAAAAATGCGCCTCAGGCATTCAACCTGGTGCTCATGCGCCCCTATCTTTCAAAGATCGGGAACATCCAATTTGCTCCCTTTGCTGTTGAAATATTTTTGATCGAATTTCTGTTCGTTCTTTTCCTGTTGTTCCACAAAAAGAAGAGCACTATCAATCCCCTAGTATACTTTAATGTATTTTTCAGCCTAACCATGTTGATGATGACCGGATATACCGTACCTATTATCGGGGCAATCGTACGTTATCGAAGTATTTACTTTATTTTTTTATTAATTCCTTTTGTTTGTTATATTGACTGGAAGAAAACCGGTCAATTTTTTAGGACCGCCAGGTAATAATATTTATAAAAATAAAAATTCCTTTTATTTGTTGCTTTAATATCAAAAGGGTGGCCAAAGTGTAAAAAAAATATTATCAAAAAATAGATATTTGCTTTTTGTCAACAAAATGGCAAAATTGTTAATCAAACGGAAAAATTTTTGGATTTTATGGAAATAAAATCGTTTTTTTGTGCCTCAAAATTATAAAAATGGAATCATTACGACTAAATGCACTTCATGAGCTTCTTGCTTCGCCAAGAAGTACCGAAGTAGACCCTTCCCGAAAAATCACAGGATTTTTTGCTGAAAATGTTTTTGATTTAAAAAAAGCCCGCGAGTTTCTAAGCGATGAGGCTTATAAAAGCCTCGTTTCGTCTATTAAGAATCAAACTAAAATAGACAGGAAAATGGGTGACCAGATCGCTTCAGCCTTAAAGAGCTGGGCCGAAACAAAAAATGTTACTCACTATACCCACTGGTTTCAGCCGCTAACAGGCGCCACCGCTGAAAAACACGATTCATTTTTCACTCTTAAAAGTGATGGAACTGCATTAGAAGAATTTGACGGTGATGCGTTGATTCAACAGGAACCGGATGCTTCTTCATTTCCAAGCGGAGGTATCAGGGCTACTTTTGAAGCGCGTGGTTACACAGCGTGGGATCCTTCGTCTCCGCCATTTATTGTTGAAATTGGAAATGGACGTACTTTATGTATTCCTACCATATTTGTTTCATATACAGGAGAATCATTGGATGCTAAAACGCCTCTTTTAAAATCTTCTGTTGCGCTGGAAAAGGCAGCCGTAGATGTATGCCAGTATTTCGATAAAAATATTACTTCTGTTAAGCCAACACTTGGATGGGAGCAGGAATATTTTGTAGTGGATGCCACTTTAGCCAGCGCCCGTCCTGACCTGATCATGACCGGCCGAACTGTTTTTGGTCATGCACCTGCTAAAGGACAGCAATTGGAAGATCATTACTTTGGTGCTATACCCGAAAGAGTATATGCTTTCATGAGAGATTTTGAAGACGAAGCTTATAAATTAGGCGTTCCGCTAAAAACAAGGCATAATGAAGTAGCTCCTTCCCAGTTTGAGTGCGCCCCGATTTTTGAAGAAGCTAATCTTGCGGTAGATCACAACATCTTAATGATGGATGTGATGACAAGAGTTGCAAAAAGGCATAACCTTATTGTGCTTCTTCATGAAAAGCCATTTGCCCAGATTAACGGCAGCGGTAAGCATAATAACTGGAGCATGGCTACCAATACGGGCGTTAACCTGTTGGCACCCGGAAAAACGCCGAAAACCAACCTGATGTTCCTCGCATTTTTTGTAAATACAATTAAAGCGGTACATGATCATGCAGACCTGCTCAGGGCTTCTATAGCGAGTGCAGGAAATGATCACAGGCTTGGCGCAAACGAAGCTCCACCGGCTATTATTTCAATATTCATTGGTAAATACTTGACAGACGTATTAAATGAAGTAGAAAAGCGTGTAAGCGACAAATTTGATGAGCAGGACGAAGCAATGTTGAAACTGGATATTCATAAAAGCATTCCGGAATTAATGCTCGATAATACGGATAGAAACAGAACTTCTCCATTTGCATTTACAGGGAACAAATTTGAATTCAGGGCAGTAGGTTCATCCGCAAACTGTGCAGCACCCATGACTGTTTTGAACACTATTATGTGTGATGCACTTACCCAGTTTAAAACTGATGTGGACGCATTAATTGACAAGGGAGAAAAGAAAGAAATCGCTTTAATGCAGGTAATTCAACGATATATTGTTGAAAGTAAAAAGGTTTTATTTGAAGGAGATGGCTATAGTGAAGCCTGGGCTAAAGAAGCCGAAAAAAGAGGTTTGCCTAATGTAAAAACAACGCCTTTGGCATTAGATGCCCTTGTGACAGACAGTGCCAAAAAACTGTTTGAAACTTTCGATATTTATACCAAAAAAGAACTTGAAGCCCGCCACGAAATTCAACTGGAGAATTATACTAAAAAACTTCAGATTGAAGCCCGGGTTATTGGCGATCTTGCAAGTACTTACATTTTGCCTCCTGCTATTAAATATCAAAATGTTCTGATTAATAACATTAAAGGTTTAAAGGATCTTGGGTTTGATGAAAGCGCTTATTCTTCACAAATGCAGATTGCACAAAAAATCTCTGAGCATATTGGTGTTATCGGTACAAAAGTGAAAGAAATGATCGAAGCAAGAAAAGTGGCCAATGGAATTGAAGATTCAAGAGAAAAAGCAATTAAATACTGTGATGACGTTAAAAAGAATTTCGATGAAATACGCTATCATGTCGATAAGCTTGAGCTTTTGGTAGATGATGAGTATTGGGAATTGCCCAAATACAGGGAGTTACTTTTCTTACGTTAGTAATTACCAAAAGTGTTTTACTTTTTTTAACAGGCCGGAATTAAACTCCGGCCTTTTTATTTTATCTATTGTTGAAATACAACTAAAAATAAACACATGAAAAAATTATTCCTTTTTGCTGTTGCAGGCTTTTTTTTTATTGCAAACAGCAATGCGCAGGTTCAAAGAGATAAGACGCACCAACACATGCAATCTGATTCATCTCATCATTTTCAAAGAGGTAAAATGATGCAACAATTGAATCTTACCGCCGATCAAAAAAATCAAATGCAATCTTTACGCGGGGATATGCAACAACAAAGAAGTGCTATCCAAAATGATGCGGGTCTTTCAGCAGATCAAAAGAAAGAAAAAATGAAAGAGCTGCATAAGACACAAATGCAAAAAATGAATGCTATACTTACGCCTGATCAGCAGGCCAAAATGAAGTCTTTCAGGAGACAAGGCAAGGCAGGTCACGAAATGCATAGAAAGCCGGGACAAATGATGCAACAGCTTGATCTTACCGCAGATCAAAAAACACAGATGAAGACATTGCACGAAACAATGAAGCAGCAAAGTGATGCCATTAAAAACGATACAAGCCTTTCTGCCGATCAAAAGAAGGAAAAAATGAAAGAATTGCGCAAATCCCGGATGGAAAAAGTAAATGCGATACTTACTCCTGTTCAGCAGGCGAAAATGAAAGAATTGAGGGAACAACGCAGGCAAAACCATAAAAGCCACAATACGTCGGACAAAAAGACTCGAAGTGAACAGTCATAAATCCCAAAGCCATTTCCCATGAAAATTAAAGGTCGTTCAGCGAAAGCCGGACGGCCTTTTTAGCATATAATTGATCTCTCCCCCAAATTGAATCTGTATCTTTGCCAATTATTTTACGAACAATGAGCACAAAAGGGAAAGTTTTGATGGCAATGAGCGGCGGTATCGATAGTACCGTAGCTGCTCTTATGCTTCATAAAGAAGGCTATGAGGTAGTAGGAATTACCATGAAAACCTGGGATTATGCTACAAGTGGCGGAAAAAGTAACAAAGAAACCGGCTGTTGTAATATCGACAGTTTTAACGATGCGCGTATGGCGGCCGTTCAGCACGGTTTCCCTCACTTTATTTTGGACATCAGGGAAGAATTCGGCGACTTTGTAATTGAAAATTTTGTTGAAGAATACATTGCCGGTCGCACGCCAAATCCCTGTGTATTGTGCAATACGCATATCAAATGGCGGGCACTTGCAAAAAGAGCGGATGCGCTTGGCTGCGATTTTATTGCAACGGGCCATTATGCCCAGGTTCACCAACATTCTAACGGCAGGTATTTTATAAGAAAGGGAATTGATGAAACCAAAGACCAAAGCTATGTGTTATGGGGTTTGGAACAGGATCTCTTAAGCCGTACGCTCTTGCCTCTTGGAACCTATCGTAAAACCGAAATAAGACAAATGGCCGTTGATTTCGGATATCCTGAACTGGCAAAAAAGAATGAGAGCTATGAAATTTGTTTTGTGCCGGATAATGATTATCGCGGGTTTTTAAAAAGAAAAGTGGATGGCCTTGAAGAAAAGGTTTCAGGCGGATTTTTTGTAGATAAAACCGGGAAAATTCTCGGGCCGCACAAAGGATATCCTTTTTACACCGTCGGCCAAAGAAAAGGGCTTGATATTGCCTTAGGCAAACCTGCTTTTGTTACCAAAATAATTCCTGAGACCAACACCATTGTTTTGGGAGACGAAGAAGATTTAAAGGGCAGTGAAATGACGGTAAAAGGAATCAACTGGATAAAATATGACGGCATTTCTGATGGCATGGAAGCAGTTACCAAAATCCGTTACAAAGATAAAGGAGCGCTCTCTAACCTTTTTGCATACGAAAATGGAGTAAAAGTCCGTTTTTATGAAAACGTAAAAGGAATTGCACCGGGCCAAAGTGCTGTTTTTTACGAAGAAAATGATGTGATCGGTGGCGGAATCATTCAAAGAAATTAATTTTAAAGCTGTTACCTTTGCTTCCAGGGCAACTCAAAAGTTTTTAATCCTGAAATATGACCAAGCGTTTAGCCGTTTTTGCTTTTTTTATCCTGATATTGGCTTCCTGTAAAAAAGAAAACGCGAATTTTACAACTGCATCAGTAAGTGATTATTTTCCTTTACAAGTTGGTAAATACATTACCTATGATCTTGATTCTACCGTTTTTACCAATTTTAATCAAACGCTTACAGTAAGGCATTACCAGGCTCAGTATATGGTGGAAGCTCAAACTACCGATAACCTGGGCAGGCAAGGTTACAAGATCTATCGTTATTTGCGGACCGATTCAACACAAAACTGGGCGATCGACAATGTCTTCACTGTGTTTCCGACTGGCAAATCCATTGAATACATCGAAGATAATCTCCGGTTTATAAAATTAGCGGAACCCATTGACGAAGGTTTTTCCTGGAAAGGAAACAGTTACCTGGCATTTAACCCTTATCGTTCTTATGAATTTGCCGATCCGGCTTTTGTGGAAGATTGGGATTACACTTACCAAAACGTAAATACATCTTTAACGATCGGTTCTAAAACTTTTGATAGTACCATCACCGTTTTTGAAGTGGCGGATTCAACCGGTGATCCGAAGGTGCCGGGAACTCAATATGCCGAAAAAACATATAGCATCGAAAAGTATGCAAAAAATGTAGGCCTGATCTATAAAGATTTTATGCACTGGGAATACCAGGCTACAGATAATACTTATAAAGGTTTTGGAGAAAAGCTAAGCATCATTGATTATAATTAATTTGTTCCAATGCTGATGGCAGTAAAAGAACAAAAAAGCCGTTATTTTATTTTATGAGAAAGAAATACCTGTTTGTTTTCTTTGCTACTTTTTTCTCTCTTCATATTTCTGCCCAGTTCACAAAATATATTGTCAGGTTTAAGGACAAAAACGGCACGCCGTTTTCCGTCAATGATCCTTCAAAATTTTTATCTGCAAAAGCGATTGAAAGGCGGGCAAAACAACATATTGCCATCGACGAAACCGATTTACCTGTTGTGCCGGCCTATATAGATAGCCTGCGATCGGTGAGCCAGGTAACAATATTAGATGTATCCCGGTGGTTCAATGATGTGTGCATCGCAACAACAGATTCGGCGGCGCTCGCTAAAATCAACAGCTTTTCTTTTGTGGTAAAAACCGAGCCGGTTAAAAGATTGATTTTTCCTGGTATCGTCCACCGCAACCAATCAGATAATGAGATATTAAAAAATAAATTTAATGAACAGGTAAAAGAAATTACCTCGCCTGCATCTCCACCGGTTCCTGATTATTATTCTTACGGAAATTCTTTCGGCCAAATCCATATTCATAATGGTGAGTATTTACATGACCAGGGTTTTTACGGTCAGGGGATGCTGATCGCTATTTTAGATGCAGGTTTTTATCATTATAAAAGTTTGCCTGCCTTCGATAGTGTAAATATCAATAACCGGGTAATTGACACGTATGATTTTGTAGCCAATGAAACCAGCGTCGATGAAGATTTTTTTCATGGCATGATGTGTTTTTCTGTAATCGCCGGAAATATTCCAGGTCAGTTGGTTGGCAGTTGTCCCGACGCAAAATTTTTGCTTTATCGCTCTGAAGATGTTGATTCAGAATCACCCGTGGAAGAACAATATTGGATTGCGGCTGCTGAAAGAGCCGACAGCGCCGGAGCAGATATTATCACCACTTCTCTTGGTTATAATTTATTTGACAATCCTGTTTTCAATTATAGCTACTCCGATATGAATGGCAAATCAACGATGATTGCTAAAGCTGCAACTCTTGCTGCGCGAAAAGGAATAATTGTACTTGCAGCAGCAGGAAATGAAGGAGATAACAGCTGGCATTATATTATAACACCGGCAGATGCAGACAGCATCATATCGGTAGGCGCAACGGACGTGTCGGGAAACGTGGCTACTTTCAGTAGTTACGGCCCATCCAGTGATGGAAGAGTAGAGCCTGTTGCTGCTTCCGTGGGATCCGGTACTGCACTTTCTTCTACCACGGGACCAATACAGGTGGGTTATGGAACTTCATTTGCCACACCCAATTTAGCAGGCCTTGTTACCTGCTTATGGCAGGCTTTCCCTGAATTTACCAATATGCAAATCATCGAAGCAATAAAAAAAAGCAGTAGCATTTACAACAATCCCAATGATCGTATCGGCTACGGCATTCCTGATTTCAAAAAGGCATATGATGATCTCCTGCAGCAACGCAATTCAAAGGATGCTGCCGTCATTTTGGGCAACCAGTTGGTAAAAGTATACCCGAATCCTTTCAGGGATAAATTCACCGTTGCCATAAAACCGCAAGTTACTGGTACCGCTACTTTCAATTTATATGACGCCGCAGGGAAATTGTACTTTTCAAAGCAAGTCACCTTGCAGCAAGGTGTAATCCAGGCCATCAATTTTGACCAGTTGCAGGCACTTCAAAAAGGTTTATACATTTTGAAATTCAACAACGGGAAAAACCAAGAGAGTTTTAAATTAATGGTACAGTAAAGCAACAAATAATCGTGATTTTTATTTTATCATTCCCGGCTGTACAATGCGACAAACAACGTATCAGCCTGCATTTGATATCCCTTTAAATATTCAGCTTTTACCAACTGAAGCCCCGTTTGTTTCTGTATAAAATCAACATTTTCTTCATTTTCTTTTTTAAACACCGAACAGGTGATATAAATAAAAAAGCTTTTTTCTTTCAAATGTTGAATTGCATTCAGGGCAATCTTGCGCTGAAGTGCTGCATATCTCTCTATCGAACTTCTATCAAAAAAAGAAAGTTGTTCCGGCGTTCTGGTCCAAGTGCCGGAGCCGGAACACGGAACGTCAGCTATAATGACATCAAAAGATTCATGTATGTTTTTAGCAGATCCGGGAGAAGCAATATCCGCAATAAAGGACGTATAATTTTTTATCCCGGCTTTGGAAAATCTCAATTTCAAATTTTGAAGAATACTTTTACGTGTATCGCTTACCGTTAGTTCCAGGGTTTTAAAAAGATCAAAGGCGAGAATGGATTTTCCTCCGCTTGCTGCACAACAATCCCACAATGAGATGGATGATGTCTGATTTGCGAGATTTGATGCAAGAAGATTAAGCGTTCCCTGGGAATTATAATCCTGTATTACGGCGTCTTTATCGATGGACAGCACATCGCTAACTTTTGCATTGTTTTCAAAAGCCAGGCAATTATCATTAAGTTTTTCAAAAGAAATATCTGCGCTTTTCAGTTTATCAAAAACCGTTTTCTGCCGGCCCGGTCTTATCCTGATGAACAATTTGGGCTGAATTAAAAAAGATAAATTGAATTGATCGATAGTTATCCCTTCACCCAGTTCATTATTGAAAGGAAAAATATTTTCAGCCGAAAAAATATTTTTGACGATTGCCATTTTCTCAAAAAGATTCAAATGGATTTTTTCATTCCAACCAGGTTTTATATTTTGAAGTATGGCAGAAGGTTTGTTTTCAAAAAGGAAAGTTGCCAATAATAATTTTTCGGTAATATCAACCACTGAACTAACGCCAACGCCTAAACGAAAATAATGGTAGCAAAGAGAAGCGATTTGTTTACGGTCTTTAGAGCCATGTTTTTTATTGGCGGAAAAATATTTTTTCAGATACAAATGAAACGGCTCTTTACCATCATAATTTTTCAGAAGGGAAATCGCGTAGTTTAAATAACGGTGAAAATGATTTCCTTTTGCAACGAAAGAAGTTTCACCACTATTCATAAATAAATATTTGTATAAAAGATTAAAGCTGCAAAAGCGCTTTAACCGGATCTTTTCCAAACAAAAGCTGTTCAGGATTTTCAAGCATTTGCTTTAATCTCACCAAAAAACTAACAGATTCACGGCCATCAATTATACGGTGATCATAACTCAGCGCAACGTACATCATCGGTTTGATTACTACCTGCCCACTTTCAGCGACTGGCCTTTCGATAATGTTGTGCATTCCAAGTATGGCGCTTTGAGGAATATTAATAATCGGCGTACTCATCATTGAACCAAAAATTCCGCCATTGGTTATTGTAAATGTGCCACCTGTCATTTCTTCAATGGTGAGCTTACTTTCTCTCGCTTTGGTGGCAAGATCAACTACTTCTTTTTCAATCTCAGCCATGCTAAGACTTTCCGCATTTCTTATTACCGGAACCACCAGTCCTTTTGGAGAAGAAACCGCGATTGAAATATCGCAATATTCGTGGTAAACGATATTATCACCATCGATGCCTGCATTTACGGAAGGCCATTCCTGCAAGGCAAAACAACAGGCTTTGGTGAAGAAACTCATAAAGCCAAGGTTGACATCATGTGTTTTTTTAAATGTTTCTTTGTACTTCTTCCTTAACTCCATAATCGCGCTCATATCCACTTCGTTAAAAGTGGTAAGCATGGCGGTACTGTTTTTGGCTTCTACCAATCTCCTGCTAATCGTTCTGCGCAGGTTACTCATTTTTTCAGACTTTTCTTCCCTGCTAAACATCTCTTTACCTATGGCTCTTCCAGGATTTGACAACGCGCCAAGCACATCATTCTTCGTTATTTTACCATGAGAGCCTGTAGCGGTAATTTTTGAAACATCCACTTTTTTATCAGCAAGAATTGCAGCTGCAACGGGAGTTGTTTTTACATCTTCCCTCTGGCGTCGTGTATTTTCTTCCGGGGTAATTTTTTCAGCTTCGTGATCCTGCGCCTTTGGTGCAGGTTTGGCTTCCTTAGGTTTTTCTTCCGGTTTTTTTTCTTCTTTATCTGCACTCTTTCCTACAGGCTTCTTTGCTGTTTCATCAATAGTACCCACCACATCCCCTATCTGCAAATCATCGTCTTCTTTGGCAACGGTGTGTAAAACTCCTGCCTGCTCCGCATTGATCTCAAAAGTAGCTTTTTCACTTTCCAGTTCTGCAATCACCTCATCCCTGTCTACCCATTCCCCGTCTTTTTTTATCCATTTTGTGAGTGTTACTTCATTAATACTTTCACCTACCGCAGGCACTTTAATTTCTATTGACATGAATTTTTTTTAAGAGTTACAAACCTAAGCTAAAATGAGAAATACACAAAAAGCAAACCGAATCTGAAAGCCTACCTGCGCGGTAGTAAACCAACAATAAATGTGATTTTTTAATCTGCTACTAATTCAGATAATTCTTTCTGGCTTAAAGTTTGTGAATTGAAATTTTCCTGGTTTCGCCGGGGATTTTTGTTGTTTGCAATCTTTATTCTTTATTTTTATAAAAATCGAAAAATTATCAACAATTAAGCAAGCTTTTGCTATGAGGAGAAAATGCATATTTATTATCGCGTGTTTGATTTTCAACTTTCATTCGCTCAAAGCTCAACTAACCATTGACTCAGTGAGTTTTGTTGTTCAGACAGGAGCCGTTGTTACAGTTACAGGAGATATTTCAAGTGCAAAGGGATTACCTGGGTATGGTAAATTTCTGCTACAAGGAATTGATTCTCAATCTGTAAATATGAATGGCAACTCAATTCCTAACCTGGAAATCGATAATTCTAAAGGCGTTTGGTTAACCGGTGACATGAGAGTTTCCAATTCTCTTTTATTTACCAATGGAAAATTTATTGCCGGCGATTACAATTTTTCTCTTGCCGACATAGCAACTATTTCAGGAATGGGGAAAGGTAAATTTGTTGAAACAAATGGAACGGGCCAGGTATTTAAAGAAATTTCTGCTGATCTTACGTCAACCGAAATTCCGGTTGGTGCAGATTCAATATACCATCCGGCGTTCATTACTACAACGGGAAGTTACAGCCAGGCCAAGGTAGGCGTACAGGTCCTGGATTCGGCAAGTATCAATAAACCACCATCCACTACTGATTATTTAAATGCTAACTGGACCATTACACAAACAGGTATCAGTGGCGGCACTTTAAATGTGGATGCCCGGTACAGCGACCCAACTGATATCTCAGGCGCCGAAAGCAATTTAAAAGGTTATCTATATGACGGCACCAATTGGTCGTCAGCGAGCGGGACAGTGAACACTACCTCAAATACGATCTCGTTTCCTATAAACATTGATACAGCAAATATTACGGCCATCGATAAGTTTGACCTATTGAAAGGGAAGGTATTGCTACAGGGTGCTTATAATTCCGGAATCGGTTTAATGTCAGATAATTTAAGAACTCTAGGCGTCATTCCTCATTCTGATCCCTACAAAGTTTCTCCTTACAACAGTGCTTTTACTGAGGTAAGCGATGCAGCCGCGGATACTATAAGTAGTGCTGTCTTAGCTGATCAACCTGCACAAAGCGACAACATTGTAGATTGGGTATTTTTAGAATTAAGGGATGCTGCAGGCAGTACCGTTGTGCAAACAAGACCTGCTTTAGTACAAAAAGACGGTGATATTGTGGATGTAGATGGAAAAAGTCCTGTTACCTTTAATAATGTTTCTTCCGCCAATTATACTATTGCCGTAAGGCATCGCAATCATCTCGGATTAAGTACTAATCCTTCATCATTTACTCCATTATTGACAGAGAAACAATCAACAGCGCCATTGGTTGATTTTACAACTTCTGCTTTTTTGTACGGAGGTTCTTCAGCTCATGGTGTTGCATCGGATGGAAAATATATTTTATGGGGAGGGAATGCAAATATGAATACAAATGTGTCCTATGCTGGATTTCAAAATGATAACAATTATATATATCAGTAACACATTAGGAGGTTCAAATCCCGGCAAATGTTATCTACTTACATTTATTTACCGGCAGATTTAAATATGGATGGAAAAGTAAATTA
The DNA here is from genome assembly GCA_963783125.1 of uncultured Chitinophagaceae bacterium. Lineage (GTDB taxonomy): Bacteria > Bacteroidota > Bacteroidia > Chitinophagales > Chitinophagaceae > Ginsengibacter. The sequence continues at coordinate 102,651 of CAWAMQ010000023.1, forward strand.
TAATGGCTTCAATAATGATAAGGATTTTCTATACAAAACTGTTTTAGGAAGTTCCACAATTACTCAAAAAAATCAATCATTGCCTTAAAATATAACACATGAAAAAAATATTTACCCTGGCATTTCTCTTATTTTCTCTTCATTCAACAAATGAAGCACAAGGAACTGTTCAAGCGAGTTTAGGGCTGGGAACTGCCTCAAATCGGATCATAATCTACATTAAGTCCGATATGACCCAAACAACCAATATTTCAACCTTGGAATTCAACATAGCTGTACCCGAATCAGAAACTGTAGCAAAACCCGTAGTAATATCTGCATCTTCAGCTTCCGGGATTCCCTGGAATGTTTCGGATGCACTTACTGAAGGAGGGTATAATAATTTTGCTATAACAACAGGTACAAGTCCGATTACTTCCTTCGATTTAACAGCCAATACCGAATTTGAAGTATTAGAATTAGAATTTTCAGATGGAGTGATTTTGCCAGATTCTGTTTCCCTGGTCACTATGCCGGATGGAGGAAGTAACGGATTTTTGATCTTTTACAGTACTGGTTCTCCGCAATCAGATGGATCCAATTTGTATTACACCAGAAGTGATGCAGTTTATAATACGATAGTAGATAATAATTTTAGTTATGACATCACTGGTACTATAAGTGGCACATCGATTTCCACCGCTACACTAATAGCAAAAGCCACTCCCGTCAAGCTTTCCTCATTCACCGCAAACGCAAAAAACAATTCAGCGCTGCTTACGTGGAGTGTTGAAAACCAGGATGCTTCCTCAAGCCATTTCGAAATCGAAAGAAGTAGTAACGGAAGTGATTTTACGCAAATTGGTAGCGTAAAGGCTACAACAGGTTCCCAGGCGACTTATTCTTATACTGATAATGCATTAAATCTTTCCAGCACTATATATTATCGCTTGAAAATCGTTGATAAAGATGGTCAATATGCTTATAGTGATATAAGAAGTGTGCAGTTTGCTACTGCAGGCTTTGCGGTTACCCTCTATCCAAACCCTGTTAAAAGCATGACAAAACTGAATGTCACGCTCGACCAGGCACAAGTAATAAAAGTGAGCGTAACCAACGCGTTAGGTAACCTGGTGAAACAGCTTGAAATAACCGGGCAAAAAGGGTTGAATGAAAAAACGCTTGACCTGTCAAACCTTCCGGGAGGATCTTATATGATCAGGATACAGGCCGGAAAAAATATCAAAACTCTGTCGATCATTAAAAACTAAAAACAACATCTATATAAAAGGCCGGAAAAAAATTTCCGGCCTTTTTTTACTGTAACCAGTAAACAAATAATTTTTATTGATTTTTATTTCAGTCTGAATCAGATCAGATTGAAAAGGCTGTATTTAGAATTTCTTCCTGCTCTTCAGTATGAATTTTTGAATAACCCGAAGAAGTAGAAGCGCTGGCCTGCCTGCTGATAATGCCAAAATTGATGGAATTGAGGTTCATTCTCAAATACGAAGCAGCGCCCATATTCAATGGTTCTTCCTGAACCCAATACCAAATGGCTTTTTTGTATTTTTTATATAAATCTTCCAATTGATTTAAAGGCAAAGGATATAATTGCTCCATTCTTACAATGGCCACATCCTTTCGCTTATCGTTCTCCCGTTTTTCATCGAGATCAAAATAAATTTTACCAGAGCACATTAATACTTTGGTAACTGAAGATGTATCTGTTATCGACCCATCGTCAATCACTTCCTGGAATCCTCCCTGGGTAAATTCTTCAATTTTACTATAACTTCCCGGATGACGAAGATTGGCTTTGGGAGAAAAATTTATTAATGGTTTCCTGAATGGCCATGCGAGTTGTCGTCTTAGTCCATGAAAAAAATTAGCGGCAGTTGTAATATTGGTAACTACCATATTGAGCTCAGCACACATTTGTAAAAACCGCTCAATTCTTCCGCTACTGTGCTCGGGGCCCTGGCCTTCATAACCATGGGGCAGCAGCAAAACGAGCCCGTTCATACGATGCCATTTTTGCTCTGCACCAGTTATAAACTGGTCGATCAGGGTTTGTGCACCATTGGCAAAATCACCAAACTGTGCTTCCCACAAAACAAGGTTATTAGGATTGGCCATGGCATAGCCGTATTCAAAACCAAGCACCGCGTATTCGCTCAATAAAGAATTCCATATTCTTAATAACCCCTGCTTTTCAGAAATTCTGCTTAAGCGGTTGTAAAATTCATCCGTTTTTTCATCACGTATCACAGCATGTCGGTGACTGAAAGTGCCCCGTCGTACATCCTGGCCACTCATCCGCACATCTTTGCCTTCCTCCAAAATGCTGGCATAGGCAAGCAATTCACCTGTAGCCCAATCAAACTTTCCTTCGGATTCATAGAGTTTGATCTTATCCTGGAGGATTTTTTTAATTTTCCTGAGTGGCGTAAAATCTTCCGGCACTTCCATGATAGCATGGAATAATTTTTCAATTTTTGCTTTTGAAACTGCTGTAATGGGCGAACTTTTAAAATCTTCCGCTTTTGCCTTCCTAAGACTTTGCCACCACAATTCAGGCTTTTGATAACTGTAAGGAAGCGGATGTTGCTTAATTTCATCCAGCCGCTCCTGCAGATCGCTCCAGAATTTTTCTTCCATCTCTTTTGCCAGCCCGGCAGTAGCCTCATCCCCATGAAGTGAAAGCCATTTAATATATGTTTCTCTCGGGTTTGGCTGCTTTTCGATCATTGCATATAAACCCGGTTGCGTAAATTTCGGATCATCGCCTTCATTGTGCCCATGGCGGCGATAACAAACCATGTCTACAAAAATATCCGAATTGAATTTTTGCCTGTAAAGCATGGCAATTTGTGAAACCTTTACTACCATTTCCGCATCATCTCCATTTACATGAAACACGGGCGCTTTTACGGTTGAAGCTACAGAAGTACAATAATCAGAAGTACGGGCGTCATCAAAATCGGTAGTAAAACCAACCTGGTTATTGATCACAAAATGCAAAGTGCCGCCTGTGCAAAATCCATTCAGTCCGCTCATTTGCAAAACTTCATAAATAATTCCCTGGCCTGCCAGTGAAGAATCTCCATGAATTAAAATAGGCAGAATTTTATCATAATCACTTTCATAAATTACATCAGCCTTGCTTCTTGCAAAACCCAAAACCACAGGATCTACCGCCTCAAGATGAGAAGGATTGGGGCTTAATTTTAGATGAACCAGTTTGCCGTTATGCGTTTCAATATCACTGCTAAAACCTTTATGGTATTTTACGTCACCACTTCCCATGGTAGAATCAACCTTTCCATTTCCTTCAAATTCAGTAAATATCTGTTCGTATGTTTTTCCCAAAATATTTGCCAACACATTCAATCGCCCGCGGTGCGCCATCCCAATCACTACTTCCTGTACCTGGTTTTCAGCCGCCGTATTGATGATAGCATCCAGTGCAGAAATCGTATTCTCACCTCCTTCCAGCGAAAATCTTTTTTGTCCGACATATTTGGTTTGAAGAAATTTTTCAAACATCACGCCTTCATTCAATTTTTGAAGGATGCGTCGTTTTTGTTCCAACGGCACCGGCTCCTGCATGGTTGTTTCCGCTGCATTAATGATCCAGTCAATTTTTTCAGGATCATGCAGAGCACTGAACTCTATACCAACCGAGCCGGTATAACATTTTTTCAAATGCTCAAGAATCGTTTTTAAAGTGGCTTTGCCTACGCCGGCAAATTGGCCGGCCGCAAATTCTGTATCCAGATCTTTTTCATTCAAACCGAAATAAGAAAGTCCAAGGTTAGCTCTTCGGTCTTTTCTTTCCCGTATTGGGTTGGTTTTTGCTACAAGATGGCCTTTCTCCCTGTAGGAAAGTATCAGTTGATAAACACCAAATTCTTTCTCCAGGTTGGTAACCGACATCTGAGAAGGTTCAACCATCGCAGGGACTGAGGTAGCCTTTCCATTACCGTTTTGAGTAGAAACAGCAAAATCAAAACCTTCAAAAAATTTTCTAAGGTCTTCGTCTACGCTTTCAGGATTTTTTTTAAAATCGGTATATAAATTTTCAATGTATGCGGGATGCGAACTTGTTATATACGAAAAGTCTTTCATGGTGAAAAGAAAATTTTGCAAGTTTTTTTCTGAAAAAATCAGAATTCGGGAGTATTTTAAATTTTGACTGGTCTTTACTTGAACAGCAAATATCGTACGTTTTATTAAGATTAAAATAGAATCAAAACAACATTATAAATCTATTTGGAAATAGTTGGGCAAAATTTACTATAGATAGAATTACAAAGCTGCGATTTCACCAGGTAAATAGGGCAAGATTAAACCGATAAAATCTGTCGATAAGTCTTTCGCAGTAATCAAATAATTAACGAAACGCCCCTGTCTCTTAATGCAACTTCAGTTTTCGGTACATCTCCAATAGGTTGAACCGGGTTAATCCTTAGAAATTTTCAGATTCGGAAATTCATTGCTATTTTTTAATAAATATTATTATCTTTGCAGCCCAAAAAATTTATTTAATGGCAAATCATTCAGCAACAAAGAAAAGTGTTCGTAAATCAGCAAGACGTAACGAACGTAATCGTTACCAGGGTAAAACTACCCGTAATGCTATCCGTGATTTTAAAACAATTGATTCAAAAGCTGCCGCTTTAGAAAGTTTGCCTGTGTTGGCTTCAAAAATCGACAAGCTGGCTAAAAGAGGCATCATTCATAAAAATAAAGCTGCCAACTTAAAAAGCAAATTGACAAAAAAAGCCCAGGCTATCGAAAAATAACATTTAGTTTAATAATATAATTTTCCCTGCCCGTCAATAGTTTTTGACGGGTATTTTATTTGGCATTAGCATCAAACTCCGGCAAAAAATCAATTTCAACAAACCGGCCTGCCGTTTTCTCAAACCCAAAACTATGGCTGCCATTGGTGATCACTAAATATTTGGCGGGCAGTACAATATGATACCGCAATATTTGTTGCATTGTATTTTCTGAAAGAGTCACGTTCATTTCCTTACATTCAATGATCATCCAGGGTTGCATTTTGCGATTATAAACCACGATGTCGCAGCGTTTCTTTAATTCTCCAAGCCTGATTTCCTTTTCCACAGCAATTAATGAAGAGGGAAAATCTTTTTTTAATACCAGGAACTGCAAAATATTTTGTCTCACCCATTCTTCGGGCGTTAATACGAGCCATTTTTTTCTGATGACATCAAATATTTCTTTCACGCCTTCACTTTGCCTTATGGCGGGCTGTTCTTTCGGGAAACTGATTTTTATCATTCGCTGATTAAGAATAAGTTATTACAACATTACTAATTTGGTAACTTGTGCAATGTAAAATGTAAAATCGTATTTTTATCCGAAGCAGGTAAATATTAAAAGAGTAATAGTAATATGAAGACGAAAAAAGACATTGTAAATAACTGGCTTCCAAGATATACCGGCGAAAAATTAGAAAATTTTGGTTCATATATCTTGCTTACCAATTTTAGTAATTATGTAAAAATGTTTGCAGAGATCCATAATGTAAAAATTGTGGGCGTGGAAAAGGCTATGGAATGTGCTACCGCAGGAGAAATTACCATCATCAATTTTGGTATGGGTAGCCCCGGCGCCGCAACCATTATGGATTTGCTTAGTGCCATTGAACCCAAAGCGGTGTTGTTTTTGGGAAAATGCGGCGGACTAAAAAAAAGAAATAAGATTGGCGATCTTATTCTGCCAATTGCGGCCATACGGGGAGAAGGAACTTCTGATGATTATTTTCCGCCGGAGGTGCCGGCATTGCCTGCATTTGCGCTGCAAAAGGCGATTTCAACTACCATTAGGGATCACGGAGTCGATTACTGGACCGGCACGGTATACACCACCAACCGCCGGGTGTGGGAACACGATGAAGTATTGAAAAGTTATCTTAGAAAAATCCGTGCTTATGCCGTTGATATGGAAACCGCCACTATTTTTATTGTTGGCTTTTACAATAAGATACCTACCGGCGCTTTACTTTTGGTAAGTGATTCACCGATGGTACCCGAAGGCGTAAAAACTATTGAAAGCGATGCAAGCGTAACAGCACAGTTTGTTGGAATGCACCTGGAAATTGGAATTGAATCTTTAAAACAATTGATCAATAACGGCTTGACGGTGCGGCATTTAAAATTCTAAAATACTGAATGTGAAATGTTGAACTGTAGATTATTTGCATTCAACGGTAAGCCTTAGTCTCCCTGATTTTTGCAGGCCTTAAAACTTACGATCTACAACTTATCACTTACGACTTACAACTTATAACCAGCAACATATAACTCATACTTTGTATCCCCTTCTTCAAATAAAAGATTTTAGCATTGATTTCGTAACCGAATCAGGAATTACCTCTGCTGTAAAAAACATTTCTTTTGAGATTGACCGCGGCGAAACGGTGGCCATCGTGGGTGAATCGGGTTCAGGCAAAACGGTAACTTCCTTATCCATTTTACAACTATTGCCGTCACCACCTGCAAGATACAACAACGGCCAAATCCTTTTTTCTGAAAATGGAAACGAACCGCTGGATATTCTAAAACTTGACGAAAAAGAATTAAGAAAAATACGGGGCAATAAGATATCGATGATCTTCCAGGAACCAATGACCTCGCTTAACCCCGTGAAAACCTGCGGTGCGCAGGTAATTGAAGCCATAAGAATTCATCAAAATATTTCCCAAAAAGAAGCGGAAGAAAAAACGATTGAATTGTTCGCTAACGTAAAACTACCCGATCCAAAATCGATTATTAAGCGGTATCCTTTTGAAATAAGCGGTGGTCAAAAACAAAGAGTAATGATTGCAATGGCGATGAGTTGCCACCCCTCTCTGTTGATTGCCGATGAACCTACAACCGCGTTGGATGTTACTGTTCAAAAGACCATTTTGGAATTAATAAAAGAACTGCAGGTTCAACAGGAAATGAGTGTAATCTATATTACACACGACCTCGGGCTGGTTGCAGAAATTGCCGACAAGGTGATTGTAATGTACAAAGGCGAAGTGGTGGAAGCAGGTAACGCGAAAGAAATATTTCTTCACCCACAAAATCCCTATACAAAAGCCTTGCTTGCGTGCAGGCCTGATGCTTCAGCAAAAGGAAAACGACTTCCTGTTATCAGCGATTTTTTAGACGAAACCCCAGAGCCGGTAAAACCGGAAATCAGCTATCAGAAACCTAAAAATGAAAAAACAACGTCAACCGCTGAACCTCTTTTACGGATAGAAAATTTAAAAGTTTATTTTCCTGTAAAGAAAAACTTCTTCGGAAAAGTATTAAAAGAATTTAAAGCAGTAGATGATGTCAGCTTCACTATTCAAAAAGGCGAAACAGTGGGCCTCGTTGGAGAAAGCGGATGCGGTAAAACTACGTTGGGGCGCTCACTAATAAGATTGATAGAACCTTCCTCGGGAAACATTTTTTTTAATGGCCAAAATATAGCCACCATCCCCACAGACCAGTTGAGAAAAATGCGAAAAGATATCCAGATCATATTCCAGGATCCTTATGGATCATTGAATCCACGCTTAACCATCGGGGAAGCGATCAGTGAGCCGATGAAAATTCATGGCATACAGCCCAATCAAAAACAACGAAAAGAAAAAATAGTTGATCTTTTGGAAAAGGTAGATCTGAAGCCTGAATATTTTAACCGCTACCCACATGAATTTAGCGGCGGGCAGCGTCAACGAATTTGTATTGCGCGGGCGTTGGGCTTAAATCCTGATTTTATCATATGTGATGAAAGCGTTTCTGCTCTTGATGTGAGCGTGCAGGCACAGGTGCTTAATTTATTAAATGATTTGAAAAAAGAACTTGGCTTTACCGCTATTTTTATCTCTCACGACCTCGGCGTAGTCCATTATATAAGTAACCGGATAATGGTAATGAGCAAAGGTAAGATCGTTGAAACCGGAAGCGCTGATGCAATCTATTTTAATCCGAAAAAAGAATACACGCAACAACTTATTTCTGCTATTCCTAAGGTTGATTTTTAGAAGAAGCAACGAACCAAATTAAAAATTCGCCAAATTTATTCGTTTACTATTCTCTGAAAATGGGAATGGGGTATAAACAAAATGGGCAACATTGCTGTTGCCCAAATTCTTAGGTTCTTCAATAATAACTTAAAACTGGTAGTCTTCCAAAAAAAATTGAACCAGATTATTCATAAAAATTGGATCGTATTTGTAGGTTATTGGACCAAAATGAGCTTTTTCAATTTTCATTTCTACCCCTATAGGTGCTAAAATGATGCCAAAAACCAAAATGAACATATCTAATTTACAATCATCATATTACATAGATATTTTTTAGTAATTTTATCAAAAATAGCCTTGTAAAAACTGTAAGCTCATAAAAAGTATTTTAAAAAACCGTTTCCCCGCGTCTGTTATTTTAGGTTCATTGAAGCAATGATATTATCAATTTTTTCATCCAGTTCTTTTTGCGTTTTATCAAAATCTTCAACCGAAGTAAGCGGCTTATTTACACTGAAATAAAATTTTATTTTGGGTTCAGTACCACTTGGCCTGGCCGATATCTTACTTCCGTCTTCTGTGATGAACTGCAACACATTACTTTTAGGAAGATCAATTTTTCCACTTTCGCCGGTCAGTAAATTCTTCTTTGTCTGGAGTTGATAATCCAACAATTCCTTTACTTTACTACCCCCGATTTCATTGGGTGGATTGTCACGATATCCCTGCATCATTTCAGCAATTTCTTTGGAGCCGTTCATTCCCTTTTTCGTTAATGAAATCAGCTTTTCATAATAAAAACCATACTTTACATATAGATCCATCAGCTTTTCAAAAAGCGTACGGCCTTTTTCTTTTTCCACGGCAGCAATTTCACAAATCATGGCTACGGCACTTACCGCGTCTTTATCACGCACATTGTCGCCAATCATCAAACCAAAACTTTCTTCTCCGCCTACCACATAGTTTTCCTTACCTTCTTTTTCTCTTATCAGCTCTGCAATCCATTTAAAGCCGGTAAGCACATTATAGCAGCTTATATTTTTATCTTGCGCAATCCTGTCTATCATATCGGTAGTTACGATAGTTTTTACCACCATATCATTGGGTTGGGCTTTTCCACTCTCTTTCCTTGCTTCGATAATGTAATTAAAAACGATTAGGGCCGTCTGGTTGCCATTTAATAAAACCCATTTTCCATGATTGTCTTTTACTCCCACTCCCACCCGATCTGCATCGGGATCAGTTCCCAACAAAATGTCGGCATCCAATTCTTTCGCTTTTGCAAGTCCAATGCTCATCGTCTCTTTCTCTTCCGGATTCGGATAACCGACAGTAGGAAAATTACCATCCGGGTTGGATTGTTCCTGCACTATAGTAACATTATCAAAACCGAATGCTGCGAGTGCTTTGGGCACCAGCATTATTCCTGTCCCATGTATGGGTGTGTATACTATTTTAAGATCATGCTGTTTGATGCAGGCATCAGGATTAACGCTTAAGCCTTTTACCATTTTTAGATAAGCTTCATCAATATCCTTCCCGATCAAATTAATATTTTCTGACTTTCCCTTCCATTTTACATCATCAATACTTTTTATTTTTTCAACTTCGGCAATTACGTTTTTATCATGTGGCGGAACCAGTTGGCCGCCATCTTTCCAATAGGCTTTATAGCCGTTGTACTCTTTAGGATTGTGAGAAGCAGTGATCACCAATCCTCCCTGGCATTGAAGTGTGCGAATGGCAAAACTGAGCTCCGGCGTAGGCCTGATAGATTCAAACAAGAAAACTGTGATTCCGTTGGCAGCAAAAATATCAGCCGCAATTTCTGCAAACTGCCGGCTGTTGTTTCGTACATCATGCGCAATAGCCACCTTCACTTCAGGAAATGATTGTTTTAAATAATTCGCATAGCCCTGCGTAGCCATGCCTACCGTGTACTTATTCATCCTGTTGGTTCCCACACCCATAATACCGCGAAGGCCGCCGGTACCAAATTCAAGATCCTGGTAAAATGCATCTTCCAACTGTGCCGGATCTTCTTGTTGCAACTTTTTTATTTCGTTCTTTGTGCCTTCATCATAATCGCCGGAAAGCCATTCATTAATTTTGTTTTCTGTTTTTGTATCCATGCTCATATTTTTTACAATTTAAAGATATTCAATTTGATTTATTTAATTTTTCTAACAGGCAATCGCCTTATTTTTGCTTGATGTTTCTATTCACAGATAAAAAGAAGTTTTTTTTTCTTCTATCTATCTCCATTTTTTTTTCAGCCAACATTGTCTTTTCACAAGATACTTTCAAAGCAGAAATTAGTTTATTAAAATCAACTTCTTTTTATCAATCCAAAGAGTTAGCCAAAGATTCATTTACCACCTACCCATTTAATAAAAAGAGAATTCATTTGGTAACCGCGGCAAACATCGTAGGCTACGGCGGGGCACTCGTGGGTTTAAATGCCATATGGTATGCGAAGTATCCCCGATCAGGATTCCATTTTTTTAACGATGATAATGAATGGTTGCAAATGGATAAGATAGGTCATATTTACAGCGCATACACTGAAAGCCGCGGCTCAATGGAATTGTGGCGCTGGGCCGGTTTATCAAGCAAACAATGTATTTGGATCGGTGGCCTGAGTGGAGTTGCGTATCAATCAATCATTGAAGTGCTGGATGGCTTCTCTTCACAATACGGATTTAGCCCCGGAGATTTTGCGGCTAATATAATCGGCTCTTCTGTTTTTGTTTCACAACAACTTGCATGGAACGAAGAAAAAATACATTTGAAATTTTCATTCCACCGAAAAAATTATGGATCGCCACAATTAGATACGCGGGCGGATCAGCTGTATGGCAATGCAGAAATCCAAAGATTTATAAAAGATTATAACGGTCAGTCGTATTGGTTGAGCGCTAATATCAAATCCTTTTTTCCGGAAACCAAACTGCCGGGTTGGCTTAATATTGCTTTCGGGTACGGAGCTGAAGGCATGTTTGGCGGCGTAAAAAATATTGGCTACGATGATAACGGAAATATCATATTCGACAGGCAGGACATAAAACGCTACCGCCAATGGTACCTTTCACCCGACATTGATTTCACAAAAATACCGACTGATAAAAAAGGCGTGAAGGTTATACTGGCCGTTTTAAATTGTTTAAAATTGCCGGCTCCCACATTAGAATATTCTAACGGAAGTTTTAAAGGCCACTGGATTGTTTTTTAAAAACACAGTAAACAAAGAAATTAGCTCAATTCTTATTCCTAATATTTTTCTTAAACCAGGTCATTTGTCTTTTGGCGTAGTGGCGGGTGTTTTTTTTAATTTCTTCTAATGCTTTTTCAAGAGAAACCTTTCCGTCCAGATAATCGAACAATTCTTTGTAACCTACTGTTTGCAGCGCATTCAGGTGTTTATAGGGATACAAACTTTTGGCTTCCGTTAATAACCCGTTTTCCATCATCTGGTCTACTCTCGCATTAATATTTTCATAAAGCTGCTCCCGCGGAAGTTCTAATAGAATATTTTTTATGTCGAAATCGCGGGTAGATGTTTTGGGCGAATGATAAGACAGGATCGATTTGCCGGTTGAAAGCTTTACTTCGAGGGCGCGCAACATTCTTTGAGGGTTTTGCATTTCACCTTTTTCAAAAAACAAAGTATCGTTTTTCTTGATTTCGTTATGCAACCAGTCAAAACCGTTTTCTTTATACTTTTCAGCGATAATTTTTCTGACCTTCCCGTCAATACCCGGAATGTCATCGAGGCCTTCAGTGAAGGCTTTTATATATAACCCGGTACCACCAACCATTACGGCGACATCTCTTTTTTCAAAAATTTCGTTTACCGCTTTTAAAGCATAATCCTCAAATGTTTTAGCATTCACGTCTTCATGAATAGAGTGCGTGTTAATAAAATAATGCTTTACTTTTTCAAGCTGTTCAGGTGAGGGTTTAGCTACGCCGATATTTAATTCTTTATAACACTGGCGGCTGTCGGCAGATATTATCCGGGTATCATGTTCTAGGGCGAGTTCGATTCCGTATGAAGTTTTTCCGGCAGCTGTAGGCCCGGACACTATAATACAGGTTTTTGTATTCATTTCAATTGCAGGTTTGTACAGAACCCGCCAATTAATTTTTATAATTCCTCAGTTTGCGAATCGTCAACTTCTTCTTCCTCTGTTTCAGAGTCATCCGCATCACCTTCTTCCCCGTAACTATCAGCCATTACCGCTGTATTCAAATCATACTTTTCTTCTATCTCTGATAGCTTCTCGTTGATCAACCCCTTGGTACCATATTGACTAGGTGCAATACCCTCGCTACGCGTACAACACGGGTAATCCATTTTAATACTCTCTTCTTTATTTATATTGATTAACTCTACAAGAAATATCCAGTTTTTATGAAAATCATAAACATACACAAATTTCTGGTTGGGATCACGAATCTCTTTGCCAACGGCAGTTTCTTTCATCAACAAAGGCTCAACCTGGTACTCTTTGTCATATTTTTCCAGGGTGATCTCTTTGCCACGTTGCCAGTTATCATTGCTCCTGTAAAAAGTTGCGTGATGTTTACTGTCAAATTCAAACGATTTTAGAATGCAATTATGAAGGTCAAAGAAAGTTTGCGTATGCTTTACCACCACATCGCGGTAAACACTTTCATCTTCTTCCCAATAAACCCTGAATTTTAAAACTGCCATATCACAAATTTAAGGGTTAGTTTTTAATTAAAATATTTGAGTAACGCGGGGCGACCGATATTAAAAAGAAAAAATTATTTAACTCCCAGATCCCGTGCGACCTTCTTCATATATTCAAAGGCAGCGTTGAAATCGTTAGGTATTTCTCCATCCAGGATGGCTTCCCTTACCGCATTTTTAATTTCTCCTACGATTCTTGAAGGAGGCAGGTTAAATTCTTCCATAATGATTTCGCCCGTGATCGGTGGCTGCCAGTTTCTGAGGTGATCAGACTCTTCCACTTCTTTCAATCGCTTTTCTACCATTTCGAAGTTGGCAAGATAACGCTGCACCTTTTGTTTGTTTTTTGATGTGATATCTGCTTTACAAAGCAGCATGAGATTTTCAATATCGTCGCCGGCGTCAAATAATAATCTTCGTATAGCCGAGTCCGTTATATTCTCTTTTGTAAGACTGATTGGCCGCAAATGCAATTCCACCATTTTTCTCACGAACTTCATTCTGTCATTTAACGGAAGTTTTAATTGCGCGAAAATTTTAGGGACCATTCTTCCGCCCACTACTTCATGGCCATGAAACGTCCAGCCATGGCCTTCTTCAAATTTTTTCGTTACAGGTTTGGCAATGTCATGAAGAATAGCCGCCCAACGCAACCACAAATCATCTGTGTGCGCAGCAATATTGTCGAGTACCTGTAACGTGTGGTAGAAATTATCTTTATGTCCTTTGCCATCAATAAATTCAGCACCGGCAAGAGAAACCATTTGTGGAAAAATTATTTTCAACAAACCGGATTTGTACAAAAGATCAAAACCTGCCGAAGGTTTATCAGTTCTAACAATTTTATTGATCTCGTCGATTATTCTTTCTCCGCTTACAATTTTTATTCTTGCTGCATTTTCTTTGATTGCATCAAAAGTTTCGGCTGCAATTGTAAATTTTAATTGGGCTGCAAAGCGTATTGCGCGCATCATACGCAAGGGATCATCAATAAAAGTTTGTGCAGGAGGAAGTGGCGTTTGGATGATTTTGTTTTCAATATCCTGCAGCCCGTTTAACGGATCAATGAGCTCCAAAAAATTATTTTTATCAAGACGCGCGGCAAGCGTATTGATGGTAAAATCTCTACGCATCCTGTCTTCATCTATGGTGGCCGGAACCACCTGTGGCTTGCGGCTGTGCCTGTTGTAACTCTCTTTGCGCGCGCCAACAAATTCAATTTCAAAAGGCTTTTCGCCGGAAGGTATTTTTATTTGTGCCGTTCCGAAATTTTTAAAAAAGCTTACGGGGGGCTTTGGGTAAAATTTATCTGCGGTTTTATTGGCCAATGCTATTCCATCCCCAATAGAAACGATATCGGCATCTTTTGTTGGCCTGTTTAATATTTTATCGCGCACAAACCCGCCGATGATAAAAGCCTGCAGGCCCGATTCTTCGGCAGCTTCGCTTATTTTTTTAAAAATAAAAATCTCTTCTTCCGTGCATTTAATATCCATCAGGCAAAAATAAACGGATAAATTGTTTTAGCATTGAATGTGAGCTGCAAATAAAAATCTGTTTTATTTGTTGCTTTACTGCAGTTGATTAAACCACTTTCAAATTTTCAGGATCCCATTTCATTATTCTATTTTCAAAATAACTTTGATTGCACAAAAGCGCGGGCGCCGCAGCGCGAAAACCAAACAACGGATTTTCGGCTACCTGGCCTTTGGTTCTGATAGCATGTATCCAGTTGTAATGATGATCGAAATGAGCGCCTTTATAACCTTCTTCTGCTGCATAAATCAAGGTATCGGGATCTAACATTTTTTTTCGGTCGTATACATATTGGTTTCCTGAAGCAGCGAGATTTTTTGCTTTTGCCAACGGATCTGTCTCGTCTTCCTGGTATTTGTTTTTATAAACGGTTACTTTATCCCATTCAACAGTCATAGATCCTTCACTACCCACCATTCTCAGGTAATTGGTTCCTCCTGTTCCATCCACAAAATTCACACGAAGCGACAGGTTAAACCCGGGATGAATTTTAGTTTCAGGGTAATCAAACATGCCCAGCATCACATCCGGAACTTCACGGCCATCTTTCCAGTACCGAAGGCCGCCGGTAGCCATAATTTTATTAGGGCCAAGTGATCCGGTGATGAAATGTAAACTTGAAAACAAATGCACAAACAAATCGCCTGCAACACCGGTACCGTAATCACGATAATTTCTCCAGCGAAAAAAACGCAAATTGTCGTAAGGCCGTTTGGTGGTGATCGCCAGATACCTGTCCCAGTCGACAGTTGAGGGCGACGCATCAGCCGGAATCGGGTATTGCCATGCACCCACCGGAGACATTCTTGCCCAAAAACCTTCAGCGTAATTTAAAGCGCCTATTGCTCCATCTTTCAACAATTCTCTTGCCTTCTCATTTCCCAAAGAGCTCATTCCCTGGCTGCCCACCTGGAAAACCACGTTGTTTCTTTTTTGTGCCTCCACTATTGCCGGCGCTTCCGAAATATCGTGCACCATTGGTTTTTCGCAATAAACATGCTTTCCTTTATTCATAGCTGCCACCGAAATATCCTTGTGCCAAAAATCCGGAACGGCAATAATAACCGCATCGATATCGGGCCTTTCTAAAATTTCACGATAATCGCGCGTGGTAAAAATATCATTACCCCAACGCTGTTTGGAAGCAGCAAGGCGGCCATCATACAAATCACAAACTGCTACCAACTTCACTCCAGGCACCGTAATACACGTTGAAGCATCAGCAACCCCCATATTTCCCGCTCCGATCAATGCCACCTGCACCTGGTCGTTTGCTGTATATTTTCCTTTCGCCCTGATCATTTCAAGAAAATGACGTTTTTTATCCCGTGCTGTAATGATCGTTGGAAGCAAGGAGGCACCCACTATTCCCTTGGTAACATTGGCGATAAAAGACCGGCGTGAATTGTTGTTACTGATTTTTGGCATAATTTCTTTTTTTTATTTACGATTTATGACCGCAATTATCCACGATCCTGGAAGACGAATGAAAAGATAAGAAGAGAAATTTAAAAAGGCAGATTATTTTAGACCAAAAAAATTATCAAAAAGGCAAATCTATTGACTCAGGTTCAACAAACTCGTGCGTAAAATCATTTTCAAGAAAACTTACCGGCGAATCGGGCAAATTAATAATGTCTTTTTTGGTAAATCCCCACGGTTCCCAATAACCCGCTAAAACCTGCGCAAACATATCATCATCCCAAGGCGCAAAAATATTATCAGCATCCTTTTCTCCCGTGGGAAAAGATTCAATAATCACTTTGTCATTATCAACTTCAATATTCGTGTTACCCCGATTTTTTAATAAATAATTGGAATACAAAAAACGCGCGGCCAATTCCTCAAACTGGATCGGGTGCAAAGTTTTTTTCCCGATTTTTTCGAGCAGATTTTTTTCTTTTTGCGCTACGGCGCCATTATCCTGCAGGCAGGAAACAATACCAAAACCATTCATCCCAAGAGAGAAATTGAGATTAGTGGGTTCGTCTTTATAATTAAAAATATCTTTTGAATATTTTAATTTTACAATTTGAATGCTCCAAGGCTTTACGCTTTTAAACTCAACCGGAACGACCAACGATTGCAGCATCAGGTGAAACTTTGCAAACCTTTGCCTGAGATAGGGCGACAGGGTAAATTCTTTCGCATTGGGTCTTTTCTTTGATCTGCTGATTTCTAAAACAAGATCATTATATAAAACGCCGTAAACAAATTTTCCCATCCATAAGAACAGGCGTTCTTCAGGCAACCTTTTTACTTCCTCATAGCCAGCTTCAAATGCTGTAATTACCTGGTTTTCCAAAGTTTCAAAAGCATTTTTTACTTTTTGGGAACAAGGCAGTTTCAACTGGGCATAATGAAGAGCAGTTACATGGTCAAGCATTTTAAATCTTTTGTCCCTTAACGAAAAACGATCCAAAATCCAACCGGGGAAAACGGATATTGATTGTTCACCAGGTGGTAAATCTTCACCGGTTAAAAAACAGGTTTTTTCCTCAAAATGTAAAGTTTCAAAAGGATTGAAGAGAGAAAGCGGCATAAGCGCAAAAATAAATAAATATGCAGGTGGTGGCGAAAATAAAAAACTGCCGAATTTGTTTGTTCACTGTTAACGGGCGTCACTTCTTATCAATGCGATAATTTTTCTAACGCCAAAACGATTCGCTCCCTGGTTTCCTCGTCAGTTAATGTTTGCGGAGTGAATTTTTCGCCAATTAATTTTTCATACAACTCGATATAACGGTTACGAATAATCGCAATCCATTCATCGCTCATTACAGGAACCTGCTGGCCTTCTTTTCCCATAAAATTATTTTCGATAAGCCATTCCCTTACAAATTCTTTGCTGAGTTGCTTTTGTTTTTCTCTTTTTTCTTGCCTTTCCTCAAACCCATCTGCATAAAAGTACCTGGAGCTGTCAGGTGTATGTATTTCATCGATCAAAATAATTTCATCGTTTCTTTTTCCAAATTCATATTTCGTATCCACCAGGATCAATCCTCTTTTTGCGGCCAGTTCTTTTCCCCTGCTAAAAAGTTGCAGCGCATATTTTTCTAATTGTTCATAATCTTCTCTTGATACAATATTCCGGGCAATTATATCTTCTTTGCTGATATCTTCATCGTGGCCTTCAGCGGCTTTTGTAGATGGTGTAATGATAGGTTGAGAAAAATAATCATTTTCTTTTAAACCCTCCGGCATCGAAACGCCGCACAATGTTCTTTTCCCGGCATTGTAGGTGCGCCAGGCATGGCCGGTAAGGTTACCGCGAACCACCATTTCCACTTTAAAGGGTTCGCATTTATATCCGATAGAAACATTGGGTGCCGGCGTTTGTAGCAGCCAGTTGTTACAAATATCTTTTGTAGCATGTAGCATGTAGGCTGCCACCTGGTTCAACACCTGTCCTTTGTTGGGAATAGGCCTGGGCAATATCACATCAAAGGCAGAAATACGATCGCTGGCAATCATTACTAAAAAACGCTCATCGATGGTATAAACGTCTCTAACTTTACCTTTATAAAAGTTGCTTTGTCCCGGAAATAAAAAAGAATTCATAACCAATTATATTAGTTGCAAAAATGCGCATTATTTTCAGGAATTGCATAAAGAAAGTGCAAGTAGTTACCGTATAATTAAAAAAATATTTCAATTACATTAATACTATCGTTAATTTGCTTAATATTTGCTAACCAAAATATATTGATATGAGAAAAGCTATCCATTTTTTGCCTGCGCTTTTTCTTTCCCTTTTTCTGTCTGTAGCATCCTTTGCGCAACAAAAGACCATTAAAGGAAACGTAACCAGTAAAGCAACAGGAGAAGGTGTTCCCGCGGTTTCAGTGACCGTAAAAGGAGGCACTGAAGGAACCTACACCGATGAGAAGGGAAATTTTTCGCTTGATACAAAAGAGCCTCTGCCGCTAACTTTGACTATTTCATCAATCGGATACAAGCAGCAGGAAATAGAGGTTAACAGCGCCTCAACGATGATAAGCGTATCGCTTGAAAATACCAGCACGCTCGGGCAGGAAGTTGTTATTTCGGCAACACGCACACCTTCGAGAATTATGGAATCGCCCGTAACGATCGAAAGAATAAGTTCAGCCGAAATCAGGAATTCCCCACAAGCGTCGTACTACGATATTATCTCGAAACTTAAAGGTGTTGATGTGGTAAACGCTTCTTTAACTTTTACATCGCCTACAACCAGGGGTTTTAATGGCAGTGGTAATCTCCGTTTAAATCAAATTGTAGATGGAATGGATAACCAGGCGCCGGGGTTGAATTTTTCCGTTGGAAATATAGTTGGATTAACCGGGCTGGATGTTGCCAGTGTAGAGCTTTTACCCGGGGCCTCTTCTGCTTTATATGGCCCGGGCGGCATGAACGGGGCGATCATCATCAACAGTAAAGATCCTTTTCGTTACCAGGGACTTTCGTTAGAAGCGAAAACCGGGGTAATGAACATTGATAATACAGCACGAAGCGCTTCTCCGTATTATAACTGGCAATTGCGATGGGCAAAAAAAGTGAGTGACAAATTTGCTTTTAAACTGGGAGGCGAATATGTAGAAGCTCACGATTGGGTAGCCCATGATTACCGGGATTACGATCGCCTTGGAACAGGCGGAAATTTAAAAAACGGAACAAGAACGACTGACCCAAATTATGACGGTATAAATGTATATGGAGATGAAACTACCGCTGATATCCGAAGTAACGTTTTAAATCCTTTGGCACAGGCAGCGCCGTTTTACGCTCCTTATATCAATGCCATGCCAGCTTCTATCCCTGTTTCAAGAACCGGCTATAATGAAAATGATATTGTAGATCCGAAAACATTTAATCTGAAATTTTTTGGTGAGGCGAGTTATAAGATCACCGATAATACTTCCCTGAATGCAGAAGGATATTGGGGCACCGGAAATACCGTTTACACCGGTAGTGACCGCTATTCCTTGTTGAACCTGAAGATCGGCCAATACAAAGTAGAATTGGTAAATACTCATTGGTTTGTGAGAGCATATACCACACAGGAGAATGCGGGCGAATCGTACAATACAACGGTAACCACCAGGCTTGTAAATGAAGCCTGGAAACCAAGTGGCGGCACAACCGGTTGGTATTCGCAATACTCAATGGCTTTTTTAAATGCCAAGCTAGCCGGAGAAACTGATATTGCTGCTCATCAGTATGCACGCGGCGTAGCTGATATAGGAAGACCTGCGCCGGGATCAGCAGAATTTAAGAAGCTTTTCGACCAGGTAAGAAGTATTCCTATTTCAAAAGGTGGTGGTTTGTTTGTGGATAAAACAAATCTTTATAACGTGGAGGGACAATATGATCTTTCGCCTAAAACTTCTAAGGTTGCCGATGTATTGGTAGGCGCCAATTACAAAAGATACGTTTTAAATTCTGAGGGAACTTTGTTTGCAGACTCTTCAGGAAAAATTCCTATTAATGAAGTAGGCGCTTATATACAGCTTACGAAAAAGCTCCTGGGCGATCGCCTGAAACTCATTGCCTCAGGGCGTTATGATAAAAATGAAAATTTTGCCGGGAGGTTTACTCCCCGTTTTTCAGCGGTGATTAAAGTGGCTGAAGACAACAACATACGATTATCTTACCAACAGGCATACCGCTTTGGTTCAACACAGCAACAATGGATCAACCTTCGTGTTGCCGGAGGCACGGCACTTATCGGAGGCGTTCCATCCTTCAAAACATTTTATCATTTTGATACCAACCCGGTGTATTATATTGATGGCAATTTATTTGCAGGCGATCCCCGGGAAGCACACCTGCCAAAATTCAAAGCAGAAACTGTTAACTCGTTTGAGGCCGGCTACAAAGGGCTTTTATTCGAAAAGAAACTATTAGTTGATTTATACGGCTACTATGGTGTTTACCATGATTTTATTTCGCGAACATTGGTGGCCCAATCTGTAAATAACGATAAAGCTGTGTTTACTGATACGGCAACCGTAAGAGCCAATCTTAACAACCCCGCTTTGGTTACGACGTATTCTGTGCCTGTAAATGTAAATGGAGATGTAAACACCTATGGTTTTGGCTTGGGATTAACCTATTCGCTTCCTCATAATTTTTTAATTGAGGCAAATGTTTCATCGGATCATTTGGGGGATGTTCCTGCAGGCTTCATCGCAGGATTTAATACCCCTGCTTTGAGAACAAATGCTTCCTTTGCTAATACAGGATTTGGAAAACAAAACAGGTTCGGGTTTAATGTTACTTACCGTTGGCAGGACAAAATAAATTATGAAGGCGATTTTGCAAACGGCGTGGTTCCGGCATACCAAACAGTGGATGCACAGGTAAGTTACAAGTTTTTTGATCCCAAAATTTTACTCAAAATAGGGGCCACCAATATATTGAACCAATACTACATAAATGGTTTTGGGGATCCCGCAATTGGCGGATTGTATTATGTAAGCATTGGTTATAATGTATTTTAAATCCTGTATTGCTCACCTTTTAATTAATGAACATGAAAAATATTAACTCCACCAGGCAACCATATCAAATCATTGGCGGGATTTGTACTATAATTCTTTTAATCATTTCCTGTAATAAGGCTCTTCCGGTAGCCACCCCAATTGAGTATCCTCCTGTAAACAACAGCACTACTTCCATTGGAGAATTGATAAGTACCGATACCGGTTATAGCTTTTTTGCTGCAGCAGCAACAAGAACGGGACAACTTGCCCAATTAAACGCAGACAGTACAGAATACACTGTATTCTTACCCACTAACAATGCCTTCAGGGCATCAGGCATTCCATCAATTGATGTTATTAATGCGTTACCCGTGCAAATGGTCGCCGGTATTGTTGGTTATTCCATAATTCCGGGGCGTCAATTTTTAAGTACCGGCATTAGCACCGCTTTTCCCAATGAGCAATTACCAACTACAATCACTATTGGCCAATTGCCTGGCACACCGCTTCCCCTGAAGCTAACCACTTTTCCATCTGTTTCTTCAAACGTCTTTTATGACAACAATATCCCGGTTACAAAACCGGATATAAAATTGAAAAACGGGGTAATACATGAAGTAGCCGCAATAGTTGCCCCTCCTTCACAAACATTGAAAGACGCAATTTACAGCAACCCTGATCTTACCTATTTTAAAGCAGCCATTGCAAGGGCTGATAGTGGACAAGTGGGTTTGAACAGAATAGATTCTTTGCTGGGATACGCTGTAACAAATATGACAGTTCTGGCGCCAAACAATGCCGCATTTCAGACGCTGATCTTTGGTTTTGCCTATTCATATTTATTACAGCAAGGTTATGACCAGGCATCGGCTGCCCAACTTGCCAACACACTTGCTTCAGGTCCGGTAGTATTTAGTAATCCGGTCCTTTACGGCGCGTTGCCGGCTGCAACAGTCAGGGGAATTATTGTTTATCATTTCCTTGCCAGCCCAAATCCGTATACCGGCAATTTCGAGCCAAACATAAGAGTGTTTTCAAATAATTTTTCTGCATCCCCTACATTCTACCAAACATTGGTTAATTCAGTGTATCCAACTCATCCGGGCATACGTGCGCAGGCCACTTTTACAGGACCGTTCGTATCAGATTTAAAATTTACCGGGATGGGCACCTTTCCGCCCGGAGGTCTTCCTTTTTCTGATACACCGGCAACAGCAGTAAGCATCGATAACCATGCAGTAAATGGTGTGTATTATGTGATTGATAAAGTATTGCTGCCCCAGTAATAGTGTTGGGTTCCAACGGACTTTTTATTTTACATTCCGAATTAGGTATAACTTTTGAGGCTTTTGGTTGTTATATATTAAAAAAAATGTTGAAAAAGTCTGTCTTGTGCGATTTGCCTTCTTCAACATCTTTTCACTTAATGAAACCCAAACATTATGGATACAGAAAAAACACCCGAAGAAAGAGAAGCTGTCCGTGAGATCAGGAAACCCGTAAGCAGGCCGAGGTGGTTAATACCACTGGCGACAATTGTGGTAGTAATTTTTATTCTTTGGTATTTTTCGAGAAGTTGTGGAGAAACAAAACCTAATGCGACAGCCTTGCCTGATACTACAACGCAGGTGCAACAAGGTGATACAAGCAAAGTTATCGTTACCGAACGGCCGGATTCTGTTATGAATCAATAAAGGCCACCTCTCTTACACGTTAAAACGGAAGTGCATGACGTCACCATCCTGCACTAAATATTCTTTGCCTTCGATTCTTAATTTACCATTTTCGCGGGCTGCAGCTTCTGATTTATAATGAACAAAATCTTCATAAGAAATTACTTCTGCTTTAATAAAACCTTTTTCAAAATCAGTATGAATCACGCTTGCAGCTTGCGGCGCTTTCCAGCCTTTGTGTATCGTCCATGCCCGTACTTCCTGAACCCCCGCCGTAAAATAGGTAGAAAGATTTAAAAGTGCATAAGTTGAATGGATTAAACGGTCGAGTGCCGGCTCTTCCATTTTATATTCATCCATAAACATTTGTTTGTCATCGGGATCTTCAAATTCAGCGATCTGGGCTTCAATTGCATTTGTCATAATGATCACCTGCGCGCCTTCTTCTTTTGCGGCAGCTACCAGCAAATCGGAAAATTGATTGCCTGTATGCATCGATTCTTCATCCACATTAGCCACATATAGAACCGGTTTATCCGTAAGAAAAAAATTATCGGCCACAGCCGCCCGTTCTTCCTTCGATAAGCCTAGTGAAAGAATATTTTTCCCTTTCTCGAGGTGTTCTTTACACTTTTTTAATATTTCATATTCGATCCTGGCTTTTGCGTCACCGGTTTTTGACATTTTTTCTGCACGGGCCAGCTTTCGTTCCACACCTTCCAAATCCTTCAATTGCAATTCGGTTTCAATAATTTCTTTATCGGAAATCGGGTTAATAGGCCCCTCGTCCCGTAACACATTTTCATCCTCAAAACAACGTATCACATGGATAATCGCATCCACCTCACGTATGTTTGCCAGGAATTTGTTTCCCAATCCCTCGCCCTTGCTGGCGCCTTTTACGAGGCCGGCAATGTCAACGATTTCGATCTGGGTCGGTACAATTCTTTCGGGTTTAACAAGATCTGCAAGTACGTTCAGTCTTTTATCCGGCACATTTACAAGGCCAACATTCGGTTCGATTGTACAAAAACGATAATTGCTCGCCTGCGCTTTTGCACTGTTACTCACGGCATTAAATAATGTTGATTTTCCTACATTCGGTAATCCTACAATTCCTGCTTGTAAAGCCATTTCTTATGAGATTTTTTTCTGATTTCGTTGGTTTCTGTGTTTGCATTTCATTTTGTTCGATAAATGAATTGAACAAAGGGCGCAAAGATAACACGAAAACAGCAACCGGACCGGGTAAAACAAGCAAAGCAGGTACAAAAAATGGCCGCATGAAGCAGCCATTTGTATAAATTGAGATCGATAAAATTATTCTACAGTTCGCTCCTTTGTCACCACAACTTCTCTATCCTTTGAGCCTCCGCTTACTAACGCGATAATGATCACCAAAACTATAATTCCACCAACAATCCACATCCAGGGTTGTATCGTAGTGGTAGTGGAGGTAGTGGTAGTGGTACTACTGCTGGATGAAACAGCGCTATCCTGGGCCAAAACAATTCCCTGAGCGAATAACAATATCAACATTGCGATAAATGACCGGTAATAATTTTTAATCTTTTCCATAATATTATTTTTTAGATAAAAAAAAATAATAATCAATTAACATGCCATTACATTTTTTTTAGGCATGTTTCTTTTTCATTTTTAAATATTTAGTTCAAAAAATCGAAATAAAAAAATTAAGAATTAACGGAATTTGTTGTTTTACTATCAAACCTTTCTCCGGCGCAAATTATGCGGGGTGAAAATAGAAATACGTCGCTTTTTCTTCGTTTACTGTTAGGCAAAAAAATAGCCGGCAACAGCCGGCTAATAAATAATTGGTGAATTAAAAGTTTACTGAGCCATTACTGGCGGCATATCGCCCTGTTCCCCACCCTGGTTCATATTTTTTCTTTTGAACAGAGAAACGTCCATTTTCCCAAAACGCCAGCTTACATTCAATCTTACCTGCTGCGGATCTCTTTGTCTCCTGATGTCCTGTATCGATGAAATATCTTTTGAGGAAGTTGATTCTGAATGGACTCTTGTGACCCTTGTGTTGAAAATATCGTTCATACTCAATGAAACCGATAACGATTTATCTTTTAGAAAATCTTTTTTCACGGCCGCATCAAAACCATACACCGGCAAAGCATACCCATTGGCAGTTGCTAAATTTCCACCGCCCCAGTGCCTTTCGCCACCACCACGGCCCGGAGGCAAAATTGTTTTACTGGTATAATCACCATTAATCTGGATTGATATATTGGAAGGCAACATGAAAGTACTGTTGATCTTTCCAAACCAGCTCAACTTTTGGTTGGAGGCATTGCTGCCGGAAAGGTTACTTCCGTTTATCTGCGAATTGTAGAAATTAATGTTCTCTGTCAGTGTCCACCAGGGGGCGATTTTATTCATCGAAGTTATTTCCAAACCATATGCGGCTGAACTATTCGCGTTTACGTAAGAAGAAATAAATACTGAATCACTGTAAGCCGGATTAGGATTTTTGTCCCAATACTGGTAGCGGGAAATCAAATTGTTACTTCCCCTGTAGTAGGCTGTTGCAATGATGTTATTTCCGTTTTTCAGGTTCAGGTTATATGACAATTCAAGTGAATTGGTAAATTCAGGAACCAGGGAAGCGTTACCAACGCTCACGTTTAACGGATCTGTAAAATCAAAGTAGGGAATGAGCTGCCAAAAGTTAGGCCGGTTTATTTTTCTTGAATAGTTAAGTTGAATGTCCTGCTTATCATTGATCTTCTGGGTTAAGAAAACACTTGGGAAAAAACTAAGGGGATATGAGTTACTAAAAGATTCATTGGAATCAATCAACTCGCCTGCATATTTAGAACTCTCAACACGGCCTCCAAGTTGGTAAGTAAAATTGTTGATCTTTTGTGAATAGGTAACATAAGCCGCATACACATCATCAGTGTATTTATACTTACTGTTTAAACCCTGCACAGATTCATATTTACCGGTAGACTGATCCATGATAAAATTGTTGTTCTCACTGTTTGAGCTCCGGATAGCGGCTCTTAAACCGGCTTCTACTTTTATTTTATCCGAAACAGGATTTGAATAATCAGTTTGTATCGTAACATTATCGTGAGTACCATTTCCTACGGTTTTTTGCTGAAATAGAGGCTGGCTGGGCGTGTTATCGGCTTTATAATATTGGGTAGCAATGTTCTGCTCATTAGTGTTTTTGCTGTAGTCGTAATTAGCATCAGCGGTGATGTATTTGTTAGGTTTTGCAAAATTGTGTTTAAAACTTATTTTACCATTATAATTATCCCAGGTAAAGTCGCTGCTGCTGTTGCTCGTTCCATAGCTGTGGGTGGTGGTTCCGTTGTAAAGCGTGTCTCGTGTGATATTTTGCAATTCGTCACCACCAAATTTGCCCTTCCTGATACCACCGGAAATTGTTAATGTATTGCGGTTATCTATAAAATAATCAAATCCTAAATTGCCTCCCGCCATACGCCCGTTGCGCGTGGGCCTGCTGCTTTCATGCAATATTGATGTAAGGCCATTTACATTATCTGTTCTGTCGGTTACATCATTGCTTTTTCCCTTAAAATGGAAGTAATTTCCACTGGCGAAAAAATTAATTTTCCCCTGGCGGATATTAATGTTTCCGCCGGCATTGCTTCCGCCTCTTGTATCCACTCCGGCTCTCAGGTTTCCGTTATAGCCGGGTTTTTTGTTTTTCTTCATCACAATGTTTAAGATACCCGCGCCGCCACCGGAAGCGTCAAATTTTGCGGAAGGATTGGTAATAATTTCAATACTTTCAATTTCATCTGCCGGTATTTCATCAAGGGTTAAGGTGGTAGGCCTGCCATCAACGAAAATCTGGGGACTGGCATTTCTTAATGTTACATTTCCATCAATATCCACGTTCACAGAAGGCACGTTTCTCATTACATCCACTGCCGTACCACCTACACTGGTAAGGCTTTTATCTACATTAAACACTTTTCGATCAATATTCATCTGCATCATTGGTTTGTTTGCAGTTACCACCACATTTGCCAATTGTTTTTCCTGTGGAAGTAATTTAATATTGCCAAGGTCTTTATCAATTGCATTCATCATCTGGCTTCTGTCGCCATTCATTTTCAGATTAAAAGATATCTCGTCATTGTAAACCGCATGACCAACCGTGCTGATTACTAAATTGTATTTACCGAAAACAGGCAATTGGTCGATACTGAATTCGCCTTTCTTATCAGTAAGCATCGCAGCAACAATCACATTTTTTCGTTGCTTTGTTACAGTATCCATTTTCATTTGGGTAAGCTGTACAGAAGCAGCTTCAATAGGCTTATTGGTATTGCCATCTATCACCTTACCGTAAAAGTGTCCCATATTGAAATTTCTTCCTGCGGCATTACCGCGGCCTTGCGCCTGCGGATACTGGGCCATTACGGCAGATGAAACAACAAATAATAAAAACGTGAGAGCGTATCGGAAAATTTTCATAATAACGGGTTTAAATGAGCCGGCAAATTTCACATCATATTGTTAAAACAAAATTTTAAATATGTATGAATGGTATTATAAAAATAACGGCGGTGAAATCATCTTCGCATCTTTTTAAAATGCCGAAAAAAACAATACAGTTATTTCCGGATTGAACGGACAAAAAGAAAACTCAAAAAATTGATATTTTTTGGTTAGAAATTTTAATTAATTTTGCTGTCCCCAAAACGGTGGTTGTAGCTCAGTTGGTTAGAGCATCAGATTGTGATTCTGAGGGTCGTGGGTTCGAGCCCCATCATCCACCCACAAAAATCCCGCTTATTTAGCGGGATTTTACTTTTCTTTTATTACAATAATTGTTTCTGTAAAACCGTCTATACTTTTACAAAAACCTTTGTTAATTCAAACATCTAATTTTAAAGTGCAAATTTAATCTTTGTTACTTTTACGTATGAACCCAATAATCAGTTTTATTATGAGCAAAAAATTTATTCCCGTACTAATTATTTTAATCCTGGCTGGTTTATTTATAGGGTATGGTGTGATGGGAAAGAGTGACAATTCTAACGACCCAAAAACAAAATATGAGAAGATTCTTCAAAATGTAGGAATCGTTTTAGAGCAGGGCCATTATAATCCCAAAAAAATCGATGATAAATTTTCGCAGGAAGTTTTGAAAAAATATGAGAACGACCTGGATCCGGATAAATATATTTTTTTACAACAGGATATTGATGCATTTAAAAAGTATCAAAACCGTATTGATGATGAGATCCATGGTGCTCCGCTTCAGTCTTTTTATGCCATCAGTGATACTTATTTAAAAAGAATTGATGAAGTAGCTGCGTCGTACCAGCAAATTTTAAAACAACCATTCGATTTTAGCAAAGATGAATACCTGCAAACAGATGGCGATAAACGGGATTATCCCAATTCTGTTGCAGAAAGAAATGATTATGGCAGAAAACGTTTAAAATACCTGGTGTTAGTGAGGTATGTAGATCTTCAGGAAGAAAGAGATTCAAGTAAAAATAAGGCTATCGCTTCCAAAGCCGATACCACACTTAAAAGGGAAGCGATTGAAAAAGTTTCAAAACAAATGGATCGATACTTTGAAACTTTGAAAAATCATAATTCAACTGATGATCTTTTCAGCGATTTTGTAAATGCCATTACCACCAGCATGGATCCCCATACCAGCTATTTTGCACCCGTGGATAAACGAAGTTTTGATGAAATGTTAAGTGGTACTTTTTATGGAATCGGGGCACAGTTACAGGAAAAAGACGGAAAGATCACTATTGCAAGCTTAATTACCGGAATGCCAGCGTGGAAAACCGGCGAAATTACTCCCGGAGATGAAATATTAAAAGTAGGTGAAGGGGATGCCACCCCGGTGGACGTAACAGGTTATGCGGTAACCGATGCTGTCAAACTAATTCGTGGGGAGAAAAGAGGCTCTATTGTGAAACTTACTTTAAAGAAAGCTGATGGTTCTATAAAAGTGGTTCCAATTACAAGGGATAAAATTTCGCTGGATGATACTTTTGCACGAAGTGCGGTGATAAATAATAACGGTCACAAAATCGGTTACATTTATCTGCCTGAATTCTATGCCAACTTTGAAGATCCATCCGGAAGGCGGTCTGCTACGGATGTTGCCAAAGAAGTCGAAAAATTGAAAGCCGCCAATGTGGAAGGTATCGTTATGGATCTCAGGGGAAATGGTGGCGGATCGCTGCAGGACGTGGTAGACATGGTTGGATTATTTATCAAAGGAGGTCCCGTTGTACAGGTAAAAGGACGCGATGGAGCACCAAGTGTGTTGACAGACAGGGATAAGGAAGTTTTATATACAGGCCCGCTTGCGGTAATGGTAGATGAATTGAGCGCTTCGGCGTCTGAGATTTTTGCAGCAGCTATACAGGATTACCATCGGGGTATTATTATTGGAAGTTCCACTTATGGCAAGGGAACCGTACAGAGAAGTGTTTCTCTTGATCCGCAATCAGAAAACCCGTTTTTCAATCACCCTGCCGAAGGGTTGGGCGACGTAAAACTTACCTTTAGAAAATTTTACAGGATCAATGGAGGCGCTACCCAGTTAAAAGGCGTAACCCCGGATATCGTCATCCCTGATCGCCTGGAAAATGCAAAACTTCGTGAAAAAGACAACCCTGATGCATTGGCCTGGGATCAGATACCTAAAGCAAACTACACAACCTGGAATCCCGGTTACAGCTATGCGCCGGCTATTGCAAGTATTAATGCCGACGTAAATCAAAATATTGATTTTAAAGAAATTCAAAAACAAGTAAGCCTGCTGGATAAATACAGAGATGAACCCACACCTTTAAATATTGACAAATACAAAAAGATGCAGGCTAATATTGAAGCGGCAGCTCATAAACTGGATGAATACTCGAAATCTCCGGTACATTTACAGACAAGCACCTTAATGCCCGATTCGCTGGCAATGCAGGGAGATACAGCCAAAATTTCAAAACAGGAGCAGTTCATCAAAACAATCAGCAATGATTTGTACGTTGACGAAACGGTTAAGGCTTTGGAAAAAGTGATTGGCGAAAAACAAATAGCCGAAGCAGGAAACAAATAATAATAACAAACGAATTTTTCTAAAACCGGTGGAAACGCCGGTTTTTTGTTTCCACTTTTCCAAAAATAAAAATCCTGGTAATTTGTTCGTTTACTGCCATAAGCGGTTGACAGGGAAGCCGGAAGAACAGAACTTCTTCCAAATGTATTTTTCACGAAAAATTTATTTTGTTTTCCATTATCTTTGCGACCTAAAATTTTAAAATATTGGCTACAAAGTTTTCTAAAGAAACTTATTTATACTGGTACGAGTTGATGCTCTTGCTTCGCCGCTTCGAAGAAAAAGCCGGCCAGATGTATGGAATGCAAAAAATCCGCGGTTTCTGCCACTTATATATTGGGCAGGAAGCGATAGCCGCCGGTTGCATGACCGCAACAACCCCTGATGATATATTCATTACAGCTTACCGCGATCACGGCCTGGCAATTGCCAAAGGAGTTCCCGCAAAAGCATGTATGGCCGAATTATATGCAAAAGCTACCGGCTGCAGTAAAGGTAAAGGTGGAAGTATGCACTTTTTTGGTGTGGATCATAAATTTTTTGGCGGTCATGGAATCGTGGGAGCGCAAATAGGAACCGGAGCAGGACTTGCCTTCGCTGAACAATATAAAGATACAGATAACGTGGTACTTTGCTTTTTTGGTGATGGAGCAGCAAGGCAAGGTATTCTTCATGAAACTTTCAACCTTGCTATGCTTTGGAAGCTTCCCGTAGTATTTATTTGTGAAAATAATAATTATGCGATGGGAACATCGGTAGCACGTACGTCAAATGTGCTCGATATTTATAAACTGGCGGATGCATACGAGATGCCCGGCGACCAGGTAGATGGAATGGTTCCTGAAAAAGTGCATGACGCAGTGGCACGGGCAGTGAGGAGAGCACGTGAAAAAGGAGGACCTACATTATTGGAAATTAAGACGTATCGTTACAAAGGTCACAGTATGAGTGATCCGGCAAAATACCGGAGTAAAGAAGAAATGGAAGAATATAAGCTCCAGGACCCGGTGGAAACCACCATGAATAAATTGAAAACAAATTTCGGTGTTACCGATGAGGAAATCGAAGCAATTAATGACAGGGTGAAAAACGAAGTGGCCGACGCCGTACAATTCGCTGAAGATAGCCCTTATCCTGATGACGATGAAGTGTTAAAAGACGTGTATGCTGAAGATGATTATCCTTTTATAACTGATTAATCCTCTTTTTTCAAGAATATAAAACAAAAAAAGAAGTAATGGCTACTAAAAAAGCTCACTCAACAGATGTGGATGTGGTAGAAAGAGCCCGTGGTTTTTGGGCTAAATATAACAAACCGATATCGTACATCGGTTCTGTTATAGTCATTTTATTTGTAGGTTGGATGATCTACAAATACATGTTTAAAGTGCCCAAGCAGGAAAAAGCAGATAAAGTGGTATTTGTGACTCAACAATATTTTTCTGACTTTACAACCGCTACCGATTCTTCAAAGATTCTATTGGCAACAAAAGTATTAAATGGAGATGGAACTAATCCGGGGGCATTAAGAATCATTAACCAATACTCAGGAACACCCGCAGCCAACTTGTGTGAATATTATGCAGGTGCCTGTTATCTGCAGTTGGGTCAATATGCAAAATCGATCAGTTACCTGAAAGATTTTGATGCTAATGGTGCCGACCAGATAAAAAGCCGTGCTCTTGGGATGATGGGCGATGCAAGTGCAGAATTAAATAAAAATGATGATGCTTTGGATTATTACCAGAAGGCTGCCAATGTGAACGAAAAAGACACGTATACTTCTTCAGAATATCTTTTCAGGGCTGCATTATTTGCTGAGTCAATCGGGAAACAAAAAGAAGCTATTGATCTGTTTAAAAAAATTAAATCAGATTATCCGCTTACACAACGGGCTGCTGATGTAGACCGTTATCTTGCGAAATTGGGACAATTTTCAGAATAAATTTTAGCGAAATCAAATGGCAATAGTCAACCAAAATCTTTATGATATTGATACAGGCATTCTTCCGAAGGATGCCTGTATCGTTATTGTACATACCCAATGGAACCCGGAAACAGTAAATAAACTATTGGATGGATGCAAGAAAGTTCTTGAGCATTATGAAATGGAAAATTACAAAGTGATCTCCGTGCCGGGCGCATTTGAAATTCCATTCACAATCAAAAATTTTTGGGAAACGTATCATAATAAGTTTGAGAAACCCCAGGCATTTATTGCGCTGGGGTGTGTGCTAAAAGGAGGAACGCCGCATTTCGATTATGTTTGCAGGGCTATTACAGATGGCATATTACAATTAAATTTAACGCTGCCTGTTCCTACTATCTTTGGCGTGCTCACCGTAGATAATCAGCAACAGGCTGATGAACGTACCGGCGGAATACACGGAAATAAAGGCGAAGAAGCTGCCTTAACTGCTTTAAAAATGATTGCCTTAAAATATTCAAAATAGAATATTTGCATTTTTAAAATACTTACATTTCATTCAATGAAAGTTCAATTATTTATACCATGTTTTGTTGATCAGTTGTATCCTCAAACTGCTTTCAATATGGTTAAGGTACTTGAAAAAGCGTGTTGTGATGTTGAGTACAATAGCAATCAAACCTGCTGTGGACAGCCCGCTTTTAACGCCGGATTCCAGGACGAAGCAAAAAGGGTCGCGACAAAATTTATTAAAGATTTTGATTCAACAGATTATATTGTTGCACCCTCAGCTTCATGCGTTGGTTTTGTAAGAAATTACTATGCACAATTGTTTGAAAATTCATCTCAACATAACCTGGTAAAAAATCTTACAGGAAGAATATTTGAGTTTACAGAATTCCTGACGAAAGTATTAAAGATTGAAAATTATGGAGCGCAATTAAATGTAAAAGCAACCTACCATGATAGCTGCGCAGCCCTGCGCGAATGTAAAATAAAGGAAGAACCAAGACGCTTGCTGCAAAAGGTGCAAGGCCTTGAGTTAGTTGAAATGAACGAAACAGAAACCTGTTGTGGATTCGGAGGAACATTTGCAGTGAAATTTGAAGATATTTCAAAAGCGATGGGCGATCAAAAAATAGACCATGCTATACAATCAGGCGCCACCCATATTATTTCTACTGATCTTAGTTGCCTGATGCACCTCCAGGGAATTATCACAAAAAAAAATATTTCTCTTACTACGATGCACATTGCTGATGTATTGGCGAGTGGTTGGGAAAATTAGACGTCCTATTATATTATTTTTAATATTAATGCGCGCTATTAAATTGTTTCTGTCGATTCCTGTTTTTTTTAAATTTTGTTACCAAAAATTAGCAAAATCAGCAATTATCGATTATTTTTATGCATGAAAAATTATGATTTTCTACGCTGCTAATCCATCAAAAAAAATGGAACGCAAATTGTAATTAAGCATATAAGTGGAACGCAAAACGATTGTTGAAGCGGTTGTTTTCCTAAAAATGTTTAAATTGCATCTTACCCTAATCCACCTTCCTTTATTTGTTTATTTATTTGAACGCTGAACTTTATGAATGCTGATTCTATGGATGGAAATATACCTACTTGTGCTTTTTTCCGAAACTTTTTGATCACGGTCGCTTTCATTTTCATTTATATCAATTCTTTTGGGCAGGTTGATGTATTGATGAATCATAATGATCTGAGAAGGACTGGCTGGAATAATAAAGAGACCATTTTAGCCACTGACAATGTGAGCAGTGGAAATTTCGGGAAAATATTTTCCAGGGATGTGGATGATCAGATTTATGCACAACCTCTTGTAGTCAGCAATGTTTCAATCGGTGGCGGCACCCATAATATTGTTATCGTAGCAACAGTAAACAATTCGCTGTATGCTTTTGACGCGGATGATGCAAGCGCATCATCTCCCTTTTGGCATGTAAATCTCACTTATGATTCTGCGAATTACAGGCCGGTAAGAAATACCGATATGACAGGCGCCTGTACTGGCTTACCTGGCGGGTATTCTGATTTCAAAGGAAAAATAGGTATCGTTGGAACACCTGCTATTGATACAACAACACAAACGCTGTATGTTGTGGTAAGAAGTGTATCAAAAACAGGAAACAATTATGTACAGTATTTGCACGCCATAAATTTACTGACCGGCGGTGACAAGCTTCCTCCGGTCCTCATTACAGCGACGTTCCCGGGTACCGGATATGGGAGTGTGGGAGGTGTAATAACTTTTAATCCGCAAAAAGAAAATCAAAGACCAGGCCTGTTACTTCTGAACAACCTCGTTTATATATGCTGGGCGTCCCATTGCGATTGGGGACCTTACCAGGGATGGATGATGGCATATGATGCCTCAACCCTTCAACAAAAATATGTCTATAATTCGGCGCCGAATGCCGGTGATCAAAGTGTTGATCCGCAAGGAGGGCAGGCAGGAATCTGGATGAGTGGATTACCGCCAAGTGTTGACGACGATGGCAACTTGTATATCACAACAGGCAACGGGTTAGACGGGCAATCCGGTAATCCCAATGATACTGTTAACCGTGGAAACAGCCTCATCAAATTATCTCCTTCTCTAAAGGTGTTAGATTTTTTTACTCCGATGAATTATCAATTTTTAAATGATAATGATGCAGATTACGGATCGGACGGTGCCTTATTAATTCCAAATACTCATCTGTCTGTTTCCGGAAGCAAAGAGGGGAAATTATATTTGATAAACAATGACGCTATGGGCGGAACTACCACCGACAACTCCAATGTTTTGCAAACGCTCCAATTAGCCGACACAACCACAGAGGATGAAAAAAACGTTCATGGCACACCAGTTTATTTTAAAGATGAATACGGAAATGAATATATCTATGGTTGGGCCGAAGAGTCTCTTCTGCATCAATATCCGTTTGACAGAATTAATATGAAATTTGATGCTCTGAATGAAAAAACAGGCTATACTACGCTTCCCGCAGGTATGCCCGGAGGAATGCTTGCGGTTTCTTCAAACGGATCTGAACATGGAACCGGAATCTTATGGGCATCTCATCCGATTAACGGAGATGCGGAGCACGATACTGTGCCGGGCATTTTACAGGCGTTTGATGCAACCGATGTAACACATGAATTATGGAATAGTAACTGGAATAGTAAACGGGATTCAATTGGACGATTTGCAAAATTTGTTCCTCCGACTATAGCTAATGGCAAAGTATACATGGCCACCTTTTCACGCAAATTAAATGTTTACGGCTTAAACCCTCTACCAGCGTCACCTTGCACAAATACTTTACCTCCAACATGGCAAGGCGCTGACATTGGCTATTTAGCGCATGCGGGAGACGTATGCGTAACGAACGGCGTATATACCATCACCGCATCTGGCAATGATGTTTGGGGAATCAAAGATGCCTTCCACTATGTGTTTCAAAATGTGATTACAAATGAGACCGAATTGACAATCAAAATAGATACTTTTCTAAATAATACATTTGATTCCAAATGTGGCATAATGTTCAGGCAAAACCTGGACCCCGGCTCACCTAATATATTCTTTTCGCTTACACCTCAGGGCGTTATTTATTCACACGAAAGAACGTCTCAAAACGATACTTCAAAGAGTATTGCCTCTTTTGTTTATCATCCCGCACCTGTATGGTTACGCATTTATAATAAAGGAAATATGTACGTCTCTTCATATTCTTCCAATGGAACCGATTGGATAATTAAGGATACCACCACGTTGGCTCTCGGACCTAATGCCTATGTAGGTATCGCCTACACAAGAAATAGCAATACGGCTTTGGATACAGTGCAGGTCAGTAATGTTGCTTTAAGAATCAGCGGCGCACTTGATGCTAACCTGGTAAATTTTACCGGCAAAAACCTGGAAAATAAAAGCGCTCTGCTAAGTTGGATAACAACAGCCGAAATTAATAATGACCATTTTGAAATTCAAAGAAGTGGAACCAACACAGATTTTAAAACAATCGGTACAGTAAAAGGGAATGGTACTACTTCCAAAATGCACAATTATAAATTTACCGATTATTCCCCGCAGGATGGGGACAATTATTACAGGCTCAAACAGGTAGATATCAATGGGAATGCGTCATATTCTCCAATCGTACTCGTAAGGTTTAATTTTGAAAAATTTGCCATTTATCCAAACCCGGCTCATGATAAAATTTATATCAGTAATAATGCAAACTTCAGTAAAAACAAAAATGTATATGTTCAGCTGATGGAATACTCCGGCAAGGTGTTGTACAAACAGGAATTTAAAACAAATGGTTTAAATATTCTTACATTCAACATCCCTGAAAGAGTTCTAAATGGCATGTACGTTCTGGTAGTAACTAACGCTGATGGCCGGAGACAAAGTAAAAAGATTTTTATAAACAGGTAGTTTAAAAGCCTGACGGATCCTGGTTGTACATTGTGCACATCAGTTCAAAAAGTTCGCTATGCTTTTCTTTAAATAATGCTGGCTGGTTAAAAAAATACTCAGAAGCAACAGCAAAGAATTCAGCTTTGTTAGATGCCCCGTAAGTATTGAAATCTGATTGCTCCTGTAATATCAGCTCAATGTTTTTATCGATCAATTTTACCCATTCAGCATTACGCTTCCTGGTGAGCAATGCTTCGGGAAGTCCATCAACCTCTCCGTCTTCTTTGTCCAGTAAATGAACAAATTCATGAATTCCTGTATTTGCTGTAGACTCTTTGTTGATAAAGCCATTTCGCAAAGCTGGCTTTGAAAGAATCATAACTCTTTGCATCGGGCCATTTCCAACCATTCCCAGCGTATTTTTTTCATAACCCGAAGCGAGAAATTCATCCCGGTTAAAGGACGCCGGGTAAAGCAGCACATTTCGAAGATTAAAATATTTCCATTTGCTAAATCCGAAAACCGGTATTACAGCAGCGCTTGCTACCAATAAGATATCAAGATCTTCAACCTGTGTATCAATTCCGTCAACACGAACATAACTTAAAAATTCTCGTACTTTATCTTCGAATTTTACTTTATTGTTTTCATCAAGTTTATGGTAATAAGATACATTTCCGCTTAATATCATTTGATAATTTTCAGGAAGAACAACTTTTTTTTGTGGCCTTTTATAAAAAATGAAAAAAACGACCATCAAAGTCAAGGCGATCAAAACAATTACAGGAGCCATGTTTTCAATATCTGGGAACGAAATTAGTTCAAACTGAAAACATTTAAATTATATCCGCTGGCAAAAAAAATTCGCGGTTATTTATTTGTTTACTATTTCGGTCGAAAGTTAAAATTCGCTGATAAAATCACCTGCTGTCTTCAGCAAACATCAATGAGCTTTTCAGGATCACAATCGATACAATTTGTTGTTTACTCCAAAATTTGTTTAACTTGAACAAGCTTTTTGCCAGGATTAAATAATTGATCTTATGAAATATGATGCTGAACAAAATTTTATAAATGGTGAACGCATTAACGCTTCGTCCCAAAATTTTTTAGATGTAATTTCTCCCGTTGATGGAACACCATTGTCAAGAGTCGGGCTTTCTAATTCCGATGATCTGCAAGCAGCCGTTAACGCCGCGGAAAACGCTTTTACTTCGTGGAGCAAAACGCCAATTAAAGAAAGAGTGCAGGTTTTTTATAAATACAAAACTTTGCTTGAGCGCGACATTGATTCTCTCGCGCAATTGTGCACTGAAGAGAATGGAAAAACATTGGGTGAATCAAGAGCAGAAGTGGAAAAAAGCATTGAACTAACTGAATTTGCGTGCTCTTTGCCGCAGTTAATTGCGGGGGAAGTGCTTGAAGTGAGTCGTGGCGTAGAATGCCGGATCGAACATGTGCCCTTAGGGATCGTGGCTTCAATAGTTCCTTTTAATTTTCCTAATATGGTTCCCAACTGGACCATTCCCAATGCAATCGTCCTGGGAAATTGTATGATCTTCAAGCCGTCTGAAAAAGTTCCGCTAAGTGCAGGAAGGCTCGCTTTGTTGTTAAAGGAAGCAGGCTTGCCTGATGGTGTATTAAATATCGTAAACGGAGACGCAGAAATTGTGGAGGCCATTTGTCAGCATCCTAAAATTAAAGCGGTTTCATTTGTTGGTTCCACAAAAATTGCCAAGATGGTTTATCAAAAAGCAACGCATCAGTACAAAAGATGTTTGGCTTTGGGTGGCGCGAAAAATCACCTGATCGTTTTGCCGGATGCCATTCCTTCTATGACCGCACAAAATGTGGCAGCAAGCATGAGTGGTTGTGCCGGACAGCGTTGTATGGCAGCAAGTGCGATGATAGGTGTTGGAAACGTAGACGATGTCATTAATAAAATTGTTGAAGAAGCAAAAAAAATAATTCCCGGTAAAAATCTTGGTGCAGTCATCAACAAAGCTTCGCAGGAAAGAATAGAAAAATATATTACTGAAGCGGAAGAGCAGGGAGCCAATATTTTATTGGACGGAAGAAAGACTACAGTAGAAGGAAAAGAAAATGGAACATATGTTGGGCCCACGGTAATTGATCATGTTACGCCGGGGATGTCGGTAGCACGGGAAGAAATTTTCGGCCCCGTCATCAGTATCATGCGCACCAGCACGGTGGAAGAAGCGTTGGCAATCGAAAATGCAAATCCCTATGGAAATGCTGCGAGCGTGTTTACGCAAAATGGTGGCATGGCACGGCATATCATTGAGAGAGCCAGCGCCGGAATGATCGGTGTAAATGTTGGTGTTCCTGTTCCCCGAGAGCCTTTTTCTTTCGGAGGCTGGAACGATAGTAAATTTGGCGTAGGTGATATCACCGGAAAAAGCTCCATAGAATTTTGGACGCAATTAAAAAAATCAACTGTCAAATGGAACGCGGAAGCGGGCATAAACTGGATGAGTTGATTCTGTTACAACTGAGAATAAATATTAAACCTATTTTATCATGCCTCAAACATCAACAAAAACCGAAACAAAGGAAATAATAGATAACAGCCTTGATTACACACTATTTTCCTGGAGCAAGCAAAAAGGAATTAATCCAATTGCTGTGGAGCACGCAGAAGGTGTTTATTTATATGACTACAACGGTAAGAAGTATATCGATTTTTCCTCCGGATTGATGAATGTAAATATAGGTCATGGAAATCAGCGTATAACCATGGCTGTTACCCGGCAGATGCAGGAAGTAAGTTATGTTACTCCTGCAAGTGTAACCCGCGTGCGCGGCGACCTCGGGAAAAAATTAGCACAAATTTGCCCCGGCGATTTAAACAAAGCATTCTTTACTTTGAGCGGTGCTGATTCAATCGAAAATGCGATCAAACTTGCAAGATTGTACACTGGCAAACATAAAATTTTGTCCCGTTACAAGTCATACCATGGCTCATCAAATGCCGCAATGACGGCAAGCGGCGATCCCCGAAAACTTCCGTTAGATGCGCAACAGGCCACCAATTTTGTTCATTTCGATCTGCCGTATTTATACAGGTGGGAGTATGGAGAGGAAAATTTATTGAAGGAAAGCATCGCGCAATTAGAACGTATTGTTGCTTTTGAAGGACCCGATAATATTGCAGCGATATTATTGGAGGGAGAGTCAGGGTCATCAGGTTGCATGCAATATCCAAAAGGGTATTTGAAAAAAGTGAGAGAAATCTGCAACCGCACCGGTATTCTCCTGATAATAGACGAAGTGATGAGTGGTTTTGGCCGAACAGGAAAATGGTTTGGATTTCAAAATCATGATATCATGCCTGATATGATTGCGATGGCCAAAGGCCTTACCAGCGGTTATTTGCCATTTGGGTGCTTAATGGTTTCTGAAAAGATCGCTTCCAAATTTGATGAGGTAATGTTACCTCTCGGTCTCACTTATTCTGCCCATCCTGTTTGTTGTGCTGCCGCGCTGGAAAATCTGCAAATCTATGAAGATGACAATTTGATTGATAACGCTGCACAAATGGGAAAATACCTCGATGAACAAATAGAAATTTTAAAACAAAAACATCCGTCAATTGGCGATTGGCGCAACACAGGCTTGCTTGGTTGCCTCGAGCTCGTAAAAAATCGCGATACCAAAGAGCCAATGGCACCCTTCAATGCAAGGCCGGACGAGATGGTAGTGATGAATAAGGTAGCGGCACAAATTAAAGAATCGGGAATGTACACCTTTGTGCGGTGGAGCTATATCTTTATCGCCCCGCCGCTTTGCATTACCAAAGAACAAATCGACGAAGGTTTATCAATAATCAGCGAAGCAATAACGATTGCAGATGCATCGGTAACAAAATAAAAATTCTGGAAATTTATTTGTTTACTGGCGAATTAAAAATATCTAGGAGAAGGTCGCTGTAAGAAAGCGATTCATAATCGCGCTGTTTAATTTCAAAAAAATCAGCAAAATATTTGCATTGTTCTTTTAATCTCTCAAGTCCGATATTGCCGCTATCAATCGCTTCTACCTCAACAAAAGTTCCAAGTTTTTCCACGGTGTCGAAATGAAATTTTACATTGCCGATAAAATAAATCTTTCTTCTCTTATCCACTATAACTTTTATTCCATGAACCTTTGTGAGAATCGTTTTTAATGAAGAACCAGGCAGAACCCGGCTTAGGATAACATCTGATTGTTTTGAGGCTGCAACGTTCGTTCTTTCATAGTAAATGAGCGAATTTTCAATATTTCCTTCACGCAATTTCAGCCTGCCTGTGTCGACGTTAAAATAGGTGTCAACCTGGTGGTCTTCGCCTTTAAAATCAGGACCGAGCTTCTGCAATTTCTGTTCAAGCAGAAAAATATCATTTGATCTTGCTTTAAATTCAAAGTTGGTTCGATGCATTTGGCCTTTTATCTACTCAGGTTTGTTCATTAAAGCGTTCATTCTTTCGCGCGACTTATTGAAGATCATTATCCCGTTTTTTACACCTTTACGCTTCTCCTTTCTTTCTTCCTCCGGTAACTGATTTACTGACTGACATTCCTCAGAGCAACATCCTTCATACTTCGCGGCGCATGCAGCGCATTGTATAAAAAGTAAATGACAACCTTCATTGGCGCAATTGGTATGGGTATCACACGGCGCACCGCACTGATGGCAATGGCTAATTATCTGATCGCCAATCTGCTCCCCTAACCTTCCGTCGAAGACGAAATTTTTCCCGAGAAATTTATTTGGCAGCCGTTCTTCTTTTACCTTATTCGCATATTGAATAATTCCTCCCTCAAGGTGGTACACATTTTTAAACCCATTATGCAACATATAAGCGCTGGCCTTTTCGCAACGAATACCGCCTGTGCAATACATGATGATGTTTTTGTCTTTCTTTCCTTCCAGCATACTAACGGCCATGGGTAGCTGTTCCCGGAAGGTATCAGAAGGAATTTCCATCGCATTTTCAAAATGACCCACTTCATATTCGTAATGATTGCGCATGTCTACCACAATGGTCTCAGTATCAGCAGTGAGTTGGTTGAAAGAATCCGCATCAACATATTTACCTTTTTTGCTCATATCAAAATGCGGATCGCTTATTCCGTCTGCCACAATTTTGCCACGCACTTTCACTTTCAAAACCCAAAAGCTTTTTCCATCATCATCAACAGCAATATTCAGGCGAACTCCTTTCAAAAAAGAAAGGGTATCGAGGTATTTTTTAAAATTATCAAAGTTAGGCGCAGGTACGCTCATTTGCGCGTTGATACCTTCGTGGGCCACATAAATTCGCCCAAATACTTTCAGCTCATTTAAATTTTTATAGAATTCGTCACGAAAAGCCTGCGGATCTTCGATAAGCGCGTACTTGTAAAATGAAAGGGTAACGCGTGGTTCTTTTTCTTCGAACAGGAGCCTCTTCAGTTCTTTTTGAGAAACCCGGTTATGTAATAGTGCCATAATTAATGTTACCCGTTTTTTTTTTGAGACATTTACAGGATGAATCAAACCTTCGCAAAGGCGGGTAAAATCAGGTTGCAAAGATAAACCAGATGAGGTATTTATAAAAACAGGTACGCGTTTTGATAAATAGGTTGGTAATTATTACATATAATTAACATTAACCTAAAAAACAAGTTTATGAAAAAAATAATGATCCTGTCAGCTACCATCTTTCTAATGATGCAGGCGCAAGCCCAGGATGCACATTTCGGCATAAAAGGCGGCTTAAATGCCTCTTCCTTAAGTTATCCCAACAATTCAGACATGCAGACCAAAATCGGCTTCAATGCGGGATTACTCGCACATATCCATACTTCCAGCAAAATGTGGGCAATCCAACCCGAATTGTATTATTCTTCTGAAGGCGCCAAAAGCAAATCAAACAGTAATGTAAGTCTCAATTTGGGGTATTTAAACCTTCCCGTCCTGATTCAATATATGTTTGACAATGGTTTCAGGTTAGAAGCAGGACCTCAGGTTGGATTTTTGGTAAGTGCAAAATCAATGGTGGGTAATACCTCTACGGATATCAAAAATAAGATGCAAAGCGCGGTTTTTTCTATACCGCTTGGCTTGGGCTATCTTACTACCGGCGGCCTTGGCTTTGACGCGAGGTATAACTTCGGAATCAGCAATATCTATAAATCTGATTACGGGCCGAAGGAGCATAGTAATGTATTCCAGTTCGATATCTTTTACCAGTTCAGCAGCTCGAAATAAAAACCGTTTGAACAAAAACAGTCAATAGGTCACCTTATTGGCTGTTTTTATTTAAAAATATTTTCAATCAGACTGTGTTTGTTTTTACATTTGAAAAAATATTTTTTGAATGTCAACAAATGATAAATTAAAACCACTTCTGCCGGCATTTGAAAAAATAAATTCAGTTCAGAAATTGCTTATTTGTCTTGCGGTTGCTGTTTTGGTTTACGTCACTTCCGAAATTAAAAATATTGATGTTCTCACGCATTTGATGATTGGATGGGATGCTTTTAGTGTATGCATGATCGTTATGACGTGGATCACCTTTTTTATTACCACTGCAAAACAAATACGCATCCAGTCAAAAGTTCAGGATCCCAACAGGTCGATCATTTTTATTATCATACTGGTTTCAACGCTGGCCAGCTTTCTTACTATTCTCTTATTGATTGTTACTAAAAAAGATGGCGATAACGGCGCTTCATGGCGTCTACCCATAGCCGTTGCAGGAATGTTGTTCTCCTGGATTTTGATCCATACAAGTTTTACACTTCGCTATGCGCACATTTTTTACGGAGATCATAAAAGTAAACCCAATACGCACGCCGGGGGCCTTGATTTTCCGGGGGATTCACTTCCCGATTATCTTGACTTTGCCTATTTTGCCTTTGTACTCGGAATGACTTTCCAGGTATCGGATGTACAGATCACGTCTAAAAGGTTCAGGCGACTTGCACTTTTGCATGGACTCATCTCTTTTATTTTTGATACCACCCTATTAGCACTGACGATCAACATCCTGGCGTAAAATAAAAATCCTCTCAATTTGCTTGTTTACTGCAACCTTTAGAATATCGCGCGAATAGCAACTCTTCCTGTGTGAACAACAGGATTGCTGCCGGGCTTGCGTCCGTCGTATTGCAGATTCAATTCAATGTTTCCTGCAAGCCTTTTGGTAAGTTCAAGATTCCATAAATAATTTTTTCCCGGCAATAATCCGTTTAATAAAATATATCCCACTGTGCTGTTGGCATCTCCGTTAAATTTTATGTTATTCAACGAAAACCTTGCATTGATCGTACCATCAGAAAGCACATTATATTTCACTTCTGTTGCCAGTTGGTTGTTTACTGCATTTTCGATTTCCCCCATCGTATTTTTTTTCTTATCGTAAGTGTAAATAAGGCTCACCCGCAAATCACTCTTATAAATATAGCTGATGGAAGGTTCCACCGCAACTTCATCTACGCGATAATTTCTGTTGGTAAAAGAAGGCGTTATTAACTGATTCCGGTCAAATTTATTGGTAAAATTCGTAGCAATAGACCGGTTTAAATTCCACCTGCCTTTAATTGTAACATCTCTCAACGAATTACTTTCGAATCCATAATTCAAAAGGGATTTGGTATTATTTAAACGATGAGTAATATCAACGCCCCATACTGAACTTTTCCGGTTAAAATAAATAGTATTACTTAAAAAAGACGAAAGAGAAAT
Source organism: uncultured Chitinophagaceae bacterium (assembly GCA_963783125.1). Taxonomy (GTDB): domain Bacteria; phylum Bacteroidota; class Bacteroidia; order Chitinophagales; family Chitinophagaceae; genus Ginsengibacter. The sequence continues at coordinate 146,260 of CAWAMQ010000023.1, forward strand.
CAACGACGTATCAACTAATTTTTTATTGAAAGGATTAAATTCAAAACCGCCATTGGAAATATCTTTCTTATTGATTTGCAGTGAAGAAGTAGTACTGAATTTTTTTATAAATTTTAAAAAATTATCGGAAGTATTTACAGCGATGATCCTATCAGGATTGATACTAAAATTGTAATTGAATTGGATATAATTTGCTTTTACATATTCATTGGTTGGGGTAAAAACCCGAATCCATTTTTTTTGATCCTGGTAAATCGCTACTTCAAATTCGTTCAGTTGCGGGATACCATCTTTGTTATAATCGTTCCATGTGTAATATCCCTGGCCAGCGGGCACTTCGATAAACGTGTATTCACGCTTTTGCTCCTGGCCCGAGCCAAGTTCATACAAAACATTGCCAGTTAAAAATCCTTTCCACTCATTCATGGCATATTCCGCCCGCGCCAAAAGGCTTTCATCACTTTGTTCGTTTGAAAAGTTTTTGTTAATCACATTTAATTTTCGGTAAGTGAGATTCAGCCGGAATTGCCTGTGTTCATTGCTCATTAACTCGGTCATCAAATTAATATTCTCGCTTTTATCCTGTGTGATCAATCCTTTCTGAAACGGAACTTTATTTTCCCTTTCAGAATAAGTAATTCCCCATTTGTCAGGTTTTTTTTCAGAGGATTTTATATAAACCTGCCATGTGTTGAAAGCAAAACTTATTGGCAGCAAAGTATCCGAAATTTTCGCAACCTGCCTGTTATTTTCAGCAGAATAATTCGCACCGATCTTTATGTCCTTTAAAGCAGTAAATGACCTGTATACATCAATGGTAGGACGAAGATAGGAGCCTGTTTGTATTGCGCTGTTAACATTGGTGATGTAAAACTTATTATTAAAATGCCAGCCTTTGATGTCCATCACATTTTCCAGTGCATTTCTTACGCCGTTATAATTATCGCTCCTTTTATAATTCGTAAAACCATACTTAAAATAATTATGCTGTGCATCGTTGAGTGCTACAGAAGCATTCACGAGATTTTCAGTGGCAGGTGGTGCATCAAAAGGTAAGCTCCAATCGCGGTTAAACTCCACATTACGCAAGGTTTCCAGCGGCTTGAATTTATCCTGTACATATTGGTATCCTACGTCAGTGGTTAAAGTAATTCCGGGTTTTACGTTTTTGAAAACCGAATGCTGCATCGCATAATCTACCTTTGCCGCCACACCTTTATTTCCCTCCTTTCCGATTGAAGAAAAAGTATTCACATCATAATTACTCAGTGCGGTTTCAACTTTTAATGAAGAATTTTTATTAAAAAAATATTGAGCGGCCACAGAAATTAAATTATGTTTCCTGGGCGGAATTAATAAAATTACGGGATCCCAATCGCCCTGCTTTACGCCATTTACAGGAGCAACAAACTGAAAAACCCTGCCGTTGGCATTTCCATCGTTTACCGGGGTGTAATCACCTTTCCCCGGGCCAACGTTTGTAAAAGAAAGATTGTACAACGAATCTTTTTGATTAGCCGAGTATACGTAAATCGTATCGTGGATTCCGTTGATGGCGGTATCCACTTTTTTGTACAAAATCTTATTTACCGAAAAAGTATCCGGCATTGCATTCGGGTAGGTGGCGCTATCAACATTGCTTCCGATTTGCGACAAAAATTGTTTTTGATCTGTTGTAAGAGATTGGTTGATTGAAGAATTTTTCGCATCGGCATTTGTGTAAGCGCCAACGCTCACCTTTAATTTATTGTTGATATTAATTTCATCACTTCCATAGATCATTGAGTTTAAATAATTCTGATTAGAATATTCGAATTCCACCTGGATGCGGCTGTCCTTGGTAATTAGATGGCTTACGGTGAAGGTTAATTCGGCCGTGTTATAGTCAATAATGTAATCCCGGTCTTCACCACGGGTTAATAACTGTCCGTCCAAAAATACTTTTTCTGTTCCGGCAAGCACGGCAAAATACAATTCGTTGTTGGCGCCATAAAGTTTGTACGGTCCCTGGTCGCCTTCAATGGGCGTAATTTTATCGCGCATATAATTTCCCTTGGCGATAGCGCCGCTCGCCAAAAAAGAATTAGTAATATTTCTGCTGATCACATTATCCGTTGAAAAGGAAGCTCCCTGCAATCTCTTTGAAAAATTGAGAAAATAATTCTGATTTTGCCTTATATCAATGTCACCAAAACTTGCCTGCCAGCCATGTTTTTTTACCTGCATAAAGATGCGATCGAAGTCCCTGATATTTTGCGTATTTCCCTGCGGCTGGATAGGAATATTGTTGTCGCTTATGGCCGCGGTCAATTCAAGACTGTCACCGATAAATCCATTCAATTGCAGATTTAAATTAGAACTCACGACGGCATCCTGGTTGTTACCCACAGTGATACCCCGGCCAAAACTTCCGTTGTAATTGATGTTGCCAAAATCAATTATCTTATTTTCAGATTGATTCCTTTTTAAAGTATAAGGTTTTTCCATCGCAAAATTGAATCGAATACTGTCATAATTATACCGGCGCGTTATTGCATTTAATTTGAAAGGAAATACACGATAGGAAATAAAAACACTATCCGGCAAATTAGAAGACTTCCACACAACAGCGGCATTTACATAATCAATTTCGTAGGCAAAAGAAGGAAGACCGGTAACACTAACCGTATTCGGAACGATACTATTGCTGTCGAGAAGTATGGGGTTTAAATTGGTTGCAATTTTTTTACTCCTGAAGTTAGAAAGTGATGCCGGATTTTGTTGGGAAAAACCTTGAACACAAATAAACAGAAACGCAATAAAGGATAGGAGTTTTACTGATTTCAAGCAGTATAATTTTACAAACCTTAAAATTAAACGATTTAAAGTAATGATGCGATTTTGAACGCAATCCCCAAATCTTTACTATAACGTAAAACTACTGCTGTAATATATAGATCTGCTTTTTATCTGCCATTTGAATTGTGATTATTGCAGAAGCAGAATAAAAAAATCAATTATTTGTTGGTTTACTGCTTTACCGGATTTAGACTTTTTCATTCATCGGATCTACCATATTCACCGGCCTTTCCTGTATTTTAGAAGAAAGTGAAGCTCCAAGATATTGCCTGTTCATCCTTGCTATGTTTTCTACTGAAATTCCTTTAGGACATTCAGCTTCGCAATTGTAGATATTGCCGCAATTGCCAAATCCTTCTTTATCCATTTGTTTTACCATATTGAGCACCCTTGAAATTTTTTCCGGTTCGCCCTGCGGCAATAACGCTAATTGTGAAACTTTAGCGCTTACAAACAGCATAGCAGAACCATTGGGACAAGCTGCCACACAAGCACCACATCCAATACAGGAAGCAGCGTCAAATGCTTCATCTGAATCAGCGCGATCGATAGGAATCGTGTTGGCATCGGGAGCATTTCCGGTGTTTACGGAAACATAACCACCTGCCTGGATAATTCTGTCAAATGCGCTTCTGTCTACAATCAAATCTTTAATAACCGGGAACACGTTTGATCGCCATGGCTCTACCACAATGGTATCTCCATCCTTGTAAGCACGCATATGCAACTGGCAAACGGTATTTTGTTGCCACGGGCCATGAGGTCTTCCGTTAATATACATGCTGCATGTACCACAAATACCTTCGCGACAATCGCTGTCAAATGCAATAGGCTCCTTTCCTTCCTGCACTAATTTTTCATTCAGCACATCAAACATTTCCAGGAATGACATTTCAGAAGAAATATCCTTTACTTCATAAGTTTCAAATCTCCCCTTTGCCTCAGTATTTTTTTGCCTCCAAACTTTTAAAGTAAGGTTCATATTATAGTGGTCCATAAATCAATACTTATTTATAAATTTTATAAAAAACAATTACTACTTATAACTTCTCTGACTCGGCTTTGCTACATCAAAATGCAAAGATTCTTTGTGTAGCACCTCCCCTTCAGGAGTATATTCCCACGCAGCCACATAGCTGAATTCATCATCTTTTCTTAAAGCTTCACCTTCCGGTGTCTGGCTTTCCTCCCTGAAATGGCCACCGCAACTTTCTGATCTGTTCAGTGCATCAATACACATTAGTTCGCCCAATTCTAAAAAATCCGCTACTCTTCCGGCCTTATCCAGTTCAGGATTGAACTCGTCAACCTCTCCCGGTATTTTTACATTCTCCCAAAATTCTTTTCTTAACGCTTTGATTTCTTCAATGGCTTCTTTTAATCCTTTTTCATTCCTTGACATTCCCGATTTATCCCACATGATCTTTCCTAATCTTTTATGAAAACTTTCAACAGATTCAGTTCCCTGGATGCTCATTAATTTATCAATTCTATCCTTTACAGCCTTTTCTGCTTCATCAAATGCGGCGTGGGTAGTAGGTATTGCCGGCACCCTGATTTGATCTGCCATGAACGCACTGATGGTATAAGGAATTACAAAATAACCATCTGCCAAACCCTGCATTAATGCAGATGCACCGAGCCTGTTGGCACCATGATCGCTAAAGTTTGCTTCTCCCAATGAATACAACCCATCTACAGTTGTGTTCAATTCGTAATCCACCCAAAGTCCACCCATGGTGTAATGGACTGCAGGATAAATGCGCATCGGAACTTTATAAGGATCTTCGCCTGTAATTTTTTCATACATGGCGAATAGATTGCCGTATTTCTCGCGAATTACATTCTCTCCTAATTCAATAATGGTTTGTTCTGAAACATCATGCAATCCGCGCTTATGCACTTCTGTTTTTCCATATCGCTGAATAGCGGAAGCAAAATCGAGGTAAACAGCCATTTTTGTAGTACCCACGCCAAATCCCGCGTCACATCTCTCTTTTGCAGCTCTTGAAGCCACATCCCTCGGAACTAAATTTCCAAAGGCGGGGTAGCGGCGTTCCAAATAATAATCGCGTTCGTTTTCAGGAATATCATTCGGCTTGCGGTTATCGTCTTTATTTTTGGGTACCCAAATCCTTCCGTCATTTCTCAAACTTTCACTCATTAATGTTAGTTTGCTTTGATGATCGCCCGTTACAGGTATGCAGGTTGGATGTATTTGAGTAAAACATGGATTGGCAAAATAGGCTCCTTTTTTATGCGATTTCCAGGCCGCGGTCACATTACTTCCCATAGCGTTGGTGCTCAGGTAAAAAACATTTCCATATCCGCCGGAACATATCAAAACGGCATGGCCGAAATGCCTTTCCAGTTTTCCTGTAATTAAATTACGGGCAATAATGCCTCTTGCCACTCCATCAATTTTTACAATATCATGCATTTCATGGCGCGAATAAACCGTTACATTTCCCAAAGCCTCCTGCCGTTCTAACGCGCCATACGCGCCTAATAATAACTGTTGGCCTGTTTGCCCCGCGGCATAAAAAGTTCGCTGAACCTGTGTACCACCAAAAGAGCGATTACTTAGTAAGCCGCCATATTCTCTTGCAAATGGAACACCCTGCGCCACACATTGATCTATAATATTACCACTCACCTGTGCAAGCCTGTATACATTTGCTTCTCTTGATCTGTAGTCGCCACCTTTAACGGTTTCATAAAAAAGACGATAAATGGAATCTCCATCGCTTTGATAATTCTTTGCTGCATTAATACCTCCCTGCGCAGCGATAGAGTGTGCGCGCCTTGCGCTGTCCTGGAAACAAAATGATTTTACTTTGTAACCTAATTCGCCCAAAGCGGCAGCAGCCGAAGCACCCGCCAGGCCCGTACCTACAATGATAATTTCCAATTTGCGTTTATTGGCCGGACTAACCAATCTTAAATGATCTTTATAATTGGTCCATTTTTGTTCAAGTTCGCCTTCCGGAATTTTTGCATCTAATGCCATACGTAAGAATTAAATATTTTTTCCTGAATCTATTCAGAATTTTAAATTATTGAAGCCATCCAAGCATAAATGCCAAAGGCATTGATGCAAACAAAAGGCAGATGGCTACTGAATAAAAAACACCCACGCCCTTTATAATGTATATCCATCTCCTGTGATTGATACCAAAAGTTTGAAAAGCGCTTTGGAATCCCTGAAGTAAATGGAACAACAATGAGGCGAGGCCGATCATATACAGTGTAAACCAAACAGGATTGGTGAATATCTCTTTCATTTGCTGGTAAAGATCTATTACCGGCCCGTGAAAATATAATTCGTTCTTTGTTTGCGCCCAAAATTGCGCCAGGTGCATTACTAAAAACAGCAATAAAAAAGTTCCGAGCCAGCCCATATAACGGCTGTACCATTTAATTTCTTTCGGATATTCTGTTTTTTCATAATTGATTTTTCGCGCAGCTTTATTTTGCTGCCAAAGTACCAGCCCCTGGATGATGTGTAAAATAAAGACTGCAAAAAGGCCTATTTCCAAAAACCTGACGAAATAATTATGCAACATAAAATAGGCGCCTTTGTTAAAGGTTGCTCCGTCATCATTAGCGAAGATCAAAGCGTTTAGAAAGGCATGAACAATGAGGTAAATTATGAGAAAAAAACCGGTTAAGGCCATCAAAATTTTTTTACCTATTGAAGAAGTGAATAACTGTTTCCAGGTCATAAACAAGAGAGTTATAAAAATTTCAGATAGGCAAATGTACTACAGGAACTTTAATTTTTTTAGCACACGAGCTATTGAAAACTCAAAATGGAAAATTTATTTTTTTGTAAAACCGTTCTGCAAACGGTTGTAAAGAAAAACATGATTTAAATCAGATACAGTAAACGAATGAAAAACCAGAATTTTAATTTTACCTCAAAGGTGTTTTTACTCTTCAAGCCTTCGCAATAAAATATTATCCACCTGGTTAAAAAAAACATCAGGCTTCATGGTTCGCCAATTAGGAATTGAAAGCATTTCTACATAATTGTTCAAACGGGCTCTCACAAAATCGTATTGCGTTTGGCCGGGCATATTTAAGAATACTACCCAGCCGTTTTTGTCCTGTATATCATCACGCCATTCCTCATAATAACAATCATCACTACTGTGAAAATTAAGTACATTTTCGGTTATTAAAATAAATTTTCGAATCCCCTGCATCATAAAATCATCTATCACATCCCGTTTCAGGCGCATGATGTCGTTTTCAATCGCGTCGTTCCATTCGCCAATGAGCTCCATAATTACATATTGTTCATCGTAATCCGCCATCAATACTTTAAGGTATAAAGTACGGCTACCGAATTCATCCCATAACGGATGGATGTAGTAATTGTAAACCGTATTGGTGAATTCGAATTCACTGTATTCGCGCCCGAAAAAAGGCGACCTCAAGTCATCTTCGGATGAATATAAGTATTGCCAGTTATCATATGGTTCTATATCCTGCATTGACACAAATTTATTTAAATAATACTGAAAATTTTGTCAAAAGCCTTGTAATAAAACGGCAGAAAGGATGACTAAAAGCCCGTGGTAAACAGAAAAAAAATGGAGAGTTAAATCCGACATTTCGCCTTATAAGATCAAGTGTTTATTTAGCGCCATTGGCTTTCAGATCGGCGATACAATTGGCATCCAATGAAGGCAATCCTGACGGGGAAGAAATTGCAGAAGTTTCTATATCATAATACATCAGACAATTTTTATTGGTACAATGAGCACCATTAGCAACATCCTGGTGATTGATTTCCGTCGGCGAACCCTGGTTAACTAATCCCAATAAATGACCGAATTCATGTTCGAAAAGAACACCCAACAATTGCGATCGGGTAAGGAGCCCAATAGTGCCCGAATTATCCGAAACTGTTTTTCCAAACACGCAAAATGAAGTATTCCAATAAGACGTTGCAAAAATATCAGATGCATCAAAAATGCCGTCTGTGATTAAAATATTTACCCCGATTTGATTGCTGCCGGTAAAAACGGTCCGGTATTTTTTTTCAATCGCGACCACATCTTTCAATGTTAAACTTGCTTTGCCACTAGCTGGTATTGATGCTTCTGTTACCTTAATCCCGCCGGGCTTATTAACATATTCCCCTAAGAAATTTGTAAGCATCGCGATGCTTTCATTATCAGGTTTATAACCGGGCATGTATTGAATCTCAATAGCAAGGGTAGAATAAGGAGCAGATACCAAAAGATCATGGGCAGAATTGCCTAAAGTAATATAATCTTTACCATCGTCAATATCAGTCTTCTCACAGGAAACGAACATCAGTGAAAGCAAAAGAAGGATATAAAGCGGCCTGCGTTTAACCATATTGCAGAGACAATTGTTCTGTAAATGTAACTATTGGTTTTAATTTTTGGAAAGCCTTTCCCGAAATAAAAATTAAATTGAACGATCCTCTTATAAAACGCCAAATTTTATACAGAAAAACCAGCGGATAATTTTCGCCTTAATTCAGGCCATTTATTCCAGCCGATAAAAAATAACGGAACGCCTCTTATATCTATCATAATATAAAATCTTTTTATTCGTTCTAAGTATTGTCAGCATCATTAATTGAAATGAAAAATTCATTTCTCATCATCATTACCGCAATTATTTTGTCTTCGTGCGCTTCTACTGAGGTAATGCACCTTAGTGTATTGCAACCAGCGCCTGTAAGTCTTCCTTCGTATATTAAAAATGTGGCCGTTGTTAACCGAACCCAGGTGTCTAAAAAAAGTAAAGTCTTTGATGCAATCGACAAAGTGGTAACACTCGAAGGATCCCAATTAGACAAAGATGCGGCAAATGAAACAATTACCGGACTAACAGATGAATTGAAAAAAAATAACCGTTTTGATGAAGTAAAAAAGGTTTCCGGAGCGGATCTTACAACGAACACACCGGGAATGTTCCCCGCGCCCTTGCCATGGGAAATAGTAGAAAAATATTGTAACGACAATAATGCCGATGCTCTATTTTCTCTTGAACTTTTTGATACCGATTCGAAAATTGATTATTCAATCTACAAAACAAACATCAGAACGCCTTTCGGAACTATCCCCTCGATTGAACAACAGGCCAACATGCACACGTTGGTAAAAGCCGGGTGGAGGATTTATGACCTGCGCGACAAAGAAATTTTGGATGAGGCGGCCGTAGCAAGAAAAATTACATATTATGGAAGAGGTATGAATCCGCTGCTGGCAGCCGAAGCGCTCATCAATCGAAAAGAAGCGGTGAAGGAGGTAGGAAATGTTGCAGGCCATGCATATGCCCTTAGAATTATCCCTTTGTGGGTAAGGGTTTCGAGAAATTATTATGTAAGAGGAACCAATAATTTCAAAATTGCCAGGCGTAAGGCACAAACGGGTAATTGGGATGAAGCCGCTAAACTCTGGCTGCAGGAATCTTCTAATCCAAAAAGAAAGATTGCCGGAAGAGCCTGTTATAATATGGCCATAATATGTGAAATAAACGGACAAATAGATCAAGCTATAGAATGGGCACAACGCTCTTATGAAGATTATAACAATCGACTTGGCCTATACTATGTAAATATTCTAAAAAACCGGCAGATTGGTGACAATTTAGCCCAGGCGCAGGTTGATGCGGCACAGTAAACAAACAAAATACTTCCTTTTTTATTTTAATTTCTCGAAGCTTACGAACAATTGTTCTGCTCTTTTCAAAAAAAACTACTGAAAACAGGCAGGTTTTTTTCAACCTTGTCTATCTGTTGTTATCTTTATCCCGATTAAAAAAAATGTATGCTAAAAGTAGGAGTTTTTGGTGTAGGGCACCTCGGTAAATTTCATTTGAATAACTGGAAAGAAATCGAAGGAATAAAACTCGTTGGCTTTTACGATCCCACAGAGCTAAACGCCGTTGAAGTAAAAGAAAAGTACGGTTTAAAAAGATATAAAAACGAAGATAAATTTATCGACGCCTGCGATGCTATTGATATTGTAGCACCCACTACGGAGCATTACCAGTTGTGTAAAAAAGCCATCTTAAAAAGCAAACATGTATTTGTTGAAAAACCATTGGCCAACACTATGGAAGAAGCCCGTGAAATTGTAAAGCTTGCCAAAGAAGCCAATATCAAGTTCCAGGTTGGCCATGTGGAAAGATTTAATCCTGCTCTGCTGGCAGCGAAAGCTCACGCGCTTAACCCGATGTTCATCGAAGTCCACCGGCTTTCACAATTCAATCCGCGCGGAACAGACGTGAGCGTGATCCTTGATTTGATGATCCATGATATTGATATTATTCTTTCATTGGTAAAAAGTAACGTAAAAAATGTATTTGCAAATGGCGTGAATGTTCTTAGTGATACTCCGGACATTGCGAATGTCCGGATCGAATTTGATAATGGCTGCGTAGCCAATCTCACTTCATCAAGAATAAGTATGAAAAAAATGAGAAAGATGCGGTTGTTCCAGAAAGATTCTTATGTGGGAATAGATTTTCTTGAAAAAAAGACTGAGATAATAAAGTATAAAACACCAGACGATAAAAATGTTTTTTCTTTTGATATCGAAACAAAAAATGGTAAAAAAACAATTGCTATTGCCGCGCCCGTTGTCAAAGAGACGAATGCAATTAAGATGGAACTGGAAAGTTTTGTAGAATCGATCAACAAAAATAAAACTACTGTCGTTACCGAAATTGATGGTTACAGGGCAATGGAAGTAGCTCACCAGATACTTGAAAAGATCAGCCGTAACCAGGTAATTTAATTAAACCAATTGCTCATTTTGCAAAAGCGTTTACACATCGGTTTTTATGCTTTAGGCGATTTTATAGCTTCCATCATTGCATGGATTGTTTTTTATTGGCTGCATAGAAAATTGGGTTATCAAACCTTTGATCTCAGTGAGAAATTTCTTTATGGTCTGTTATTTTATCCTATAGGGTATCTTATTTTATATCATTTGTTTGGTACTTATAAATCGCTTTATTATAAGTCGAGATTACTCGAATTATTATCGGCGTTTCTCAGCACTTTCGTAGGCAGCATTATTTTGTTTTTTATTTTTCTGTTTTATAAAAAACATCAAAACCTTTCAACATTTTACAGTCAGTTCTTTATACTTTTCGGGCTTCAGTTTGTAATTACGTATTTGATAAGATATTGTTTGCTTTCTTATGCACATCGGCAAATACAGGCTGAAAAAACCTGGTTCAACACATTATTAATAGGCAATGAGCACAAGGCGAATGAACTTTTAGAAAACATTGATTCCAACATTGAAAAAACCGGTTACCGGATTTGTGGATTTATATCGACCGTGCCTGTACAAACGCCAACAATCAACGGTGAAATTTTTTTTTCGGACGATCTTTCTTCTGCAAAAAAAATTATTGACAAGTACGCGATCACCGAAATCATTATTACCCTGCCAAATAACGAAAGGGATCTATTAGAAAAAATATTGCAAATGCTGGCAGAGAAAGAAGTCAATGTCAAGATGATGCCTGATAAAGTTGATATTTTGACCGGAAATGTGCGCACCAGCAATATTATGGGCATTCCGTTGGTGGAAATACACACCGGCCTGATGAACGCCTGGCAGCAGAACATAAAACAACTGGTAGACATTGTTTTAGCCTGCCTGGGGCTGATTATTCTTTCGCCCCTAATTATATACACTGCGATCCGTACAAAGCTCTCTTCCAGGGGAAGTATTATTTTTTCACAGGAAAGGGTGGGGTATAAAGGCAGTAAATTTTATATCTATAAATTTCGCTCTATGATAATGGATGCAGAAAAGGGCGGACCTATGCTAAGCAGCAGGCATGATGAAAGAATAACAAACTGGGGAAAAATAATGCGCCGCTGGCGGTTAGATGAATTACCCCAATTGTGGAATGTTTTAAAAGGAGAAATGAGCCTTGTAGGTCCAAGACCGGAAAGGCAGTTTTATATTGACCAAATTACCAACAGTCATCCTGAATATAAATTATTACTAAGAGTGAAACCGGGAATAACGAGTTGGGGGATGGTTAAATTTGGATATGCCGAAAATGTGCAGGAAATGATTGAACGTATGAAATACGATATTATCTACATTGAAAATATTTCACTGGCGCTGGATTTTAAAATAATGATCCATACGATCAGGATTATTTTATTGGGCAAGGGGAAATGATAGTAAACAAACAAATAGTAAAGAATTCTATTTTGTGGCAATAAAAAACCCCGCTTTTTAGCAGGGTTTTCAGCATATATCTTTCAAAAAATCTATTCAGCTACTACTTCAAACTCCACATCAGTTTCATGTCCTTTGCCAAAGTCAATTTTAGCTTTATAGCTTCCTAATTCTTTTACATCGTCCAAAATGGTGATCCTGCGGCGGTCAATTTCGTAACCTTTTTGTTCGCGGATAGCTCTTGCGATCTGAACTGAAGTAACGCTACCGAATATTTTACCGCTGGTTCCTGTTTTTGCACCGATCTTCAACGGAGACTCCTGTAAAACACTTACCACGCTGTTAATTTCAGCAAGAAGTTTTTCTTCTTTCTTAGCCAGTTGCTTTTGACGCTCCTGCATTTTTTTAAGGTTGGAAGAATTGGCTTCTACAGCAAATTTCTGTGGGATAAGATAGTTACGGCCATAACCGTCTTTTACAGTTACCAGTTCGTGGGCTCCGCCTAAATTATTTACGTCTTGTATTAATATTACCTGCATTTTATTTGCATTTTTACCCAATCATTTCCCGAAAGTTTTATGGGAATCAGACTTTCTCCCGATAGTATCGGGATTAGGGTGGTGAAAAATTTTATTTCATTAGATCTGTCACATAAGGAAGAATCGCCATTTGGCGGGCTTTCTTTACTGCATCGCTCACTTTACGCTGGTATTTTAGTGAATTACCGGTGATGCGGCGGGGAAGCAACTTTCCTTGCTCGTTCAGAAATTTTTTCAAAAAATCGGCATCCTTATAATCGATATATTTAATGCCCATTTTTTTAAACCGGCAATATTTTTTTGGCCGCTTTTCAGCTTTGATCGCTGTCAGATATTTAATTTCGTTTGATTTAGCCATTGGTTACCTCCGCTTTTTCAGTGGCTGATGGTACGCCATTTCTCTTTTTTGCATTGTACTCGACGGCGTATTTGTCAAGTGCAGTGAACATGTGGCGAAGTACTGATTCATCGCGCAAAAGCTGTGTTTTCAGCTTTTCATTGAAGTCGGTTGGCGCCTTATATTCCAGAACCCAGTATAAACCGGTAGTTTTTTTCTGGATTGGGTACGCCAGTGATTTTAGTCCCCAGGCATTTTCGTGTACTACCTCACCTTCGTTTTCAGTAACTAACGAAGTGAACTTACCCTGAGCGGCTTTGTATTCCTCCTCAGAAAGTACAGGGGTAAAAATCACCATCAATTCGTAATTCTGCATTAATCGTGTTTTTAGCTGTTTTTAAACAACGGTGAATAAAAAATTTTATTTGGGCGGCAAAGGTAAGTTATTTTCTTTTTTGAAAAAGAATTTAACAGGCCTAATTTATTCGGAATCGTAAAATAATAGTGAAAAATATTGTTCTATGGGAAAATGCCCAATTCAGCATAGGAAGTACCCACTTTATTGATAGCAACTACATAAGCTGCCGTACGTAAATCAGGAATCGCCGGTGTTTTTTGCCACACATCTACAATCTCGCGTGTAGCGGAGATCATTGTTTCTTCAAGGCCGCTTCGTACAAGATCCACTTCATCAGCGCCATGTAGTATGAAATCCCTTTCTACCGGGGTGATAGATTTTCCTGTAAGATTTTCAACCATATCCACGATATGGTGATTCATATTTTCTGTAAAACGCTTTTCCAAACGCCCGTAGCGAACATGACTAAGGTTCTTTAACCATTCAAAATAACTTACGGTAACACCACCGGCATTAAGATACATATCAGGAACAATTAAAACCCCTTTCGGATTTAAGATATCGTCGGCCTCAGGAGTTACAGGCCCATTGGCAGCTTCACCGATTATTTTTGCTTTAATCCTGTCAGCATTTTCGATGTTTATCTGGTTTTCCAGGGCAGCCGGAATCAAAATATCGCATTCCATTTCAAGCGCGTCGGCCGATTTTTCAAAATTTTCAGCGCCCGGAAAATCGAGAATTGAACCGGTTCTTTTGCGGTGAGCAAATACCTGTTCCACATCGAGGCCATCGTAACTTTTAATCGCACCTTCATATTCGGCAATGCCGACAATTGTCGCACCGGCCTGCTGAAAGAATAAAGCAGAATGATATCCCACATTTCCTAATCCCTGCACACAAACCCTTTTGCCTTTTACACCAATCGGCAAACCAAGATTTTCCATTAAAGTTGACATATTACAAACTTCTGTCAAACCATAAAATACGCCTAATCCTGTAGCTTCTGTTCTACCACGTACACCTCCCTGCGAAACCGGTTTACCCGTTACACAACCCGAGGCATCAATTTCTCCCGGATGCATGGCCACGTAAGTATCGAGTATCCAGGCCATTTCTCGCTCACCCGTACCGTAATCCGGAGCAGGAACATCCGTGCCGGGGCCTATAAAATTTTTCTTTATCAATTCGGCCGTATAGCGCCGGGTAATTTTTTCAAGTTCATAGGCGGAATAATCTCTTGGCCTTATTTTAATACCACCCTTAGCGCCTCCAAAGGGCACGTTTACAATAGCACACTTATAGGTCATCAAAGCAGCAAGTGCCATCACTTCATCCTGTGTTACTGCCAGGCTGAAACGGATACCGCCTTTGCATGGTGTTTTGTGATGCGAGTGTTGCACACGATAAGCTTCAAGTGTCACAATTTCTCCACTTTCCCTTTTGATGGGAAAACGCATCTGGTATACACTGTTACACTGTTTTATTTGCTGAAGGATACCATTGTCCCATTGGGTAAACTTTGCAGCTTTGTCAAAACTTTTTTCAACATTATGAAAAAAACTATAAGGCACTTTCGACGACATATAAATAGGTTTATTAAAGTAGAATTTTAATATCAGACAGATTTTTCTTTTTTAGAAACTTTTGTATCTATCCTGATCAGGTATAGGAAAAGCACAACTAAAATAACAAGGCACACGGTCATCACGACGTATATTTTATCATGACTTCTTAAAGCCTGGTCAATTGAAGAGGATGATTTGGTAGTTTGGGCCCAAAGAGCAGGCGCAGCTATAGAGAAAAGTACTGTAAAGCAAATACGTTTTAAAAATAACTTATCCATTTATTAAATTTTTATTGGCAAGCAAACTTAGCCTGATTTTCAAAGTGCTGATCCATATTCCTAACAGAAGCCAGCCAAAAACTGCCGGCCAGAAAACCATTTCCATTGTGGCATCAAGGCTTTGGCCTCCAAGCGCCGGGTTACCACCACCTTTAGCGCCTTCCATCCCGCCGGGGTGCAACGACTGTACCAGCCTTGGCAATATCATGATTAAAGGAATGTAGATAAAATAGGCAAAAATATTATACACGGAAGATACGCGCGCCTTCTTGTCCATATCTGTCATGGAGCCACGAAGAACGATATATGCGAGGTAGATCAATAAGGCAATGGCTGCAGCTATCTGCTTTGGGTCGTTGCTCCAGAACTCTCCCCAGGTATATTTGGCCCATATGGCCCCGGTAGTTAAACCGAGCAATCCGAATACAATGCCTGTTTTGGCAAATTCTGATGCGTAAATATCGTACCTGAGGTTTTGTGTTCTTAAATAAGCGATTGAAAAACCCAGTGATAAAGAAAGGAGTCCTATTTGGCTAAACCACATCGGCACGTGAAAGAAGAAATTCCTGATGCTTTGATAAAGATTTCCGACATAGGGAACGTGGATCAGGAAGCCGGCAGTGAAGGTGATAAATAACAAGACAATACAAAGTATCTTCCACCACTTTAGTTTCATGAGTTTTTTTTGTGCAGCAAAATTAAGGATATTATCATTGAGTTGCCGTAATTGTTTAAGCGAAATACCTGATTTTAAACAAATCTAAACGAAGACGCAGCTACCTCAAAATTCTCCAACGAATTTTATAATTACCCCTGTGTCAATTACAAAACAATGATATAATTTAATAATTTAAAAACCGGCAATGGTCGCTTAATCTTTCCACAAAAAGGGAAATAACACTACCGAAAGAACAATAACCAGCAAATCAAGCCCCGCCAGGAGCAGGGTTATCTGAAGCAATGCTCCCTCCCTGAAAACCTCTCCATAAGCCGCTCTGGACAAACGAATCAGCAACAATAGTTGAGGAATGATCAAAGGAAAGCCGAGTATAGCCATAATCGCCGCATTTTGATGTGCCTTTGCCGCTATGGCCGACATTAATGTAAAAACAAGGCTTAAACTCAAGCCCCCAAAACAAGCAATAGCTAAAAACTGCAGATAATGAGTAACCGGGTTGCCGAGTAAAAATCTAAATAACACAAGGCTTAGCAAAACCATCAACAACATGATAACGGTGCTATAAATCAATTTACCTATGATAAATGCAACCGGGCTTGTAAGCGTATAAAAATAAAGCATCCGCCCTTTGCTTTCCTGCATAAAGCTTTTGGCCACGGCATTTACACACACAAATAATTGGATCATCCAGAATAACCCGTTGTAAACTGTACTTTCCGGCTGGCCCATCGCCAGGTACAATACAAAAATAGTAGAGGCAACATACAACAGGATACCAAAAAAAGTATGCTGTTGCCTAAGCTCCAGGAGGAAGTCCTTTTTTAATAAAATGAAGATTTTGGACATTAACAATTTATAATATCATCAGTAAACGAACAAAATAAGACAATTTCTTTTTACCGCTCAAGAGCCGCACATACCCGGCACCTTGGTTCATAAATATCTTTTTCACCCAACAAGACCTGCCCGCCTGTATTAATTTTGCGGTAACTCACATTGGCAATGTTGCCACAAACTACACAAATGGCATGAAGCTTGGTTATATAATCCGCTATGGCAAGCAGGTTAGGCATTTGCCCAAAGGGCTGACCCTTGTAATCCATATCGAGCCCCGCAACGATCACACGCATGCCTTTTAGCGCCAATGCTTCGCAAACAGAGGAAATCTGGTCGTCAAAAAACTGGGCTTCATCAATGCCTACCACATCCACATTTTGCGCCAGCAAAAGTATGGTTTGCGAATTATCGATTGGCGTTGATTGAATTTTATTTTCGTCGTGGCTCACAATTTTCTCCGCGTCATATCTTGTATCAAATGCCGGTTTAAAAATTTCTGCTTTAAGGTTGGCAATCTCAACGCGCTTCAAACGCCTGATCAATTCTTCCGTTTTACCGCTGAACATACTGCCACAAATCACTTCTATCCACCCGCGCCTCTCGCCCCGCAAAATCGGTTCAATAAACATTTTTTGTATTTAATTTTAATTTCAATTAGTAACTTAGCCCAGATTGCAAGGTTAAAGTGATTTTTCCTGAAATCAAAAACAAAGATTTTTTGCTGACTTAATACAATATCACAACTTTCTTACATGGACAGAGTGTCAACACTTCTCAAAAAACTTC
Organism: uncultured Chitinophagaceae bacterium; assembly: GCA_963783125.1. GTDB lineage: Bacteria > Bacteroidota > Bacteroidia > Chitinophagales > Chitinophagaceae > Ginsengibacter. Next base: position 163,677 of record CAWAMQ010000023.1, read on the forward strand.
AAAAGCAACTTGATGAAAAATCATCTGCCAGGGAAATGTTGCAAACTGTACAAATTTTACAGGCAGAATTAATAAAAAAAGTTGAGAAGAGGCATATTTCAGAAAATGAAAAAATTTCAGTTTTAATGCCGGTTTCTTTTAATGTGGTTGAAATAGAAAAACAGGATGCCGAAGAAGGTGAAGAAAAAGTGATGCAAGTGCTGCAGGTAGATGAAAAGGAAATTGAAGAAGAATTGCAACAGATAAAAAAGAAAGCAGAAGCGGTAAATGCACGTGGTTCGCACAACCGGCCGGGCTTTTTATTTGATCCGCTGGAAGAAGTACCTACACTTGCTCACCAGGATCAGCTCGATAAGAAACCTTCTGACGAACTTAACTTTGATTATCCTGAATCACTTAATGACCGCTTAAAAGAAAGTAAAATTGAGCTTTCACAATCGCTCACGTCAGCACCAATAAAGGATTTAAGAAAGGCCATAGGCGTCAACGACCGTTTTCTTTTTATCAGCGAATTATTTAGAGGTGACGAAGCCATGTATGAGCGCAGCATAAAAACGATTCAAAATTTTTCTATTTATGCTGAAGCAGAATTTTGGATTAAAAGAGAGCTAAAAGTGAAGATAGGTTGGCTTGACAGCGATCCTGTTGTTAAACAATTTGACCAGTTGATAAAAAGAAGGTTCGCCTGATCGGGACTGTAACCCAAAAATAAAAATCTTTCTTTTTTGTTTGTTTACTGCTGATCGGCTTTGATGAAATTTTGGGTATTAAAAATTTCGGGGTTAATCTCTTTATTCGCTTCCAGGTCAAAATATTTTTCTACCTGCAATAATTTATCGTTCATATAAAACTTTACCAGCGTTTCAGAATAACCTCCATCCAGTTTCACATGATCTTCAAATAAGGCATCTTCTTTGCGCCCGTTTTCATATTTGATCATTCTTACCAAACTATAATGTTCTTTATCAAACCACGCCTGGTTAGTTTCTTCGCCATCTTTATCCGCACCTATCACATACACACCTTTGCCATTCCAGACGCTTTCATGAAATTTATTGATGTCAAATCCGTATGTTTTCATTTTAGCAATCGCATCGTCCAAAGGATAAAAATACATTCCTCCCAATAAAAATAATAAGTCGTTTGGATAATAATTGGTCCTTAGCAGTTTGCTGTTCTTAAAATAATAAGATGAATCATTTTTAAAGATCACGGCGTTGCCGCTATCTGCATTTCCAAAATCAATCCTGAAATTTTGTGGAAATTGAATGTGTTCACTCCAAACCTGGCTGCGGATTAAAGAATCGTTTTTGTATATGTCAGTAGCTTGCTTAAACTGAAATGTTTTGTACCATTTTCCTGCATACTTTTCGTGCATCTTAGTTAATAATTCCTTCCCTGTGACAGGCGTTTGTACCCACGAAGCACTAACAACACACACCAATGCGAGCAATATATTTTTCATAAAAAATTAAAGTATAAGTTTTAGAAAAATCTGAATCAATAAAAATAAAAAAAGAGCTTATTTGTTGGTTTACTATTCACTCTTATCATCATCGCCCATCAGCAGGTTAGCGCCACCCTCACGCATAATTTTTTCCATATTCCGGTCATTATCAACAATTCCTTTTTCTTCGAGCATGCGCATATCTTTTGCATCTCTTAAAAATTCAGAAGCAAAAATGAATTCATTCAGTTTCTGATTTTTATTGAAAATAATGTCTTTGCTGGATCCTTCCCATTCCTTTTTACCATTATACAGGTAAAGAATATTTTCCCCGATTTCCATTACACTGTTCATGTCGTGTGTATTGATAACGGTGGTAATGTTGTATTCTTTTGTGATTTCATGTATCAATTTATCAATAACCATAGACGTTTGGGGATCGAGGCCGGAGTTGGGTTCATCACAAAATAAATATTTCGGCTGCAATACAATTGCCCTCGCAATACCTACCCTTTTCTTCATACCGCCACTTATTTCAGCAGGATATTTTTTATTGGTGTCCTTCAATTCCACTCTTTCCAACACATCATTAACCCGGTCTATTTTCTTTTGATTCTTCCATTTCGTAAACATATCAAGCGGGAATTTGATATTCTGTTCTACGGTCATACTATCAAAAAGGGCAGACCCCTGAAAGAGCATCCCGATTTGCTGGCGTAGTTCTTTTCGGTCTTCCTGCGCCATATTGGTGAGGCTGTTTCCATCAAAAATAATATCACCTTTGTCTACCTCAAACAAACCCACCATGCATTTTTGCAAAACAGTTTTGCCGCTTCCGCTTGTTCCGATGATAAGATTCGTCATTCCCGTTTCCATCACTGCGCTTATATCATTCAGGATTTCTTTATCGCCAAAAGACTTATAAACATTTTTTATTTCAATCATAGTGGGTGGATATTATGTTGGTATTACAAACCTTTATGCATGTAAAGTTTAGGCGCCGCTTAGTCTTTCGAAAATCTTTCATCACAGAATAAAAAAAGCAAGTATATAATCTGCAAACAAAATAAGTATGCAACTGGCAATTACGGCTGTAGTGCTTGCCCTTCCAATTTCCAGTGAGCCCCCCTTTACATTATAACCATAAAATGAAGGGACACTACTAATGATGAATGCAAATGTGTAAGCTTTCACCAGGGCAAACCAAACATTTTTGGGAACAAATCCCATCAACAAACCCCGGTCATATGCATCACCTGATAAAATACCACCAAGTGTACCGGCCAGCCTGCCACCGTAGATTCCAAGCACCATTGCCAATACAACCAATAAAGGAATGGTTATTAACGCCCCTAAAATTTTTGGTCCTACAAGATAAGATTTTGTGTTGATCCCCATGATTTCAAGGGCATCAATTTGCTCGCTTACGCGCATATTCCCTAGTTCGCCCGCAATCTTGCTTCCAACTACACCGGCAAGTACGATACAGACAAGAGTGGGTGCAAATTCAAGAATAACCGTATCGCGCACTACTTCTGCTATCGTTTCCTTCGGGAGCATAGGACTGGTAAGCTGGTAGGCGGTTTGTACGGCACTTACCGCACCCATAAAAACCGAGATAACCGCCACAATTCCAAGCGAACCCATCCCGATTTCAACCGACTGGTGCATCAGTTCTTTCCAGTACATTTTAAAATTCTCCGGCTTGGTAAACATTCCCTTAAGCATCAAAAGATATGCACCAATGGTAGAAAATAGCTTCATTATTTCTTCAGATTATTTTGATTGTGTTGCCGGCTTCTTTGATTTTCGCCACCTGCTGGCTGATTCTTCATCTTTAGATTTTTGCCTGGTGCATTTCATTTGCGCATCAACAACAGAAATCAACACCATGTTATAGATACTTCGTACATGGCTACCCAACTGAAGAATATGAACCGGCTTATTAAGGCCCAGTAATACCGGTCCGATCGTTTCGTAGCCAGCCACTTCCTGCAAAAGGTTGTACGTCACATTTCCTGAAGCAAGGTTAGGAAAGATCAAAACATTTACGTCTTTATCGACCAACTCACTAAAAGGATAATTATCTTTTAAGATTTCTTTATTAAAGGCAACATTGGCTTGCATTTCACCATCAATAACCAGGCTTGGTTCTGTTTGTTTTACAATTTCTCTTGCTTTAGCTACCAATTTGGCTTCGGGAGAATTGCTGCTGCCAAAGTTAGAATAACTAAGCATGGCAATGTTGGGTATGATTCCAAAGTTACGCACTTCCCTCGCCACCATCATAGCAATATCGGCCAGTTCTTCTGCCGTGGGATTAAAGTTTACAGTGGTATCCGCCAGGAATATCGGGCCTTTTTTTGTCATCGTGATGTACATGCCAGCCACGCTTTTAGAATCTGATTCCGTACCGATCACCTGCAACGCGGGACGAATGGTGTCGGGATAATTTTTTGAGAGGCCCGATATCATTGCATCCGCTTCGCCGGTTTCCACCATCATGCATCCGAAGTAGTTGCGGTCTTTCATTATTTTTTTGGCTTCGTAAGCATTAAATCCTTTTCGTTGCCTCTTTTTGAAAAACATTTCGCCAAACTCCATTCGCTTATCGTGGGTATTGTTGTTTTTAGGATCAATGATTTGCATTTCAGATATATCAATGCCGTTGTCCTCTGCAATTTTTTCAATTTTATCCTTGTCCCCAAGTAATATTGGAAAAGCTACTCCTTCGTCCTGGACCAATTGGGCGGTCTTCAATATTTTTTGATTTTCGGCCTCGGCAAAAACCACCCTCTTTGGATTTTTGCGTGCTTTTGCGCCGAGCATCCTCAGCAGGTGATTGTCAATTCCCAGCCTTTCATTCAGCATTTCAGAATAGGCTTCCCAATCAGTTATCGGTTGCCTTGCCACACCACTCTCCATCGCGGCCCGGGCAACAGCGGGCGCAACAAAATCAAGCAGCCGGTTGTCCAGGGGTTTCGGGATAATATAAGTGGGTCCAAAAACAATACTCCTTTCATTATAAGCCATCATTACGCTGTCAGGAACCGGCAACCGTGCCAATTCTGCCAACGCCTTAACGGCAGCCAGTTTCATAGCTTCATTAATTTGTGTTGCCCTCACATCCAACGCTCCCCTAAAGATGTAAGGAAATCCCAAAACATTATTTACCTGGTTCGGATAATCACTTCTGCCAGTAGCCATTATTACATCTTTACGGGCCGCGGTTGCCTTGTCATATGTAATTTCAGGGTCAGGATTGGCCATAGCAAAAACGATGGGATTTTTTGCCATGCTTTTTACCATTTCCGATGAAATTACATCGCCAACACTTAACCCGATGAATACGTCTGCATCCTTCATGGCTTTTTCAAGTGTAAGGTTCGGATCCTTAGCGGTAGCGTACTTTTGTTTCATTTCGCCGAGTCCCTCGCGTTCTGAATGCAGCACACCGGTCTTATCAAACATGACGAAGTTGTCAGGATTGGCGCCCAGCGCTACATATAATTGAACGCAGGCCATAGCTGCGGCACCCGCCCCGTTAACAACAAATTTAACTTTGTTAATCTTCTTTTTTTGAACTTCCAAAGCATTCAGTAATGCTGCCGCGCTAATGATCGCCGTTCCGTGCTGATCATCATGCATCACCGGAATATGAAGACGTTCTTTTAATTTTTGCTCAATGTAGAAACACTCCGGCGCTTTAATATCTTCCAGGTTGATGCCTCCAAAAGTAGGTTCCAAAGCTGCAACGATTTCAACGAATTTTTCAGGATCAGTTTCATTGATTTCAATATCAAATACATCTATGTCTGCAAAAATTTTAAACAATACACCTTTCCCTTCCATCACAGGTTTGCCCGCAAGAGGGCCTATGTTGCCCAAACCCAAAACAGCAGTACCATTGCTGATTACTCCTACAAGGTTTCCTTTCGCCGTATACTGATAGGCTGATTCGGGATTCTCTTCTATTTCCAGGCACGGAACGGCCACGCCCGGTGAATAGGCCAATGAAAGATCACGCTGTGTTTTTGTAGCCTTTGTAGGAACAACTTCAATCTTTCCTGCCCTGCCTTTTGAATGATAATCAAGCGCTTCCTGCTTTCGGATATTTTTCCTCATAACTGTTTATTAAACCATGGTCGCTCACGCGGACTATTTTAATTTAAAAGTAAAGATAGGTAATGTAGCTAATTCATTATAGCGAAACGGCGAGCCATGCCATTATCCCCATTCCGTTTTCAATAGCATTTTCATCAATATCAAATGTAGGCGTATGAACTCCGGATACAATATTATTTTTTTTGTTACCAACCCCCAATCTGAAAAAACAGGCTGGTATCAGGTGAGAATAAAAAGCAAAATCTTCAGCGCCCATTCTCATCTCTGTTTCCTGCACATTTTCTTCACCGGCAAATTCCACCGCGTAACGCCTGGCACTCCCGGTTAGTTGTGAGTTATTTATTAAAAACGGGTAGCCCACGTCAATGTTAACATCAATTTCCACACCCGAAATTTCACCGGTTTTTTTGCAGATATTTTTTATCAGGTCATGCGCCTTAAACCTCCATTCCTCATTCATCGCCCTGAAAGTGCCCATCAGCTTTACCTCTGACGGAATGACATTGGTAGTGCTACCGCCATGGAAAGAAGTAATAGAAAGCACACAAGGATTGAACGGATCATTAAAACGGCTTACCAATTCCTGAAGGTTTACAACCAGTTGAGATGCTGCAAGAATCGTATCGGAAGTAAGGTGAGGTGCAGCAGCATGTCCGCCTTTTCCTCTTACTGTAATATAAATTTCATCAGCGCTGGCCATTACCATCCCGCTGCGAAAACTTAATTTACCAACTTCCAAACCCGGATGAACATGTAACGCCAATATTGAATCCGGTTTCGGATTTTCCAGCACGCCCTCTTTTATCATCAGGCTGGCGCCACCCGGATTTTTTTCTTCACCAGGTTGAAAAATAAATTTGATGGTTCCCTCCCACTCTTCTTTTAATTCATTCAATATTTTAACTGCACCCAAAAGACAGCTCGTGTGTACGTCATGCCCACAGGCATGCATTACACCGTCATTCCTCGACCGATATTTAACCTGGTTTTGTTCTGTAATGGGCAAGGCATCGATATCAGCGCGCAAGGCAATTACTTTTTTTTCGGGATTTTCACCTTTGATCATTCCGGTGACGCCCGTTGTTGCCAATACCTCAAATTCAATCCCCAACTCTGTTAACTTTTGCTGAATAAATTTAGAAGTTTCAAATTCTTGGTAACTCAACTCTGGAAATTGGTGAAGATGATGGCGAACCTGTATAAGCTCATCAGCATATTTTTTTGAAAGGCTTTTTATTTTTTCCTGCAGCATGGGCGTTTACTTGATATGGACAAAAGTAAAAAGAGTTTCGCTGATGAAACTCTTTTATTCTTGTGTTCATTAACCTTTAAAATATTTCGACAGAACAGAAAACAGCGTTATTTATTCGTTTACTATACGGTTACCTTACATCCGGATCAACTTCTATAGGCTCCTCCAGGTAATAAATAGTTGCACCCCCGAGCATATTGCTTATTTGTTTTTTATAAATATCCGCTTCTTCTTTTGTGCGGAAGTTTCCAAACTTTATCCTCACATATGGATTTGCATACCACATGTAAAGCTTTTGTTCGGGGAATTTTTGCAAAAGATCAGCACGCACTTTAAAAGCATAATTTTTATCACTGGTATTTAATACCATCAGCCGGTATCCTATCGCAGTATGCACCTGCCTTTTATAGTTAATTGCATTCAACTCCGCTTCTTTTCTTGCCAGGATATCAAGGCGGTAATCTTTAAAAACCACTACCTTATTCTGAGGAAGCGAATCGTAAGATTGAGAAAAAGCATGACTGCTCATGCAAAAAAATAATAAAATCAAAATTGTTCTCATAATCTCAGGATATGATTTTACAAATCTAATACCATCCCATTCTTTAAGAAAATTTCTAAATAGAAACTTTTGTTAGAAAAGACTGCTTTTGAAACGATAAGGTTGCAATCGCATTGCGTTTTACCGGATTTTAAACCTCTATTCCATACTTTCTTTTACAATTTGCACACTTGCGCTGCATCCGATCCTGTTGGCGCCGGCATTTATCAGCTCTTTTGCAAAAGAATAAGACCTGATACCACCGCTGGCTTTAATTTTTATGGTGTCAGCAAGATGCGCCCTTATCAATTGTACGTCGTGAATGGAAGCACCTTTTTCTGCAAAGCCGGTCGAAGTTTTTACAAAATCTACCCCGGCAGCTCCATAAATATCACAACATTTGATAATCTCATCTTCCGTTAAAATACCACTTTCAATGATCACTTTTATCACTTTGTTTTTATTGCGTATCACAGGCATTATCGTATTGATCTCGTTGGCTATAAAAGTCCAGTCGCCATTCTTAATTGCTGAAATGTTCACTACCATGTCGAGCTCATCGGCGCCGTCCACAATAGCCAGTACCATCTCAGCAACTTTTGCTTCGATAGCACAATAGCCAAACGGGAAACCGATTACTGTAGCCACTTTTATTTCAGCATCGCCTAAAAATTCTTTAGCCTTTTTTACATATAATGGTGGCACACACACCGCGGCAAAGCCGTATTCCAAAGCTTCTTTACATACCTTCTCCACATCCGTGATCGTGGTTGTTTGTTTCAGTACAGTGTGATCGATATACGGCGCAATATTCATGTTCATATTATATTATTCATTCAGTGAAAAAAAATGAAGATAGGGATTTCAACGATTTATCACCGATCAGAATGAGAAATATTAGTTTGTGCCTGAATCATTTCCTGCCTGCATCGTTCCTGTTTTATATCACACAACTCATTTTCCTCTTTTAACTACTTTTGCACCATTCTTAATTTCGGCTTTATTAATATCATATGTCTCCAGAGAGAAAAAAATTAAAAGGTTTTGGTTCTACAGCCATTCATGCAGGACACGAAACTGAAGCAAACAATGCGCACCTCACACCTATTTATGCGAGCAGCACCTACGTTTTTGATACTGCTGAGCAGGGAATGCGCCGGTTTAGCGGAGATGAACAAGGATATATTTACAGCCGTTGGGGAAATCCAAGCATGAAAGAGGTGGAAGATAAAATATCGGCATTGGAAAGTTTTGGATTGACAGAAAACGATAAACCTTTGCTGTTAAAATCTCGTTTGCATGCCAGCGGAATGGCTGCGATTACCACGCTGATGTTGGGTAACTTAAAAAGCGGTGATAAAATTCTTTCCCATTATTCTTTATATGGAGGCACACAAGAACTGATGAATCGGGTACTTCCGGGTCTTGGAATTGAGGCCGTTATTGTGGATCTGCGCGATCTCAATAAGGCAGAAGAAGCATTAAAAAACGATCCGAAAATTAAAATGCTTTATTTGGAAACGCCCGCTAATCCTACCATTCAATGTGTGGATATTGAAGAACTCACCAGGATTGCAAAGCAATACAACCTAATTGTGGCAGTTGACAACACATTTGCTACTCCTTATTTGCAACAACCTTTCAAATATGGTGTTGATTTTGTGGTACATTCCACCACAAAATTTTTGAACGGACATGGCACCGCCATCGGGGGTGCAATTGTGGGAAAAGACATTGAATTGATGAACACCCGCATGGAAAAAGTGCATCGCTTGCTGGGCGGTAACGGAAATTCTTTTGACGCCTTTTTATTAACGCAGGGAATGAAAACGCTGCAAGTGAGAATGGAAAGGCATTGCGATAATGCAATGAATGTCGCAGATTTTCTTAATCAACATCCGGCGATTAGCAAAGTGAATTATTTGGGACTTCCTTCTCATCCGGATCATGAAACTTCAAAAAAGCAAATGCGCCACCCCGGGCCAATGCTCAGTTTTGAAATGAAAGGAGGCCTTGAAGCCGGTAAAAAATTTATTGATAAACTGCAAATGTGTGTGAGAGCGGTTTCATTGGGAAGTTGCGATACGCTATTATCGCATCCCGCTTCAATGACACATTACGGTGTGCCGAAAGCCGACCGTGAAAAATATGGAATTACAGATGGATTGATAAGAATGAGCGTAGGAATTGAAGATATAGAAGATATTTTGAACGATTTGAAACAGGCCGCAACCGATTAAATAATTATGTGATGGAGGTAAAAATACGACGTGCGACGAAGGAAGATTGCCAGGCAATGATGCAATTGATAAATGAGTTGGCACTTTACGAAAAAGCACCACAGGAAGTAACGGTAAATTTTGATCACTTTGTAGAAAGCGGTTTTGGCGAAAAGCCGGTTTGGTGGGCCTTTGTAGCCGAAGTTGATGAAAAAGTGGTTGGCTTTGCTTTATACTACGTCCGTTATTCAACATGGAAGGGTCAACGGCTTTATCTCGAAGATATTTTAGTAAACGAGCCTTTCCGTGGCAAGGGAATCGGCAAGCTATTATTCGACAGGTTGATTGAAGAAACTAAGGAAAAAAAATTATCAGGAGTGGTGTGGCAGGTGCTTGAATGGAACGAGCCTGCGATCAATTTTTACAAAAAATATAATGGAGTAAATCTTGATAATGAATGGGTGAATTGTAGTTTGGAAGTATAGCCAATGCTACGCAGATTGGCAAGAATAAAATAAAAATTAGAAAAATTTGTTTGTTTACTGTTATAGCACAAACGAAAAAATTAAAAAGAATGGCAGATAAAATTTTGATGGGAAAGGATGGCAAACTGGTAGTGCCTGATCAACCGACAATCCCTTTTATTGAAGGTGACGGAATTGGCCCCGATATTTGGGCGGCAAGTGTTCGGGTTTTTGACGCGGCAGTAGAAAAAGCCTTTCATGGAAAAAAGAAAATAAATTGGTTAAAAGTTTTGGCCGGCGAAGAAGCTTTTAATAAAACAGGCGAATGGATGCCCGGGGCAACTATGGATTCGTTTAGGGAATATTTAGTTGCAATAAAAGGCCCGTTAACTACTCCTGTAGGTGGCGGCATCCGGAGCCTGAACGTGATGCTGCGGCAGGATTTGGACTTGTATGTTTGCCTGCGGCCGATTAAATATTTCGAGGGTGTTCCTTCACCAATGTGGCAACCGGAAAAAGTGAAAATGGTTATTTTCAGGGAAAATACAGAAGATATTTATGCAGGAATTGAATACATGGAAGGTACCCCCGATGCCAAAAAATTATTGCACTTTTTGCAAAATGATCTTGGCGTTAAAAAAATCCGTTTTCCTGAAACCACTTCATTTGGTATTAAAGTAGTAAGCAAGGAAGGATCTGAAAGATTGATACGTGCAGCCATTGAATATGCTATCGCCAACAAATTGCCTTCAGTTACTTTGGTGCATAAAGGCAACATTATGAAATTTACTGAAGGTGCTTTTAAAAACTGGGGATATGAATTGGCGGAACGTGAATTCAAAAACCAGGTATATACCTGGAACCAATGGGAAGCCACCAAAAAAGAACGTGGTGAAGCCGTTGCCAACGAAGATATGCGCATAGCAGCCATCGGAGGAAAAGTGATTATCAAAGATGCTATTGCCGACAATTTTTTACAACAGGCATTGCTGGCGCCACAGGATTATTCAATTATCGCTACTTTGAATTTGAATGGCGATTATATAAGCGATGCTTTGGCAGCTCAGGTTGGCGGAATTGGCATTGCCCCAGGAGCCAACATCAATTTCAAAACCGGCTACTCGGTTTTTGAAGCAACCCACGGAACTGCTCCGCGATTTGCCAATACCAACAGCATGAATCCTTCTTCACTCATTTTAAGCGGTGTGATGATGTTTGAATATTTGGGCTGGCGCGATGTGGCAGAAATGATCACGAATGCAGTTGGCAAAACGATTCGCAATAAAACAGTAACTATTGACTTTTATAACCTGATGAAAGGAGGAACGTTATTAAAAACAAGTGAATTTGCAGATGCGATCATTGAGAATTTGTAGCAATCGATGTGTATAAAATTACTTATTTTTGTGTATAAGCATTTTAAAATGAGAACAAATATTGATATAGACGACAAGCTGCTTGAGGAAGCGATAAAATTAACCGGCTCAAAAAACAAAAAAGAAATGGTTAATCGGGCATTGGAAGAAATAATTAAACTAGAAAAGGTAAAAAAACTTCGTTCACTAAGAGGAAAAGTGAAATGGGTAGGCAATCTTGATGAAATGAGAACTTATGACAAATGGGACAATCATTGATACAAGCGTTTGGATTGATTATTTAAACGTCATAGGTAGTAGTAAAACAGATTTAGCAGATCAATTACTTGAGAAAAGAAACGTAATTATTTTGCCAATAATTTTACAGGAAATTCTTCAGGGTATAAGAGACAGACAGATGTTTGAAACAGTAAAAGAATCATTATTATCTCTTAATTATTTACAATACAATCCAGTAGAAGCGGCAATAGGTGCGGCTTCCTTGTATCGATTCTTAAAACGTAAAGGCATCACGATTCGAAAACCTAACGATTGTTTGATAGCGGTAATTTGTATCAACAACAATATTCCTCTTCTTCACAATGACAAAGGTTTTGATAATATTGCAAAACACACTTCACTAAAAATTTATAAAAGTTAAGAATGACAAAAATTAAAGTAGACAACCCGGTAGTAGAACTTGATGGTGATGAAATGACGAGAATCATCTGGAAATTTATAAAAGAACAATTGATACTTCCTTATATAGAGGTAGAGATTAAATATTACGATTTGGGCATTCAACATCGTGAAGAAACAGATGACCAGGTAACGATAGACGCAGCTAACGCTATAAAAAAATATGGTGTAGGAATTAAATGCGCAACTATAACACCAGATGAGGCAAGAGTGAAAGAATTTGGTTTAAAAAACATGTGGAAAAGTCCCAACGGTACTATCCGTAATATTTTGGACGGTACGGTATTCAGGGAACCGATTGTGATGAAAAATATTCCGCGCCTGGTTACTACATGGACAGCTCCGATTATTATCGGCCGTCATGCTTTTGGCGATCAGTACCGTGCGACAGATGCTATCATTAAGGGCAAAGGAAAATTGACAATGACTTTTACACCGGAAAATGGTGAGCCGCAAACATATGAGGTTCACAATTTTAACGGAGATGGTGTGGCAATGTGCATGTACAATGTAGATAAAAGCATTGAAGGTTTTGCAAGAAGCTGCTTTAATATGGCGCTTAATAAAAAATGGCCTTTATATCTTTCTACAAAGAATACGATCCTAAAAAAATATGACGGACGTTTTAAAGACATCTTCCAGAACATTTATGAAAATGAATTTAAAGCACAGTTCGAAACGGCTGGTATCACCTACGAACATCGGTTGATTGATGATATGGTAGCGAGTGCCCTGAAATGGAACGGCAACTTTATCTGGGCTTGTAAAAATTATGACGGTGATGTACAAAGTGATACACTTGCACAGGGCTTTGGTTCTTTGGGTTTAATGACCTCTGTTTTAATTACACCCGATGGAAAAACACTTGAAGCAGAAGCCGCTCATGGCACAGTAACCAGGCATTATCGTGAACATGAGAAGGGAAATCCTACCTCAACTAACCCCATTGCTTCCATTTTTGCATGGACAAGGGGACTTGCTTTCAGAGGCAAGCTTGACAATAATCAACGATTAATTCAGTTTGCAGAGGCACTGGAAAAAGTTTGTATTGAAACTGTCGAAAGCGGAAAAATGACCAAAGACCTTGCCGTGTGTATCAGTGGCAGCAAGGTTTCGCACGGAAAAGACTATTTATATACCGAAGAATTTCTGAAAGCGATCAATGATAATTTGAAAGAAAAATTAAAAGAAATCGCAGAATAATTGAAAATCATTGTGTCGTTTTGACAATTTTAGGAACAAAATTTGTAGCAAAAAGCGTTTAACAAATTACTTTTTACTGGCGGGTTATTTGAGAGTTATTGAATAATCAGAAAAGAAAAATTCTATCTCTCTTCCGGATATTAAAATTGTAAGTTAATCGTTATAGAAGCAAACTGTTGGTATATCACAGTAATTCTATTTCGGTTTTTTTTGCAAAATCAGCAGGTGAAAGAAAAAGTAATTATCGGAAATTTAAAAAAATTGAGATTTTTCGGCTTCCGGAAGTAAAGATATTACTGTTAAAGACCCGGTTTCAAAAAACTGGTTAAACATTAAGAATGTCCAAAATTCTAGTTGTAGACGATGACATAGATATTTTGTCGGTAATGGAAATACTATTATCTATGAAAGGATTCGAAGTAGAGGTAACTTCAAAAGGTGAAAATACATTTCCCAAGATTGAAAGTTTCAAGCCTGATCTTATCTTACTGGATGTACTTATTTCAGGCCATGACGGGCGAGCGATTTGCAAGCAATTAAAATCCAACAAATCAACCCGCCACATTCCTATAATTATGTTTTCAGCCCACCCCGGGGCCGCAGCCACCATAAGCGATTACGGCGCCGATGATTTTATCGCGAAACCCTTTGATGTAAATAACCTTATGCAAAAAGTAAACAACCAGTTGAACTCAGAAAAGGATTGATTTTATCCAATTCCCTTGCGGTTGCTTTACGGATACTCCAGTAAACAAATAAATTATCTTAATTTCCATTTTGATTAATATTACTTTCAAATAGTAAAAGAAATGGAAGAAAAAAACAGGATTATACGTCTAGCGAGATCCCCATTGCAATTCCGTTTATTTCTTCTAACCAAACTACCCGCTGCATTTTTTTCCGGCATCAGGATAAAGCAAATTAGTCTTGAAACATGCACAACTTCGGTTCCCTTTAAATGGCTTACACAAAACCCTTTTCGTTCTACTTATTTCGCCTCATTGGCAATGGCTGCAGAAATGAGTACCGGCGTGTTAGCATTAGTGCATACCTATAAAAGCGTGCCATCCATTTCAATGCTGGTTACAAAAATGGAAGCGCATTATTTTAAAAAAGCAAAAGGAACAACATGGTTTACATGCACCCAAGGGCCTGAAATGACCAATGTTGTAAACAAAGCATTGGCTACATCAGAAGGGCAAACTATCACTGTAAAAACAATTGGTAAAAACAAAGATGATGAATTAATAGCCGAATTCTTATTTACATGGTCTTTCAAAACAAGGTGAAAATATTTTGGTCACATATAAATTTTCTACTTTCGTTTAACCATTACCGTTATGAAAAAAATTTGGTGTAAGTTGAAAGAATTTATCAATCCATCTTTTTTTCTGGTTAACTTTAATTTCTTTTACATTTTTAAATTGTTTGTATGAAAATTGCCTTTCATGGCGCGGCACGCACCGTTACCGGATCAAAACATCTTCTATGTCTCAGTAATGGCAAAAAGTATTTGTTGGACTGTGGCATGTTCCAGGGGATGGGATCAGAAACCGATGAATTAAACCGCGATTTTGGCTTTAACCCCGCCGAAGTAGATTATATGATACTTTCTCACGCACATATTGACCATTGTGGTCTTATTCCGAAACTGGTAAAAGATGGCTACCCGGGTAAAATATTTGCTACGCCCGCAACAAAAGATCTCGCTGCTATCCTGATGGCAGACAGCGCCGGTATACAGGAAAATGATTTAAAGTATGTGAATAAAACCAGGGCTGCCCAGGGCAAAAGTTATCTATTGCCTTTATACACCACGGAAGACGCCGAAAGAGCAGTGCAGCAATTTGAAACAGTTGATTACGGCACGTGGTTTAAAATTGATGACAACGTGCAGTTCATGTATCTTGATGCAGGACATATTATTGGCAGCTCAACGGTACATTTAAAAATCAATGAAAACGGCAAAGAAACTCATCTTACATTCTCAGGAGATTTAGGAAGGTACCGGGATGTTATTTTAAAATCCCCTGAAGTTTTTCCCCAGGCCGATTACATTATTATGGAATCGACTTATGGAAATAAAATTCATGAAGATATAACCGGCACACCCGATAAATTGCTCGAATGGATCACGAGAACATGTGTTCAGAGAAAAGGAAAGCTGATCGTTCCAGCCTTCAGCGTAGGGCGTACCCAGGAAATTTTATTTGCTTTGAACCAATTAGAAAATGAAAATCGCTTGCCCGATCTTCCTTATTATGTGGACAGTCCGTTGAGTATGGAAGCAACGCAGGTAATGGAAAATTATCCGCAATATTTTAATAATCGTGTTCAAAAGTTATTGCTTTCCGATAACACACCTTTTAATTTTAAAGGTTTGCATTTTATAAAGTCAGTAGAAGAAAGTAAATCGCTCAATTACCGGAACGATCCTATGGTTATTATTTCTGCCAGCGGCATGGCAGAGGCAGGAAGAGTAAAACATCACATCAGCAATAATATAGAGAACAGCCGAAATAGTATTTTGCTAACAGGATACTGTGAACCAAATTCACTCGGTGGCCGGTTGAAATTGCACCCTAAAGAAGTTGGTATTTTTGGTCAAACTCATGAAGTGCATGCAGAGATTGGTGAAATAAAAAGTATGAGCGCCCATGGCGATTATGATGACCTTTGCCAATGGCTCGCCTGCCAGGATCCGAAACTGGTTAAAAAATTATTTTTGGTCCATGGCGATTATGATGTTCAAATTGATTTTAAAAACCGGCTCATAGGAAAAGGTTTTGCAGATGTTGAAATCCCTGCAAGGCACACAGAGGTAGGATTGGGATAGTAACAACTTTTTGAATTTTATAGCTGGTCCACAAACTTATAGCAAAATAAAAAAGAATAAAATAAGTTCGTTTACTACAGATTTATTCATTTTTTTTATCCTTAAAAACGTCATCGACAATTTTTACAGGTTTCTTTCTTTTTTCAAATGCTTCATTAATTTCGTTGGCAAGTATTTCTGTAGAATCCCCGACATGATGAATCAAAACCAGGTCTGGATTATTAAATGTGAAAACAGATTTAAACTTGTTTACCGAAACGCTTTCCATTTCATCGATCAGCAAAACGATTTCATATTTTCTCTGGTGAAAAAGTTCCACCGCGCTTTCATCGTCAGTAGTGGCAGTACATTCCCACTGTTCGTTTTCATTAATGAAGGAAGATAATTTTTGCAAAACCAACGAATTGCGGCCAATAGCCAGTATTTGAATTTTTTCCATAATCATTATTTTATTTATAAAAATCTTCTCTTTACAAAAGTAGGTATATCTGAAATTTCAATTGATTTTTAACACAGCCGTTTATCACTATTTTGTTTGCCGGCTTCTAATTTTTATTACTTTTATTTATTGCCAAACACTTTATCACTTTTTACTAGAAAAATGAAAAAACTATTATTGTTGTTCGTTGCCGGCATCTGCCTGCAACAACAATTATTTGCACAGGACGCCACTCCTTACTTCGCGTCGTATCCGACGCTCACCCCTGATGGAAAAACTTTAATCTACAGTTATGACGGCGATCTTTGGAAAGCCGCTGCTGACGGAGGTATTTCAACGCGCATTACTGCCGAACAGGGAATCGCTACAAATCCACGAGTGTCTCCTGATGGCAAATGGCTGGCCTTCAGCAGTTCTCAGTTCGGAAATTATGATGTGTATCTTATGCCTTTGGAAGGCGGAGTAATTAAGCGCCTTACATTTCACAGCGGAAATGACAATGTGGAGTCTTGGTCGTGGGACAGCAAATACATTTATTTTACTTCCAACCGCTACGACCGTATGTCGACTTACAAAGTGAGCATCAATGGGGGCACGCCTTTACGTGTTTTTAGCAATAATAATTTTGATTATACGCACAATGCGTTTGAAGATCCTGTAAGCGGCGAAATATTTTTTGACGACACTTTCGAAAGTTCTTTTTTCGCAAACCGCATCGGTTATAAAGGTCCTTTTAATCCTGACATTCAATCTTACAATCCTGTAACGGGAAAGTATAAACGCTATACCAACTGGATTGGCAAAGACATGTGGGCAAGCGTTGACAAAAAAGGAAACATCTATTTTGTTTCTGATGAAGCAAACGGAAAATATAATTTATACACTTTTGAGAATGGCAAAAAAACGCCTCTTACTCATTTCAATACATCCATCATGCATCCGTTTGTAGATGCATCAGGAGACAAGATCGTTTTCGAAAAAGATTTTCAATTGTATTCATATGATATCGGTAAGAAGCAATCAGAAAAAATTGCTTTGAAAGTGTACAAAAATAATACACTTTCTTCTTTGCAGAATTTAAATGTAGCTGGCAAGATCAGTGATTTTGATGTTTCGCCTGACGGGAAAAAACTTGCATTTATTTCAAGGGGCAAACTGTTCGTTTCTGATAGTAAGGGAAAATTTATTCGTGAAATAAAGACTCCGGCACGTGAAAGAGTAATGGATGTTTATTGGCTGAAAGACAATAAAACAATTTTGTTTGGACAGACTTTCCGGGGATTTGAAAATCTTTTTACAAAAGATATTGAAAGTGACGAGCCGGAAAAACAAATCACAAATGACCTGGCAACCTGTCGCAGCCTTACTTTCAGCAGTGACAGAAAAAAAGCTGTTTTTCTTTGCGGCAGTGATAAAGTAATGCTGCTGGATTTAGGAACAATGAAGACTTCTGAAATAGCGAAAGACGAAATTTGGGGAATTGAAAACTCAACACCCTATTTTTCACCGGATGACAAGTATATCATGTATACAGCGCATCGCAATTTTGAACAGGATATTTTCCTGTATACTATCGCAGATAAAAAAAGTTATGACATTACCAATACCGGTGTTACCGAATCAAATCCCTTTTGGTCTCCCGACGGTAAATACATTTATTTCGTTTCCGACAGAACACATCCTTCTTATCCGTACGGAGCGCAGAATGAAAAGATGTACCGCATGCCTTTGCAAAAAATTTCGGAACCTTACCGGTCAGACATGTTCGATTCTTTATTCGTACAAAAGAAAGATGCAAAACCGGATTCAACCTCAACGGCAAAAACAGAAAATAAAGAAAAGGATTCCGGATCGTCAAAATCAAATATCGTAATCAAACCATCCATAAAAATCGACTTCCGGAATATGATGGATCGTATTGAACAAATAGGTCCTGGTTTCGGCAACCAGTCTGACTTGTATGCAATCAAGAGCGGGGAAAAAACGTATGTATTTTTTATATCGAATCACGAAAGCGGGAAAGCTTCTTTATGGAAACTAACTTTTGAGCCATTTGAAAAAACAAAAACTGAACAGGTAAAAGATGCCAACGGTTACAACTTAGATATCAAAGGAAACAAAGATCATTATTACATTCTCAATAAAGGAAATATCAGTGAACTCGAAGTGGATAAAAACTCGTTGCAAAAAATTGACATTAATTATCCGTTTACTATAAACATGGATGATGAATTCAATCAAATGTTTTACGAGGCATGGGGCGATTTGCAGGAAAATTATTACAACCAAAAATTCAATGGTGTTGACTGGCAATCGATTCGCGACCGCTATGCTTCTTTCCTGCCACAAATTCAAACAAGAAATGATTTCCGGATTTTATTAAATGACATGATGGGAGAATTGAATTCTTCTCATTACGGGTTTTCAACAGCCGGTAACGAAGAAAAAACTTATTACAAAACCACTACAGCTTCGCCAGGCATCGTTTTTAATAACGAACATCCTTTTATTGTTGATCATGTTATTGCAGATGATTGTTCAGATCTGCCGGAAATTGATATTCAAAAAGGAGATGAACTCATCAGCGTGGACGATGTAAAAACTGACCCTAAACAAAATCGTGAATTCTATTTCATGCGTTCTGAAGTACCGGATGAAATGGTTCTTGGCTTCAGGCGTGGTTCAAAAACTTTTAAGGTAAAAATTCATCCTTCATCTTACGGTCAAACACAGGGGCATTTATATGATGAGTGGATCGATGCAAACAGGCAACGGGTAGATGCTTTAAGTCACAGCCAGATCGGTTATGTTTATATGAAAGATATGGGCGCAGGCTCGCTGAACAAGTTCGAGCTGAAAATGGTTTCAGATTCAATTAATCAACGAAAAGGATTGATACTTGATTTAAGATATAATACAGGCGGCAATGTGCACGACAAAGTTTTGAAATTTTTATCGCAGCTTCCTTACCTGCAATGGAAATACAGGGACGGTAAAATGAGCCCGCAGCCTGATTTTGCGCCCGCAGCCAAACCAATCGTCTTACTGATCAATGAACAGACTTTGAGCGACGCTGAAATGACGGCCGCTGGATTCAAACAATTGAAACTTGGAAAAATTATCGGAACAGATTCTTATCACTGGATTATTTTTACGAGTGGAAAATCACTGGTGGACGGTTCTTCGGTGAGATTGCCTTCATGGGGATGCTACACGCTTGATGGAAAAAATCTTGAACATACAGGTGTTTCGCCTGATATTTATGTAAAGAATACTTTTGAAGACAGGATGAAAAATAAAGATCCACAGATTGAAAAAGCAGTTGAAGAAATAATGCAGGAAGTGAAACAAAATCCATAAGAGGGCTAAAAATGTACAGATGAAAAAAGAATACAGGATTTTATTTCTGCTTGCTTTTCTAAAATTTATTCTGCCATTTATTTTACAAAGCCCCGTTTATGAACCGCATCGTGATGAATTTCTTTACCTGGCGGAAGCGCATCACATGGCATGGGGCTACATGGAAATACCTCCCTTGCTTTCCGTATTTGCATGGATATCAAATTGGTTCGGGCACGGAATGTTTTGGACTAAATTCTGGCCTTCCTTATTCGGTGCAGCCACTTATTTTATTATAGGGAAAATGATTTTATCGCTTGGAGGACGAACACTCGCTTTGTTCCTTGGATGGCTTCCCTTTATTTTCGGGCTTTACCTGCGGATGCACTTTTTGTTTCAACCCAACTTCCTGGAGGTTTTCTTCTGGACGATGATCGCTTACAGCATTTTTAAATTTATTCAAAGCGGGAAAAACAAATGGATTTATATTTTCGGAATCAGTATCGGGCTGGGAATGATCAGCAAATATTCGGTCGCCTTTTTTGTAATCAGCGTTTTAGCCGGTTTATTAATTACCCGCAATTACAAAATATTTTTAAACAAGCACTTTTATCTTGCCGGTATTGTTGCGATAATGATCTTTCTTCCGACGTTTATATGGGAATATCAAAACCATTTCCCTGTAATAGTTCACATGCATGAGCTGGAAAAAACACAATTGCAATATGTGAGCCCAAAGGGTTTTTTGCTTGATCAACTATTGATGAATTTGCCTTGCTTTTTTATCTGGATTGCCGGTTTATATTTTGCAGTTTTCAAAGAAAACGGAAAGTATAAAATTTTTGCATGGGCTTATTTTTTCGTTATCCTTTTGCTACTTTATTTTCACGGGAAAAATTATTATTCTGCAGGAGTATATCCTGTTCTGTTTGCACTAGGTGCGGTTCAGCTGGAACGCTTTGCCAGTAATCATTCGAATGTTTGGAAATATGCTTTTGTCATCATTCCATTAGCCATCGGCATACCGATAATTCCTTTGGGTTTGCCGGTAGCAGAACCCGCTAAACTGGCTTCCTATTATAAAGCGATTCACGCCGAAAATGTTGGTTTTTTAAAGTGGGAAGATTTAAAAAATCATCCGTTGACACAGGATTTTGCAGATATGTTGGGATGGAAAGAAATGACCCGGAAAACTGCCGCAGCTTATTCAACATTAACGAGTGAAGAAAAGAAAAACACGTTCATCTTTGCAGACAATTATGGCGAAGCAGGCGCTATTAACTTTTATGGAAAACAATACCATCTTCCTGAAGCATACAGTGACAATGCCAGCTTTTTGTATTGGCTGCCGGACAGCATTCATCTTGTAAATATTGTTTTAGTAACCGATGACAAAGAGGAAATGCAGCATCCTTTCATAAAAGATTTTTCTTCTGCAGTTTTATTTGATAGCGTTACTAATGTGTATGCACGGGAAAAAGGCTCGCTCATAATTATTCTCAAGGGAGCCAATGAAAAAATGCGGGAAATGTTCAGGAAAAAAATACAAGCAGATAAAAATAAATTTATAGAATAACGTTCCTAGAACGGTAACGAATATACCCAGCAGGCAAACAAATAATCACTATTTTTATTTTCTTGCCCGAAGCTTAAAACCTTTCAACTTTAAAAGCACTTATGTCGATAGGTGTACTTCTTTTTTCAATCAAATCACTGATGATCTGGCCTGCGGCGGCGCCTTCAGAAATGCCCAACATTGCATTGCCGCCGGAAATTAAAAGATTTTCAAACTGCGATACTTTTCCTAAGTAAGGTAACCCATCAGGAGAAACGGGACGAAGGCCTGTCCATATTTTATCCTGTGGTGGAAAATTGATTTCCAGGCCGGGGTAAAACTTCTTCACTGAATTAAAAATTCCTTCCATCCTTTTAATCAAGACCTTGTTGTTATTTCCACTGAATTCCATCGTGCCGCCAATCCTCAGCGTCTTCTCCCATGGAGTTACAGCGCAACGGCCATCAACCAAAATAGCAGGAAAGCGAATGTTTTTTTCAACATTTTCATAGGTATAACTATAACCCTTGCCGCCCTCGATCAATATGGTAATGCCGGCTTTTTTTGCCAATTCAGGTAACCAGGTTCCTCCGCTTAAAACAACTTCGTCTGCAGTAAAAGATCCTTTGTCAGTTACGACCTGATTTATCTTTTTATGATTTTTGCCAAAACCGGAAACATTCGTATTCAATTGAAAGTTCACCCCGTTTTTTTCCAGGTAATTTTTCATTGCCACCATAAATTTTCCTGGATGAATGTGCGCATCATCTTTAAACAAAACAGCGCCATAGATATCAAGTTCTACATCAGGCTCTTTCTCCTGCAATTCACGGCGGTTATATATTTCAACTTCAAGTCTTAATTTCTTTGCAGTTTCCGCAACCTTTAGTTCCTCTTCAAAAGCTTTTTGAGAATGACACATCATCATGCAACCGATCTCCGCCATATCAAATACGTCACCAATATCATCTCTTATTTCATTCATCAACCTTCGACTTAGATTGAGCAATTCACTTAAATGCGGTGCGTTTTTTTCTACCGTTTTTTGATTGCTGTTTTGATAAAATTTTATCGCCCATTGGATAAAAGGAAGGTTCAGTCTCGGTTTGATATAAAAAGGGCTCGTGCTGCTAAGCATATATTTTAAACCTTCTGAAATAACGCCCGGAGAAGCAAGAGGAATGAAATGGCTTGGAGACAAAAAACCCATGTTGCCGAAAGAACAGTTATCAGAGATATCGCCACGGTCAATTACAGTGATATCAAAAGTGTTTCTCTTTTGCAGGTAATAGGCAGCGCAAAGACCATTTATTCCGCCACCAACGATAATTATTTTTTCCATACTTATTAATGCAACTATCAAAAAAAATAAACAGTAAACAAACAAATAAACATAAAAATTATTCTATCAGTCTGCCTCAACCTGGTTTCTCAATAAGTCGGCAAACTCATCTCTCCTTCTTATCAACGAAGCTTTCCCGTTTTTCACCATCACTTCAGCCGGCTTTAATCTTGAATTAAAATTTGACGACATTTCAAAACCATAGGCGCCTGCATTATAAAAAACAAGGTAATCGCCTTCACGAATTTCTTTGATATTTCTGTCAGTAGCAAAGGTATCTGTCTCACAAATATTACCCACAACCATATACGCTTTTTCCTTTCCCCCCGGATTGGTAAGATTTTCTATCCGGTGGTAAGAATCATAAAACATTGGCCTTATCAAATGATTAAAGCCACT
Organism: uncultured Chitinophagaceae bacterium; assembly: GCA_963783125.1. Lineage (GTDB taxonomy): Bacteria > Bacteroidota > Bacteroidia > Chitinophagales > Chitinophagaceae > Ginsengibacter. The sequence continues at coordinate 186,892 of CAWAMQ010000023.1, forward strand.
GTCTACACCCGCAAAAATGAGGGTACCTGCTTCTTTCAACACATTTACTCTGGTAACAAAATAACCGGCTTCGCTTACTAAAAATTTACCGGGCTCAAACCATATCTGCAAAGGTTTATTCCCCGGATTTGGATGATTATCAAAAGCCAGTTTTACTTTTTCCGAAAGAAGTTGGATGTCAGTTTCGCTGTCTCCTTCTTTATAAGGCACTTTAAAACCTCCGCCAAGATCCACGAATTCCAATTCTTTAAAATGAGGAATGATTTCAAACAATTTTTCAATGCCTTTTACAAAAACATCTGCATCTTTAATCTCACTTCCCGTATGAATATGAAGACCCCGAATAAAAAGATCATTTTCTTCAACAACGTCCAACACTTTTTGAAACTGGTCAACAGGAATTCCAAATTTACTTTTATCGTGCCCTGTGGAAATTTTAAGATTTCCGCCGGCTAAGATATTCGGCCTTAAACGAACTCCTACCGGATAAGAGTGCCCGAATTTTTTTCCGAATTTTTCCAGATTAGAAAGGCTATCAATATTTAGATGAACGCCCAAATTTTTTGCTTCCTCTATTTCTTCAAAAGCAATTCCATTGGAAGTGTACAAAACTTTTTCAGGCGGAAAACCTGCGTGCAGAGCGAGTTTTGCTTCATTGATGGAACTGCAGTCCACATTGGCACCCAAGGATTTTATGTAGCGCAAAACGCTTACGTTGGTAAGTGCTTTGCATGCATAAAAAATTGCCACATCCTGCCTGGCAAAAGCGTTTTTTAATTTTTTGTACTGTTCGGCAATTTTTTCAGCATGATAAATATAAACCGGCGTTCCAAATTCATCAGCGATTGCGGTAAGTTGATTGTGGGATAAAACCTGCGTCATTTTTAAATTGTAAATTCTCTGCGAAATTATTTGAAGAAGTCATTAAAAAAGAACTAATTATTGTTTGATAGGTCATCCTTTCGCTCTTCCGCGCTTCCAGGCTCGTTTGCAGCCGGTTGTTCCATTTTATTTTCCTCCTCCTCTTCAGCGCGGTCTTTTCTTTCCCTTTCTTCCTCCGTCTCCACTTTAGTGGCTTCTACAATTTCCTGGTTAAGGATTTCTTTTATTTTCGGAAGATCATCAGCAGAATTAATTCCAAAATAATCCATGAAATTTTTTGAAGTAGAATACAGCAGCGGTTTGCCTACGGCATCTTCTTTCCTTCCTGAAATAACTACCAGTTCTTTTTCCAGCAATTTTTGAACTGCATAATCACAGTTTACTCCGCGGATCAATTCTATTTCTGATTTGGTTACCGGTTGCTTATAAGCAATAATTGACAGCGTTTCGATAGAAGCTACCGACAATTTTTTGAGGTATTTTTCACCGTTTAGTTGAGCAATCGTTTTATGATATTCCGGCTTTGTTAAAAATTGCCAACCTCCGCCGCTTTCAACCAAACCAAATGCATAAAATTCAGCATCGTATTTTTCTTTTATCGCACTAACAGATGCTTCAACCTGGTCTTCAGTGGCACGATCATCAATAAAAGCCATTGCACTGTTAAGCAACTCAACAATATCTGCCACAGACAATGGTTTATCACTGGCAAATATCAGTGCTTCGATATGTGGGATGATGATGCTTAATTCCATTGTTTTGATTCATTGGCTAATTGGCTCATTTGTAAATTAGCTAATTAACGTTATCCCTGCAATGCGGCAGCGCCACTCACGATTTCTGTAAGTTCTGTTGTGATCGCGGCCTGTCTTGCGCGGTTGTAGCTTATCTTAAGTGATTTCAAAAGTTCCTGCGCATTGTCAGTTGCCTTATCCATTGCAGTCATCCTGGCGCCATGTTCACTTGCGTTGGCATCAAGGATCGCTTTATACAATTGCGTATTTAAGATTTTAGGCATCAGTTCCTGTAATAGGACCTCTTTGTCAGGTTCAAAAATAAAATCAGCTTTGGTATTTCCTTTCTGCGGCGCGGATTTTTTTACTGGCAAAAATTGTTCAGCTATAAATTTTTGGGTAGCGGCATTTTTAAATTCACTGTAGATAAGGTCCACAGCGTCCACCTCACCTTTTGAAAATGCATCCATTGCATATTGAGCTGCGGCAACTACGTTGCTAAAACTTAGATCAGAAAAAATTTCCCAAAAACGATCGACCACTTTATATTTATTCTTTAAAAAGTGCTCATAGCCTCTTTTGCCTAAAGGAAGGATAGTTACATTACCTTTTGCAAACTGATCGGCGTATTTTTCTTTAATATCAAGTTTCGCCAGCTTAATAAGATTACTATTATAACCGCCACACAAACCACGATCGCTGGTAATTACAATGATCAGTACTTTTTCTACCGGCCTTTCTTTGGCAAGCGCCAAGTTAATATCACCCTCAGCACTGCCAACAATATTGCCAAGCATTTCCTGGAGCTTTTGTGCATAAGGCCTCATTTGGATGATGGCATCCTGCGCTCTTCTTAGCTTTGCAGCACTTACCATCTTCATGGCTTTGGTGATTTGCTGCGTACTTTGAACACTTTTTATACGGTTCCTGACTTCTTTTAATGCGCCGCTCATATTTTTTCGGGTTTATGGGCTGCAAAGGTAAGTGAATGAAGGTATAAAACCATGCTGTTTGCCTGTAGAAAAAGGCATATTTTTTTACTTAAACTACTGCAAATTCAGACGCAAAAGCGTCATTCATTTTCAATAAATGAGAATTTAAAATATTTGTTTGTTTACTGCAAACAAAAAAGGCTGACGAAAATATCATCAGCCTTGTAAACTATTAAAACAATATTTTAAATAATCAACATCGCATCCCCATAACTGAAGAAACGATATTTATCTTTGATCGCTTTCTTATACGCGTCCATGATAAGATCGTAACCGGCAAAAGCACAAGCCATAATTAAAAGACTGGTTTTGGGCAAATGAAAATTGGTGATCAATGAATCAGCAATATTAAAATTATAGGGAGGATGAATAAAATGATTAGTCCACCCTTCGGAAGGTTTTAGCATTTTCGTTGCAGTAAAAGAACTTTCCATCGCACGCATAGTTGTTGTACCAACAGAACAAATCCTGTGATTGGTTTCTTTGGCCTTATTTACAATTTTACACGCTTCTTCATCAATATGATAATATTCCGCATCCATTTTATGTTTGCTCAGGTCTTCCACTTCTATCGGGCGAAAGGTGCCAAGGCCGGTGTGCAAGGTAACCTCCGCGAATTTTATACCTTGTATTTCCAATCGCTTTATCAGTTCAGGACTAAAATGCAAACCCGCCGTAGGAGCAGCAACTGCGCCTTCATGTTTTGCATAAACTGTTTGATATCTTTCTCGGTCTTCTTCATCAGGTTTGCGCTTGATGTATTTTGGCAAAGGCGTTTCTCCCATAAAATACAACATCTTTCTAAAATCATCTTCATTACCTTCCCAAAGAAAACGAATCGTTCTTCCGCGGCTGGTTGTATTATCGATTACTTCGGCCACCAGTTCATCATTTTCACCAAAATACAATTTGTTACCTACCCTTATTTTCCTGGCGGGATCTACAATCACATCCCACAGGCGGTTTTGCTTGTGTAATTCCCTTAAAAGAAAAACTTCAATTCTTGCGCCGGTTTTTTCCTTACGGCCATACATACGCGCAGGAAAAACTTTTGTGTTGTTTACCACGAAAACATCTTTGTCGTCGAAATAATCAAGGACGTCTTTAAAATGTTTGTTTTCGATTTTTCCGGTGGCTCTTTCGATCACCATAAGGCGACTGTCTTCTCTTCTTTTGGTAGGATTTTGCGCAATAAGATTTAGAGGGAGGTCAAATTTAAATTGACTTAATTTCATGTACAATTATGGTTTAAAAGTTAATTGCCATGCCATTTACTGAACTTCAGAGATATATGCCAGCTCCGTCGCTGGCCATTTATCATGTTACGGCATGATTTTTTAAGGCTGCAAAGGTACAATGATTTCCTGATTCAGTAAATATATTTTTTGTTAAGGAATTACGGGTATTGCGTTTCAGTTAAGCCAACCTATTTTTGATTACTGAAAAAGCAGACTTAAGCAATTTTCATTTCTCAGGCGCATCCTCTATGGATATATTTTTTATTTTAGAATTTACAATAATGCCATTCCTATATTTATATTTATTTGCAAACTTACCGTGCAACCACACATACTTATAAATTAGATCATTTTCTTGTGAATAACGGTCTATAATTCTTGGATTAGCCTTTATATTTTTAATATTTGTAACAGCTGATTTTTTGTAAAATACAATTGAATAACTAGCATAATTTTTAACGTCTATATCGTTCCTTCCAAATACAAAGCTGTCAAGATATTCTTCATTTTTCTTAGTATCTGAAAAATTTTGTACTAAGAAATTGTTCGATTTGTCTATGTTTATCCCACTGTCGGATTTTAATGTATCCACATAATCAAGTATTTTAATAGGAACTGCTGAAATTTGGCTTGAATTAGGCGTACAATTCGTAAGTAAAATGATTAAAAGAAATAGTATCGAAACAAATATTCTTCTCATAGTAATATTCTATTTGATTAATTTAAGGAGTCCACTCTAGTTTTTTTCTAACCTTAATAATGGTTTCAAAGGGTTTATATGCTCTTTTATGTTGTAAAATCCACCAGGCTGCAAATCCATCTGAATAATCTTGGTATGTCAATGCATCATTTTTATCAAGCCCAAAATGATCATGAATGATGAAAGTGACTATTGCTGTTCTTTTACCATCTGAGCTGATTCTAAAACCGTCCAATTCAATCTCGGTAAATTCAGTATCATTTATCAAAATTTGAAGCCCGTGGAATTTATTATATGCCCCATTAAATTTCGGCCTCATATCACCTAGGTCGATATTATCTATGTTATCAATATTTCCGCCGGCACTTTGTAAAGTATTCTCGAAAATATTGACAAAATTTATTATAAAATTATGTAATGCACTACTTGACGCCACTTTTTGATCAAGAATAGTATTCTCAAAAGTTCCTCCGGTTTTGTCTTTAAATTTCTGAATCATCGAATTTCCCACATTTTTTAAATCACTATCAAAGAAGGTACACCAATAAAATAATGAGCTCATGTCGCTAAAAAGATCGTTATCTGTCTTTAGGAGCTCAGAAGAATTAATACCTGTTGCAGCTGGATCCGTTATTCTCTTAACTTATCCTCAGTATGCTTCCTGTTTTGTGTATGAGCAATTGTCCTTGGTGTTTCGGTTGGGTCATCAATAGATATATTATCAGTAACGGAAACAGAACTGGATATAAGAGGATCATCGGGAACATTAATTGGATTATCAATATTCGCAAAAGGATAATTTGGATCAAACTGCATTCCAGCATCATCCGGTGGTGGCAACACCGGCAGCCATGGATCACTACCACCTCCATCACAAGGATCAAGTTGTCCCACACGGGTTGAGGGACCTGTTGATCCACCAGATGGTGCGCAGGGGTCATCCTGCAAACCTCCACCACCGCTATCTCCACCACTACCTGTTCCTCCGCCTCCGCCGCCACTTCCTGTTCCATCATCTACCCATACCATAAAATCATTACACTCGGGCGGACAAATTACAATATTACTTCGCTCACGAGTATCAGGTGAACATGAAACTGTATAACAGATCGTGACTGTTGATTGAATTAATTGTGTCGCACGTTCAGCAGCATTTTTATTAAATGATTCTATATGGATTGTATCTGAAATCCTTTTTCCTCTTAACAAAAGAGTATCGTTTAGCTTAAAATCTTCGTGGCCGAAGGTATAACTTTCAAGCCCCATAAATAATAAGGCTGTCTGGTTAGCACTGTTAAACTTGGTATTATCCTTGTAGCCATTCCTGTTGTATTGCCATTTATAAAGCACATGAAAGACTGTATCGTTTCCTGCAATTTTTACCTCCAGGATAGCATTTACTCTTTGTAGAGTATCTAATGCCAAAGGAATAAAAATTACTTTTCCATTACTTGTTTCTTTTAAGGCTTTGCTTGCGGTAGCTCCCTTAACTTCAGCAACTTTAACGACCGCTTTATCCCAAATGGGGTAGCCTGCAAATTTTACAAACTTATCAACAAATGGTTTTTGAGTATTTTGCCTCAGTATATTATTTCTTACTGCAATAACATTTTCGTCAGCAGGTAAATGAGAATTAAAAAATTGCTGTACCACCTTTCCTGTTTGTAGCATACTGTCAATTGTTACAGGCGCATGAATGTATTCTTTGCGGCAGGAAAAATTAAAAGATATAATCAACAGGATCAGTAAATATAAAAAAAATCGGGGGGTAAATTTTCTCATTGTCATGTTAGTTTTTGGCTCGTTGCAAAGAAAATATTTGCAGCCGGTTAAAAAAAGTGGTAAATAGTTTTACCGCATTGGTTGGTCAAATATAAAAATTATTTTTAAAATGAAAACGGATTTGAAAAAAGATTACTTTTAATTCTATGTTTTATCTCAAAAAAACGCCTGCAATATTTCGAAAGATTTTTAAAAACCGAACATGGAGAATTGATACAGATGAGAAGCTTCTTTACTTAACTTTTGATGATGGCCCCCATCCTGAAGTCACTTCTTTCGTTTTAGATGAATTAAAAAAATTCAATGCAAAAGCCACTTTTTTTTGCGTTGGGAAAAATGTAAAAGAGAATTTTTCGGTTTACCAAAGAATTATCAGCAGAAGGTCACAAAGTTGGCAACCACACTTACAGTCACTTGAATGGATGGAAAACAGATGATAAAATTTATTTGGAAGACATTTTAAAAGCCTCCAAAATTATTGATAGTGATCTTTTCAGGCCGCCGTATGGCAGGATTACCAAATTTCAGGAAAAAGCGATCAGTGGAAATAAACTGGGGTTGAAAACAATAATGTGGGATGTGTTGAGCGGCGATTTTGATCCCTCGGTAACCGGGGAAAATTGCTATCTCAATGTGGTAAATAATGCAGAGACCTGGATCTATTGTTGTATTCCACGATAGTGTTAAGGCGTTTAAAACACTACAATATGCGCTGCCCCGAATCCTCGGATATTTTTCGGAAAAAGAATTTCACTTTCCGATATATTACACACTGATAATCAACAAAAAAATTGGGCCTGAGTAGATACTCAAGCCCGTTTTTAATCCGTACCCTATGAAAACTAGGGTGAAGTTAATAATTATTTAACAAATCATCAACATTTTTTTATTATAATGAAATATTATAGGAAATGCCGTTTATGATGATTGTCATCTTGTTATCACAGGTGCCGTCTCCAAAATCAAGCACAGCGTGGTTATTGTTGCGGGTAATTTCTATTTTACCCTGGCCAATCCACCTACAGGTAAATTTTCTGAGCAATGGATCAGAAATGGTGGAAGTCCATAAAACGCCATTTGAATTAGAGCCGGTGGCATGGCCTGTTATTTGAAAAACATCATCCAATAAATTATAAGGCGTATCATTTCCCTGCACTTGCTGATGATTTCTTACAGCATCCCATTGGCGCCATTTATTGTTTACGGTATTTGTAATTTTGCCAGCGGTAATTTTTACACTCCACGATAATGCATTTGCAGTGGTGGTATTTTCTACTTCGTGAGTGCCTTCGATATGAAAACTATCTACATTATAGTTATCAAACGTAGTGGTGGCTTTACTCCCCGGCATAAACATAGGACCGGTATAAGTTGTAATAATTTTTCCTTTGCGCAGTTTGCCATCTTTCCCCACGCAACCCGATCCGAAATCGATCGTAACTGTTTTAGGAAAAACGTGAAGTGTGGCCGGTTCAACAGTTACTGTAAAACAGCGGGCAGTTGAATCGGTGGACTTGGTTTTGTCTAGATTGGTTGTTCTGTAAATAATTCCAGAGCCGGTTCCCAATCCGATATTTTCGCCCACATCGGAAGACTGAACACCCATGGTGATGTTAAAAACATCATCAAACTGCGCATCAGAAACCGCATCGCTTTGAGCAGCGTCTACGGTGAGCGTAGGACTTGGGTCATTTGAATTGATAGCGCTGTCTTTTTTGCACGAACTAAAAATAATCAACCCCGACAGCAAAATAGCAAGGGTTGATTTTGTGATTAAAAAAAACTGTTTCATAGAGTTTTAATTTTGAGTGGAAAATGTAAAAACAGTGCTATTGACTATGGTTGCATGGCAAAGTTTAATAATGAGTTAAAAAAAATTATTTCCTTTGTTGATATGAAACTGATAGATACCCATACACATTTATATGTAAATGACTTTAAAGAGGACATCGATGCAGTAATTCAAAGAGCTAACGCCGAGGGGGTAGAAAAATTTTATTTACCCGCAATCGACCGTTCAGAAACATCCGCATTGATTGAACTGGAAAAAAAATATCCCGGTAAAGTTTTTGCTATGGCAGGGCTTCACCCCTGTTCAGTAAAAGCCGACTATAAGGACGAACTCGAACAAATTGAAGAGCAACTGGAAGAAAGAGAATTTGCCGGCATCGGTGAAACAGGTTTGGATTTTTATTGGGATACCACATTTAAAAATGAACAATTTGAAAGCCTGCATGTTCATGCGCAATGGGCAATTCAATACCGAAGGCCCCTTGTACTTCACACCCGAAATGCAATGCAGGAAGCGATCAATGTGGTGAAGGAATACCAGGGGAAAGGCCTGTATGGAATTTTTCATTGCTTTAGTGGCAGTTTGGAAAATGCCCGGGAAATTATTGAAGCCGGATTTTATTTAGGCATAGGCGGAGTGCTTACTTTTAAAAATTCAGGATTGGCAGAAGTGATAAAAGAAATCAAAACAGAACATTTGGTGCTCGAAACGGATTCTCCTTATTTGGCGCCTGCGCCCTTTCGCGGCAAGAGAAATGAAAGTAGTTATCTTAAATTTATTGTAGAGAAACTTGCTGATGTAAAAAGTATTTCGGCGGAAGAAGCTGCGCAGCAAACGAGCAAAAACGCCGAATTTTTATTTTCTCAAAAGGAAATATAAAAGGCATATAAATTGTAGTTTAATCACAAAAAGAATAATATATTTTTTATATTGCATGATACCTATTTTTAAAATAAATCTTTAGGGAGCCTTAGAAATAGTCTTTGTTTTCGATATATCTCTAAGATTTATACCGGCATGAACGAACAACCATTTTCACATCAGAAAAAATTAAAACAGCTGGCGGCCACAGCTATTTGTGGAAACGACATTACTTCATCCTGTTTGTATGTTTCTGCTCTTACCATTGTATATGCCGGTCAATATGCGTTTATTGCGCTGCTTCTCGTGGCAGCAGTTCTTTTCGCATTTAGAAAAATTTATGGTGAAGCTGTCGGCGCATTGCCGTTAAATGGCGGCGCCTATAATATTCTTTTAAATACTACGAGCAAAGGAAATGCATCCGTTGCCGCTTGCCTTACGATACTTTCCTACATGGTAACTGCGGTTATTTCTGCATCAGAAGCAGTGAAATATTTGCACAGTATCTTTCCGGTATTCCCTGTAATTGTTGCTACAATGGTACTGCTCACCATTTTTTTAATCCTTACCATTTCAGGCATTTCCGAATCTGCTATCGTTGCCACCATTATATTCATTGTGCATTTATCAGTAATGATTCTTTTGATATTAAGTGCGATCTATTATGTAATGATGAATGGCTTTGGATTGGCCGCAATAAATTTTCATACACCGGTTAAAGGAAGTTTATTTTCCGTTTTATTTCTTGGTTTTAGCACTGCAATGCTGGGTATTTCAGGGTTTGAAAGTTCAGCAAATTTCGTGGAGGAGCAGAAAGATGGCGTGTTTCCTAAAACGCTACGAAACATGTGGGTGGCGGTTACTATCATAAATCCCTCTATTGCACTTTTGGCAGTTATGGTGTTGCCGCTCGGGGATGTAGGGCCAAACCAGGATGCACTCTTATCATTCATGGGAAATAAAACCGGAGGCAACTGGCTTGCAGCAATTATTTCGCTTGATGCATTCCTGGTTTTAAGCGGCGCAGTACTTACCTCCTTTGTAGGTGTTGGAGGTTTATTAAAACGTATGACATTGGACCGCATCCTGCCACAGTTCCTGCTGAAAGAAAACCGAAAAAACAGTTCCCCGAGAATTTTAATTCTCTTCTATATTTTATGCCTGTCTATCTTATTTATCACAGAAGGCGAACTGGGGCCATTGGCAGGGGTTTACACTATTTCATTTTTACTTGTAATGGCCTTTTTCGGAATTGGAAACTTATTACTAAAAATAAAACGTTCGAAGTTACCAAGACCTGAATATGCAACTCCGGTGACTGTCATTCTTGGAATTTTAGGTGTCTTGCTGGCGCTATATGGCAATGTAAAAATGCATCCTGATTATCTTGTTGTTTTTCTCCAGTATTTTATTCCGGCCTTTTTAATTGTCACCTTATTTCTTGAACGAAAAATGGTTATTCGCTACCTAATCATATATATCAACAAGTTTTTTGACAAGCTTCAAAGGGCCACTATTTTCAGCAGGTTTCACCTTACTAAAGAATTAAGAAATTTAAATAAACAGGCTTTTGTTTTTTTCACCAAAGGTGATGACATTGCCATACTTAATAAGGTAATCATTTATGTGAGGGAGAATGAAATAACCCAAAAGCTGAAGATCGTAACAGTTTTACAAAAAGAACAGCAATTGAATGAAACCTTTATGCGGGATTTTGAAGCATTGGATCGCGCCTATCCTGATCTGAAAATAGAATATATTCAAATTGCCGGAGTTTTTGGCCCGGAGCTCATTGACCGGTTAAGCAAAGAATGGAATATTCCGCAAAATTTCATGTTTATCGGTTCTCCAAGTGACCGGTTCCCTCATAGACTTTCAGATTTAGGGGGCGTCAGATTAATTATTTAAAACAAATTTTGAGCAGAGTTTGCCTAAAAAGAATTACATTTTTGCCGGTAAAAAACGCTACCCTGCGTGAAGCAAAAAATGGAAATAGAATCCAGACCATCGAACAGCCTGTTTAAAGTAACAGTGGCCGCCCTGGGAATTGTATTCGGAGATATAGGTACAAGCCCCTTATATGCTCTAAGAGTATGTTTTGGCGGCACTCACGGAATTGCCACTACAGATCAAAATATCTTCGGAGTGCTGTCGCTTATATTCTGGTCATTGATTATGGTAATAAGCATTAAATACCTTGTTCTTATTCTTAATGCAGATAATGAGGGAGAAGGAGGAATTCTTGCCTTGATGGCCTTGGTTTTACCCAAAAAAAAGACTTCAAAATACTTCTTGATATTAACGATGGGCTTATTTGGGGCAGCCTTGCTTTACGGGGATGGAATGATCACTCCTGCAATTTCGGTTTTAAGTGCAGTAGAAGGTTTAAAAATAGCAACGCCATTTTTTGAACCGTATGTTTTGCCAATCACCATTTTAATTCTTTTCATTTTATTTTTCTTTCAAAGCAAAGGAACAGGCAGTGTAGGCCTGATCTTTGGGCCCATAATTCTTTGCTGGTTTTTAACGCTTGCCGGGCTTGGTATAAACCAAATCATCAAATATCCCATTGTTTTGAAAGCCTTAAACCCGTACGACGCCATTCATTTTTTCTCAACCAACGGATGGGGAAGTATTACCATTCTTGGCGCGGTTTTTTTGGTGGTAACCGGAGGAGAAGCTTTGTATGCCGACCTGGGCCATTTCGGTAAAAAACCCATCCGGAGAGGATGGTTTTATGTAGTACTTCCATGCCTTGTATTGAACTATTTTGGCCAGGGCGCCTTATTGCTGGAAAATCATAATTTTATCACGAGCCCGTTTTACTATCTTGCCCCGCATTGGGCTTTATACCCATTGGTAGTACTGGCCGGACTGGCGACAGTTATCGCTTCACAGGCTGTAATATCAGGAGCTTTCAGCCTGAGCTACCAGGCGATACAGCTGGGTTTTATGGCCCGTTTTAGAATCGTTCATACTTCACTTCATGAAAGAGGGCAAATATATATCCCTCAATTAAACTGGATTCTTTTTATCGCCACAATCGGGCTTGTAATTTCTTTTAAAAGTTCTGATAACCTGGCCGCCGCGTATGGAGTGGCGGTAAGCACTACAATGGTAATCACCACTTTATTGGCTTATGTAGCCATGCGGAACCTATGGAAGTGGCGGCTTTTTCCCACACTTTCTCTTGTTTTATTTTTCCTCGTTATCGACCTCTCCTTTTTTTCTGCCAATATTGTGAAAATTCCGGAAGGCGGATGGTTTCCGCTTGCAGTAGCGGCAACGATCTATTATTTTATGACCACCTGGCAAAGAGGTAAGAGAATGATGAGCATCCGGGTTAATAAGACCACCGATCCACTGGAAAAGTTTCTCACGTACTACCAGGAAAAAGCCAAAGCAATCGTTGACGGAACGGCAATTTATTTAACACGAAATCCAAGAGGTACTCCTCCCGCACTTTTTTTCAACGTTAAGCATAACCAGGTTATTCATAAACATATTTATGTTGTCTCAATTCAATTTGAGCAGGTGCCACATGCGCCCCTGCTGAAAAAAGCCGTGGTACAAAAACTTGATCAACATGTAACGCTTATTATTCTTTATTACGGATATATGGATGAAACTGATATCCCGTATGCACTGGAAAATTTAAATAAAATTGGCGAAACCATTGATTTAGAAAATGCCACCTATTTCCTGGGAAGGGAATCGATTGAGATCACCAAACATACCGGTATGAACCCGTTGCGCGAAAACTTGTTTGATTTCCTGGGACGCAATTCAACAAGAATCAGCAAATATTTCAATCTCCCATCGGATAAGGTGTTTGAAATAGGTTCGAGAATAAGATTGTAACATATTATTACATCAAAAGCGAATTACTAATCAGGGAAGATTAAGTTTGTGCAATTTATTTTTATCAATAAAGGTCATTTCTGTGTTGCAAATTTTCGCCTTATCTTCTGTTGAAAACCAAACCCGGCCTTCCGGTACAACAATAAGCAATCCTTCATCATCCCCGATTGCCCTAAAATACTCCAGCGGCGGCTGCTTATCGAAGTAACCAAGCGAATATTGCTTCATCATCGCCTTCACATCGTCATCAAAAGTTTTCACCGGAAATACAATTCCCATTTCACTTACATTTCTTATTTGCGCGGGAGAAAAGGTCTCATCTGCGTTATCATTTAAATCAAAACGCGAAATCATTTCAATAATATTTCCGGCCGGATCTTTAAAATAAAAAGATTTTGCATGCCAATTTACAAAGTCAGCGATATCTCCATTGTAATCGTTTAACCACAGCAGTTTAACTTTTTCTTTCGCCCATTGGTAAGCTTCGTCCAATTTGTTGGAAGGGATATTAAACGCAAAATGATAAAATGGATTGTTCTCCTGAGGCACTTCCTCAAAGATCAATTTTGTTTCGCCGGCAGTTATAGTAATTCCGTTTTCAGAGCGGAATACGTCCATTAGAAGCACCTCTTTATAAAATGAAAATAAAGATAAATTGTTGGTTGACTGCAATCTTAATTCTTTAAACAACATAATTTTAAAAATTATAATGAAGAGTTCTCCTTCAAAATTAATTCATAAAAATCTGTACGCCTGTCTTTTAAATTCCTTACACTTCCATGTGCATGCAATTCATCCAGCAATGAAAGATCCACATCTGCAATAAGGATCATTTCTGTATTGGCGGTTGCTTCACTTTTGATACCGTTAGAAGGAAAAGAAAAATCGCACGGTGTAAAAACAGCCGATTGCGAATACTGAATATCCATATTGGCAACTTTTGGCAGATTACCAATACACCCTGTTATCGCCACAAAACACTCATTCTCTATGGCGCGCGCCTGGGCACAATAACGGACACGGTTATACGAATTTTGAGTATCGGTTAAAAAAGGAACAAACAATATTTGCATTCCCTCGTCTGCAAGCAACCGTGGGAGCTCGGGAAACTCAACATCGTAGCAAATAAGTATTCCGATCTTACCGGCGTCAGTCTCATAAACCTGCAGCACATCGCCGCCTTTAATTCCCCAAAATTTAGCTTCATCAGGTGTAACATGGATCTTTTCATATTGTTCTACCACTCCATTGCGGTGGCACAAAAAACCGATGTTTTTCAGGCTTCCTTCTTCTATCGAAGGAACACTTCCTGTAATGATATTGACATTATATTTTATAGCCAGATCCCTGAATCGGCTTTTAAAATCCGGCGTATATCTTGCCAGCGAACGCATCGCTTCTGCCTCCGACATATCGTTGAATTCGGCAAGCAACGGCCCGTTAAAGAGCTCAGGCAATAAAGCAAAATCACTTTTGTATGCAGCGATCGAATCAATGAAAAATTCCACTTGTGTAAACATTTCATCCATGTTTTTATACGGGCGCATTTGCCATTGTATCAGTCCCAAACGTACATAGGTTTTCGCATTAAACAAAGTTCTTGCCTCACTCGTAAAATATACATTGTCCCATTGAAGCAACGTAGCAAACTCTTTGCTTTGCGCATCTTCGGGCATGTAATTGTTCAAAACTTTCTTTACATGAAAATCATTGGAAAGCTGAAACGAAAGTACGGGGTCATAAATCTCTTTTTGTTTTACTTTCTGGATGTATTCTTTTGGCGAAAGTTTATCAGCATATTTATGGTACTCGGGAATTCTTCCGCCAAAAACGATTGCCCGTAAATTTAATTGCTCGCATAATTCTTTGCGGGCATCATACAATCGCCGTCCCAGCCGCAAGCCACGGTATTCAGGATGAATAAAAATTTCTATGCCATAAAGCACATCTCCTTTTTCAGGATCGTGCGTATTGAAAGTGTAGTTACCGGTGATTTGCTTATAAGTGTGTGAATCACTAAAGCGATTGTAATTTACGATAATGGAAAGCGCGCATCCAACTACGACTCCGTCAGCCTTGATTACAATCTGACCTTCCGGAAATTTGGCAATCAATTTTTTTATAGTTTCCAAAGTCCAGAAACTTCCTGACCAGCCCGGGTAAGAAGCTTTCATTGCGGTTAACAATTCCTGGTAGTCTTCAGGTTTTAAATGTCCTATTTCGATTTGTTTCATTTAAATTATTTATAAAAATCAGGTGGCAAAATTAAATTCTTATTCTTCAAATGAAGTTTGAAAATTAAAACACGCTGTTAAAAACGGGATTGAATGTATAAAAAAAGCTGCCGGTTAATAACACGGCAACTTTTCACAACATGATTAGTGCCAAAAATAAGTTACTTATCCTCAGGATTGGTGATAACATTACCGTTATTACCTTTTTGAGATTCCGTCAGTGTTTTCATAAAAGGCTTCATGAAATCTATGGGTATCGGGAAGATAGTTGTTGAATTATTTTCTGTAGCAATTTCACGCAAGGTTTGAAGGTATCGAAGTGTTAATGCGCTTGGCTGCTCGCTTAATATTTTTGCCGCATCACTTAATCTTTGTGAAGCCTGGAACTCGCCTTCTGCAGAAATCACTTTCGCTCTTCTTTCTCTTTCTGCTTCTGCCTGCTTAGCCATTGCACGTTGCATTTCCTGCGGAAGATCAATTTGTTTTACTTCTACATGAGTCACTTTTACACCCCAGGGTTCTGTTTGCTGATCAATGATCTGTTGCAGGTGCGCATTTATTTTTTCACGTTGCGAAAGAAGGTCATCCAACTCCGATTGTCCTAAAACACTACGCAAAGTAGTTTGAGAAAGTTGTGAAGTACCGGCCAAATAATTTTCAATATCAAGGATGGCGCTTTGGGGATCTACCACTCTGAAATAAATAACCGCATTCACTTTTATTGATACGTTATCCGCTGTAATTACATCCTGTGGTGGCACATCCATTACCACTGTTCGCAGGCTTACCTTCACCATTTTATCAATCAATGGAATAAGCAGGATAAGGCCCGGGCCTTTAGCTCCATTATCAAGTACACGACCTAATCGAAATACGACACCTCTTTCGTATTCCCTTAAAATGCGAATGGCACTCGCAAGAATGTAAAGTGCGAATACTACAATAATAATAACAGGAAGACCGATTGGAAATTGTTGCATGTTTTTTTGGATTTAATATAAACTGATAAATATTTTTTTATGCAGATTCGTTTACTGGCTGAACGTATAAAGTAAGCCCTTTTATTTCTTTTATCACCACTTTTTCGTTGGCATTTATATTTCCAGCAAGGGAAACAGCATTCCATGTTTCACCCATTAATTTTACCTGGCCTTGTATATCAATACTGGTGGCAGATATAGCGATTTTACCGATCATGCTGTTATCTCCCAGAACTGGTTTTGTTCTTTGGGCTCTGACGCCCATTGTAATTAAAAAAAGAAAGAATAAAGCCGATATACCGGTCACAGAAAAAATTACAGACCACGACAAGCTCACAAAATTTTGAGTTGGGCTTGTTCTAAACAAGATCATCGATCCCAGCAAAACAGAAATGGTTCCACCTATGGCTAACATCCCGTGACTGATGACCTTTATTTCCAGGATATAAAGAATGATCCCAAAAATGATCAATGCTAATCCTGCATAATTTACAGGCATCGAACTCATAGAATAAAACGCAAGGATCAAACATATAACACCAACAATTCCCGGAAAAATTGCGCCGGGACTAAACAATTCAAACAGGAGACCGTAAAATCCCAACATCATAATAATGTAGGAAATATTAGGATCGCTCAAACGGCTCAACACTTTTTGAAAAAATCCCATTTCCAAAGGTTCAACAGTTGCATTTTTTGTGTGCAGGATTTTAGTAACGCCGTTCATTTGAACCTCTTTGCCATCCAATTGATCGAGCAAATCTTTTTCATCCGTGGCTACGATATTGATCACGTTTTTTTCAAGCGCTTCACGCTCGGTTATTGACACACTGTTACGTACCGCATCATCAGCCCATTGCACATTCCTGTCTCTTTTTTCTGCAATCGTCCTGATAAAAGCAGAAGCATCGTTGATCACTTTTTCATTCATCACGGCATCTGATTTTCCCTGCATGTCAACCGGGTGAGCCGCGCCGATATTAGTTCCTGGCGCCATTGCAGCAATGTTGGCAGCTAACGTAATAAATGTTCCCGCGGAGCCTGCATGCGATCCTGTTGGTGAAACATACACCACCACAGGCACTTTTGATTGCATAATATCTGTAACGATATTTCTTGTAGAAGTTAATAAGCCACCCGGTGTATTCAAATTGATAATAAAACATTGGGCATTATCTTCTTCTGCTTTTTGTATTCCCTGGTGTATGTATTCTGCCGTTGACGGATTGATGCCGTCGTTAACTGTTATTGACACCACTTTTTGTGAAAAAGAAAGAAACGGAAGCAAACATAGCGCGGCCCAAAAGATGAAGAATCGTTTTATAACTCTTTGATTCCCAAAAACGCTTTGAAGCTTTGGTCCCATACCTGTAAGTTACGCCAAGTGTAATTAAAAACAAAGATAAGTTGAAGCAAGTGAAGTAACTGCCTACAGATGGCAGACTAAAAAATAAACAGTAAACCAACAAAAAGAGGAAATTTTTACTTTGCCGGTTTCAAATGCAAGTCGAGTAATTTTTTCCATTCATTATACAATTCATCATACAGTTCCACATTCGTTGGCTCAAATTTACCCAACGGTTTAAATTGCGTGTAAGCATCCCTGTAAGATTTATAAATTCCTGCGCCAACGCCCGCGCCTAATGCAGCACCTGCGCTCCCATCGTTTTCATATAATTCCACAACAACGCCGGTTGCGTTTACAAAAGATTGTATAAATACATCGCTCAAAAATAAATTCGCTTTCCCTGCACGGATAATGGTTGGATGCAAATCGTTTTCTCTCATAATATCTAAACCATAACGAAAAGCAAAAGCAATTCCTTCCTGTACTGCACGGTAAATGTGTGCTTTGGTATGTTTGTTTAAATCGATGTCACTGATATGAGCGCCCACTATTTTGTTTTGCAACATCCGCTCTGCACCATTACCAAATGGCAGTATGAACAAACCATCACTTCCGGCGGGAACTTCCGCCGCCAACGCATCCATTTCTTTATAACTCAGATTTTCGCCACAAACTTTTTTAGCCCAACTATTCATGATCGCTGCGCCGTTGATACAGAGCAAAACACCAATACGTTTATCATCAGTTGTGTGATTTACATGAACAAAGCTGTTTACCCTTGAAAACCTATCAGAAAATAATTGGTCAGTCACCGCGTAAATAACGCCTGAAGTACCTGCGTTTGCAGCCACTTCACCCGGCTGCAGCACATTTAATGATAGCGCATTGTTAGGTTGATCACCTGCTTTATAAGTAACTTCAACATTTTCGTTTAAGCCTAACCGTTGCGCGAGTTCCGGCGATATTTTTCCATGAGAAGAAAACAGGTTTTGCACTTTAGGAATCAATGAATTTTCAAATCCAAAGTTTTGCATTACTTCTTCTGACAGTTCATCTTTTTTAAAATCCCATAAAATACCTTC
This sequence comes from uncultured Chitinophagaceae bacterium, assembly GCA_963783125.1. GTDB lineage: Bacteria > Bacteroidota > Bacteroidia > Chitinophagales > Chitinophagaceae > Ginsengibacter. The sequence continues at coordinate 205,378 of CAWAMQ010000023.1, forward strand.
AGATAATGCAGACGAAGTGGTAGTGATTTCGCCGGTTAATTTCATGGCGATAAAATCCCCGGGCAACATTATTTTATCAACCTGTTTAAAAATTTCAGGTTCATTTTTTTTAACCCAGGCTAGTTTAGAAGCGGTAAAATTTCCCGGAGAATTTAAGAGACAGGAAGAACATGTTTCTTCGCCTATTTCACCAAATGCTTTTTCACCAATTGCTACCGCCCGGCTGTCGCACCAGATGATGCTGTCTCTTAAAACTTTTTGATCCTTGTCTACCAAAACCAGGCCGTGCATTTGGTAAGAAATACCAATTGCAGCAATTTCTTTTGGGTTAATTTTTTTTGATAATTTTTCAATGGCTTCTAATGTTTGCTGCCACCACATTTCAGGAGATTGCTCTGCCCAGCCTGATTGAAGTGAAGTGATTGGGTTTTCACTGTCTGGGCATTGTGCCGTTGCCACGATTTGCTGTGTAGACGAATCTACCGCAGCCACTTTTATAAAAGAGGTACCGATATCTATTCCTAAGAGTAACATTCCATATTATTTTTAAAATTTCTAACAGTGAAATTACTTCACAGTAAATGTAGCTTCCACGGGTTTGGCGGCGCCAAGATCTAAACTTCGCTGCGAAGGTAAAGAACCTGCTATGCTAACCTTAATATTTCCGTCATCCAAAACACTTTTGCCGTCATCGTTCACCAGTTTCATCATGTCGGGAGTGATGGTAAATTTTACTTTTTGAGAAGCACCTGCAGCAAGATGAATGCGCTGAAAACCTTTTAAAGAATACAGAGGCACTTCTTCTCCGCCCGGCAAATGAGTAAGATACAATTGCACCACTTCATCACTGGCAACTTTACCTTTATTGGTAACCGTTACTTCTGCTTCAACCGGTTGATTTTTTTCAACATTGGTTTTAGACAATTTTAAATTGCTATAAGCAAAAGTGGTATAACTTAATCCAAAGCCAAACGGGTACATGGGTTCTGCCTCCATGTAACGATAAGTTCTTCCTTTCATTGAATAATTTTCAAAAGGAGGAAGATCATCAAATGACTTTGGAAAAGTGAGTGGTAATTTTCCTGAAGGCGATACCTTTCCAAAAATAACATCGGCCACAGCATTTCCGCCTTCTTCACCGGGATACCAAACTAACAAAACGGCATCGGCTATTTTCTGCACTTCGGATAGATTCATCGGGCTTCCGCCTGCAACCACTGCAATCACCGGGTTTTTATTTCCTTCCTTTAACTTCTTTAAATATTCAATCTGGTTTTCGGGTACATTATAATTAAGTCTGTCTCCTGAAGTTGAAGAGGCAATCGATTCTCCTTCTTCTCCTTCAATGAGGTCGGAAATACCCATTACATAAATGGTTGCATCTGATACTTTCGCTACACCAGATGCCCAGTCAGCTTTATTTACATTTTCTCTTGAAAGCAAGGTCCCCTGGCGATAAGTAACCTGGCTGCCGGGTTGTACATGACCGGTAATTCCTTCCAAAACCGTTACCATATCTTTATTAACGCCATAATAGTTTCCTATCAAAGGCTCTATTACAGCCGCATTTGGACCAGTAACATAATAATTATGCAAATCATTTTTTAATGGAAGAACGCCATCATTTTTCAAAAGAACGATTGATTCTTCCGCAACTTTTCTTGCCAAATTTCTGTGCGCTTCGCTGTTAACTACGGATTCAGGAATGTTGTTATAAGGATTGTCTTTTGCAGGATCGAAAAGCCCTAACTCAAATCTTATTTTTAATAAAACACTTAATGAACTATCGATTTCTTTTTCGGTAACCAATCCCTGTTTTGCTGCATCCACCAACGAAGGAAAAGTGCTGCCGCAATTCAAATCAACTCCTCTTTTTAATGCAACTGCCGCGGCTTCTGTAGCGGTCGGAACATATTTGTGTCCCTGGTAAATATCTACCAAAGCCCAGCAATCTGAAGTGATATAACCCTTAAAATTCCATTGATTGCGCAACACATCCTGCAATAAATAAGTATTAGCACAACAGGGTTGTCCATCCACTGAATTGTAAGCGCACATTACGCCGGCCACACCTTCTTTTACCAAAGCATGAAATGCAGGCAAATAAGTTTCCCACAAATCTTTTTTAGAAACATTTACATCAAACTCGTGACGCAATTTTTCAGGGCCGCTATGCACGGCAAAATGTTTAGCACAGGCAGCTGTCTTTAAGTATTTTGGATTGTCTCCCTGCAGTCCTTTGACAAACGCCACACCCATTTGCGTAGTGAGATAAGGATCTTCTCCATACGTTTCCTGTCCGCGGCCCCAACGCGGATCGCGAAAAATATTGATGTTTGGCGTCCAGAAAGTGAGTCCGGCATATTGCGCGTAATTTTTATTTTTTTGAAAAGCATTAAACATGGCCCTTGCTTCATCGGAAATAGCAGAAGATTCCTGCAAAGCCAGTTTGTTGTCAAACGTGGCAGCAAGGCCAATAGCCTGCGGAAAAACAGTTGCAGGTCCGGAACGTGCAACGCCGTGCAGTGCTTCATTCCACCAGTTATACGCGGGAATGTTTAAGCGCGGTATCGCAGGAGCTGTATACATCATCTGGTCTACTTTTTCCTTCAATGAAAGCCTGGATACCAGGTCTTTCACTCTTGCATCAATGGATAAAGACGTATTTAAATACGCAGGCTTTTGAGCTTCAACAATTGATGCAAAAGAAAGAAATGCTAAGATTACAAGCGTCATTTTTTTCATAATAGAATGCATAAGAAAATTTTTAAAATTCAGGGTTTGTTAATAAAGCTTCTTCCACAGTCTGCTTAGGTTTTTTCTTCCATAACCCTTCAATTTCTTCTAAGGTTTTCCCTTTTGTTTCCGGCACGAATTTCCACATGAAAATGGCAGAAAGAATTCCCATCACGGCATAGATCCAATAAGAAAAACCATGATGAAATTTATTGGTGAGCCACACGTTATCGTTCATAACAGGAAAGGTTAATGAAACCACCCAATTGGCGATCCATTGAGCCGCTACTGCAATAGAGAGCGCGCTGCGAATACTGTTAGGAAAAATTTCAGCCAGCAAAACCCAGCAAACGGGTCCCCAGCTCATGGCAAACGCGGCAGTATAAATCAACATAAAAATTAAAGCAGCAATTCCCAGTTGATTGAAATAAAAAGCAAACCCCAAGGCGGTCATGCTTAATGCCATGCCGATAGAGCCAATGATCATTAAAGGTTTGCGGCCGAATTTATCTACCGTATAAATAGCAACTACTGTAAAGAGAAGGTTCACAATTCCTACAATAATGGTTTGCAATAAAGAAGAATCTGTAGACGATCCCATGTTTCTGAAAATGTTGCTGGCGTAATACAAAACCACATTAATGCCGACAAACTGTTGAAAAACAGAAAGCATAATTCCAACAAAAATGATAAAGAAACCATACGACAACCACGGAACATTTTTTTCATGAGTAGTGGCTTTTATTTCCTGTAAAATCTTTGAAGCGCTGTCATTTCCCGAAATCTTTTTTAAAACATCTAGGGCTTTTTCATCTTTTCCCTTCATCACTAAATATCTTGGTGTTTCCGGAACAAAAAATAACAGGATAAAAAATATCCCGGCGGGAATTACCCCGGAAAAAAACATCCAGCGCCAACCCTCATTAAGCAACCATTGTTCGTTGCCTTGCTGCGCGATAAAATAATTGACAAAGTAGATCAACAGCATTCCGAATATGATGGCAAACTGGTTGAATGAAACCAGCTTTCCACGTACATTTGCCGGCGCAATCTCTGCGATATACATCGGAGAAATCATTGAAGCAATACCAACACCAATACCTCCTATAATTCGAAAGATTACAAAAGAATAAGCGTCTTCAGTCCCGAAAATATTGAAGGCTTCCGGTTTCCATGCACCGATTGCTGAAAGGAAAAAAGCAACGGCCGCTATCAAAAGCCCGTTTTTCCTTCCTACCGATTTTGAAATAAAACCCGCAGAAGCACCGCCAATTACACAACCAATAAGCGCACTTGCAATAAGAAAGCCCTTGATCACATCGGCAGTATCCTGCAAAGAAGCGGCATCGGTAGGAACTCCCTTCGCTGCAAAACCTGTGGCCCAATAAACGAGTGCAGAAATAATAACAAGGCAGATTATCCAGGCTTTTTTCATCCCAAGCAGGCGAATGATTTGCCCGCAAATTATAAGGAACACAATGAAAAGAACGATTACCATTAATAAACGATATTGGGTGATCATCGAAACTGCGTAGGCATGCTGGGAAGGATCCGTGATGGCCTGTATATAAAAAGCCACCAGTGATTTTTCAGCACCATTCACAACGGCTGTATCGTAGCCAAAAAGCAACCCCCCTAATGCAGCAACCAATGTAAGCAAAACAATATAACGCGGATTCCCCTTATTAAAACTGGTTTCTGCAAGACTTGAAGAAGTGTTTACTAATGACATAGTTCTGGTTTAGTAAATGATCAGATAAAACGATTAATGAGATTTTCAAAATATTCCTGTTTACCACTTCTTACTTCCGGCTCTCCATTAGCAGCAGCGATATCTCTCAAATCCTCCAGCGTTAATTTTCCTTCTTCAAAAGCTTTTCCTTTGCCTTTGTCGAAAGATGCATAACGATCTTCTCTTAGTTTCTTGTACTCTGATTTTTTCAAAATATTATCAGCAATAACCAATGCTCTGGCAAAAGCATCCATGCCGCCGATGTGCGCGTAAAACAAATCTGCAGGATCAGTAGAATTTCTGCGAATCTTAGCATCGAAATTTATACCGCCACTAGTCAGACCGCCGGCTTCCAGCACTACCAGCATTGCCTCAGTAAGTTCATTGATGTTATTAGGAAACTGGTCAGTATCCCATCCGTTTTGATAATCGCCACGGTTGGCATCCATACTTCCCAACACGCCTGCATCTGCTGCCACTTGTATTTCATGAGTAAAAGTGTGGCCGGCAAGCGTTGCATGATTCACTTCAATATTTAATTTGAAATCATCCATCAAATCAAACTGGCGCATAAAACTTATAACCGTTGCAGCGTCATAATCGTATTGATGCTTGGTAGGTTCACAAGGTTTTGGTTCGATAAAAAAGGTTCCTTTAAAACCTTTGCTTCTTGCATAATCTTTTGCAGTATGTAAAAATTTGGCAAGGTGTTCCTGTTCTCTTTTCATATTGGTATTTAGTAAAGACATGTAGCCTTCACGTCCTCCCCAAAAAACATAATTCGCCCCGCCGAGTTCAATAGTCGCATCCAGCGCGGCTTTTACTTGCGCTGCAGCATGTGTCAGCACAGCAAAGTCAGGATTGGTAGCTGCACCATTCATATATCTCAAATGAGAAAATAGATTGGCTGTTCCCCACAATAACTTTACACCGCTTTCTTCCTGTTTTTGTTTCGCGTAAGCGGTGAGCGCTTTTAAACGCTTTTCATTTTCAACAACATCATTGGTATAATCTACCACGTCCACATCATGAAAGCAATAATAAGGCAGGTTCATCTTGGTGATAAATTCAAATGCCGCATCCATTTTATCCTTTGCACGTTTTACGGCGTCTTCCTTTTCGTTCCATGGAAAAATATGTGTGGGACCACCAAACGGATCAGAACCGTTTCCATTGAACGAATGCCAGTAAGCACACGCAAATTTTAAATGCTCCTTCATGGTTTTTCCGGCAATCTTTTTATTTTCATCATACCAGCGAAATGCAAGCGGGTTATCACTTTTTACACCTTCGTATTTAATTTGCGGGATCTTTTTAAAATATTCTTTTTTTCCGGTAACTACTGACATAATATTTGGTTTTTATTTTTTAAAAGTATTTTATGAATGAATAAACTTTTGCATAAGATGAAATAAATAAAAGGTAAAAAGCTATACATTTCTCTATTGTAAAATTCATACCTGCATACGTTTTTTTGAAAATTATTGAGTGGATACTTTAAATTTCCGAAGCCAATTTAGGACAATTATTTTAAAAATGTAACCGATTACATTTTTTTCCTTAAAAATATTATTTTAATTAGTTTTACTTATATGAGACCGATTGTAAACGAAAAAGAAGTTACGATCTACGATATTGCTTCAGCTTTGAATATTTCCATTGCAACAGTCAGCCGGGCATTAAAAAATGACCCGGTTGTGAGTGAACGAACAAAAAAGAAGATTTTTGATTTAGCAGAACAGATGGGTTACCGTACTAATCATTTCGCACGAAATCTTCGAAAACAAAATACCAACACGATCGGCATTATCGTTCATGAGCTCAACAGTAATTTTATCACTTCGGTTTTGGCAGGAGTAGAAAAAGTAACCACTGAAGCAGGTTATGATCTCATCATCGCCCACTCATCAGAAAACGATACCAAGGAAATAGCGAATGCCAAAAATCTTTTTGAAAAAAGGGTGGACGGTTTAATTGCTTCACTTTCTTTCGATACAAAAAGCCTTGATCATTTCAAAAGATTTAAAGAAAAAAATGTACCCGTAATATTCTTTGATCGTGTAGAACAGCATGCAGATAATACCGTTGTAGTAATTGATAATTACGACTGCGGCTATAAGGCAACAGAGCATCTTATAAAGCAGGGTTGCAAAAACATTGTACATATAACGGCTAGCCTTAAACGCAATGTTTACTCAGACAGGTTTAAGGGATACAAAGATGCTTTGCGCGATCATAAAATACCTTTTAACGAAAGTTTGCTGATCATTAACGACCTCTCAGAAAAAGCCGGAATTGAATCGGCCATGCAGGCACTTAAAATGAAACCATTACCCGATGGAGCTTTCATCACCAACGATTTTGTAGCAGCAGTTTTTATGCGAACCCTAAAAGAAAAAGGAGTAAAAGTTCCTGACAATATAGCGATTGTTGGTTTTAATAACGATGCGATTTGTACACTCGTTGAACCATCATTAACAACGATAAATTACCCCGGTATTGATGTGGGAGAAATTGCAGCACGCAATCTTATCAATCATTTAAAAGGCATCAGCAATCTTCAAAACACCAACAAGATCATCATTCATTCCAACCTGATCATTCGGAACTCTTCTAAAAGAAAAAAGGGAAGAAATAAAATGAAAATAAAATGAAAACGAACCCAGAAAAAAAAGTTGCTATTGTAACCGGCGGCGGATCTGGAATAGGTTTGGCGATAGCCGAAAAATTTGTTCAAAACAAAATCACCACGATCATCATCGGGCGCAACGAAGAAAAGCTTAAAAAGGCGAAAGCGAAATTGGGCAACTTGTGTAAAACGATTTCATTTGACCTGAACAACCTTGCTGACATTCCAGGTATGGTAAAAAAGATCCTGGAAAAATATTCCAAAATTGATATCCTGGTAAACAATGCAGGCATAAATCTTAAAAAAGAATTTACAGAAGTTACAGATGAAGAATTTCATAAAATAATTCTTACTAATGTTGAAGCGATGTTTACTTTATCACGGGAAGTAGTAAAATCAATGATCAAACAAAAGAGTGGAAGTATCATTAATATCAGTTCCATGGCATCTCAATATGGATTGCCCAAAGTGATTGCTTACAGCGCTTCAAAAGGCGCCATCGAATCTATGACAAGAGCAATGGCTGCAGAACTTTCGCCAAATGGAATTAGAATTAATTGCATAGCCCCCGGCTTTATCGCAACAGACATGTCGGCCAAAGCATTAAACAATGATAAGGAAAGAAAAAATAGAGTTTTAGCCAGAACACCAATGGGAATCCTTGGATCACCTTCAGACATCGGCGATGCTGCTTTATTTCTGGCATTACCTTCTTCTGCCTTTATTACGGGAGTTGTACTACCTGTTGACGGAGGTAATTCAATAGGATTTTAAACAGTAAACCAACTTTTTTCAATGATTTCTATTTTCCCATTTTATTAAATATCACAATCAATAATACATTTTATAAAATGAAATTATATAAAACAAAACCGGGTATTGTAATTGAAAAAGATGCTGAAATTTTTTTTAATAAAAGATGAAAACTGGGACTCATTTATAAATGATGACGATCTTTTGAAAAAGTGCAGGCAATAATCAAATCAATATCCCCGGTAAAAAATTCACGGGAATGAAATTAATTGAAAAAGAACTTTTTCCTCCTGTCGGCAACCAGGAATTATGGGCTTGCGGCGTCACTTATTTAAGAAGTAAAATCGGCAGGCAGGAAGAATCGAAAGATGCAGGAGGCGGAGATTTTTATGCAAAAGTATATGAAGCCGAACGGCCAGAAGTTTTTTTCAAATCAACACCTCACCGAATTGTTGGCCATGGAGACAAAGTGAAACTCCGTAAAGATTCTACATGGGATGTCCCTGAACCCGAGTTAACATTAGTGGTTACTTCATCAGGAAAAATTATTGGTTATACCATCGGCAATGATATGAGCAGCCGCAGCATTGAAGGAGAAAATCCGTTGTACCTGCCACAGGCAAAAACGTACGATGGTTGCGCTGCCATTGGCCCCTGCATCTTAATACAAGAAAAAGAGTTAGATACGGACACTAATATCCATCTTGAAATTATTCGAAGCAATAAAATTGTGTTTGAAGGAAATGTAGCGTTGAGCCAGATGAAGCGTACGCCTGCGGAGCTGGTTTCATTTGTTTATCGCGAATGTTCGTTTCCAAATGGATGCTTAATCATGACAGGAACAGGAATTGTCCCTCCGAATGATTTTACACTTCGATCGGGAGATGAAATAAAAATAACCATCGATAATATCGGAACATTAATAAATATAGTACGGTAAAGCACACACGAAATGAAAAAAACTTTTTTAATACTCTTCAGCATTCTCTGGGTTTTTTAAGCCAAGCAAGCATTTGCACAGGTTAAACTACCACGCCTCGTTCGCGACAGCATGGTATTGCAGAGAAATGACAACGTAAAAATATGGGGATGGGCCTCTCCTCATGAAAAAATTAAAGTAAACTTCCTCCATAAAAAATATAAAACTGTTGCTGATAAAAACGGGAACTGGCAAATTATATTTTCGCCAATGAAAGCAGGTGGTCCTTACGAAATGAATATCGACGGGAAAAATCACATTACTCTTCATGATATTTTGATCGGTGATGTATGGCTATGTGCCGGCCAGTCTAACATGCAGCATAATTTGGAATTACATAAGTACAGGTATGCAAAAGAAATTGCAAATGCTGATTACCCGCAGATAAGACAATTCCTGGTACCGCAGGAAACTAATTTGCAAAAACCTGAAAGTGACCTTAAAGGAGGATATTGGAAATATGCCAATCCGCAAAACTTACTTCAGTTTTCTGCAGTTGGTTATTTTTTCGCAAAAGCGCTTTACGATAAATACCATGTACCTATAGGCTTTATCAATTCCAGCGTTGGCGGTACTCCTATCGAAGCATGGACAAGTGAAGAAGGACTTAAAGAATTTCCTTCTATTGAAAAAATAATCGAAAAAAATAAAGACACTTCGTATGTAAATGAGACGAACAGAAAAGCGATGGCAATCAATTTTGCCAACCGCGTAAAACCTGAGGATGACAAAGGTTTGGCAGGTAAAACAAAATGGTACGACCCATCATACATTCCCAAAGAATGGTACCGTATTAATATCCCCGGCTATTGGGAAGACCAGGGTATAAAAAATTTAAACGGTGTCGTTTGGTACAGGAGAGAAATCGACGTTCCATCCACCATGACCGGAATTACCGACACGCTTTTTATGGGAAGAATTGTTGACGCTGATTTTGTGTATGTCAATGGGGTTTTGGTGGGTAATAAAACGTACATGTATCCGGAAAGAAGATATGATATTCCAGCAGGTTTGTTGAAGCCAGGTAAAAACCTGGTTGTTGTCCGCGTTATTAATTATGCTGGTAAAGGAGGATTTGTGCCGGATAAACCTTACTACATTTTTGCAGGAAAAGATACTGTTGATTTGATGGGCTACTGGCAGTATAAAGTCGGTGATGTTTTTGATCCACACCGCCACGAGGCGCACAGTATCTCCATTCAAAACCAACCTACCACCTTATTTAACGGAATGATCGCGCCTTTCACAAACTATACTCTTAAAGGTGTATTGTGGTACCAGGGCGAAAGCAACTCATATAACGCTGATGAATATGCGCAATTACTTCCCGGATTAATAAAAGACTGGCGTAAGCAATTCAACAGTCCCGACCTTGCTTTTATTTATGTACAGCTGCCGGGATTTATGGACGTGAATTACTGGCCCACAGAAAGCTCCTGGGCCGTGTTGAGAGAAGCTCAATTAAAAACTTTATCGGTTCCCAATACAGGAATGGCTATTACGATTGATCTTGGTGAATGGAACGATGTGCATCCTTTAGACAAAAAAGATGTTGGCGACAGGTCTGCATTAGTGGCTGAAAAAGTAGCTTATGGCGAAAATAATATTGTTTATTCAGGACCTATTTATCAATCATCAAAAGTTGAAGGCAATAAAATAATTATAAATTTCAGTAACGTGGGAAGTGGTTTAAAAGCCAACGATGATGAGCCTTTGAGAAGGTTTGAAATTGCCGGTGCCGATAAAAAGTTCGTGTGGGCCGATGCAAAAATTGACGGCAACAAAGTGATTGTGTGGAGCGATGAAGTTGCTGATCCGAAGTACGTAAGATACGCGTGGTCAGATAATCCGCGCGGCGCTAATTTATATAATAAAGAAGGATTGCCGGCATCGCCTTTCACAACTGAAGAATAACAGTATTTGCAATTTGGCAAATCATGGTTTGAATTCGACAAAAATATATAGAATGAAAAAATTGATTTTTTCTTTGTTTACTGTAGTTCTTACACATGTAGTAATTGCCCAGAACTCAAAAATAGACAGCAGCAAATATCCAAAGCCGGTGACCTTTACCGCGCAACAGGACCATGATAACATGATGCAACAATTGGGTATTACACAATTAAGACCAGGGCCAAGCGGAAATCCCAATGCGCCTAACCATGCCAACTATGATGAAGCAAAAGCCAACCCCTGTCCGCAATTGCCGGATATACTTACAACCAACTCAGGCAAAAAAGTTACTACTCCTGAAATGTGGTGGAAAGTTCGCCGCCCCGAGTTGGTGAAGGCGCTTGAAGAAGAAGTGTACGGAAAACTTCCCACAAATATTCCAAAAGTAAACTGGGAAGTAAAAACAGTGGATCGCGAATTTATCATTCCCGGCTTCATACCGGTAATTGCAAAACAAATTATTGGTCATGTAGATAACAGTGAATATCCGTTGATCAATGTTGATATCAAAATGATGCTCGTAGTTCCTGCGAATGTAAAAGGTCCTGTCCCTGTATTGATGATGTTTGGTTTTCCCTCTTTTCCGGCGCCTGCCCAGCCATCTGCTGATGACATGGAAAAATTAAATACGGTTTTTAAAGAAATGATGATAAAAACCGATCCTTCTGTCAAAGAGATCTTTGACAAATACCCCGCATACTCACCTGTTACCAGGTTGCCCGGTCCAAATTTCTTTGCACCGCCTCCGGCAGAACTTTCGCCAACAGAACAATTACTTACAGGCGGGATGGGGATATTGCACTATAGATCCTAACAGCATACAGGCAGACAATGGCGCCGGTATAACAAAAGGAATTATCGGATTAGTAAATAAAGGGCAACCACGTAAGCCGGATCAATGGGGTGCATTGCGTGCATGGTCATGGGGAGCAGCCCGTGGATTGGATTATTTAGCAACAGATTCGTTGGTAGATTCGAAAAAAGTAGGCATCGAAGGGGTATCAAGATATGGAAAGGCAGCGCTGGTAACGCTTGCTTTTGAACCCCGATTTGCTGTGGGGTTGATTGGTTCATCAGGCAAAGGTGGCGCTACACTTCTCCGTCGCAATTTTGGAGAAGCTGTTGAAAGTCTTACCGGCGGTGAATATTATTGGATGGCCGGAAACTTCATGAAATATGGTGCTTCCAAAGCTAAGTTTGGCAGCAAAACAGGTTGTGATCTGACGGTAGATTCTCATGATCTGATTGCTCTTTGTGCGCCCCGCCCTACTTTCATAAGTTATGGCATGCCCGAAAAGGGCGACGCCAAATGGCTGGATCATGAAGGAAGTTACATGGCCACAGTGGCTGCAGGCACTGTATTTAAATTATTGGGTGCAAAAGATCTTGGTGTCTCCAATGATTATATGAAAGAAAAAATGCCTCCGGTAAATACAGGTTTGTTAGACGGGCAGCTTGGCATGGCGACAACACGATGGCGGGCATACCGATGCTCCCAATTTTAAATATTTTATTCCCTGGGCCAGTAAGCTTTTGAACTACGAAAAAAAACAAGCTCAATAAAACCGGATTTTCATGAAGAAACTATTAATAATCCTGCTGTCAAATTTCGTTTTTATAGTTGCTGTATTTGCACAATCAAATAGCAGCATTTCGCAAAACAAAGCAGACTTGAAACTATGGTACAATCAGCCTTCAGGCACAACCTGGGAAAATGCGTTGCCAATCGGAAATGGAAGATTAGGTGCCATGATATACGGAAATGTTGATACAGAAACCGTGCAATTGAATGAAAATACTGTATGGAGTGGAAGCCCGAATCGTAATGACAATCCTTTGGCTTTAGATTCCCTGGCAGAAATACGGAAGTTGATATTTGAAGGTGAGCAAAAGCAGGCAGAACAGTTGGCCAACAAAGTAATTATCAGTAAAAAATCGCAGGGCCAGATGTTTGAACCTGTAGGCAGTCTTAAACTGGTATTCGATGCACATAAAAATTATACCCATTATCACAGGGAGCTTGATATAGAAAGAGCGGTACAAAAAACTTCCTATAGAATTAATGACATCACTTATACACGGGAAATATTAGCTTCATTTCCTGATCGCGTAATTGTAATGCATCTTACCGCAAGTAAACCGGGCAGCATTTCCTTCCAACGCATTTCTTTCAACGCCTGAACCGAGGGCGAAAATGAAAGCAGCCAATAATGATTTAACTATTTCCGGCACAACGATAGACCATGAAGGTGTGGAAGGGAAAATAAAATTCAAGGGCATTGCACGTTTTAAACTGAACGGCGGAAGCATTTCATCCAATGACAGTACTCTTTTTATTAAAGGTGCAAATGAAGTAACTATTTATATTTCTATTGCCACCAATTTTAATAATTATCATGATATCAGCGGCAATGAAAATGCAAGAGCAGAAAGCTATCTTGATAAGGCATATTCAAAGTCTTTTAATGAAATTGCAAAGGAACATGTTGCGTTATATCAAAAATATTTTAACCGGGTAAAGCTATATCTTGGAACTTCCGATGCTGCCAAATTGCCAACAGATGAGCGTTTAAAGAATTTCGATGCAACCAACGATCCTTCATTTGTTACGCTATACTATCAATTTGGCCGCTATTTATTGATCTCATCTTCACAACCGGGAGGGCAACCTGCGACATTGCAAGGCATCTGGAATAATAAATTATTTCCGCCCTGGGACAGCAAATACACTATAAACATCAATGCCGAAATGAATTACTGGCCGGTTGAAAAAACCAACCTGTCAGAATTAGATCAACCGTTTATTCAGATGGTAAAAGACTTATCTGTTACCGGGCAAAAAACTGCAAAGGAAATGTATGGGGCAAGGGGATGGATGGCTCATCACAACACAGATATCTGGCGCACTACCGGAGCTGTTGACGGTGCATTTTGGGGGATATGGAATAATGGTGGCGGATGGACCAGTCAAAATTTATGGGAACATTATCTATACGATGGCGACAAAACTTTTTTGGCATCAATTTATCCAATTTTAAAAGGCGCAGCTATGTTCTATGTGGATTTCCTGGTGGAGCATCCAAAATATCATTGGCTGGTGGTTTGCCCGGACATGTCACCCGAAAACGCACCAAAAGCACACAAGGGGTCTTCCCTCGATGCCGGTGTAACAATGACAAACCAGATTGTGTTTGATGTATTCACCACAGCAATCGACGCAGCAAAAATTTTGAACAAAGACGAGGCATTTGCAGATACATTACAACAAATGCGGAGCCGTTTAGCCCCCATGCATATCGGGCAATACGGACAGTTACAGGAATGGTTAGACGATGTTGACGATCCGAATGATCACCATCGCCATATTTCACACCTTTATGGATTGTTTCCCTCTAATCAAATCTCTCCTTATCGTACGCCACAATTATTTAGTGCAGCAAAAACCACATTTGATACAACGTGGCGATGTCTCTACAGGTTGGAGTATGGCATGGAAAGTAAATTGGTGGGCAAAAATGCTGGATGGAAATCACGCTTATAAACTCATCCAAAATCAACTCACACCTGTGGGTACCAATGAAGGCGGTGGCGGCACTTACAATAATCTTTTCGATGCTCATCCTCCATTCCAGATCGATGGCAATTTTGGTTGTACTTCTGGGATTACAGAAATGCTGATGCAAAGTTCGGATGGAGATATTGATTTACTTCCTGCCCTTCCCGATGTTTGGCCTTCAGGCACCATTAGTGGTTTAAGAGCAAGAGGTGGTTTCGAAATCGAAAACATGCAATGGAAAAATGGTAAGCTGATCAGGGTGACTATCAAATCAAATTTAGGCGGTAACCTTCGTTTAAGAGTTCCGGATGAAATGAAATTAAATAATGGAAATTTATTGAAGACGGCGGTGGGTGAAAACAAAAATCCATTTTTTCATATTCAAAAAACACCGGCGCCTGTTGTATCACCAAAGGCTACGATAATAACACCGAAGCTAAAAGAGACTTTTGTTTATGATATACCGACACAAAGCAGAAAAGAATACACTTTCATCATACGGTAATATTTTGGGTTAATTGAAAAATTAAAATAAATGAGTTTGCAAAAAATGAAATTAACATGAAAAAATACAAATCGTTTCTCATCGTAATCGCTCTGGCAATTGCTTTCATCAATGTCGCGAAAGCGCAAAATCCATTTATCACAAATCAATTCTCTGCTGATCCGTCTGCAAGAGTGTTTGGGGACAAAGTATATGTTTATCCTTCACATGATATTTTGGCTACGCCTGGTCATGGCCGTGTCGGTTGGTTTTGCATGCAGGATTATCACGTATTTTCTTCGCCAAATCTTACCGACTGGAAAGATCACGGCGTGATTGTAAGCCAGGATAAAGTACCCTGGGGAAATCCAACCGGCTACAGCATGTGGGCGCCGGATTGTATATTCAGAAACGGGAAGTATTATTTTTATTTTCCCGATGCGGTGAAAGATACCAGCTATGGAAGAGGCTTTGCGATTGGTGTCGCTGTGGCTGATAAACCTTATGGTCCCTTTAAAGTACAACCCACTCCGATCAAAAATGTTCATGGTATTGACCCCAATGTGTTTATTGATAAAGACGGCCAGGCTTATCTATATTGGGCGCAGGGAAATATTTATGGGGCAAAGCTGAAAGATAACATGCTGGAACTTGCATCAGAACCAAAAGTGCTTGGAGATCTTCCAGCTAAAGGACTTAAGGAAGGCCCTTATCTCTTTGAGAGAAACGGAATATATTATTTGACTTATCCGCATGTAGCAGATAAGACCGAAAGACTGGAATATGCCACCAGTGATAATCCTTTGGGCCCCTTTAAAGTTACCGGTGTAATTATGGATGCCACTCCCGACTGCTGGACCAATCACCAATCAGTAATTGAATTTAAAAACCAGTGGTACCTGTTTTATCATCATGACGATTACTCTCCTCATTTCGATAAGGCAAGATCTATCAGGATTGACAGTTTATTTTTCAATAAAGATGGAACAATCAAAAAAGTGATCCCTACTTTTCGCGGAGTTGGTTTAACAAAAGCCACCCAAAAAATACAAATAGACCGTTACACGGATAAAAGCAACGAAGGTACTTCCATAAATTTTATTGACACTGCAAACAAATTCCAGGGATGGAAAACTATTCTAAACAAACCAGGTGCCTGGATACAATACAACAGTGTTGATTTCGGGAAGAAGCCATTAAAAAATATTACGGTGAGAGCATTATCCGCAACGGGCGGCACTTTACAAGTCCGTATAAATAGTATTAACGGGCCTATCCTGGCAGAAATAAAAATTCCACCACAGCAACAATTGGAAAAATATAAAAACTACGGTAACAAAATTTGAACCCGGAATTCATAACCTGTTTGTAAGACTAAAAGATAACTCAAATGTCGAGGTAGACTGGATAAGTTTCGATTAGCCCGGTTTTAATAAACATAATATTAATTAATAAAAATACATAGTATGAAAAAGATTATCATTTGCTTCACTACTTGCGTTTCCGCTTTCAACATTTGCGCAAAATGCAACCATCAAAATCGATGTTGACAGAACTATTGGAAATATCGACCCGAAAATCTATGGCGTATTTATGGAGCCAATTCACTTCAATGGCCGAAGAATGGGCTTACCGGATTCTGTCGACTTCAACACACTGTATGGAAATCTATATGATCCGTCATCGCCACTGGCTGATGAAAACGGTTTCAGGAAAGA
Source organism: uncultured Chitinophagaceae bacterium (assembly GCA_963783125.1). GTDB lineage: Bacteria > Bacteroidota > Bacteroidia > Chitinophagales > Chitinophagaceae > Ginsengibacter. The sequence continues at coordinate 221,918 of CAWAMQ010000023.1, forward strand.
TTACATCGATGCGATGAAAGAACTAAAGGTTACCAACATGCGCTGGCCGGGTGGAAATTTTTAATGGGTTACGACTGGAAAGATGGAATCGGCCCCAAAGACCAGCGCCCAAAGCGTATAAATCTTGCGTGGGGAGGCATTGACAACAATCATGTTGGCACAGATGAATGGTTTAAACTGAACAAATCAATTGGTAGTGAAAATATTGTAGGTGTCAATCTTGGCCTTGGAACTATTTTGGATGCCGCATATTTGGTTGAATATTGTAATTACAAAGGAGGTACCTATTATTCTGATTTACGTGCAAAGAATGGCCATCCTCAACCATACGGCGTGAAGATTTGGGATTTGGGTAATGAAGTAGATGGAAAGCCATGGGAGTTAGGACATAAAAATGCAGAAGACTATATTGAAGTGGCCAGGGAAGCCGCTAAAGCGATGACTGCAGTTGATAAGGATATCGAATTTGTGGGATGTGGTTCTTCCTGGTATAGCAACCCGGATGGTTGGGACAACTGGAATCGAAAAATTTTAACCGGCATCGGCGATAAAATAAAATACCTGTCTATTCACAGCTATTGGGAAAGTTCTCCCGATTATTATACCAATATGGGAACCGGGGCTAAAATTTTTGATGACCGGATAAAAATTACTGCCGGCGAAATAGAAGCAGTGTCTAACACACAGGGTTATAAAAATCCTATTTATCTTTCGGTTGATGAGTGGGGTGCTTTTGCAAGAAACTTCATGAGTGTATTGCCGATAGCGCAATGCTTTAATTCATTTATCAGGCATGCAGATGTAGTAAAGATGGCCAACTTTACCATGCTTACCTCTTTATTGTCAAGCGATCCTAAAAAAGGAACTTTTAAATCTCCGGTGTTCTATACATTCAAATTATTTTCTAATAATTGCCGTGGCGCTTCGGTAGATACTTATGTAGCGTGCGACACTTTCAATACGAAACAATACAAAGGAATACCTTATCTCGATGTTACAACTGTTTACTCTAAAGAAACAAATACGGCCTACATCAATGTTGTAAATAGAAATGAGGATAAAAACATCACGGCCGATATAATTAATAATTCCGGATATTTTTCAGGAAAAGCAGAAGCAAGCATTATAAACAGCAATGATCTAAAAGCGCCATTTACGATAGATAAGCAGGCACAATATATTCCTGTTACAAAAGACATAAAAGTTTCAGGAAACAAATTAACTTATAGTTTTCCTGCGCATTCCTTTACGCAGATAAAAGTGGAAGTGAAACCCCAATGACAACTTTAAAATTTTCACCAGAATGAAGTTAATAATCGCCAACATCCTTTTTCTTTTTTCATTTTTACCGCTTCGTGCACAGGATGGGCACCAGCTCTGGCTTCGGGACAAAAAGCCAAAACCGGTAACCGTTATTTGCAAAAAAAATTCACCGACACTTTCTATTGCAAAACGGGAATTGCAGCAAGGATGGGAAGGAGATGCAAATGCCACGGTTACGCTTACACTAAAAAAAGATAAAGCATTAAAAAATGACGGATTCAGGCTTGGAAAAAATACCGTGGAGGCCAATACAGATATCGGTATTTTGTACGGCGTTTATGAACTGCTGCGTCGCCAGCAAACCAGTGAACCAATAAAAAACCAGGTTTTTAATCCTTCTTACGAAGTCAGGATGCTGGACCACTGGGATAACCTTGACGGAACAGTAGAACGCGGTTATGCAGGCCACTCTATTTTCTGGCGAAAGGATGATCCGTTTACTGTTACTGATCGCGATAAAACATTATGGCAACAATATGCACGGGCCAACGCGTCCATTGGCATCAATGGCGCAGCCATTGATAATGTAAATGCTTCTCCCAAAATTTTAAGTGCGGATTATCTTAACCGTGCAAAAGCTATTGCTGATGTATTGCGGCCTTACGGAATGAAAGTTTATCTCGCGGTAAACTTCGCTTCCCCTTCAACGCTTGGCGATTTAAAAACTGCCGATCCGCTTGACCCTGCGGTTATAAGCTGGTGGAAAAATAAGGTAAAAGAAATCTATAGCCTGATACCGGATTTCGGTGGTTTCGTTGTGAAAGCAAGCAGCGAAGGTCAACCGGGACCGCAAAATTATGGGCGCACACACGCTGATGGTGCCAATATGCTGGCCGATGCATTAAAACCTTACGGTGGCATTGTGATGTGGCGTGCTTTTGTTTACAGCGCCAATAATGAAGATCGTGCCAAACAAGCTTACGACGAATTTATGCCACTGGATGGAAAATTCAGGGATAATGTTATTATACAGGTTAAAAATGGCCCGGTGGATTTTCAACCGAGAGAACCTTTTAGTCCTTTGTTCGGTGCCATGAAGAAAACATCTGTAGCACCTGAATTCGAGGTGACACAGGAATACCTGGGACATTCTGTTTACCTGGTTTTTCTTTCAACAATGTGGGAAGAATGTTTAAAGAGCGATACCTATCAGCATGGTGTTGGAAGCACCGTTGCACGTTGTACTGACGGCAGTATTTATCCCCAAAAATACACGGTCATGGCAGGCGTTTCCAATGTTGGCCTGGATACCAATTGGTGCGGTAACCAGTTTGCGCAAGCCAACTGGTATGCCTTCGGAAGATTGGCCTGGAATGACAAATTGCAAAGCCAACAAATTGCCGATGAATGGATCAAGTTGACATTTTATAACGACCCATCGCAAAAATTGCGCGAGGCTAATTATGCCGCAGATTGGAATAAAAATTTCCTTGCACCGGTAAAACAAATGATGCTCGACAGCCGTGAAGCAGCCGTGAATTTTATGACTGCCGCTTGGCCTGCATCATATCATGTCAGCCAACGGTCATTACGGTCCCGGGCCATGGTGGCACCCGAAAGATTGGAGGCCGGACTGGACGCCCCCGTATTATCACCAGGCAAGTACTTACGGAATTGGTTTTGATCGCACCACGAAAGGAAGCGATGCGGTGAGTCAATATCATGAACCGCTTGCATCTAAATTTAATAACCTGGAAACATGCCCTGAGAATCTTTTGCTGTGGTTTCATCATTTACCGTGGGATTATAAGATGCGGGAAGGAAACACACTATGGGATGCGTTATGCCGTCATTATGAAAAAGGAGTAAACCAGGTGCGGGAATTTCAAAAGATTTGGGATAAAGCAGGGTCTTATGTTGATAGCACCCGTTTTATGGAAGTGCAAAGTAAGCTACGTGCAGAATGTGATAACGCCATTTTATGGAAAGACGCATGCCAGCTGTATTTTCAACAGTTTAGCAAAAGACCTATACCCTATGATCTTGAACGGCCGATCCATAACCTGGATGATATCATTGCCAATGAATTTAAAATTAAAAATGAGTAACTATACTTCCGGCGAATCCACATAAAATGACGTGAATATGAAAAAAATAGTATTGCTTGTATCGATTACCTTTTTGGCAACCAACTTTCTTATCGCCCAAAATAAAAAAGACAGTAAACCAACAAATAAAGCAGCTTTCTGTTCCGGCGTTTATAGGAATTATTTTAAGGAAGCCGGTTACAGCCAATCAGCCATTGACCAAAAAGTAGCACAAGCATATCATGATATTTTTGAAGGACCTGACAAAGTTTATTTTGAAGTGGGTGATTCTATGGCTTATGTTTCTGATTTGAAAAATCATGATGCAAGAACCGAAGGACTTTCATATGGAATGATGATAGCAGTGCAATTAAATAAGAAAGAGGTTTTTGACAGAATATGGAGGTGGTCGAAGAAATATTTGCAACACCGGGATGGACCGCGCGAAGGCTACTTTGCATGGAGCATCAACCCCAAAACCATGAAGAAAAATTCTGAAGGAACTGCATCAGATGGGGAATTGTATTTCGTTACAGATTTATTATTTGCGTCTAAACGTTGGGGTGATAATACCGGTATTAATTATTACCAGGAGGCAAGAAGAATATTGGATGCGATGTGGAGCAAAGACGGAACAGATGGTATTTACAACATCATCAATGCGCAGCACAAGCAAATTACTTTTACTCCTGAAGGCAACAATTATAATTTTACAGATCCCTCTTACCAATTGCCAGCCTTTTTTGAAGTGTGGGCATTGTATGCAAAAGATGGACATGAGCAATTTTACAGGGCTTGTGCCGATACGGCGCGTGCGTTCCTGCACAGAGCCTGCAGTTCACCAACGGGGCTTAATGCGGATAAAACCCATTTTGACGGAACGCCTTTTGGCACCAGGAAAATGCAAGAGGTTTTCCGGTATGATTCGTGGCGGGTGCCGATGAATATTGCGATGGATTATAACTGGTTTGGCAAAGACCGGCAATGGCAGGAAAATTACGCCGCACGCATTCAGCATTTTTTCAAATCAAAAGGTATTGATTCATTCGACGACCAGTTTAATTTGGACGGTTCAAAGCCGGCCTGGGTTCTTCCTGCGGGCGGCTTTCAGAAGCTGAGACATTCACTGGGATTGTTAGCCACAGGTGCAGCTACGGAAATGATCCGTAAAGGCAATTTTGATTTTGTTCATGCACTTTGGAATGCCAAACTGCAACCTTATGAAGATGGCTATTTTGATCCATATTACGACGGATTATTGTACCTTTTTAGTTTGATGCATTTGAGCGGAAAATACCAATTGATAAAACCACATCACAATTAATAAAAAAAATAAAAATTAGTTCACGTAAATAAAACGATATGAGATACATGACCCTTATTGCCGGGCTTCTGTTATTTAGTTGTGCCGGATTTTCTCAAAACATCGTGCACGATGCCACACCGGGATTCGATACATTCAAACCGGATATTCCGCATGGGAAAATAGATTCCTTCAATTACAAATCCAAAACGGTGGGCACTACAAGGCAATCGTTAATTTATACACCGCCCGGTTATTCAAAAAAGAAAAAATATCCGGTGTTGTATTTGTTGCATGGCATTGGAGGTGATGACAAAGAATGGTTGAATGGTGGTCATCCGCAGATTATCCTGGATAATCTTTATGCACAAGGCAAGGTAGAACCTATGATTGTGATACTGCCCAATGGCAGAGCCATGAAAAACGATAGTGCAACCGGAAATATCTTTGCTCCCGACAAGATTCAGGCATTTGCCACTTTTGAAAAAGATTTATTGAACGATCTTATTCCGTATGTACAAAAACATTACCCGGTTTATACCGATCGCGAACATCGGGCTATCGCAGGTTTATCAATGGGCGGTGGCCAATCATTAAATTTTGGATTAGGAAACCTGGACAAATTCGCATGGATCGGTGCATTCTCTGCAGCGCCTAATACCAAAACGCCGGAAGAATTGGTGCCCGATCCTGCAAAGGCAAGAAAAGAATTAAAACTGCTGTGGATTTCATGCGGCGCCAGCGATGGTTTGATTGGATTTAGTCAAAGGACTCACGATTACCTCGTTAAAAATAACGTACCTCATATTTATCACATTGAGCCCGGTGTTCATGAATTTAAAGTTTGGAAAAACGGATTGTATATGTTTTCCCAATTAATTTTTAAACCGGTTGATACTTCCACCTTTTCAAAATATCCTGTTGTGGGTGCGCCGGCTTCCACTAATGTACGTGGAGCCGAATATCCACAAATACTCGCTGACCATCGTGTAATATTTCATATAAAAGCGCCTGATGCGCAAAAAGTGCAAATAGATCTGGGCAAAAAATATGACCTTGTTAAAAACAATGAGGGTATATGGGAAATTACTACAGATTCTATCAGCGAAGGATTTCATTATTATTCTTTGCTGATCGATGGTGTAGCTGTAGCTGACCCTGCCAGTCAAACTTTTTACGGAATGGGCAGAATGGCAAGTGGTATAGAAATACCGTTTATGGGTGACCGTTATTATGCACTTGGTAATGTACCTCACGGGGACATCCGAATCAAAAATTATTTTTCTACTGTCACCAATTCATGGAGGCAAATGTACATCTATACGCCACCGGGCTATGATGAAAACGTCAACGAAAAATATCCTGTTTTATACATTTTGCATGGAGGTGGCGAAGACCAGACAGGCTGGGCCACGCAAGGAAAAGCTAATTTGATTTTGGATAATCTTATTGCCGAAGGTAAAGCCAAACCAATGTTGATCGTAATGCCGGATGCAAACATTGGCGTTGGTGGCTTTAACGCCGATGCCATTGAAAACGGAATGAAATTGTTTGAAAAAGAAATGAAGCAAGCCATCATTCCCTTTGTTGAAAAAAATTATCGTGCTAAATCTGATGCCAACGACAGGGCGCTTGCAGGACTTTCGCTTGGAGGTCTTCACACGCTTTATACAGGGATCAATAACACGGATTTATTTGCTTACCTCGGTGTATTTAGTTCTGGCTGGATAATCCCAATGATGAATAAAACTGCTGATGTCGAATATGATTTCATGAAAGACAATGCTGATAAAATCAATAGCAACCTGAAAGCATTTTGGATTTCAGAAGGCGGCCCGGAAGATATTGCGTACAAGAACGGGAAAATTATGTTAGGAAAATTAGATGAACTGAAAATAAAGCATACTTACTACGAATATCATGGTGGGCATACATGGCCTGTGTGGAGAAACGATTTATTACATTTTGCGCCTTTGCTGTTCAGGTAAAAAAAATTAAGAAAGCCGGGATTTTAAAACATACCATTTAAAAAAACTAAAATCATGAAAATAAAACAGGCTATTATTTTTTCAGTAGCCCTACTGGCTGGCCAAATCTGTTTGGCCCAAACTACTGTTTCTGACAATTTCAAACCTTCAACTCTCAATCAACCGGGACAGGAATACCCGCAGGTAAATTCACAAGGTTATGTACGGTTTAAAATTAAGGCTCCCGATGCCGATAGCATTCGCGTAAGCCTGGGTTTAGGCGGCAGAGGAGGTATGCTACTTGTAAAAGGAGCAGACGGATTTTTTACAGGGTACTACAGAAGGGCCGATGGACGAAGGTTTCCATTATTATCATTTGACTATTGATGGTGGTGTTTTCAACGACCCCGGTGCATTAAATTTTTATGGATCTACCCGTTGGGAAAGTGGTATTGAAATCCCGGCTCATGACCAGGAATTCTACGCGCTTAAAGACGTTCCGCATGGTAATGTGCAGCAGATTCTTTTTCCCTCCAAAAGCACCAACATGCAACGCCGTGCTTTCGTGTACACGCCACCGGGCTACGAAAAGGATAAATCAAAAAAATATCCTGTCTTGTATCTGCAACATGGTTGGGGAGAAGATGAAACTGCGTGGAGCAACCAGGGACATGCCAATCTTATAATGGACAACCTGATTGCAGAAGGCAAGACAAAACCATTTATTATTGTAATGACCTACGGAATGACCAACGAATTAAAATGGGGCCACATGAAAGATTTTAAAATTGAACCATTTCAAACCGTCCTGGTTGATGAATTGATTCCTTATGTGGATATTCACTTTCGCACAATCGCAGATAAAGCGCATCGTGCAATGGCAGGCCTTTCAATGGGCGGTATGGAAACTCACACCATCACGCTTAATAAACCTGATGTTTTTTCTTATTATGCTCTGCTGAGTGGTGGCATTTATACTCCCGAAGAACTTATGGGCCAAACAAAACCTAAACTGATCTTTATAAGTTGTGGCAGTCGTGAAAGACCTGAAGCTGTCAAGAATGCTGTGATTGCACTAAAAGATGCAGGCTATAATGCAGTGTCTTATGTTTCTGAAAATACGGCTCACGAATTCCTGACATGGAGACGCAGTTTGCATGAACTCGCGCCAATGTTATTTCAAGATAACTGATTGATATCGGTCCTTTGTGAAGGATCGATGCGTAAATAAAAAAATAATGAAAGGACTAAAGCTTTTTTGGATTGGATTGTACTTATTTCCGTTTGCTGTTCATTCACAGCGAATCATAAATCTTTATCCCGGAAATATTCCGAATGTAATAAAAACGGAACTGACAGACATTCCGCAAAACCCTTCAGAAGGTTTAGTGCGCCGGGTTATCACTCCAACGTTGGAAATGTATTTGCCTGCAAAAGAAAACGCCAGCGGCGCAGCTGTTGTGATTTGTCCTGGCGGCGGTTACAGCGTAATTGTCTACGGTGGAGAAGGTGTATTGACGGCCAAAGCGTTTGCCAAAAAAGGAGTTGCGGCGTTTGTATTAAAATACCGTTTGCCAAACGATTCCTTCCAGGTAGATAAAACCATTGCGCCATTGCAGGATGCGCAGCAGGCAATTAAGATGGTGCGTGACAGCGCATCAATATGGGGCATTGATGCGAAGAAAGTTGGTATCATGGGTTTTTCTGCTGGCGGCCATGTTGCTTCTACTGAAGCAACGCATTTCAGTAAGGCCTTGATAGAAAATAAAAGCAACACCAACCTTCGACCTGATTTTCAAATACTGGTCTATCCTGTTATTAGCATGCAGGATAGTTTAACGCATAAAGATTCGCGCCGACAATTGTTGGGAACTAATCCTTCAAAAGAAACAATCGATCTTTATTCAAACGAATTACAGGTGAATACAAGTTCTCCTCCTGCATATATCACACAGGCTGCAGACGATAAAGTGGTGGATGTTGACAATAGCATAATTTATTTTGAAAAACTCAGGCACAATAATGTACCTGTTGAAATGCACATTTATGAAAAAGGCAACCACGGTTTTGTGTTCAGGCACCCGGGATGGATGGAGCCATTGTTTGAGTGGATGCAAAGCCATAATTGGATGAACAAATAAAAATTTTAAACATTGAATTTATGACAAAACAAGAACATCGTGCAACTTAAATCGACAGACAATGATTAAAGGAAGTCTTTTGAAACGAATTAAATTAAACAAGGTATTTATTTTTTCAGGTGTGTTTGCAATAAGTATTTTCACTTTTAATGCAGTTCATGCCCAGGAAAAATTATATCCTAATGAATTTAATTTAGGTGATGTAAAATTGTTAGACAGCCCTTTCAAACATGCCCGTGATCTTAATATTCACACTTTATTGGAATATAAAGTTGACCGATTATTAGCTCCATACAGAAAGGAAGCCGGATTAACACCTAAAGATTCAAGCTATACAAACTGGGCAGGGCTTGATGGCCATATTGCCGGGCATTACCTTTCCGCACTATCAATAAACACTGCTGCAACAAATAACGTTGAGTGCAAAAAGCGAATGCTGTATATGATTTCACAGCTTAAAGAATGCCAGGAAGCCAATACAAAAAATCATCCTGACTGGGGTGTTGGTTATGTAGGCGGAGTTCCTAACAGTGCCGCAATTTGGTCAACATTTAAAAACGGGGATTTCAAAGCCTTTCATTCCGCATGGGTACCATGGTACAACGTACATAAAATGTTTGCGGGTCTCAGGGATGCATGGTTGTATACCGGTAATGAAGAAGCGAAAAATATTTTTTTAAAATTTTGTGATTGGGCCATCAACATCACATCCGGTTTATCAGATGAGCAAATGCAATCCATGCTAAACACAGAGCAGGGCGGAATGAATGAAGTGTTAGCCGACGCTTACCAGGTTACGGGCAATAACAAATACCTGGTTGCAGCAAAAAGATTTTCACACAGGATGTTGCTTGATCCAATGTCGCAAGGCATCGACAATCTTGATAACAAACATGCCAACACGCAAATACCTAAAGCCATAGGCTTTGCAAGAATAGGAGAACTCTCACATGATCCGAAATACACAAAGGCAGGAAATTTTTTCTGGCAAACGGTAACGGCTAACCGAAGTTTGGCATTTGGTGGTAACAGCAGGAGAGAATTTTTTCCCGATTCAGCTGCCTCGATGGATTTTATAAACGATGTGGAAGGACCCTGAATCTTGCAACTCTTATAACATGTTGAAACTTACGGAAGATCTTTTCAGGAGGCACCCTTTGGCGAAGTATATGGATTATTATGAACGTACCATGTACAATCACATACTATCAACCCAAAATCCGGAAACGGGCGGTTATGTTTATTTTACACCCGCAAGGCCAAGAAGTTACCGCGTATATTCAGCACCTAACGAAGCCATGTGGTGTTGTGTGGGCACCGGCATGGAAAATCATGGTAAATACGACGAACTTATTTATACTCATTCTCACGATTCGCTGTACCTGAATCTCTTCGTTGCTTCTGAACTGAATTGGAGAGAAAAAGGAATCTCATTAAAACAGGAAACCAAATTTCCTTATGAAGAAAAAACAAGGTTATTGGTTACTAATGGTGCTGCTGAGTTTAGCCTGCTGATCCGTTATCCTTACTGGGTAGCGGATGGTGCCATGAAGATATGGGTGAATGGTAAGCTTATTTCTTTTAATGCACATCCTTCTTCTTACGTTGCCATTAAGCGCCATTGGAAAAAAGGCGATGTGGTTGAAGCGCAATTGCCCATGCATAATCATATAGAGCATTTACCCAACGTACCGCAACTACATCGCCATTATGCACGGTCCTATTTTGTTGGGCGCAGTTACCGGCACGCAGGATTTAAAAGGCTTGATAGCGGATGACAGCCGTTGGGGACAAATTCCAAGTGGCAAAAAAATGCCGTTGGATAAAGCGCCAATTCTTATTGAGGATACCATAAAAAATATCGATCACGATCTTACGCCGGTAAAGAATGACCCGTTGCATTTTACATTTCACAACGTAAAGATTGTCAACTCTGAAAAACTCGTTCTTCAGCCATTTTACCAGATATACGATGCACGCTACATGATGTACTGGTTGGCGCTGACCAATAAGGGATATAAATCCTATCTTGATTCAATTGCAAAAGGTGAAAAAGAAAGGCTCGAACTTGATAAACGGACAGTAGATTATGTCGCCCCCGGGGAACAACAGCCGGAAGTAGATCATCAAATGCAAAGTACCAAATCACATTCAGGCAATGCCAATGATCATTTTTACCGGGATGCGTCGGATAGTGGCTATTTCAGTTATAATCTTGCAACTAACAATAACAACAATCTCAGCCTCATCGTTCGCTATTGGGGCGCAGAATGGGGCAACCGAAAATTTGACATTTACATTGATGATAAAAAATTAATTACAGAAAATAACACAGGCAGATGGAATCAATCAAAATTTTTCGACATTACTTACCCGATTCCCGAATCGATGTTGCGGGGAAAAGATCATATACGTGTGAAGTTCCAGGCATTGGGCGGTAATACCGCAGGAGGTGTTTATTATGTGCGTTTGATAAAAAATAATTGAAGTCAATTGCAAAAGTTTACTCAATAAAAATTTAAAATACATATACAATGAAGCTGAGAAATCTTCTTTTTCTAATGGCAACCAATTGCTTTGTGTTTACTAACTCATACGCACAAACGCCATCTCTTACCTTACAGGTAAACCAGCCGAAAGCGACGGTAAGCCCGACATTATATGGATTGATGACAGAAGAAATCAATCACTCTTATGATGGCGGTTTATATGGAGAACTGATACGCAACAGAACATTTAAAGACAGCAAAACGGAACCCGAAGGATGGAGTCTGGTACAGGATGACCCGTCAGCTAAAGTAAGTATGAAATTAATCGGCGCAGAAGAGTATGTTCCGAATGATGAACGCCGGAATGCGATAAATGGAGCCATGCAAGCTTGTTTGAGACTAACTGTAGAAAAGACTGACGGAAGAGTGGGCGTAGCCAATGACGGTTATTGGGGCATTCCTGTAAGACCTTCCACAACTTACGAAGCTTCGTTTTATATTAAGGGAACAGATCGCAGAGAGCCTCCTCGCTGGCCGTGGGAGCCAAAGCCAACCACTCCTCCACTTCCTGTAATTGAAAACAATACACCAGGACCAATCACTGTTTCGATTGAAAGCAACGATGGAAAAACGGTTTATGCAACAGGAACAATTAATCTGCAAAAAAGCATTTACTGGAAGCAATATCGAGTTAATTTAACCACAGCTGCTGATGTAAAACCAACCAAAGATGCACGCTTTGTAATTTCTACCAACCGCATCGGTGTTTATTATTTCAATTTGGTTTCTTTATTTCCACCAACCTATAACAGCCAGGCAAATGGATTCAGGATTGATTTGATGCAAAAGCTGGTAAATATGAAACCAAAATTCCTTCGTTTTCCCGGCGGGAATTTTTTAGAAGGCCCCAAAATCACAGACGCATTTCCATGGAAAACAACGCTTGGCCCTATTGCAAACCGGCCAGGGCATAACGGCTCCTGGGGTTACCGTGCTTCTGATGGAATGGGATTGCTGGAATTTTTGGAATGGACAGAGGATATGGGCGCAGAGCCGCTTTTGGCCGTTTATGCAGGATATTCCCTCGATGGAGATCATGTAGACGCCGGTCCGTTATTAAAGCCTTATGTGGATGATGCACTAAATGAAATCGAGTATGTGATTGGCGACACAACAACCTACTGGGGTGCCAAACGGGCTGCTGACGGGCATCCGGCGGCATTCAAACTTAAGTATGTTGAAATCGGTAACGAAGATTGGTTCGACAGGTCGAACAGCTATAATGGAAGATTTACTCAATTCAGGAATGCAATCAATGCCAAATACCCTCAGTTGGAATGCATTTCTACTATCCCGGGAACACAATATCCTTCCATGCAGGTTACCAGTAAAGAACCCAGGGTGGTTGATGAACATTATTATCGTAACTCGTGGGATATGTGGGAGCATGCTTCGCAGTATGATACCTATGATCGCAAAGGGCCAAAAATATTTGTGGGTGAATGGGCAACACGTGAAGGCGCCCCAACAACAAATATGAATGCAGCGCTTGGTGATGCCGCATGGATGACGGGAATGGAACGTAATTCAGATTTGATTATCATGTCTTGTTATGCGCCTTTATTTGTAAACGTTAGTAAAGACCCTGTTACCGGCAAGAAAGGCATGGCAATGGGATTCTGATCTGATAGGTTATGATGCATTAAACAGTTATGGTTCTCCATCTTACTATGTGCAAAAAGTATTTAATCATTACCTGGGCAACAAGATCGTTCCCGCAACATTCAAAAATGTTCCTGTTCAAAACATGCCGCTGACAAAAAAAGACAGTGCCGATGGAGTCAAGGCCAAAACTGTTCCTACGCTTTTTTATTCTGCCACTATGGATGATGCAACGGGAACGATTTATTTGAAAGTGGTGAACACAATCGGTAAAAGACAAACCATAAAAATTAATCTTGACGGAGCAGCAAAGGTGTCACCTGAAGCAACAGTTATCACTGTAAAAGGCGACAAACCAACTGATACAAACACCATTGACGATCCGCAAAATATTGTTCCGGTAACATCAACAATAAAAGGAATTAAGAAAGATTTTAAACAAACTTTTCCTCCTTATTCGGTAACCGTTATGCAAATTCAAACCAGGTAATTGTTTTTGTTGATACGATACAATTTGATCATCAAAAAAAATAAAGCACACATAATGTTGATCCCGAAAAAAGTAAAGTTGATTACATTGTTTCTGACACTTTGTTTTGTTGTGTCAAAATTATCTCATGCACAAAATGTCCACAGCGATAACGGAAACGGCACCTATACCAATCCGCTTATTTCTGCTGATTTTCCCGACCCTGATGTGATTCGTGTGGGTGATACGTATTATATGGTCAACACAACCATGTTTGTTTTTCCCGGTGTTCCGATTTTAAAATCACACGATTTGGTGAACTGGGAATATTGCAGCAATGCAGTGCAGACGATTTGATTTCAGCAAGTGCTATGATCTTGGATAGTTGCAACCGTTACGGGCATGGACAATGGGCAACCAGTTTAAAATACCACAACGGCAAATTTTATTTATTGTTCATCACGCTTAATGAGGGTGGGTTTATGTGTACTGCAGATAAAGCAGAAGGCCCGTGGCACATCACGCATTTGCCAAAAGGATTTTATGATCCCGGCTTATTTTTCGATGATAACGGAAAGACGTATGTAGCGCAAGGGATACAGTAAAATATCTATTACTGAAGTGAATGACAGTCTTGAGCCGGTTGGTCCGGATTCCCTGGTTTTTACAGGCGATATCCGAAAAGGTTTGGAAGGAACGCATGTATATAAAATAAACGGGTATTATTATTTGTATTGCACCTATGGTGGCCGGGATGGCATGCAGGTAGCGCTTCGTTCAAAAAATATTTACGGGCCTTATGAAGAAAAACTGCTGATGTATGATACCACAAAAGGCATCAACTACGGTATTCACCAGGGCGCATTGATTCAAACACAAACAGGCGAATGGTGGACGATATTATTTGTTGACAGCGGCCCATTCGGGAGATTTCCTTCGCTTCAACCGGTAACATGGAAAGACGGCTGGCCAATGATTGGCATAAATGGGAAAGCAGTTATAACTTACAAAAAACCTAACGTCGGAAAACATATCCCATAAGCTAATTTGCCTACGTCAGATGAATTCAATGAAAAGAAATTAGGAATGCAATGGGGATGGAATCACAATCCCGATTCAACAAAATGGTCGCTTACTGAAAAGCCAGGTTATCTTAGATTGGCAACTGTAAGTGTAGTTTCAAACTTAACGATGGCACGCAACACCCTTACCCAAAGACCATTTGCCAATCGCAATCAAAAAATACCAACTACAGCCGTTACAAAAATGGATGTCAGCCACATGAAAGATGGTGATATTGCGGGCCTGGCTGTATTTCAGCAACCATATGCTTACATAGCAGTAAAGCAACAAAATGGCAGGAAATATATTTTGATGGTAAACGATGGCAAAACCATTGATTCGGTGGCCATCGACCATTCAACCATCTATTTAAAAACCATTGCTTCCAATTCATCCGCAAAAGCAAGTTTTGAATACAGTACTGATAATAAAACTTTCAAACCGCTGGGTAATGAATTACATATGCAGTTCAGTTTAAAAATATTTACAGGAAATAAGTTTTGCCTGTTTAATTATGCGACCAAAGAAACCGGCGGGTACGTTGATTTTGACTGGTTCAGAACAGGGAGTAAAATGGCTAACATTAAAAGAACAAATTAATGAGCCATTAATTTGAAATAATAATATTTAAAAATAAAAAAGCAGCAAGATGACACATTTGAAAATCGGTATACCCATTAAATTATTCATAATCGGATTGATTCTTTTCAGCCAACTTCAATCCGATGCACAGGTATCATCACCTGCTCAAAATATCAAAGGCTTAAAAGATTACTACAAAAATTATTTCCCTATTGGCGTGGCAGTTTCTCCATGGTCATTAAAAGATCCGGAGGAAAAGAAATTGATCCTTCGAGCAATTCAACAGTCGTTACACCAGAGAATGCAATGAAAATGGGGCCGATTCATCCAAGAGAGAATTTTTATAATTGGAAAGATGCTGATTCGATCGTAGCATTTGCGCAACGGCATCATTTGAGGGTAAGAGGCCACAACCTTTGCTGGCATGAGCAGGCGCCGTCATGGTTTTTTAAAGATTCAGCAGGAAATTTAGTTTCAAAAGAAGTTTTATTAAAAAGATTAAAAGACCATATCACCACTGTTGTCAATCGTTACAAAGGAAAAATTTATGCCTGGGATGTAGTGAATGAAGCGATTGATGATAATCCAAATAATTTTCTTCGCAATGATCTGTTCTACCAGATCTGTGGCCCAGATTATATCGCCAAAGCCTTTGAATATGCACATGCTGCTGATCCGAAACGCGGTTTTATTTTACAACGATTACAACCTCGATCATAAAGAAAAAGTAGATCGCGTTTATCGTTTATTGAAACAACTTAAAGACGAAGGCGTACCTGTTGAATGCGGTAGGAATGCAAGGCCACTGGTCCATTTTTGAACCATCCAAAGATCAATTGGAATATGCCATTAATAAACTCGCTTCATTAGGATTAAAAATTCAAATTACAGAGCTTGATATGTCGCTCTATAAATGGGAAAAGAACCGCAGGGCAAAAACTGCTGCAGATGTGGATGCGTATACACCCGAGCTGGGACAAAAACAGGCAGACCAATATAAAATGATCTTTGATGTTTTGCGCGAGCATAAAAAAGATATTACCGGCGTTACTTTCTGGAATATTTCTGATAAACATACATGGCTTGATAATTATCCTGTACCGGGAAGAAAAAATTATCCTTTACTTTTTGATACAACTTTAAAACCTAAAAAGGCGTATTGGGAAGTGGTGAATTTTAAAAAATAAAAATTGGGGTTATTTGTTGGTTTACTGTTTTAAAAATTTTTAAAACTCTGCCAAGTAGATTTTTATCGCGCATCGCAAATGAGGACTAGCTGTGTGAGATGGGTTTTTTAGCCGAATAGCTCCGGTATTTACATTTGGCTTTTGCCGCGCGCGGGCAAGGAAAAACGCGCGGAGCGATCGGGTTTTCCTTGATTTTTTGTTTCTTTTGTATCAAGACAAAAGAAAGAGCAAAACAAGTTAGCTCAAAAATAGGCAAATAAAAATCCTCCTTTTTTCTTCATCCACTATAACCCTTCCTGTTTTATCTTCACAAAAAATATTAAACTAACATTTTTACTTCATGTTGAAGATCTACACACTTTTCTTTTTACTCATTCCGTCAATCGCTTTCTGCCAAACAAAACATGACTCATTAACCATAGAACAAATCATGAGCGATTCCAAATGGATCGGCACGTCGTCTTCTGAGCCTTTCTGGAACCTGGATGGCACTAAACTTTTCTTTAAATGGAATCCTGAAAAGGCGCCTTCTGATTCGTTGTATTACATCACGCTTAACAATCATGTTCCAGTTAAAGCAAGCGTTGCAGAAAAGCAGGAAGTCGTTCCGGCATACAAAGTTGTTTACAACGAAAACAGGACAGCTTACACTTATGAAAAGAACGGCGATATTTTTTATCATGAAATAAAGCCTTCGAAAACAATCCGGATCACCAGGACCACCACTTTCGATTACAATCCTCAATTTTCATTTAATAATAAGGATGTTGTTTATGCAACTGATAATAATTTGTTTGCATGGGAAATTTCAACCGGGCAAACACTGCAATTGACCAACATGGTAAAAGAACCGGCTGAAAGTAAAAAAGAAAAACTCACCTCCGAAAATCAGTGGTTGAAAAAAGAACAGGTACAATATATGGAAGTATTACGTAAACGGTTAGACGAAAAAAAGAAAGCAGCAGAATACAATGAATCAACAAAGCCTGAAGAACTGAGAAAGATCAACATTGGCAATGATGCACTTCGCGATCTTGCGATTAGTCCCGACGGGCAATTTATCAGTTACCGGCTATCTGAATCGCCATCGCAAAGAAGTCAGACTATTGTTCCGGATTATATTACCGAATCTGGTTTTACGGAAGAAATAAAAGGAAGGCAAAAAGTGGGCGAACCCCAGGAAACTAACCGTTTTTTTATTTATGATTCAGAAGAAGACAGTGTGTATGAAATAAAAACAGATTCTATTGAGGGCATAAGAGATATTCCTGAGTACTTAAAAGATTATCCTTCGGAACTAAAAGAAAGGCAAAAAGAAAATGCACCCAGGAAAGTAGATTTTGCCTCTGAACAGTGGTCTCCACGAGGCTCGCATCTTGTGCTCGACATTCGTTCGCAGGATCATAAAGACCGCTGGCTGATGCTGTGGGATAACGAGAATAAAAAATTAAAATTATTAGACAGGCAGCATGACAGCGCCTGGATTGGCGGGCCGGGAATAGATAACACCGGATGGATAGACGAAAATAATTATTGGTACCAGTCTGAAGTGACAGGCTTCTCTCATTTATATTCAGTAAATGTCATCACCGGAAAAAAGAAAGACTACACTTCTGGGAAGTATGAGGTGCTTGACGCGCAACTTTCCAACGACAAAAAGTATTTTTTTATTACCACCAATGAAGTGGAACCGGCACAAAATCAATATTATCGTTTACGCATTACCGATAGTAAGACAGAAAGGATCACCAATATGGTTGGTGGAAATAAAGTGACTGTTTCTCCCGATGAAAAAAACATTGCCATTCTTTATTCTTATACCAACAAGCCACCGGAGCTTTATTTACAGGAAAATAAAGCCGGCGCAAAACCTGAACAAATAACGCACAAAGCTGAAAGTGACGCATATCAAATCTTACCGTGGCGCGACTCCGAGATCATCACTTTTGCAGCAAGAGACGGCGCGATGGTTCATGGAAGAGTTTACATACCGCAACATCCTGACGTTCATAAACCCGCGGTAATTTTTGTGCACGGTGCCGGTTACCTGCAAAACATCGATAAATGGTGGAGCGAATATTATTTCAGAGAAATGATGTTCAACAATCTTTTGGCCGATCATGGCTATTACGTGATGGATGTGGATTACCGTGGCAGTGCAGGTTATGGCAGGGATTGGCGCACCGCTATTTATCGTAACATGGGTGGAAAAGATCTGACCGATAACATTGATGCTGCCAAATATCTTGTAAAAACTTACGGCGTTGATTCTAACCGCATCGGCATTTACGGAGGTTCTTACGGAGGTTTTATAACGCTGATGGCCATGTTTAAAACGCCCGGCGTTTTTGCTGCCGGCGCAGCTTTGCGTTCGGTGACTGATTGGGCGAATTACAATCATGGTTACACTTCAGCGATTTTAAATACTCCTTACGAGGACAGTCTTGCCTATCAAAGAAGTTCGCCCATTTATTACGTGGATGGATTTAAAGGACATTTATTAATGTGCCATGGAATGGTGGATCAGAACGTACATTTCCAGGATATTGTAAAAGTTACGGAGCGGTTAATTGAATTGGGAAAAGACAACTGGCAACTGGCACCCTACCCCATGGAAAATCATGAGTTCGAAGATCCGAGCAGCTGGACGGATGAATATAAAAGGATTTATAATTTGTTTGAAAGTGTTTTGAAGAAATAGACTTCCAGTAAACGAAGAAATTTTTAAAATTCTTGTTTTGTTTTTTCCAATTATTGAGTCCTGTATTGGCAGTTGACGCCATCAAATATCCGTATCCCCAAAAAGAATTCGGTAAATTTGAGAGAGCGAATTTTCTCACCGACCGAACCGCCCTTGTAATGATTAAAAAAATTTAAAAGAACATCATGAACCCCATTCCAACATTTGATGCCATTATTGTTGGAGGCGGTCCTGCAGGAAGCACCTGCGCTTCATTTCCTTGTAAGATCCGGTGTCAATACTCTTTTATTGGACAGAGGCTGATTTTCCCCGGGTAAAACTTTGTGCCGGCTGGTTATCACCACCCATTTGGGAGGTACTGGAAATAGCTCCCGCGGAATATCCCCATGGAATCTGGTACTGGAAGAAGGTACACATCCACTTTCGGGGCAGAAAATACATTGTACGATCAAAAGGTTATTTTATCAGGCGTTATGAATTCGATAATTTTCTTTTAAAGCGAAGCAAGGTAAATACCGTTGAAGGATACCAGGTGAAACAGATCGAAAAGGACAACGAAGGCTATTGGGTTATTAATGATCAATACCGGGCGAAATATCTCATTGGAGCCGGGGGTACTCACTGCCCTGTAGCCAGAGCCCTGTTTCCCGAAAAAAATTATCCGCAATGCGGAACCCAGGAAAGGGAATTTGAAGGAGACCCAGATGAAATTGCAGCTACGCGTGCAGGTGAGGATGGCGAACCGGAGATATTGTTGCATGATGATATGAAGGGTTACTCATGGAATGTTCCCAAGGGCAACTGGCTGAATGTGGGTACCGGCACAAAGGAAGCAAGGGAAGTATTGCCGGCATGGGCCAAAGCAAAGGCTTTCTTTGAAGGCAATGGAAAAGCAGGCACCATTCCCCTTTCATCACGCCCCATGCTGGAAAAAATGAAAGGTCATGGTTATAGCCCTTTCGAAACAAGCCATCTTACTTTCTGCCAGGCTGATAATGCGTTTCTCATCGGAGATGCGCTTGGCCTCGCGCAACCCATGACGGGGGAAGGCATATTACCTTCCGTACTTTCAGGTAAACTTTGTGCAACTGCTATTGCAACGTGCGCCCCCGAAACTTATAAAGAAAGATTGCGAACTCATCCTTTGATTTATGATTACCGGCTGCTGCACAGTATCCAAACAAGGGCAAAAAAGATCTTTGGTGAAAATAAAAATCAACAATACCGTGATTCCCGGCTTCGCGACAGGATCATAGTGAAAGTCTTCGCCCTGTTATTTTCCGGAAGGCCCGTACCGGGCAGCAGGCTTCTTTCAATGATAAAAAAATAATAGCGTTTTAATAAAACCGGTTTTGCAATCACACCGCGCTATTCCACCTGAACCATTTGATGCCCAAAAAAGAAAATACAACGGCGTAGCCAAGAGTAACCAGCAATGCCATGGAAGTAGTGCTATCCCACGAAGAAATTTGCATGCCTGCAGCAAGTATGGTTTTTACAGTGCCAAAAGGAGACCAGTGTACGATCTCTTTAAGTTGCTTGCCGAACATCCCCAGTTCACCAAAAATTCCCAGCATGATAAGCGCAATGTAAACAAGCCGGCTGGTAGAGTTTACCGTTTCTGCATTTTTTACAAGACCCACAATCATTTGGCCCAATCCAAGGTACAACGCACCTCCAAGGAAGGCAGTTATAAATGTGAGTATATAACCCGAAACCGGCAACGTGATATGATCGTATTGGTAGCCAACGATAAATACAACAGCCGTCAAAAGCACGATCATTACCAACTGCACCGTCAACCGGCTCAACATGATACAATAGGTCGGCAAAGGCGTTACCCTTAAGCGCTGAAAAACCCCTTTGTCACGGTCACGCGCAACCGCTACGGCATAACCCATAATTCCGATGGAAGTCAGGCCAATCGTCAGCGCCATTGAAAGAGCGAACGCGCCGCCAATTTTTTCAACAACGTCTTTCCAGGAAACTAAAATGAGCACAGGCACGAGCAACGACATCGCCACCGAACGGCGGTTACGCCATTGCGTGGTAAAATCAGCCCGCACCAGGTTGGTAAAAGCGGCGGAAGTTTTGGGTATGGTTGTTTGCATAATATTAATTTAAGCTCGCACAGTTGTGCCCGTCAAACCGATGAAAACATCTTCAAGCGTAATTTTTCCTTTTCGCGAAGCGTTGATCACTTCGGGATTGTCTTTGTTCAATTCAATGAGCCTTTGCGGTTCATCGGTAGCGATCACCTTGCCGTGATCGATAATGGCAATCCTGTCGCAAACCGCTTCGGCTTCTTCCATAGAATGGGTGGTAAGCAACACTGCGTGGCCCTTGTCTTTAATGGCTTCAATGCGGCTCCATAACTGGCGGCGCGACTGGGGATCGAGGCCCGTAGTGGGTTCATCAAGCATGGCTAAGACGGGATCATGTATCGTGGAAATCACCAATGAAACTCTTTGTTGCTGTCCGCCCGACAACTGCCCGAACTTTTTGGATGCGGCATCTTCCAGTTTAATATCCCGTAAGATCGAATTTAATTTTTCGGAAGAAAGCGACACACCATAAATGCCGGCGAAAAGCCTGATGATCTCGGTGATAGTCAGCTCGGGCTGAAAGCTCGTGGCCTGCAGTTGCACCCCCATATTGGCCCTGGCGTGTATGGGGTGAGTTTTTATATTGAAACCTGCCACGGTGATTTCGCCGGAACGGGGATGGATCAATCCTTCCACGGCACTCAACGTACTCGTTTTGCCGGCACCGTTGGGGCCGAGCAAACCAAATATTTCACCCGGTCTTACTTCAAATGAAACATCGGTTACTGCATGAAAATTTCCGTAAAAAACATCCAGGTTTTCTACTTTTAGTAGAGGTGAGCCGTTTGCTGCCTGCATTCAGAAGTGGTAATTGAATTAGAAATAAAAACTAAATGTATAACAATTGAGGCATTCGCCCTAAGGCGGGGGCCAAAAGGCAAAAATAAAGACATGAGTGGTGAAGAGCCGACAGTCCCATGAAAGCAGCGACTTTAGTGAAAAATAAATTATTTTCATTTGGTTGTTCAACCGAAAAATAAAAAAGCTCTGCAACTTTGAACCCTGGTTTATTGAAGAGACGCGCCCTTGAAGCGATTTAGTTTTTGTCGATAGATACAGCATTAGCATTTGGCTTTTGCCGCGCGTGAGCAAGGAAAAACGCGCGGAGCGATCGGGTTTTCCTTGATTTTTTGTTTCTTTTGTATCAAGACAAAAGAAAGAACAAGAATAATTAACATTGAATTGAAGGTGAGCATGTTGCTGAACAATTAGTGTTTGTATATGTAAAATCTCAAATTTCCAGCGTTTCCAGATACATCAAAACATCCATGAGGCCTGTCCATGAGGTTTGCCAATTCTTTTTAGCTTCCTTAAGTTTTTCGTGATGCTCTTCACCTAAATTCTTTTTTGTTTTAACGTATTCATCAATTTTGTCAAGAGATTTTTTGTGAAGCTCATCAAGCTCTTTTTTATGTTCCATAATAAATGTGATTTGAAATAAAATTACGAAGAAACGATCTGCTGGAAAATGACTCTAATCACATGCCAGTAAATCAACAAATTTTCGCGATTTTTATTTTGGAACGATATTCTGCGTCACTCCATTTCCACCATCGCTTTAATAACGTGATTGGCCGGATTTGACCATTGTTCAAACTGATCTTTTACTTCATCAAAGTGAACGCGATGAGTGATGTAATTGGCCGGGTCAATTTCTTTCTTTTGCATTGCAGCCATTACTTTTTGAAAATCGGCGCGTGTGGCATTCCGGCTACTCATTAGCGTAGCTTCACGCTTATGAAATTCAGGGTGAGTGAAACAAATTTCTCCTTTTTGCAAACCAATCAAAACATACCGGCCCCCGTGCGACATATAGTGAAACGCCTGGTTGATCGCTTTTAAATTACCCGTACAATCAATAACCACAGAAGGCATTTCGCCATCGGTAAGAGATTGCAGCTGGCCGGTAACATCGGCAG
This sequence comes from uncultured Chitinophagaceae bacterium, assembly GCA_963783125.1. Taxonomy (GTDB): domain Bacteria; phylum Bacteroidota; class Bacteroidia; order Chitinophagales; family Chitinophagaceae; genus Ginsengibacter. The sequence goes on from CAWAMQ010000023.1 coordinate 244,855, forward strand.
AAAGGACGTTAATCACATTTTCAACCTTCAACTTCTCTTTACAAAAATTGAGTCGTTCCTCATTCACATCCATGACCATCACATTGCCACCGGCAATGCGGACAAACTCAATCGTTCCAAGTCCAATGGGCCCTGCGCCAACTACCAGCACATTTTCTCCCGGCTGAACAGAAGCCCTGCGCACTCCGTGCGCGCCAATAGCCAAAGGTTCCAAAAGCGCCAGCTGGTCAAAACTTAATCCATCGCCATGAACAAGAGAATAAGAAGGCACCGAAAGATATTCCGTCATGCCACCGTCGATATGCACACCGCACACTTTAATACTGCTGCAGCAATTGGGTTTTCCCATGCGGCAGGCAATGCAATGGCCGCAATTAAAATAAGGAATGATGGTTACCGCTTCGCCAATTTTAAAACCCGGAGCGCCATCAACCGCCACCAGTTCACCTGCAAGTTCATGTCCTAACACTCTTGGATATTCAAAAAAAGGTTGTGTGCCTTCAAACGCATGAAGGTCGGTTCCGCAAATGCCGATGCGTTTGATCTTAATGATCGCATGGTCTTTGGTTAATTCCGGTTCTTCTGTTGAAACATAATCGAACTGGCCGGGCTGAATACAAACTAATGTTTTCACTGGTGAGTTTTTGAATGCAGTGTAAGATAATTATTTGTGGTGGAGTTGTAGTTGCAGTAAAGCAACAAATAATGGTGAATTTTATTTTGCTGTACGCAACGTCCAATATCGTGAGACGATGCTGAGAAGAAGTAACATAGAGTCACAGGTCAGGAGAATGCGCCAGCTGTTGAAAACTAACAGGCAACAAAAACCGCCACCGCCGAAAAAAGTCGTCTTTTTCGTTCCGCCCTTCTCTTACCTACATCACCTCCATCCTAAACGCCTGTATCTTAGGATCCGGTTCGGGAGAAAGGGAAAACCATATTTTGATGTTCCCTTTTTCGCCTTTTATAATAAAATAGCCGCGTAACTGGTTGGTGGCAACCACATCAGAAACAGATAAAATTTTACCTGCTTTTTGAAACGCTTCCCCGGATTGTTTTTGCAGGTTGGCAATAAAGTAATCGTCAAAAAAGTTGACTGCAAATATCCCCGACTGCTGTGCGTTGTTCCAGGAAGGCAACAGCGACAGGATCTGTTGTTTCCTTTTCTCCAGGATTGGGGAGGCCGGTAAAACGCGCGGCTCCAGCTGCGCCCAATTTAACAGCGAATCAATGGCTGCCGTCAAAACCGTTCCCATAGGCGCATAGGTGAGGTTGCCAAAAACGACCATCCCAAAACCGTAATCAGGCATAATGCGCCACTGACTTCCAAACCCGGGCAAACCACCAGCGTGCGTGATCGTCCTTACACCATCACAATCCCGGTATTCGTGCAACCCGTAACAGTAAGAATCAATGATATCACAATCCTCGCCTTTTGCATTTTTTTCATGCGTCCACACGCGCGAGAAATTCCATGCATGCTGCATTTCCCTTACCGAACTTCTTTTAATCGGACCATCGTCAGCGCCGTCGTGCGGCCATGCAGAAAGATGGAAGCTCATGTATTTTGCAAAATCTTCGATGGTGGTGATCAGCCCGCCCATCGCTCCAAACGAACCGCTGTGTAATAACGGTTGCGCTACGAATTTCCCATCTACATAGCGATAGCCTATTACCAATTGGTTTGCGGGAACATCATCATAATCCCAATAAGTATGCGTCATTCCCAGCGGCTTGAGAATATTTTCGGTGATGTAATCCTGGTAGGTTTTTCCGGAAACTTTTTTGATGATCAACCCCAAAGTGGCAAACCCGAGGTTGCTGTATTCGTAACCGGTGCCCGGCGTAGTAGAAAAGCTGATCCCTTTTGCATACAGGCTGTCCAGGTAGGCATCACTTCGCCCCAGTTGCCTGTCGCCCCAGGGATTATCTTCCGGCAACCCGGCATTATGAGTCAGCAAATGGCGAATGGTGATCAGCGGCGCATCCGTGGTAACGGTTTTCATGCCTTTTGCTTCGGGGATATATTTTTCAATCGGGTCATCCAGCGATAATTTTCCTTCATCCCGCAATTTCAAGATCGCCATTGCCGTAAAGCTTTTTGTCATAGAGGCAATGTGGTAATCAGATAAAGGCGAAGCCGCAATATTTTTTTCAAAATTGGTGGTGCCTGAATAAAAAGAATGAACAAGCCGGCCATCCACTACCAATCCATAAGAGATGGAGGGAAAATGTTTCTCTGCTGCATATTTCTGAAACAGGGAATCCAGCCTTGCATAGGTGGCAGCAATCTTTGCGTTCCTGTTTTGATCAGCAAAAAACGGTGGCCTGTAGGATTGCGCCATCGCACTCAAAAAAACAATATTGAAAAGCAGCGTCGCAACTATTTTACAGATGTGCGTATAGGTTTTAGATTTTTGGCTCATGCAGTAAAAATAAGGATTTCGGGTTTCAAAAGTTTTATACAGGATTTTGCGGAATTCGATGAACATCCCAGCGGGAATCGCATACAGTCGCGGGTAAAGCAACAAATAATTGAGATTTTTATTTTGGCGGTAAACGTCGTGCACTATGGTGAGACTTTGCGTAGAAAAAGTTACGCCGAGTCGCTTGCAGGAGCAGAAGCGCGTCCTGGTCTGCCCGGAAAAAGGGAAGCAGTTATTTTATATTGTGCTTCGCAAACTTTTCAAGCAAAACGGAACTTGGATGGTCAGAAAGTGAAACTAGTTTGTTGACGAGAGCAATCGGTAAAAGAGAATTGTCATACATGTCGCTCCTTAATCGTTCAATGTATTTCATGACCGTGTCAATGTGTTTAAAGTCAGACTTTTTAGGATCAAGCACAACATCGCTATTTGCCGTCGGAATCGTTACAACATAAATCCTTTCGTCCCTCGATTTAAAAATCACTTTACTACTATAATAGGACGAAGCTCCATATGCTTCTGGATTATTTGGGTCGCCAGGTTTCACGTACTTGTAAATGTGTTTATTAGAAAGAAGATAAGCTTGACCAACTGGTATCTTGTCTTTTATTTCTAAAGCGTGTTCAACAAAAGGACCCGATTTTTCAATTCCAACTAAAAATATATTTAGCTCACTATTCAAATGATTTAGCAACTCACGCATCGGCTCGTGCATGTTTGCAGTCTGCCCAAAAAATCCTAAAGGGCCATCTTTTACAAATAACACTTCATTCAAAGAAACTTTTTTTCTTTTATAAAGTCCTTTGATAGTATCTATCAGAATAAAATGTTCAATGAGATTTCTCAAATAACCTACAATGCCTCCGGCCCCCAAATCTTCATCTATTACTTCATGTAGTCGGAAAATGTCCGTCAAAAAAAGTTCCCCGTCAGCATTTGGAATTTTGTATTCAGAATTTATTTTATCGCGTTCAATTGTAACTTTCTTATTAGCTGAATTATTAGGATGACTTGCCAATATTCTCTCAGATTTGGGGTTTTTCTTGTATTCCTCAAACAGAAACCATTTCAGTGTTGCTAAATAACCGTGCTTCTTGAAAAAATCGTAGAGCGCTTTTCTTACTGAATATGCAAGTGTCGCTCTTTTTCCCTTTTCATCAATCAAACCAATATTTTTCGTAGGAAGAGTAAATTTTATTCGCTGTAGCTCTTTAAGCTTTGATATTGATTGAGGTGAGATGAAAGGTTCTTCTTGTAAATCTTTGAGATCTGAATTCTTAAGCAGATTAGCTCCGAACTGAAAAAAAGTAATCGTTGATGAGGGAAATTTAGATTTGACCGGTACCGTGGTGTCTCCACCATCAACAGCGATAATAAATTCAATGGAATCATGCACATCATAATCAATGTCAACCAAGTATTGGTCAAACAAGGTTATGTCATCACCCTCTTTTGGAAGTTCGTGGTTGCTTAGAAAATTTTGGACCTCTGGGTCTTTGATAATATAAATGTGGTTGCTTTTACTAGCAAGTTCAAATGGCCTGTTCCCGGTCTTACTGTATGACATATTTTATTTGTTTGCTAGAAATTGATCAATTTGTACGGGAACTACAAATGGATTTGAATAAGTTTTCATTCTTACAAAACCTTTGTCATTTTTTGCACTAAAACGCACTAATGATTCTGTAAAATCTTCAAAGTCATAATACTTTTTAAGCTCCCTGGTTTCGTCTTCATTATTCAGATGTGCAATAAACCAATTTTGAGTGTTCTTAAGAATGTTAGAGCTTATTGAACTAACTTCTTGAGTAGCGTATATCATACCAAGGTTCAACTTTGCTCCTTCCTTTGCAATCCGATTGTACACTTGGCTCAAATCTTTGTCATCTTTTTTCGGGAATAAGTTGTGGGCTTCTTCAAAATAAAATTCGATAAAATTGTTTGGAGAGTTTGTGATAAATCGACCCATTGAGTCATTGAAAATCTTTTTGCAGATTCGTTCGGAGTACAACCGCTGGATTTCTGGATTACCTTGGGAAAGGTCTATTATGACTATCTTTCCTAATCTTAATTCTTCAATAATTTCTATATCAAACGGCTTGTCAATTGTTTCTGTGTGTAGGTCTTTGAGACTCCTAAGCTTTACATAACCGTCTACATTCCGCCCTTCTTTCTTCCTAGAAAGAAATACCAAAACTGCTTTCAAGTCTTCATCGGCCCATTCATGACCTTTTTGAGCTTTATATTTTAAGAAGTACTCATGCGTGTTGTAGTTATCGGTAACCGCTTTAAACCAATTGTAAGCATCTTCTAAAGAGATTCCGTTATCTGGCTTAATTGACCCGTCTTCTTTAACTAATTTATTTAAAATGTCATTGCCACGAAACTTGACTTTGAAATTTTTCGGAACAGGAATATTGGCTTTGTACAAGCAACAGAAATAAGCTGCCTTAAGCCTGTCGTATCGTGTGCCTTCTGAACTAAAAAAATCGTAGTTTTCAGGCGGAGTAAAGTCGACGGCACAAAAGCTCTCAATATAATTACCAGAACTTTGCAATAAATGAGCACGGACAAGTTCAAACCCTGCTTCTAAATCATTATAGAAGTTTACCTTCATAATTTTGAAATCAGTTTTGGGCAACGTTGAAAATCTGGTAGTAATATCAGAATACAGTTCAAATATTGCAGTTCCCTTGTCCTGCATATTTGCATTTGCATATTCTCCATTTATGTCAAAAATGATTTGTCCTACGGGAAATTTAGGAACGCCTAATTCCTTGTCTATTGGTTCCATAAAATTATCAGAACTATTGGCAGGTTGACTCAAATTCTCGTATTTTGATTTTCTTGAAATCTCAACAGAAGCCTCGATAATTTTTTTTACGGTGTTTGATTTACCTGTTCGTGTCATACCAAACAAGGCGGTTCTTTTTCCAAGCACATCACCAGGATTAATGAAAACCTTCACATTGTTTACTGATTCGTCTGTGGCATAGAACCTTCTACTTGAACTATAGCGAACTGCTCCAATAGGAAATTCGTTTTCGCCTCCGGCAACTAAATCTTTGTCTCTTTGGTTTACAATTTTTTCTAATATTTTTGAAGTCGCTTTAAATACTTTGTAGTTATGAGCTGAATAAAAATTCTCAACGTCTGCACCGAACTCAAAAGAATCTCCTTCCTTGTAAAATGCTCCTAGAATTCTGCACTCTAATCCTGAAAAACTAAATTCATATCTTGTAAAATCGTCAAGTTCACTTTTCTTGCCGGACGTGTTAAGGTTGTCTTTGTAATATTCAATCATTGACGATATTACATTATTGTCAGTTGGAAGAGTGGAAGGGTTTAAAACGCGTAACAGTAAAGCTTCCTGAATTTCCTCTTCAAAAGGGTTATCATAAAAAGCTAATAAGAAGGAACCTTGAGGAATGCCTTTTACTTTATGTTTCCAAAAATCTGAAATTAAAAGATTGGCTTTGTTATAATTTATGGAATACGGTCTTCCAACAAAGCAATCTTCGTGTTGGCCTTCTTTGAAGAAGTCAACATCTGTTATTTGTTTAATCACGTCAAGCATCAGCTATGAATTTTAATTTCTGAGTTAAATTCCTTGTCTTCAAAACGGTAAATTGATTGGTTTGCAAACTCCTCGTCTATCTCAATTGTCAACCATTTTCTTTTTAGTCTTTCAGCCGTGGCTCCGGTTGTGTTACTGCCAGCGAAAGGGTCAAAAACCAAGTCGCTTTCGTCTGTCAAATAGTTAATAAAAAAGCTTACAATTCCTTGATTCATCCGGGCTGGATGTGGAATAATGTTATTTTTTCTACAAGCGTTGAGATAAGAATCATTTGAATAAGTGTTTGAAAAGCTTAGCACATTATATGGCAACCTCACTTCTCTGTTTTTGTCTAACGCTTCCATTTCAAAGAAGTTATGGGGAATACTACCTCCATTATTTTTAAGAAATCCGCTTTCTGAAATGATATGCTCGGAAGGTCTTTTGCCCGCATTGTACTTCTGATTTTTCAAAAGCTGTCGCATACTCTTGCTGTATGGTCTAAGAACTCTTGTGTTGTCAGCTTTAGGGAAGTCGGATTTTGCTAGCCACCAAATATGAGTATAGCTATCAACTGTTCTGATTCTGTTTACTGTTACCCATTGTGCTGGTGACGGTAATTTAGATGGATTGTAACAAATAAACTCTTGAATTAGCCGCAGGTTCGAATTTTTAACCAGTCCTAATAAGCATTCTAAGTGTAACAAGGACTGCACAGGTCTTTCGGCTTCCCATGAGTTTCCAATTTCAATCACTAATGAACCATCGTGAGTTAAAAGTTCTTCAAAAATGGGAGCCAGACTGATAAACCATCTTTTATATTCCTCGCCCTGGAGGTTTCCATATTTCTTTTTGTTGTTTAGTGGAAAGGGAGGAGAAGTAATTAGCAAATTCACTTTCCCTTTATATTTCTTCAGTGAGCCTCTCTTAAGTTCCATATATGAATCGGCAAGGAGCAATTGTCCTAAATCAGTCTTATAGAAGATTTTTTTTTCTATCATTCCCAAAGAGAATTTTGGTTATATTAAGTTGTACCTACTACTACTTTAGTTTCCATTTCCAAGAATAATCCGCCTGTTGATTGCTAATGTCTTTTGCTATTTTTCTTTTTTTTGATGCAATACAGCCTGCAATTTTGGATTCGTTATATTCGGGGTTTTCATTAAAAACATTTAATCAACTTATCCTTCGCAGTTAGCTTCTTTATCAAGGAGAAACTCATAAAGCGCTTCAAGATAAATATATTTTAAAATATAAAAAAGAAAGTTTTTCACGTCTTCTATCATTTTAAAATACAAATCCGAAGTCAACATTTTTAAACCAATTCATTGAAGGGTAGTAAGAAATATAATTAGTGGTCGTGTTTGTGCCTATCCCTTCAACTCTTGCCTCGGGTCTTCGAACTTTTCACCTTGTACCTTCTATCTTCGGCTTAGTCATGCCGAACGTCAGCGTGGTGATTTGATTTTTTAGCTTGATGATGCCTAACATTTGCGTGATGATGCCCATCATCAGCGTGATGATTTGATTTTTTAGCTTGATGATGCCCAACATTAGCGTGATGATTTGATTTTTTAGCTTGATGATGCCCAACATTTGCGTGATGATTCGATTTTTAGCTTGATGATGCTCAACATCAGCGTGATGATTCGATTTTTTAGCGTAGTGATGCCAAACATTTTCAGCGTGATGATTTGATTTTTTAGCTTAATGATGCCCATCATCAGCGTGATGATTTGATTTTTTAGCTTAATCTGAAGGGAAAAAAGTCAAAATAAATGCCCCTTTCCCGTTAAACTTTAATAATTTACCTTATGAAAGTTTATCAAATCTTCCTTTTTACTTTAACGGTTGCTTTTTTATCCTGCCAAAACAGGCAAAGCACGAACACGAACCTACCCGGCAGCTTTGGGTACGACAGTTCCTTTATCGTAAAGCATGATTCATCGGCAATCGTATTGGCCAAAGAAAACGCGAGGGTGATCGTATCTCCCAAATACCAGGCAAAAGTGTTTACCTCTTCAGCCGCGGGCGACAGCGGAATTAGTTTCGGGTGGATCCATTACAAAGCGTTTGACGGCCCTTTGGATCCGCACATGAACGCCTATGGAGGCGAGAACCGGTTGTGGCTTGGCCCTGAAGGCGGTCCTTTTTCTCTTTTCTTTCCACCGGGAGCGAAGATGGAATTTGCCAACTGGAAGACGCCTGCTCCTTTTGATTCGGAACCATGGAAGGTGGAAGCGCACGATTCACTGAGTGTGACGCTTCAAAAAAATATGGTACTTAAAAATTACGCGGGCACAAACCTGGATATTGGGATCGACAGGGAAGATTTCCATTTTGAGCCGAGCGAGATCAACAGGTTGCTGGGGCTGGATCCGCATTCCATCGCTGTTGAAGCGGTAGGCTATATGACCGAAAATAAACTCACCAACCGTGGCACCGATGCCTGGAATGAAAAGACGGGAATGCCGTGTATCTGGCTGCTCGATATGTTCAATCCATCTGGTTCCACAACCATTTGTATTCCTTATTCGCGGGAGGATACCGCCAAACCGGCCACAACGGATTATTTTGGAGAGATACCGCCACAAAGAATAAAGTATGGCAACGGCATTCTTTATTTTAAAGCGGATGGAAAGAGTCGCGGTAAGTTGGGCATGCACCCCGCGGTAGCAAAAAATGTGGCCGGCAGTTACGATGCGGCAAAGAAAATACTGACCATCATTTTATTTGACATCGATAATAAGGCTCGTTATCTCAACCAGGAATGGGTAACCACACAAACCTCCTTTCAGCGGCGATGCGGTCGAATGCTTACAATGATGGTCCACTGGCGGACGGTACGCAAATGGGCCCTTTCTATGAATTGGAAAGTGTGTCGCCTGCCGCGTTTTTAAAACCGGGCGAATCGCTTATCCATCATCACGCGGTTTTCCATTTTACCGGTGATGAAAAAGGATTGAATACCATTTCAGAAAAAGTTTTAGGAGTTTCACTGCAATCAATTAAGGACGCGTTGAAGTGAGGAAGATAAATTGGTTCGTGAGGACACGAACCAAGGGGAGGTTCATCTCGCAAATCTTTTAAAGCCCCGGAATGTTTCATTGATCTCAAGTCAAATCCTGCCCTGATATTTTTAAAGTAAATGCGTGCTCTCCTGTGGCCGATTCAGGTAAACTTACTTTCAATCCTTCGTCATCTCTTTTAAAATCAGCTTTTCCATAGCCCAGCAGCTCCACGTTTTGGATGTTGCCCGTTTTCTGATCGCTTCGGGTGCCGAGGGCTTTTATAAGAAGAGGGTTATTGGTTTGCGGCCAGCCCATAAAGAAGGCGTATAAGGTGTTGCCTTTTGTAGTAAAGCGGATGTCCTGGTACGTCAATTCTTTGCGCTTATTTTCATTAAACTGCGATTTCGTTTCCTTTTTGCTTTTATCCTCGTCAGGGCCTGTTCCATAGATCTTCCACGGGCGGGTGGCATAAATACCTTCGCTGTTCACTGCCATCCATTTGGTAATGCCATCAAGTACGTTGAGTTCATCAGGATCAAGCATGCCGCTGGCCGGTAAGGGAAAGTTCAACATCAGGTTGCCATTGCGGCTCACAATATCAACGAGCATATCGATTACGGTCTTTACAGATTTGTAATGTCCCACACGTTCGCGGTTATAATGCCAGTCGCCAATGCAGGTGTCGGTTTGCCAGGGCAAGGGCCAGATCTTATCTACTACTCCCCTTTCAACATCCAAAACACAAATGCCGGTTCCCTCAGCGGAATCACGCAAGCGTTTGCTGGTATACACCGCCTGGGTTTTGCCACCATTTTTTGCAGCACTTTGATTATACAAATGCGCAAGTATGCTAAGCCCGTGCTCTTCAAATGGCACATGTCCGTCGCAATAAAGAAGGTCGGGTTCATAATGATCCACCAAATCTTTAATCCGCTCAAACCAATGCTGCTTCCAGCTTTCAGGAATTCCGTCTTCATTCCAATCAAGATCGGGAGCAAACACTTCTTCACATCTTCCGTAATATTCAAAATTTTTCGGGTTGGCTCCATCATAAGGAATACCGGCCATCGGGCCGTCCTTGTCGCTACCCTTACTGGATGAAAACCATTTGTAACTGATCCAAAGATGATCGCTGATACCGAATTTCAATCCGTGTTTGCGGGCTGCATCGCGAAACATCCCGACGATATCTTTTCCCGGACCCATTTTTACAGAGTTCCAGCGATTGTATTTTGAATTCCACAAATCAAAATTATCATGATGAACACCCATGCTCATAAAATATTTGGCACCGGCTTTTTTGTACAGGCCAATCAGGTAATCAGGATCAAATTTTTCAGCTTTCCATGCAGGGATGGTATCCTTGAAACCAAATTTTGAAGGATGCCCATATCTTTTCAAGTGATACGCATTTTGTTTGTTGCCCTCGATATACATATTTCGTGCATACCAGTCTCCATATTCAACTGCTGATTGGGGACCCCAATGCGCCCAAATTCCAAATTTTGCATCGCGAAACCATTCAGGTATTTCATAAGCCTTCAGCGAAGCGCGCGTTCCTTCAAAAGGGGCGTTTTCAATTGAGTGGTTCGTGGGGACACGATCCAAGGGTCCGGCTTTAGCTGCAACACCTGCGGGATTTAAGTACAGTGAAGGCACACCAAGGGCAAAGCCTTTTAAAACAGATCTTCTTGAGATGGACATAGCGAGTAAGATTTATGGGTTCATTGCGAATTAACTTCACAACTTTAATCTAAGGTTTGTAAATTTGCACTCCTTTTACAAAATGGAGACTTGTCCGAGTGGTTGAAGGAGCACGCCTGGAAAGTGTGTATACCTGCAAGGGTATCAAGGGTTCGAATCCCTTAGTCTCCGCATAAAACACCTTCCTGATTCATCTTATCCTTCTGCCTCATCAGATAGAATCTTGTTGTCCGGATCATCAAGCGTAGTATGCTTGCCCGGCCAATGAAGTTTAAGAAATAGTAGTCCGAGCAACAACAATACAATGCCCCACCATAAGCCGGAATGTAACTCTTCCAAAACAACATGCGGGTTTCCGCCTGCAGGAGCAAATGCCGGGATGTTGGCAATGAAAATAATAATGCCATAGATGGTTAACATCCCACCAACAAAAAACCATATTGACAATCCATGTTCTTCGTGCATAAAAAATAGTTTTTACCAAAAAATAATTTGTAAAATAATGAAAGCAATTAGTACCACCACTGCCCAAAATATCGGGCGCTTTGTTAAAGGAAGATGCTTATCAGAAGGTAAGTCTGTACAACCTCTTACCAAACCCACTAACTGTGCCTCAGGTTTAGGTTTTGTGGCAAGACTCACAAAAACTGTCACAAGTACACAAATAATCCAGGACCACAGCGCGCGATACATGTCTTCGGCCATAGGCTTTGCATCTGCAGATCCTGTTATGATAGCGAGTGCCTTCGGATCAATTCTTACCCACGCCCACATTCCAACAGAAGCGAGTGTGCCGCTAAGCAACCCCCAAAAGCCTCCGGCCGCTGTAGCGCGTTTCCAGAGCATTCCTAAAATTACTGTACCAAATAACGGCGCGATGAAAAAGCTGAACAACGCCTGAACGTAATCCATAATGCTCGCCGCATTTTCCACTAAATAAGCCGTGCCGATGCTGATAAGAACCCCAACAAAAGTGGCCCATCTCCCCATTTTTACATAATGCTTATCTGTGGCTTCTTTTTTTGTAACGGCAAAATGAATGGGTTTATAAATATCATAAGTCCATACCGTTGAAAAGGCTGTAACATTACCCGCCATACCCGACATAAATCCAGCGATAAGGGCAGTAACTCCAAGCCCTAATAATCCAGGCCCTAAATAACGCGCCATCATCAAAGGCAGGATTTCATTATAACTCTGTGCACCTGTTGCTGCTGCCTGTGCCTGGCCTACTAATCCCGGCATTACTGCCAAACCAATCAAACCAGGTAATATCACAATCAAAGGAACCAGCATTTTAAATCCTGAACCGATAATGGGCGCCATTTTTGCCGATCGTAAATCCTTTGCCGACAGTACGCGCTGCACTACCAAAAAGTCGGTTGTCCAATATCCAAATGATATAACAAACCCTAACCCGAACACAATTCCAATCCATTGAATGCCCATTGGATTATCATTAAAATGCCCCAGCGTACTCCACATGTGCGTGTAATCGCCATGAGGAAGATTTTGATGAATTCGGTTGACCATGCCTTTCCATCCACCCACTTCAACAAGCCCGAGAATAGGCACCAGCAATGCGCCTGCCCAAATGAGCACAAACTGCAATACTTCATTGAATATGGCAGAAAGCAAACCGCCCAACATTACGTAAACCATTACGGTAATAGAAGATACCCAGATACTAAAGTTTAAATCCCAGCCAAGAATAACTTTCATTACCAGGGCCATGGCAAACATATTTACGCCACTCATCAGCACCGTCATAAAACCAAAAGAAATAGCTGATAACATGCTGGAGCCATTGCCAAAACGCAATTTTAAGTAACCCGGTACAGAATGTGTTTTGGAAATATAATAGAATGGCATCATTATAATTCCCAGAAAAAGCATTGCGGGTATAGCGCCAATCCAATACCAGTGAGCTGCTAAAATCCCATATTGATAGGCAGACGCCGCCCAGCCCATCAGTTCCAACGAACCCAGATTAGCCGAAATAAAAGCCAGCCCGGCAATCCACATCGTCATTTTTCTTCCGGCAAGGAAAAAATCATCCCCGGTTTTTGTGTATTTTACCAGGTAATACCCGATTCCCAATACGATCAGGAAATAAATAATGATGATGAGCAAATCTGCCCAGTTTAATGAAATCAATCCGCCATCAAGCAAGTAGTTATTAAAGTAATTAGGCATGGCAATTATTTTTTTCTTTTGTTAGTAATTGGAAATGCTGATTAAAAATAGGTTTATCTTTTTATCTTAATGAAAGATCATTCCATCTTAATTCATTTTTAAAATCCCGGATATTTGTTTGTTTACTGATGAGCAGGCATTCAATGTCCGCCATATCTGCAAAATCATCCAGGTGCTCCGGCGTTAAGTTTTGACTAAAACAAGTGTGGTGCGCGCCGCCGGCCAAAATCCATGCCGCACAACCTGTTGCCATATCCGGTTGGGGTTTCCACAAAACTCTTGCAACAGGCAATTTAGGCAAATCATGAATAGGTGCAACGGCCTCAACCTCGTTCACCAATAAACGAAAGCGATTGCCCATATCCACCACAGAAGCGTTCAATGCATTGCCGCCACTAACGTTGAAGACTAAACGCACAGGATCTTCTTTGCCGCCAATACCCAAAGGATGAATTTCGCAATTAACTTTTCCATGAGCAATTGAAGGGCAAATTTCAAGCATGTGGGAGCCAAGAACCATTTCATTGTCAGGATTAAAATGATACGTGTAATCTTCCATGAAAGAATTGCCACCTTTCAGCCCGGTGCCCATCACTTTCATGGCGCGCACCAATGCAGCCGTTTTCCAATCGCCTTCTGCGGCAAAGCCATAACCGGCGGCCATCATTCGCTGCGCACCGATGCCCGGCAACTGCTTCATTCCGTGAAGATCTTCAAAAGTATCGGTAAACCCTTTAAAATTTCCCTGCTCTAAAAAATATTTTAACCCCAACTCTATGCGCGCAGCATCTATCAATGACTGGTGCTTTTCGTTTCCTTTTTTAAGGCTGTCGGCAACCTGGTAAGAATCTTCATATTCTTTTATAAGTTCATCAACGTCCTTATCAGCAACTTCGTTTATGGTTTTTACCAAATCACCAATTCCATGTGTATTGACAGAGTAACCAAATTTCATTTCAGCTTCTACCTTGTCGCCATCTGTTACGGCCACGTAGCGCATGTTGTCGCCAAAGCGAACAAACTTCGCGCCCTGCCAGTCGTGCCAGCCAGCTGCAGCCCTTGCCCACACATTGATTTGCTCAAGAACTTTGGCATCCTGCCAAAAACCAACCACCACTTTTCTTCGTATACGCATACGCGTCATAATGAATCCAAATTCGCGGTCGCCGTGTGCACTTTGATTCAGGTTCATGAAATCCATATCAATATCACTCCACGGAATATCCCTGTTAAATTGTGTGTGCAAGTGACACAGCGGCTTTTGAAGAATCTTCAATCCACCGATCCACATTTTAGCGGGAGAAAAAGTATGCATCCAGGCAATGATGCCAATACAATTTTTTGTAGTGTTTGCTTCGGAACAAATATTATAAATCTCTTCCGGAGATTTAACGGTGGGTTTAAAGACCACGGTAACCGGTATACGCGAATTTTCATTAAACGATTTTGCAATTACCTGCGAATGTTCCGCCACTTTATTCAAAGTTTCTTCTCCATACAAATGCTGGCTGCCTGTGACAAACCACACTTCAAATTTCTTAAGATCAATCATTCTGAATTTTATCTTTTTTCTGTTTAAAAATTATTCGTTCGAAACCAATTCAATATCTTTTACTTTTTCCGGGAACCACAACATCATTTCTCCCTTGCCCCTGTTGGCCCATGCGTAATAGGGTATTGCAGTAAATTTTTGCTTTTGAGTAGTAATACTTTCGCCGTTGTTTTTAATAATTACTGCAGGAACTTCAGATTTTAAAACTTCAATTCCTTTCAAAAGACCTGGTTCAAATTCTGTTGTAAACTCTGTGTTAGCGGGCATTACAATATTGGAAGCTTTACCATTGTTATCAACCCATTCGGCGCAATACATAATAGGCCCGCGTTGTAAGGCAACTTTACCAATATCATTTTTTACCTTCGAATCGGCAACTACTCTTCTCACCGGCATAGCCAGTTTTACTTCAATCACATCATTCTTTTTCCACTTCCTTTTTAATACCGCATAACCGTTTTGCATTTGATAAGAAACTTCTTCACCATTCACACTAATGATTACATTCTTATCAGAAGTATTTTCAAATGAATACAAGCCCGAAGGCATCGCTTCATTTTGTGCCCACCCCGGAATGCGTATCAGCATTGAAAAATCGAAAGATGATTTTGGATTAACGATAAATTTTAAATCGCCATTCCACGGATAATTATTTTGTTGGGAAATAGAAACTTCTTTGTTTTCAACTTTCAGGTTTACATGGCTGCTAATAAAAAGGTTGACATAAACCTGGTTGTCTTTTTGCGCATAAATGTAACCGGGAACTGATGGCAGCAATCTCACCAAATTGGTAGGACAACACGAACAAGGAAACCATCCCGACCGTTCCGGTTCCAGGTCAGGATGCGTAAAACTATTGGTAACCTGCATCGCATTGGTATAAAAAAATGTTTTGCCATCGAGGCCAATTCCTGAGATCAAACCGTTGTACAATATCTTTTCCAACACATCAATGTATTTGGAATCGCCATGCAACAAAAACATTCTTTCGTTCCAGAAAACGTTGGCAACGGCCGCACAGGTTTCATTATATGCTGTGGTATTTGGTAATTGATAATCATCTCCATAACGCTCGCCATCACCTACAGCACCGGCGCCACCCTGGACATACAATTTTTTTGACACCAAATTATCCCAAATGGTATCGACTGCATGAAGCAATTTTTCATCACCTGTAAGTGCTGCCACATCTGCCATTGCAGAATATAAATAGCCCGCACGCACAGCGTGGCCTTCCGCTTCTGATTGATCAACAACAGGTATATTGTCCTGCCAATACATTCCGTTCTTCCATTCATCATTACTGGTAGAATCGTAATGCACATCACGGCCTCTTTCCTCAACAAAATACTTTGCGGTTTTTAAATATTTTTCCTCACCTGTTATCCTGTATAATTTTACCAAACCCATTTCAACTATTTCATGCCCCGGCGCAGTATGCCTTTGATTGGCAGCAGGACCAAAAACAGAACAAACGAGATTGGCATTTTTTAAGGCGATATTTAATAAACTTTTTTTCCCGGTTGCCTGGTAGTGGGCAACAGCCGCTTCGTATAAATGACCGGCATTGTACAATTCATGACTTAATTTTCTTTCGTTCACCCAGCGAACCGGACCTGCCCATGCCTGCGGATGTTGAGGATCTATCGACCTTGCTGTATAGAGATAACCATCCGGTTCCTGTGCTTTACCAATAATCGTTATCAGTGAATCAACATATTTCTCCAATTTTGGATCAGGAAATAAACTCAGTGAATAAGAAGCGCCTTCAATGGTTTTATAGATATCTGTATCATCAAAAGGATAGATAGTGCAAAACTTTCCCGAATGTTCGGCAGCCATCACAAAATTCTTTACACGGCCGGTCTTTTCGCATCGTTCGAATGAAGCGGGAATAGTAACCGTTTCATTGATTTTCAATCGTGGCAGCCAGAAATTATCGCTAAGGTGTACCTCGTTAAAAGCCACAGGCTTTATGGGATAATCCTTTTGTTGTGCAAAAATATTACCGCAGCAGAGGATTAGCAGTGAAGAAAATATTATTTTCATATCAAAACATTATTCAGGTGAAACGCGCAGCAGCAAAGCGTCATGCGCATCTACCATTTGTTGAAATTTCTTTTTGAAAACTCCTATGTTTTTTCGTTTCCACAAATCTCTTATTCCTGCTTTTCTAAAAGAGCCAATATCCTTAAAAGAAGAAGAAATCGTTTGCGGTTGCATTCTTCAAATTAAAAATTGCCAATATTTATTTGTTTACTGTTCAACACATTTGAAATCCAGATTGCTTTTGTGCTATCCTGGTAAATACACCGTGGATGTTCCGCATTTTGGTCAACGGAAATCACTTCTTCATTCATTAACAGGCTGTCATCAAAAGGTAGATCTTCCGGCAGGTTTCCACCCATCATTAACGGCGATTGGTAAATACACCAAAAGGTAATATGCGTACGTAATTCATCATTTGTAAATCGGCTATATCTTTCAGGACCAACGGGTCCGCGTTTGGAAAGTTTCCCAATTTGTAGCATATCGCAATCGGGCCAATGCCCGGGACCGCCTGTACCTTGCCATTGTTTTGCAAAATTCATCATCGCAATAATCTCTTTCCAGTTGTCCCAAAAATCATCCGCCATGCGCCACATATTTGCATGCGCCATTACATGCGTTGAATCTTTTAACGGAGTTGCACCGGGTGACAAACTCAATACGATCGGCCTTCCGCAATTTTCTATTGCTTTTTTATAACCTTCTATTTCTGCTTTGTGATAAGCCCGCGCAATATCATCTACTTTAATGAAATCTACTCCCCAGGATGCATACAACTGTAACAAAGAATTCAAATATTCCTGCGCGCCTTTTTTGGTCATGTCCAACCCGTACATGTGATTCAACCAGGCACAGGTCGAAGACGTGTCAGCTATTTGGTCAGCCGTAATTCCATCTGTGCCCAATACTTTTGTTTTAGCCCAAACCGCCTGCCGTGGTATTCCACGCATTACATGAATGCCAAACTTTAAACCCAATGAATGAACATAGTCGCTCAAAGGTTTAAAGCCTTTTCCTCCAAAGGCAGATGGAAATTTATTTACGTTGGGCAACAACCGCCCGTACTCATCCATTGCCAGCCATGGAATGTAAGAGCCGTCTCTGAGCCTGCTTTGATAAGGGTTTCCGACGGTACTACCCGGCGGATTATCATAAGCCCATAGAAAATCAACCACAATATATTGCCATCCGAATGGCTTTAAATGCTTCGCCATGTAATCGGCGTTTGCTTTTACTTCATCCTCGTGTACTGCCGAACCAAAACAATTATAACTGTTCCAGCCCATTGGCGGAGTTTGGGCAAGCGGCTGTGCATTTACGTTAAATGCTAAACTTAAAATCAGTATGGAGAAAAATATTTTCATTTTGTTATTGACCATAGTAGCTATCGGGTCCATGTTTTCGTTCATAATGTTTTTTTATCAGTGCGTCTTTCAATCTCAATGCATCTGCTTTAATCGATTCTGTTAAGTAAGCCATCTTTGCAATTTCCTCGAGAACCGCACTGTTGTATACCGCTTTTGCAGCGGTTTTGCCCCAGGTAAAAGGCGCATGATTGCCTACTAAAATCATTTCGACTTCTGCATAACTCAACGATTTTTCTTTTAGAGCATTCATGATCTGGAAACCCGTCTGGTATTCATAATCTCCACTGATCATTTCATCGTTCATCGGCGGTGTACAGGGAACATCGCAGGTAATGTGATCGGCATGTGTTGTTCCGAAAATAGGAATATCTCTCTGGCTTTGCGCCCAGGCAGTTGCGTAAGTAGAATGCGTGTGTGCTATGCCGTTAATTGTTTCCCAGTGTTTGTATAAAACCGCATGTGTTTTAGTATCTGATGACGGCCTTAAATTTCCTTCAACAATATTTGAATCAAAATCCACGATTACCATTTTTGCAGGCGTCAACTCTTCGTAAGGGACGCCGCTTGGCTTGATCGCAAATACGCCAAGGTTTCTGTCGGCAGCACTCACGTTTCCAAAAGTAAACAACACCAGTCCCAATTTGGGCAATTGAATATTTGCTTCGTAGGCCTCCTGTTGAATATGTTCGTATTTACCCATCATTAATAATTAATGTACAATTATCAATGAACAAAGAACAATAAATTCCACGCTTCATTGTTCTTTGTTCACTGTTCATTCTTCACTGTTCATTGTTTCTCATTTTTTCGCTGTTTTAATTGATGCGACTAATAATTTCAATAATTCTTTACAATCAACTTCAAGACTTTCCGATATATTTTTTTCAATATAACCGGTATCTTTCAAAAGATTTATCCAGTATTCAGATTCGTTTGCTTCCTTTAGAGCGATTGACATTTTATGAATAAAATCAATTTTACTTTGCCCATATTCTGCTTCTCTTATTAAAGCTCCTACAGAAGTCCCACTTCTCAATATCTGCTTTGATAACACAAATTCTTTCTTATCGTTTTGCAAATACTGCGAAAGCTTTACAATTCGAATTGCAAAGGCATAACTCTTTATTTTCAAAATGTTTTCACCCATTGTATCCTGTCAATTGTTCATTGTTCTTTGTTCACTGTTCATTGTTAACTGTTCATTTTCCATCGTTTACTGTTCAATAAATTGACCTAATTGCTGATATTTCAGATATCGTTTGGCGTAAATTTCTGCCTTCTCTTTGTTTGGAAAATATTCTTTATCAAAGCCACGTCCCATTGCATTCATTGCGTCTTCCACTTTATCATAAATGCCTGCTGCGGTTGCCGCAAACATGGCAGCGCCGGTGGCGCACGTTTGTTCAGAACGATGAATTTTTATCGGCATACCCATTACGTCAGCCATCGTTTGCATAATGTAAGGTGACTTGCGTGCGACCCCGCCGATGCCTATTAATCCTTTTACGGGAATTCCCTGCTCAATAAACCGGTCTACGATTGCTTTAGCGCCAAAGCAAGTTCCTTCAACCAACGCTTTAAAAAAGCGCGGCGCATCGGTTCCTAAAGTTAATCCCGTAACGGCAGCTTTAAGCAGTTGATTGGCATCAGGTGTTCTGCGACCATTTAACCAATCAACAGATAATTCGTCATTTTCATTCAATGGTATTTTTTGTGCTTCGTTTGAAAGAGTTGCAATCATTTTATCAGTGATCTCTTTACGAAGTTTGTCAGCCGTATCCGCATCAATAACGGATGAATCGTCCATCAAATTAAATAACGGCCACGACAAAATATTTTTAAACCACGCGTAAGTATCCCCAAACGCCGATTGGCCTGCTTCCATTCCCATCATCCCGGGAATGACAGAGCCAGGCACCTGTCCGCAAATACCATTCACCAAAGTATCTTTAACTTCTTCAACCGGAGCTACCAGCATATCGCATGTAGAAGTTCCCATCACTTTGCTTAGATGATAAGGTTCTATTTGGCCGCCTACAGCACCCATGTGCGCATCAAAAGCGCCTACACCAACGATTACATCAGTTGACAAACCTAACCTTTCAGCCCATTCAGGCGATAATTTACCAACCGGTTTATCTGCTGTGAATGTTTTCGTAAATAATCTTGAAGTAAAGTTGTTCAATAGCGGATCTATTGAATTGAAAAATTCATTTGGTGGTAATCCTCCAAATTCCTCGGCCCACAAGGCTTTGTGGCCTGCAGAACAAACACCTCTTTTCATTTCATGAACATCCGTTCCTCCTGTTAGCAAAAACGGAATCCAATCACAATGCTCAACGAAGGAATAGCAATTAGCCCTTATCGTTTCATCAACGCGCAGTAAACGAAGTAATTTTGCCCAAAACCATTCTGATGAATAAATACCACCTACGTACTGCAAATAATTGATGTCGAATTTCTTTGCCTGCTCATTAATCTCTGCAGCTTCAGCCGTAGCAGTATGATCCTTCCACAAAACAAACATCGCATTGGAATTGTTTTCAAACTCAGGAAGTAACGCCAAAGGAGTTCCGGTTTTATCAACGGCAACAGGAGTGGAACCAGTGGTATCTACAGAAATTGCCACAATATTTTTAGCCACTTCATTTCCCGCTTTATTCACACAATCGCGGATCGTGTTTTCCAGTCCTTCGATATAATCCACGGGATGCTGCCGAAACTGATTTTGCGAAGGATCACAATATAATCCTTTCTTCCAGCGGGGATAGCTGAAAACTGATGAAGCTATCTCTTCACCGGTAAACGCATTTACAATCACCGAGCGAACCGAATCAGTTCCAAAATCGACACCAATGACAAATTTTTGCTGCATCTTTTTCTTAAAGATTTTTATGTAATATCAAAGCACTTGTTCAATCGCACGTTAAAGAACCAGGAGCGGTACCTGCCATGAAACCATTAATTGTCAAATGTACAATTATTAATAAAAGTTCAAAGTTTTTTTATTCTTTTTTTAAAGAGCATTCCTTTTAATGCTTTTAGAATTATTTTTACATCTTAATCTTCCTACAAAAAATCAAGAATGGAGCTAAAACGTTATACCCGGCAGAACAGGATGCTTGTTGCTGTGGACTGCATCATCTTTGGATTTGACGGACAGCATTTGAAATTGTTGTTGATCAAAAGAGGTTTTGAACCAGAGAAAGGAAGATGGAGTTTAATGGGCGGCTTTGTGCAACCGGAAGAAAGTTTTGATAGTGCTGCGCAAAGAGTTTTGAAAAAACTGACAGGCCTGGAAGACGTTTATCTTGAACAGTTGTATGCTTTCGGTGAACCCACGAGAGACCCGCTGGAGCGCACTGCATCAATTGCTTATTTCGCGCTGATAGATATTTCAAAATATGAAACGCAATTGAGTAATGACTTTCACCCGGAATGGTTTTCTTTTAAAAAAATGCCTTCACTGATATTTGACCACCGGCAAATGATACAAATGGCCAAAGAAAAGCTGCGGTATAAAGCGTCCTTGCAGCCTGTACTTTTCGAACTATTGCCTGCAAAATTCACCTTGCCCCAATTGCAAAATTTATATGAAGACGTTTATGAATCAATGATGGATAAAAGAAATTTTAGCAGGAAAGTTTTATCAAGCGGCTTGCTCATCAAACAAAAACAAAAAGATAAAGCAAGCTCTAAAAAGGGAGCTTTTTATTACAAACTTGACAAGAAAAAATACCGGCACCTTTTCAATTCTTTTTTAAAGTTTGTGCCGGAACCCAATAAATTAAAATAAGCTGCAAAAGCAGGTTTAGAAAAAAAATTCCAACCGCTTCGCAGCCTGATTTTTCATAATTATTTCAATTCCAAAACCACAACTGATTTTGGAGGTAGTGTTACCACGAGGTCATCACCTTCTTTTTTAGCCTTTGAAAATTTAGCCACTTTTATTTTGCCCGGATTATCAAACGAATTGTAGTCATTAAAATGATCTGACGTAAGCATACTACCGCTTACTTTATTCCATGCAGATCCTTTAAATGAAGTTCGTACCGTTACCGCTTTTAATGGATCAATATTTACCAGCGAAATATGAATGGCCCCTGAGGAATCTTTTGAAGCAGATGCGTTTACAGCAGGAAGATGATCGTTTCCTGAAACATAATCAGGCGAAACCAGTTGAACCGGCAACAACTTAGCATCCTGGTGAACCTTATACATATCAAATACATAATAGGTAGGGGTAAGCACCATTTTCGCACCTTTGGTAAGCACCAATGATTGCAGCACATTTACTGTCTGTGCAAGGTTGCCCATCCTTACCCGGTCGCTGTGATTATTAAAAATATTTAAAGTAGAAGCAGCAGCCAGTGCATCACGCAGGCTGTTTTGCTGGTAAAGGAAAGCCGGATTGGTGCCAGGTTCCGCATCTGTCCAAACTCCCCATTCATCAACAGCCATGGCCACTTTTTTTTGCGGATCATATTTGTCCATGACGGCTGCTTCATCTTCGATAACTTTATTCATCTCGAGCGCTCTCTTCAAAGTACCGAAATATTGGTCTTCTTCAAAATTAGTAGCAGAACCTTTGTGTCCCCAATTACCTGTTGGTATTGTATAATAATGAACAGAAACGCCCCACATCAGGTTATGCGGGATATTTTTCATCAACACAT
>CAWAMQ010000024.1:0-412403 GCA_963783125.1 uncultured Chitinophagaceae bacterium
TTTGGGAGGAGATGGAGAAGTAAGCAGTTCACCAATAAGAACGATTACTAAGAAAATTGCGAATCATATCAATGTTGGTTTAAGTCCGCCTGCAGCCGAGAAAATCATCAATGCTGAAAAAATAATTGTGGAAATCCAATAAACAAGGTTGTTGGTTTTTGTTGTCATGTTGCTGGTTTGTATTTTGGAATTTAATTATGCATTTTATGAATCAATAAACAACCATGTTTACAAAGAAACAGTTGTCTTTTTCGGTAAGGCTCACCTTCTTCATTTGAAATTATTTTATTCTCAAAAATAAGCTTTGTGGTTTTAAAAAAACATCTGACTATTCTGGTAGCATGGAATGCAGTAAAGCAATAAAATATTGTGATTTTTATTTTTAACTTTGGGCTATCCATAACAGTTATAGATAGGGATTAACCGAAAATTAATTAATAATTTCTCCTGTCACATTCTTTAATTTTTCACGCCAATTTTTAAGTTCTTCAGGTGTTTGTTTTGCCCAATCTGTTATTTCACCGATTATTTTCAACGGCGCGGCGCTGCGATAAGAACGTGTCGGATTTCCCGGGAATTTTTTATCCGTTACGTTGGGATCATTTTCAAAACTACCTGTCGGTTCAACCATATAAACATGTTCACGACCTTCCCCTTTGGCTAATGCCGCTGCGAGCCCCGCACCATTAACGAGGGCCGTGAAATAAATGTGATTCATAATCACTTCGGAGTTGTAATTAGATTTACCGCCTGCTGTCAACAAATCGCCGGGCAGAAGATCTGCTTTGGTGCCGTGATAAAAAGGACCGTTGTCAAAAATCTTATCCTTAAATGAAATGGCGATCTGATGATTCTTTTTTGCATTGTCTGAATCATTCAGGTCTTCGTAGCATTTGGCAATGTTTACATACAGTGAAGGGTAAGCGCTCTTAACAGACTCATCATTTATTTTTAACGCAAACTGCAACGCTGTTTTGAGCCATTTTAGTTCGTCAGTTACATTCTTTTGATGGCGGCCCACATAATAGGCCGCAAGATATTTTTCAAAATCGTTTGTTGCTTCGTTCCAGGCTTGCAGAAATATTTTGCCTGCTTCTTCAGCGTTTCCTTTCTCTTCCATGGCCATTCCCCGGATACAGAGTTTCACAATATTATTGGCGGGGCTGAATTCCATTGGTGATGATTTTTACCTGCTGCATCAAAGATAATTCAAACAATAAAATGTATCATCGTGCGTGCTTGCAGTAAAGCAACAAATAAAGGTGTTTTTTAATTTGGTTTAGGCAAAGATTAAATCGTAGAACTAAGTAATTCATCGTCGCTTTACCACGCTCAACACCAACAAAGGCCTCGTGCACAACCGGGAAGATACCCGGAGAAATATGTTTTAAGTTTTCAGCATTCTTTTCTTCGCAAATCAGCAGAATAAAAAGACAATATTTCAGGCAAATAATATCAAAGACGTCGAGGCATTACCGTTTGTATAATTGCACAATCGATATGCAGCCCAATGAATAACTTTATGCTATGATCACTTTTATTGCATGGCTGATACTGTTTATACTTTGCTGGCCTTTGGCGCTGCTGGCCCTGGTGCTTTATCCGGTAGTGTGGCTGCTGTTGCTGCCGTTCAGGCTTGCGAGGGTATCTGTCGAAGCTGTATTCAGTTTACTAAAAGGCATTATTTTGTTGCCGGGCAGGTTGCTGCAGAGGTTGTAAAGTTGTTTTGCCTCCAGGTTCCTGCGAACTCTCGCCGCGTTGTAAATACTCCCATTTACACAATAAATTTTTAATTCGATCGTTAATCATCCCGGGAAAGTTAAGCCAATACCTCTTATTGGGCTGCCCTTGCAATATCGGGGGTGCTACGAATTTACCGGCTTCTCATAATCGTTAATGCAGAACAAAAACGACACTGAAAAACTGACATGAATAAGATCTTGCCGATTTTTATAACACTCACACTATACGTGGGTTGTGCTTATTCCCAAAATATGGTGTTTGATTGGGCCAAAAGCTATGAGGCTACGGGCGGCAAGAACCAAATTTTTACTGAAAGCTTTGCAGCAGATAGCAATCATCTTTTTACAGCCGGTATTGTACTTTCCGCCGATAATGATTTTGACCCGGATACAGGCACGTACAACCTTTCTGCTCCGTATTATAACAGTGCACATATTTCGATGTTTGACCTTGACGGGAAGCACGTTTGGTCAAAAATTATAGGATGTGCGAAGGAAGCTTCTTTTGTACATCTGCATCTTATTCATGATATCGCGGTGAATAAATCCGGGGACCTATACGTAGCGGGTGCGTTCCAGGATACCCTGTTTTACGAAACTGGCTCAGGCAGGCAATTCCTGGTTTCCAAAGGTTATACGGATATCTTCTTTGGTAAACTGGATACATCCGGAAACTGGCTTTGGATGAAACAATACGGGGGAATTTATGATGAGCATGCCGGCGGCCTGTCGATAGCGAATAACGGCGATATTTATTTAAGCGGCTCGTATGCCGATTCGGTAGCTTTTATACCCGGGTCCACACCTGAATACGCATCTTTTTATGAAATGTTCACATTAAAGTTGAATTCCAAAGACCAGGAGCAATGGGTATACTCTACAACGAACCCTGCCTCGTATCCTGTTTTTTCTGTAAGCTCCACTACTGTTGACAATGAAGGAGCGATTTATATTGGCGGTAATTATTACGGTTATGATGGCGATTCCGTCAATTTTCAGTCAGCGGGAAAAAATGCATTGCTGGAAAATAACACGCGCAGTGATGGGTTTTTACTCAAGCTGGACACTGCCGGAAATTTCAATTGGGTCAACCGGTATGGCTCTGCCAGCGACGATTTCGTAGATAAGCTGTCTTTCAACGCAGCAAATAATAGCCTTGTAGTTTCAGGAAGGGCCGGAAGCAATGCAATAGACTTTGATACCACTACCACGGCTGACAGCTTACACTTTCAATCGGGGCTGTATGGTAACTACCTGTTATGCATTTCCCAGAACGGGCAATTCCGGTGGCTGAAACAATTGTTTGCAGATAATGCCGTGGGAACGGGCTTAATTACGTACATCACCACAGATTCAAAAGGGCACATACACGGTTTAAGCACATTTGATTCTCCTGTAGATGCTGACCCGGGTACCGGCACTGTGATGTATGCGAAACGCCCGGGAGGTGCAAGTTTTAACTCCTACAGCCTCGAACTGGACAGCCTCGGAAACTACCTTTGGAGTTATCACTATGTAACGGCCGGAAACGGCGATGTAGCTCATGGCTTCGGGAAAGATCCTTATGACAATATTTACATTGGACTATTTGATGGTGTAGGTGCAAGCCCCGATACGCTTACATTGGGAAATATAGACATAATTCATCCGGTGGCGGCAACACACATTGCGAAGTTAAGAGCCTGTAGCAACCCCACTGTTACCACGGTAAATGATAGCACGCTGAGGGCAACTTACCTCAATAGCAGCTACCAATGGCTTGATTGTAATAAGGGTTATGCTCCTATAACCGGGGCGACAAAACGAACTTTTACGGCTTCAGTTTCCGGAAGCTACGCCCTTGAGTCAGATTCGTACGGTTGCGGAAAAGATACATCAAAATGCTACCAGCTAACCTTTGGCAATCCAACCGGCAATACGAATTATAACTCAACCGATATTGTCTCAGTTTTCCCGAATCCAACTGTAGATAAAATAACGGTTACATTACCTGAAAAAAAACAGGTTGTTGCCTGTAAGGTTTCCAATGTTTTAGGCCAGGTTATTTACACCAAGAATTTTAGAGAGGTCTCTCAATTTCAAATAACACTGCCCGCAGCTCCCGGCATGTATTTCATTGAATGCAACCTCGGCAATAACCAGAGAGTGGTAAAAAAAGTAATAAAAGAATAAGTTCGGTAAGGGCTTTGCCTGATTGGTTTTGTTGGTGAAGCTCTGCTCTTATCCTCCGCTCAACACCAACAAAGGACTCTTTCACTATGGGAAGACCAACAAGGAGGGAAGTTTAACCCATCGTAATTTTTTCCATTGGTGTTCCCAATTCGTCGGCTCACCGGAGTTGGTGTTGAGTGCAGGCCTGGAGTGATGGCTTCACCAACGGCAGCATAATCGTTTTTTCCGGATTGTTGATCAAAGTGAAGATTGTTGGCGGGACGCCAACAACAGCGGGGGATGTTAACTTCGGGAGCAAGGGGAATATGCTCTATTTTTTTAAAATTCTTTCTACCTCGACTAGTCCGTTTGTCACGGCTACGGCTCGAAATGCTGCAATTTGTTTTTTTACTCCTGTTAGCTGCTTTACTGGTTGTACCTTTAAGTAACTTATTTATTCTTTTAATTGATTAAGCTTAAAATATTAGATATGCGTTTTACTACAGTCATCAGAAAAATCTTCAATTGCATTTTTGTGATAATTGCCATCAGCATGGTGCAATCCGTCCAGGCACAACATCAACATATGATGCAGGATTCAACCCGTTTGACAATGTCGGGTAACGAGATTTTTGGGGCGATACAAGAGGTTGTCCAGAAACTTGAAGCTAATCCAAATACAGACTGGTCGAAAGTAGACCTTGAAGCACTGCGACAACACCTGTTGGACATGAAAGCGTTTACTGAAGAGGTGAATGTGATTTCCAAAGAGCCAATTGCCAATGGAGTTGAAGTGCGGGTAGAACCTCAAAGCCCGCGGGCGACCGAAGCTTTAAATCGCTTGTTCAGCATGCATCCGCGAATGTTAAAGATGGAAAAGGGTTGGGATATGAGCGCGAAGCAAGATGGACAACAATGGATTGTTACCTGTACCACAAATGAAAAATCTGAAGTAGCAGAAATAAGAGCATTAGGTTATATAGGTTTATTGGTTGAAGGATCACACCACCAGGTGCATCATTGGATGATCGCAACCGGTAGTTTTCATGAGTAGCCTACTGCTGGTGTTGGTGTCCCAGCTACTGTAATCTTAAAGAGTAACGAACCTTCACCGGCCTCGCAGATCAGCGCCAGTTGTCAGGAAAATCCTGTAAATCGTTCCATCCCGCAAATCCTGATTCAGACAAAGTAACCAATTCTAACTTTATCCCCCTAAATTAGCATCTCATAATTGTTTTGGTATGTACAAAATGGAACAAACGTGGCGCTGGTATGGGCCTGATGATCCGGTCTCTTTGCAGGATGTAAAACAGGCAGGCGCAAGCGGCGTGGTTACTGCATTACATCATATTCCTCATGGTGAAGTGTGGACAATTGACGAGATCAATAAACGAAAAGCTGAAGTTGAAAAAGAAGGACTGCGATGGTCTGTAGTTGAAAGTATCACCGTTCATGAAAGCATTAAAACACGCACGGGCAACTACAAAGATTATATTGAAAAATATAAAACGTCAATACGTAACGTGGCTGCTGCCGGCATTCCTGTGATCACTTACAACTTTATGCCGGTAAACGACTGGACACGCACGACCTTAAGTTATAAAATGCCCGACGGATCGCTGGCGCTGTATTTCAATTGGGTTGACCTTGCCGTGTTTGATATGCATATTTTAAAACGGAAAGGCGCTGAACTTTCTTACCCTACAACTATTTTACAACAGGCTGAAGAAAGATTCAAAGGCTATTCCGAAGAACAATTGGATGCACTTGCGGATGTGGTGATGGCAGGAATTCCCGGCGAGAAAAAAGGTTCAACACAAGAGATGTTGAACAAACTTGAACTGTATAAAGACATCGACAGGAAAGCACTGCAGGAAAACCTCTGTTATTTTCAAAAAGAAATAAGTGAAGTGGCAGAAGAGTGTGGTGTTAAGCTGGCCATTCATCCTGACGATCCGCCTTTTCCCATTCTCGGTTTGCCAAGAGTAGTAAGTTCAGCAGAAGATTTTGATTATTTTCTGAACAAAGTAGACAACAGCGCCAACGGCGTTTGCTTTTGCACGGGCTCACTCGGCGCTTCTGCAAAAAACAATCTTCCGGAAATGATCAAATCGATCGGAGGAAAAATTCATTTCGTGCATTTAAGAAATGTAACCAAAGACGAAGAAGGCAATTTTTATGAAGCGGATCATTTGGGAGGCGATAATGATATGGTGGCGATCGTAAAAGAAATATTGGAGTTGCAGAAGGAATACAAAAAATCACTACCTTTTAGGCCCGATCATGGCCACCAGATGCTTGATGATTTGAAAAAGAAAACCAATCCCGGCTACTCGGCGATTGGCAGATTGCGTGGGCTTGCAGAAATGAGAGGATTGGAATTGGGACTGCTTGATTCAATTTAGGAAATTCATTTTTTTCAATAAAAGTTCATTTACTAAAACAATTCTATGCAAAGACGTCAATTCATAAAAAACAGCGCCGTTGCCGGCATGGGAATCAGCCTTACCGGTTTACAACTTTCTTCTTTTGCCCGGAAGAGAGCTGCCGATAAAGTGCGAGTAGCCGTGCTCGGTACTAACGGTAGAGGGCTAGCCCATATTGAAGCGTATCACACCATTCCTAATGTGGAAATAGCCTATATCTGCGATGTGGAAGAAAAGGCACTTGCCAAAGGAATGAACCTTGCTGAGAAGCTGTATGGTAAGAGACCAAAAGCCATAAAGGATTTCCGCACTATCCTCGATGATAAAGACATTCATGCAGTTTCAATAGCCACCCCTGATCATTGGCACACGCCCGCAGCTATATTGGCTTTGTCTGCCGGTAAACAAGTGTATGTTGAAAAGCCATGTGGCCACAATCCTGAAGAAGGAGAGATGTTGGTGGCGGCACAAAAAAAATACAATCATCTTGTGCAAATGGGTAACCAGCGCCGCTCCTGGCCCAACATCAATGAAGCGATGAAGTTGCTTCATGATGGCATCATCGGTGAAGTTTATTATGCGAAAGGCTGGTATGCGAACAACCGCGGATCTATTGGTCACGGTAAAGTGGTTGCGGTTCCTTCAAACCTTGACTGGCAATTGTGGCAGGGCCCTGCTCCGCGGGAAGATTACAGGGATAATTTGGTTCACTACAATTGGCACTGGTTCTGGAACTGGGGAACAGGCGAATCGTGCAACAACGGCACGCATGAAATTGATTGTATGCGTTGGGCGCTGGGCGTAAATTATCCTTCCAAAGTTGTTTCCGGCGGCGGTCGTTATGCCTTCGATGATGACTGGCAAACTACCGATACACAAATGATCACTTTTGAATTTCCTGAAAAGAAAGCCATCAGCTGGGAGGGAAGAAGTTGCAACAATTATCCCGAAGCCGGCGGCGGAAGAGGCTTTAAAATTTACGGTAAGAATGGTACGCTCGTAAATAGCGGCAACGATGATTATAAAATTTTTGACAAGGACAACAAACTGATCAGGGAAAGTAAGAAAGAAGAAAAGACCGACACCATCAATACGATGGGCCCGGGCGTTCAATTGGATGCGTATCATTTTAAAAACTTTATTGACGCAGTAAGAGAAGGAAAGCCTTTGAATTCGCCGATCACGGAAGGGCACAAAAGTGTATTGTTGTGCCACCTGGGAAACATCGCACAAAGAGTAAGCAGAGAACTGCATTGCGACGCTGCGAATGGAGGAAAGATCTTACATGATAAAGAAGCACAGGCACTTTGGAGCCGCGACTATGAAAAGGGCTGGAGGCCTGATATTAAATTAGCTTGATAAAAACTACACAATAAATATTCTGATATGAGATTGAAACTTTTTGTTGCTTCACTGGCGCTTGTGTCCTTGGCGGCCTGTAATTCTACTTCTTCTAACACAAAAGAAGAAGGATCTACTGATCTTTTTAATGGAAAAAACCTCGATGGTTGGCACCAGTTGAACGGGAAGGCAAAATATGCGGTCGAGAACGGCGAAATCGTAGGAACTACTGTTGCGAACACGCCTAATTCATTTCTTGTTACAGATTCTACTTATGGCGATTTTTTTCTTGATCTTGATTTTAAAGTAGATACTGCCATGAACTCCGGCATACAGATAAGGAGCGAGAGTACTCCTGACTACAATAACGGTCGTGTGCATGGATACCAGGTGGAAATTGATCCTTCGTCGAGAGCATGGAGCGGCGGCATTTATGATGAAGCAAGGAGAGGCTGGCTGTACCCGCTTGAATTAAATCGCGGAGCAAAAACAGCTTTTAAAAATGGTGAGTGGAATCACTATCACATCGAATGTTTGGGAGATACGATCCGCACCTGGGTAAATGGCGTTCCGGCGGCAAACCTTGTAGATGGCATGACGCACAAAGGTTTTATTGCCTTGCAGGTTCACCAGGTACCTGACTCCGCCCACGCAGGAGAAGAAATTCGCTGGAAAAATATTAAGATCAAAACGAGTGATCTGCAACCATCTCCTTCTGATTCCATTTTTGTAATGAATCTTGATCCCAATACCCTTTCTTCGCAGGAAAAGAAAAATGGTGTTGCACTGCTTTGGGACGGAAAGACAACGAACGGCTGGAGAGGAATTAACAAAGATCATTTTCCTGATTCAGGCTGGGTGATCAACGACGGCGTATTGACCGTTTTGCCCTCCAACGGTCAGCAGGAAGGGCTTGGCGGCGACATTATTACTGACAAAGAATACGGCGCTTTTGATTTGCAGTTTCAATTCAAACTGACACCTGCTGCCAACAGCGGCGTAAAATATTTTGTAAAAGAAAGTTACGATACACATGGCATGTCGGGAATCGGGCTGGAATACCAGGTGTTGGATGATTCACTTCATCCTGATGCCAAGCTCGGAAGAAACTTCGATCGTACTGAATCATCTTTATATGACCTGATTCCCAGGAATAATATTCCCGCAGCTTTAAAACCAGTTGGCGAATGGAACTGGGGTAGAATTGTGGTTCATCCTGACAATCACGTAGAGCATTGGCTTAATGGTTACAAAATGCTGGAGTATGATCGCGATTCAAGAGAATTTGATAGTCTTATTGCCATCAGCAAATACAAGAACTGGAAAAATTTTGGTCACTGGGATAAAGGATATATCCTGCTACAGGATCATGGAAACAAGGTTTCTTACAGGAGTATAAAGATGAAAGTGTTGAAGTAATCAAAATAAAATTTATCCAAAAAAGTTGGTTTACTGGTAACCGTTACTCTTTCTTATTTTGATTGGCTCGTTACCGAACCGGCTCCGTTATTGTTTTTTTCCCAGGTATCGTATTGAGGCGAACTGCTGCCCAGCCTCGTGGTGAAGAGTGAGGCCGGATCTACATACGGCGAACCTTGTGCCGCTGGTTTCGGTTGAACAGGTTTATTCACGGTAATTGCCGCCGGCGTTGTTACTGTATTTGAATTGGTGACTGTTGTGTTGGAAGGTTCAACGTTTACCTGCGTTGAGGTGACAGCAGGCGCAGGTGGCGTTTCGCCCTCAATGGCGGGAGGCGTGTTGGCTTTTACAGCAGGAGCAGGATTGACAACAGTACTCTGAGACACCGGCGCATTTGTCATTGATGGTGCAGGCTGAACCTGCGTAACCGGTTTTGCAGGTGTGGTTTGATTTGAATCAGCAGCATAAATTATTCGTGTTTTTACAGGCTGAGGATAATATTTATCCATTTTGGGATGAACAGATTTTACAGTGTCAACTACCTGGCTGGAGGCCTGCATGGAAATGAAAAACAACACACTGCTGATTATTAATATTAGTTTGTTCTGCATGCAAATTCTTTCTTTAAATTTATCCATATTAATCAAACAAAAAGTGCAACGGCACCGGGTTTAAATAATTTTTAAGCCAACCGGAATTGAGGTGTTTTAAAAGAACACAAAACTTCTTTTATACTTACCTGCGGGCTTTATAATGCTCTCAAAGATTTTGGAAGTTGGAACCGGCTTTTTCAGAGGAATAACTATTGTTAAAGATATAACTTTTAGAAACAAAAGTCTAACATGCAGACAACGACCTGAACTTTTTTTAACGTGATCTTAAAAAACCTTCTTATTCCCTACTTAAAAAGTCGCCGGGTTGCGCATTGCTTCACCTAAGGTATGGATACTTACAATCGCCGGTGTTAGCAAAAGGATCATTGCACAGATTAAAAAAATTTTTACTGCCGGCAGATTTATCACAGTGAACCCACAAATTCTTTTAATTTTTATTTTACACTTTTACCAGTTTCCATTTTCCTCTTTTAAAAAGTATCATTGAAGTGATAGTGATGCAGGTTTCGGTTACTACAATACAAATAAAAACACCTTTTGGTCCCCAGTTCCACACAATGGCGACAAGATACGCCACAGGAATCTGGAAGATCCAGAACCAAAAAAGGTTAACCCATGTGGGCGTTCTGGTGTCGCCCGCACCATTGAAGGCGTTCATCATCACCATTCCAACTCCATAAAAAATATAGCCGAGACTTACGATGTGCAATGCCGTTACTGCAATGGTTACTACAGGAGGTTCTGTTGTAATGATGCTTACAAAAAAATTAGCGCATCCCAAAAACAGCAGCGACACAAAAGCCATAAAAATTGCGTTGTACTTGGCCGCTTTCCAAACAGATTCTTCGGCCCGCGCAGCTTCTTTCGCGCCAAGATTTTGCCCTACCAAAGTGGCTGCTGCATTGCTCAACCCAAATGCCGGTAAAATAAAAAATATGATCCAGCGGATGGCGATGGTGTAGTCCGGCTACGGCATCGCTCCCAAAATCAGTCATGATGCGCGCCATGGCAATCCAGCTTGCTGAGCCAATTAAAAACTGCAAAGTAGCGGTAGAGGCTACTTTTAACAAGCTCTTCATCACTTCCTTGTCGGGAATAAAATGGTGTAGGTGAATTTTTATAATCCCTTTGCCTTTTAAAAGGTGCCAAAGTTGGTAACACACACCGATGCCGCGGCCGGTTGTTGTAGCCATTGCTGCGCCGGGCAATCCGAAGAAATGAATTAATGTGGGGCACAAAATAATATTGCAGATATTGGCTAACCACAAACTGCGCATAGCAATGGCGGCGTTACCCGCGCCCCTGAAAATTCCGTTCAATAAAAAAAGCAGCAGTATTACAATGTTACCCGTGAGCATGATGCTGGTGAACCGGTAACCTGTCTGAACAATATCGGCCGTGGCGCCCATAAGTACCAGCACGTTTTTGGGAAAAAATATTCCGACCAGGCTTATCAAAATTGCTAAAACAATTACAAGAACAATTGCCTGGGCGCCGGCTTTTGCACCGCTGTCATTATGTTTTTCTCCCACGCGGCGGGCCACTAATGCAGTTGCCGCCATGCTAATGCCAAAAGCCAATGAATAGACAATCGCTAAAACGGATTCTGTCAAACCAACAGAAGCGGTGGCTGCCGAGCCAAGTTTGCCTACAAAAAAAATATCCACAATGGCGAAAACACTTTCCATGCACATTTCCAGGATCATGGGAATTGCAAGAAGAAACACAGCTCTTCGAATACTTCCTGTTGTAAAATCATGTTGCTTTGTAGAAAGCGCTTCCTTAATAAAGTTGAAGATTTTTGTTACACCCTTATCGCGTAAATAAGTTGTTATCATGAGTGATAATAATTAATGATAAATGAAAATAATACTGCAACCGGATGGCTGCTGTTGGCGGAGGGTGGGCGTTGTTAATTTTAAAACAAGGCCCTGCTTACATTTTCATATGCGATAAATTGTGAATTCAAAAATAGAATATTTTTTAATAACAAAGGAGGTTTACTAAAAATAAAAACAAGGCATAGATAGGGAGTTACTTTTTAAAATAAAATTCCAGGTCAGTATCTACATTGGTCATGTCTGCCAGTTCGGGGTCTTTTTGGGTATTGAAAATATACATGCCGCAGATGTCGTTGTTGCCGTTGAGATCAATGCAGGTGCTGCTTTTGTCTTCTTTCACAAACAAAAGGTAGCGGGCTTTGGTGGTTTCGGTTATTTTAATTTTCGGATAATATTTTTTAAGGACAATATGCGCGTTTCTCATTTGAAAGAAGCAATCATGCATTAAACTTTTAAAAATCATTGGAGTGTTGACCGCTTTTATTTTATCAAGTTGCGCTGAATCAGGTTTGTAAAAAACAACGGCGGGATTTTTTATGGTAAGTGTGTCTTGAAAAGAGGAGGGAGGTTTCGCGATAAACTTTCGCGTAATTTCATTGTGTTCTTTTGCGGGTTGTCCGCTGTCACTTTTTGGATTGTTATTGCAGCTCACCAGGAGAGTAGCAAACAAAATTGCAACAGTCAATTTTAATTTCATAGCCTTATCAGTCTTTTCATCGGCTTAAAAAAGATGAAGGTAAAAAGATTTCAGTGAACCAACTTTTTTCACTTAAAATTATTCCGGTCTCTTAAGCAAAAAGCCCTTAATCAATTTGATTAAAGGCTTTTATTATTGCTGTTTTCTCTGATTTTAAATATTACTTTAATAATTCCACAATCTTGTAATGTTAAACCCGATGAGGAATTGTCCTCCTTTCACTTTCTTACCTGTTACCTTATCGGTATAACCGAATGGAGCATTGGTATTGAAAAGATTGTCACGCTGTGGGCTCATGAAGGAATAGTTTCCCAGGAAGAACTGGAATGAGTGACCGCCGGTGTAAAATTCCAATCCGACTGACAAGTTAGGATTTGGGTTGTTGGTAGCATGTTTGGTGATCGGCTGATCATAGTCGAACATGATCGAAGTGACATCGGTTATCTTGTATCTTCCTGAGAAGGAAAATGCAAAATGATCAAACTGCATCTCTTTAAAGATCACCTTGCCGGTGCTGTCATTTTTGGTGTAATAACCATCTACCGAATTTTGGTGAGAAAGACTTATGCCACCCTGTAATGAGAGCTTATCGCTGATCTTACGGGCTACCAAAATTTGGTGAAAGAAAGAAAATCGCTGGGAGTTGTATTTAAATATTCCTCCATCGGGATCTTTCCTTGTGTCATACGCCATGTTTGCATAATAGGAAACGCTTACAGGAAAAACTCCGGGTGTTTGCGTGATTAGCGAATACTTCAGGTTTCCATCAAGCAGCATGTTGCTTTTGGTAATTCCTACTCCCACGTTTAGCTTGTTAATGGGAACGTAATTTACCCCCAACCTGATATTGGAAGGTGCAAAAAATCCCCAGAAATCGTCATAGCCATTGGTGACTACACCGAACCTGTGCTGAATGTCTACTTCAAGAGATTTCTTTTGCGGAACCAAAACGGTTTGGTTGTTTAATATCCATATACTTTCAAAAGTATTTTTTACAGGTTTTGCTTTTACCGGTGCGGGTGTTTCTTCAGTCACAGTTGAATCCTGTGCAAAACCACTACTGCTCAATACCAACAGGCAAATGATAAGGAAGGAAGAGAAGACCCGCAATCTTGTTCCTGTGTTTATAAAACTTTTCATATTGATTTATTTTTTAAAAGTCAATTAATTATTGGGGGCACCGTTTCTTATCCAGTCATACACTTTTTGCCTGTCTTTGGCAGAAGGAATATGTTCCCTCATGTCGCCATTTATTTCGATATACAGAATGCTTTGTTTTGGAATGTCCGTATTTACAAAACCTCCGTTTACTATTTGTTTATAAGAAATGTCGGTGTTCATATAAGGTTTGTGTCCTCCCTCAACATGGCAACCGGATAAAGCACAACTGCTGTTTAACAATGGAGCCAAATCTGTTGAAAAGCTTACGAACTGTGGTGGTCCGTCCGGGTCAACAGCAGCTTCCGGAAGGATCACATCTTTATAACAACTGGTTAAAAACAATCCCAGTGTTAAGATGAGTCCGAAAAGAATTAATACTCGTTTCATGATAATTTCTTTTTAGGGTGAATTATTTGTTGTTGAAATTCATGTTGCACTCAATCTGCACATTATCAGAAATGCTGGTGCTGGTTACTCCAAAATCGCGGCAGTTGAACTGGAAAGTAAGTTGCAATCCGAAAACAGAATATTCTGAAGCGGTACCTGCATTAACGGTAGCTCTTCTAATGTATTTTAATTTACCTACTACTGATTCTGTAAGAGGAGCGCCCAGTGTTCCCTGCCATGTTAAATTGAGCGTAACAATATAATCTTCACTCAATGGGTCAAATTCAACCTTTGTGGTTTTAATTTTGGCAAGATTTGTTACAGTAAGGTTTTGTGTTCCGGCTTCTATTGATGTAGTTCCAAATGAAGATAAAAGACAACCGGCATCTCTTCCGGGTTCACCGGTATTTGCCTGGTTCATTTGTACGTATCCGCTGAAGTAGGTTTTGGATGGATCGCTCTCGTAAAAGGCCCATGAAGTATCCATTAAAGGCTGGCCTGTAGTGTAATACTTCTGCATTTCTGCATCGGTTACATTATGCATACCAAACTGGTTAAAACGACCGGTCAGAAGCCCGGCTAATCCAACATAATTGGTTTGCCATAATACACTTGAGTGTGCCTTATCTAATTTCCATTCAGTGGTATCTCCTTTAGTCATTGTGCCGGGAAGGAGAACAGCATCTCCGCGATTAATTACTACAGCATTGGATGCAGGTGCCGGTAAAACATCATTTTCATGTGTACAGCTGGTCATATACCCAAAGCCACTAAGTAAAAGTAGCAGCGCCAGGAGGGTTTTGTTGCTAAACAGTTTCATAATTCTTTTTTTTGATTATTATTAAATACTTGACACAAAGCTATGCCTGGCATCTTTACAATTTCATGACTTGAGTCAAGGCAAAATATGATTCAGATCACAACAAAAAAGGCAAGCATCAGTTGGGATGAATGATGTGCAGCAGATCAACAAATAATGCAGGTTTTTATTTTCGATTTGTATAAAAGTTCTAAGAAGTTTTTTTTCTTAATTTGGAAAAATAGAAAAAAAATAAGTAGAGCGATCCGATGAGAAAAAGAGTAGCCAGGTTGAGAAGAAGGCTGTCTGTAAAGACTTTCATGTCATTATGAATGATCTCGCTACCGTGCGGCAATTGTAATTGAGTAAAAATTTCCTTCAGCAAAAAGAAGAAAAAAACCAGGCTGTGAAGCAGGCTCCAAACGGGGTTTTTACTGAACAGCCGTATCCAGAAAAAAACGCCAAGCAGGCTAAAAACCTGTAGGAAAGGCAACTGGAATTGTACATATAAATTTCTTATCGAAACATCCTGACTAAAATCTTTTAAAATCATTCCAAAATACAAGGTTGCAACAAGCGCATAAGAATACGGAAGTAAAACAGCAAGTTTTCTAAACAGCGTTTGTGCCTTAATGTTATTTACGGTTTTTAAAGAAAAAATAATGGTATAAATAAGACAATAGCCGGAAAAAAATCCGAACAACTGAAGTTTTTGAATGTAGGCCATTATATCATTTCCCATAATTGTTTTTTCTTAAGAATAATCTACGATTTTGAAGGTATAAAAAAAGTACGTATTCTTTTAATACGTACTTTTTTGCAGGATAAGGAATGATCTTTTAATTTATGCGACGACTCCTTTTTCTTCAGCAACCGGTTCTTCTATAGTTGTATTTTTTCCAATTTTGCCAATCTTTACGAGGTTGAAAACCAGGTAGATTAATGTTCCCCATACACCTATCACTATACCATATACGGTAAACAATAACCAAAACGGGGTTCTGAACCTGGTAGACCATAAGGTGCGTTGTTTAAAAAAGCTGCGGTCAATTTCAGTCTGCACGCCCCAAGGAACGGTTTCTTCAACTTTTAAATTACCAACAACATCATTGTCTTCCACTTTTGCTGCAATAATATAATTGCCTTTTTCATCACCGGGTAAACTGTCCTTTTTTAATTCAGCTGTGGCGACGCCTGTCTCATCGGTGGTATATGTGGGCTCGTCACCTGCCGGCAAAATACTGTTAATTCTTTTTACGCCTATCACCACATCTGCGTCCGGAACCGGCACCCATTGATTATTTTCGTCAAGCTGCATTACTGTAGCGCTGATGTTTTTTATGCCGTCAACCGTTGATGTATCAAGGGTGATTTTGGCTTTTGAGATCGTGTAATCTGACAGCACTTCTTCATCTCCTTCTTTCACTACAAAGGTATGCTGTGGAGAAGCCATCCATTGGCTGGCCAGCGAAACAGGGATGATTGCTTTAGCAAGTCCCTTCTCATCTGTTGTTACTTTGCCGATAAGGTTATTTTGCGCACTGCTGTCGAGATAGATTTCGTACGTTTTGTTTTCCTGTGGAGTTAATACTCTTCCCAGTTTTGTAATACTTTTCAGCAATAGGTATTGGGTGCTGTTATTGATATTAAAATAACGCAGCGATACGATACTCACAGGAGTTTCTTTAGTATCCTGGGCTGCTGTTGTGTTGCTCATTACCATAAAAGCAAACAGCAGGAGAAGCAAAGAATATTTATTTGGATTCATCTTTTTCATTTTGTTCGATTATTGTTTCGTGAATAGGTATGATGGGGTAGATCCGTACGAAGAAAGTAATCACCAGTAAAGCGGCCGCAAGCGACCCGGCG
The DNA here is from genome assembly GCA_963783125.1 of uncultured Chitinophagaceae bacterium. GTDB lineage: Bacteria > Bacteroidota > Bacteroidia > Chitinophagales > Chitinophagaceae > Ginsengibacter. Next base: position 16,448 of record CAWAMQ010000024.1, read on the forward strand.
TCGATGGCCCATTCTTCCCAGCTTGGAAAATAGGTCATGAAGCTGGTAGGAACATTCTGCATCGGCAGGAACGGGTGCAACAAGGTAGGTGTTACGATAATATATCTTTTGAACCATGCACCTACTACCACCATAATTCCAATGATAAACATCGGCAACGGTTTTCTTCCTTTTTTAAACACCAGCACTATAATCGGAATGATCATTCCTACGAGTATGGCAAACCAAAACATTGGCGCATAAGATCCTACGAACAATTGTTTGATAAGTCCTTCTTCTGATTCTTTCATTTTAAATGCGGGAGTCAGAAATTCATTGACATTAAAGTAGAGGTAAACAAGGGCCAGCATCACTACAATTCTTCCCATTTTTTCAAAATGCATTTCTGTTATATATTTTTCCAGGTGATAATAACGACGGAAAACATACATAGCAACGGCTACTGCGCCGGCTCCCGCAAGAAAAGCACCTGAAATAAAATAAGCGCCAAAGTTGGTACTGTCCCATCCCGGGCGATACGTGGTAGCAAACAACCATGAAGTAACGGTGTGTATGCTGAAAGCAACGGGAATGATCAGAACACAAAGAATGCTGATTGATTTGTCGCTCAGGCGGAACTGGGCTTTGGTACCCTTCCAGAAGGAACCCTGGAAGCGATAAAGCCTGTTTAATCTTTTACCGGTTTTTTCTTTGAATTTTAAAAGGATTTTCAAATCGGGTAGTAAAGGGAAATACAATAAAAGGATACTAATAAAAAAATAAGTACTAATGACGATTACATCCCAGAGAATAGGCGATTGGATACGTCCATGGAGGAAAAGATTCATGAACCTGTCCGGGCGTCCCATATCCACTACAATAATCAATGCGGCAAAAACAATTGCAGACACCGCAATGATTTCCGAGATTCTCGTAAGCGGGGTTCTCCACTTTACATTCGTGAGCCTGAAAATGGCGGTGATAAGAGAACCAACCAGGCTGATAGCAACAAAAAACACAAAGTTGGAGATGTAAATTCCCCATGAAACATAGTCACGCATGTGCGTAACGATCAGGCCATATCTTAGTTGACGATAGTAAGCATACAAGCCAAAAAGGCTGATAACGACCAGGATGGCAACCCATGTCATTCCACGTTTACCAAATTTTTGGGGCAACAGATCGCGGGTTATTTGTTCGGCAGTTAAAGAAGTTGAATTTTCCACGGCTTAATTAATTTTAGTTGAAAGTTTTTTGGCATCTTCATAAGTATGATCAGGTTTGTATTCATTTTCAAGGCCTGATTCATAAGGGAAGTTCCTGTTTACAGGAGGCAGGTAGTAAACGCTTGGCATAGTGCCGAGGTCTTCAAGTAGCCTGTAGCCCGCTTTGTCTTTTATTAAACTACTGAAACGGAAAGTTTCAGCTCCATTGGTAACATAATCCTGTATCATATCGCCAAACATAAACACACCATTCGGGCAGGCAGATACACAGTGTGGCAATTCTCCTTTTCTTGACATATCAGGGCAGAAATCGCATTTACCTACAGTTCCTTTTTTCTGAGGTGTGCTGGTTTCGCATGAATAAGGCTGCTCTTTTTCTTCTTCTGTCAATATCGGTTCTTCCCAGTTAAATACCCGTGTTGAATAAGGACAGGCGGCCATACAAAAACGACAACCAATACAACGGTCGCTGTCTATCAGCACAATTCCATCCTGTCTTTTAAAAGTGGCATCTACGGGGCAAACTTTTACGCACGGTGGTTCATCGCAATGCATGCAAGTAGTAGGTTGCCAATAGGGAGATGTATGAGCAGATTCTTCCATGCTCAAAACTTTGATCCAGTTTTGGCCCGGGTGAACGTGGTGCATGTGGTTACATGCTTTTTGACAGGCCCTCACATTTTTGCATCTTGAAAGGTCTATCACCATTACAAATTTTTTGCCCGGTATTCCTCTTCTTGCCTCACTGTTTGACACGGCGGGCAGATCGGGAACTGGTTTCAAAAAGGCTTTATCCATTTCGATGACTGTACCATCTACCGATAAAAGTTTTACCATTTGGCCGGATGGTTTGATCGTTTCGTCTTCAGGGGCAAATGGATTATTACTGGTAGTGCAGCCCGCTATCGCCGCTGATGCCAGGAGACCGGCTGCCAGAAATTCTCTTCTGGATTTTGTGTTATTTTCATTCATTGTAGTAAGATTATTTTTTTACCCATTGTTGTAGTTCTTTGTCGGTTATTTTTTTACCGGGGGAAATAAGCAGTTTCTTATCGATTTCTACCAGCTTACCTTCCTGCGTCAGCATTTTCACTGTTTGGCTCTTTTTCTTTTTAGGAGCTTTAATGAATCTGAAAACGGTAGCGGATGAAAGGATGGTTGCGCTCCACAACAGAAATTTTTTCCGTGATGTGGATGGTTGTGCTTCTTGCATATTGAAATTTGTTTTTGAAAAGAATGATTAAAACTACAGGCTGTCAATTTTCTAATTTATGAGCTATGCCAGTTGTCAATATGATTGTAATCATTAGCAATGAGGCATAAAAAAAACAGCCCATTTTGATGAGCTGTTTTTAAACTTTACTTTAGTGTTTTTATGAAGTTAACCAGGTTCCACCTGTCGTCATTATCAGGCAGTTTCTTTTTAAAAGAAGGCATGTCGTCTCTTCCTTCAGTTATTCTGTAAAATAATTCGCCGTCAGTTGCGTTTTGCACATCTGGTTTTGTAAAATCGCCCGGATCGGTTTTCAGGGTAGAAGCCTTGGTTCCATCGCCCAGCCCTTTTGATCCATGGCAGGATTTACAGTGGGTGTTCCATAATGACTTACCTGCTTTAATTGATTCTGCGTTGCTTGCTATAGGATTTTTTTGAGCTTTGGCTGCTGCAGGAACAGGCCATGGCTTCTTTTGATCCACTGATTTTAATGTAAAACTGGCTACAATAAATCCGGTGATCAGCATTGCGATGATACCATTTGTTTTCATTTGTCTTGTTTTTTGTGTTATTGGTTAAAAAAGTCTGATCTTTAAAACGCCTGTGGGTTTAATGAATCTGAGTGCAAATTATTAAATAGCAGATGATAATTTTATGACAATTATCAAAGAGGAAAATGATCTGAATCATAAATGTAAATCCAGTTTCTCTCTTGTATCTAAAAAGAAATATAGGAACAAGAGGCGTAGCATGAGTTTACGCCTCCTGTTGAATTATTTTTACTTCTGTTAGAAATTCCAAAGATGAGTAATGTTAAACCCTATTACAAACTGACCTTTTGTATAATCGTTTTGGTTGAACATATTGTTGCTTTGGGGCACAATTCCATAGTAATTGCCCGCAAACACCTGGAAAGCGTGAGAACTGGTAGTCGTTTCAAACCCAAGAGCAATGTTCGGATGAGGATTATTGGTTGGATGCTGGGTTAACGGCTGGTCATAGCCTGCAGTAATAGCTGATTTTTCAGATATTTTATATCTTCCTGCTACCGAAATGGCAAAGTGGTAATTGTGCATTTTTTCCAAAATTGCTCCTTTACTGTTTACGTATGCTTCTACATTATTAAACCAGCTAAAACCTGGCGCCACCTGTACAGAAAAATTTTCAGTTACTTTCCGTGCTATTATTAATTGGTTGAAGTAGGAGAACCTGTCAACGCTGTTTCTAAAGTTGCTCTTATCCCTGGCGTCAATTACAACATTACCGAAATAGGAAATGCTTACCGGATATTTTCCGGGAGTTTGTTGTAAAAAGGCGAATTTGGCAAACATATCTACCTGCGTTCTTTCTTTGGTGACGCCAGCTCCCACCATCAACCTGTTTACAGGTACATAGCTCATTCCTATCCGGATATTAGAAGGTGCAAATAAGCCATATAAGTCTTTCTTACCATTGTCAACAGATCCAAACCTATGCTGTATAGCCATTTCAAGAGTGCCCTTAATGGGTACCATCACCGATTGATTGTCCATAATAAAGACGCCCCCAAACGTGTTCTTTACGGGTTTTACCTTTTTTACTAAGGGAGCCACAACAGAGTCCTGAGCAAACGCGTAATTTCCTGTAGTCATCAGCGACAAGAATACCAGGGAAAGAAGCGCAAATTTTTTATAATTTTTCATTTTTTGTGTTTTTAGTTATTATTCGCGCCTTGTTTTATCCAGGCAAGAACGAGAGCAGCATATTCTTTGTTTACACCGCTAACAGGCATAGGTGTTCCCTTTTTGCCAGTCATCTTTAGGTATATAATGCTGCTTTCGGGCGCACTTTTTGAAAAATAGTTTCCAACGGTAAGCGCATTCAAAGCATTTGCTTCCGTGAGGCTGGGCGCTTGCCCACCGGAACTGTGACATCCACTGGTATTGCAACTCGCATTAAAAATGGGAATGAGATCCTTTGAGAAGCTGACGGTTTTGGTGACCGCCGCATCGTCAAGAATTACAGTTTTGTCTTTATAACAGCCCGACAAGAAGAAAATGACCGCTGCAAGAAGAAACAAGGCTGTTACTGTTTTTTTGTGTAACATTATAATTAGTTTTATGAACTTTTAATGAGCCTCTTCTCTATTTTTGAAATTTCAAAACAAGGTTGGGCTGGATAGCATGCTGATAGTTGGAGTTATCCCATATAGCCACTCCAAAAACCTGGTCTTGCAAACTTGAAAAATCAATATCCTGCTTCAGAACATCATTTGTTTTTAAGGCACGTTTGTATTCAACTGTCCAGCCTGAACCAGAATAAACCGCGGTAGCAGTAATATCGGCTCTTTCACTAATCAGCGGAACGGCTATATAAGATGGAATGGAATTTCTTGCAGTAACTGTAGATTCGGCACCATTTGTCCTTAAATAATCTGTGCCTATGTTTGGGTCGATAGTAGAACCATCACTGAGTGTTAATATCCCTGCAGAGCTTACTGTCATCACTTTTTTTGCTTTACCGGTGGCTGTATCAGATATTAAAATATAATCCGCATCAGTTGAACCTGGTATGATCCAAACAGGAACTGACACAGATGAACCTGTTCCGTCCAATTTTAAATTTTGGCTGTTGCTAACTTCGCCCTGTGTTGGAGATGAAGTATAATTGGGTTTGTACGGCCACGTTGTTGATTTTGTTCCGTCGGGAACAATGCCGTCTACATGCCTTCCGTTTGCATTGCCTCCTGTAAGGTTGTAAACAGCAGGACCGCCGGCCCAATCCTGGTAGTTGTCATCCATATAATGTAGGGAAGGATCCTGGCTCATATACCCTAAACGGCCCCACCACATGTCGATTTTTTCACTTACACCATTTGTGTAATGATTTCCACTGGCATTTGCGTTCATCACAGCAGGATCTTTTGAATAGTCAAGATAAGGGGTAAAAATATGGCAACTTGAATAGCATGTTTGGGAAACAAACTTTGGAGTTGAGTTATCAATGTTCCACAACATCGCAACCCTGTCCTCACCCCACCCGGGCCGTGCTAAAATACCGTTTGCATCATAAGAATCGCTAGATGGCTCTTTAACCCAGCCCGTTTTGCCGGCAACATTGGCATCCGGGTTAAAATACCAGGGAGCAACTTTGCTACTTTTCGTTGCGTCCTGTATTTCAACTAAAAAATAAATATTTTGCGCGTCATACATGGAACGGATGCTTGCAACATATTGTTGTCCGCTATATCCTGCAAATAATCCATTTCCCGGATCGGGAACAGTTGGAAGCAGCGCTAATTTTGTTGCTTTGTCCCATTCTGCATCAACGACTCCGTCGATTGTTGGTGGAGTGTTGGTTTTTAACGAAACCAAATCGGTAGCGCTATTGACTTGCGGTATATCAAGTACCTGGTTGTCTTTTGTGCAACTTGCAACATACCCGATTGATAATATGAGGGTAGTAACTACCCACATGTATTTTGTTTTGAGAAGTTTCATAAACTTGTTTTTTGTGAAAAGGGTTTTTGTGGAAAAATTTTGTGTTTAAAATAACGGTGCAAGCTATACCGGCAATTATGATACTATTATGACAATTGTCAGCAGCAATTATGATCGAAATCATAACCGCTAAAAAGCTAAATTCAGGAATTCACTTTTTATTATTCAGTTTTGGTGAACAGGTAGTACCAACAGCGGAATCTGCGTTTGGTAGCTCATCTCTTTGGTGTGAACGATTCCAAATACTCTTCTAAAAAGCGAATGTTTGTGAGCAACCATCGCCAAAATATCTGAAGGGTTTTTTTCTAAATAATCATTGATACCTCTTTCCACACTTTTACTCTCCACGGTGTTAAAATGATGGTCTAGCTCCACAAAAGACAGGTTGGCCTCCATTTTCCCGATGGCATTTTCTACAGACATCAGGTTTTCATTTTTTTGCACATTTACAATCTCAAGTTTAGCGTTATAAGTTTCTGCCAATTCTTCAATAAGAGAAAAATTTTCTTTCTCTACATCAAATTCACTGGCAAAGGCTATGGTGCGGATTGGTTTAAAATTACTGGTTTGAGGAATTATAAATACCGGCGCAGCTGATTTGCGCATAACCGTTACCGTAGTGCTGCCAAATATCGAATTGCTTTTGCCTCTTCCTTTCATTCCCATTACTACGAGGTCGGCATGTGTTGAGCTGGTAAGTTGTGTGATGATCTCTGTTGGCGAACCTTTCCTGATATAGCCCTCAACCTTTACATTAAATTTTTTAGATAATTTTTCTATTTCATTTTTCATAAGCTTTTTATCCCGTTCCACTATTTCAGCTTCTGTCATCAGGTAGGCGGATGCTGACGTGTCTTCAATTACGATGGGCGGAACAATGATATTTATTAAAATTAATTGAGCGCTGAAATCTTTCGCTAATGCGGCTGCATATTCGGAGGCATTGCGGGATGCTTCTGAAAAATCAATAGGAACCAAAATATTTTTCATCGCGACACTTATTTAAAATTGACACCAAAATTGGCTGTACTAAAAGTATCTAATCAACCGACAATTAATAGTGACTTGTATCATTTTACAGGCTGATAGTTGTCAGCGAAAAGGAAGTTCACTATTTTTAGTGACAAAGGATAGCGTGCGAAGTAACCGGAAGGTTTGCGGGGCTTACATATGGTATTCCCAGCCCCAATCCTCTAATGATAAGCAGGCAAGCCATAATAAACATAAGATAAGGATAGGCGGCTCTTATTTTTTGACGGGCTTTCATATTGATAATGTTTCCAAAAAAACTAACGCTTAACATCATCGGGAAAGTGCCTAACCCAAAGAAAGCCATAAATAAGCTGCCGGTAAGAAGGGAAGCAGTGGCTATAGCGCCTGCAATAGCCATATATACGAGGCCACAAGGAAGCAGGCCATTCAGTAAACCAATAAAAAATACAGATTTATAATTTCGCCGTTTAAAGAGATTTGCCAACCGCGTTCTTATTTTATAAAAAAAGTGAACGACAAGATTTGATTTTTCAAAAACCTTATTTGTTTTAGAAAATAATAAGAAAAGAATAATGATGACTCCTAGAAAAATCGAAATCCATTGCTGGAAGCCGAAGAGTGCAAATGTTCGTCCGATAATTCCGAATATAAGCCCGAAGAAAGAATAGGTCACAACGCGGCCGGTATTATACAGCAGCACCGAAATAAATTTTGACTGGGTTCCCCTGTTTACCAAAGGCAACGAAAGCGCCAGCGGGCCACACATGCCCACACAATGAACGCTTCCTAATGCGCCAAGCAGAAATGCAGTGAATAACAGGGCGGTCATTTGATAAATACTTTATGTTCAGAATAATACCTGGTGGTGTCTACTTTCCAATCCATTTTCAATTCATACATTCCTTTATCGGTTCCGGGTAATACCATCGTGAGTTTTCCTGAACTGGTTTCAAGTGTATAAACAGAATCTTTGCTTTCGTCTGCGGCATGATAGAGAAGTGTTTGAGCCGTTATTTTTTTGTCATTCATTTCTTTTGGGAAAAAAATTGAAATCTCATTTTTATTCACTTTGTATCTTAAAGGAGCAGATAGGGATTGCGCCCGCTCAGCTTCATCAATTTTTTGCTCGTATTTCAATTCCTGCTGGTAATAGTTTTCCGTTACCAGGTCCACTTTTTCTGAAGATGATTTGTAAACCAAAACAAGAATGCCGGCGATAAACGCGAGGTAAACGAACAATATTTTATATCCCCAATTCATGTCATTTGTTTTTAAAGGTTTATAAATTTATTGGTACACTTCCGGCCCGATAAATTTTGCTGAAATGGTTTTTATTTTTCCTGTTGAATCGTATAAGCCGATAGTGATCGGTGTTTCCCAACTGGTGACGTCTTTCCTGTTCAGCTTCACAAAAAACTGGAGTGTCATATAATCTTCTTTTTTTATTACCGGGTGAGGATTGTCTATCAACTGAATTTCTCCGGGAATGTTTTCTAATTTTAAAGTAAACGGAATGTCTTCGTGTGTTTTATTGGCAAGTTTTAAATTGTAAAGATTGCTGATTCTCCCGTCCGGAAGCGAAGTATACGTCATTCCCGCAGTACGCATCAACGTAGCATCAAGGTCGGAACGACTCACCATCAGAAACACCAGTAATGCGATCAGGAGACTCAGGATTGCTGTATACGATTTAATCCGGTTGGTAAATTTTAATTTTACACCTTCTTTTATGCTATTTTCAGAAGCGTAACGAATCAGGCCTTTAGGCTTATCAATGCTCGTCATGATCGCATCACAGGCATCAATACACGCAGTACAGTTCACACATTCAAGTTGAGTGCCGTTGCGGATATCAATACCGGTAGGACATACACGCACACACGCAGAACAATCAATGCAATCTCCTTTTACCTCAATTTGAGGTTCGGCATTCTTTTTACCAAGTTTTCCCCGGGGCTCGCCGCGTTTATAATCGTAAGCAACAAGGATTGAATTTTGATCGAGTAAAACACTTTGCAATCTGCCGTAGGGGCAAACCACAATACAAACCTGCTCGCGAAACCACCAGTACACGAAAAAGAAAACACTGGTGAAGATCATCAAGGAAATCAACGTGGGAATATTTTCTGCAGGGTGAGTCATGTAACTCAGCAACTGGTCCATGCCTATCAGGTATGCGAGGAAAAAATTGGCGATGAGAAAAGAGATCAGGAAGAAGATCACAAATTTTAAAGTGCGCTTTTTTATCTTCTTCGCATTCCATGGCATTTTTTTGAGCAGCTTTTGTTGCGTTGAATCTCCGTCGATCCAATATTCAATTTTGCGAAAAACCATTTCCATAAAAATGGTTTGCGGGCAGGCCCATCCACAAAAAACCCTTCCGAATACTACCGTGAAAAGAATAATAAAAACAATAAAGGTCAACATCGCAATGCCGAAGATGAAAAAATCCTGCGGCCAGAAGATCATTCCGAAAATGATAAATCTTCTTTCAAGAATGTTGAACATCAGCAAAGGTTCGCCGTGAACTTTTATGAAAGGAAGCGTAAAAAATACTGCCAGGTAAAAGATAGAAAATAGTGTGCGCAGGTTGTATAACCTTCCCTTTGGTTTTTTGGGATTGATAAAATTGCGTTTGCCTTCTTTGCTGATAGTAGCAACGGAATCCCTGAAACTTTCCTGCGTATATGGTGTTTCTATTTCAGCCATTTTTTTTATTGTTTTACAGCAGATGAATCGGTTGTTGATGCATCCTCTGTGTACAGATCGCCCTGTGGCGCTTTTGCATTAGGCGGGTTAGTGCCGTGTAAGGTTTTTATATAACCTGCCAGGTCATTGATTTCTTTTGCAGAATAGCTTTTGCCCCATGCCTGCATTCCTTTATCAGGATAGCCATGTTTAATGGATTGATAGATGTCGTTCAGTGAGCCTTTGTGCAGCCAGTAGTCATCTGTAAGGTTGGGACCTACACCACCTTCTCCCAATTTACCATGGCAGGGCCAGCAGGTGGTTGTAAATATTTCCTTTCCTTTAGCGAGCCCGGCAGCATCCGGCATTTTAATGTTATTTTCATCAATGGTATTGCCGCTTTTTGCTGCGTAAGCTTCCATCTGAATTTTTGCTTTTGCCATCTCATCATTGTATTCCTGGGTAGGATTTTTCCCGTAACCCAAAACTTCATAATTCAATAAGTAAACAATGGCAATGCCGATGGTTATATAAAATCCATATTTCCACCATGGCGGTAATGGGTTATCCAATTCACGGATGCCGTCATAATCATGATCCAGCAAAATATCAGCTTCTTTTTCAACAGGCACCGCTTTGGTAAACAATTTTTTATCAACTTTTGCCCACCATTTGCCAAAGTTGAATGATTTGGCTGTTCCCTTTTTCGGCGAAAGTTCACGCTCAAATCTTTTTATCATAAATATAAAGACCAGGATCACAATCAATTCAATTGCTATGACCGACACCAATGCCCAAAATGCAAAAGAAGAAAGGCCGGCATAATTGTGAACTGCCTGTGGTGCCGCGGCAGTGCTGTCCTGCGCTGTTGAACTATAGCTTACCAGGGAAAAGCCGATTAATAAAAGTAATGGCAAAATCTTGCCGGCTTCTTTGCTTTTTTCCATAACCTTTCTCGCATACATTATAAGAACACTGCTTAATCCCCATATTACAAATGCAAGGAGAAAGGCAACAGTTACCATTAAGATCACAGCGTAATTAGTGCTGTCGCCGGAAGAGGCAGCAGCTTCAGTAGTTGCCTGGGCATGTAAGGCAAGGCCTGGTGTTGCCGCAACAAGACAAAGAGCAATTTTTTTATAGATTTTATTAAATTTCATAATGAATACTTTATAAAATGTTTGTAGATTCTTCTGTTTCCTCTAAAGGGATATTCGATAAGGTTTCAACTCTTTCTTTGCTCATCTTGAAAACGCCCCACAGTAAAACAACAAAAAACAGGAAAAAGATAAGCAGGGATATCATCGGGTAAATCTGTGCCCCCTCTATGTTTTCGGTTACATCCTGGATGAATTTATACATGGTTTTAATTTTTTAATGTTTGATTTTACTAATGTCGGTTCCGAGCCTTTGCAGGTAAGCGATCAGTGCAATCACCTCTTTGTTTGGTGAAATGCGAATGCTATCACTCTTTAAATTATCGGCAATTCCCCGGGCCTGTTTCATCAGGTCGGCGTTGGCTATCTTGTCGTATCCTTTCGGATAAGGAACCCCCAATGTTTGCATCGCTCTTATCTTGGCAGGCGTGGTAGAAGTATCCAGGTCTTTTTTGAGCATGAAAGCATACGAAGGCATCAGCGATCCCTCGCTCATTGAAGAAGGCTCGCGCAAATGGCGAAAATGCCAGCCATTTGATTTTTTCAAATTTCCGGTTCCTTCCCGTGCCAGGTCGGGGCCGGTTCGTTTACTACCCCACTGGAAAGGATGATCATACACGAACTCCCCGGCTTTTGAATATTCGCCATATCTTTCTGTCTCTGAACGGAATGGCCGAATCATTTGTGAGTGGCAGAGATAACAACCTTCCCTTACATAAATATCTCGGCCCTGCAACTCAAGCGGCGTGTAAGGTTTTACGCTGCTGATGGTTGGAACATTTGACTTAACCAAAAAAGTTGGGATGATCTCAACCGCACCACCGATAGAAATTACAATAAGGCTGAGAACCAGCATTTGAACGGGCCTTTTTTCCAATAACCGGTGCCAGCTTTCGTTTGAGGAAGATTTAATAACTTTCTGCAGTGGTGCCGCTTCAGCAGCTTCATTGGCTACCAATTTACCGGCTTTCACTGTTTTGTACAAATTGTAAACCATCAAAAAGGCACCCACCAAATACAAAGTTCCTCCGAGAGAGCGCACTGCATAAAATGGTTTCAGATAGGTAACTGTTTCAAGAAAAGAATATTTTAGCTGGCCGCTTGCAGTAAATTGTTTCCACATACTGCTTTGTGTAAATCCGGCCCAATACAACGGAACAACGTAAAATACAATTCCTAGTGTAGCAAGCCAGAAGTGATTGGCGGCTAATTTTTTTGAATACAACTTGGTATTAAAAATTCTTGGTATCAGCCAGTACAAAATACCGAAGGTGAGCATTCCGTTCCAGCCGAGCGCACCCACGTGTACGTGAGCAATTATCCAGTCTGTGTAGTGACTGATAGCGCTTACACTTTTTAAAGAAAGCATGGGGCCTTCAAAAGTTGCCATACCATAAGCGGTAACGGCAACCACCATAAATTTTAAAATAACGTCGTCTCTTACCCTGTCCCATGCTCCGCGAAGCGTCAACAAGCCATTGATCATTCCACCCCAGCTCGGAAAAATGAGCATCAATGAAAATACAGTTCCGAGCGATTGAGCCCAGTTTGGTAACGCTGTATATAACAAATGGTGTGGTCCTGCCCAGATATATAAAAATATAAGCGACCAGAAATGTATGATGGAAAGCCTGTAAGAATATACCGGGCGATTGGCCGCCTTCGGCAGAAAATAATACATTAACCCGAGGTACGGCGTAGTGAGGAAAAATGCCACGGCATTATGTCCATACCACCATTGCACGAGTGCGTCCTGAACGCCGGCGTACCATGAATAACTCTTCAGGAAAGTAACCGGAAGTTCGGCGGAGTTTACCAAATGTAAAACGGCTACGGTTACAAATGTGGCGATGTAAAACCAGATAGCCACGTACAAATGTCTTTCTCTTCTTTTGATGATCGTGGCAAACATGTTCCAGCCAAATACCACCCAGATAACGGTGATGGCAATATCGATCGGCCATTCCAGTTCGGCATATTCTTTACTGGTTGTAATGCCCAGCGGTAATGTAATTGCTGCCGCAAGAATGATCAGTTGCCATCCCCAAAAATGGATCTTGCTTAGTTTGTCACTGTACATCCTGGCCTTACAAAGGCGTTGCAACGAATAATAAACGCCCATAAAAATTCCGTTCCCTACGAAAGCGAATATTACAGCATTGGTGTGCAACGGCCGCAAGCGGCCAAAAGAACCGTATTGCATAATGTTTAAGGATGGAAACACTAATTCCAGGGACACATACAAACCAACGAGCATGCCTACTGCACCCCAAAAGATGGTAGCATAGGCAAAATTGCGGACGATCTTGTTGTCGTAATAGAATTTGTCCACTGCGGGCCTTGCCGTAGAACGCACATCAGTAGCGTCATCTAAATAAGGATCTTTTGACTCCATTGTTTTTTGTTTAGGTGATTTTGGTTTTTGTGATGTTATTATTTTTTGTTTTCGGTTTCGTTTTCGAAAAGCATCCTTACTGATGGCGTATAATCATCATCGTATTGGCCATCGCCAACTGACCATAAAAAGGCTATGAGAAAAATTGCTGCTACCAGGATGCTGATGCCGATGAGGATAAATAATGCGCTCATAACGATATAATATTAAATAGCTTCAAAAATAGAATGGAGGGTGAATTTGAAAGATGAGTGTGCTCAATGACGGATATGATTTCCCTCAGTAAACCCACTTTTTTAAAGTTTTTTTCTTTTGGCAATCAAAGAAGACAGGAGGCTTGCCAAAGCAACAATGCTGATGCTGCTTGCGGGCATCAGAACCGCTGCTACCACGGGATCGAGTTTTGCCTGTACTGCAAATGACAAACCAATGAAATTGTAAAGAATGGATAAAACAAAACCCGCCGCCACCACTTTCTTTCCTGACCTGGCAAAATCCATAAAACGGCCCATCAGGGTTACTGAGTCGCCATCAATAATTGCATCACACGCCGGAGTAAACCGGGCCGCATTATTACTTACCGCTATTCCCGCATCAGCCTGCATCAAAGCGCCCGCGTCATTCAATCCGTCACCGAGCATCAGTACTTTTTTTCCCTCTGCCTGCAGTTGTTTGATGTAATCAAGTTTTTGTTGCGGAGAAGCATTGAAGAATAACGGCGTTGCCGGTGTTAAGATCTGCTGCAATCTTGCTTTTTCAGCGTTATTATCGCCCGAAACCACATGCATGTCATAGTTGGCTTTAGCCAGCTCTTTCACCAGCTTTTCAAATCCCCACCGGTATTTGTTTTTTATTTCAAAAAAACCTTTTGTTGCGTTATCGATCATCACATACACCCGTGAGCCGTTATTAGAAGTAACATGCATTTTTTCATCCAAAAAATTTGCAGCGCCAACTTTTACGGGAACCTGGTTCACGGTGGCTGCTATTCCTTTTCCTGCGTATTCTTCAAATTGGTTTATTTCAGGCAACTGAAACCCGGTTTCCTCCACAGTAAACGACGAATGGATCAGCTTACTCAACGTGTGAGAGGATTGCGCGGTGACCTGTTTTATGAATGATTTATCAGTGTTCGAAAGGTCACTACCCGTGTATTGAAGATCACCGACATTGGTTTGGGTGAGCGTTCCGGTTTTGTCAAAAACGATGGTATCAATCCCGGCAAGTGTTTCAATTACGTTGGCATTTTTAAGGTAGAGTTTGTTCTTCCCAAAAATGCGTACCATGTTTCCAAAAGTAAACGTGGCCGATAGCAAAAGTGAACAAGGGCAGGCAACAATCAAAACCGCCGTAACTACCGGCCATATTTTTGACGGATCCTGAAAATACCAGAAAACCCCGGCCGAAATAGCAACCAGGAAAAGTGCGCCTGTAAAATAGCGACTCCATGGATGGATGAAAGAATCAGCGCGGTTTTTAGATTGCCCGAAAACCTCGTTGTTCCATAATTGCGTGATATAACTTTGTGACGGTTCCTTAATTACCTGTAATTGTATGGAAGTGCCAACCTGCTTGCCGCCGGCATAAATAATGTCTCCTCTGTTTATTATTACCGGGTCGTTTTCACCGCTTACAAAACTGTAATCGATCAATGCCGAACCTTCAGTGAGCAATGCGTCTGCCGGAACCATTTCTTCATTTTTTATAATAATATGGTCGCCTTTTTTAAGTTTCGTTGCCGGTATATTTTTTTCGCTTCCCTCTTTTATTACGGTAACGCCCAAAGGAAAATAAGAATGATAATCCCTGTCGAACGTGAGTGCATCATAGGTTTTATTTTGAAACCAACGCCCGATCAGGATAAAGAAAATAATGCCGGTGCCGGAGTCAAGATAGCCTGCTCCCGTTCCGGTTATGATCTCATAATAACTTCGGGTGAACGTGATGATAATAGCAAGCGCCAGCGGCACATCAATATTCAAATCTTTTTGTCGCAAACCTTTCCATGCCGAAGTAAAGATGTTGCTTGCACTATATAAAAGAACCGGAATGGATAAGCCGAAAATGATCCAGGCGAAAGTTAGTTTTAAGCCTTGCTCATCAATTAAACCGTGGGAAAAATATTCAGGAAAACTCAGCATCATAATATTGCTGAAGCAAAAACCGGCAATGCCTATCCTGTAAATCTGTTTCCTGTCGAAATGATTTCCTTTTTTTTCTTTAGAATCGTTAACGCTGATAAACGGCTCATAACCGATAAAAGCAAGAAGCTCCACTACTTTGCGCAGCGATATGATCTTTTCATTAAAACTGATAAAAACTTCTTTGCGTTGAAAGTTGGTCTGCGAGCTGATAATTCCTTCATTGATGCGATGAAGATTTTCCAGCAAAAAAATACATGAGGAACAATGTATTTGCGGAAGGGAAAAATTTACGTTTGTTTGCGTCTCACTTCTGAAATTTACCAGCTTATCTATCACGGATTCATCTTCCAGGTAGGCAAAACGTTCGCTGGCAAATTTGCCTTTCACTTTTATCCCGGGGTTCTTGTCAAAATTGTAGTAGTTGCAAAGGTTATTTTCGTTCAATAACAGGAACACCTGGCGGCAGCCCTGGCAACAAAAATCTTTGTCGCCTTCCGATATTACGGTGATACAATCATCGCCACAATGGTAACATCTGGTCATTTCCTGATTTATAGTCTTAAAATTCTTTTCTTTTAAAGGAAAGAAACAAAAATACCGGTGATCAAAAGCCAATAACATGAGCAAGATCATCTCGCCGGATGATGTTGGTCGGTGGAAGGGGATTAACCGCTGTTTACTTTTGAAAAACAATGAATTACAGTAAACAAATAAATTATTACAATTCTTATTTTCAGGAGAAAGTGGTGGCAATGTAACATTAGTTGCTGAATGGAAAATTTACGTGGGTGAACTTTGCCTGAGAACATAAAACAAATTATATGAGTTATTATTTTTCAAAAACAGTTAATAAAGATTTTGATGCAGCCGTTGAACATGTAACCGATGAATTGAAAAAGGAAGGCTTTGGCGTCCTTACCCAGATTGATGTACAGGATACCTTGAAAAAGAAGCTGGATGTGGATTTCAAGAAATATAAAATCCTTGGTGCCTGCAATCCCAACTTCGCCTACCAGGCTTTGCAATCAGAGGATAAAATCGGAACGATGCTTCCGTGTAATGTAATAGTGGAGGAACATGTTGATGGAACCGTGGAGGTATCAGCAGTTGATCCTGTAGCTTCAATGTCGGGTGTAAAAAATGATTCACTGGGCTCTGTGGCTATGCAGGTAAGGGACAAACTGCAAAAGGTGATTAACAGTCTTTAATCTTAGTTCATTTAAAAACATATACAAATGAAAACAAACTTAGGAATGGCTGACAAAGTCGTGAGGATACTTGCGGCAGTCGCAATTGGTATTCTGTATTTCATGAATGTGATTACAGGAACAACAGCAATCGTTCTTTTAATAGTGGGGGTGATCCTCGTGCTCACCAGCTTAATAAGCTTTTGCCCGCTCTATTATTTATTGGGGATAAAAACAAACAAAAAAACAATTCAATCATAAAAAATTAACTACTATGGCACACGAAATTGAAGTACAATGGATGGGGAAAATGCAATTTAATGCATTGGTAAACGGACACACAATTGTAATGGACGGCCCTGAAAAAGTGGGCGGCGAAGACAACGGTCCAATACCGAAGCCGTTTGTTTTAACCGCTCTTGCCGGTTGCACGGGGATGGATGTAGCAGCAATTTTAAGAAAAGCACAAAAAGAAGTGAATGAATTTGAAATGAGGGTTACCGGTGAAATCAGTAAAACTGTCCCTATTCAGTATACATCAATCCATATTATTTATGATTTCAAAGGGCCGGAGGAAAATCAGGAAGCTGCCTTGAAAGCGGTGACCGATTCACAGGAAAAATATTGTGGTGTTAGCAGTATGTTGAAAAAAGCGGTGCCCGTAACCTGGGAAGTAAATTATAATAGTGTTCAAATTTTTAATAATAACGAAGAAAAAATCGCAGAATTAGCTTAGATTATCATCTGAATAAACGTACTATATATATGGAAACTATTAAGGAAACATTATTTTCTAACTGGAATTTTATGCGCTGGGTGAGGCTGGCATTAGGAATAGTAGCGGGCGTGCAGGCAATTGCATATCATGACACGTTGCTCGGATTTTTGTCTGCATTCCTGCTATTTCAATCTCTTACCAATACCGGTTGTTGCGGAGCGGGTGGTTGTGCTGTTCCACGGTCAACAAAAATTGAAAAGCATCAGGAAATTGAATTTGAGGAAGTAAAAGATAAATAGGGTTCAATTTGCTTAATGCGCATTTCAAAAAGCTGGTCCAATTTCGATTCAGCTTCAGAAAGTGCTTTATAAAATTTATCCCCAATGTCACCTAATATCGGGTCTGCAGAATTGACCATATCCCTGTAATAATTTATTCCATTCTTTAATTGTTCATAATAGGAACGGTAGTATTTATTCTTCTTAGGATTTTCAGTAGTAACAGGAGCCTTGATTAGTTGATCCTCCAGGTAACCGATATAAATAAACAGTTCATTAATAAACATATGGGGCCTGCTGTCATCTTCAATAATATCAGTTCTTCCATAAATATGATCTGTCATTTCCTGTAACGAAACTTTTTTAGAAAAGTAAGCTATATTGGGGCCGGGACAAATGGTTACTGAGGTTAGGTTTTTTATAAATGGTTGTTCATATTTAATAGTTGCTGCGTTACTTAAGCCAATGCAAAGGCATTCTTTTTCCTCCACCTCTTTTATTTGCTGTTCATAGTCATTTAAGGGGAGATTCAATGATTTTAATTGATTGATTTTTAACTTCTGGTATTTAGTAGATGCGGTGCAAATCGGTTCATCCGTGAATTCAGTATTGTTCACCAGGTGCTTTTCTGTGCAAGGGCTTCCCGGCTTTCCACTTTCAATTCTTTCCTTTTTTTCAAGATCGGATGTGGTGCCTTTTAAATAATGAAAAGGAACGCCTAATGGAGAATTTTTACTTAGAAATAAATCGCCTTGTTTGGCTTTTTCTAATTTTTCCATGGTAGAATTATCTACCGTAGTTGCCTCCGGTACCAATAAAAAAGGCGTGCCCCAGCCGGTGCTGTCAATCTGAAAATAATCCTGTAATAATTTCGATTCCTTATAAGTACCAATGCCACCTTGTACCGTTATTTTTATTGGAGGAGGGGTGTCAAAAGTTTTGGCTGATTTTAATTGTAAGGCTTTGGTATAGAGTTCAAATAATGAGAGCGAAAGTTCTTCTCTTTTCATTTTAAATTCTTCCAAAATCGGTCCCATTAAATATCCTTCAGTTGCAAATGCGTGCCCGCCACAGTTCAATCCTGATTCTATTCTAAATTCGCTTACCCATTTGCCTTTTTTTGCCAGGTATTTTCCCTGTATCAATGCGGATCGGTAATCACTTACTTTGATTACAATTTTCTTTTCGAATTCGCCATTATCATTCACATCAAACTCACTGAGTTTTTCCAGGTAGTTATATAACCGGGGATTGAGCCCGGCAGAAAAGATTACCGAAGAATTTTTGAGGTTACTCTTTGCATATCCTTTTAAAGCTGCTAATGCATCAGAACCATTTTCGACCAAATTTCCTTGTTTACTGTAATTGTCTTTATCAAGCTTCGTCATGATGTTAACATCAATGCTTCCGGGAATGATTTCACTTTTGAGAATTTCTACAAGCTTTTCTTTTTCAGCTATGTCTGTAGTTCCGGTAAGTTGCCTGTATAATTGTTTCAACCTGCCGTCCTCAGGAAGCATTTCAAAATATTTTACAATATCCGACCCATTTTCAAAAACAGAACTTTTTAATTTGTCTATTTGTTCGGATATGATCCGGCTAACAAGGTTGAGGTAATCCGTAATTCTTTTTTCGCGATAATTTTCTTCCTTCGTGCTGATAGGAAAATAAGGTTCATTTATTAATGGGTAATAATGTTTGCGCATCATTTCTGTCAACCGGTCTTCCATTATAGAAATGGCTGATGAAATTCCATACCGGGCCACTTTTACAGGAGAATCAATAGTGAAAGCCAATCCCATTACAGGGATGTGAAAATTGTGTGGTGATGAATGCATGATAGCTGGGAGGCGGCGATTGTTGTTAGAGTATTATGTAGAAGAATTTTTGATAGCCCATAATCAAATTCTTATAATCTTGTAATGATAGTTTATATTTCCGCCAATTAATATTAATGGACCAATATAAGATTTTTTGAAAGGTAGCTGTTTAAAGCGTTAATGCATTCACAACCTTTATTCTTTGAGTGTTTTAATTCAATTGCGAGAGAAGCTACGGTTTTATGTATCTGTTCTTTATTGTCACCATCAATAAAATAAGTTTCATTTATTTGGATCAACTGTGATTTTACTTTTTGTATCAATGGGCTGTTCGCATGCTGACGGTGCCAGTCTTCCAGGTCGTTTAAAGTATCATTAATTATTTTTAAAGCTTTAGGCACCTCTGCTTCTCTGGCAGCAATGGTTTCATCAAGTATTACAGAAACTTCATCCACATCCATCAGTGTGATCCCCTGTATATTTTTTATAGCCGGATCAGCATTTTGTGGTGATGACAGATCAAGTACAAGTCTTGGTTTTTGAATAACAAAATGGGAGGGAAGTACAATAAACTCATCCGAAGACGAACTTACCATTATTACGTCTGCATCATTACATCCGCTGGCCAGGTTATTATAAGCTACAAAACCTGCATCATATTTCTCAGCAAGCAGGTACGCTTTTTCATCTGTTCTGTTACAAAATGAAATTTGTGCCCCGGGCAAATAATCTTTCAGGTTTTTTGCAATCTGGTTTCCAAATTTGCCGGTACCTACCAACAGGATTTTTTTATTTCTTAAGTTTTTGATTTTTTCTTTTATGATCTGGATCGCAGCATAAGAAACAGAAACGGTTCCGGAACTGAGTTTGGTTTTTGTTTTTATTTCTTTAGAAGCCTGTAAAGCAAAATTAACAACGCGCTCCATAAAGCTATTAAGGCCATTATTTTCTTTGGCCGTCTTTGCTGCGTGCTTTAATTGTGATAAAATTTCGTAGTCGCCAATAATCTGGGAATCTAATCCTGATGCTACTTTTAGCAGGTGTTCCACTGCAGCCCGGCCGGTATAAACATAACCTTGTGTTTCAAAATCTTTTCTGTCGCCATTGGTATAGGAGCAAAGCAAATCTGTCAGTTCCTTCGCGTTATTGCATATCCCGTACACTTCAGTTCTGTTGCAGGTTGAAAGAACGAGGCACCCCTGTACCTTTCCTGAAATGGCTTCACCAATCAGTTTGACAGATTGTTCAGGTACAATAGAAAATTTTCCGCGGATGCTTATGTCACTTTTGCGGTAATTGATTCCAACAATGCTAAAATTTTGCAGGGAGCTGTTAAATTCATTAGTCCAATTCATTCTCTTTTATTCAAAATTTTCAAAGTGGTTTAGAAACTTTTTTCATATAAATACGAATAAGCAAATTTCACCAGAACAGGTTCCGAAAAAAAGAACACATGTCATTTGCAAATATGAGCCTCCTCATGTTTTTATTTTTTATTGGGAGTACATTTATTATTAATTAAATTCTTTAAAATTTGAACCTGAATAATTTATGGCGAAACTCCCCATTGATATAAAAGGTCTTACAGATGAGCAGGTGCTGCTTTCAAGGAAAAATTATGGAGTTAATGAATTGGATCAATCTTCTAAAAATCCCTTTATCGCAGCCTTACTTGATACCCTCAAGGAGCCGATGCTCATTTTATTGGTTGCAGCTGGCATTCTTTATTTAATCTCAGGCGACAAAGGAGATGCCATTTTTATGCTTTCGGCCATTGTTTTGGTTTCGGCTATTTCTCTTTACCAGGATTCAAGAAGCCGCCATGCGCTTGCGGCCTTGAAACAACTTTCCCAACCGCAAACCAAAGTGATACGAAACGGGATTATATCTTCCGTCCCCAGCAAAGAAGTAGTAGTAGATGATGCGATTATTGTTGAAGAAGGAAGTATGATAACTGCCGATGCGGAAATTATTTATTCAAATGATTTTACGGTAAACGAATCTATACTCACAGGTGAATCTATGGCGGTGGAAAAGTTTGTAAATGAAGACAATAAAATCTTCAGTGGCACTTTGGTCTCAAGCGGAATGGCTATCGCA
This sequence comes from uncultured Chitinophagaceae bacterium, assembly GCA_963783125.1. Taxonomy (GTDB): domain Bacteria; phylum Bacteroidota; class Bacteroidia; order Chitinophagales; family Chitinophagaceae; genus Ginsengibacter. The sequence goes on from CAWAMQ010000024.1 coordinate 37,825, forward strand.
CGGGTAACCAAAGTAGGCAATGCTACTGAACTTGGAAGAATTGGCAAATCACTAAAGGAGATTAAAGAAGAAGAAACACCGTTGCAACTGCAGATAAGGAATTTTGTAAAAAAGATGGCCATCATCGGGTTAATCGTTTTTGTGATAGTCTGGGGTTTTAATTTTTTTCAGTCCCGAAGCTTGGTGAATAGTTTATTAAAAGCATTGACATTGGCCATGTCTGTTTTGCCTGAAGAAATTCCGGTTGCCTTTACCACTTTTATGGCGTTAGGCGCCTGGCGGCTGATGAGGATGGGAATCATAGTAAAACAAACAAAAACAGTGGAAACGCTCGGCAGCGCAACGGTAATTTGTGTCGACAAAACCGGTACTATCACCGAGAATAAAATGCAACTTGCCGGTTTGTATGTTTTTGAAAAGGACCATTTATACATGGATTCGCAGGAAGACAAAGAAGCGGTGTTGGATTTGGTTTCTACCGCTATGTGGGCAAGCGAACCACTGCCATTTGATCCAATGGAAAAAGCTTTACACGAGGCCTATAAAGAAATTGTTACCACTGATGAGCGCCCTGGTTATAAAATGGTACATGAGTATCCGTTGGCAGGCCGTCCGCCTATGATGACTCATCTTTTTGAAAACGAAAACAGAAACCGGGTAATTGCTGCCAAAGGGGCTGCTGAAAAGATCTTATCTGTTTGTGATTTAACGGAAGATGAAAAAGCAAAAATTGTTCGCCAGGAACAAGCCTTATCAGGACAAGGTTACCGCGTTTTAGGAGTGGCACATGCTTCTTTTGCAGGGAATGATTTCCCGAAAGAACAGGAGAATTTTAATTTTCAATTTATCGGGTTGGTTTCTTTTTATGATCCTCCAAAAAAGAATATAGCTGCGGTGTTTGAAAGTTTTTATAAAGCAGGAATTAGTGTAAAAATTATTACAGGCGACAATAAAGCTACCACCGAAACGATTGCGCAGCAAGTGGGGTTCAGGGGGGCAGAAGATGCGTTGGATGGAGCAGAATTAATGAATTTTTCTGACCAGGAACTAACAGATAAGGTAATGCGAATCAATATTTTTACAAGAATGTTCCCCGAGGCAAAACTAAAAATAATAACTGCTTTAAAAAATCGCCAGCAAATTGTAGCAATGACCGGCGATGGTGTAAATGATGCACCTGCACTTAAAGCAGCTAATATCGGAATTGCCATGGGCGAAAAAGGTTCGGATATTGCAAAAAGCGCTTCATCACTTGTATTAGCCGATGACGACCTTGGGAAAATGGTGGATGCGATTGCCATGGGAAGAAGAATTTATAGTAACCTTAAAAAGGCAATTCAATATATAATTTCCATTCATATCCCGATCATTTTGACGGTGCTGTTACCCCTGGTTTTGGGCTGGGTTTACCCGGCAGTTTTTACGCCGGTTCATGTTATTTTTCTTGAATTGATTATGGGGCCAACGTGTTCTATCATTTATGAAAACGAACCGATAGAAGCCAATCTTATGCAACAGAAGCCACGTCCTTTTACCAATACTTTTCTTTCATGGAAAGAATTGCAGATAAGTATTTTCCAGGGAATTATTATTACCGCCGGTACCTTGGGGATTTATCAATATTCCGTATTGCACGGCTATAACGAAGAGCAGACAAGAACTATGGTTTTTACAACGCTGGTGGTTGCCAATATCTTTCTGTCTTTGGTAAACCGTTCCTTTTACTATTCCATCTTTACTACACTCAGCTATAAAAATTATTTATTAATACTCATCATTTTTCTCACGATAATTATGCTGGCAATGATGTTGTATATACCCGGAATTATTTCCTTCTTTAAATTCCAAAAACCCGAATTTAACCAAATGCTTATTTGCATAATTGCGGGATTTATTTCAGTAATTTGGATTGAATTTTACAAATACTTTAAACGGCTTAAAGCGCGCGGTAGAACCGAAAATTAAAAGAGACTGTTTAAATTTATAAAAAAAATGAATAAGGTCGGGCTTGTTTTAAGTGGCGGCGGCGCAAGAGGTTTTGCACACCTGGGCTTTTTAAAAGTGCTGGATGAGTTGAAGGTAAAGCCTTTTGCTATTTCCGGAGTTAGTTCCGGCGCTATTTTCGGTGCTTTATATTCTTACGGCAAAACGCCTGATGAAATATTGGGTCTGGCAAAAAAGTATTCTTATTTTGGAATATCCAACTTATTGTGGAGGAAAGAAGGTTTGTTTTCTATGGAAACGATCAGGAAGATATTGACTGAAAATATCCCGGAAAATACGTTTGAATCCTTGAAGATTCCGCTTTATATAAATGCAACAGATTTTTTACACAATAAAACTATCTTTTTCTCTTCGGGCGAATTGATCAACCCGCTAATAGCTTCCGCTTCTTTTCCGGTTTTATTTGAGCCGGTACAGATTGAGAACAGTAAATTGGTTGATGGCGGATTACTTGATAATTTACCGGTAGAACCCCTGGTTGATCTTTGCGATAAAATTATTGGATCGCATGTAAACAGGTTAGAAACTATTACCGATATGAATATTAAATTTTCAAAAGCGGTAATGATAGAAAGATGCTTTCATCTCGCCATAGCTAATTCAGTTTATTCAAAGGTGCGTTTTTGTGATATTTTTATTGAACCCCATTTGAACACTTTCGGTTTGTTGCGAATGGGAAATATCGAACAAATTTTTGAAATAGGTTATCAAACTGCACTAAAAGAAAAAGAAAATATCCTACGTCTGTTAGAATAATTTCTGCTCCAACAATTCCCCCAAAAGTTTTCATTACCTGTTTCAAAACCGGATAATGATGTATCATAAACGAACACCTCATTTATAAAACATTTTTTCAAGTTGTTGATTTGTAATTAGTTATGCTTTGGCACGTCTTTGCCATACCTAATAAACAGGAAAAATGTTGAAAACTTTAAAAAAGACAATCATGAAAACTCAATCAAACAACTTGTTAGAAACGCTGAACAACAATGATCTTAAAATCCTTACATCTGAAGTAAAAGAAACAGTATGCAAAGACTTTAAAAAAGGCAGGAAAAGAATTTTTAGCGCAGCAGATTATTGGCATATCCAACGCCGCAGGAGAAACATTTTGGTGAAAAGGATGGCATTTTAGGGGATTAACATTTCTCACAGCCGCGTGTCGAAGAGAAAATAGAAATATCGTTAATTTCTTTGTTTACTGTTGTTGCCCAAGGGCATTGCAATGACAAAGATCATGACCGCGAATGAGTAAACTCATTTATCTTGCCTGCTGCATAAGCTAATTTTGGCTAATTATTCATATCAACTATATATTATGCTCTCTCAATATGAATTGTTGGCAAAATACAACACATCGGTTCCGAGGTATACCAGCTATCCCACCGTTCCTTTTTGGAAAGAGTTAACGCCGGACCTTTATTGGATAAATAATTTCCGCAAAGATTTTAACCTGCAAAATTCCCGTGGTGGCATCAGCCTTTATTTGCACCTTCCTTTTTGCGAATCGTTGTGTACGTACTGCGGCTGTAATAAAAAAATTACCACCAATCATTCTGTTGAAGAAGAATACATTGATACGATCCTTAAAGAGTGGCAATTATACAGAAACCTGATGAGTGAGGTGCCGGTTATCCGCGAATTGCATCTTGGCGGCGGAACGCCAACATTCTTTTCTCCACGAAATCTTGAAAGACTTATTGAAGGTATTTTGAAAGAGGCAAAGGTGCATCCGGATTATGAATTTGGTATAGAAGGACATCCTAATAATACAACCGAGGCGCATTTAAAAACGCTTTACAATCTTGGATTTCGGCGCATCAGTTTTGGTGTGCAGGATAATGATCCTGTAGTGCAACGTGCGATAAACAGGATACAACCTGTGGCAAATGTCCGCCGGGTAACGGAATTGGCAAGAGAGATTGGCTTTCGTTCTGTAAACTACGATCTGATCTATGGTTTGCCGTTCCAAACGTTAACAGGCCAGGCAAAAACACTTGATGAAACGATTGAACTGAGGCCAGACAGAATTGCTTTTTACAGTTATGCGCACGTTCCCTGGAAATCAAAAGCGCAAAGACTTTTTGATGAAAATGATCTTCCTTCCCCGGAACTGAAAACGAATTTGTACCTGCTGGCAAAAGAAAAATTTAAAGCCGCCGGCTACGTTGATATCGGGATGGATCATTTTGCTTTGCCCGAAGATGATCTTTATGCAGCCTGGAAAAAGGGGAAACTTCATCGCAACTTTATGGGGTATACTACCACCCATACTTCTTTTTTATTGGGATTGGGTGTATCTGCTATTACCGACACCGGCACTTCTTACAGCCAGAATCATAAAGAACTTGCCAATTACATGCGCCTTATAAATGAGGGTGATTATGCTGCCAATAAGGGCTGCTTTTTAGATGACACTGATCTTGCGTTGAAAGGTTATATTTTACAAACGGCTTGCAAAGGCAAAGTTACTTTTAGGGAAGAAGATGCTGAATTGTTATACGAATTTCCATTACAACATTTGCAGGGGCTGGCCGAAGATGGTCTGCTTGAGTTGCATGACGAGGGATTTGAAGTGCTGGAAACCGGCAGGCAATACCTTAGGAATATTTGCCAGTCATTCGATAAGAAATGGTGGGAATCAGAACATTCAGTGGCATCACAGCTTTTTAGTAAATCAGTTTGATCTCAACTTTACCCCCAAAAATATTTTCCATTTGAAATATAAGTGAAAAATTATTAGTTAAACTCCCTGATTTTCTTGCGATTTGTTTATTTATAATTATTTTTATTTCTCGTTTTAAAATAATCCACGAATCAAAAAGAAAATGAAAAGAGCATTAAAAATAATACTGATCATATTTCTGGTAGCTTTTGTTGTTATCCAGTTTATAAGACCCTCTGAAAATAAAAGTGATGAAATTGCACAGGATCAGATCACTGCCGCTTACCCGGTTCCTGATAGTGTGATGAAAAACCTGAAAGTTTCTTGCTACGATTGCCACAGCAACACTACTGTGTACCCTTTTTATTTTAAAATTCAGCCGGTTGCCTGGTTCTTAAACAATCATATTGTAGATGGTAAAAGGCATTTGAATTTTTCAACGTTTACAACTAACCCACTTTGGAGGCAGCATGAAAATTTTAAGGATATAGTAGAGCAACTTAAAAAGGATGAAATGCCTTTAAGTTCTTATACGTTGATTCATCGCGATGCGATTTTAACGACCAATGAAAAGCAGCGAATGGAAGATTGGGCTACTGCTCAAATGAAAGAAATGGAAGCAAAATATCCGGCTGATAGCCTTGCGCGCCCAAAACGTTTTCAGAGACCGCCGCAAGACTAATTTTTAAAACTCGGTTTTTAGGCCAAATTGAAAATTAACTGTTCCGGGGTAAGATCTTACCGGAACATTTTTATTAATGGGGTCTATTGCAAAATTTAGGGTTGGAGAAAAAGACAATGAAAGATTTCTGTAAAAATTGTAGTCAAAACCTAATCCCGCAACCCCACTGACATAAAAAGTTTTCAGTCCATGAATCTCATGCGTTTTGTCGGTTTCTCTTTCATTCCCGCTTTTTACTTCGGTACTTATTTTACCATTCGACAAAATATTTGCAGATAAGCCGCCGAGAAGATCTACCGAAAACCGGCCATTGGTTAAATTATATGTTGCAGCAAGCGGGATACCCGTATACTCAAGTGAATGCTTAATATTATTTGTAAAAAGACTGTCACCGATTCTTGGATTATTACTAAAAGAAGGTAGAACATATCCTTTTCCGGACGATGTATTAATTGTGTATTTTACGGTTCCCTGGTTATCACGTTCCGCATAAATCTCTTCGGGTTCCAGGTGCATGTTTATTGTTGATAAGTTAATCCCTGATTGTAGTGACCATTTGCGGTTCAAATGGTAGCCAATTGATATTCCAAAAGAATAGGAATAATTTGCTGATTCGTTTTTTTCAAGTTCACGTGAATAAGGATTGCCGAAATGGTGATCTTCATCCCGCAAGTGCGAAAAGGCAATATCCGGCGAGTAAAACGGGGAAGCATAAAACCGCGTTGGCGCTTTGATATGAGTTGGCGTATTATTCATGATCCGCTGAGGCGCCAAATAGGGCGAAACTTTTGAGGCGCCTTTTAAAGCCGTTATACCGTTGAAACTTACGATTGGCAGTGGTTCAAACGTAACTGCCGGTGGAGCAACAATTGTTTGGTCCGTATTCACGGCGATTTCATTTTTCTCCTTTGAACTCATTATACCAGGTTGATAGTCCGGTTTCTGCTGAGTTACTAAAATACTTTCTTGTTCAGCTCTGTTTACTTTTGGTGCGCTTGTCTCCCGGGAAGCATTTGCTGTTACATTTGAAGTACCTGTTGTTGGCTTCAGATTTCCAGTTGCATCATTCCGGTTTGGCTTTGCTCCAATGGCTTCATTAGCTTTTACCTGCGGAGTATTGCTTATAATATTTTTGCTTGAAGAAGTACTTTTTTTAGTTTCAGCCATATCGCTTTCATCTGCTGATTTGTGAATGCTTTCAGCTTTCTTTTCTGCAGGGGAAGTTTCTGTTTTTTCTAATGGCTTCTCATTTGCAACAATATTTTTCTGGTTATTTGATTTGTTTTCGATCTGCTTGTTCGATTGATTTCTCCACACGTAAACGCTTAAAAGCGCCAGCATCACCACCAAAATGGCGGTTGCCCGTTTAAGCGAATAATATTTCTTTCTAAACTTTAAACTATTCGCCTTTTCAAGAGATTGATCAATAGAATTCCAAACCTCTTCAGAAGGCGATTCTTCGTTTCCTTCCAACCCTTTTTTAAACAGATCTTCAATATTGTGTAAATTTTTATCCATTCGTGGATTTTTGGTTTGCGATTTTCATGCTGTCATTAACAGCGCGTTGCAAAATCAATTTTGCATCGTGCAAATTTGATTTTGAAGTTCCTTCAGAGATGCGTAATTGCTCTGCTATTTCTCGATGCTTCAAACCGTCAAAAACGTAAAGGTTAAAAACCATTCGATAGGCAGGTGGTAAATCTTGTACCATTTTTAATAATTCTTTTTTGCCCAGGCTGCTTAGAATTTCCTCATTATTTACAGCGGCAATGTTTTCGTTTTCTAAGGTTAAAACTGAATGCAATTTTGATCTTTCGCGGTATTTCGCAATCGCGCAATACACCATAATTTTTCGTATCCAACCCTCAAAAGATCCCGAAAATTTGAAGTTGGGTAACGATTTAAATACCTGTACAAAACCTTCCTGCAATATATCTTCAGCTTCTTCACGATTTTTAGCATAGCGAAGGCAAACACCAAACATTTTGGGCGCAAACCCTTCATACAAATGCCTTTGCGCATTCCTGTCTTCTGCAAGACATGATCTGATGAGTTGCCTGGTTTCTTCCAAATGTTCGGTCTCGTTTATACCCATAGTGGAAATTGATGCAGGATTGGTTGGGTGCACCAAATATTTTCACAAAGATGGTCATATTTTTGACAGGCACATTTAATGGCTATAACTCCGGCAACAGCAGATCAACAAATAATGAACATTTTTAATTTTGATGCAGCAACCGGTAGGATCGCTACAAATGACAAAGCTTTAATATATTTGGAACGATCAATAATAATTTTACCCATCTTCTTATTCTTTATGAATCTATTTTCTGTTCCTAAGAAATTTACGTGTGCATTTATTTTATTGCTTTTGTTTTTTTCTTCACAAGGGCAAAAAGCAACGCATGAAAATTTTTCAAAACAGTTATCTTTTATTACAGAAAATGATTTTTTCCTGATGCAGGGCAAAGACGGTTACTATACCAATGGAATAATGTTCAACTACAGTACAAGTCACCGCTCCAAAAAACCTTCTTTTATAAAACAAGTGGATCAGTTCGAACTCGGGCAGAAAATATTTACTGCTTACTCAAGGAAAATACATACTCCTGATCAAATTGACAGGCCGGTAACCGGGTATTTGTATGGCCAGTTTTTGCGCACCGGCTTTTTAAAACGCCGTCAATTTTTGCAATGGGGTATTTCTGCCGGAACAATAGGCAAAGCTTCTTTGGGTGAAGCTTTGCAAAATTCTTATCACAAACTGATTCACATCAATACCAGCGAATGGGGTTGGGTGTGGGATTACCAGTTGAAAAGCGCATTCGGGATCAATCTTCATGCAAAATATGGAAAAGCTTTGGTAGAGCATCCGAATTCACTCATACAGGTTACGCCAGTAACACAGCTTTCATTGGGTTCTTTTTTTACAAATGCAAGTGAAAGCGTGTTGTTCCAGTTTGGTAAGATGAATTTACAGCATAAAAGTGTTTACTGGAATGCAGCGGTAAGCGACGAACCGGAAAGTTATCGACCGGAATTGTTCTTTTATTATTATCCCCAATTAACCTGGCAATTGTATAATGCCACGGTGCAGGGCGGCTTATTTGCAAAAAATAAAGGGCCGATCATTTCTGATCCTGAGCCGTTTGTGCTTTTGCAGCAGTTGGGAGCTATGTATTCATTTAAACGATATTCTTTTCGGCTGGCGGTTACGTTTAAGAGTGAAGTCGCAAAGAGCCAGCGATTCAATCACAAGTATGGTTCTTTGCAATTTAATTACCGGTTTAACTAAGATTCCATTTTTCAGGAAGATTATACGGGAATTGATACTTCTATTTTGCAACCATTACCCGGAGATGAAATGATGTTCATGAATCCGGAATAAAATTCAACCCGGCTTTGGATGTTTTTTAATCCGATGCCTGTGCTTTTTTGCATTGTATCAAATCCCACCCCATCATCAGCGATGCTTAAATACAGTTGGTTACCTTGTTCTTTCAAATGAAGAATTGCATTTTTAGCATGGGCATATTTGTGAATATTATTCATTTGTTCCTGCGTGATACGGTAGAGCATTAATGATTTTTTATCATCTAATACCAGGTTTTCACCTATTTCATCCACGAAGTTTACCTTAAACTCCCTAGTTGCGTTTATTTCTTCAATTAATTGATTGAATGCTTCGTGCAAACCTTGATTACCCAACGAAGGCGCCACCAGTGAGTGGGTTAGCTTTCGTATCTCTTCCATGGCGATATTCAGGTAATCGAAACTTTGTCCTACCAGATCTATCTCTTCTGAATTTTTTTCTTTTGTTTTGGCCATGCCCAAATAAATTTTTACGGTGGCTAAAATTTGGTTTACATTATCATGTAATTCTTTTCCTAACTCGTTTTTTTCTTTTTCCTGGGCCGATATGGTAGCTTCGGTAATTTTTCGTTGGTGGTTGATCTCCTTTTCTTTAAGTTCCTGCTCTAATTTTATTTTTTCAGTGATATCCCGGTAAGTTGCATAAAGTTGAGGCTTGCCTTTCAATCTGATAGCAATGATAGTTACCTGTACATTCCCGACTTCCCCATTTTTTTTCTTATACCTTGTTTCAAAATTAACCCGGCCTTCACGGTCGATAGTTTCAATACGTTCCTGCAAAATCCGGGGGAAATCGCCGATTTCATAATCTGAAATTTTTAATCGGGCAAACTCTTCCCGGGAATATCCCAATTGAGTATGCATTTTTTCATTAAAATCTATCGGAAGGAGTGTTTCGGAATCTATGACGCTGATCCCATCAGCCGACTGTTCGAAAAGCGTACGATATTTTAGTTCTGCTTCAAGTAATTCTTTTTCTGCCTTTTTCTGTTCAGTAATGTCACGTGTTATTCCCAATAAAGAAATGATCTCTCCATTAATATTTCTTAAAGGAACTGCATGTGTTTCCAGCCAGAGATTCTTTCCTTTGAGGCCGGTTGCTTCAAATTCTAATTTCCCGGATTTTCCTTCGAAAACTTCCCTGGTTAGTTTTTGAAATGATTCTAAATAGAAAGGTTTTATGCTTTTCAAAAGCTTGTCGCCCGCCACCTGCTCCAAACGGTCGGCTTCCAGCATAGACAATCCTGCTTTATTCATGTCAAGCAACTTGCTTTTTGGATTCAACAATTTAATACATTCAGGCTCAGATTCTATAATAGTGCGCAAATGATTCTCACTTTCGGCAAGCCTGAGTTCTGATTCTCTCCGGCGCGTAATGTCCGCCATAGCACCGTACATCCTCGAGGGCTTTTTTTTGTTGTCAAACACGATAAACCCCCGGTCATATACATATTTATAACTAATGTCCGCACAGCGAAAACGATATATGTCCTCCCAGTTCTTAATGCCATTATTGAGGTGGTATTGTATGCTTTTAGCAACCCTTTCAATATCGTCGGGATGTATATATTTTGTCATCCATTCATCATCATAGAGGAGGTGTTTTTCGGAATACCCGAATGTTTTTATCAGTCCAACCCCCCAAATGCCCGTATTGGTACTAAAATCCCATTCCCAAATGGTATCAAGAGTAGCTTTATTAACAAACTCATACCGTTCATTGCTCTCCCGTAATCTTTCCAAGGTTTTTTTTCTTTCAATACTGTACTGGATAGATTTTGCTAATAGCTTTTCATTAAACTCGCCTTTTATCAGGTAGTCCTGTGCTCCAAGGGAAATAGCCTCTGTAGCAATATCAATCGACGACAGCCCGGAAAAAACTACAATAGGAGTTTTGGGCAAGAGGCGATCTATAGTAATGACCGAATCAATTGATTGGCTATCCGGAAGCGAAAGATCCAGCAACACAATATCAATTTTGTTTTTATTAATTAGTGCCGGAACCTCCGCCATCTTTGAAGCGAAAAGGATTTCCGAAATTTTGATCTTTGTTGATTGCAGGTATTCCTGTAATAAAAAATAATCTCCGGGGCTATCTTCCACTACGAGTAGCTGTAATGGATCGGCGTCTTTATCGGTAATGGTTGGCATAGGCGCCATCGCAAAATTGTTCATGATAGTTGCTTTTTCAGATTTATTCAATATTGAAATAAGCCAATCCGATAATGCTAAAGGCGTGAAAGATATAGAGCTTCTCTACGAGTTTTTCTAAACTGGACGTATAAAGCATTATTATCGATTTGAAAACCTCTCTTCATGGATTTCAGATAAGTTAGATGAAGATGTTCGAGCGTTGTAACCTGGATTCTTTTTATTTGCTTTTTCATGGATAATTACAACCCTTTTATCTCCAAACACTTCTTCATGTTTGCGAAACTTTTTAATAGAATTCAATTCCCGTGCCACTAAAGCCGCTTTTCCTAAACCCTGGTTGAGTTCTCCCCGAAGTTATCACCCCCGATATTTAGTTTAAAATACTAATTCTTAGGCAACTCTGGGAGGAATACCGGGATATGGCATCCATGAAGTCGTTAAACTATTTTTAGGAAAAATTTACAGTAGACAGACAAATATTAATAATTTTAAATCGGTTGCAAAGTGGGATTCGTAGAATAAAAAAAGCCATGATCAAAAAATCATAGCTTTTATATTTTAAGTGGAGCTGCAGGGATTCGAACCCTGGTCCAAACACATTCGCCGTAAGCCTTCTACATGTTTATTTTTGCATTACTTGTCGGAGAAAAGCAGGAGCAAAACAAACCAACCTTTCCCTTAGCTGAATCGTCTTAAGCGATCGTCACAGCCTTCGATCGCAGCAGCCTGTTTTGTTTTTGAGTCGGCGGAAAAGCGTGGCAACAGGCCTGGCCCGCTCAACGGCCCTAATGGGTGCGAATCTATCGATTACGCAGCCATGGCAAAATTGTTATTGCCATTTAAAGGTTTCGCATTCAGATTAAAGCGCTAATTACGCAACGCGCTACATGCTTATACTTACAAAGAACTATGCTGTCAAAACCGGTCAGCCCCGATAGTTGTGAACCTGCAAATTTACTAAAGAAAAGGGAATGAATTGATAAAGAATCAATAAAAATTCCTTATAAATCAACTTTTCCACTTATCACGTTGAACCGTAAATCCTCAATTTATCAGTTTACATTTACAAACTTTTTTAAGCAAAACAAATTAATGGAACCGAAGCAGTTTTATCAAAACAGGTTAAAAGAATTGAATGCCCATTTGCAAAAGCTGAAACAAAAAAAATCCGCTTTTGCATGGTTCAGGCTTGCCGCCATCATCGCCATCGTTGCTGTATTTTATTTTCTTTGGTCGCTCGGACCCGGGTATGTAATAGCGGCTTCTGTCGTTTTGGTTTTCGTTTTTATTCAACTTGTAAAAACAGATCTTAAAAACCAGGAGCACATTCAACATACCAACATATTGATAACACTCAATGAAAATGAAGTTCAGTTTCTGAATGGAAATTATGCCGTGTTTAAAGATGGCTCCGAACACATTCCAAAAGAACACGCCTATGCAAATGACCTGGATATTTTCGGGCACGCTTCTCTTTTTCAATATATCAACAGGACTACGTCAGAACCGGGGAGTAGCAGGCTTGCGGAATATTTGAAATCGCCTGCTTCTATTTCAAATATTGAACAGCGGCAGAAAGCAGTGAAAGAACTTTCAGGAAAACATGTATGGATAAAAGAACTTCAGTCTTTCGGCACTGCCAACAAGATCACTTTTTCCGCAAAAAACCGGCTGGCGAACTGGATCAAAGATCCCCCGGTGTTCAATAATTTTAAGCCCTGGAAATGGCTCCGGTATTTGCTTCCGGCAATTATCCTGGCAGTGGTTGTACTTTACATTTTCGATAAAGTTGGCAACACTGTCTTTTACGGGGGCTTGCTTCTATTCGCCGTGCTCGCCTATCAAATCAATAAATATATAGCGCCAATACATGCACAATTGTCGGAACTGGCAGATGAATTGAGTACACTTTCAAAAAGCATTTCTTTGATAGAAAAAGAAAAATTTGAAAGCCCCTTATTGCAAAAATGGCAAGCGGTTTTTGTCGAACAAAATAAAAAAGCTTCCGATGATATTGCAAAAGTGAAAAAGATTTTAGATAAGCTGGATATACGCTACAATATGCTTTTATCAGCGCCACTAAATCTTTTGTTGTTATGGAATTTGCAACAGGTTCTCGATCTTGAAAAATGGAAAAGCGACGAACAAAATTATTTCCATTTGTGGTTTGACACGCTCGCCAATTTTGAAGCGCTCAATAGCTTTGGCCTTCTGCATTTCAATAATCCTGGCTGGGTGTTCCCCAAAATTAAAAGTGATTATTTTTCTATCGAAGGAAAAGAAGTAGGTCATCCTTTGATTCCTGTTGAAAAACGCGTAAATAATTTTATCGACATTCCCGATAACGCAGAACTTATGCTGGTAACAGGTTCTAACATGGCGGGGAAAAGTACGTACCTCCGGAGTATCGGTGTCAATATCGTGTTGGCGATGGCCGGCGCACCGGTGTGCGCAAAATTATTTTTTGTTTCCCATGTGCAGCTAATTAGTAGTATGCGGGTCACCGACAACCTTGAAGAAAGTACTTCGACGTTTTATGCTGAATTAAAAAAACTGAAAACAATCATTGATAAAGTGAACGCAGGTGAAAATGTTTTTATCCTGTTGGATGAAATTTTAAGAGGAACCAATTCTCTCGACAGGCACACAGGCTCCAAGGCGCTGATAAAGCAACTGGTTCATAAAAAAGCTGCCGCAATTATTGCTACGCATGACCTTGAACTGGCAACAATGAAAGAAGATTTTTCAAAACACATTTTAAACTATCATTTTGATGTACAGGTAAGTAATGATGAATTGTATTTTGATTATCAACTAAAACCCGGTGTATGTAACAGTTTAAATGCGTCTATTCTTATGAAGAAGATCGGCATCGAACTATAATGTATTGCATGGATCGCTTTTTGGCATTGAAGTTGAACCTACACTATTCAAAAAAAGTTTATGAAGAAAATATACCTTTTGGGATTGGTTCTTTTGTTTTCTATCAGCGGATGTGAAACAGCAAAAACGATTATGGATTCCGTAGGAACCACCGGAAGCGGAAGTCTCACCACAGCCGAAGTAGTAAATGGGTTAAAAACTGCGTTGGAACTGGGAACAGATTCTGCCACGAGCACTCTCTCAAAGCTCAACGGATTTTATGCGGACGCGATGGTTAAAATATTGATGCCTCCTGAAGCTGAAAGTGTCGAGAAAACGTTACGAAATGTAGGTTTGGGAAGCGTGGTGGATAAAGCGATATTGTCTATGAACCGCGCCGCTGAAGATGCTTCCAAATCTGTAGGAAATATTTTCATAAATGCCATTAAGCAAATGACCATACAGGATGCATTTGGGATTTTGAGAGGTGGTAATACGGCGGCAACCAATTATTTAAAAGAAAAAACCACCAGCCAGTTAATTGCTGCATTTAAACCCATAATATCGAAATCCCTGGATAATACCAATGCCACCCGGTACTGGAGTGACGTTTTTACTGCTTACGATCGTTTCAGCAGCAAGCCGGTAAATACTGATCTTACTGCGTATGTTACTCAAAAAGCATTGGATGGATTGTTTTACAAAATTGGCCTGGAAGAACAACAAATAAGGCAGGATCCCGCAGCAAGAGTTAAGGATATTTTGAAAAAAGTTTTTGCCAATCAAAATACGGCAGCTGCTTTTTAGCGAGCATCAACACTAAAATAAAAATTGCCCGGATTTGTTTGTTTACTGGTTTATAACGATCAGGCATATACGAAAAATATAGACGCTATATTATTCGGCGTTCCTTATGGCTTTGGCCAGGGATTCATAAGTTTCGTCGTAGCTTTCCAAGGGTTCATCATCTATGAAAAAAGCGGGCGTATCAGTTACTTCACTTCGGATGCCACTCTCAATATCACTTTCAATTTTAGAAATAATATCCTGGTTGTTGTAGTCATTTTCAAATTGTTCCGTATTCATATTTAATGATTCCGCAAAGTAAACCAGGTTGCTTTCGGTTAATTGATCCTGTTGTTCAAAAATCAGATCATGCATTTCCCAAAATTTATTTTGTAAAGCGGCGGCTTCCGTGGCCTGTGCGGCTATCATCGCTTCAGGATGCGTATCCAGTGGAAAATGCCTAAAAACAAAAAGCAATTCATTGTGAAATTCCTTTAATAATTTTTTAATCAATGGATGGGCTTCTCCACAGTGCGGAGACTGGTAATCACCATATTCTACCAATGTAATTGTAGCACCGGGTTTTCCCTGTATATGATCCAGGGATCCAACCGGAGTTGTCAATTCAACCATAATTCAATATATTTTTTTAGATTATTCGCAAATCAATACCTGGTTAATAATAAACAAGATTAATGCCGTTTTGTTTCAAAAAACTGCCGGTTGCAAAATTGTAAATAGATTTGTACAAAATTCAGGCACATGGAAAACAAACCTCTTAAAAGAAATGAGAACCTCGTGAAACTTTCAAGGGATCATCATGCAGGTCTTTTGTTTTGCTGGAAAATACGGCAGGGCGTCAAATATCATATCGAGACAGACCGGATGATAAAATATGTAAAGTATTTTTGGGAACATCATTTTGCTACTCACTTTAAGGAAGAGGAAGAATTTCTTTTTGCTCCTGTGCAGGATGAAGAAGTTCAAAAAGCACTTGACGACCATCAGAAAATTAAAACCTGTGTTGATAAAATCAGTGTGTCAGGGATGGAGAGCGAAGATGATGTATTGCTTGAACTGGCCGACACTATAGATGATCACATCCGGTTTGAAGAAAGAATATTGTTTCCGCATTTACAGGAACAATTGTCCGACGAACAATTGGAATTGATAGGTGAGCAAATAGTGAATGAACCATTAACTGATAATTACCAGGATGAGTTCTGGAAAAAATCAAATTCTTTATAAATGATCAGTAGGCAACAGTAAATCAACAAAAAGTTGTTATTTTTCTTTTGATAAAAAATATTTTTTAAGACCCGGCTGGAGAATGTCCTTATTTTTATCGCCGGTAAATATAAATCTTTGAAACGTTTTTCTCTTCTTTTAATTTTTTTTACAACTTCCTTTGTTACGATGTCTCAATCAAAAGAAAATGTAAATGTGCCCGGTTACTATGTTCAGCAAAAAAGTTTTAACCGTTCATTGGAACAGATTGTTCACGATGTAAACCTGGATGGAATTTATGATGCAGGTGAGGATGGTATGGAGAAAATTTCATTTGCGGTGATTGATCTTAACGGCCGGAAACCTTTACTGGGCGGTGTTAATATGGAAAATTTTATTTATCCTGCTTCTCTCTATAAAATGTACGTGGCGATGGAAATTTTAAAACAGGTGAGTGACGGCAGGTACTCTCTTTACAGATCTTATGTGGTAAAATCGCCGAACGATGTGGATCAGACGCGTGAAATAAGTTGGGATCCGAGACCGCTGTTACGCGACGGTGATACAGTAACCGTAGCTTATTTATTAGACCTCATGATCACCCGCAGCGATAATTCCGCAGCCAATTGCCTTATCGATATTGCCGGAAGAAAAAACATAAATAATACGATCCACGCAAACGGCTGGTATGGCAGCGAAGTAACCCGCAAATATCTAAGTCGCAAATTTGAGGATCCGGGTTATGATACCATTCGCGGAACGGAAACCTGCGCATTGCATGCGGCAGATTTCATGTATAAAATTTATACAAATCAACTGGTTAATCCCTGGGTAAGCCAGCAAATGAAAGTGCTTCTCGGAAGGCAGTTAGATACCTCAAAACTTTCTGCGGGACTTCCGCCCAACGTGATGTTTTATCACAAATCTGGTTGGTGGAATTATTTTACCTGTGACGCCGGTATTGTCGATGACGGTAATATTAAATATGTGATTGCTTTATTAACACCTGTCACAGAAGAAGATGTTCGCTCAAAGATGAAACAATTGTCGCAACGTGTGTATGAGCTGATAAAGAGGTTGCATTAGTGGAATGAATTGCAGCATTGTTGGGCCCAGGTTGTTTTTACCAGCTTCTAAAAATAGGCGGTTGCACAAACAAATTCATAAATTTTAAGACCCCAAAAAGGCTACAATTACTTGTAGCCTCTTGGGGGTCATAACCGTTGGTTTGGTAATATTAAAAGCGTCTTTATTTGTTTGTTTACTATTGGCGGGTGACAGTTGATTCCTATCATTTTCGTTTTTTGAGCCTGAAACAGATAATGATTCATTAGTTACAGGTAGTTTTTCCGAAACTGTGGTTTGCTCCTTCGTCAAATCCGGATGTTCGATTGTCAATTGGTCAGATCTGCTTGCTGTCTCAACAGGTGCGCTGGTAAAGGGATCATTTCCCGGATCGGCTGGTACTTCCTGCGCAAAAATGTGGGTGGAAAGCAGGCACCCGCCGATAAAAGGAAGAAGCTTTTTAAGTACATTTTTTTTCACAGGGCCAGGATATAGGGTTTTTAATCAGGATTCTGAAAACAAAAAAAGATAAAATAATTTCCGGAAGTTGTAGTAAAATGCTGCAATTTTCTGTAGTAAATTTTCTATAAAAAAAGCGATAGGGTCACTATCGCTTTTTTATTTCTGAGGTTACCAACGGCGCAATCTTTTGGCGTTAGGTTTACTTTTACCAGTCATATAACAATCAATGGATAGAATGGATTTTATTTTGATTGCTGTATCTGGCAATGCGGTAAAAATAGATCGGGAATGCAATAGTTTTTGTAATAATTAAACTATTTGCCTGTAGAAAATAAACTACAAAACCTACCGTGTTATAACGGTTTACGATGGCAGGATCACGTTGTGAGCTTTAGCAAGGTTGGTGAGATCAATCACATTATTGCAATGGAGTTTTTCAAATATTCTTGCTTTATGAGTGCCCACTGTAGACGTATGAACATTTAGCTTTTTGGAAATTTCTGCCACGGAATCGCCCTGCGCAAGATGTTGTACAATTTCAAATTCACGTGTAGATAATCTGTCAAACGGGTTTTCTGATTCCCTTTTTGAATGGAGGTCTGATAGCATTTTTTGCGTTAGCTGCGGACTCACATAGGTTTTATTATTTAAAACGGTATTGATGGCGTTTTCAATTTCGTTATTCGGCGCATCTTTCATAAGGTAGCCCATTGCGCCCATTTTTAAATAACGTTTGGCAAACACTTCCTCGGCGTTCATGCTGAACATGATAATCTTTGTTGAGGGTTTTAATGCAAGAATAGTTTCCAACGTTCCGAATGAATCTGTTTCAGGCATATTAACATCCATCACTACAAGATCATAATTTTTTTCTTTGATTTTTTTTAATGCCGATTCTCCATTGTGAGCTTCATCAATGTTCGCATGAGCAATAAAATCATGGATCAGTAATTTTAATCCTGTCCTCACTATCGAATGATCGTCAACAAGTAAAATATCCGGCATTTTTTTTATTCTATTTTGGAGGCCTTAAATATCAAAAGTAAATTATAAAACCTTTATAGAAAATTTCTTGAAGGAAAATAATAAGGAAATTTTGACGATAATTTCGTTTATACATTCCCGTATGTTTATTTGATAGCAGAATAACAGAAGATGACAAAAAGTTCTTTTAACATGTTTAACATGGCATTAATCTTGAACGTTATAGGATTAACTTAAATTCTTTGTTCCTTTGATACTAATTTTGACAGATTGACAAGTGAAAAATATATATGAGCAATAACTTTTTTTTGAATGGGCCTGAAGATGAAATGGAATTTATGCCCATGATTCCCTTGCATGAAGATAATGAAGGAAATGACGAACACCCCATCCCCGCTGAATTACCACTCCTTCCGTTAAGAAATACAGTTCTTTTTCCCGGCGTGGTGATTCCTATTACAGTGGGCCGTGATAAGAGTATAAAGGCTGTAAACGATGCGTACAAGACTGACAAATTGGTAGGTGTGGTATCACAAAAAGACAGCCAGGTTGAAGAGCCGGGTGCAAATGATTTGGTAAAGATCGGAACCGTGGCAAGGATTCTGAAGCTTATAAAAATGCCGGACGGTGGTACTACAGTAATCATCCAGGGCAAAAAGCGGTTTTTAACTGATGAGATCACTTCTGAAGAGCCTTATTTTAAAGCTAAAATTACGGTATTGGCTGATGAGGAGTTAAAAGATGATACCGATTTTGACGCTATGGTAGGATCTATAAAAGAGCTTTCCGGCCAGATTATTCAACTCTCGCCCAATATGCCTTCTGAGGCAACGATTATTTTAAAGAATATAGAAAACCCTTCTTTTCTCATTCATTTTGTAAGCAGTAATTTAAACAGTAATATACTGGAAAAGCAAAAATTACTTGAGATCCAGAATATAAAGGAAAGGGCTGAAGTGCTGCTTAATTTATTGCAGACAGAATTGCAATATGCCGAATTAAAAAATAAGGTAACGAACAAAACCCGTGCTGAGTTGGACAAGCAGCAGAAAGATTACTTTTTACAGCAGCAGTTAAAAGCGATAAAGGAAGAGTTGGGGGGTGATAATGTAGCCGAAGTAAAGGAAATGCAGAAAAAAGCGGAAGCCAAAAAGTGGCCGGCTGCTGCAAAAGATATGTTTAACAAAGGCATCGAAAAACTGGAACGCATGCATCCTTCCACGCCGGATTATTCGGTTGTGTACAATCACCTGGACCTGATGCTCGATTTGCCATGGGAAGATTATACGAAAGACCAGTATGATTTTAAAAAGGCTAAAAAAATTCTTGATCACGATCACTACGGGATGGAAAAAATTAAGCAACGTATTTTGGAATACCTGGCCGTGCTTAAATTAAAGGGTGATATGAAAAGCCCGATCCTTTGTTTTATTGGCCCTCCGGGAATTGGTAAAACTTCTCTTGGTAAAAGCATTGCAAATGCGATTAACCGGAAATACGTGCGTGTGAGCCTCGGTGGATTGCACGATGAGAGCGAAATCCGGGGACACCGTAAAACATATATTGGCGCCATGCCGGGAAGAATTTTGCAATCGATAAGAAAAGTAAAATCTTCCAACCCGGTGATGATTTTGGATGAGATCGATAAAGTAGGAACAGATTTTCGTGGCGACCCTTCTTCAGCTTTGCTGGAGGTTTTAGATCCTGAACAAAATAATAATTTTTACGATAACTATCTCGAGCTGGAATATGACCTCAGTAAAGTTTTGTTTATTGCAACGGCAAATAATTTACAAAATATACAACCTGCTCTAAGAGACCGGTTAGAAATTATCGACCTGAGTGGTTATGCTATTGAAGAAAAAATAGAGATTGCCAAGAGGCATTTATTGCCGAAACAAAAAGAAGCGCACGGGCTAAAGAATGTTTCTTTTAAAATGAGTGATGCGGTTTTGGGAAAAATAATATCTGATTTTACAAGAGAAAGTGGTGTGCGTGAACTGGACAGGCAATTGGCGAGCGTGATGCGTAAACTGGCGAGGGAATATGCTGAAAAAGGAAAATTAAAACCTACCGTAAGCATAAATGATGTGGAAAAAATTCTCGGCCGGTCAAAATACAGTAATGAAGTTTATAAAATGGCAAACATGGCAGGCGTGGCTGTAGGCCTTGCATGGACGTATGTTGGGGGCGATATATTATTTATTGAATCTGCAACAAGTGACAATGGTAAAGGTGAATTAAAGCTTACCGGAAATCTGGGCAACGTGATGAAAGAAAGTGCTTCAACCGCGCTAAGTTATCTTCAATCTAATGCAAAAAAATATCGAATCGATCCTGAAATTTTTTACAAGAATAATATCCATATTCATGTTCCGGAAGGCGCAGTTCCCAAGGACGGTCCAAGTGCAGGAATAACTATGATGACAGCATTGGCTTCGTCTTTTACCGGCCGCAGAGTAAAACCATACCTTGCTATGACCGGTGAAATTACGCTGAGGGGGCAAGTCCTTCCAGTAGGTGGTATTAAAGAAAAGGTGCTCGCTGCAAAACGGTCAGGCATACGCGAAATTATCATGAGTGCCCAAAATGAAAAAGACGTTCATGATATCAATCCCCATTACATCAAAGGTGTAAAAATTCATTACGTAAAAACAATGCAACAAGTGCTGGACCTTGCATTAACGTAGATTTATAATGATCGAGTAAAAAAGAAAAACCGACTTTTTGAGTTGGTTTTTTTATAGTAAAACAACAAATTCATCTATTTTTTATTTCATTACGCTTTAATTCGTTGCTACATACAATTTCTGGCTTCATACTTGTTTTTGCATTCAAGAGAAAAATATTTCAACACAGGTAACTACAGGTTAATCATTGCAACGAGATTTCCGTCCGGGCGCCATCTCCGGAAGCATCTTCATTTTTTGGATAAAATTTTTAAAGAATAATTTAGGCGAATCCAGTAAACCAATAAATGTGGTTGATTTTTATTTGGCAAAAGCGTATTTCTATTTGCAGGATGAAATCAAACTGAAGAAAGATAATTTCCCATACCTGTTTTATTGATAATGCCTTAATTTGTACTCCATTTAACATTAACATAGTATGAGATATTGTTTAGCGCTTGATTTAAAAGATGATGAAGAATTGATTCAAGAATATGAAAAATTTCATGAAAATGTGTGGCCTGAAATAATTGCGTCGATAAAAAATTCCGGTATTACAGAACTGGAAATTTATCGTGTTGCCAACCGGCTTTTTATGATCATGGAAACGGATGAAAATTTTTCTTTCGAAAAAAAGAATGCAATGGATAATGCCAATTCAAAAGTACAGGAGTGGGAGGATCTTATGTGGCAATACCAACAGGCATTACCTGTTGCAGGGCCTGGAGAAAAGTGGGTATTAATGAATAAAATTTTTGATCTTAATAAATAAAGAATGGCCATTCCTACAATTGCAACGACACAAACAACGACAGGAAACGAAGGGAACCGGTACATGGTTCCACTCATTTTGGTAACCGGATTATTCCTTTTGTGGGGACTTGCCTACGGTCTTCTTGATGTTCTAAACAAACATTTCCAGGAAACGTTGCATATTGATAAAGCGCGCTCTACTTTATTACAAATGGCTTACTTCGGGGCTTACTTTTTGATCGCATTGCCCGCAGGAATTTTTATGAATCGCTTCGGTTATAAAAAAGGAATTATCACAGGTTTGCTTTTGTACACTGCCGGGGCTTTTCTATTTTATCCTGCTGCACAAAACTTTAGTTTTAATTTCTTTTTGCTTGCGATGTTTATTCTTGCTTCGGGGCTTGCTTTTCTTGAAACGGCTGCGAACCCTTATGTTACGGTTTTAGGTGATCCGAAAACGTCTGAATTCAGGTTGAATCTTGCACAAAGTTTTAACGGTGTTGGTTCTTTTATCGGGCCGATAATTGCAGCAAATGTTTTCTTTGCCGGTTCGGTGGATGCTGCATCACAGCTCGATTCTGTAAAAATGGTTTATCTCATTATAGGTGTTGTGGTTTTGTTGGTGGCGCTTATTTTTTGGAGAACACCATTGCCCGAAATCAAAGAAGATAAAATGGTGAAGAATGTAGGACAAATAAAAAAGCCGTTGTTTCAGCACGCGCATTTTAATGGGGCTATTTTCGCACAGTTTTTTTATGTGGCGGCACAGGTTGGGATTGCGGCGCTGTTTTTAAATTATTGTACAGAGAACAATAAAACGATCACCAGTGCTGATGCAGCTTATTTGCTTTCTGTAAGTTTGTTGCTGTTTACGTGCGGTCGGTTCGTGGGAACAGGGTTGATGAAAAAAATCGCTCCCAACATTTTGTTGTTTGTTTTTGCTTTGATAAACATCGTGCTTTGTGTCTTTGTGATTTTAAACAAGAGCTGGTTGTCTGTTTATTCGTTGATGGCGATTTTCTTTTTTGAATCCATTATGTTTCCTACGATTTTTGCTTTGGGCGTGAAAGATTTGGGGCACCATACAAAAAAGGCTTCTTCGTTCATTATCATGTCAATTGTTGGTGGAGCCATAATGCCATATATAATGGGCGTTATAGCTGAGAGTTATACAACAGCCATTTCATATTCTGTGCCTGTTCTTTGTTTTATAATTGTTGCATGGTATGGCTGGAGCGGATATAAAATTAGAAATTAAAAATTACGAATTACGAATTATGACCATCACAACCAATAAAAACCCAATAAACCAATTAACGAATTAACTTAACTAATGCCCTTCTCTTTAAAAAATAAAAAAGCAGTTATAACCGGTGCTGGCAGCGGCATTGGTAAAGCAATGGCTATGCTGTTTGCAGGTAATGGAGCAGAAGTTCACATAATTGAATTGACAAATGAAAGTGCTCAATCGACTGTAGACGAAATTAACTCCAGTGGTGGTAAAGTTTTCAACTATGCCTGCAATGTAGCTGATCAAAAACAAGTAATTGCTTCTTTCGATAAAATAGGAGTTCATGATATTTTAATTAATAATGCCGGGATAGCTCACATCGGTAGAGCGGATACCACATCAGAAGAAGATTTTGATCGTGTTATGAATGTGAATGTCAAAGGCGTTTATAATTGCCTGTTTGCTTCCCTTCCATTGATGAAAAAAAATGGGGGAGGGTCTGTTGTAAATATGGCTTCAGTGGCGGCATGGTGCGGGCTTGATGACAGGTTTGTTTATTCCACAGCCAAAGGTGCTGTTGCAGCGATGACCTTGTCGGTTGCCAAAGATTATATCCATGAAAATATAAGGTGTAATTCTATTTCTCCCGGAAGAGTTCATACTCCGTTTGTGGATGGATTTCTCAAAAAAAATTACCCGGGAAATGAAAATGAAATGTTTGATAAGTTATCAAAAACTCAACCGATTGGTCGCATGGCAAAACCGGAAGAGGTTGCCGCGTTGGCTTTATATTTATGCAGTGATGAAGCGTCTTTTATCACAGGCACCGACTATCCGATTGACGGAGGATTTTTAAAATTAAATACCTAAATGATTGAAATGAAAAAACTGATTATTTGTTTGTTTACTGTAATTCTTATTGCTAACGTTCATGCACAAACGTACACACCAACACAAGCCAACCTTGAAGCGAGACAACAATTTGAAAATGCGCGATTCGGACTGTTTATTCACTGGGGCGTTTTTAGTATTCTCGGGGATGCAGAGTGGGTGATGCAAAATGAAAATATCAAAGTAAAGGATTATACTAAGCTGATGCATTTCTTCAATCCAACCCAGTTCAATGCACATGATTGGGTGAGTATGGCAAAAAATGCTGGGATGAAATACATCACTTTAATTACAAGGCATCATGATGGATTCAGTATGTGGAATACGAAATACTCTGATTTTAATATTATGAACACACCTTACCATAAAGACGTCGTGAAGATGATAGTAGATGAATGTCATAAACAAAACATGAAGATATTCCTGTACTATTCTTTGCTCGACTGGCGGAGAAATGATTATTCATATTGGACCGGAAGAACAGGGCAGGGAACAGGCCGCACCGTTCATGGAGATTGGAATGACTATATTAAATTTATGGAAAATCAGTTAACTGAACTGCTTACGAATTATGGAAAGATCGATGGCATCTGGTTTGATGGGTATTGGGATCAAACTGCTCCTGAGGGAGCGAAAGACAGGTCACCGAAAGTAGACTGGCATCTACCTGAAATTTATGCACTCATTCATAAACTTCAGCCGGAATGCCTGGTTGGAAATAATCATCACCTGACGCCCATTCCCGGCGAAGATTTTCAAATGTTTGAAAAAGATCTGCCGGGGCAAAATAAATCAGGTTTGAGTTTTCAAAAACCATCGGAACAACTTCCTTTGGAAACCTGTGAAACAATGAACAATTCATGGGGCTTTAATATCAAGGATGATAATTATAAATCGGTGTCCAAACTTATTCATTATATTGTAAATGCTGCTGGCCGCAATGCCAATTTTTTATTGAATGTAGGCCCACAACCTAATGGAATTATACAGCAGGAATTCCAGGATACGTTGAAAGAAATAGGAAAGTGGATGGATAAATATGGCGAAAGCATTTATGGAACAAGGGGAAACATAATGCCACCGCAGGATTGGGGAGTGGTTACGTCCAAAGACAATAAAATATACGTTCATGTATTGAGTGATTCAGCGCGGGAGTCGATCGTTGTTGATGGGATTAAAGGCAAAGTGAAAAGTTGTGAATTAATGGGAAGCAATGAGAAAGTCAAATACAAAAAAAATAAAGATGGTGTAACTATTGATCTGAATGGGGTTCCATTAGATAGAATTGATACCATAATTAAAATTGAAACGAAATAGAAAAATAAAAAAGGAATGAAATTAATACGATTTGGCGAAGCAGGAAAAGAAAAGCCGGGGATGGTTATTGAAGGAAAATTTTTTGATGTATCAGCGTTCGTGAAAGATTACGACGAAGATTTTTTTTCGAATGATGGTATAAAAAAGCTGGAAAAGATTGTTGCAGAAAACCAGTTAGCAGAGATTGATCCAAAAACAAGATTGGGAGCACCCGTTTTCAAACCGTCAAAGATTATTTGTATTGGGTTGAATTACGCCAAACACGCACAGGAAACAAATGCGACTCCTCCAAAAGAACCGATCCTTTTTTTTAAAGCAACGACATCTGTTTGCGGGCCAAATGATAATATTATTATTCCCAAAGATTCGGTGAAAACTGATTGGGAAGTAGAGCTGGCGGTGGTTATTGGTAAAAGGACTTCCTATGTTGGTGAAGAGGAAGCAATGGATTATGTAGCGGGTTATTGTTTGCACAATGATGTGAGCGAAAGAGAATTCCAATTGGAACATGGAGGGCAGTGGGTAAAGGGAAAAAGCTGTGACACATTTGCGCCTTTGGGACCGTGGCTTGTCACCAAAGATGAAATAAACGATGTAAATAATTTGCGTCTGTGGCTTACCGTTAATGATAAAAAAATGCAGGATGGGAACACGGATGACCTGATCTTTAAAGTCCCTTTTTTGGTTTCCTATATAAGCCGTTTCATGACGGTATTGCCTGGCGATATCATTTCTACAGGAACACCTGCCGGTGTGGGCCTTGGCTTTAATCCTCCTGTGTATTTAAAACAAGGAGATGTTGTAGAGTTGGGAATTGACGGCCTCGGAACTCAAAAACAAAATGTTGTAAACTGGTCAAAATAATCAACGATGATTGACGCACACGTTCACTTTTGGAAGTATAATAAAATAAGAGATGAATGGATCACTGACGAGATGAAAATCATTCAAAAAGATTTTCTGCCTCAAGATTTACAACCGGTACTTTCTGAAAATAATATCGATGGAGTTGTTGCGGTGCAGGCAGATCAAAGCGAGGATGAAACCAATTTTTTAATTGCCCTTGCAGAACAGTATTCTTTTATAAAAGGAATTGTGGGTTGGGTTGATTTTCAAAATGAAAATATTGAAAATAAATTGCTTTACTACTCTAAGTTCGCTCAGGTAAAAGGTTTCAGGCATATCCTGCAAGCTGAACCGAACGATTTTTTTAAAAATAAAAAATTTCTCAATGGTGTAGAGGTTTTGAAAAAATATGACTTTACTTATGATTTGCTTATTTACGAAAGCCAACTGAAAGAAGCGGTGGAATTTGTAAATTACTTCCCTGCTCAAAAATTTATTATTGATCATTGTGCCAAGCCTTCTATAAGGGACAAAAGTATTATTCAATGGAAAAAATGGATGACTGAAATTTCAAAACGCAAAAATATTTTTTGCAAGCTTTCGGGATTGATCACGGAAGCAAAATGGAATCAATGGGAAGAAAAAGATCTTTACCCGTATCTCGATGTGGTCTTTAATTGTTTTGCCACAGAAAGAATAGTATTTGGAAGTGACTGGCCGGTGATGCTTCTCAGTGGCAATTATAAACTATGGAAAAATCTGTTGGAAAAATATATGAATAATTTTTCGGCTTTTGAAAGAGAAAAGGTGTTTACACAAAATGCAATTGATTTTTACAATCTAAACCTCTAAACCCTAAACCTTCTAAACTTAACAAATGGATCTTCATCTCAATGAAAAAATAATAATTGTAACCGGTGGTGCCAAAGGTATTGGTGAAGGTATTGTAAAAGTCCTGGCTGAGGAAAATGCAGTTCCTGTCATCATTGGAAGAAATGAGCAAGATAATTTGAAAATGCTTGCATCTATTGATAATAAAGGATTCCAGGTGGTGGCGGAATTGACAAAACCGGCAGAATGTGAAAATGCAGTAAAGCAGGTGGTTGCAAAATTTAACCGTATCGACGGGCTTGTAAACAATGCCGGGGTTAATGATGGCGTTGGTTTGGAAAATGGAAATTATGAACAATTTGTTGCATCACTGCATAAAAACCTGGTTCATTATTACCTTCTGGCGCATCACGCTTTACCCTATTTGAAAATTTCAAAAGCATCTATTGTGAACATCGGTTCAAAAACTGCCGAAACAGGACAGGGAAATACTTCCGGCTATGCTGCTTCAAATGGCGGAAGAAATGCATTGACAAGAGAATGGGCTGTGGAGTTAGTGAAATACGGGATCCGGGTGAATGAAGTTGTGGTGGCAGAATGCTATACGCCACTTTATGAGAAATGGATCAAAACGTTTGAAAATTCCGAACAAAAATTGCAATCAATTACTGATAAAATTCCGCTTGAAAAGCGAATGACTACGGCGGCTGAAATTGCCAATATGGTTGCGTTTTTGTTGTCAGACAGATCCAGTCATACAACGGGCCAATTGATTCATGTAGATGGCGGATACGTCCACCTGGATCGCGCACTCTGATTGAAAAATAAATTTAAAAACTGCGATAAAAATGAAGTGTAAAAACAAATGGAAACTTATCTTACCTGCAATTTTTTTGATAACAATCGGCAAGCATTCGATGGCCCAAACAACGATTCCTCTTTATAAGGAAGTGCCGAACAGTAAGGCAGATTTGAAATACAAGGAAAAAGCAGATACCACGCAAAATGGCTTAATACTTATAAGCAAAGTTTCTGTTCCTGATATTACGATTTTTAAACCATCCTATCCGGATGAAAAGCATTCTGCTGTAGTAATCTGTCCCGGCGGTGGTTATGCAGTTTTAGCTTATAATCTTGAGGGAACAACAGTAGCAAAAATCTTAAACAGTTGGGGAGTTACGGCGGTAGTTTTAAAATACCGGTTGCCGAGTGATGACATCATGAAAGATAAATCGATTGGTCCTTTACAGGATGCGCAAAGAGCCTTGCAATATGTAAGGGAAAATGCCGAACAACTAGATGTAAATCCTGGTAAAATAGGAATCATGGGATTCTCTGCTGGCGGGCATTTGGCTTCTACTGCATCTACACACTTTGATCATTCTTACATCGATAATCCGCGCAATACTTCTTTGCGGCCTGATTTTTCTATTTTAGGTTATCCTGTCATCAGTTTTACTGATTCTTTAACGCATATGGGTAGCCGCAATAACCTGGTTGGTAAACACCCACCTAAAGAAATGATCGAAAAGTTTTCCAACGAATTGCAGGTGAATGCGAAAACGCCACCAACTTTCCTCGTGCTTGCAAGTGATGATCAAACAGTTAAGCCGGGAAACAGTATCAGTTATTACGAAGCTTTGTTAAGCAATAATGTTCCTGCCGAAATGCATATATTTCAAAACGGAGGTCACGGTTTTGGAACACATCTCCTCGCAAAAAATAACTGGATGGACATGCTGAGGAACTGGATGGAACACAATGATTATTTGAGTGCCCAATAATAATTTTTTTAGTTACAGCGAAAAGTTTGCGTTTATTCATTAACGTTAGGGTAGTCACATTTATTTACCGAACTTCTTTTTTAGTAAGTTCATCGCATCTTCCATTGAAGCGCTCTCTTTTTCCCTGTTTTGTTTTTGCGATCCCTGGTAACTATTTTGTCTTTGGTCTTTAAGACCTTTATTTCTTTCGGGAACTTCCTGCGTTTGCTTTATGGACAGAGCAATGCGTTTTCTTACCAAATCCACTTCCAGGACTTTCACCATTACTTTGTCATTCAATTTTAAGATCTCCCCGGGATCAGAAATATATTTATTAGCGATTTCAGAAACGTGTACGAGGCCATCCTGCTTTACACCAATGTCCACAAAAGCACCGAATCTTGTAAGATTAGTTACCTGCCCGGGAACGATGGTGCCTTCTTTTACATCTTCAATTGAGTAGATATTGGCAAACTCAAAAGCCTGTGCTTCCTGCCTTGGATCAAGTCCCGGTTTTTTTAATTCTTTTAAAATATCCTTAATGGTGTGTAAACCTGTTTTTTCGTTTACGTATGACAGTGAGTTTATGGTATTCACCATTTTTTCATTAGCTATCATTTCCTTTACCTCTATTCCTGCGTCTTTCGCCATTTGTTCTACTATTTCGTATGATTCAGGATGCACGCCGCTTTCATCCAATGGGTTGTCGCCATTTTTAATTCTTAAAAACCCGGCGCATTGTTCGTACGCTTTTTCTCCCAACCTTGACACTTCTTTCAGCTGTTTCCTGTTGGTAAATCTGCCTTTTTCTTTCCGGTAACTGACAATATTCTCTGCAATGGAAGGCCCGATTCCGCTTACATAACTTAATAAGTATTTACCAGCAGTATTCAGGTTTACCCCGACTGCATTTACGCAACTTACAACCGTCTGATCCAATTTTTCTTTCAACCGCGCCTGGTTCACATCATGCTGATACTGGCCTACACCAATGCTTTTCGGATCTATTTTTACAAGCTCGGCCAGTGGATCCATCAGTCTTCTTCCAATGCTTACTGCACCACGAACAGTAATATCCTGGTCAGGAAATTCTTCACGACCTATCTCCGAAGCAGAATAAATAGAAGCGCCGTCTTCATTCACCAGGAAAACGGGTAAGCCGGTCTTCAGTTCCTTGATAAATTGTTCCGTTTCCCTGCCGGCAGTTCCGTCACCGATGGCAAAAGCTTCAATTCCGAATTGTTTGACATAATTATCAATTTTGTGCCTGGCTTCATCAAGTTTGTAATTTTTTTCGTGAACGTAGACGACATCAGTTTTTTGCAGTTCACCTTTTTCATCCAATACAACAACTTTGCACCCTGTGCGGTAACCCGGATCGATCGCAATAATTTTTTTATTACCCAGGGGTGATGAAAGTAGTAACTGGCGAAGGTTTTCGGCAAACACACTTATTGCCTCTTCGTCTGCGTTCGTTTTTAGCGCCATCCGGAATTCGCTTTCAAGACTTGGCTGCAACAAACGCCTGTAGGCATCTTTGATAGCTTTTTTTATATGTTCGGACGCTTCATTATTGGCTTTAATGAATTGCTCTTCGATTTTCGTTAAAGCCAATTCTTCTTCCGGAGCTATCGACATTTTTAAAAAGCCTTCAGAAAAACCGCGCATGATAGCCAATGTTCTGTGTGAAGGAATTTTAGAAACGGGTTCAGAAAAATCGAAATAATCTTTGTATTTGATTCCCGCTTCCTTCTTGTCGCTCAAAATTTTACTTTGAATAGTTCCTGTTTGCTCAAATAACTTTCTCATTTTAGCACGCACTTCGGCATCTTCATTTATGATTTCTGAAATGATATCGCGTGCACCTTGTAAAGCGGTGTCTGCATCTTTTATTTTTTCATTTACGAATGCTTTCGCTTCCTCTTCTACAGAAATGTTTTTCTGTTCCAACAACATCAATGCAAGAGGTTCCAAACCATTTTCTCTCGCAGTTTGCGCTTTTGTTTTGCGTTTGGGCTTATAGGGTAAATATATATCTTCCAACTCATTTAAAGAGGTGGCGGCATTTATTTTTTCTTGCAGAAAATCCGTCATTTTTCCCTGTTCACTGATCGTTTTTTCAATGAAAGATTTCCTATCCGCAAATTCCTGCTGAAATTTTGCTTCTTCCTGTATTTTTTGAATTTGTACTTCATTCAAAGCGCCGGTTTTGTCTTTCCGATAGCGGGCAATAAATGGGATGGTAGCGCCTTCTGCCAATAATTCCAAAACGGTGTTAACCTGTTTTTCAGGAATAGATAATTTTGCTGAAACTGAAGCTGAGTAGTTATTCATAGTAAAAGAGAACCTGGTTTTTTGAGGCGGCGAAGGTAAAAAAATAATACTACCGCTGATTAATTTTAAAAAGAAGTTATCCAGATTACATAAAAAAACTGCTATCGAGTTTTTTAAACAATAGCAGTAAACAAACAAATAGTTTAATTTTTTATTCTTCCTTCTCTCCGTTTGAAAGATTAAGAAGTTTGCCTTTTTCCCAAGCTTTTAATTCCATCTTGTAATTCTTTTTATTCTGTTTGGTAAGGTGCGGATCATCCAGGGAAGTCAGGTCAGGCTTGCCTGCATTTACCCACGCAGTGTACCAATAAGAAGCCACATCATATATGGAGAGTTGCAATTGATGTTCTACCATTCCGCCCAAAGCCTCGTTGAATTGTTTTTCATATTCATCTGAAAAGACAGGTGAGTTGTAGAATTTAACCACGTTTCCGGCACTGTCTTTTTTATACATATTGTCTTCTGTAAAACGACTTCTTACTTTTTTTTCATCGGCCAAAAGTGTGTCAACCAGTGAATGCGATTGATCGATCATTTTAAATGTTTCATCAGGAATGTTATCAAAATATTTTGCAGAAGGAATTTTAAAATTATATGAACCTCCGAAAGTCTCCGGCAATGCGGATTCCCAAAGCGAGTGAATTCCTTTTTGACCCGTGAGTTGCCCGTTATAATTGGTAGAAGTATGAAGAGGCATGTGGGCATCAGCAACATAGTGCGACAATTCGGCCGAGAGAAAAAGTATTTCTGATTTGTCTCTTTTTTCAAAAGCATGGGTAAGTTTGTCTGTGAGTTCTTCAATATACCAGGGTAAATAACCGTTCCTGTTCATGAACGAACTATCGAATTTTTCAAAGGCATCTTTGGGTGTTTTTGGTAAAGCACTTACGGACATTTTGAAATTTTCGACATCAATATAATGTCTTGGTGGTTCATTTTTATCATTTAGCAAACCTCTTCTCAAATCCGGTACCACAGCGCCTTCTGTAATAAAATCAATGTGGTTGTAATAAAATTTTTGCATCGGAGCGGGAAGTGCAAATACGGCAGCGCGACTGATGTGTTTATGTCCCCAGCGGCCCCACCCGAAGGCCAAAGTAATGGAACCGGAAACCAATAAGAATAAAAAAGTAACTTTTAAAATCTTCGCTTTCATGCAGTTGTTTTTTTGTAACTATTGATTGAAATAAAATTGTACACAAGATAGTGGACAGACAAATAATTGGAATTTTTATTTTTACAGGAGATGCTTTCAATCGTGCGCAAAATCCATCTCGAAATTTCCTTTTATTCTTTCGATAGATGGATTGAAATATCCAAATTTCAGATCTGGAAATTCTTCCTGCAATAAATCCATCATTTGCCTGATACCAATGCATTCACCTGTTTCAGTAACACCGATCTTTCCTAAATACCAGTCGGGATCGATATTGAAATTTCTCCATTGGATCATTTTTAAACCGGTAGACTTTATTAATTTTCTCAGCGCCTCATATTCTTCAACACTATCTGTCATTCCGGGGAAAACAAAATAATTAATGCTTGTCCAACCGCCATAACTGTTCACTACTTTCAGGCTTTCTACAATATCATCAAATTGATAATTGTTAGGACGATAATAAGGTGTATAAATTTTTTCCCGTGCAGAATTCGTACTCACACGGATGCTGTTCAAACCCGCTTCGCACAAGGCTTTTACTGCTTCCGGATCACTGCCGTTGGTATTAATATTAATGCTTCCTTTTTGCGTGTGCTTCCTTATTTCTTTTATAGATTCTTCAATCGTTTTCCACATCAGCAGTGGCTCGCCTTCGCAACCCTGACCAAAACTTACAATAGGATAAGGTGCAGTTTCCAAATGAGGAACCGTAAATTCTACGATTTCTTCTGCAGTAGGTTTGAAAGTCAACCGGTCTTGTGTTGAAACTATAGTTTCTTCCTGCGGCTGAAAGGAAATGCATCCCAGGCAATTGGCATTGCACGCCGGAGAACTGGGTACGGGACATTCCCATCTCCCGATAAAAAAATTGCGTGCTGCCGGGCAATGGTAAGTAAGGCAACAATTGTCAGCGAGATGTTTAACCAAACGGTTATGCATATACGCAGACAACAGGTGTTCCACACCACTTTCAATTTTTTGCTCATCGAAGCCGGCACATTCCTGCCGGATATCCTGCTCAATTCTTACTGCAGTAACATAAAACTTTTCGTTATACCAACCGGCCGCAGTATAACAAAACAAAGGCAGCGTTGCTGCATCCGGAAGTGTTTCGTAAGCCGCGAGGTATGTGCCGGTAAATGCAGGAGGAATAAATGCAGCAACTGCCCAGCCTTTTTCGCACAAACGCATTTCCCCGGTTGTAACGTCAATGCCTATCCCACGACGATCCGGTAGTTCGTATAACTGGCCGCCATCCGGAAGTTCGATCCATTCTTCGTTTTCAACAGGCACTGCATCCCAGCCACTCCTTCCACAAACATAAAGGGAAGTATCTTCAAAGATATTCCCTTTGCCATCAGAATATAACAGGTATGGAGAATGTGTCATGATTAATAATTTCTGTTTCCCGTTCACCGAACGGCCTCTGATATTGACTTTTCCTGGTTTAACTGCGCTTTGGCAAATTGATTAAACTTTTTTTCATCAATGTTTTTAGGTTCTTCAACTTCTGCCTGAATGAGATGATTATTCTTCAAATCCAGCGTAAGAATGTTGTCCTTCAGGATCACATTATTAAATGTGTTCCACAAATATTCCTTTTCCGGAAAATTAAGTTTCATTACTTTTTCGGAGGTAAAAACAATTTGTAATTTTTGTAAAGCCAGGTGATATAAAATACCCACAATTACCAGTGCTGCAACCATATAATAATTTTGCAAACCGAACCAACAACCTGCAAGAACAAAAAGTAACACCTGGTCCAGATAATTTCCCTGTTGATATTTTCTTATGAAGTACAAGCGCATAAAAATATAAATACCCACCAGCAAAATGGCTGACGCAGCTTCATAACGATACACATCATAAAACAACATCAAAATAAAAATCGACAGGTTGAGCAACAGCACAATCAGTGCTATCGTCCGGTATGATTTTATTTTTTCATTCTTTAAAATGATCTCAAACTGCATATTTATCATTTGAAGCAATCAGCAAATTGCTAAGTTTGAAAAGAATTCTTGCGCCCACATTTTCATCCCATTCGTTCGGGCTGATGCCTACCTCATTTAAATCAAAGCCGATCAGCTCCCTGCCGCTCGCCAAAATTTTTCTAAACAAATAATAAACCTGTTGCAGGTCAAAACCTCCAGGGACCGGCGTTCCAGTGTTGGGACAGAGTTTTGGATCAAGGCCGTCGACATCAAAACTTATATATACTTTTTGGGGAAGATGTGCGATCATTTCCTGCACGATATCTTTCCATGTCTCACCTTCGTAAAGACGTTCTTTTATATTCTTATCAAAATAGCTTACGACACGCCCGTCACTTTGCCTGATGTATTCCAGTTCGCATGGTGAATAGTCCCGCACGCCGGCCTGAACTACCTTGGTGAGTTGAGGAATTTCGTTCAACACATTATACATTACAGAAGCATGTGAGTAGGTAAGGTTTTCATAACACTCGCGAAGATCGCAATGGGCGTCAATTTGTAAAATGCCAAACTCGCCATGTTTTTCTGCAATCGCTTTATAATACCCAAACGGCGCACTATGATCTCCACCCAGGATGCCCACTAATTTTCCCTGTTCCAGCAATTCTTTCGTTTGTTCATACACCCAGTTATTTAGAAACGTGCTTCCTTCATTGATTTCGCGCAAAACTTTTTGCATGAATTTATTTTCAGCAAGGTCTTCGCCTTCAGTGATAAAGTTGATATACAGTTCAGCTTCCTTACGGAGGTAGTCACTTTTCATCATCACATTTTTATCAGCGTCACGAAGAAAAATGCCCTGTTTCCATCCATTAGGATTATCCACGTCAAAGAGATCGACCTGGAGGCTGGCATGGCAAATGCGTTCTATAACTCTTGCCGTGCCTGCTCTGTAACTTACCGTTACTTCCCATGGAACTGAAAGGATAACGACTTTTGAATCTTCTTCTGTAAAAGGCAGCCCGAAAATTCCGTTATTCGGATTCGAAGGTGAATCCACGTCAAAATCTGTAAGGTCGACCATTGTATTACTCCTTGATTTTTTTGGACGGCAAAGGTAGTAAGTATAAAGTTAACCGTTTTAAGTCAAGCGTTAAAAGTTGCGTGGTTAAGAGATAAACAGCAAGAAATTATCTACCGTAATTTTTTTTGGGAATGTCTATTTTGAAATGAGTTAACCGGCTGCTTTTCAGCATGGAATTGTAATCTTAAACTGGCATCCTTTTCCCGGCTTTGAAATAATGTCCAGTCTGCCTGAATAAAATTCTACCCGGCTGTTTATATTTTGCAGGCCGATGCCTTTGGATCTTTCCCCGGGGTCAAAGCCCACACCGTCGTCACTAATAGTAAGCATAAGTTCGGATCCTTCTGTTGCCAGCTCAACAGTTGCGTTTGTTGCCTGTGAATGTTTAAGGATATTATTAATCTGCTCCTGTACCACCCGGTATATCATCAATTCTTTCTTGCTGCCAATAAGCTTTCCCTCTTCCATATCGTAATGCAGTTTTATTTGCAACTCGGGAGTTTTGTTTACTTCGTCTACCAGGTCGTTAAGTGCCTGCTTCAGGGTAATATTACCGATGGAAGGCGAGACGAGCGATTTTGACAGCTTTCGTATTTCTTCAATCGCTGCATTAACATACTCAGACGCTTTTGGCAAGAGTTCGGAAATATCAGCACCCGGCCCTTTCATCATACCGTGGTATAGTTTTACAGTGGCAAGTATCTGGTTAATATTGTCATGCAGTTCTTTCCCGATTTCGTTTCTTTCTTTTTCCTGCGCAAGTATGGTGGTTTCTGTTATTAATTTCTGTTGTTTTATCTGCTGCTCTGCCAGTTCCCTTTCAAGTTTTTTTCTTTCGGTTATGTCGGTGGTGGATCCAAACATCCGGGTAGCTTTTCCCGTTTTATCGAACAGAAAATAGCCACGGCTGAACACGTCTTTATAGGAACCATCAGCTGCCCTAAAGCGATATTCATCCTGCCAGTTCTTCAAGTGATTTTTTAAATGGTAATCCAGGTTTTTCATCACCCGTTTGCTATCTTCAGAATGAATCCATTTTTGCCATATTTCGAAATTAAATACAATGTTTTCTTCTGAATAGCCGAACGTGCGAATGATGCCTTCGCCCCATTGCCCGATATTATCTTCAAAATTAAATTCCCATGTGGTATCAAGTGTAGCTTTGTTGATGAGCTTGAAGCGTTCGTTGCTCAAATGCAGGTTTTCAAGAATTCTTTTTCTTTCAATGCTGTGTTGAATCGTCTTTGCCAGCAGTTTTTCGTCGAAATTTCCTTTTACCAGGTAATCTTGCGCGCCAAGTGAAATTGCTTCTACAGCGGTTTCTTCCCCTGATAATCCCGAGAGACAGATTATAGCCGTTTTTGGCAAAAGGCGATCCATTGTGATTATTGAATCTACACCCATACTATCAGGCAACGAAAGATCGAGTATCACCACATCAAAATGCGTATTGGCAATAAGAGAAGAAACCGCCTCCATGTTAACCGCGTGAACGATCTTTTTAACCGGAAACTTTACATTTTGCAGTTGATTTTTGAGGATAAGATAATCGCCGGCATTATCTTCCACAACAAGTACAGTAATTGGATTATTGGTTATCATCATTCTTCCCGAATTTGTGGGTAATTACGCAATGATAATTCAGAAATCTTTTAATACGTAGAGAACCACGGGATTTTTTTAATAATTTACAGGTTTGGTATTAAAACAATGTGTATGGTGAACGAGCTATTTAAAAATCATTTTTTTGAATTGTCATTATTTATAAATAGAAAGTTGCGTTTTTAATAAGATCGAAAAAGAGTCGGTGCTCAAAGGTAACATGTAATTTTAGAATCTTTTCTTTTGGAATTCTTTTTGTGCCATTAATTAGAAAAAAAAGTTATGGAAAAAGAAAAGTTTGAATTTACCGTACAGGGAATACCGTATGTCGTTAATATAGATCCCTTTGATTTTAATAATGAAAAGAGATTTCATGTAAGTTATAATGGAGGGCCCACGGATACGTTTGCCTGGGACTCAGAGCTGAAGAGGCTTCGCGCAATTGACGATGATGCATCTACGTTGCCTGACGGTCTGGAATTAGCGATTTCACGGAGGATAGAAGAAATGACTTTGTGAAACTTTTTGGACAAAAAAATTACAGTAAACGAATAAAAAAGGTGGATTTTTATTCCGGAAAATGGAAGAATAACCCTAAAAATTGAGTGCCCCTGTAGAAACAGGGGCACTTTACCAAAACTAACTGCTTATGAGTTGGCCGGAAAATTAATCTATTTTTCCGAATGAATATAATTTCTTTGGATATTTTTACTGATTTATTGCAAATTGTCATTTTTGAAATTGGCTGAAAATCCCTATATATCTAATAATTTTAAGTAATTTGAAAAAAATTAAAAATTTAAAATTTTTATGAAAAAAATACAACAACTTGGCAAAACACCCATTTTTTCGTCGCTAATCGGTTTTGTTTTTATACTGATTGCAATGACGGCAAGTGCGCAAACTTCTGATTCTGTGGCGATTCAGGGTCGGTGGGATTTGACTGTTAACATCAATGGTAAGCCATATCCTTCGTGGCTCGAAATACACCATTCAGGACTCAAAATGTTGGTCGGAAGATTTGTCGGCACCGGCGGAAGTGCACGTCCTATTTCAAGAATTTATCTTGAAAACGGGAAAATGAGTTTTTCCATTCCTCCACAATGGGAACCGGAGCCAAATGATCTAAAAGTGGAAGGCACATTGCATGGCGACATTTTGGAGGGAACGATGACAATGCCAAACGGCAATACCTATAACTGGGAAGGCAAAAGGGCACCATGGCTTCACCGTACAAAAGAGCCTGACTGGGGTGCGCCAATTAAAATTTTTGATGGAACAACCATGAAACAATGGCATGCTACCGGCGATAACCAGTGGGTGGTTGAAAAGGGAATTTTACGAAGTCCGCACTCGGGGTCTAATCTTGTAAGTAACCGCACATTTAACGATTTTAAATTGCATATTGAGTTTCGTTATCCGAAGGAAAGCAACAGTGGTGTGTATCTGCGGGGAAGATACGAGGTTCAGGTAATAGACAGCAAGGGTATGAAGCCTTCCAGCGTTCTATTGGGTGGCATTTACGGATTTTTGGCACCCGGTGAAATGGAGGCCAAAGATGCGGGAGAGTGGCAGTCATATGATATTACACTGATTGGCAGGATGGTAACGGTATATGTAAATGGTAAAAAGGTGATCTGCAATGAAGAAATACCCGGCATCACTGGCGGCGCTCTCGACAGTGATGAAGGGGCACCCGGCCCTATTTATTTACAAGGCGACCATGGGCCGATCGATTACAGGAATATAACTATTACACCGGCAAAAGAATAAAGTTTTTATCTCCTTAATATACTTGCGATCACCAGCGCCAGAACAATAGAAATTATCCCCACTACACGCATATAAACTATGTATTGTTTTGGGGATAATATTCTTTGGGCCCCAGAAGCCTTTTTCCAAATTCCTCTTTTGTAAATATTAGGTCTTACCAGGTAAATAAGACCGAAAAGAACTAATATAAAACTGGCTAACGGCATTTTTAAAATTTTCAAAATTAACTGTTGCTTTCTGGAAATTAAATTTTTTCTCGGTTAAATCCCGGAGAATTGTTCGAAAATTTTTTCCATTATCATGACGTTTTGCTAACTATCAAGTATTGAATATTATTGTATTTTATTTTTTTTGTATATTAAGACGGCTTGTTTTATCCTCTTCACATTGGTGATCAATAAATTTATTTGTTATGAAAAAGCTATTCTTATGCCTTTCGATTTTTATTTTGCTTGTTTTCGGATGCAACACAAAGACGCAAAAACCATATAAAGTTGAAGTGAAAACGGCCGATTTTGCTTTCATTGCGCCAACTAAAATTCCGTCCGGTTGGATCACTTTTGTGCTCAATAATACCAATGCCAAACATGTGCATGAGATCAGCATTTCCAAATTGCCTGTAGGAGTAGATTACGCGGAGTATGTCAATAAATTTGAAGGTGGCTGGGCAACCATCCTAAAGGAATTGCAGGACAGTGTAATCGACATTTCCGGAATTTATGCACGTGAAAAAGAGTTGCTCCCTGAATGGGCCGATAGGGTAGGTTATATCACCGCACGCGGGCTTGTATCACCGGGGCACCAAGCCCAAAAGACTATTTATCTTGAACCGGGACTTTATGCTATGGAGTGTTGGGTAAAAACTTCGGCCGGCCAAATTCATGTCAGAAGGGGTATGACATTACCACTTACCGTTACCTCCGACACCACTGAAAGTTCGGAACCGGAACGCAATGAAAGTATTACCATTTCTAAAGATAAAATCGAAAGCAATTGGAAGCCGTCTGTTGGTCAGCATTCTTTTGCCGTTTACCTGCAGTCAGATTCTTCCGGCATGCCTTTTCACAATAATGTCAACCTGGTAAAGCTCGCGGGAAATACTGACCTTGAAAAGGTTAACCGGTGGCTCGACTGGTATCATGTTGGCGGCTTGAGAAGCCCGGCACCCGCAGAATTTTTGGGTGGCTTAAGCACTTATCATTCCAAAGTAGGACAGCGTGCCGAATACTTTACCGTGAACCTGAAAGAACCCGGTAAATATGCCTGGATCGTTCAAGTGCCGGAAGGCCAGCAATTATGGAAAACATTTGAAATTGATTGACGTAAGAAATCGCGGGCAAAATAAAAATGTTGAACAAAAGTTCGTTTACTGTGAATTTGGCTTCTATCAAATCTTTACCAGAAATATATTCGAAAAACAAATATTTCCTTATTGAGAAATAAAAATTTTTCCACAAGCCTGTAATAATTCTTCAAATGGGCCACTAACTAATAAAGCAAGACATTTTGAGTAGTGATTTTTATGTTACTAGTATTTTACCTTATTCAGGAATAATAATAAAGATATGCAGGGCTTATACTGATACCCAGGAAGACTTTGAGGATTATTACCAGGAAGTCTGCCTGCAAATTTGGAGAAGCAGGGACAATTTTAAAAAGGCATCTGAATGGTCAACCTGGATCTACAGAATATCCTTGAATGTTTGTTTGACATTACTTAAGAAAATGAAAAACAACAAGCAACATTTTGTTTCTGATGTACTACCTGAAGAGGCCACCATAGAAAGTCACGCCTTTGCAGATGAATCGCTCAATCAATTGTATGCTGCCATCAGGCATTTATCGGAAGTTGACCGTGCAGTTATATTGTTGTACCTGGAAGAAAAAACCTACCAGGAAATAGCAGATATCATGGGAACCAATCCCAATAATGTGGGTGTACGAATCACAAGAATTAAAGACCGTTTAAAAAAACTACTGAACTATTAAAAATATTGAAATGGAAAAGTCAATTGAAACAATTTGGAAAGAAGGCTTTTTGCAAAGTCAAACCTTGCTTGCACCAAAATTAAATAATCTCTATTCACAAAAATCTATAGACCTGGTTGAAAAATTCAGGAGAAGATATAAAATAAACAGGATCGCGATCATTGTATTTGCATGTATATTATTACCTGTTTCTTTTATTACTAACATGCCCTATATGGGTATCCCCATGAGCCTGGTTTTTATTGCAATCAGCTTCATTGCAAATAAGTTCAGTAAGCGGCTGGATGATTTAGATAAGACCAGAGACAGCTACCATTACCTTCTTTCATTTGACAAATGGATCACCGACCTGGTGTCGGTTAACACCAGGTTGTCCCGGTACCTATATCCTGTGGTTTTTATGTGCATGTTTGTAGGATTCTGGTTTGGAAGTATTGGGGGAGATATACCGGGCGATAAATTTATAAATTTCCTGCTCGCTGAGTTTCCCGGCACCTGGCTGATTTTTGGTTTTCCTGTAGTTGTAATAGCGGGAGCCATTTTAAGTATTGCCTTATTGGCCTTCTTTGGTGGTAAGATAGGCAAGTGGGACCTTAACCTTGCTTATGGAGGGTTAAAGCGAAAGCTGGACGAGATACTTGCTGAAATGGAAGAATTAAGATCAGGATTAGATCAGTAAGAGAATTGGCAACCGGTTTTACGAATATGCAAACGTCTGTTTGGCTTTGTGAATAAATAAAAACATCTACCATCTGAGGAAATATTAAATGATAAAACAGGATGAGGCCTGTAATATTTTAAACCGCTAAGCCACTAACCAATAAAAGAATAAAATTATGAGCATTAACAAAACCGTGAATTATCTCAGAAACTTAATAACCGGCACTGCAAAAAAAGCCGACATCAGGTTGTATAAAAAATACATTGCTGTATTGTCTGACCTGGAGAAAAAAGATCTAAGCGAAGAGCAATTATCGTCGATTGAAGAAACGTTAAATGAATTAAAACTTGATGCCGATACGGGCAACAGGAAAAAATACCTGCAAAAACAATTTGAAAAATTTTCCGGATACCTTAAAAAGGAATTTTCTTTTATCATTGAAGGGTATTATACTACTATGGGGATAGCACTGGGAATGTTATTTGGAATGGTCTGCGGATCAGTCTTCGGATCGCTGTTTGAAAGATCTTTAGGGATATCATTGGGAATATCTTTTGGCCTATTAATCGGTGTTGTTGTGGGAAAATACCTTGATGCAGAAGCAGAAAAACAAAACCGTGTTTTGAAAACAAAATAAAAGCAACGCAGCCAAAATCCTGCTTTTGTGCCAAAATAAAAATATCCAAAAAAAATTGTTTTACTATGGATTGGAGCTTTTAAATCTTTACAATAGAATGTCCTCGTTGCAAAGGAGGATTAGTTATGGGTTTCAATACATTTTATCTATCGTTACCGTTCTTTCCAATTTCGAAAGGTAATTATCATTCCATTTACACTTTCGGAAAATAGGTGAAGAGTCCTTCCGGATCGTACGCCTTTTTTAATTTCTGAAGTTTTGTCCAATTATTTTTTGAAAAGCAAAGACTTGGCCTGCTAGACGAATATTTAAGGTTGGATTCATTAACATAATGTCCAATCGTAAAAGGCTCCATGTATTCGGTAATTTTGTTTACCCAATCTTTATTGTCCTGATCATCAATGGGATTTTTCCATTCGCCATAAGCGGCTACATAGGTGTTGCCAATGCAGGAGAAAGCCATGTTTTCATTTTTATCTATTTTAGAATAAACCGGTTTAAATGCCATCATGATGGTAGAAAGGGGAGAGGGACTGGTATTTCCGATTTCCAATAGACCTTTAAGGTAAACAGATGGTTTTGAATCAATCAGATAACTGTCCTGAAAAATGCGGTTGGGTTCATTTGTTTGCTCAGAAATGTTCTGAATATCAATAAACGTTGTCTCAACGTTCAACTCCCGGTGAATAAAGCCCGGAGGCGCCGAACTCATAGGCAATAGAGCAGCCTTACCTCTTTCAATAGTGTCCGTGAAAACTTTTGCGTTAACCACCAGCATCCTTCCTGAAGAATCTTTTGAACCTGGCACTTGTATACAACCAAGCTCAACACTATCCGGAAAATTATGGATTGAATCGTCCAGCCATTTTGCAACTTCATTGGTGGCATCTAACGGATAAGTAATGGCGCTGTGCAGCACTTTTTTAGGGCAGGAAAAAAGCCTGAGATAATAACGGATAACAATTCCAAAAAAACCTGGCCCCGCACCCCTGGCAGCCCACAGATAATCCTGGTTCTGTGTGTCATTTGCATGAATTATTTCACCTTTATAATTTATTACATCTACAGCGGTAACATTACTGCAACCGACACCCCATGCTGCACCGTTCCATCCAAACCCACCGCCAAGTAAATACCCACTCATAGGTACGATGGGGCAATGTCCAACCGGAAAGGCAAGGTTATATTTTGAAGCCGCTAAACTCAATTCTTTTCCCTGGACGCCTGCACCAACAACGGCTGTTTTTGCAGATTCATTAATTTCAATTTGTTTTAGTTCTGAAATATCAACAAGAATACAATCATTCTGCATGAAGGGAGAACTTGCATGGTGGCCTCTACCCCGAACAGAAACCTTTAGATTATTTTGTCGGGCGAATTTCACTACTTGAGACAGGTCTTCCTCTTTTTTAATCTGTATAATAGCATCTGGTTGTGCATTAGGGATAATGCCATTCCAAACCATTTTTTGTCGTAATGATTCATAGCCAGTATCCTGTTTTGAAATAACCAGGCTTTGAATTTTTCTTCTTAATTTATCCCAAATATCCAGCCCCAGTGATTTGGATTTTTGTAAGATTTCAGCTGCTTTAACAGGTAATCTGCCTATTGTCAGAACCAATCCAAACAAAGAGATGTCTCTCAATGCTTTTCTTCGGGTTATGGGCCTGTTTTTCATTGTGAAGAGATTTCGTTATGTGAATGGTAACGTTAAGGCTTGCTGCTTTGCTGGAATTTTTTTCGTTCAGCCCAACCGTTAGCCCAATTGATAAACTATAGATGACGATATGCACAAAAGATGAATGTTGAAAGTCCAGTCCGCACTGCACCTGATAGATGGACTATCGATGAGGGCTTTGCATGTCAGCCAACATAGCAGCAAACCGATTGGGCGTACGTTGACTCTTACTGATTAGGACTTTCTGAATGAATATACATTTTCCAAGTCCCCTCCCGGGTTTTTTTCAAAATATCTAAATATTTGACTGGAATCCTTATACTGCTGCTGTCTGCCTTCGAAGTAATCACCATTGTGCCTGTATGTCGGTAAATTGCAATGTCATCTCGAATAATCACCTCTTGGGGTACTCTATCGGTCACTGCCAATGTATTATGAGAAAAGAAATCAGTTAGAAACTTTCTTAATGAGTCAGTATTAGTAATTGGTGCCATACCGGCATCATACCCAAGGAA
Source organism: uncultured Chitinophagaceae bacterium (assembly GCA_963783125.1). Taxonomy (GTDB): domain Bacteria; phylum Bacteroidota; class Bacteroidia; order Chitinophagales; family Chitinophagaceae; genus Ginsengibacter. The sequence continues at coordinate 81,755 of CAWAMQ010000024.1, forward strand.
ATCTGGCGTAACATACCGAAAGTAACCATCAACGTTACTCTTCTCAACTTCCTTCATGAAATCTGTAAAAACTTTTTCAACCGCATCTCTATCCGCTTTCGAATTCGTATTCGTAGTCTCATTGCAAGCCGACATCATCATGAAGGCACATAAAAGAACAATTTGAAATAAAATAGACTTCATGCACTTAGAATTTTCTAAACTAATACACTTTTAATATACAAGCAATGTTTCTTTTCAAAGACGCCCAACGTTTGTATTTATGTTATAAGATGTAATAGTACCAAAAAAAGACAATTCATTATCAATTATTTGGCGTTATACTTTTTGTATTGTTGTTAGTACAATCCGATTTTCCTTCTCCCTTATTTTAAACTCGCCATATCAATCACAAACCTATATTTCACATCATTTTTTATCATCCTCTCAAAGGCTTCGTTGATGTCCTGCATTTTAATTACTTCCACGTCAGCGGTAATATTTTTTTCGGCACAAAAATCCAGCATCTCCTGTGTTTCTTTAGTGCCGCCAATCATAGAGCCTGTAATAGATCTGCGATTCTTTATCAACGCAAACGGATCTACTTTCGGGTTGTCTTTGGGTAAACCAACTACCAGCAATTTTCCATTCAAGCCCAAAAGGTCGAGGTATTTTTTATAATCGTGGTCGGCACTTATGGCATCAAGTATTACATCGAAATGGCCACTGAGTTTTTTCATTGTTTCTTCGTCAGTACTCAATTCAAAATGATGAGCGCCCAAATCAAGTGCATCTTGCTTTTTGGAGGGTGAGTGGCTCAACACGGTTACATCTGCACCCATGGCTACCGCAAATTTTACTGCCATGTGTCCCAAACCGCCAAGGCCTGCAACCGCAACTTTATCGCCCGGTTGTACATTGGCAAATTTCAGCGGAGAATAAGTAGTGATGCCTGCACACAATAAAGGCGCAACACCGGATAATTCTAATTTATCAGAGATGTGATACACCCATCTTTCGTCTGTTACAATTTTAGTACTGTAGCCACCGTAGGTTACCGTTTTTTTGTCTCTTTCATAACCATTGTAGGTTCCGGTCATTCCTTCCACGCAATATTGTTCCATGTGGTTTTGGCAGGGATTGCATTCGCGGCAACTATCTACCATTACGCCCACACCGGCTAAGTCGCCTTCTTTAAACTTTGTTACTTTGCTTCCTACTTCCAGCACCTTTCCTACAATTTCATGGCCGGGTACCATCGGGTATATGCCATTTCCCCACTCGTTCCTTGCCTGGTGCACATCAGAATGACAAACACCGGAGTACAAAATATCGACCAATACATCGTGTTCTTTCAGGTCTCTTCTTTCAAGTTCAAAGGGTTCCAGCTTCGCTTCGGGCCCTTCAGTTGCATATGCTTTTACACGTATCATATCTTTACTATTTTTTTGCGCTAAAGTTATTAAACTTACCGCTTATACCCTTAGGAAGACTTTCTTTTTATACATGAAATAGAGGAAAACCCATTTTACGAACACGAAGCAAATAGCCATCACCACTACGTTGTACGGGTTTCCGGTGAGTTGGCCAAGCCATCCAAAAAAAGCGTTGGTACTATATTCCCAGTTGATAAACCTGCCCGACATGTAGATCAGTATGGAGTTCATCCCAATTACTTTAAAGAAAAAGGCCCAGCTTTTATACCCCAACACATCGATGATGTAATAAAACAGCGAAAGCAATAGAAGACTTATCCCGCCTACGTTTAAAACAAAGGAACTGGTCCACAGGTTTTTGTTAATAGGAAAATCAAAATTCCATACCAGAGCAACAGCAATTAAAATGACGCCGGAAACAGCCATCACGCCCGCTTTCTTTTGTTTGCTTATCGGGTTGTTTTTTAAAAGTTGACCGGTTAAAATCCCCAACAAACCGGTGGCTATTGCAGGAATAGTAGACATAATTCCTTCCGGATCGTGAATGCCAAGATACAGGCGTCCCGGCAGAAAAAGGCGGTCAACGTAAGACGCAAAATTTCCTTCCATCGTAAGATCGCCGGCGGAAAAACCTGGTGCCGAAGTAAATTTGAACATTAGCCAGTAGCCGATCAGGATGCTAAAAAACCAGATGATCTGCGTCCTCAGTTTATTTGAATAAATATAAATGATGTTGGCAAACATGTACGCCAAACCGATCCTGCCCAAAACGCTGGCAAATCGAATTTTCGAGATCGGTTCTATCGTAAAGCCGTTATTGTAAATGATACCAAGGATTACCAGTGCAATTCCTCTCTTTACCACGCGCCATAAAACCTGTTGCCTTGTTTTTCCTTTCTCCAGTTCGCGGCCAACAGAATAAGGTGTGGCAACGCCGGCGATAAAAAGGAACAACGGGAAGATGAGGTCGTAAAAATGGAAGCCATTCCATGCGGGGTGAGTAAACTGGTTAGACAAAGTTTGCCAGAACGGATTGCCGCCCGTTGCTTTCGCCATTCCATGAAAAATTTCTTCTGCCCCCATGATCCAGAACATGTCAAAGCCACGTAGGGCATCAAGAGAATAAAGCCGGTGTTGGGTTAAAGTTTCTGCCATAATAGTTATTGGTTTTTAAAGTGTGCGTTAGTCAGTAAATAATATATAAAGTTGATGTTGGCGCAAGCAATACGAAGGAATAAAGATAATTGTTTGAATACAGTCAATGAAAAAAATCACATTTTTATTAAAATAAAAATTGCTGCAATAAGTTGATTTACTGTAAGCTGCACGAAGCTTTTAAGAAAGTGACAGGTTTTTGTTCAGATTAAATGCCGTTAATTTGCAAATCATCCTGCCGGTTGTAATTGTTTCAACTTTTAATAATTCAATATGAAAAATTTGCTTTTGGGTGTCGTGGTCCTTGCATATTCTGCAAACGTGATGGCACAATGTTCCGATTCACTGAATGCCAAAGATTATGCTCACGCAGAACAGTTTTTGTTTTACAATACTTATAAATTGGTAGATCATGGGAATGTAGATCCCCATTGGATTTCCAGTGATAAATTTTGGTATAGCGATTCAAAACCCGGCGGCACTAATTACATTTTGGTAAATGCGGCGACAGGGAAAAAGTCAGTTGTCCCGCGCAAAGATCTTCCCAAAGAAGACTTCGCGCATCCAGCCAGGAATGAAGTGGTTTCACCCGACCGCACAAAAGCAGCTTTTATTAAAAATTTTAATTTATGGGTAAAAGATCTTTCTACCGGAAAAGAAACGCAACTAACTACTGATGGTGAAAAAGATTTTGGGTACGCAACAGACAATGCCGGCTGGAAACACAGCGATAAACCGATCCTGCGCTGGTCGCCGGATTCCAAAAAGATCGCCACTTTTCAGCAGGATCAAAGAAAGGTGGGAGATATGTATTTGGTTAGTACAAATGTTGGGCATCCCAAACTGGAAGCGTGGAAATATCCATTGCCCGGTGACAGCAACATTATCATGATTCAGCGCGTGATTATCAATGTAGATGATCCCAAAGTGATCCGCCTGAAAATTCCTGCCGATCCACATCGGGGAACTTTGAGCGATGACGTGTCGAGCAGCGGCACCTTTGATGACGTGGATTGGAACCCGAATGATAATGAGCTCGCGTTCGTTTCCACTTCCCGTGATCATAAGGTGGAGAAATTCAGGATTGCGAATGCCAATACGGGCGAAGTACGGGAAGTATTTACAGAAACGGTTCCCACACAATACGAATCAGGGCAGGGTGCCATCAACTGGCGCTATCTTCCAAAAACCCAGGAGATAATATGGTATTCAGAAAGGGACAATTGGGGACATTTGTATTTGTATGACGCAAACACCGGCATGCTGAAAAATAAAATTACTACTGGAGATTTTGTAGTAACTCAACTATTGAAAGTAGATCAAAAGGATCGTCAATTGTATTTCCTGGCTGATGGAAGAGAAAAAGAAAATCCGTATTTCACCCAGTTGTGCAAAGTAGATTTTGATGGTAAACATCTCACAACACTTACACCCGAAACGGGGAATCACACTATACAATTTTCGCCGGATGAAAATTATTTCGTCGACAGTTATTCGCAACCGGATGTGCCGCCGGTAACCGTTTTGCGTGATCTCAAAGGAAAGGTTACCGCTACCCTGGCAAGCGCCGATGTGTCAAGGTTAAAAGCAACAGGCTGGCAACCGCCAAAAGTTTTTTCTGTAAAAGCGGCTGATGGCAAAACCGATGTTTACGGGTTATTTTTTATTCCGACCAACCTGGAGCCCAATAAAAAATACCCGATCATTGATTACATCTACCCGGGGCCGCAGGGGGGGAGCGTAGGGAGTTGGTCATTTCTGGCTTCGAGGGGTGATGCCCAGGCGCTTGCCGAACTGGGATTTGTTGTTGTTGAAATTGAAGGCACCAGCAATCCGTTGCGTAGCAAAAGTTACCATGACATGAGCTACGGCCACATGGCTGAAAATACTTTACCCGACCAGGTAGCCGGTATTCGCGAACTGGCCGGAAGATATTCTTATATCGATACCACGAAAATTGGCATTTGGGGACATTCCGGCGGCGGGTTTGCCACGGCAGATGCGATGTTTACTTATCCTGATTTTTTTAAAGTGGGCATTGCAGAATCAGGTAATCATGATAATCGTAATTATGAAGATGATTGGGGCGAGCGTTACATCGGTCTTTTAAAGACCGGCGCCGATGGTGTTTCCAATTATGAGCCGCAGGCAAATGAAATTTATGCAAAGAACCTCAAAGGCAAGCTGATGCTGGCTCATGGCATGATGGATGATAATGTGCCGCCTTCCAACACCATGCTTGTGATCGAAGCTCTGGAAAAAGCCAACAAAGATTATGATCTCGTAATATTCCCCAACAGCCACCATGGTTACGGGCAATATTCTTTATACATGATGCGCCGTCGCTGGGATTATTTTGTAAAAAACCTTTTGGGAGCGGTGCCTCCAAAAGATTATGAATTTCATTATTCTTTCGGGCGAAGAAGATGATTTTTAAAGGCATAACGGTAACGAATACACTAAATTTGTCAAGCCAGTAAACCAACAAATTTGCGGGATTTTTAATCTTTAATTTTTACTGTTAACCTGTAACTCCTTTGCTGCATTTACGATAAAAAACGGATAGAAAATATGGTATGATTTTTTCGTATATTTAAAGAAAAAATCCCATGCGTTTACTAGTCGCTTTTTCCGTTTTGGGAGCTTTGATGCTATCGGCATTTTCTTATTCTCCCGCTTTACAAATTTCCAGTTCAGCATTTTCAAACAATGGCAATATCCCCATGAAATATACTTGCGAGGGCGAGCAGGTAAGTCCACCTTTAAGTATTTCGGGCGTTCCTTCCAAAGCCAGGTCGCTGGCTATTATCGTTCACGATCCTGATGCACCAATGCAGGGAGGTTTTACTCATTGGGTAGTTTGGAATATCGATCCGGCGGACACCAATATCCCGGAAGGTTTTGACGGAGCAGACCAGGGATGGAACGGTGCTAAAAAAACGGGTTATATCGGTATGTGCCCGCCTTCAGGCACCCATCATTATCATTTTAGTGTCTATGCGCTGGACACTAAGCTGGACATCAGCAAACAAACGGGCAAAGAGGGGCTTGAAAAAGCCATGAAGGGGCACATCCTCGCACAGGCTGATTTGACAGGCCTTTATAAAAAAATAAAATAGTCAATTTTCGCCACAAACGAATGCCGGCCAAATATTTTTTGGTTTTATCCGTGATTGTAATCACCCGGAAAAGTATCCATATTCATATTTTTTTCTATCTTTATCTCTCTTTTATATCCGTTACTACTGCAAGCTATTCTAGCCTATCCCGTTTTTTATTTATCAAACCTAAATCAATCTTATTATGAAAAGAGTATTCTTAGTTGTCTTTGTGGCCGTAATAGTGAGCTGCAATTCCAATAATTCTGCCTCAACAGATTCCATGTCTTCTTCGACAGATACTACTGCGCAAAAGATCAATTCACCTTATCCCGTGCAGTATTCATCAGATTTTTCAATGGGCGATCCCAAAAATGCTGAAAGCGTGTTATCTCTTTGGAAAGCCTGGGATAACGGAGATCTATCCAATTCCAAAGACATGTTTGCCGACACGGTAGAGATGCATTTTGCCAACGGTGCTATAATGCGCGCTTCACGTGACAGTGCATTGTCAGCTGCTCAACAAGCGAGGAATAGTGTGGGAAGCGCGGTAAGCACTGTGGATGCAATCATGCCCGTGAAGAGCAACGATAAAGATCAAAATTGGGCGCTCATTTGGGGCAAGGAAGTGGATACCGACAATAGCGGAAAAGTAGACTCGTTTTACCTGCAGGAAACCTGGCGGTTTAATAAAGATGGGAAAGCTGATTTGTTCTACCAATACAGGGCTTCAGCCACACCGCCTCAGCAATAAACGGGCTAATATAGCAGTCTGAAATTTATCTGAAGACACTATTAAAAGAAGCTAAACAAAAATTATAGTGGAATAGAATGAGTAAACGATTCTACAAAATGTCTTATATATTCCAATCTTCTTCACTATAAGCTTTTGATTTTGATATTTGTATCAGCAGATCAGGCAAAAAAATATCCTGTATTCAATAAAAAATACAGGATATTTTATGATTACCTGAACTTAACTGTATTGCCATTTTCAGTTAAAGGCATTGGTTATCAACCGAAAACCTTTCCTCCGAATATCAGTGTTAACACAAACAATACTAGGAAAATCCAAAATAATACTTTTGCAATAGACGCAGCACCTGCCGCGATTCCGCCAAAGCCAAATATGGCTGCGATGATTGCAATAACTACGAAAATAACGGCCCATTTAAGCATAACAATAAATTTTTAGTTCATATAATAAAACATAAAACGCGTGCCAAACTTTCCCGTTTTGTTTTTAGTTTCACTGCTTTGAGTAAGTTAAAACAGCAGGAAAATGTGTTTATTTTTTTTCATCACACAATTAAGTATAAATTTATATACCAGAGACTAACCCCTGGATAATACCATAAAAGATATTTTTAAAATGCATCAAAACATCTTATATGGATAAAGCAATTTTTGCAGACGGAATTATCAGTGAAACGAATCTCCACAAAACTGCAATTCATGATCAAAATTCCCTCAAAAAGAGAATCGACTCTATTGATGTTCTGCGGGGACTTGTGATGGTGATCATGGCACTTGATCACTCGAGGGATTACTTTCATACAGCCGACGCGCCACTCGATCTTACCACAACGACGACGTTTTTATTTTTTACAAGATGGATCACCCACTATTGTGCACCTATTTTCGTTTTTCTTTCAGGAACTTCTATATACCTGCAGGGGTTAAGAAAAACGAAAAGTACGCTTCAGTCATTTTTATTGAAACGGGGTTTGTGGTTGATTTTTATCGAAATCAGCGTAATTACCTTTGCCTGGTCATTTAACCCCCACTTTAATTATATTATTTTCCAGGTGATCTGGGCTATTGGTATCAGCATGGTTTTACTGGGCCTGGTGATCCGGCTCCCCTACAATTTTATTTTTTCATTGGGGTTAATAATCGTTTTAGGACACAATCTTCTCGATTTCGCCGAAGCTGCACCCGGTTTTAAAGCCGGATTTTGGTGGGATTTGTTACATCATGGTAGTTTTGCTTTTTATCCGATTACCCGGAACCATGTGCTAATAATGTTATATCCGTTTGTTCCGTGGACTGGACTAATGATGCTCGGTTATTGCACCGGCAAATTCTTTTCATCAAAATACACCCCGCGACAAAGAAAAAAAATACTAAGTCGCATTGGTATCGGTTTGATTTTGTTTTTTATAGCGCTTCGTTTTATAAATGTTTACGGAAACCCCGAACACTGGGCGGCCCAAAAGAATGGCTGGTTTACCGTTCTTTCATTTATTAATGTACACAAGTATCCTCCGTCATTGTTATATATGTGCATGACGATTGGCCCGGCATTTTTACTATTATCCTTTTTTGAAAATGTGAAAAATGGATTTACTGAAAAAATAAGGATCTATGGAAGGGTGCCATTCTTTTATTATGTACTTCATATCTACCTGATCCACTTAATATCGGCAGTAGTCTACCTCGCACATGGCCACACTATTGCGCAGGCGACCACACTGGGAAACGGTATTCCTTTTTATTTCCTTGCAGCAAATGACGGCTACAACCTGTTTATCGTGTATCTCGTCTGGATTTCAGTGGTGCTTGCCTTGTTCCCATTATGCAGGTGGTTTAATAATTATAAAACCAACCACAAGGAAAAATGGTGGTTGGGGTATTTGTAAAAAGATTTTAAAAACAGTAAACCAACAAAAAATAAAGATTCTTATTCTTCAATTAAATCGTTCCTGTTAGTTTCATCCAGTAATTTATCAATCGTAACAGGATAATACCGGTGCTCCAGTTTATGGATTTTCTGCGCAAGGCTTTCAGCAGTTTCATTTTCATCTATTGGGCATTTAGCCTGGAAGATGATCCGGCCATGATCATATTTATCATCAACATAATGAATCGTGATGCCGCTTTCTTTTTCACCGGCGGTTATCACGGCATTATGAACTGCGTTGCCATACATTCCTTTTCCTCCGTAAGCTGGCAACAGTGCCGGGTGTATGTTAATAATCTTTTCAGGAAAATGACGGATCAGCGTTTCGGGAATCTTCCATAAAAAGCCTGCCAGCACGATCAGGCGGGGATCGTATTTTTTAATTTCAGATAAATAACCTGTTTCTGTAAAGTGGTCTTTCTGAATTAATAATACGGGAATTTGTTCGTTTGCTGCAATTTGCAAAACGCCTGCTTTAGGATTGTTACAAACTATCAGCACCACTTTGCTTGTCCCGGTTTTTTTAAAATAGTTTATAATTTCCCTGGCGTTGCTTCCTGCTCCCGAGGCAAAGATTACAATGTTGTTTTCTGAAAGACTGCTCATCATACAATTGAAATATTTGTGTAATTTTTTTGCAATGTTATATTGTTGGGTATCATTTAAAAATCCGATTGTCTTTTTATAGAGCTTATTTCATTCTTGCCGTTAATTATTTTTTCTTTTTTGGAAAAAAATCGATCAATCTGCTTCACCTTTACCAGGCAAAAAAAGTCCGGCCAAAATAATCAAACCTATTTCAATTTCGTCGTTTTCCACACCTCTTTTTTTCATATAGAAATTGAAATTATTTTTAAAATCCTTACCGGGAGGGTGTTTTACAGTTTGCCTCCAATTCAATTATAAGAATATTAAATATTTTTTCACTTTATCAAATAATAGCCAAAGATGAAGTTTTTAAATTAATGTTTTTGAGATTTTTCAGAGAGGCAATAACGGTGCTCACTTTAATTATATATAGTTATAAATGGATAAAATCAACGCGCTTTTATGCTAAATTTTATTGTGAAAAAAATACTAATGAAGAAAAAAAAAATTTAAGAATGTTAATAATTTATCAACATGCTTTGTTACTTTTGCGGCCAACAATGTAATTATTCCATAATTCAAGATAGGTAAATAAGAGTATGAACCAAGTCAAAGGGCTTTTTACTAAAACATTCGCGGTTTTCATTTTTCTAACTCTAATTTCTTCCCAGGAATTTTTGTATGCACAATCCTCAAACGGGGAAGCTTTGTTTAAAGCAAACTGCGCAAGTTGCCACAAACCCGATCAAGCATATGTAGGACCAGCACTTAAAGGCGCACGCGACAGAGAGCCTTCAAAAGATTGGGTGTATAAATGGGTTCACAACACTACCACAATGGTAAATACTGATCCTTATGCCAAGAAACTGAAGGATCAGATGGGCGGTGTGGTTATGACTGAATTTCCGGATTTGTCTAACTCAGACATCGATGCAATTTTAGAATACGCCAATAATTATAAACCAGCAGGTAGCGGTCCGGCAACCGGTAGCCCCGGCGCCGTTGGTAGTACTTCTTCTCCTTCATCTGATAATACCGTCTTATATGGTATACTTACTTTAATATTGGCAGTGGTAGGGTTGATATTGTTACAGGTAAACAGCAATCTTAAAAAACTTACAGATGAAAAGGATGGTATAAAATCTCCACAGCCTGTACCGTTTTATAGAAATAAAGCTTATTTACTGTTGATCACCATCGTGCTTTTCGTATTTGCCGGTTACTTTTTGGTAGAGGGCGCTATGGGGCTCGGCCGTCAACAAGGTTATCAACCCAATCAGCCCGTCTTTTTTGTTCACAAAGTTCACGCGGGAGTTAACCAGATCAGTTGCTTGTATTGTCATGGCGGCGCCCAGGACAGCAAACATGCAACTATTCCTGCTGTAAATGTTTGTATGAACTGCCACATGGCTGTAAAAGAATACACAGGTGCACCGATAAAACGCGATGACGGAACAACTGTGGATGCGAATGCAGAAATTCAAAAATTATATAAATATGCCGGTTGGAATCCCGATACTAAAAAGTACGACAAGCCGGGCAAACCAATCGAGTGGGTTAAAATCCATAACCTTCCTGACTTCGTTTATTTCAACCACTCACAGCACGTGAAAGTTGGCCAGGTTGCCTGCCAGACATGCCATGGAGAAATTCAGAACATGATACAGGTAAAGCAATTCGCAGACTTAAGTATGGGCTGGTGCGTCAATTGCCACAGAACTACAAATGTTCAGTTCAATGATGGAAAAGGCAATGGAAATAAATTTTACAGCCTTTACGAAAAATTCCACCAGGATATCAAGGATAAAAAATACGATAGCGTAACAGTTCAAATGATTGGTGGAACTGAATGTGGAAAATGTCATTATTAAAATATATTCCAGGCTCTCAAAGAGGTTGGCTAAAACAAATAGAAACAATATTGTTCATTTCTTAGATCGTTTGATTTAAGCTAATAGTCCGCCAGGGCGGATTGGATTAATATGAGTGAAAAAAAATACTGGCAGAATTTTGGAGAACTAAACCAATCGGAAGCCAATAAAAAGGCATTAAAAGATGAATTCAGGAAAGAACTTCCTTTTGAAGATTTAGCTGATGAAAATATTTTCAATGCTAAAACTCCCAGGAGAGATTTTCTGAAATATATGGGCTTTACTACAGCCGCTGCTGCTATTGCTGCAAGCTGCGAAATGCCTGTTCGCAAAAGCATTCCTTTTCTTCATAAACCTGACGATATTATTGCAGGGATTCCTAATTACTATGCTTCCACCTATGTATGTGATGGTGATGCGGTGCCGGTTGTGGTGAAGCAGAGAGAAGGCCGCCCTATCAAAATTGAAGGAAACGACCTTTCTTCTCTGACAGAAGGCGGAACCTCGGCACAGGTGCAGGCTTCCGTTTTGGACTTGTATGATACCAGCCGTCTTCGTTACCCGATGATAAACAAAAAAGAGGCAACCTTTGAAGCGATTGATAAAATGGTTGCCGATGGTTTAGCAGCAAATTCGGGTAAGCCATTGGTATTATTAACCAGCTCTTATACTTCTGTTACGGGCAAACAAATTATCAGTGAACTTTTAGCAAAATACCCTGGAAGCCGTCATGTACAGTACGATGCTGTTTCCAGCAGTGGAATGATTGAAGCCAATGAGGCATCTTACGGTAAAAAATATATTCCCGCTTACCATTTTGATAAAGCGAAGGTTATCGTAAGCCTTGATGCGGATTTTCTGGGTAACTGGCTGAGCCCTGTTGTAATTGCAAACCAATATGCTGTAGGAAGAAGAATCAATGAAAAGAATCCTTCTATGAGCCGGCACATACAGTTTGAAGGTTTCTATAGCATGACAGGCGCCAACGCGGATGAGAGATATCTTCACAAACCTTCTGAAACAGGAGCTATTGCTCTTGCACTGTTGGGTGCTTTGGGAGGCGGAACCTCCGCTCAGTTGACTGGTGAACTTGCCGATGCCGTTAAAAAAACTGCGTCAGAGTTAATGGCCAACAAAGGTGCCTCACTCGTGGTTTGCGGAAGCAATGATAAAAATATCCAGGTTGTAGTTAACGCTATTAACCAGGCAATTGGTGCTAACGGCACAACGATAGACTGGAATTCAAAGGTAAATTATCGCCAGGGTGTTGATGCCGATATGGTAACCCTTACACAGGACTTGAATTCCGGAAACGTAGGTGCTTTGATCGTGTATGGTGCCAACCCGGTTTATAATTATTTTGATGCAGCCAAATTTGCCGAAGGCGTAAAAAAATGTCCTTTCACACTTTCGTATAGTGAAAAGATGGATGAAACTACTGAGCTATGCAAATATGTTATTCCTTCGCACCATTGGCTGGAAAGTTGGGGCGATTCAGAACAACAGACCGGTTATATTAGTTCTATACAGCCACTGATTCATCCTTTATTTAAAACAAGGCAATTTGAATCATCATTGCTGAAACTAACCGGCAATGCCAATGATTATGAAGCTTACTTCAGGGCTTATTGGATGCAAAAATTGGGCGGACTTGATAAATATGAAACCTTCCTGCAGGATGGCATAATGGAGAATTCCAAACTTCAAACTGAATCAATCGTTGTAGATCCTTCTGATCTTACATCCGGGGTTGCAACAGCTTTGGCTGCAGTTGGTGTAGCAGATTCTTTGGGTGCTCCTGCTCCGAAGCCTCTCGTTGATAAAGCTATCAGTGATTCTTCCATTTCGGTTTCCGGCAATAATTCTGCTGGTGTACCCGCTTCTGCTGCTGCTTTTGCAGGAAATCTTTCAGATGCTGCTGCAAAGATAAGTGGTGCCAAGGGTGCGGAAATAGAAATGATTTTATATCAAAAGATCACAATGGGCACAGGTGCCAGGGCCGGAAATGCCTGGCTACAGGAAGCAAGTGATCCGATGTCCAAAGCTACCTGGGATAACTACGTGATGATATCTCCTGAATTGGGAAAGAAACTTTTTGATATCGATATTTTCAATCCTCACCAATCTGACAAATACGAAATTCATCCCGATAAGCCTGTTGTAAAACTTACTTCAAACGGTAAAACAATTGAACTTGCAGCTATGATTACTCCGGGGATGCACCCTGATGTGGTAGCGGTAGCTGTTGGATACGGCCGTGAAAGCAACGATAAATCAAAAACTGCGGAATATCTTGGCCCTGCGGCTGTAGGCGTAGGCAAAAATGCCTATCCGTTTGCAGTTTTCAATGGTTCCAATGTTGTTTACTCTGCTCCTGTGCAGGTTGAAAAAACCGGTAAAGAGTATAAAATTGCTACCACTCAAACTCATAGCCTTACCGAAGGAAGGCCTGTGGTAAGGGAAGCAAGGCTTACAGATTTTATCGCTGATCCGGAAGCGCTCAACAGGGCAGAAGAGGAAGAATTAAAAGCCTACGGTGAAAACTTCACAAGAGACGCTACCCTTTACCCGACATATGAAAAGCCGGGTATTAAATGGGGGATGAGCATTGACCTGAATACATGTATCGGTTGCAGTGCTTGTACAATCGCCTGTGTTGCTGAAAATAATATTTCAACAGTGGGTAAACATGACGTGGCAAGGTTCCAGGATATGCAATGGATCCGGATTGACCGATACTATACCGGTGATCCTAAAAACCCGGATGTGGTTTTTCAACCAATGCTTTGCCAGCAATGTGATAATGCCCCTTGCGAAAACGTTTGCCCCGTAGACGCTACCAACCACAGCAGTGAAGGGTTGAACCAAATGGTCTATAACCGTTGTATCGGTACAAAATATTGTGCGAATAACTGTCCGTATAAAGTACGTCGTTTTAACTGGGCCGACTGGAACGGGGCAGATAGTTTCCCGGATAACCAAAAGGGAATTATCTCTGCTGCGACGATGGATTTGCAGGATGATCTTTCAAGAATGGTATTAAACCCTGATGTTACTGTTCGTTCAAGAGGGGTTATGGAAAAATGTACCTTCTGTATTCAGCGTTTGCAATTAGCTAAGTTGAATGCCAAGAAGGAAGATCGCGTAATGAAAGACCAGGAAGCTAAAACCGCATGTATGCAGGCTTGTCCTACCCATGCTATTCAGTTTGGAAATGTAAATGATCCTGAAAGTAAGATTTCCAAATTAAGAAATGAAGAACAGAAGAACAGGAAGTTTTATGTATTGGAACAGTTACATACACTCCCGAATCTGAATTATCTTACATTGGTGAGAAATACAGAAAGGAAAGTGGGAAGTACAAAAGAGAAAGTTTAAGAACCGATAAATTTAATAAGTCTACAGATGAAAGCTGTAGCAAAAAGCTAATAAATAGAGTATGTCATTATTAAAATATGAATCGCAACTCCGGGAGCCTTTAATTGATGGTGATAAAACTTATCACCAGGTAACAGAAGACATTATTAGCCCTGTAGAAACTAAACCATCGCGCCTTTGGTGGATTGGCTTTTCAATTGCAGTTGCTTTGTTGCTTTTTGGCGTTTATTCGGTTTACAGGGAAGTAGATTATGGAATAGGGCAGTGGAATCTTAACCATACCGTTGGTTGGGGTTGGGATATTACCAACTTCGTTTGGTGGATCGGTATCGGTCATGCGGGCACCCTGATTTCTGCTATTCTTTTGCTGTTTGGACAAAAGTGGAGAACAGGGGTAAACAGGGCTGCTGAAGCGATGACGATCTTTGCCGTAATGTGTGCCGGCCAATTCCCGATATTCCACATGGGACGTGTGTGGATGGGTTTCTTTGTACTGCCTTATCCCAATTCACGTGGTCCTGTATGGCCGAATTTTAACTCGGCTCTTTTGTGGGACGTGTTTGCGGTGTCAACTTATTTTACGGTATCACTTCTCTTCTGGTACAGCGGACTTTTACCGGACGTGGCAACTGTTCGCGACAGAGCTAAAACCAAGTTCAGAAAAATGTTTTATGGACTTGCCTCGTTTGGCTGGACAGGAAGTACAAAGCACTGGCAACGCCAGGAAAGTCTTGCCCTGGTATTAGCAGGTTTGGCCACACCTCTTGTATTGTCTGTACATACCATTGTATCCTTCGACTTTGCTACTTCTGTAATTCCAGGCTGGCATACAACGATCTTCCCTCCCTACTTCGTTGCGGGTGCGGTATTCTCAGGATTTGCAATGGTGCAATCGTTGTTACTTATTACCAGAAAAGTACTACATCTTGAAGATTATATTACGATAGGCCATATAGAAGCGATGAATAAAATTATCGTGCTGACAGGATCAATTGTAGGCTGTGCCTATATTTCAGAGTTGTTTATTGCCTGGTATAGTCAAAACACCTACGAATGGTGGGCGTTCCGCGAAAACAGGGTGAATATTTTCAGCCCTTATGGCTGGGCTTATTATGGCATGATGTTCTGTAATGTAGTGTCGCCTCAACTTTTCTGGTCGAGGAAATTGAGAAGGAATGTTATGTTTACCTTCTTCCTTGCCGTGTTGGTAAATGTGGGAATGTGGTTCGAGCGTTTCGTGATCATAGTAACGTCTATTTACAGGGATTACCTTCCTTCTTCATGGACAACTTATTACAGTCCCACCATTTGGGAAATCGGGTTTTATCTTGGCACCTTCGGTTTATTCTTTTGTTGTTACTTCCTGTTCGCCAAATATTTCCCGGTAATTGCCGTAGCAGAAGTAAAAGCAATCTTGAAATTAAGTGGTGAAAGTTATAAAGATAAAATGTCTGATATGGAAGAGATGAGTGCCGATAAATTTTACGAGGAAGAAGTGGAAGCTCACGCTCATTAATTCTTATAGGAAAGACAAACAAAAACGACTTTATTAATTTAAATAGCCCGCAAGGGCAACAGAATATGATTAAAAAATTTGTTGTAGGTTCCTTCGAAGATGAAAAAGTTTTATTTCCTGCAGTAAAAAATGTACGAAGAGCAGGCTATAAAATTCACGATGTCTATACACCGTTTCCGATCCACGGCCTTGATAAAGCAATGGGTTTAAGAGAAACGAGTTTGCATACGATGGGATTTATTTTCGGGATCACAGGTACTTCTATCGCTGTGGGCGGAATGGGATACATTTTTACAACTGACTGGCCCTTGAATATTGGAGGTAAACCACACTTTCCACTACCTGCTTTTATCCCGATCACCTTCGAACTTACCGTTTTATTATCAGCAGTAGGTATGGTTTATACTTTTTGCTGGTTGTGTAAAATGATGCCTGGCGTTAAAAAGCATCATTTTAGTTTGAGATCTACAGATGACCTGATGACGATGGTAATTGAATGCACCCCTGAGTCAAATCCTGCAGAAATTGAAGGCTTTCTGAAAGATAACGGAGCCATCGAGATCAATACGCAGGACGCCGAAGATGGATGGTGGTTTGGCCGGTACGATAAAGAACAAAAATTATACAGGGCAGAGGAAGTAGCAGTGGAAGAGTAAAACAGGAATCTTGATAATTTGTTTGTTTACTGTTTTGGTATTTTAAAATGATCAAAAAAAATTCGAAATAAGAATTTTAGATATGAAAAAAATAAGAATTCTTTTATCTTTTGTAGTAATCATCGCATTAGCTACTTTAATGAATAGCTGCGGCAATAAACGCGATCCGGGATTAACTTACATGCCGGATATGGCTTACAGCCGCGCCTATGAGGCGTATGCTCCTAACAACCTGGCTAAGGAAAATATTAATTATGTTGATTACCCGGTTGAAGGTACTATCAGGAGAGGCGATTTGTTCCCTTACCCCTTGGCTGACGACAGTACCGGTTATCGCCTGAGTGCGCAAATAAAAGATCCGTTGCCACCGCTTGATTCCAGTGAGATGAAAGAAGCCGGGCGCCTTTTTAATGTCAATTGCGCTATTTGTCATGGGCCTAATATGGATGCTCAGGGTCCGTTGGCTACCGGTGGCAAAGTGCCTGCTGTTGCCAACCTTACGTTAACTCAATACGTAAAAATGCCGGTGGGAACCATGTTTCATTCTGTCACCTATGGTAAAAATAATATGGGAAGTTATGCTTCGCAATTAACAAGGAAACAAAGATGGATGGTAATACAATATGTAAAGCGCCACCAGTTGGAGGTTGCGGGAGGTAAAGCCTCTTCTGACTCGGGCGATACAACACCTGCGGGAGCAAGTGATTCAACAACAACAAAATAAAGTTTAATACTACTAAAATATCTTTTTTAATGAACAATCAGTATGTAGCACCGGCGGGATATAAAAAGTGGTCAGCTGGATTAATGATAGTCGGCTTACTTACCCTCATCCTGGGAATTATATTTTTAAACCCATTGGCCGGCGCTGATGGAAGTAACCTCAACAGTACCCGATTTTGGGCCGTGTTACTTCAGAACAGTGTGTTCTTTTTACTTATTACCAACGTTGCCACCTTCTTCATCGTGATAAATACACTTGCTATGAGTGGCTGGCAGGAAGGCTTTCGCAGGGTTACAGAGGCGATCTCATCGGTTGTTCCCCTTATGGGAGGTATTACTATGGTCATTTTCCTTTGCATTGTACTAGGTCATCGTGGTGACGTGTACTTGTGGCTGGATAAAAATGCAATGACTCACGATGTGGTTTTAAAAGGAAAAAAGGGATTTTTGAACCCTGCATTTTATTTGATTTATTCTGTATGTACCATTTTCCTTTGGTCATATTGGGGTAAAAAATTGAGAGATTTAAGTTTGAAAACTGATGAAGCAGGAACTTTAGATTATGAAGCCTCCAAAAAATGGTATAGAAAATCATTGGGCGTGTCGGCCTATTATGTTGTCTTTTATGTAGTAACAGTAGGCTCTATTATTCCGTGGCTTTGGCTGATGAGTGTGGATGCTCACTGGTTTAGTACAATGTTTAGCTGGTACACTTTTGCCAGCAGCTTCGTATCGGGCATTGCATTACTTACCTTGTTTGTAATTTATTTTAAAAACCGCGGCCAGCTGCCGTACGTAACCAACGAGCATTTGCAGGATTTGGGAAAATACATGTTTGCATTTTCAATCTTTTGGACCTACTTATGGTTCGACCAGTTTATGTTACAGTGGTATGGAAATATTCCTGAAGAAACGATTTATTTTAAAGTTCGTTTGCAAGGACCATATGAAGGATTATTCTACCTTAATCTGATCTTAAATTTTGTGGCGCCGATACTTATTTTGATGAAAAGAGCCGCCAAGAGGAATTATTTTATTGTAACCTTTATGTGTATACTTATTCTTTTTGGCCACTGGATAGATTTTTATCAAATGGTGATGCCGGGTACGGTGAGAATGCATCCTCACCTGAGCTGGTATGAAATAGGGATTCCTTTGGGATTTGTAGGAATTATTATGTGGGGAGTAAGCAGGTATGCATCGCGGGTTGCGATGACGCCGAAAAATAATCCTTTCATCAAGGAAAGTATAATACACTTTGTGTAATGAAATAAAACATAATTTAAGAAAACAGGCTAAAATTGTCCGTGTTTGAATAAATCTTAAACTTACCTTTGTTCAAATCGGGTTTTTAGCAAAAAAGGTTTCTTAATTATCAGAAAAAGTATTTAAACCAGGAGTTGAATCCGCAACCAATTGACAGTATAAATTAAAAAATCCGTACGCGGATGAGGAAAAAATAAAGTAACATGAATACCTTTTTTATAATAGCGATTGTTGTACTTGTTTTTTTAGTGATTTTCCAGATTTCAAAGGCCAGCGAATATGTAAGCGTCTTGAAAGGCGAAGAAAAATCACGAAAGCAAAATAATAAGATCAACGGATTTTTAATGATTGCTTTTTTGGTGCTGGGATTGATTGGCGTGTGGTGGTGTAATGATCTCTTCTATCATAAAACCCTTTTATTTATTGGGTCGTCATCATCGCAGGGCACCAAGATCGATGAAATGATGTGGATCACGCTTATTATTACCGGCGTTGTATTCTTTATTACCCAGATATTACTATTCTGGTTCTCTTTCAAATACCAGGAAAGCGATAAGAGAAAGGCTCTTTATTTTACCCATAGTAACAAATTGGAATTGATCTGGACAGGAATTCCGGCTATTACAATGACAGTTTTGGTTGTTTTCGGTTTAAAATACTGGTTTAAGTTTACCGCTGATGCGCCTAAAAATGCCCAGGTAATTGAGGTTACCGGCCACCAGTTTGCTTGGGAATTCCGGTACCCGGGAAGAGACGGTATTCTTGGAAGAAAAAATTACAAGTTAATAGATCCTGCAAAAGCAAATCCGCTCGGTGTTGATTGGTCGGATGCTGCAAGCCATGATGATATTCATGTGCCTACTACCGTGCATGTGGTGGTAAACAGGCCCGTAAAGTTTGTGATTAATTCAATGGATGTAATTCACGATGTCGGTTTACCTCAATTTCGCATGAAAATGGATGCTGTTCCAGGTACACCAACCACTGAATGGTTTACACCGATTTATACAACCGAAGAGATGAAAAAGAAAACAGGCAATCCAGATTTTACCTATGAAATCGCGTGCGATCAAATGTGTGGTAAGGGGCATTTTGGTATGCGGGGTGTGATTATAGTTGAAACTCAAAAAGAATTTAACCAATGGATGATAAAGCAAAGACCGGAATATTTAAAAGCTAAAAAATTCCTTACTGATGCTTCAGCAGATTCCACTAAAACAGTAGCTTTCGGTAGCCAACCGACAAAAAAATAAAAAGGTAATCTCCGAAAGGATTTTAAAAAAGATCAATATGAACAACGACGAAGTTTTGCATGAAAAACCATTGGTGGTGCATGAATCACATCATGCTTCCCATGAACATCATAAGCAAAGTTTTATAACTAAATATATTTTCAGCCAGGATCATAAGATGATCTCACGCCAGTTTTTGGTGACCGGTATCATATGGGCTGTGATTGGTGGTTTATTTTCTGTTATTTTTCGTTTGCAGTTAGGCTTTCCCGACCAAACCTTCCCAATACTTGAAGATATCTTCGGCCATTGGGCAAAGGGCGGTAGGTTAGATCCTGAATTTTATTACGCTCTTGTTACCATGCATGGAACAATTTTGGTGTTTTTTGTGTTAACGGCCGGATTGAGCGGAACATTTTCTAACTACCTGATACCGCTTCAGATAGGCGCGAGGGACATGGCATCACCGTTCCTGAATATGCTGTCCTACTGGTTTTTCTTTGCTGCATCTGTAGTAATGTTTTCATCTTTATTTTTGACTACAGGCCCGGCAAGCGGAGGCTGGACGATATATCCTCCGTTGAGTGCTTTAGGCGATGCCATGGATGGGTCAAAAAGCGGGATGGATTTTTGGTTGGCAAGTATGGCTTTATTCATTATCTCTACGCTTTTAGGTGGTTTGAATTATATCACTACAATATTGAATATGCGTACCAAGGGCATGTTTATGACAAGATTGCCTCTTACTATTTGGGCATTCCTGTTCACAGCGATTTTAGGCGTACTTACATTCCCTGTATTATTGTCAGCAGTTGTTCTTTTATTATTCGATCGTCATTTGGGAACCAGCTTCTATCTTAGCGACATTTTCATAAACGGAAAGATATTGCCAAACCAGGGAGGAAGCCCGATCCTGTTCCAGCACTTGTTCTGGTTCCTGGGCCATCCCGAGGTGTATATTATTGCCTTGCCTGCAATGGGTATCACTTCAGAAGTGATTTCCACGAATTCCCGCAAGCCCATCTTCGGATATATGGCAATGGTCGCTTCTTTCTTTGCTATTGGAGCCTTATCGTTTTTGGTGTGGGCGCACCATATGTTCGTGTCAGGTTTAAATCCATTCCTTGGTTCTTTCTTTGTGTTATTTACACTATTAATTGCTGTTCCATCGGCTATTAAGGTGTTCAACTGGCTCACCACACTTTGGAAAGGAAATATTCATTTTACCCCGGCAATGCTGTTTGCTATTGGCTTTGTTAGTTTGTTTATTTCCGGTGGATTGACAGGAATCTGGTTAGGAAATTCTACACTCGATTTACATTTGCACGATACTTATTTCGTAATAGCCCACTTCCATCTGGTGATGGGTGTGGCCTCCATGTTCGGAATGTTTGCCGGTATTTATCACTGGTATCCGAAAATGTTTGGCAGATTAATGAATAATACGCTTGCCTACATGCATTTCTGGACCACATTCATTGGTGCCTATTTGATTTTCTGGCCGATGCATTATGAGGGATTAGCGGGTATGCCTCGCCGTTATTATGACTTTAGCAACTGGGAATCTTTTAAAATGTTTGGTGGTTTGAACACATTTATCAGCGTTGTGGCGATGATAGTTTTTGCAGCCCAGTTTTTATTCATATTCAATTTCTTCTATTCTATTTACAAGGGAAGGAAACTTACTGAAAAAAATAAAAATCCGTGGGCGGGTACTACGATGGAGTGGACTACACCCATTCATCCGCCACATGGCAACTGGACAGGAGAGATTCCCGAAGTATATCGCTGGCCATATGATTACGGTAAAGATGGCAGGGACTTTATTCCCCAGACAGAGCCGATAGGCGCATCAGAGACTCAGCAGCATTAAGGGTAAAAGAAATAATTATTATAATATTTTTCTGAATCAATAGCCCTGTTAATTCAGGGCTTTTTTAAAAAAGAATTTTTTTTATTAATGGATAAAACGATCACGATTCCACAATCAATATCTTATACCATTTCGAGTAAAGTGAAAGATTATTTTATTTTAATAAAATTCACTTTGAGCTTCATGGTGGTATTTAGTTCTGTGGTTTGTTATCTTCTTGCTCCAAATGTCGAGTACAATCTGCTTTCTGTTCTCCTGTTATTTCTTGCCGGTTTGTGCATCACAGGCGCTGCCAATGCGATCAATCAAACGGTGGAAAGAAAAACAGATGCACTTATGAAAAGAACTGCAGACCGTCCGGTGGCAGCAGGAAGAATGAGTGTGAAAGAAGCTTACACGTTTGCGGCAATTGCCGGGTCAGTAGGTGTTGTAGTCATGTGGTACTGGTTCAATATAGAAAGTGCCATGCTTTCCCTGTTCAGCCTTTTTCTTTATGCATATATCTATACTCCGCTAAAGAGGATAAATGCGGTTTCTGTAATAGTAGGCGCTTTTCCCGGCGCTTTGCCTTGCCTTATTGGCTGGGTTGCGGGTACGGGGTATATCAATCCTTTTGCTTCTTTCCAGGGAGTATTAGCGACTGGAGAAGTAGCTCACTTCATGAATTATGGCGGCTATATTTTATTCGCCATACAGTTTCTTTGGCAATTTCCTCATTTTTGGGCCATTGCCTGGTTAGCTCATAAAGATTATGATAAAGCAGGATTTAAATTGTTACCCAGCCAGGAAGGAACCACTAAGTTTTCTGCGATGCAAACAGTAATTTATTCAATGATGATGGTGCCTGTAGGTATGCTTCCTTATTACTTTCATATTGCGGGATTACTGTCTTTCTGGGTATTATTGTTATGTAATTTATGGATGGTATTTGTAAGTGTGCTGCTGGTAATAAAAATGAATGGCGCTGCGGCAAGAAGAGTAATGTTCAGTTCTTACTTTTACCTGATGATCGTATTTCTTACATTACTGTTCGATAAAATTTAAATACGTGGCGAAGAAAAAAATATTGTTATGATTGTAGCGATGAAGCAAGAAAAGAAAATAATACATCCCCTTAAGTTTGTAATGTATGCCGCGTGTGCAAGCATCGTCATGATCTTTGCCGGCTTAAGCAGCGCTTATTTGGTTAAACGTAACCAGGGCAACTGGATCACCTATGATGTTCCTGTGATATTTTATTACTCAACGGCAGTAATTGTTTTGAGCAGCATTACGTTACTCCTGGCCCGAAGAGCATTTATCAACCGCCAGATGAGGCATTACAAAATGTGGCTTTTCTTTACAGTAGTTTTGGGCTTTGCGTTTGTATTCCTGCAATACATAGGTTTCAATCAATTGTGGGCAAGTGGTATCACTATTACACGTAATGTTTCTTTTTCATTTTTATATGTAATAGTGGGCGTTCATGCATTGCACGTGCTGGGAGGCGCCATCGCGTTGCTTATAATGTATCTGAAATCGCACAGCCGGAAAAGAAAAAATTACGACCAGATTTATATTGACCTGATGAATACTTATTGGCATTTTGTAGATATTCTTTGGATCTATCTTTTGGTCTTTTTGGTATACGTCGGGTAGAATAAAATGAGATTTTAAATAAAAAGTTTGTTTACTGTGTAAAGCTTTATAAATTAAACTTCACCGGCTAAATAAACATTAACAATAAACAATTAATTTTATTTTTGTAATAACCTTTTAACGAATAATAAATGGAAACTGCGATAGCAAAAGCAAAAACTAAAATGTGGGCCGGCGGCAGAAGCCCTTTCAATGTTAGCTACGGTAAACTGATGATGTGGTACTTTCTCATAAGCGACTCTTTTACATTTGGCGCTTTTTTGATTTCGTACGGATCCATTCGTTTTAGTTTGAATCATTGGGTTGATCACAACTATGTTTTCAATAAATTTCCATTTACAGAGGCAAATCTTCCGCTTGCTTTCGTGAGTCTGATGACTTTTATCCTTATCATGAGTTCTGTCACAATGGTGCTGGCAGTACATGATGGTCACAAAATGGATCAGAAAGGTGTAGAAAAATGGTTAGCGCTTACAATCTTGGGTGGGATTGCGTTTTTGAGCTGCCAGGCGTGGGAGTGGACTCACTTAATTACTCACACACATGAAGTATTGGTAGATGGTATGATCCAACACTGGGGAACTACTGTAAGCCACAATCCATGGGGTCCGGAAGTAATGTACAAAGGCCACATGGTGGCAACGCCCGGTCCTGTTGCCTTTGGAGGATATTTCTTTGGCATTACCGGTTTCCACGGTTTCCACGTGTTTAGTGGGGTTGTGATAAACAGTATCATGCTGATTAAAACCAAAAGAGGTGATTTTGCAAAACGTGGTCATTATGAAATGATTGAAAAAGCCGGATTGTACTGGCACTTTGTGGATTTGGTTTGGGTATTCGTATTCCTTTGTTTTTATCTTATCTAAGTACTAATGAAATATTTTTATCAAAGAAATTAATGAAAATTTTATGACTGCAGAAACAACACATTTAGGAACAACAGGAGCAGACAAAGCGCAGGTAAAAAGAATATGGAAAGCTTTTTGGATTTTATTGGTACTTACCATAGCTGAATTAGGCTTGGGACTATCAATTTACAGGATAGATCTTGGAGCTAATCCTAATGAAACGCTTGTGCTTATTCTCAAAGGCGTAATTTGTATCCTGACGCTGGCCAAAGCCTTTTATATCATCTCAATTTTCATGCATCTTGGAGATGAAATTCGCACAATGATTATGACGATAGCGCTTCCGGCTCTTTTATTTATCTGGTTTATCATTGCTTTTATTGCCGATGGTGCTTCTTTCCGGCACTTAAGAAATACTGATGCCGGCATTCGCCAATACAAAGAACAGCCTGAGCAGTTCCATCATCCGGCGCCGGAACCTGCAGCGAGCAGCGATCAGAAATTGGATTAAAAGTTAGGTTAAAATCCTGCATTATAATATTTAAAATTAGCTGTTGCCCCTCGCAATGGCTAATTTTGCTTATAGTATATTATGAACAAAAAAGCCTTTATAGCCTTAGTCGTAGCAATCACATTACCATTAAGCGGCTATTTGCTGGTAAGTTATTACAGCAGCCGTGCAGTTCAAATGCCACAGCGTTATTTTTACGATAGTGTACAGGTGAATAACAATAACGGGAAGCTCAGTTACGATACCGCCTGGCATCATGTGAAAAATCTTCACTTTACCAACCAACTCGGGCAACAGGTATCGCTCGATGATTTAAAAGGAAAAATCATTGTGATGGATTTCTTTTTTACTCATTGCCCTTCATTGTGTCCGCGGCTTGCACTTGCTATGAAAAAACTGCAAAATTCTTTTCCGAATAATGACTCGATTGTACAATTCGTATCCATCTCAATTGATCCGGAGCACGACTCTCTTCAGGATTTAAGGAGATGGGCGAAGAGGTTTGATATCAACCCTGATACCTGGTGGCTTGGCACAGGCAACCGTGACAGCATTTATAATTTCGCGTTAACTGAATTGAAAGCCAGTGTTGCCGACAGCAGTATTGATACAGCTTTTATTCATAGTGATAAATTTTTTCTGCTTGATAAAGATCGCGTAGTACGAGGATGGTTTGCCGGAGAAGATTCTGTTGAACAATCCCAACTTGTTCGGGACATACCCTTACTTATGCTTGAAAAAGATAAAAAAAGATCTTTTGCTGATTTTATGAAAGGGCTTTTGAAAACAGGTTAAACTAACAAATGAGTCAAACGATCCAGCGCAAATTTCCCAAACCTGTTTTACAAAAGAACGATAAGACTGCACGCATCTTAATTTGGTCGGTTTCAATTACAGTATTTGCAGCAGTAGCTTTTCTTTCCGGGATTAAATTGAATTTCAAACTAAGTTTTGATCCGCATATTTTTGCTGAGTTCAACGCCGTTGTTAATTCCTGCGTAGCCGTTTTATTGGTTGCTGCATTGGTAGCGGTAAAGAAGAAAAGATACCTTCTTCACAAAAAAATCATGATCACTGCGATCATCTTGTCTGTACTTTTTTTAGTCTCCTACATTTGCCATCACTTGTTGAGTGGCGAAACCAAATTCGGTGATTTAAATCACGATGGCATTTTGAGCCCTGATGAAAAATTGCTGGCAGGCTCGATACGCTACGTCTATTATGCAATTCTCATAACGCACATTCCGTTGGCGGGAATTATTCTTCCGTTTATTTTATTTACGGCTTATCGCGGGCTAACAGCCGATTATAAAAAACACAGAAACCTTGCAAGAATCACCTGGCCTATCTGGTTCTACGTAGCTGTAAGCGGGGTGGTTGTGTATTTATTAATAAGCCCGTATTATTTGTAAAATTATATCTCCAGTTCTTTCGCGGGATCCCAAAAAAGTTTTTCAAAGTCAACCACTTTATCATCTTTTACTTTTACTTTTTCTTTTGCCAGTAGTTCTTCCATCCGGGTGGGCGTTGCAAAATGAGCTTTGCCGGTAAGCATTCCATTCCTGTTCACCACTCTTTGCGCCGGCACAGGCGGATCAGCATGATGAGCTCCGTTCATTGCCCAGCCTACCATTCGTGCCGAAAGCTTTGTTCCCAGGTAATTGGCGATGGCGCCATAAGAAGTCACACGGCCTTTTGGTACTACCCTCACTACTGCATAAACATCTTCAAAAAAACTGTATTCTTTGCCAATAGCACGTGGTCTTTCTTTTTTTATTTTTTCGGGCATACTCTTTTTCAAATTTTTTTTTCGATCAAAGTTGTTATTAAAAATAATCAAAATTAAAATAGGAATATGCTCAATTTGTTCGTTTACTGGTTACCGTTATATAGGAAAAAAATTTATTGATTAGGGTTGATTAATGTAACCGGCTGATCCCGTTCTGCAGTTACATAACGACCGTTTTGCATAGCCGGAATCCATTTGGGCCCTTTCCTGATAGTGTTTACAGCAATTTCAGCGAGTTTGGTTCCTTTCATATTGGTCGCTTCCACATTGCTTACATTTCCGTTGATATCAACCTGGAATCGTACAACACAGGTTCCGTAGTCATTGTCGGTAAACTCGTCCAACTGCCGTTGTATTGCTCTTTGAATGTATTTCTGCCAGGCATCCGGGCCGCCGGGAAACTCCGCTTCTTTTTCTATTGGTATAAAACGGGAATCTTCTTCAGTCTTTTTACTAACGGGCCCTTGCACTACACTGGTGCCGACGATCTGGGTTGGGGGATTTATAATGCCGATACCAGGTTTTGGCCCATCGATTTTTTGCAGACCGATCATGGCCTTCTCTATTTCATGTACATCCGGTGGAGGCGTGGTTACCAAATGATCTTTCACAATGTCAGGTGTTGAATATTTTTCGGTAGCGACGTGAACAGGCGTTGGTAATTTTGGAAGTGCCTTTGGTTTATCAGCTGCAATTTTTTGCAAAATCATAACCGGCGTCTCGATCTGCATAAGCGGTTTATTTGTTACAAATCTTTTGCTGATGACAAAGCTAACGGCCAGAACCGTTATCAGGCCTAACGTTACGAGGAGCGCTTTTGTAATTCTTTGATTGTAAGTTTTGCGTAAATCGTATGCGCCGTACAATTTATTTTTTCCTTCAAAGAGAATATCAATAAACCGCGATTGCAAAATTTGATGTGCTTCCATGATTGTGCTTTTTTTTAATGAGATGATCAGATCAAAAAAATTCCACAAATTTTTTTTCCGGAGCAGGTAAAAAAATGAAATAAAAAAGGGAGTTATTTGTTGTTCAACTGGATCTTAATCATGGTGTTGGAGCGGGAAATAAGGAAATTTATAATAACTTACATCACATTCGTAACGCTAAAATCATTAAGGATGGATCAACACAAAAATTCAATTTCCCGCAAAAATGCAATCAAAAGAATGGGTGGGTTGTCGCTAGGCCTTCCGTTTCTTCCTTCGATGTTAGGAAATCTTTCGCCAGAAGAAAAAAAGCAAAACAAAACGTATAGGCCTAAACGAAAAGGTCAACCCAATATTCTTTGGATCACCACAGAAGGTGTGCCGCTTAGTGTGTTAGGTTGTTATGGAAGCAGGTTTATGCCAACGCCAAACATCGACAGGATTGCCAAAGAAGGAATGTTATTTCGGAATTCATTTTGCAATAATGCGCTTTGTGCACCTAGCCGCGCTACTTTGCTTACGGGTAAATACGACCATTTGAATGGAATGCTAACCAATCCCGGTGATACCACCAATGGACAAACGAAAAGTTTATTTGATCCTTCCCAGGAAACTTTTGCCAAGATTTTGAAAAGAGCCGGATATAAAACCGGTATGGTGGGTAAGTGGCATTTGGTGTCTGAACCCGGAAAGCCTTCCAATCCCGGCGAAGCAGGTTTTGATTATTTTGTATTTAAAGAAGGCGCAGGCGGTCCATACTATAACCCGAAAGGATATTTGCAAAATCCTTCTCTTGGTAGCCATGAAATAGTTGAAAAAGAATATCCCGGTTATATAACAGATAATTTTACTGACCTCGCCATTGAAGGTATTAAGCAATTGAAAGAACCTTTTTGCATGGCGGTGCAATTTTTTAATGATCATCGTCCTTTTGATCCGCCACATAAATACGAACATATTTTTGATGACGTGCGTTTTCCCGAGCCCGGCACTTTTTGGGATGATTATGAATTCCGTTCTGCGGCAGCGCGTGAAGCGCACATGCGAATTTCAGACATGATGGATTTTAATCCGCCAAAAAATCTTACCAGAAGACAACGCCAACAATGGAGCTACCAGCAATTGATGCGGCATTTTTTGGCAACGCTAAAATCGCAGGATGATAATATTGGGCGACTTCTTGATTATCTTGATAAAGCAGGTTTGGCTGATGATACCATCGTTGTTTTTACAGGCGACCATGGATTTTTTCTTGGTGAACACGGTTGGTTTGATAAAAGATTTATGTATGAAGAAGCATTGCGTGTGCCGTGGATGATACGTTATCCGGCAGTAGTGAAGCCTGGAAGCACAAGTGATTCATGGGTTACAGCAATAGATAACGCGCCAACAATTCTTGATCTTGCCGGATTAGACATTCCTTCTGATATGCAGGGTAAAAGCCTTTTGCCGGTCATTAAAGGAAAAACGCCGTCTGATTGGCCTACTTCCATGTACTATCATTATTACGAATTCGCGCCGCCACATTGGGTTTTACCGAATTATGGTATCAGGACTGACCGGTATAAATTGATTTATTACTACACGATCAACGAGTGGGAATTTTTTGATTTGCAAAATGATCCGGATGAAATGGAAAGCCTGCTTGAGATGGAAGGGATGGGCGTAAGACCGGGATATGAAGATATTGTAAAAGACCTCGTGGAGCAGTTGAAAAAAATGCGGGAAAAGTATAAAGACAATACCGGTGAACCTGTGAGATTCTGGCCGCCGCGAGCCTATAACTAAATTCGAAAGCTTATGGAAGATAAGAAAGGAAAGAGTTGTTGTGCGGCCGGACATGCACATTCAGTGGCAGAACCAATACCAGGAAAAAATACAGCGAAAAAGGGTTCAACAGAAAAAATGGTGCAACTCTCCGGCGGAAAATTTTTAATGGGCACAAATGATGAGGGAGGTTTTCCGGCAGACGGTGAGGGGCCGGTGAGAGAAGTTACGATTGATTCTTTTTTTATTGACCTTACCACCGTTACTAATTTTCAGTTTGCCAAATTTATCAAAGTAACCAATTACAAAACAGACGCGGAAAAATTTGGATGGTCGTTTGTTTTCTACGGATTGCTTTCCGAAAAAGAACGTGAAGCACATCCAAAAGTAGCACAGCAAACGCCTTGGTGGTACGCTATTCACGGCGCTACATGGAGTCATCCTGAAGGAAAGGAATCAGATATCAATGACAGAATGGATCATCCTGTAGTGCATGTTTCGTGGAATGATGCGCAGGCATACTGCAATTGGGCTGGCAAAAGATTGCCGACTGAAGCGGAATGGGAATACGCTGCAAGGGGAGGACTTGTTCAAAAAAAATTTCCATGGGGAGATGAGTTAACGCCCGGAGATGAGCATCGTTGTAATATCTGGCAGGGAAACTTTCCGTCTTACAATAGCCTGGATGACGGATACCTCGGAACCGCGCCGGCAAAGAGTTTCAAGCCAAATGATTTTGGATTATACAATATGGCCGGCAATATCTGGGAATGGTGCAGCGATTGGTTTAGCGCTGACTTTCATAAAACATCAACAAGACAAAATCCAACGGGACCGCCGAAAGGTGATGCAAAAGTAATGCGCGGTGGATCTTTTTTATGCCATCAATCCTATTGCAACCGTTATCGCGTTGCAGCCAGGTCTTCTAATACCATTGATAGTTCAACTTCCAATATGGGATTTCGATGTGCTCTGTCGGTTTGAAGAAATAGGAATTGTTCTTTTTTGTTTGTTTACTGCAAAGAATTTTTTAAAGAAATCAAATCAACATTTTTATATTGCTATCTATGACTGACAAAAAACTTTTGTTTGTTTATAATGCAGGCAGTAATCTCTTTAGTTCGGTGGCTGATATGGCGCATAAAATTTTTTCGCCGTCAACTTATCAGTGTTATTTGTGCGCCTTAACCTATGGCGATTTTCGCGTAAAAAAAGATTGGAAAAGCTTTATTGATTCTCTTCCGGTCGAATCCGTTTTTATCTATAAAGACCAGTTTGTAAAACAGTATAAATTGTCTTCTGCCTTGCCTGCAGTGTTTATGCAATCGGAATCCGGTTTGGAAGAAATTATCTCAACAACCGAACTTGAAAATTGTGCAGATTTGGAAGAACTGAAAAAACTTGTCAGTACTAAAATATCAAACGGTAAATAAGATTTTATTTGTTATCCGGTTCATCTACAATTTGCCATCCGTTTGCTTTTCGTTCAAGGTAAATATATCTCGTGAGCGCGCTCTCGTTATTGGTTTTGGTGAGAGCAGTTGCTGCAATTACAATTTTGTTTTGTGATGCGGGTGGGTCAAAAATAAAATGATAAAAATTATTTCCTGCAGGGATAATCTCTTTGATATTTTTTGGATCGTTCTGATCCAAATTGTCGAGGTCATTGAAATGATAAATGACGTAACGGTTTATCAGGTAGTTTTTTATTGTATCCCTAAAATATAAATCTATCGATGTGGTAAAAAAGGAAGTCTTTGAACTGTCGTAGGATAAAACCGGCGGCAGTGGTTTCGCTGAATCTATCCACGCCATCGGCGGAACAATTGCCGGATATTTATAATAGTTGTTTCTTAGTGAATCACTCCACCCGTTTGGATTTCTGTTAAAAGTATTACTGCTGAAATAAACACTGCCGTCAATTTGGGGGTACTGCCTCAAAAAATTTATTTGATCCGGCAATTCATTTTTATGATGCCAAGCGTAGGAATGCGGTTCAAGAGCGCGATAAATTCCCTGGCCAATGTACAACTGCCTTCCGTAAGTGTGCCTTGCCCACCAATCGGCAAGTACTTTAAAACCTAAGGATTTCTGACTTATTTCCCAATACAATTGTGGAGCTGCATAGTCAATCCATTTATTTTTAAGCCACAATAAAATATCAGCATACAAATCGTCGTAATTGGTTACTGCAGATTTGGTATTACTTCCATCGGTATCGTCGTCACTATTTCTCCATACTCCAAATGGACTGATGCCAAATTTGCAATACTTATTTTCTTCCTTTATAGCATCGCTGAGCTTTTTAATAATTGAATCGACATTACCTCTTCGCCATTCATCGAGGCTCCTTCCGTTTCCATATTTTCTGAAGGATGCTGTGTCAGGAAATTCTTTGCCTGATATGTGATAAGGATAAAAATAGTCGTCGAAATGGATCGCATCAATGTCATATCTTTTTACCACATCTCTCACCACGTTAACCACAAAATCCTGTGCGTCTTTGTTTCCCGGGTCAAAATACATTGTACTTCCATAAGTCAGGAACCAATCGGGATGTAACCTGGTGATATGAGTGGGTGAGATGGAAGATTTATAAATATTAAATACGGCGCGATAAGGATTCATCCACGCATGAAATTCCATTCCGCGTTTATGCGTCTCCGTTATCATGAATTTTAAAGGATCGTAATAAGGATTGGGAGGAGTACCCTGCTTGCCGGTAAGGAATTCACTCCAAGGTTCATATTGTGACGGATAAAATGCATCCGATGCAGGTCTTATCTGCACAACCACCGCATTCATCCCGTTTCTTTTATTCATATCCAGTAAACTGATGAATTCTGCTTTCTGTGCATCGGTACTTAAAAATTTTGACGAAGGAAAGTCAATGTTCGCCACTGTTGCCACCCACACGCCACGAAATTCATATTTATATTGGGCAACTGTCTTTTGTTGCAAAAACACAGTAAACAAACAAAAAGAAAAGAATATTTTTTTCATAGGAGAAGTTGAATTTGTAAACGCCAAATGTAATAAGATCTGTTTTATTCTCCGGCCGGAACGAAGAAGGTTATCAACAGTTTAAGAAATTAAAGTTTGCTCCAGCTTATATTTCCGTCTTTTTCATCTTTCATTTCAATACCAAATTCTGCCAATTGCTTGCGTATTTTGTCTGACGTAAAGAAATCTTTTTTTGATTTCGCTTCCTTGCGGATCTCAATCAGCAAATCCATAATTCCATTCAATTCCGCAGAGCTTTCTGAAGGATCCTTTAATCCCAATATCTGTTCAAGAAAAATCGAAAATGATTCTTTGAGCTTGTTAAAAGTGGACGTTGAAATTGCATCCGCTTTGATCAGTCCGTCTTTCATTGAATTAATAACCGGAACAATTTCGAACATATTAGCCAGCACTTTTGCTGTATTAAAATCATCATTTATGAATTCTTCAAATTCATCAACGAGGGTATTTATTTTATTATCAAGTTCTTTATCTGCTGCTTCTTTAGCCTCCGGTAATTCCAGTTTTTTTAAAATCTCAAAAGCTTCAAACAATCTTTTCATGCCCTTTTCCGCTGCTGTCAATGCCTCACTGCTAAAATCCAAAGTGCTGCGGTAATGTGTTTGTAAAATAAAAAAGCGAATTACCATTGGTGAAAAACCTTTTGTAAGCAAAGGATGATTGCCGCTAAACATTTGGGTAAGACTAATTTGGTTGTTGTAGCTTTTTCCCATTTTTTTTCCGTTCACTGTAATCATATTATTGTGCATCCAATACTTTGCTGGAGAAGTGTGATTGCAGATGGTGCTTTGCGCAATTTCACTTTCATGATGAGGAAACATGAGATCCATTCCGCCTCCATGAATATCAAATCGTGCTCCAAGGTATTTGGTCGCCATCGCAGAGCATTCAATATGCCATCCCGGGAAACCTTCTCCCCACGGGCTTTTCCAGCGCATGATGTGTTGCGGTGGTGCCAGTTTCCATAATGCGAAATCGGCTTTATTTCTTTTTTCAGCCTGCCCTTCCAGTTCGCGCGTTGTTTCTAAAAGATCGTCAACCACCCGGCCACTTAGTTTTCCGTAGTCGTGACCTGCTGCATATTTTTTTACATCAAAATAAACTGACCCGTTTACTTCATATGCATATCCTGCTTTGATCAATTCTTCAATCATTCCTATTTGCTCAACAATATGCCCGGTTGCCGTAGGCTCTATACTCGGCTCAAGTGTGTTTAATTGCCTGAATGCCCAATGAAAAAGACTTGTGTATTTATGAACCAATTCCATTGGCTCTACTTTTTCAAGTAATGCTTTGGAAGAAATTTTGTCTTCAGCTTGCCGCCCTTCTTCCTCGAAATGTCCTGCATCAGTGATGTTGCGAACATACCGCACTTTGTAACCGAGATATAACAGGTACCTGTACACGACGTCAAATGTGATGTAAGGCCTTGCGTGTCCAAGATGGCTTTCACCACTTACGGTAGGTCCACAAACATACATACCTACGTGCGGCGGATTTATCGGGATAAATTCTTCTTTTTCTTTGCTTAATGAATTAAAAACTCTAAGGGCCATACTGTATTTTATTTAAAAAATTCTTTGATAGAAAGATATTGGTCTCCCCGTTAAGCCTGTAAAGATATTCTACCTTTTACAAACTTATTTTAATAAAAAATTTATTGATGAGCAGTTTTATATTTCACATCCGCAATAATGGGAAAATGATCGCTATAGCTTTTTTTTATTCTCGTAAATCCTGTGATCTCAAATTTTTTATCTGTAAAAATATTATCGATCCTGAGTGTTGGAGAGATAGAGCTGAAAGTGCGGGAAATACCGGACCCCTTTACTACAAAAGCGTTTTGAAGGCCGTGGCCTATAGTCTCGTAGGCATAGGAAACAGGGACATCATTAAAATCGCCGCAAACAATTACGGGATAGGGGCTATGGTTTAGTTCGTCTTTTATAAAGTCGGCCTGGGATGCTCTTTTTAAAACGCCCATTTTAATTTTTGAAATGATATTTTTTGATTCTGAAATATTTCCTTCGGACGGCACAGTGCCATTGTCAAGGTAATTTAAATTATCCTGTGAAAATTTTAAAGATTGAAGGTGAATATTAACAATGCGAAAGGTGTCCTTCCCTGCAATGATGTCAACAAACTGGAAAGTTGAATTATAACTATCGGGATTATTTACCAACGTTTGTTTTCTTATAATAGGAAATTTTGAAAAGATGATAATTCCGTAATGATGGAATTTATCAAAATCATTTTTTACACCGTATGAATAGAAATAATCCGAAAATTTCAGCGCATTCTTAATGGCTGGGAAATAATTTATAGCCTTTTTATTTTCGCCAGCTACCATCTCCTGGAAACATGCAATATCGGGGTTATACTTATTGATAAGGTCAATGATCTCCTGTTTTTTTTCGGGGTGGTCTTTGTAGTGAAGTATATTGAACAATTCGATATTCCAGCTCATTACGCGAATGTTGCCACTTTTTTTGTGAATTGAAAAATCGGAAGAAAGGTTTAAGGGAAAAATGTTTTCAACCGCTGGAAGAGAAAATAAAATTATCATAAATGAAACCAGGCTCCAGGCAGGTTTTACAAAAAGCCAAAACAAGACAAACAAAACCAGGGTAACCAGTAGATAAGGTAATGCCAGGGTAAATAAACTGATAAACCACCAATGCTCAGGATTAAAGTATTGCACATTAGCTCCGGCAAGGAAAAGAACGCCGGTGAGAATATTCAATGCAATAAAAATTTTTTTTGTGAACCTGCGCAGAAAGGGTTTTTCCATTTAAGGCAACCTTTTATTTCGTGAAAGAACGTATTTGCAAATCAAAATTAAAAATCTGTCTCCCGCGCTTTTTCCAGGATGGCTTTTTCCTCATCAGACAAGTGGTTGAATCCTTTTTGATTGATCTTGTCAAGTATTTCATCTATGCGTTGTTGGGTAATTACAGGCCTTTTCACAAAAGGCTGTTGACCGCCGGTCTTATAAAATACTTTTTCTTTGATCTTTTGATTATGACGAACAGGGCTGTCAGGGTTAAATAGATTGATAAACCAATTGTAAATATTGTTCATCCATAAACTCCAGTCATATCCTTTTCTTAAACTCACCACAAATAAAAAGCCGATCAAGCCACCGCCCAAATGTGCGAGGTGATGAGAGACTTGTCCTGCGCCCGATAAGTCGATAATAACATACAGGATCGTGAGAATCCACAACGGAATTCCCCCGTTGAGCATTTTAAACAATCGATAATCGGGTGCAAGTGTAGTAGTGGCAAGGGCTACAGCCATGATACCTGCGTTGCCACCAAACATAAATGAATATTCTACCTGGTCTCTTAATCCGGGGAAAGCATAGCTGGCTGCTACAAAACAAACGGCACCTGCGATGCCCCCATAAATGTAAACAGGAATTATTTTCGAGTTGCCCGAAAGATCCTGCAGGATAGAACCAAACACCCACAGCCACACAAGATTGATAAGTGTATAAATAAAACCGATATGGACGAACATATAACTTAATGCTGTCCATGGCCTGGCTGCCAATGAAGAAAGTTTGGCAGGCACAATAAACCATCTTAAAATTTCATATTGAAAAGCTGTTGTAGATGATTTTGAGATGTAATAAATAACCTGGATAAGCCCAAAGCTCACGAAAATTAAAGCATTGATTGCGACAAGCGCCATCAGGGCATTATTGTCGTCGCCAAGCCTTATTTTTCTTAAGCGATGGTCCATATATCTTTCTGATTCACCCATTTTTTTCTTGAGATTGCCTGGTAAAATTACCAAATTAGCCGCATTTTTTTACAGGTAAATTTTAGTTTTAGTAATTTCTTCTGCTTCCTTTTTTCCATATAATACATAAAACTAATCCCATGGCCAGGCCACCGAGATGTGCAAAGTGGGCCACATTTCCGCCAAATCCGGAAAATTGACCGAAAAGGTCGAATGCCGCATAAATAATAGCTAAATATTTGGCTTTAATAGGAAACGGAATAGGCAGGATATAGAATTGTATATTGGGGAAAGTATAAGCAAAAGCGCCAAGCAGTCCCATGATAGCACCTGAAGCGCCAATGGCAAAACCAATGGGAACAAGAAACATTTCTGCAACACCCGCTGCTAATCCACAAAGAAAATAAAAAATCAGAAATTTTTGCGGCCCCCATAACCTTTCAAGTGCAGAACCAAAAAGCCAGAGCGCATACATATTAAACAGGATATGAAAGAATCCTCCGTGGGCAAACATGTGGGTTACCAATTGGTAAGGTTTAAATAAGCCTGTCCCTACAGACCATAAACCAATTCTGCTGGTGAGCCACCCCAAATTGGTACCGCCGGTTACGTCGAGGCCGGTTTTGTCAAATACCAACTGGGCTACAAAAACAATCGCATTAATGATTATTAAATTCAAAACCACCGGCGTGGAAGACTGACTTGGCCGGTAACTATTATACGCCATGCACTAAAATTTTAGGGTGCAATTTCGGAAATTGTTAGCGGAAATTATATTTTATAAGTTGAACTTAACAAATACTGCTTGTAAATTACTAATACCTATAATCTGAAAGGTTATGGTAAATAAGAGGTTTGGTAGTAAACGAACAAATAAACCTTATTTTTATTTTGCAACCCAAAGATGCCTAGGAGCTCATTTTAAAATAACATTGCCTGGCAAATTCCTGTCATCGCTTCCTACAATCGCATGGCTCCCATGTGCAAAAATTTTGATGGAAACATCGCCCGGAACTTTTTGCATGGCTGAAATAATCTGTTTAAAAGAAAGTTGCCCCTCACAAAAAATGATTTCGTTCGCATCTGAAAAGGAGAAAACATTAGTAAAATTGTGGAAAGAGCCAATTGTTTCTGAATTGAAAATTCCATCAGTTTCAATTCTGCCGGCTAATGATTTATCAACCGCATTCTCCAATAAATTTTTCACTTTCTCATATTCTGTTGTTCCGGCAGCAACCACAATTTTTGCAGCCTTGTATGTAGAACGCTTATTTCTTTCGCTACCGGAAAATTTTTTGCTCAATCTTGAAGTGGCTGAAAGCAGTCCGCGCGAAAAAATAGCTGCATTCAGAAAAAAACGGTACACTCCGGATCTGCTGGCACCGTAATGCTTTTTTACAAACAGGCTCATTGCTTTGTAAAATATTATTACGTAATTGAGGCTTCCTTTTTTCGTGCTCTCGCCTTTAAAATGGATGATTGAACTTTCAGCATAATAAAAATTTTTGTACCCGGCTTTTTGTATCCGGTAACTCAGGTCGATGTCTTCGCCATACATAAAAAACTGCTCGTCAAAACTGCCGGTGTTATCAAGAATTTTTTTTGGTATCATCATAAAAGCGCCGGCCAAAACATCCACTTCATGGTTTTTATTATTTGGCAGGTTCCCAAGATGATATTTTGCAAAAATTTTTGAATGTGGAAATAATTTTGACAAACCGGCAAGTTTATAAAGCGAGGTTGCGGGGGAGGGGAAGGCTCTTTTACTTTCTTTTAAAAAATGGCCCGAGCCATCCAACATCTTTATTCCGGCAGCACAATTGTTTTGTTTTGATTTAATAAATGCAATCAGTTTTTCCAGGCAGTCTTCAGGAAGGATTGTGTCGGGATTTAAAAACAAAACATATTCGCCGTTTGCCATTGCCAGGCCCTGGTTGTTGGTCTTTGCGAAACCGGGGTTTGATTTATTCCAAACAAATTTAATTTCCGGAAAAAGATTTTTGAAAAAATCAAAACTGCCATCAGTAGACGCATTGTCGATCACGATAATTTCTCCATTAATATTTTTCATTGCCTTTGACACCGACAAAAGACATAGCTCGAGGAAATATTTTACATTGAAATTGATTATGATAACAGAAAGTTGCAAATGGTGATTAGTAAAAAGTGATTAGTAAAAACCCGGATCTTTAAAAAATAAAAAACCTCTTTATTTGTTTATTTACTGGTTAATTATAATTATTTATTGATAGCAATTTAGCAATAAAACAATACATGCAAAGAGCTAAAATGAATTGATTTTCTTTAATAACAATCAGTCTCGGAGAATCCAACAAATTATTTAATCTTTGCAATATGTATAAAGAAACATTAATTGCGGCTACAAATGCGGGCGCCAATGAATTAAAAAGATTTTTCAACGGTAAATTTATCATCAGCCACAAAGAAGGAATTAACAACCTGGTTACAGAAGCCGATCATGCTTCTGACAAGGCTATTCTTGAAGTGATAAGAGCAGCTTTTCCCGATCATGGCATCGTAAGTGAGGAAAGCAGCGAAAAAGTTTCATCAAGCGATTACAAATGGATCATTGATCCGATTGACGGCACAGTAAATTTTGCCAATGGGATTCCTATTTGCTGTGTAAGCATCGGGCTGGAATACAAAGGCGAAATGTTGATGGGCGCTGTTTATAATCCGAATATTGAAGAATTCTTTTTTGCTGAAAAGGGGAAAGGTGCCACTTTGAACGGTGAAAAAATTTCTGTGAGTGATAAAACGTATTTGATTACCAGTTGCCTTGTCACGGGCTTCCCGTACACTTATCTCGACAAACCAAATGGCCCGCTCGATGTATTCTCCAAATTAATAAAAAGGGGTATCCCGGTAAGGCGTTTAGGCAGTGCAGCTATTGATTTGTGTTGGGTTGCCGCCGGGCGGTTTGATGGTTTTTACGAACATGAACTACACGCATGGGATAGTGCCGCCGGCTTTTTAATAGTGGAAGAAGCAGGCGGAAAAGTTACCAATCTTCAGGGAAACCCTTATTCACCCTACCAGCCGGGCATTATTGCTACCAATGGAAAAATACATGATGAACTTCAAAAAGTGGTTGCCGGAGGTGTGGTGCAGGAATCCTGATGAAATATTTAATTATATAATTTTTGTGAACGGTTGGTAATTCACGCCTCAATTTTCATATAAATTTGCACCACTTTTAAATCAGCAATATGAAGAAAACTCCTTTCACTGTAAAGCATATCGCGCTCGGAGCAAAGATGGCTGAGTTTGCGGGCTTCAACATGCCTATCAGTTATTCGGGAATTAATGACGAGCATCAAACGGTAAGAAATAACGCCGGCGTTTTTGATGTAAGTCATATGGGCGAATTTATTTTAAAAGGAGACAAAGCTCTTGAACTTATCCAGCGCATCACCAGTAACGATGCATCAAAATTAACCACCGGAAAAGCGCAATACAGTTGCTTCACCAATAATGAGGGCGGAATTGTAGATGACCTGATTGTGTATTGCCTGGAAGAAAATAAAGCTTACATGCTGGTGGTAAATGCATCGAATATTGAGAAAGACTGGGAGTGGATATCAAAGCACAATGCCGGAGATGTGGAGATGTATAATATTTCTGATAAAACATGTTTGCTGGCCATACAAGGCCCGAATGCTACCAAAATATTGGAACCGCTTACCGATATTGATATTCTGAATATGAAATATTACACCTTCCAAAAAGGAAAATTCGCAGGCGTGGATAATGTACTTATCAGCGCTACAGGATACACCGGAGCCGGTGGAATAGAAATTTATTTTGAAGACAAAGATGATAATGCGGATGTGATATGGCGCAAGATTTTTGAGGAGGGCACTCCAAAGGGCTTGAAGCCCGTAGGCCTGGCTGCACGTGATACGTTGAGATTAGAAATGGGCTATTGCCTTTATGGTAACGATATTGATGATACTACTTCTCCGTTAGAAGCGGGCCTTGGCTGGATCACAAAATTTTCGAAGGATTTTACCGCAAAAGATATCCTGGTAAAGCAGAAAGCGGAAGGGGTAACGAGAAAATTGGCAGGGCTTGAAATGATGGAGCGCGGTATTCCGAGGCATGGCTATGAGGTTCAAAATAAAGAAGGCGAAGTAATTGGCCATGTTACCAGCGGTACGCAATCGCCCTCGCTACAAAAGCCTGTTGCTATGGCTTATATCAAAATCAATTATGCAAAAATTGATACAGAAGTTTTTATTAAAGTAAGAGACAAACTGGTGCCGGCAAAGGTGGTAAAAATGCCGTTTGAATAAGTTTAGTTTTAAATGCAATTAATTATTTGGTAAATGAGATCCGGGAAAAATACAACGCCTTCATTAAATACGGTTTTATCGCCGGCACTTTTGAATTTGTACGATATCACGGATAGTATCGTGGTAATCATCGATATTCTGCGCGCTACCTCTACCATTGCGACTGCCCTATATAACGGCGCAAAATCGGTAATACCTGTTGATACGGTTGCAGGATGTATCAGGTTGGGTAAGCAGATGGAAGTGATCACTGCAGGAGAAAGGGACGGCCAAATAGCAGAAGGTTTGCAATATGGAAATACGCCTTTGCAATACTCCAAGGATTTTATTAAAGGAAAAACTTTGGTGCTCACCACTACCAACGGTACAAAGCTTTTGCATGTGGCGCTGGATGCCAACGCGAATTCTATCATCACCGGTTCGTTTTGTAACATATCTTCCGTATGTGAATACCTGGTAAATAAAAAATCAAATGTAATTCTTGCCTGTGCAGCCTGGAAAAACCGGGTAAATATTGAAGACACCCTTTTTGCCGGCGCTGTCATCAACCGGATAAAGGAACACTTCGATATCAATTGCGATGCAACACAATTGGCCGAAACTCTTTATCTACAGGCCAATGGTAATTTGTTGGATTTTATGAAAGAAAAAAATGCTTCGCATTATCACCGCCTTATGAATTTTGGTTTGGAAGAAGACATCAAATTTTGCCTCACAGCGGATAATGCCAATATCCTCAGCATATATTCAGGCGGCCGCTTAATTGCAGGGTAAAAAATATCTTAATTTTTCACAATCTTTCCAAATAAGTGGTAAAGGGGTTTTTACCTCTTTTAAATTTTGTTTATTTTTGCAAATTGCTTTTTTCACATTCAACGAGTCTAAATAAACATAATTTTTTTTGGCACTACCCTATTTTATTAAATACATCTATAATTCCGGAACTGATGAAGTAATTCGCAGGGGAAAGAAGATTTATTCGCAGCGATTTGTAGAACTGGTCGATCATGATGAACTGATGCATTCGGTTAATTTCCGGGTTCGTGACGATAGTTACAATACTTTTTATAAAGTCCAGGTTCAAAAATATGATGACCCCAAAACTTTCTCTGTTCGTTGTTCGTGCCCCTATAATATCAGTGACATTTGTCGTCATGAGGCCGCTGCTTTGATGCAACTCCAGGATCTTATTGATAAAAACATGTTAGACTCGAATGAAGGCACGCCTGTATATAATCAAAAGCATACGGTTGTAAAGTTTAAATATATTGATCTTAAAATGATCCGGATGCTGACAGGTATGGAAAATTATACGGCTGCTGAAGAAATTTTAAGAACCAATAAATGTAATATTATCGAAGCCGCGGATGAAAAAGTGGTAGCCGATCTCGAGATGAATGATAAGACTTATCATATCTTTCTTCAAAAAAATGATGAGAGGAATTTCGATACTTCCTGCAATTGTAATGAGGGCGAACATCCGCTTTGCAAACATAAAACAGCCTTGTTTCTGCAGTTGTTGAATAACTGGGGGCCAAATTATTTTGACAGCATTCGCAACTGGGATAAAGAAAAGAATAAGTTACTTGAAGGATATGGTTATAGTTTGGAAGATGATCTTTCAGGCAAATTTGAATTTATTTATAAGGAAGGAAAACCATTTTTGAAAGTAATTGACTCTTCTATCAGGAGAGTTTCTGCTCCGGCCAATATTCGCCCGTCGGAGGAAGTGGCTACGGAAACGGTTGAAGCAGAACCAAAAATTTCCCGGACAGTAAACAAACAAATAACGTTGGTTTTTAATTCGAATGAAAAATCTTTCCCTTTTGTTTCGTTTGATGTGGTGCAAGGAGAATATGATGTAGAGGAAAATAAATTCGTTGGCCGAATAGAGAAACTGGATCTGTCAAAGTTTATTAATACTACCAATTTTACTGATGGCGATAAACAACTGTTACAGCAGGCAAGAAAATTACAGCAGTCTGAAATCAATAAATACCTGAATCGTAATTCTCCGTTCAGCGGATTTTGGGAAAACATTATTTATGATGAAAAGGATGAATTGCCGCAGGAAACCAAAATCCTGATTGCAGAGTTTGTTCATCCGAAACTTAAAAGGATTTTGAATGAAAATGAGGATAAGCCGGTTTTTTATTTACCAAAGGGAAAACGATTTAACACCCAAAACCTTGAACAGATAGACTTATCTGCAGAGAATCCTGTTATTGAATTTAAAGTATCGCCTTCTGGCGATGGTTATGTAATGGAGAGCCTGGTAGCCTTCGACCAGGAGAAAGTGAAGATGTCAGATAATCAATGGAACAACGATCTGCTGTTTCTCCATGATAAAACTTTTTACTTGTGGGAAAGGTCTGAGCAGGTGCTCGTTGCTGAAAAATTCAAAAATAAAATTCAAATTCCCCCTGGTCAATGGCCCTCGCTTTTAAAGGAAATGATCATTCCGTTGGCAGACGAATATGCTGTTTCATTTGCCTCTTCGTTAATTAAAGAAACAAAGGAAGGCCAGCCGGACATTAGTATCATGTTGATAGAGAAAGGCGATTACCTGATGTTTCAGCCTGTGTTTACCTACAAAGGGTTTAGCGTAAAAGCGAATGACAAGGATACGATCCTGGTTCCGGATAATGATAAAGTGCTGGTTGTGAAACGCAATACGGAAGCCGAACAGGAATTTATTTCAAAGTTGGCAAGTCTTCATTCTCAATTTATCCATCAGCCGCAAAACAAAAGCCTTGTTCTGAAAGGTGCAGATGTTCTTAAGAATAACTGGTTCTTTCTTTTTGTAGATGCGATGAAAGATATGAAAGTGCCGGTGTATGGGTTTGATGCACTGAAGAATTTTAGGTTCAATACAGCCAAACCTTCCACCCACATTCACCTCAGCAGCGGGATGGACTGGTTCGATGCAAAAGTGGAACTTGCTTTTGGTGAACAACGTATCGGCATTGCCGAAATTCAAAAAGCTCTGGGAAACAAGCAATCGTTTGTGCAGTTGAATGATGGCACACTCGGAATTTTGCCGGATGAGTGGATCAAAAAATACGCGTTATTATTTAAAGTAGGTGAAGGAAAAAATAATAATCTGCGGCTTTCGAAATTTCACCTCAGTGTGATAGATGAATTGTATGAACAGCGCGATGAGCAGGAGCTTTCCTTTGAACTCGACGAAAAATACGAACGGCTTCGCAATTTCAAAAGCATTCCCGAGGTTCCGATCCCACAACAATTAGAAAGCAGGCTGCGCCCATACCAATTGGCAGGCTTTCATTGGCTAAATTACTTAAATACGGTAGGCTGGGGAGGCATCCTTGCCGATGATATGGGTTTGGGAAAAACCGTTCAGGCTTTGAGCATGTTACAGCATTATGCAGAAGAAGAAGGAGGGTTGAAGGCGCTTGTCGTTTGTCCGACCACGCTTATTTACAACTGGGAAAATGAAATTGAGAAATTTACACCTTCTCTTACCTGGCGTATACATCACGGAAATACCCGCGCAAAGCGAAAGGAAGATTTTGGAGATGAAAATATCATTATTACTACTTATGGTACTTTAAGAAGCGATGTTCAGATGTTAATGAAAATTCCTTTCGACTATATCGTACTGGACGAATCACAGGCTATAAA
The DNA here is from genome assembly GCA_963783125.1 of uncultured Chitinophagaceae bacterium. GTDB lineage: Bacteria > Bacteroidota > Bacteroidia > Chitinophagales > Chitinophagaceae > Ginsengibacter. Next base: position 125,423 of record CAWAMQ010000024.1, read on the forward strand.
AAATCCGGCATCCAAAGTTACCAGGGCGGCAGGCCTTTTGAAAGCAAAAAATCGTATCTGTATGAGTGGAACGCCCCTGCAAAACAACACTTTTGATATTTATGCACAGATGAATTTCCTGAATCCCGGGTTGTTGGGGAGCATGGAGTTTTTCAGGAACGAATTTTCTACTCCGATCGATAAATTGGGCGAACAGGAGCAAAAAGAGCATTTGAAAAAGTTACTTTATCCATTTATTTTAAGACGAACCAAGGAGCAGGTGGCAAAAGATCTTCCGGAAAAGACGGAAACTATTCTTTTTTGCGAAATGGAAAGAGCGCAACGGGCCGTATACGATAGCTACAGGAATGCTTACAGAAACAGGATCCTGGGCGTGATAGATGAACAGGGCGTTAACAGGTCGCAACTAACCATCTTGCAGGGACTGATGAAACTCCGGCAGATATGCGACAGTCCGGCTATCTTAAATGAAGAAGAAAAATACGCGAATGATTCTATCAAATTAGAAGAATTGACGCGCGAGATCACTGAAAATATCGGCGAACATAAAGCATTGATATTTTCCCAGTTTCTCGGGATGCTGGCGCTGATAAAGCAAAAATTGAAAGAAAATGATATTGAGTTTGAATATTTTGATGGAAGCACCTCAGCACCTGATCGTGAAAAAGCGATTCAAAACTTCCAGACAAATGAAAAATGTCGCGTATTTCTTATTTCACTAAAAGCGGGTGGTGTCGGATTGAACTTAACAGCGGCAGATTATGTTTATATAGTAGATCCGTGGTGGAACCCTGCAGTGGAACAGCAGGCGATAGACCGTACGCATCGTATCGGGCAAACCAAAAATATCTTTGCTTACCGGATGATTTGCAAGGATACGATTGAGGACAAAATTTTGAAATTACAGGAACGCAAACGTATCCTTGCAAAAGAGTTGATTTCGGATGACCAGACCTTTGTGAAGAGCCTGACCAAAGAGGATGTAGAATATCTATTCAGCTAAAAGTATTTATGAAGTAATAAAGTCTTTTAACCTCTGAAATTCTCTCTTATTTCCGGATTCAAAGAGGGCTACAAAATTCTTTGCAAGATTTTTGAAGAAAAGCGAAAATGCTGTCTTGCTTTCGGGAGCAACGTTTTTCATATAATTCAATTTTAAGTAAACAATTATTGGACGATAAAGTAAAAACAATTATTCTCTTATTACAATAGCAGTTTCACCCCTTTATCCGTTGCGTAATTTCCGTAATGTGTTTCACCACATATTGTGATGATGCCGTCTCAGCCGGGTATTTGTCTTGCTATTATGTTTGATGGAATAGTATTCCGGGTTTTGGATCAGTTTGGAAATCAGAACTTTGAGTTTTCTTCCCAAAAGATTTACCGTTGTATTATCTTTCAAATTCATAAAATATAAATGACATAATTAGAACGTTAAAAAATTTTGGTTTATTGTATTATGTAGTAAACAAACAAATAAATCAAATTTTTATTTTACACTTTTTTCGATAAGTTTATGGGACAATTACATTTTTAAACCACCGCCAAAACTAACTTTATGAAAATGCTTCTTACTATTCTACTGTTTTTTATTTCCATTGCCTCTTTTGCTCAAACCGCCGATACCGAAAAGCAATCTTTTGAAATACATGGTTACGTTAATGGAATCCGGTTGGATAGTATTAAAGCTTTCTACGCAGAGGTTTACTACAAGTCGTGGCTTCTTGATACACCACCAACCGATTACCAATATCCAAACCTTTCAAATTCTACTCCTACGGTTATTTGTTTTAGCTATAAAAAGGTAAAGAATAATGAAGAAATGGCCGTAAAAGATAGCCAAGGGAATTATATTTCATTAAAGGGAGACTATTCGGAGCTTTTGAATTTTTTCCGTTTTAATGGATGGGATTTGTTTAAAATGGTATATAACGATTTTAAAACTGGCAGTTATTATTCTTTAATGAAAAAAACAGGTAAGTAATTTAGCCCATTTTAGGACGATGCAGAAATATAATGTAAAAAGGCTGCATCAAACAGAATGATGCAGCCTTTTCAGCAATTACCCGCGGGTTTTATTAAGCTTTTTCAAAATTTTCAGAAGCCTTTTTCCAGTTTACCAAATTCCAGAAATTTTTAAGGTATTCGGCTCTTTTATTTTGATACTTTAAATAATAGGCATGCTCCCAAACGTCGCAGCCCAAAACAGGAGTACATTTACACTCTGCAACATCCATTAACGGATTATCCTGGTTGGGTGTAGAACAAATTGTCAATTTGCCACCAGCAACGCCAAGCCAGGCCCAGCCACTGCCAAATCTTCCTGCACCTGCTGCATTGAATTTTTCTTTCATTTCGTCAAAAGAACCAAAAGCCTCTTTGATTGCATCAGCCAGTTTGCCTTCAGGCTCGCCGCCGCCATTGGGAGAAAGTATTTCCCAAAAGAAACTGTGGTTCCAATGTCCGCCGCCATTATTGCGAATGGCCGTGCTTAATGTCCCGGCATTTTTTACCAGTTCTTCCAGCGTTTTATTTTCATTTTCGGTACCTGCAACTGCCTTGTTAAGATTGTCTACGTAGCCCTGGTGATGCTTATCATGGTGGATATGCATGGTTTGTTGGTCAATGTTGGGCTCCAATGCGTTATAATCGTAAGGTAGAGGCGGTAATGTGAATGCCATAATTTTTTATTTTTTTTTAAGTGAAAAAATTTATTTGAGTTACAAATTTACTTAATGTATAAGAGAAATTTGGCTACTTCTGTTTTTGAAGAAGAAAAATTCCGCTTTTCGAAAAGTAACTGTTTCAAAGAGAAGTGCACAAACTCCAAGCCAGCATTATCTTTTTTTTCTAAAAAACTCTTTTACCAGCAGAATGCATTCTTCCGGCAGTATCTCTTTTACGATTTGAGTTTTTGGATGTAGCAAGTGTGAGTGTGAAGATAAGCCGCCATGTTTTGGATCATCAGCACCATAAACCACCTTGCCGATTTTGCTCCAGTACAAAGCGCCGCAACACATGGTGCACGGCTCTATAGTTACGTAAAGAGTTGCCTCCGGCAAATATTTAGAACCGAGGAAATTGAATGCTGATGTAAGTGCAATGATTTCGGCGTGGGCGGTGGAATCATTCAGTGTTTCTACCTGGTTATATCCGCGCGCAATAATTTTATCATTCATCACCACGACAGCTCCTATCGGCACTTCATCAGCCTCCAGAGCCTTATGTGCTTCCTTTAATGCCTGCTTCATAAAATGTTCATGCCCGCTTTCCATCTTTAATCTTAATTCTTGATTTTTAATTTACTGCCGCTACCTCCCTGACTGTACCCGTTCTCTTTAATGCGCCCCAGCCCTGCAACTCCCCTTTTATAGCTTTATTAAAAGATTTGAGGAGAATGTAATACATCAACTGGCGGTAGATCAATCGCTGCGGCAGCATCCATATTAGTTTTACGTGGTTTTCTTTTTCGTAGGCAAAAGCCAGTGCTGCTCCTGCGATGTCGACCAAGGTAAAGATTAAATAGTAAAGAATGATATGAGGAATGCTGGCGACCACAATTCCGAAAGATGCAGCCAATAAACTCAACACCAAAATAATATCCGCCAACGGAGCAAGAATTGGCAAAATGATCTGGAAAATAAGAATGTTCGGCATCGCTATCATTCCGAAATTTTTATATTTCGAATTAAAAAGCGTGTCCCGGTGTTTCCAGAAACATTGCATTACGCCAAAGCTCCACCTGAATCGCTGCTTTAAGAATTGTCTAAATGTCTCGGGTGCTTCTGTATAAGAAAGTGCGGTAGTGCAATTCCTTATAACATATCCGTTTTTTAAAAGCCGCATAGTGAGGTCGCAATCTTCTGCAAGCGTATCTGTAGTAAAGCCGCCGGCAATTAATATGGCATCTTTCCTGAAAGCGCCGATAGCGCCGGGAACAACAGTAATGCAATTTAAAAGATCAAAAGCGCGCCGATCAAAATTTTGAGAAGTGATGTATTCGATACTTTGCCACCTGGTAATCATATTTATTTCGTTGCCTACTTTCACATTTCCGGCGACAGCCGCTACATTTTCACTATCAAACTTCTTCATCAGCAAGGTTACCGCATCCGATTTTAACTGCGTATCTGCATCTACACAAACTACAAAATCTCCGTTCGATTTTTCAATTCCAAAATTGAGCGCTGATGCTTTACCACCATTTATTTTTGTGTAAACATGCACTTTAGGGTTTCGCTTAAATTGTTCGTTTACTGTATTAAAAGTTTTATCCTTACTTCCGTCGTCCACAAAAATCACTTCAATCTGAGAATAATCCTGTGAAAGCAAACTTCTCACAGTTCTTACTGCATTTACTTCTTCATTATATGCAGGAACAACAATGCTTACCAAAGGATAAGTGTTCTTTTCGCCTAACATAAAAGCCGGCAGTATTGCATTTGAATGGTTTTCTTTCCTTTTTTGAATGCTTGCAAGCAGTGCCATTAATATCATGCGGCCAACCGATAATAATATGCCGATAATAAACAAAGTGAACAGGATTTGTCCCGCCCAATAAGTGGATTCCGCGAGAAAGAAATTGAATTTCCTGGTCCACCTGTCACGCGCATTGGTAACGCGTGGCATCACCTGCTCTCTTGTTTTCCCCATCAGGTTTGAAACGCTGGTAAAAACGTATCCTTTCTTTTTGAAGTAATCAATGATCCTGGGAAGTGCTTCAACGGTTGATGCGCGGGTTTCTCCGCCTGCATCATGTAATAAAATAATACTGGCGTTATTGCTTTCTACCTGGCGAACTACCCTGTTGAAGATGGAATCTGCAGAAACGCCCGGCGCCCAATCATTAGGGTCAATGCTTTCATTAATAGTTAAATAATTTTCACTCCGGCTTCTTTGAATAGGAGCCAGTTCTTCGTCAGTTTGCGGCTCGGAGTCGGCGTTATAAGGCGCACGAAATAAAATGGTGGAATGGCCGGTGATACTTTCAATCAACAATCGCGTGAGTTTCATTTCGAGCGCGGCTCTTTGCACACTCATTTCTGCAATATTGTGATGCGTGAAAGTGTGGTTGCCAATCTCGAAACCATCATTGTATTCCCGCGCTAAAATGGGAATATTTTGTTCTGCATTGATCCCAACTACAAAAAAAGCTGCAGGCACTTTTTCGCGCTCTAGTATATCTAAAATTTTTGGTGTCCATTCAGCACTTGGCCCGTCATCAAAAGTGAGAATCAGTTTATGCCCTTTTCCTATAGTGGTATCTTCCGCAAATTTTCTTATTACATATCCTGAAGGAAGCTGCAAATAATTTTGCTCTGCAATCAACTCCTCAGATGTGTCTATTTCAAAACTGATCTTGCCGGGTTGTGGCGAATACAAAATATCCAGCACTTCGCCTTCTCCCTGGAATGCAACATTATTTTGAATGGTAGGGATCGTTTTTAAAGAATCAAAATTGAAAGGATGTTGTTCTAAAGAAGCGTTGCTTAAATTGCGGCCGTAATATTTCCAGATACGCTGGTCTTCACTTCCGAGTCGCCAAAGCGCAGTCCCGGCAGTGGGAAATTCATCGCTGAATCTTAAAATATTAAAGGTAGTAGCAGCGTCGGTAAACCATACTTCATGGTTAACAATATCTGTTGAATCAGATTCACTTTGCGTTGCATAATTATAATGCAAATTGTAGGTGTCGTCATCATAAACGATCTTCGCACCGATGGTTTTTGCTTTGTTGATCGCATCGTTATAGGTCAGGGGAAGCGAATCTATTTTTCCATCAGACCAACTGTATCCAAATCCGGCAATGCCCAAAATAATTTTGGAATGGTCTATCCTGTCGGATGTCCACGACATGGCGTCTTCAATCCATTTTTGTGCACTGATCGGCCCCGGGCCTGTAGAACCGTTATATTCGTCATAGGCCATTAATATGATGTAATCGTTGTAGGCTGATAATTTTTTGTAATCGTAATCTTCATTTTTCGGTTCTACGTCCATGCTCACCAGCATATTCCTTGAATGCAATGTTTCATATAATTTTTTCTGAAAGGCAGTGAGAGGCGCGTTAGTTTTCTCAGCTATCTCTTCAAAATCGACGTTAATTCCATCCAGGTGATAAAAGGAAAGTGTATCTGCCAGTTGCCGGATGAAATTGTTTTCGGTGATTGAATCTTTTAAAATAGTGTGCAATAATTTTCCGTCAAAATCGCTTTTTGATGAATTGAAATTTGAAATGATGGGCATGATACGCAGGCTCTTTTGTTTCATGAGCTTAAGCCCTGCACTATCTATCCTTGTTTGAAGCCTGTGTGTAACGGTATCAATAAAAAACCATTCAGGAAAAATGGTATTGATCTTATCGGCATTTTTTTCAAGGTCTGCCAGCGAAAGTTTTCCGTTCCAGGGTGTATAAAAAGCCGCACGAATCAAGGAAAGGGAATTAGCTTTTGAAGCGCTGGTATTCTTGTTCTTTTTTAGCGAATCTGTTTTTAACTTGTTAAACAAAAAATCCTTGAAGCCTTTGTATTTAGCGTTTTGATTGTTTTGTAAGATCAGCGGGTTGGACGGGTCAAGCGCAGTTTGATATTCGCGCGCTTTTGCCTGCAGGTTAGGGACATTGGGCAGCGAACCGCTGTATAAAGCAATGGCAAGAACAACCAGAAAGAAAAGAGTGATCATCAAAAGCACACGGCCGGTCCATTTAAATCTTTTCCACCTTGTAGGTTTGTTTGTCTGAAAAATTTGCGGCGTATTATTATTGCTCATGCCTTTACAGGAATAATGTTTTCAGTTTTCAACATTATCCAGCGAAGTTAAACAGCAGTTGATTCACAAGTTATTTTATTACGCGAAGAGGATAGGGCTTAACAAAAAATTATTAGTTACAGTTTATAAAAAGAGAAGGCCCCTGTAGAAACAGGGGCCGTTTACCAAAACTAACTGCTTATGAGAAAATTGAAATTTAATGTTGTTTGATTTGTATATTTCAAATCACATGCCAAAAGTAAAAACGCTTTTGTTAATAAAGATTTAATAACAATAGAAATTGCTGGTAAAGAAAGTTTCTTTTACCAGAATTTAGAATTGATTAACAATTAAGAGGGTAATGGCAAAATAAAATTCGGCTTAATTTGTTCGGTTACTGATATTTGCCCCGGTTTCTGATCGTCTGTATCTATTGACTGGCAAGCTTTTCAGCGTTTTCTGCAAATTGAAGCGCATCAATAAATTCCTGCAAATCACCGTTTAATACATTTTCCAGGTTGTAGACCGTCAATCCGATACGATGGTCTGTCACTCTGCCTTGCGGATAGTTGTAGGTTCTTATTTTGGCAGACCTGTCGCCTGTGCTTACGAGGCTTTTTCTGTGACGGGAGATCTCATCTTCCTGTTTCCTCACTTCTTCTTCATATAACTTGGTGCGCAGCATTTGCATTGCTTTTTCACGGTTGCCAAGCTGGCTTCTTTCGGTCTGGCACACGATCACCAATCCTGTCGGAAGGTGCGTCAGCATTACTTTTGTTTCCACTTTGTTCACATTCTGACCGCCGGCACCACCGCTTCGCGCGGTTTCCATTTTTACATCACTTTCCTTTACATCCACATCCACCTCTTCAGCCTCAGGCATTACTGCCACCGTGGCCGCACTTGTGTGTACACGGCCGCTCGCTTCTGTGTCCGGCACGCGTTGAACACGATGAACCCCGCTTTCAAATTTTAAAGTTCCATATACATCATCGCCGGTCACTTCAATTTGCACTTCTTTATAACCTCCCACCGTACCTTCGCTTTCGCTCAACAGTGCTGTTTTCCAACCCTTTGATTCACAAAATTTTAGATACATTCTCATCAGGTCTCCCGCAAAAAGAGATGCTTCGTCGCCGCCGGTTCCCGCCCTTATTTCAAGGATACAATTCTTTTCGTCCTGCGGATCTTTGGGAATCAACATAGTACGAATTGTTTTTTCGAGTTGTTCTTTTTGTTCCTGCAATTGCGGCAATTCTTCCTTAGCCATGTCACGCATTTCTTCATCGTCACTGTTCATTACCTCTTTATTAAACTCAATATCATCAAGGGTTTTAGCATATTTGTTCCTTACGATCACGATCTTTTCCAGGTCGCGGTATTCCTTACTGAGCTGTTTATATTTTTTATTGTCGCTTACAATTTCCGGGTTGGTTAGCGCTACCCCCAATTCTTCAAATCTTGCTTTTATCGCTTCGAGTTTTTCAAGCATATCTCTTCAAAAATTTTATTTTATGGTCGTTGGGTAAATTGTTTACCATTTTATGTAGAAAATATTACCCTTTATCTTTGATAATTGTGGGCAAAATTAATCTAATCCTTTTTACATGCGATATCGAAAATTCAAAGCTGACCATTTATTTACCGGTGAAAAGTTTTTGGAGGGTGAAAATGTTCTGATAACTGATACCACAGGGAAAATTATAAGTATTGTTGCTGGCAGCGATGCAGGCGACGACGTGCAGGTTTTCAAAGGGATTCTTTCTCCGGGGATTATTAATGCGCACTGCCACCTTGAACTCTCTCATTTGAAAAATGTAATTCCTGAAAAAACGGGGTTGATCGATTTTGTCTTCAAGGTTGTGTCAGAAAGACATTTTGACGAAGAAGAAATTGTGTCAGCGATGGCAACCGCAGAAGCGGAAATGAGAAGAAACGGAATTGTTGCAGTTGGCGATATCTCCAATAATTCATTGTCATTAACTCAAAAGGCAAAGAAGAATCTTTTGTATTATAATTTCATTGAAACAAGTGGCTGGCTTCCGCAAGTAGCTGAAATAAGATTTGAGAAAAGCAGGGAAATTTTTAATGCATTTGAAAAAGAAGGTTTGCAAGCTTCGATTGTTCCGCACGCTCCGTATTCAGTTTCGAAGGAATTATGGAGAAAGATACTTCCGTATTTTTCGGGAAAAACCATAAGTATTCACAACCAGGAAACTGCGCATGAAGATGTGTTTTTTATGGAAGGTAAAGGCGATTTCACCAAAATGTACGAAATGATGAAGATTGATAATTCGTTTTACAGGGCACAAAAAATCAGGAGTGTTGAAAGTTATTTTAGGAATGTTTCAAATGCCGCATCTGTAATTCTCGTGCACAACACTTTCACCAAAGAGGAGGACCTTGATTTCATCAATGCAAACAAAAATTCTAACCAATTAATCTCTTTTTGTCTTTGTCCGAATGCTAATCTTTATATTGAAAACACTTTACCGGATGTTGAGCTTTTTATTAAAAAGGATTGCAATATTATTTTGGGAACTGATAGTCTGGCTTCGAATCATCAACTCGATATTTTTGAAGAGATAAAAACGATCGTTCAGAAATTTCCTTTAATAAAAACAGAGACGCTTTTACAATGGGCCACAATTAATGGGGCGAAAGCCTTGCAAATGGAATCTTCCTTAGGAAGTTTTGAAATGGGAAAAAAGCCGGGAGTTGTATTAATTGAAAATGTGGATGGAGAAAAAATAATTGAGCAGTCAAAAGCTAAACGATTACTCTAGACACCCTGTTTTTCGCGCTTGGGTCTATCCTAAAACTTCCGACAAAATATTCAATGTCTTCATTGTTCCAAATTCTGGAACATGCCATACATAATAGTTTTCAAGACTTTTTAAAAGGGAAGAGCGAATGTTTCGGTTCATTTTTATTTCCGAAAGGCCGTTTGGATGAAGAACTTTCAACAATTCAGCAATATAAAAACTCAACTCTTTGGTTAAATGATTTGGCGCCGCCGACACTTCATTTGAAAAACTTCCTTCGTGCAAATTGAAAATATTTCTGTCATCAGAATAATTATTTAATAAGCGAAAGCCGAGTATCTGTGCAACATGTATGGAAAAATAAATCGGAAAATTGGCTGTCACCTGTTCATCAGCTTTATCCAGTTGCAAAAAAGCATCTTCACAAAAATTGAAAAGGTCTTCATTTGTTTCCGGTTGTTTAAGGCATTTTTGCAAAAGTTCTACCATATAAAGTGCTACAGAATTTTTTGTAACATCACTTAAAACGTTTTTGTAAAGTGTGCTCCATTTAAGGTCTTTTATTCGTTGCAAATTTTTTAATTCGTTGTGATAAACCTCCATTTCCAAAATAGATGAAGGCTGAAAGAAATGAGCTTTCGAACTTTTGCCGGAAGTGCGCACACCGTTCACCAAATAGGATTGAACGCCGAACAATTCGGTAAAAACAGAAACAATTACACTCGTTTCGCCGTATTTTATCGTTCTTAAAACAATTCCTTTGGTTGTGTATATCAATGTGACAATTTGAAAATGTGATAATGTGAAAATTACAGTAAACAAAGAAATAATTGGAAAAGTAATTTTCATCGCCAACAACAAAACAATCAAGCAATAACACAAAATTTACTCGCAAACCAATAAACTAACAAACGATTTAACCAATAAACTTAATTTGCACTCATGCGCACTCTCAAAAAATCTCTCGGACAGCATTTTTTAAAAGATGAAAAAGTGGTTGATAAAATTATCGCTGCCTTAATGCAACATCCTTTCAAAAATCTGTTGGAAGTGGGCCCTGGCGGCGGTGCGCTCACGAAGCACCTGGTAAAAATTCCGGACATTCATTTTAAAGCGGTTGAGCTCGACGATGATAAAATAAATTTTTTGCAGAATGAATTTCCTTCTCTTAAGGACAATCTCATTCATCAAAGTTTTTTGGAAATTGACAGACCTTTTGATGAACCATTTACGGTGATCGGTAATTTTCCTTATAATATTTCTACACAAATATTATTTAAGGTTTTGGATTGGAAGGAATATGTTCCGGTTGTGATCGGGATGTTTCAGAAAGAAGTAGCGGAAAGAGCCGCGGCAAATGAAGGAAGTAAGGTATATGGCGTTTTAAGTGTGCTTATTCAATACTACTACAATGTGGAATATTTATTTTCTGTAGGCAACGAATGTTTTACACCTCAGCCAAAAGTGCAAAGCGGAGTGATTCGGTTAACCAGACGAGAAAGCTTTTTGCCGGTAAAAAGTGAAAGAGCTTTTTGGGTATTGGTTAAAACTGCGTTTAACCAACGCCGTAAGACATTGCGCAATGGGGTAAAAAGTCTTATTGCAAAAGAGGATTTACAAAATAGGTTTTTTGATCGCCGGGCAGAAACGTTAAGCGTGGAGGAGTTTGCGGAGCTTACTTTTAAAATGATCTAAAAAAATACGGCTATTCTTTCGTATTTTGAAAAATACTTAATTTATTTTCGCTTTCTTTAATTGTAATTTTACAAATAACAAGAATCACTTTTTATCAATTCGTGTAATTCAAGCAAATTAGCGTAATAAAAGTTAGAGAAATAAAAGCCTGATATGCCCAACAAAAAAAATCATAAGATAAGAATTGTAACCGCTGCTTCATTGTTTGACGGACATGATGCTGCTATCAACATTATGCGCAGAATTATGCAAAGCAAAGGCGCAGAAATTATTCACCTCGGGCACAACCGTAGTGTTCATGAAATTGTTGAATGTGCGATAGAAGAAGATGCAGATAGTATTGCCATTACCAGCTACCAGGGAGGGCATTTGGAATTTTTTAAATACATGAAGGATTTGCTTGATAAGAATGGCTACAGCAATATTAAGATTTTTGGCGGCGGTGGCGGAACAATCCTTCCTGAAGAAATTGAAGAACTGGAAGCTTACGGAATTACCAAAATTTATTCTCCTGACGATGGAAGAAAAATGGGTTTGGAAGGTATGATTGAAGAAGTGATAGAGAAGAGTGGCCTCCCCCAGGAAAATACGAGTAAAGAAATCACCAACGGGCATAATGGCAAATTTGTATTAGGCGAATGGCATGATATTAACAAAGTTGCGAAATCAATTACCAGGGCTGAAACTGGAAAGAAAATTGAAATCCCTGAAAATAAAACAGAAAAGAACTTGACGCCAGTGCTCGGCATTACCGGAACAGGAGGGGCAGGTAAATCGTCAGTTACGGATGAAATCGTTCGTCGTTTTTTAAAAACGTATGATGACAAAACTATCGCAGTTATTTCTGTTGACCCATCAAGGAAAAAAACCGGCGGTGCTTTGCTAGGTGATCGTATTCGTATGAATTCAATTCATGATCCCCGGGCTTACATGCGTTCTTTGGCAACACGTGAAAATGATAAAGCACTTAGCAATTACGTACAGGAAGCGCTTGATATTTGCAAAGCTGCTGGTTATGATTTTGTCATCTTGGAAAGTGCCGGAGTCGGACAGAGCGATGCGTCAATACTTGATCATTGTGACGTGAGCATGTATGTGATGACGCCCGAATATGGTGCTGCCTCTCAGTTAGAGAAAATCAATATGCTTGATTATGCGGACCTTATTTGCATCAATAAATTTGATAAAGCAGGAGCTTTGGATGCTTTGCACGACGTAAAAAAACAATACAAGCGCAATCATGGTTTGTGGCATACCAAAGACGATGAAATTCCGGTCATAGGAACAGTGGCTTCTACTTTTAATGATCCGGGATGTAACCATCTTTTCAATAAAATCATAGAACATGTAAATTCCAAAACCGGCCGTGAATGGAAAAAATATGAAGTTCCTGACCGGAGCGAAAGTTTTAACCGTTCGATAATTCCGGCAAAACGGGTAAGGTACCTTGCAGAAATTGCTGAAGAAATAGAACACTATAATAAGCTTGCTGAAGAGCAAGCTGCTATTGCAACGCAATTGTATCAATTAAATGGCACGATTGAAAATTTTAAAAATTTCACTGAAGATAAGGAACAAGAGAAATTTGAACTTATAAAAGAACTGGAGAAAAGAAAGGCGCAGATTGAAAAGAATTTATTGCCGGTTTGTAAAAAGCTTTTAGACGAATGGGACAAAACAAAAGCACTTTACCAAAAAGATTTTTTTGAATATCATGTAAGAGGGAAAGTAATAAAACAACCTTTATTTTTTGAATCGCTGTCGCATACGAAAGTGCCGAAAATTGCTGTGCCTAAATTTAAAGATTGGGGTGATATTTTAATGTGGCGATTGCAGGAAAATTTTCCGGGCAAGTTTCCTTATACGGCCGGCGTCTTTCCTTTAAAGCGTGTGGAAGAAGATCCTACAAGGATGTTTGCGGGCGAAGGAAGCCCGGAAAGAACCAACAGGAGATTTCATTATGTAAGTGTGGGGCAACCTGCAAAGCGTCTCAGCACGGCATTTGACAGCGTTACATTGTACGGTGAAGATCCTGCTGTTCGCCCTGATATTTATGGTAAAGTTGGAAATAGCGGCGTAAGTGTGGCCACAGTAGACGATGCAAAAAAGTTGTACAGCGGCTTTGATCTTTGCGATCCCAAAACTTCCGTGAGCATGACGATCAATGGCCCGGCGCCTATGTTACTCGCGTTCTTTTTAAATGCCGCTATCGATCAGCAATGCGAAAAATATATTGTTGAGAATAACCTACGGGAACGCGTAAACGCAATTATCGAAAAAAACTATAAGCCCGAAGATCTTCCCAAATACATTGGTGTAAATGGTGAGGCTGTTTTGCCGGAAAAAGGTGAAATGAAAGGTCATTTGCCTAAAGGAAACAACGGGCTGGGATTGCGGTTGTTGGGTTTATCAGGGGAAGATGTTTTGGATAAAGAAATATATGAAGAAATAAAAGTAAAAACCTTGGCATCTGTGCGCGGAACGGTGCAGGCAGATATTTTAAAAGAAGACCAGGCGCAAAACACCTGTATTTTTTCTACAGAATTTGCATTGAAATTAATGGGGGATGTGCAGGAATATTTTATTGAAAATAAAGTCCGTAATTTTTATTCGGTTTCTATAAGCGGCTATCACATTGCTGAAGCCGGCGCCAATCCTATTACTCAGCTTGCCTTTACTCTTTCAAATGGATTCACTTATGTGGAATATTATATGAGCCGCGGGATGAAAATTGATGATTTTGCCCACAACCTTTCATTCTTTTTCAGCAATGGAATGGACCCGGAATACAGTGTAATTGGTAGAGTGGCACGCCGCATTTGGGCTAAAGCAATGAAATATAAATACAAAGCGAATTCACGTTCGCAGATGTTGAAATATCATATCCAGACAAGCGGCAGAAGTTTACATGCGCAGGAAATAGATTTCAATGATATAAGAACCACGTTGCAGGCGTTGTATGCGATATACGATAATTGTAACAGCCTACATACAAACGCTTATGATGAAGCGATCACAACACCAACAGAAGAAAGTGTACGCCGTGCAATGGCGATCCAGTTGATAATAAACCGTGAGTTGGGAACTGCGAAAAATGAAAATCCTAACCAGGGAAGTTTTTTAATCGAAGAACTTACTGATTTGGTGGAAGAGGCTGTGATGGCTGAATTCAACCGTATTTCAGAAAGAGGCGGTGTGCTTGGTGCGATGGAAAGAATGTATCAAAGAAATAAAATACAGGAAGAGAGTTTGTATTATGAATCTCTAAAAAACAGTGGCGAACTTCCGATTGTCGGCGTAAATACTTTTTTAAATAAAGAAGGCTCTCCAACCATTCTTCCTGCGGAAGTGATCAGGAGCACGAAAGATGAAAAAGATCAGCAAATACAAAATTTGGAAAAATTTCACCAATTGCATAAAAATAAAAGTAATGAAATGCTGAAGCGCTTACAGCACGTTGCTATTAATAATGGCAATTTATTTGCCGAATTAATGGAAACCGTAAAATATTGTTCTCTCGGGCAGATCACTCATGCGCTTTATGAAGTGGGCGGGCAATACCGGCGAAATATGTAAAAGAAAAATTCTAAAAAAAGCGCCGTTTTATCAGCGCTTTTTTACTTTTTTATCAATCGTGAAGTTTTCGTGTATACTCATCCAGCCGGATGATTTTTCCATTTTTTAATTGCACATCATCGATAAATGCTGCCGAATCTTGTTTCCCATTATTGTCTTCCCATGTTTGCTTATACCACATGGTAACCCATTCTTCCTTTCCATCTTTTGAAACCACAGATTCCCAATCACCCATCTTTACGTTCATGCTTTTAATATTGCTGCGCATGCGGGTAAACATAGTTTTGAGGCTGTCTTTGGAAAGGGTAGTGTCGAAAGCATCAAACTGTAAATGGACTGAATCAGCAAATTGATCGAGGGATTTATCCACATCTCCATCTTCATAGGCTTTAAGCGCTGTTAATGCTACCTGGGTGTTTTCGCTGTTTCCTATATTCCAATAATCAGGATGGTCAATGGTGTAGGGATAGTTAACTTTTTCAGTTGTAGTTGCCGTTGTTGTAGAATCGCTTGAGGTTTGGGAATCAGTATCACTTTTGGAATTACATGCCGCAAGCGCTATTGTTCCTAAAAAAATTGCTAATAACTTTTTCATAAAAGAAAATTTTAATTGAGAAATCGGTTTGAAAAAATCGGTGGTGTTTTTTAGGAATGAGGTAGCAATTTAACGTTTCTTACTTCAATTTCAAATTATTTTTAATATTTATCAGAAGGTGGCTTGCTCGGTTTCACGTTTTTTCACGTTTTTCAAAATCCACTTTTATCTTTACCGAAAAACTATGAGGACGAAATCCAGTTTGCTTTTCATTATCATTCTACTGCTCGCGGCGTGTTCCTCCAATAAATACACGGCTACCAACAGGGTTTACAAAAAACAGGCGAAAGCTTTTGCAAGGGAGATTAAGAAGGTGCCGCATGATAATTATTATAACAGGAAAACATGGGCAGGTACTACCAATTTTGGATTGCGCAAACCGGATTTTGTAATAATTCACCATACCGCTCAAAATAGCTGTCCACAAACAATACGTACGTTCACGCTTCCACGGACACAGGTAAGCGCTCATTATGTAATTTGCAAAGACGGAACAGTTCATCACATGTTGAATGATTACTTGCGCGCATGGCAGGCCGGGGTTTCTTCGTGGGGAAACAATAAAGATATTAATTCATCCTCAATTGGGATAGAGTTGGATAATAATGGTTATGAGCCTTTTCCTGCTGCACAGATAAAAAGCTTACTAACGTTACTGGACACACTAAAACTAAAATACAATATTCTGGCGGCTAATTTTGTTGGTCATTCAGATATTGCGCCTACAAGAAAAAAAGATCCAAACGTAAATTTCCCGTGGGAATTGCTGGCACAAAATGGATATGGTTTATGGTACGGAGATACAACCATGATCAATGTACCTCCCAATTTTAATGACTTGCAGGCATTGAGAATTATTGGCTATTCTGTTAAAGATACTACCGCTGCAATCGTAGCATTTAAGCGCCATTTTGAAACGCAGGACAGCAGCGCCATCCTGAGCGGCGCTGATGTGAAAATCCTGTATGATTTGATGCAGAAGTATCAATGAAAGTTGGTCGTTATGTAAATGAATAAAGTTTTTATATTTTGTTTCCACTCCAGCAGACCAACAAATAATCTCAATTTCTCTTTGGTCTAAAAAGAGAAATATTTACTAATTTCCAATAAGTCTGCTAACATACTCATCATAAACGATATTTTTGAAAAAAAATTAAATGATTAAATCGATATCCCTACTGCTCTTTCTTTTTCTGCCTGCATTAGTATTTGCGCAGCACAACCCGATATGTGAATGGACAAAAGAGGCGATTGCGGTTGATGGAAATGCTGCTGAGTGGAACCCGCCTTTGAGAAATTATGATAGCGAAAGCCAGCTTTTTTTTGATTTTAAGAATGATGCCCAAACTCTTTATTTATGTTTTCAGACTAAAGATCAAAGTAATCAGACAAAAATTCTAAAGTCGGGAATGAAAATTATTTTGAGCAGCAGAATTAACGGTAAACATAAATCAATAATTGATTTTCCGTTAAGGTCATCGAAAGTTTCGGCTGCAAAAGACGAGATAAAATTCGACCCTTTGATGGATGAAAACAACAGGCACCAATCATTGAATGCATCTGATACGGTGATGGAGTTAAAAGGCTTTGCAAACATAAATGGGCTAGTTTCTTCGCGGCAAATTTCCGGTACCCGCGTGGCTATTAATTGGGATTCTGTCAATACGTTAAATTATGAAGTAGCTATTCCTTTAAAAGAATTGTTTGGAAACGATTATAATGCAATGGAACTTTCAAAAGAGATTTCTTTAGATGTTGTAATTAGTGCTGTGCCTGCCCCTCGTACGAAGGAGGAAATGGAGGAATTTAATAACTCAGAAAGAATGAGACATGGCGGACAGAACGATGCAATGTCTGATCGGCAAAAAAGGGCTGCACGATACGCGATATTTCAAAAGACAGAACTAAAACAAAAATTTGTATTGTCCAATCCCTGATTGCTAACCGGAAAAAATATGTTTAAATTTTTAAAATGAAATTTATTTAGTTTGGGAAGAAGAAGTAACATTTATTTCCTGGTCATTGTTATAATCATTCTTCTGGTCATCAAAAGTTTTGCATGGTTTAATCACTCCAACGGTGATATAAATCCTTTCCGGAATTCAGAACATTTGATTCTTACCAGGCATGTAAAATGCCGAATGAATTGCAGGCATATTACCGAAGAAGAAATAAAAGAAATACTAAAAAATGGTAGCGTGAATTATGCTAAAAGTGGTATTGGCAAAAAGGGTGACAGCACGTTTGCTTTGGAAGGTTACAGTCAAGAAAATCAACACATAAGAGTTGTAGTTGCGCCTGAACGGGATGGCCTTGTAATTATTACCTGCATTGATCTTGGGCACGAATGGCCATGTAATTGCTACTGAAAGAAGGCGGAAAAAATAAACGTTTTTATTTGTAAATTTGTCAATATCGTTCAGATCAAAAAATGACAGTGAAATTTAAATCATACCTGGCAAAACCTTTTGCCCTTTACATATACAAGCAGATAAAAAAATCGATGCTAACCGCTGTTGCTGATCAGAACAGTATTTTTAATACGCTGATTAAAACAGGAGCCAAAACAGAATTTGGTAAAGAGCACAATTTTGAAAAGATAAAAACCCACGAAGATTATATAAAAAATGTTCCTATCCGCGAATATGAAGATTTTAAAGTTTATATAGAAAAATTAAAACAAGGCAAGCAAAATATTTTATGGAAGGGGTTTCCTATTTACTTTGCGAAAACAAGTGGAACTACCAGTGGAATAAAATACATTCCTATCACCAAAGATTCCATTCCCAATCATATCAATACCGCGCGCGATGCGTTGTTATGTTATATGGCTCAAACAGGTAACTCACAGTTTGCAAATGGTAAAATGATTTTTTTAAGTGGCTCACCTGAACTTGAAAGAGTGGGGGGAATTCCTACCGGCCGCCTTAGTGGAATTGTAAATCATCACGTGCCACGCTACTTAAGGTCTAATCAGTTACCATCTTTTGAAACAAACTGTATAGAAGATTGGGAGGAAAAGTTGTCGGCAATTGTTGATGAAACACTTAAGGAAGATATGACGCTCATAAGCGGCATTCCACCATGGATCCAAATGTATTTTGATGAACTTGAAAAGAAAACCGAAAAAAAAATTAAAGACATTTTTCCACGCTTCTCTCTATTGGTACAAGGAGGCGTAAATTTTGAACCTTATAAGGCAAAGCTTTTTGAAAGTATCGGCAGGAAAATTGACACGATCGAATTGTATCCTGCGAGTGAAGGTTTTTTTGCTTTCCAGGATAGCCAGGATGAAGAAGGACTTTTGCTTAATACCGACAGCGGCATTTTTTATGAGTTTGTACCAGTAGAAGAAATTTCGAAAGAGAATCCCACGCGGCTCACCTTAAAAGATGTGGAGCTTAATAAAAATTACGTGCTCATCATCAGCAGCAATGCGGGTTTATGGGCATACAATATCGGCGACACTGTTAAGTTTGTTTCGCTAAATCCATACAGGATTGTCGTTACAGGCCGCATTAAACATTTTATTTCAGCATTTGGAGAACATGTGATAGGAGAAGAGGTTGAAGAGGCTTTGATGAAGGCCGCAGAATCAGAGAACGTTCACATTACTGAATTTACAGTTGCTCCGAATATTTCTGAAAGTGAGGAAAAAAGTTTTCACGAATGGTTTATCGAATTTGAGAACTTGCCCAAAAACTTAAATTCTTTTTCAAAAAAAGTGGATCAAAACCTTCGGACGAAGAATATTTATTACGACGATCTTATCAAAGGAAATATCCTGCAACCTTTGAAAATACAAGTGATACAAAAGAACGGCTTTATCAATTATATGAAAAGTGTGGGGAAACTTGGAGGCCAAAATAAAGTGCCACGTCTAAGTAACGATCGTAAGCTGGCATCAGCATTAACACACTGGATGAAAAAAGAAACAGCAGAAATAACAAAATAGTTTTTTATTGGTTATAATTCTTACGACATTTTCGGCCTCGTAAAATAATTCAAACGAAATTTCGTATAATATTCTGAACCCGAATTACCGCGTCGAAAATTTTATGAATAAAATCCCGCTGATTCTTTTTATAACTCTTTTTTTGCCCCCAGTGCTGTTTGCCCAGCAACCTGATTCCGGCGTAAATGAAAATAAAAATGAAGTTAAAATAAATGTATTCGCCATTGCTCTTAAAAGCGTGAGCCTACAATATGAGAGAAAAATTAGCAGGAAAACAACTGTGGGCGTCACTTTTAGGGTAATGCCTAATAGCACTTTACCTTTCAAGAGTCTTTTTAAAGACCTCATAAGTGATAGTTCAACAGCAAATCAACTCGATAATTTTAAAACAGGTAACGTAGCCATCACGCCTTCGATCAGGTTCTACCTCGGGCACAAAGGTGCGTACCACGGGTTTTACCTGGCGCCTTTTATTTCCTACGCTCATTATACCGTTAGTTTGCCCTATAAATATTACGACGGCGATTATAAAACAATACCACTTTCAGGAAGTATGAACGCCGCTACCGGTGGATTTTTGCTGGGTTCCCAATGGAATCTTTCAGGCAAAGTTTATCTTGACTGGTGGATTTTGGGGCCACACTTTGGGTTTTCGGGAGGAAGTATTAGTGGTAGAAAATCTCTTTCGCCATCGGAACAGGATGCCCTGCAATTTGAGCTTGACAACCTTGATATACCACTTACTAAAACTACCAATACAGTCGACGCCAATGGTGCTACTGTAGATTTTTCCGGGCCCTGGGCTGGCATACGAAGCGGACTGTGTGTAGGAATTAGGTTTTAGCAAAAAAAGTTGGTTTACTGTTATAGCAATTTTTGCAATAAGGTATTTTACCCCGGTATTAAATATCGTTAATCAATCTTTCGCTAAAAGTTACATTCTTCTATTAGTATGTACACCGTCATCTTAATTTTTATTTACTTTTGTTCGCCATGCAACTTTTACAAGTTTTAGATACGAACACTGCAAGAGAATTTTTAAAAGTTCCTCTTATAATTTATAAAGATGATCCGAATTTTATCCAGCCCCTGGATAAGGATATCACAGACGTTTTTGATCCAAAAAAAAATAAAGCCTTTCGTTTTGGCGAATGCAGCAGATGGATTTTGAAAGATGAAGGGGACAACCTGGTCGGGAGAATTGCCGCATTTGTTCACAAAAAATATAAAAATAAAGGTGATCAGCAAAAGACGGGCGGCATTGGTTTTTTTGAATGTATTAATAACCAGGAAGCTGCTGATATGTTGTTTGATGTAAGTAAACACTGGCTGATGCAGCGTGGCATGGAAGCGATGGATGGTCCTATCAATTTTGGCGAACGCGATAGATGGTGGGGACTTGTGGTGGAAGGCTACAAGCCTCCGATCTACCTGATGAATTACAATCTGCCCTATTACAAAGATCTGTTTGAAAATTACGGCTTTAAAAATTTTTACAACCAGATCTGCTGGCACATGATGGTGGACACCCAGCTAAATGAGAAGTTCCGGGAACAGGCCGCAAAATATAATGCGCTCCCCGATTATTCAGCAGTGCATATTCAAAAGAAAGAGCTTAGAAAGTTTGCAGATGACTTTTGTGCGGTTTATAACAAAGCATGGGCCGGGCACGATGGTAATAAACAAATGAGCAAGGAAGTGGCATTTAAAATGTTCAAAGCAATGAAGCCTGTGATTGACGAAAGACTTGTTTGGTTTGTATATCACAAAAAAGAGCCAATTGCTTTTTGGATCAACCTTCCTGAATTGAATCAAATATTTAAAAATTTTAACGGAAAATTTGGCCTGTTAGAGAAACTGAGGTTTTTATGGTTGAAGAAAAAAGGATTGAATGATAAGTTTACCGGCATCGTGTTTGGTGTCATCCCCCAATACCAGGGAAAGGGTATTGATTATTATATGATAACAGAAGGCGCGAAAGTGATTCAAAGCAAAACCAATTATAAAGAACTGGAATTGCAATGGCAGGGTGATTTCAAT
The DNA here is from genome assembly GCA_963783125.1 of uncultured Chitinophagaceae bacterium. Taxonomy (GTDB): domain Bacteria; phylum Bacteroidota; class Bacteroidia; order Chitinophagales; family Chitinophagaceae; genus Ginsengibacter. The sequence continues at coordinate 146,796 of CAWAMQ010000024.1, forward strand.
CCTAAAATTTTAAATATTTCAAAGCATATCGGGGGAAAGCAAAGCCGGTTGTTAACTACGTATCGCTATATTTTTGACAGATCAAAAGAATTTAAAAGGCATCCGGTTTTAAATTAAACCCTGACTTTTTTATTTCAACCAGAGGGAAAATTTATATTCATTTTGTAATTTTCTTTTAGCACAGGGTTTCTTAACTTGCAGCATTCTACTATCACATTCATTTATTTTTTGAAGGTTCGGTTTTATGGATAAATTCATTGTTTCAGCACGAAAATACAGGCCCCAGAATTTCAGCACGGTTGTGGGCCAATCCCATATAACCACTACGTTAAAAAATGCAATCAAAAATAACCAGCTTGCTCATGCTTTTCTTTTTTGCGGTCCGCGCGGTGTAGGTAAAACAACCTGTGCCAGAATTTTGGCCAAAACGATCAATTGCGAAAACCGCACTGCTGATGGTGAGGCCTGCAATGTTTGCAATTCGTGTGTGTCCTTTGATAATGGAAGTTCAATGAACATTCACGAACTGGATGCGGCCAGCAACAATTCTGTTGATGACATCCGCACTTTAGTTGAGCAGGTTCGCTTTGCACCCCAGGCCGGAAAATACAAAGTATATATTGTTGATGAGGTTCATATGCTAAGTTCTGCTGCTTTTAATGCTTTTTTAAAAACATTGGAAGAACCTCCGCCTTTTGCCATTTTTATTTTGGCCACCACAGAAAAGCATAAGATTATTCCAACTATTTTATCGCGGTGCCAGATTTTTGATTTTAAAAGAATTACTAATGACGATACGGTGGAACACCTGCAGGAAATATGCGGAAAAGAACACATAACAGCAGACAAAACAGCATTGCACATTATTGCGCAAAAAAGTGAAGGTTGCCTTCGGGATGCACTGAGTATTCTTGATAAAATTGTGAGTTTCAGCAATGGTTCACTTACATATGCTAATACGCTTGAACACCTGAATATTCTGGATGAAGATTATTATTTCAGGCTCACGGAGGCCATGCAAAATCAAAATGCGGGGGATGCTATTTTATTATTTGATGAAATAAACCGAAAAGGATTTGAAGGCGACCTTGTATTGAATGGGTTTTCAGAATTCCTGAGAAATTTGCTTGTAAGTAAAGATCCTAAAGTGGCGGTATTACTTGAAGTTTCTGAAGGATTTAAACAACGCTATTTGGAAACGGCTTCTAAAATAAACGATGCATGGTTATTAAGCGCGCTTAATATTCTAAATGAATCTGAAATCAATTATCGTCTTGCAAAAAACAAACGGCTGCACGTAGAACTTACCTTTATAAAACTTTCTTACCTGAACCAGGCGCTTAGTTTGGTAAATGAAAACGGACAACTTTCAAAAAAAAAACAACTTGAAACAATAAGGCCTGTTTCATTTAAAACAATTTCTCCGATTGCAGTACCTTCTTCAAAAAAAGAAAAATCAAAACCTGCATTGCCGAAACAAACGAAGCCAGTTCCCTCAAACAGTGAAGCAAAACTGGTTATCGAAAATGGAATAGTACCGAAAAATGAAACACCTGAGCAGGAAACGCAGGTTGCCGCGAAGCCGCCAAAAGCCAGGTTTACCAAACTTCGTTCCCTGGAAAAAATAAGAGAAAAAGTTGCGGAGGAGAACAGGAATAGTCATACTATAGAATTGAATGAAGAAGAATTGTATATAGCGTGGGGAAAGTACATTGATAAATTAATGGAAACGAATAAAAAGCCCATCGTTTCTAATTTCAAGACTGCCAGGCTGAACATTGTAGATGAAAATTGCATTGAGATCGTTACTCTAACAAGTTTACAACAAAAGTTTATTGAAGCAGAAAGGGGAGAACTGATAACACATCTTCAGTCGCACTTTAATAACCGCTCTCTTATTTATAAACTGGAAATTGAACCGGCATCTGAAGATGAAACACCGAAGGAAGAAGTGCTTAGTACCAAACAACAGTATTTAAGAATAATAGAACAATATCCGCTGGTGAAAGAATTGAAAGATAAACTTGGTATGCAACTGGATTATTAACTTAATAGAATTTGGGTTGTTGAGGCAGCAAACAATTTTTTTGTAGTAAACAAACAAATTAAAAAGATTTTTGTTTTCTATTGCAGGGTAGTGAATAGATATTTTTCACGTCCTTTGCGCAAAAAATTCTTTTAAATTATGTGGCAGCGCCTGGCAAAGTTTGTTCTAAAGAACCGCTTAATTTTATTACTCGCATTACTTGTAACAACTGCTGTGATGGCCTTTTTTGCAAGTAAGATTAAAATGAGCTATGAGTTTTCAAAAGCAATACCTGTTGATAATTCCAAATACCAGGACTATCTTTCTTTCAAACAAAAATTTGGTGATGATGGAAATGTTTTAGTGATAGGAGTAAAGAGTAAAGATTTTTTTAAGATAAAAAATTTCCGGGCTTTTAGTGAATTGAACAATCAGTTAAAAAACGTTCCTTATGTAGAAACAGTTTTGAGTGTTGCTAATGCAGTTGATCTTTTAAAAGATACCACAGAAGAAAAACTGGATGCCATACCGGTTTTTCCGAAAACTCCGGAAACGCAAAAAGAGATCGACAGCAGTTTAAATGTATTTTATACCCTTCCGTTTTATCGTTCCCTTTTATACAATCCCATCACCAATGCTTACCTTATCGTAGTCAGGATCAATAAGGAAATCCTTAATTCTAAAGGCCGGACAAAAGTGATCAATGATATCATTGACAAAACAAATGAATATACCACTACGACCAATATTCCCACTCACATCAGTGGTTTGCCTTTAATCCGAACGCAGGTTGCGGACAGAATCGCGCATGAAATGAAATGGTTTGTAATCGGATCACTTATTCTTTCTGCGCTAATCTTATTGTTGATGTTCAGGTCGGTCAAAACCACACTTTTATCTTTACTGGTGGTTGTCATTAGCGTTATCTGGAGCGTAGGAATTATGTATTTATTTGGTTATAAGATCACCTTATTAACCGCGTTAATTCCCCCTCTGATCGTTGTGATCGGCATTCCTAATTGTATTTATTTCTTAAATAAATATCATTCCGTTTATAAAAAAACAGGAAATAAAGAACAGTCATTAATTGATATGGTGAGTAAGATGGGGGTGGTTACGCTTTTTTGTAATCTCACGGCAGCAATAGGTTTCGCGGTTTTTGCGCTTACTAAAAGTGCTATACTGATAGAATTTGGAGAAGTAGCCGGCTTAAGTATAATGCTCATTTTCGTGATCTCTTTTATTTTGCTTCCCGGAGCTTTGAGCTATATGAAAGTACCCGACCATAAACAGCTACAATACCTGGATGTGCGCATTTTTACCAACTTTTTATTAAAAGTGGAGCATTGGGTATTCAATCATAAAAAAATAGTGTACGCATGTACGTTAGTGATGGTTGTTTTTTCTTTCTTTGGGATTTTTAAGTTGAAAACTGAAGGCTTTATTGTAGATGATCTTCCTAAAACCGATAAAATTTATAAAGATTTAAAATTTTTTGAATCAAATTTTCACGGTGTAATGCCGTTGGAAATTGTGATTGACACAAAGAAAAGGTATGGGCTGGCGGGTTCCAGGATATTGCCGGTGTTGGTGAAGATGGATTCGCTTTCTTCCTACATTAAAACGCAAAAAGAAATGAGCCGTCCCCTTTCTGTTGTGCAGGGAATCAAATTTGCCAGGCAGGGGTTTTATGAAGGAGATTCATCCTACTATGCGTTGCCTAATTCGTTTGATATTGCTTTTATCGGAGATTACCTCCGTCCTCAAAAAGATACCGGTTCACAAAACAATTTATCGAAATTGTTGACGAGCTTTATCGATACGGCAAGGGAAAGCACGCGCATGAGTATTAACATGGAGGATGTAGGTACAGAGAAACTGCCGGTTATTTTAAAAAATCTTAAAACAAAATCGGACGAACTTTTTGATTCTTCGAAATATAAAATCACTTTCACCGGTTCTACGATTACGTTTCTTGAAGGAAGTACTTACATAATTAACGGGCTGAAGGTAAGTTTGCTGTGGGCATTTTTGTTTATTGCGCTTTGTATGCTGTATTTGTTTAAATCGCTTCGGATTTTAATTTGCTCATTACTTCCAAATGTAATTCCGCTCATCATAACCGCGGGAATAATGGGTTGGGTAGGTGTCAGGCTGAAACCTTCAACGGTATTGATCTTTAGCGTAGCCCTGGGGATTGCAATTGACGTGACGATCAGGTTCCTGGTAAATTACAAGCAGGAACTTCCGGCAAACCAGTTCGATTCGGCTAAAACGGTTTCATTAACCATCAAACATACGGGTCTGAGTATTTTATATACTTCTTTGGTGTTAATTGCAGGTTTCGTAATCTTTTGTTTTAGCGGATTTGGGGGCACTCAATCGTTGGGCTGGCTCACGTCTGTTACTTTATTTGCCGCCACTCTCACCAATCTTATTTTATTGCCTGTTTTGTTATTGGATATTTTGCCAAAAGGAAAGAATCGACCTGCAGCCCTACAGTAAACCAACTTTTTTAGCGGATTTTGATTGTAGAATAAATTCCTCAAACTTCTGAATCGCCGTAACTAATGCCCTGATATGCAGGCTTTTTAAGCTGCCTAAAATAAGGCATAAGAATTTCATTGGTAATGGTTAGTCATAAAAATAATTATTATGAGGCCAATTTGGACAGGCGCCATAGGTTTTGGGTTGGTAAATATCCCTGTAAAAATTTATAGCGCAACAGAATCAAGTAATCTTAATCTTGATATGCTTGATAAAAAAGATAACGCACATATCAGGTATCAACGTGTAAACGAAAATACAGGTAAAGAAGTTCCCTGGAGCAATATCGTAAAAGGTTATAAACTGGACAACGAATATGTGGTTTTGGAAGATAAAGATTTTGAAGCGGCAAGTGCCAAAAAAACAAAGACAATTGAGATCAGTGATTTTGTAAAAGAAGAAGAGATCAGCAGCTTGTATTATGAAACTCCTTATTATCTTGAGCCTGATAAATCCGGAACACGCCCGTATAAATTACTCCTGGAAGCACTTAAAAAAACCAAAAAGGTGGGCGTGTCTACTTTTGTAATGAGAAACAAAGAGGCGCTTGCCATTTTACGCCCTGATAAAAATGTGATTGTTTTAAACAAGATCAGGTTTGAGCAGGAAATCCGTGACCCGAACCAGTTAACGCTTCCCAACAATACGGAAGTAAAACCAGCCGAGTTAAAAATGGCGGTTACTTTGATTGATCAGTTAACCGGCAAATTTGATATATCAAAATACAAAGACAATTATAATGATGAATTGTTAAGGCTGATTCAGGACAAAGCAAAAGGTAAGAAAATCAAGGCGCCTCAAATGAAAGTAGTTCATAGCAAAACGCAGGATCTGATGGATCAGTTGAAAGCAAGCCTTGAAGTAAAACGTAAAAAAGCATCGTAATGGCATTAGCACTTTATAAGAAGAAAAGAAATTTTAAAGAAACATCTGAACCTGAAGGCAAGGTGAAAAAATCGGTTTCAAAGTTGATTTTTGTGGTACAGCGACACAAGGCTTCCCGGTTGCATTACGACTTCAGGTTGGAACTGGATGGAGTTTTAAAAAGCTGGGCTGTGCCCAAAGGCCCGTCGATGAACCCCGGGGATAAAAGACTGGCCATGATGGTCGAAGATCACCCATATGATTATAAAGATTTTGAAGGAACAATTCCGGAAGGAAATTATGGCGCCGGTATCGTAGAAATATGGGATAAAGGCACTTATTCTGATATCGACAATTCTCCACGAAAAGAAGCCGAAAAAAATCTGAGCGCTGGTTTGAAATCCGGTGATTTTAAATTTCGGTTATTTGGTAAAAAACTTAAGGGCGAGTTTGTGCTTGTGAAACTAAAAGGTAAAGATGATAACAGCTGGCTATTGATAAAACATCGTGATGAATATGCGACAGATGAAGCATATAACAGTGAAGAACAAACGAAGAAAAATTCTCCTATCAATAAATGGCTGGAAGAAAATAAAAAGCATTCAAAAAAAAAGCCCGGCCAGCACCGGTGAGTAACAATAGTCCGTCCATGCAAAACGGCAAAAAGATCGCTAACTATATAAAGCCAATGCTGGCAAAGGAAACTGCTGAAGCATTTGATGACAAAGGTTGGCTTTTTGAAATAAAATGGGATGGCTATCGTGCCATTGCCGAAAAGAATAAGAATAAAATTTTACTTTATTCCCGTAACGGGCTTGATTATAAATTGACTTACCCTATAGTGGCTAAACAACTATTGAATATAAAGGCCGATGTAGTTTTGGATGGAGAAATTGTAGTTCTTGATGAAGAAGGCAAACCGGATTTCCAGTTTCTTCAGCATTATTCAGAAAACCAGGATCGCCCGATTCAATATTATGTTTTCGATTTGCTGAAATTAAATGGAAAGGATACGACTTCGCTACCGCTTATCGATCGTAAAGAATTGCTGCAAAAGATAATACCCGCGGATGATCCGGTAATAAAATATTCTGATCATATTTTAGAGAAGGGGAAATCTTTTTTCCAGGTTTCCAAAGAGAAAGACCTTGAAGGTATTATGGCAAAAAAGATAGACTCCAAATATTACCCGGGCAGGCGCACGAGGGACTGGTTGAAAATAAAAAATCATAAGACAGCAGAAGTTATCATTGCTGGATATACAGAACCTTCTGGTTCAAGAAACTATTTTGGTTCTTTAATTCTTGCTGCAAAAGAAGGGAAAAAATTTATTTACATGGGTAACGCCGGCACAGGATTTAATTCCGGATTGCTAAAGGAATTATATGATCTTTTTCAGCCTCTTGTACAAAAAAAATCTCCTTTCGAAGAAAAAATCAAAAACAATTCGAAAATAACATGGTTAAAACCGGAATTGGTATGTGAAGTAAAATTTTCAGAAATAACCGCTGATGGTAAACTGCGGCATCCTGTGTTTTTACATTTGCGGATTGATAAAACAATTAACGAAATCAATATGGAAAATATCAAAGAAAATAAAAGATCTGTCCCCGCAAAAAGAAAAGCAAATGCGAAGAAGCGGTCGTCAGAAAATGAAATTTCAAAGAAGAAAAATTTGTCTTCAACAGAAAAAAGTGGCAAAGAAGATGTTGATAAAATTTATTCTTTTGGTAAAAACAAGGTTACTGTTACGCACTTTAAAAAGATATATTTTCCGGAAGATAAAGTTACAAAAGGCGATGTGGTTGATTATTATATTTCCATGGCTGATTATATCCTTCCCTATCTGAAAGGCAGGCCTGAGTCGCTTTTGCGTAATCCGAACGGGATAAAGGCAAAAGGTTTTTTTCAAAAAGACGCCGCGGATGATACACCAACTTATGTGCATTGTAAGCAGGTTCACTCTGATTCAACCAACAAAGAAGTGAATTATATAGTGTGTGATAATATTGAAACTCTTGTGTACCTGAATAACCTGGGTTGTATAGAAATTAACCCGTGGCATTCAACAGTAAAAGCTTTGGATAAACCGGATTATTTGATGATCGATATTGATCCATCGGATAAAAATAATTTCGAACAGGTGATACAAGTGGCACTTACTGTAAAGAAAATTTTAGACCATGCCGGCGCGCCATCATTTTGCAAAACGTCCGGCGCTTCAGGCATACATGTGTATGTTCCGACCGCGAAAAAATACAGTTATGAACAGGTGAAAGATTTTGCATATTTGGTATGCATGATGGTGAGCGATGAATTGAAAGGATTTACAACGCTTGAAAGAAATTTGCAAAAGCGCGGAAAGAAACATATTTATATGGATTACCTGCAAAATCGCCGCGGACAAACTATATCTTCGGTTTATAGCGTACGTCCGAAACCCGGCGCTACGGTTTCAACACCCCTATTATGGGAAGAAGTAAAACCCGGGTTGTCTCCGAAACAGTTTACCATTTATAATACGCTGGAAAGAGTAAAAAAAATGGGCGATATTTTCAACGGAGTTTTAGGTAAAGGAATTGACCTCGGAAAATGTTTGAAAAATTTACAGGTTGTTGCCGGAGAAATCCCTGCCAAGTAAGGAATAAATAGCTGTGTCTTCAAATTTTCCATTGAAGAAAAAATCTTCTTTAAAATAGGCTTCTCTTACAAAACCAGTGCTTTCTAAAATTTTTGCCGACGCGATATTCAATGGCGTTATGTGCCCTTCAACACTATGGAGTGCCAATTGATTAAATCCAAAATCCAATATTTTTAAAATCGCTTCTTTTGTAAGGCCATTTCTCCAAAAATCGGGCAACAACATATAGCCAATCTCTGCCCTGTAATGTTCTTTTATTAACCTCCATAGGCCTATTGTTCCGATAAGGTTTTCAGGTTCTTCCTTAAAGGTCATGGCCCAGGTGATACCTGAATTATTGTCCAAAAGGTCATTGATCATTTTAATGAAATCAACTGCTTCGTTGATTTCTCCCATAGGGGTTCTGCCAATATGCTTCATTACTTCTTTATCAGAGCGTAATTTGAAAAGCTGCTCCGCGTCTGTCTGCCTCATTTTTCTTAACAACAATCTTTCCGTGCGTAGCTCAGGGAAGGGTTCAAAATTTACTTCGAGCATATTTTGTTTTTTTATAAGTAAATGAAGATACTGTAAATACTATTTATGGATTAGTAAATACGCCTCACAGTAAAACGACAAATTTTGTGATTTTTGTTTTCAAAATCCGTAGCGTAAATATGGCGCGGAATCCGGCCCGGAACCAAGGCGTGTCGAGAAATTGTTATATCTTTCATTGCGAAATCTTTATTGCTACTGAGAAGTCTTTCCTTTTTTAAACATCACTGCTTTAATCAATTTATTCAACCTAAAATTTCTAAAATGAAAAAGAATGTGATCTTATTGCTTTCATTGTCTTTGGCAATTCTGTCTTGCGACAGTAAAGATGATGCAAAAACTGACGCTGTGGATTCAGGTAGCCAAAGTAGTGTTCAACTGCCTTATGAAGCTTCCTACGCAACTGATTTTACCAGGGATGTTCCTGATTCAGAATTGTTGGTAGTACTGAACTCGTATAAAGCCTGGGAGGATGGTGATATGGATGCTCTTCGTGCAACCATGGGCGATAGTATGTATGTGAGAGGTGCCAGTGGATATAGGTTTGCAGGCCTTACTGATTCTCTTATGAAAGAATGGAAGCTTTCGAGAGACAGCCTTAGTTCTGTAAAAATTACAATGAATGTTTGGACGAAAAATCATTCTGTAAAAGACAGCGCTAACTATGTTAATGTTTGGTATAAAGAAATTGATACGTACAAAACCGGAAGAGTAGACTCTGCAAACTATGAAGATGATAACGGGCTAAAAGACGGAAAAGTAATTTGGTTTTCTTCCCATAAACAGGTGCTTAAATAATGGTAAAGCGTTCAGTAATCCATCTGCTCAAATGGCAGGTGGATTTTTTTGTAGTAAACCAACTTATTCTGCCGGAAATTATTTGGTTAATGGAGCGATTCTAGTCATCCCAAACAACCTGGTGTGTTTGCTTTATAGTGCCCATAATAAATATGCTTTGTACATGGCCCACATTTTCAATTTCACTTAATTTGTTGACGTGAAAATCATAATACGCGTTCATATCTTCGCAAACCACCTTCAGCATAAAATCGAATTCTCCTGAAATACTAAAACATTCGATTACTTCATTCAATTCATTAATCACTTTTATAAATTTTGCACCTGCATTCTTACCATGTTGTTTTAAAGACACATAGCAGATCACCATTAAAGATTTTTTCACTTTGGTGTGGTCCACCAAAGTAGCGTATTGTTGTATTATGCCTGCTTCTTCCATTCGTTTGATGCGCTCATGAACGGGTGTGGTGCTTAAATGAACCTTTGCGGCAATCTCCTTTATCGTGATGCGCGCGTTTTGCTGCAAAAGTTTTAATATGGAAAGATCTTTTTTGTCGGGCATATACGACACGCTTACCGATTCTTCTTTTGAACTTCTTGATTTCATGTTAAAAAAGTGTTTTATTCTTTTTTATTTGTTAATAGTGCAAATATATTCTAAAGTCACAATAGGTATTAGTATTTTATTCTAATATTGTTACATTTGCAATCTAAAATAAAAAAAATAAGTTATGTCGTCAGTTACAAAAAATACGATTGATTTCGGCCTTAAATATAAAGTGAAAGACATAAGTCTTGCTGATTGGGGTCGCAAAGAAATTAACCTTGCAGAAGCCGAAATGCCGGGTTTAATGGCACTTCGTGAAGAATTTGGAAAAGAAAAGCCATTGACAGGTGCCCGCATCGCTGGTTGTCTTCATATGACCATTCAAACTGCGGTACTTATAGAAACTTTAGTGGCTTTGGGCGCCGAAGTAAAATGGAGTTCATGCAATATTTTTTCAACACAAGATCAGGCTGCTGCTGCGATTGCTGCTGCAGGTATTGGTGTATTTGCATGGAAAGGACAAACACAGGAAGAGAGTGATTGGTGTATTGAACAAACTTTATTTTTTGGAAGCGAAGACCGCCCTTTAAATATGATTTTGGATGATGGTGGTGATTTGACCAACATGGTTTTTGATAAATATCCTGAATTGATTCAGCATGTAAAAGGTTTATCAGAAGAAACTACTACAGGCGTTCACCGTTTATATGAAAGGATGGAAAAAGGAACTTTACCTATTCCTGCAATTAATGTAAATGATTCTGTAACCAAATCTAAGTTTGATAATAAATACGGTTGTAAAGAAAGTTTGGTAGATGCCATCAGGAGAGCAACAGATATTATGATGGCCGGGAAAGTAGCAGTAGTTGGCGGTTACGGTGATGTAGGAAAGGGATCTGCCGCAAGTTTGCGTGGTGCAGGAGCAAGAGTGATCGTTACAGAAATTGATCCTATTTGTGCTTTGCAGGCAGCAATGGATGGTTACGAAGTGAAGAAAATGATTGATGCTGTAAAAGAAGCAGATATCATTGTTACGGCTTCAGGTTGTCGTGATTTGATAACAGGAGAGCATTTTAAATCAATGAAAGATAAAGCGATCGTTTGTAATATAGGTCACTTTGATATTGAGATTGATATGGCATGGTTGAATAAGAATCATGGCAATACAAAAGATACCATTAAACCACAGGTTGATAAATATACTATCGATGGAAAAGATGTGATTGTATTGGCAGAAGGACGCCTGGTGAATTTAGGTTGCGCTACAGGCCATCCAAGTTTTGTGATGAGTAACTCATTTACCAACCAGGTGCTGGCACAATTGGAAATCTGGCAAAATGTTGATCAATATGAAAACAAAGTGTATGTGCTTCCAAAACATTTGGATGAAAAAGTAGCACGACTGCATTTGAAAAAAATTGGGGTGGAACTGGATGAACTTTCTGACAAACAAAGCTCTTATTTAAATATTCCGAAAGAAGGCCCTTACAAGCCTGAAATGTACAGATATTAATTCCCTCAAATTCCCCTGACGGAAAAATCAGAAAACCCGCTTTGTGAAAGGCGGGTTTTCGATTTTATAATACTACATCTCTTTCTTTACTTTTGTCTAAATACGAGTTATGCAACAAAATAAACCCAAGCTGGATATCATCAACATGTTGCTGGAAGATTGTATTATAGCATTTCCTGTGTCATCTTTTGTTATTAGTATTTATCAGCAATACCAGCGAAGGGGATGGCTGAGCAAAAAACAGTTGCAGGGCTTGTATGATAAAGCTTCTAAGATAAATGGCGTGCTTCCCGGCCGGCTTGCTGCATTGGAATCGATTATAAAAAAAATGCCGACAAGAGAAAAATCAGAACTTCCTGAGAATGCGCCGCTTTTTGAAAAGGATGAAGCGGCAGGAAAACTGATCGAAGAGATTCTTGCAAAATATCCCCAACATAAAAGGGTGTTATTTTTAAAAGCAAAATACGACAACAATGAGATCCTTTCTCCGGCGGATATTTCTGAATTAAAAAAATTCAGGCAACACCTGAAATAAACATTGGGCTTATTCGTTTTCCTTTTAACATAAATTTTTATTTCCGGATTAATTTCTGAAAACAATTTTTAGTCTTAATAATAGAAATAAAAGTTGTCAATTATGGAAAAAATTATACAACAGGAAATATTACTTATCACCGGCACTTATTTTTCTTCAAGACAGTGCTGGCAAAAACTCAACGAGAACGATAGAATTGGATCTGAAGCAGATCAGCTACAGGATGCCTGCTGGAATGGCCTTTTAGAAAATATGCTTCCCGAAATTGTTGAAGGCAATAAAGAATTGTATTTGTGGCAGATCAGGGAAAATAAATCGGGAATAGAGATCGAACTTGGAGAACTGCCTTCCGCAATAGATCCTTATTATTCAATTGATCCTTATCTTTTTTCAGAAGGCCAGTTGCTGAACTAAAACCGGCAAAATAAAAATTATTCTTTTTTGTTTGTTTACTGGCGTTTTTCAATCCCGTTGGTCATTTCCCCTTTCATTATTTTGCCTGAACAATGAAAAATCGGAGTTCCCGAATTTATAACTAAAGGTAATCCTGAAACTTCTTACCCGGCGCCGGTTGTAGGTTTCCTGGTAGAAGGTGGGCGTATCGTAAATCACGCCAAACCTGTGGGTATTGAAAATATCATTTATGCTAAATGTGATCGTTCCCCGGTTATTTTTAAAAATGTCTTTTTGAATGGCAAAATCTGAATTAAATCTCTCCAGTCTCCGTCCCTGTGGTATTACCCTGGGAGAACGGTAATCCGCCGTAAACTGGAAACTGATCTTGTTAAATGCATTAGACTCTTTCGCGGTCTTTATTTTATAATTGGCTGTCAACTTCGAACTGAAATCGAATCCTTCATTACTTAAATTCAATGAATTTTGCGCAGCATTCACTTTTCGATAACCAACATTTACGTTTGGCGTGATATCGAAGTTGTCGCCCAGTTTTGCCTGCAGCGTGAGTTCCAATCCGGCTCGATTGGTGCTTTTTGAATTTATAAAAGTGTTTAATATCGCGTTTGGATCTACACCGGCATTCTGCAATTTGTCGTACTGGTCTGCGGTTAAAGTATCACTGTAGCGGGTAATATCGCCCGTAGTATTCCGGTAATAAACCGAAGCAAGAAAATTACTGTGGTTCTTAAAGTCCTTGCTATAATTAAATTCAAACGAATTGCTGTATTCAGGTTTTAACTGCGGATTCCCCTGTTGAATATTCAAGGGGTCATTAATGTCAATAAAAGGATTTAATTGCCAGAAATTCGGCCTTCGGATTCTCCTTGAATAATTCAACTGTACTTCATCGGTTTCATTTATTTTTTTTGACAAATAAAGACTTGGAAAAAGAGCATTCCAGATATTTTTAATGTTGGACGGATATTCATAACCAAACTTTTTCGCACTGTCCAGTAGTGTTCCTGTAAATTTCGAGTATTCGCCGCGCAATCCTGCCTGGTATCCTATGCTTTTTATTTTGCCGGTATAGGTAATGTAGGCTGCCTGGATACTTTCTATGTACTTGTAATTATTGCTTAACGGAAGTTTGATTTCCTGGTCACTTTTTATCGAGACTGAGTTAAAATAACTGCTGTAGTTGTTGGTATAACTCCGCACTCCCGCCTCCAGCTTTTTGTCATCTCCTAAAGGATTTACAAAATCGATCTTTGCGGTAAGCTGGTTGTTATCATTTGCACCATCGTCCTGCACCACGCTTGGATCGCCGGTAATATTGCCGGCAGGATCATAAAACGTATTGATGATTTTATCATGATCATTAACGCCGCCATAATTCATTTTTACGCTTGCGTCAATTGTTTCACCTTCTTTTGGAAATTTATGAGTATAAAACAGTGATGAACTGTTTCTTTTAAACTGAAAATGTCCGTCTGAATTTCTGATGCCTGACTTCGTTAATTGATCGCTGTTATTAAAATATTCCTGGTCCTGGGTTTGAATATTTGAAAAACGCCCGTTTACATATCCCTGTGTGAAAGTAATGGTGTTCCTGTTGTCAAGAAAGAAATCCACCCCGCCTCTTAATCCGATAAATTGCCTTGTGCGATTATTCAGGGAATGTTGATTGAAATAACTTTCAACTGCTCCGTCACTTTTATTTTGCCTGAAACTTTTGCCATGCGAATCATTATTTGTGTAATTATAATGGCCCGAAACGAAAAAATTAAATTTGCCCTGCCGCAAATTAAGGTTGGCATTACCTGAATATCGTTGTGGTGTTCCGGCGGTAAAAGACGCGAGACCGTTGAGACCATATCTTTTATTTTTTTTCAAAATGATGTTGATAATTCCACCTGTTGTGGATGCGTCATATTTTGCAGAAGGATTTGTAATGATCTCTATCCGGTCAACGTCGTCAGACGAAATTTGATCGAGAGTTAGAATAGTGGGTCGTCCGTCAATAAAGATGGTGGGGCTGGAGTTTCTTAGTTGCACATTGCCATCTACATCCACAGAAACCGAAGGGATGTTTTTCATCACATCTATGGCAGTTCCGCCTTTTGACGTAATGCTTTTGTCAACGTCAAATATCTTTTTGTTGATACCCATTTGCAGCGCCGGGCGCTCAGCAATTACGGTTACCGTTTTAAGTTTCTCATTGTTATGAGCCATTACAATATTGCCAAGGTCTTTATGGATTACAGCCCGGTTTTCTTTTTTATTAAAAGAAAATGTATGATTGTATAAAGCATAACCCACGGCGGATATTTCAAGTCTTAAACGCGCTAAAAAAGGGATATTGGCAAAGTTGAAATCGCCGTTTGGCTTTGTTAACACCACTGCAATAAGGGAATCCTGCGTTTGCCCTTTAAGCGAATCACTTTTGGGTGCAAACAATTGAACGGTGGCCCCGTCGATTCCTTTGCTACTTTGGATGTCCTCAACCTTTCCAAACAGGCTATTAGGACTACTTACTTCTAAAACTTCTGTTTCAGGGTCGGGTAGGGGTTCCTTATCAATCTGCGCGGATAATTTAGTAGCGACAAGTGCAAAAGAAAAAAGTAAAAGTAAAAATTTCATTATCAAGATGTATTCAACTGCTTAAAAGTAAACCTCGCGGCCACGGGAAATTGTCAATGGCTTTTAGCAATTCGAAATAATTAAAAACCGGTTTAATATATTAAATTATTGCTACCACAATTATACCGTTCATACAATTAAACTTTTTGCCAGTTTGAATTTTAACATTTGGGTTGCTTCATTCTAAAAAAAGCAAAAAAAACCGGCCATTAGCCGGTTTTAAAAATAAAAAAATCTAAAATTTATTTGCCTACTACCTTATACTGAACACTTCCATTGTTATTTTGTTCCCTTAAGTAAATATTATCCGGAGTTTCATAAAGCCGTTCGCCATTTACGGTAACAATTTTTGAATCCTGTGGCAGTTGGGTTATGATATCACCCATTTGCAAAGATCCCGGTGTGGTTATAATATTACTTTCATCCATTGTTGTATTATTTATTACACCGTTTTTTCCCACCACAATAAACACATTATTGCCATTTCCATCTATCTCAGGTTTGTAGTATGTTCCATTTAGCTCATACAAATTTTCTCCGTTAATGATCACAGATCTTGCACCTTCCGGCAGGGAAGATACGGTAGCGCCCATTGGTGCATCTACCACCTCGTATGAATTATCGTATTGCCTGTAATAAATTCCGTTGTAATAGTAGTAAGGCATGCCTCCGATAAATAACCTTACATAACCAAATGGTAGCACTCTGATGTGCAAGCCGTACGGAGGAAATATAGGTTCGTAAAAACCATTATAATATCCGTAATAATAGCCATTGTAATAATAATATGGGTATCCTCCAAAATGGATCGAAATAAAATTATGAGGAATCACACTATATCGTGGTCCATACATAAACCAGGTTCTGCGGCCATACACATTGCCGTAATAATGGTCATCACGATCGTACCCACGTCCATAATGCCTGTCGCGATCATAACGATAATTATTTTGATAACCATTCCTTGAAACAGACCGGTTCCTGTCAATACTGTTCACCCTGTTATTGTTGTTACCACGGTTTACCCTGCTGTAGTTGTTATCCCGGTTTACCCTGTTGTAGTTGTTATCCCGCGATGCAACCACCCTTTGATTGGAAGCGGTTTGATTATTTCGTTGAGAAAATACCCTTTGGTTACCTGAAGCAGTCTGGGGATTTCTTGTTTGAGCAACCCTGGATTGATCAAAGTTTCTATCCGGCGCCTGTCGCACAGTAATTTGCCTTGATGGCTGGGAATTTTGAGCGCGTGAAGAAGTTCCACGGTTGTTGTCAAAAGACCTTACAGGGGCGGGCCTTGTTTGCATTTGCCTTGGAGAAGCAGCTGGTCGCGAAATACTCGCTGAGGATCGGGAATTTCCGCCACCCCTGGATACGCGTGATCGTTGTGCGTATCCGCTATTGAGCAGCCCTGTAAAGATAACTGCCAGCCCAAAAGTTGTAAAGAAGTTTTTCATTTATTTGATAGTTAATGTGTTAAGAGATGATTTACCAAATTTAATTTATTTGCTTTGGAATTTTTGTTAAATGTTTCTTCACCAGTTTATCCAGAAATCCATTAGTATGATTGATTATTTTCCGGAAAGTTTAAAAGCTAAAAAAAAATTTTTTTGAGGCGCTCTTTCATGTAAACTTGTGACATTCTTTATCCTTTCCATTCTTCCCTGATAAATCGTTATTTTTCCGGAAAATTTTTAAATGAAGAAATATGTTTACCCTGCTATCTTTATCTTACTAATGAGCTCTATATCTTCCCGCGCCTTTTCCCAATATAAAAACGATAAAAAGCTCGAAAATCAATTAAAAGAATTACTGGCTGCTTTTCACGGAACGGCAGGTGTGTATGTTCGAAATTTAAAAACCGGGAAAGAGGCAGCAATAAATGCGGATACCATTTTTCCAACGGCAAGTATCATAAAAGTTCCCATTCTTGTGGGAATTTTTAAGAAAATTGATGAAGGGGTCTACTCTTATCATCAGCCATTAACCTATCGCGACAGTATCGCACGCGGAGGTTCGGGACTAATGCAATTTTTTAAAGACTCAACGCCTACAGATTTGCGCACGCTTATTTCCTTAATGCTTTCTCACAGTGATAATACAGCAGCTGTGTGGTGTGAAAAGCTGGCCGGAGGCGGTGCAGCCATCAATTCCTGGCTTGGTGAGCACGGATTTCAATTTACACGGGTAAATGCCCGCACAAAGGGAAGAGAAAAAGCTGATGAAGAATACGGGTGGGGACAAACGACGCCACGCGAAATGGCCAACCTGATGATAATGATCCGTGAAGGAGAAACAGTAAGTAAAGCGGCAAGTGAAATAATGTATCGTGATCTGACGGATGTTTTTTGGGATGAATATGCGCTATCGCAGATACCGCCGTATGTTCAGGCAGCTTCAAAACAGGGAATGGTGAATGATTCGCGGTCTGAAGCTGTGTTGGTAAATGCGCCTCATGGCGATTATGTGTTTTATATTGCTACAAAGAATAATAAGGATCAACGATGGGTAACTGATAACGAAGCGTGGCAATTAGCACGGGATGTTTCAGCATTATTATGGAATTATTTTGAACCACACTATGGATGGAAACCTGCGGCAGGCGTTGAAAAGTACCGGCAGTAGTTTAACTTCGGTTTATAGTAAACCCACAATTTTTTCAATTTTTTATTTTCATTTCCCTGATAAAAACCGAGTATGCCTCAAGTTGCGCACAAATCTGCTTTGACTCCCGCAATTAAATATCTTATAACAATTGGTTGTGGCGTTATTGTGGCCAACCTGTATTATTGTCAACCTTTGTTGGGTGAATTTTCGCGTTTCTTTCACGTGTCTGAAGAGTCGGCATCCTTCGTTAATATTTGTTCCCAGATGGGGTATGGCCTGGGATTGTTTTTTATCGTTCCGCTCGGCGATATGCTGGCACGGCGGGGTTTATTGATCTGGATGCATTTACTCGCTGCCGTAACCCTGTTAGGCGTAAGTTTTTCACCAAACATAAGCTGGTTGTATTTTTTTAGCATTTGTGTGGGAATTACCAGCACAGCCTGCCAGGTTTTTATTCCCCTTGCCATGCACCTTGCTTCTGATAATGAACGGGGAAAAGTATTGGGAACGATCCTCGGCGGGTTGCTTACCGGTATTTTGTTATCCCGTTCGCTTAGCGGTTTTGTAGCCGATCATTTTGGATGGCAAAGCGTTTATTTTATCAGCGCATTTTTTATGGTAATCATGACATTTTTAATATGGAAATACATCCCTGGCGAAGAACCATACTTCAAGGGAAGCTATTGGAAACTGATGAAATCTTTGTTCAGTTTGTTTAAAGAACAAAAAGTTATCCGTGAAAGTGCCTGGATAGGTGCCTGCCTTTTTGGAGCAATATCCGTCTTTTGGGCCACGATGGCTTTCTTTCTTGAAAAGCCACCATACGGCTATTCTCTTTCAGTGATCGGTTTATTTGGAATTATCGGTGCAGGAGGTGCGCTGGTAGCTCCTTTTATCGGGAAAATAACCGATAAACACGGACCTTTTAAACCCATGAAAGCGGGAATTTTCTTAATGTTGGCTGGGTATTTTATCCTGCTGGATGCTACAGCTGGAATTGCGCTAATGATCATTGGAATTGTAATGATCGATATGGGATTGCAAGCCACCCATATCCCTAACCTTTCAAGAAACTATTCGTTGTTACCCGAAGCACGGACACGGCTCAATACTATTTACATGACCTTCTTCTTTATTGGCGGCACGATTGGATCTTCACTCGGCAGTATCGCATGGAATAAAAGTGGCTGGACCGGTGTCTGCATCTCAGGTATTGCAATGGTTGCGTTAGGTGCTTTTCCTGTCTTTTTCAGTAAGGCGGGTAAATAATTCTGTTATGTTTAAAAATCTCTAAAAGTCATCGAGGCCAAAGGACGGCCTGCATCTATTTAAAAAACATCAAAAAAAAATCGCGTAAATTTTTTTGATAATGTTTTATTTTGCAGTGCGATGTCAACGAATACTTATGAATATGAAACTGAGCCTGCTGTAAGGCCTTCTTTTCTTACATGGTTGTGCATCCTCACGTTTATAGGAAGCGGCTGGGCAATGATAAGCAGTGCTTATACCTATGTTTCTGCAGGCAAATATGCAAACATATTATCACAGGAGAAACCGGTGAGAAACGATACTGCCTATGTTGACTCCACAGGCGCCGTCCATAATCGGAAGAATGTATTTTCAGAAAAAATTGAAGCGTCTTTTAGCAAAATACTTGACAAAGACAATATGCGGAAAATGGCTATAGGAAATTTAATTGCAGCAATTTTTACATTAACGGGCGCCTTATTTATGTGGAAACTTAAATTGGCCGGCTTTTATATTTACATCCTGGGCGTTATTATCGGCCTGTTGATGCCTTTTTTGCTCTTTGGTAATGATATGATTGCTGTGGGAGCCGCTTCTTTCACTAATTTTTTCGGGCTGGTTTTTATTGCCCTGTATGCGTTAAATCTTAAATCAATGAACGTGCATGCCGCGTAATCCCGCTTTCTTTTGGCAAAACAAAATATTTTCAAAAAAATAAGATTTCACTGCTATTAAAAATCAAAATATAATAGTACATTTGCACCCAATTATTTAAATTATTTCAAAAAAGATGTCTTATTTAACTTCAGAAAGTAAAGCAAAATTCTTTTCGGAATTTGGCGGCAGTGAAAAAAACACAGGATCTATTGAAGCACAGGTTGCAATTTTGACCAAAAGAATTAACCATATTTCCAATCATTTAGGTACCAACAAAAAAGACTTTAGCAGTCAGCGTGGTTTGATGCAAATGGTTGGTAAAAGAAAAAGTTTATTAGCGTATTTAAGCAAACATAATTTAAGTGGATATCGTGCATTAATCGAAAAGTTAGGACTCCGTAAATAATTGTTACTAAAAATGATATTGTTAGCATTCCCAACTGAATAATACGGTTGGGAATACTTTTTTTTAAAATAATTAAAACAAAAGATGAATACTCCAAATCCAATAAATGTAACTTTTGATATCGGCGATGGCCGCATAGTTACAATAGAAACTGGCAAACTGGCCCGGCAGGCGGATGGGGCAGTTACCGTGCGTTTAGGCAATTGTATAATACTGGCTACAGTGGTTGCCAACCAGGAGCCGAAAGAAGGGCAATCTTTCTTCCCTTTAATTGTTGATTACCAGGAAAAATTTGCTTCTGCGGGAAGAATTCCCGGATCATTTTTCAAAAGAGAAGCAAGATTGAATGATTATGAAGTGTTAACCTCCAGGTTAATAGACAGGGCGCTTAGGCCACTATTCCCCGACGATTACCTCTGCGATGTGCAGGTGTTGGTATCGCTGGTTTCCAGTGATCCGGAAATTATGCCTGATGCGATGGCTTGTCTTGCCGCTTCAGCAGCATTAGCTGTCTCAGATATTCCTATCCAGGAAATTATTTCTGAAGTAAGAGTA
Source organism: uncultured Chitinophagaceae bacterium (assembly GCA_963783125.1). Taxonomy (GTDB): domain Bacteria; phylum Bacteroidota; class Bacteroidia; order Chitinophagales; family Chitinophagaceae; genus Ginsengibacter. Next base: position 167,307 of record CAWAMQ010000024.1, read on the forward strand.
GCAAAAGTTGATGGAGATTTTATAGTAAATCCAACGCGGAGCCAGTTAGAGGTTGCTGATCTTGAATTTTTAGTGGCCGCCACCGACAAAAATATTATGATGGTGGAAGGTGAAGGAAAAGAATGCCAGGAAGAAGACCTGGTAAAAGCAATTGAAATTGCACACACCGCGATTAAGGCACAGGTAAAGGCGCAGGAAGAATTGAGGGATAAAGTAGGTATAAAAGCCAAACGTGAATATACCAGGCCCTATAGAAATGAGGAGCTGAATGAAAAAATAACTGCGTTTGCAAAAGACAAAATGCTTGAAATTTCTTCGTCTGCTACCTCCAAGAACGAAAGAACGGAAGCTTTTGATAAATTACTGGAAGAAATTACTGAACACCTTGGCGAAGAACTTCCGGACGAAGATAAAGCGTTGATAAAATATTATTTTGGTGAATTGCAGTATCATGTCGTTCGTGATATGATCCTTTCAACTAAGAAACGTCTTGATGGCCGCGGACTTGAAGAAATCCGGCCACTTACGATGGAGGTAGGTATGCTTCCGTCGCCTCATGGTTCCGCATTATTTACCCGCGGTGAAACACAATCCTTAACTACCGTTACACTCGGTACACCCCTCGACGAATTATTGGTTGAAAGTGCTGCTACCAGCAATTATTCAAAATTTATTTTGCATTATAATTTTCCTCCTTTTTCAACTGGTGAAGTGAAAATGATGCGTGGCGTTGGACGGCGTGAAGTTGGGCATGGAAATTTGGCTATGCGCTCCCTTAAACAAATAATGCCGGGAACTGATTATCCTTATACAGTGCGTGTAGTAAGCGATATTTTGGAAAGTAATGGCTCCTCTTCAATGGCAACAGTTTGCGCTGGTTCCCTTGCGCTTATGGATGCCGGCGTTCCATTTAAAAAGCACGTAAGTGGTATAGCAATGGGGCTTATTTCTAAAGGAGACGAGTTCGCCATTCTTTCGGATATACTTGGTGATGAAGATCACCTGGGTGATATGGACTTTAAAGTTACCGGAACGAAAGATGGAATATGTGGTGTGCAGATGGATATTAAAGTGGATGGATTAAGTATGGATGTGATGAGACAGGCGCTCGACCAGGCGAAGAAAGGAAGGTTGCATATACTGAATGCTATGTACAATTGCATTCCTGAACATAATGCAGATGTGAAACCTCATGCTCCGAGGATGGAAAAACTGATCATTGATTCTGAATTTATCGGCGCAGTGATTGGTCCCGGAGGAAAAATTATCCAGGAAATACAAAAAACTACCGGGGCTACCATTAATATTACAGAAGTTGGTAAAACCGGCGAGGTTAGCATTTTCTCTGCCAATAAAGAAAGTCTTGACCAGGCAGTGGCTTGGGTAAATAGCATCGTTGCGGTACCTGAAGTGGGAGATGTATATGAAGGAACTGTAAAAGGTATTAAAGAGTTTGGTGCATTCATCGAGTTTTTGCCCGGAAAACAAGGTTTGTTGCATATTTCTGAGATTATGTGGAAGAGGCTTGAAAATATGGACAATGTTTTCCAGGAAGGAGATAAAGTGAAAGTGAAATTAGTAGGTGTTGATCCTAAATCAGGCAAGTTTAAACTGAGCAGAAAGGCTTTATTGCCTAAACCGGAGCAACAACAATCTGCTCAGCACAACAAACCGCATAATGAGCATTAAATTTTCTAATCTTTAAATATTTGAAAGCTTGTATTGATTTACAGGCTTTTTTTTTGCAAGTGGTTTGGATAAAATAAAAAGCCGGGTAATTTGGTTGTTTACTGGGTTGGAAGAAACGATCCTTTACCCGGGGTAAAAACGCAATCATTTGAAAAAATTTATTGAAATAAAAATCAGTATTAACACTTCAGAAGAAGCAGAAATAATAATGGCTGAACTTTCGGAAATTAATTATTATGCCTTTGAAGAGGAAAATAATTTCTTGCATGCATACGTTAGTGAAAAAGACTTTGACGAAGATAAATTGAAGAATATTTTGCACTCCGGTACGGTTTATGAAAAACATGTTATAGAAGAACAAAACTGGAATCAACAGTGGGAAAGCCAGTTGCAACCGGTGATTGTTGCGGGATTTGTCGGCATCAGGCCTTCCTTTCACGATCGGATCGAAAATGTGAAACATGACCTGGTGATTACACCTAAAATGAGCTTTGGTACCGGCCATCACGACACCACGGTATTGATGATCGAAATGATGGAATCAATAAATTTTAGAGATAAAATGGTAGTTGACTTTGGAACGGGAACAGGTGTATTGGCTATACTTTCAGAAAAATGCGGGGCATCGCAGGTTACGGCCATTGACATGGATGATTGGAGCATAGCAAATACCCGGGAAAATGTTGCAACAAATAATTGCCTCCGGGTAAATTTGAAACAACAAAGCGACCTTTCAGGAATTGAGCCCGCTGATATTTTTTTGGCAAATATCAATTTAAACGTGCTAAAAAATAATGCCGCGGCAATTTCCTTAATTTTAAAAAAGGGTTCGTTTTTATTGGTTTCAGGTTTTCTTGCAGGCGACGAAAGGGAGATGCAAAATACATTTGAAGAAATGAGTTTTGTTAATTTTAAATCCAGGCACAGAGGCGACTGGGTAGCTATACTATTTGAAAAGCGATGATGTAATTTTACCAAATTTAAGGTCTGAGCGGATCAATTTAATGTTATATTTGCTACCCCATGATTTGAAAGACACATCCATTATGAAAGAATTTATTTTAATTATACTGGCTTACTTCATTGGTTCTATACCAACAGCGATAATTATCAGTAAAGCGTTTTTCAATATTGATATACGCGAATATGGCAGCGGTAACATGGGCGCGACCAATACTTTCAGAGTTCTTGGACCCAAATTCGGAACCATCGTTATGATTGGTGACATGCTCAAAGGCATCCTGGCCGTTGCGCTTTATAATTTACTTCCCTATTATCTTACTAACGAGTTAGATCGTACCAATCTTATGATCGGGTTAGGACTTGCAGCAGTCATAGGTCACATTTACCCTGTATGGGCTGATTTTCGCGGGGGGAAAGGCGTGGCTACGTTATTTGGGATGGTCCTGGCTATTCAGCCGATAGTTGCTATTAACTGTGTAGGGGTTTTCCTCCTTGTGCTGTATTTAACCCGTTATGTTTCTTTAAGTTCAATTCTTGCAGGTGTTGCGCTTCCCATTTGCGTATTGTGGATCTACAATGAACAGGAAGTTTTTTACCGCGTCTTTGCCGTTGCGGTGGCAGGACTAATTCTGCTCACTCATCAAAAAAATATTAGCCGCTTATTAAAAGGCAATGAAGGCCGTGTTCCTATTTTAAAGCATCGCGACCGCCGAAAATCTCAACGAAAGGATTTCTAGTCTTTAACTTTTTCATCTCTCTGTAGTCTTATTGATACTTGTATTTTGTGCCACCAGCATTTTTGGTACATCAATTGTTTATTACATTAAAAAATTTAATACGTATGAAAAAGCTATTCGTTATTCTAATAAGCTCTGCACTTTTTATATCCGCCTGCACTAAAAATGCGATAACCGGTCGTAACCAACTCTCGTTGGTTCCCGAATCTACCCTTCAACAGGAAGCTGTATCCCAATATCAAACTTTTCTTTCCCAAAATAAAGTCGTTAGCAGTTCAAACAACCGAGATGCAGAAATGGTAAAGCGTGTGGGAAGCCGTATTGCTGCTGCAATAACAAAATATTACGCCTCCAAAGGGTTATCGGATCAACTGGCAGGTTATAAATGGGAGTTTAACCTGGTACAAAGCTCTGATGTAAATGCCTGGTGCATGCCTGGTGGAAAAGTTGTGGTTTATACCGGGTTATTACCGATTACACAAAATGAAGCAGGGTTAGCGATCGTGTTAGGGCATGAAATTACTCATGCTGTGGCACATCATGGGCAGGAGAGAATAAGTGAAGCCCTGGTGGCACAGGGAATTGGAGTGGGAGCTGATCTATTTACACAGGGCAACGCGAAAGTGAATAACATTTTTAATGCGATTTACGCCCCAACTGCCCAAATTGGTGTATTACTTCCCAATTCGAGGCAACAGGAACTTGAAGCAGACCATTATGGGTTGATTTTCGCTGCAATGGCAGGTTATAACCCCAGAGAGGCAATTCCACTTTGGGAAAGAATGGCGAAGCTTAATTCAGGAAATCAAACTCCGGAGATTTTAAGTGACCACCCACTTGATTCAAAAAGAATTGCAAAATTAAAAACTTATATGAACGAGGCATTAAAATATTACCATCCTGTTAATTCTTAAATCAGCGGGAGGGGAAATTCAGGTAATATTTGCAGTTGCTGCGCTTTTTTAGCGGGATAAAGATTTTTTTTCGTAAATTTGCTGCTGTCTTAACTGCATATCTACTATTTTACGGTTTCTTCTAATTTCAGGAATAAATCGTGCAGGTATTTAAAGACTATTTTTTAATCTTAAAATATTGCCTCAATTATGTCCCAAACAATGTTTGAAAAATTGCAATTAGAGGATGAGAAAAATTTGCTGATCCAGGGCCTTCCTTCTACAATTGAAAAACAATTCTCAAAACTTTCATTTTCAAAAAATGTAACACCGCTTTTAAAAATGCGCAAAGTAGATTTTGCACTTGTGTTTGCGTTAAACTCCAAACAACTCCAGAAGATTTTTTCTGAGTTATGTGCTGCATTACACGATGATACTAAGTTGTGGATCGCTTTTCCCAAGCAAGCTTCAAAGATTGTTAGTGATCTGAACCGCGATGGTTCATGGGATTTTTTAATTGACCGGGGATATGAAACCGGTGAAAAGGTGGCGCTTGATTACGTGTGGAGCGCGCAGCGATTTACCAAAGCGCAGATATGCGAGCAAATCAAGCCGAAGGCGGGTCAGTCGAAAGTAGTAACTATGAAATCTGATTCAAGAAAATTTGCAGAGGCTGAAGGATTTTAAAATTTTAATACACATTTTTATAAAACGCCATCCCGAATGTAAGGATGGTGTTTTTTTATGCGATCCTGTTTACCAGTAAACAAACAAATTTGTAAGATTTTTCTTTAGGGAATTGCATGGGTGTAATCATTTCATAATTACCATTCCTATCTCTTTTGTGAGTTGCATTTCCATTTCTTTTAAATGCGAATGTGTTTGAATCAGTAGTATCTGCCTGTCTGCAGCTTGGGTTTTTCCAAGTTCTTCCGCATTTAAATTGATTAATTTTTTTATTTTTTTCAGTTCGAGATATCGTAATGTGGAAATAATATCAGTCTTATAAGTCTCTTCTTTCGTGGGTACCGACATTTCATATTTTTTCTCCCAACCGTCGCTTACTTCGTATGGAAATTCAATCAAATGAACAACTGTATTGCTCATGGCCAGGTCATCGGAATATAGAAAACTTTTAGCGGTTGGCTCCAGTTTTTCTTCATACCATATTTTGTAGGTATCCACAATCTTTTTCAACATGGCATCTTCAAGTGTATCCTCTTCCATAAAATCATACAACAAATAATCAGCTACTTTTTTTTCACCTTCCCAATCGTTCAATCCATATTCAAGCAGGCACCTTACCAAAGATCTTTCGTGGTAGATTTCATCTTTTACAAGGTCAAAAGATTCGTCGGCTCCGGGTGATATCTGCTCATTTTCGTTTCCCGGCTGCTGAGAAACCTTCTCCTGTTGAAAAAACTTTTTTTCGTCTTTCGAAAGTTTTTCCCTGATAAATTTATTAACCAAATTGTGCAGGCCTCCTTCGTCAACTTTTAATATTTCAGCTGTCTTGCGTATGTAATCCTGCTGTTTGGTAAAATCTTCGGCCTTATTAATTTTAGAGATAGATTCGGCAATCCGGTTTACTATCTGCGCTTTTTTATTGGTATCATCACCGGCTTCAGCCAAAGAAAATTCAAGCTGAAATAAAATGAAGTCTTTTTTATTTTCCTTAATGAAATTTGAAAATGCGGTTGCTCCATACTTATTGACATAACTATCAGGGTCTTCCTGGTTGGGCAACAAAGCCATTTGTACATTCAGGCCTTCTTCAAGTGCAAGATCCAAACCACGTAACGCAGCCTTTACGCCTGCGGAATCGCCGTCATATAAGATGGTAAGATTGGAAGTAAATTTTTTAATCAACCGTAATTGGTCAGGCGTAAGAGACGTTCCTCCACTTGCTACCACATTTTCGATTCCTGCCTGGTGCAGAGAAAGTACATCTGTATAACCTTCTACCAACAGGCATTCATCGTTCCGGTCAATTTCCTGCCTGGCAAACCACAATCCATACAGAATTTTACTTTTTACATAAATTTCATTTTCAGGTGTATTGATATATTTTGGCGCTTTATCATTTTTCCTGATGAGCCGGGCGCCAAAGCCACAAACCTTTCCCGATTGATTGTGAATCGGAAAAATAATTCGTCCGCGGTAGTTATCCTGAACTCCACTCTCTCTCAAAACTACAAGCCCGGATTTTTGTAAAAGGTCTTTATTAAATTTCTTTTCCAGCGCGACGTTAGCGAAAGTATCACGCGCTTCGGGGTTATAACCTATGCCAAATTTTTTAATAATTTCTTCCCTGAAACCTCTTTCTTTCAAATATCCAAGGCCGGCTGTAATTCCCTCGTCTACGTTAAATAAAGTATCAGTAAAAAACTGTTGTGCAAAATTATTTATAATATACAAGCTATCTGCGGCCTGCTGCTGTTGCTTGTATTCGGGGCTGGTCTCTTGTTCCTCAATCTCAACATTGTATTTTGCGGCCAGCCATTTCAATGCTTCTACATAACTGTATTTTTCATGCTCCATCAAAAAACTGATGGCATTACCGCTTCTCCCGCAGCCAAAGCATTTGTAAATCTCTTTTGACGGAGACACGGTAAACGAAGGCGTTTTTTCGTTGTGAAACGGGCACAAGCCAATATAATTCGTACCTCTTTTTTTAAGCTTTACGAACGAATTGATGATTTCAATGATATCAATCCTGCTAACAATTTGCTGTATCGTTTCCTGCGGTATCATGTGCTACTTTCTTTGTTTTTAGCAAGTTTTCTACCTAACCTCTTCAAATAGCTCAATAAGTCCAGGCGAGACAAATCATAGCAATACCAATTACGAGTGCTAAAGTGACGATAATGGTAGTTATAAAATTTTTTGATGTAATAACACTGCTCATATTTTAATATTTTAATTGAATTTATGCGAAGTAAATAAAATTTTCTTTCATTATAGTAAAGCAATAAATATCGCTTTTTTTTAATTGGTTTATTTTGAATTAAAAACTGGCTAAATTTGACCTACCTAAAAATATTAAAAAAAGATTTTAATGCTTTTATTATTTTAATGCAGCAAAAGTGAAATTAAATCTGTCATCATTAATAAGCTTTTGAGGGGATTGATTTCTAAAGAAAACATTTTATTGCTTGAAAGTGGGCTTAAATTCAACATATACCGAAAAAGAATTGCTCCTGTTAATTTCCGCAGGAGATACCCGGGCTTTTCGCCACTTATATGACAATTACCACAATAAAATATTTTCCATCTCCTTCAAATTTACCGGCGAAAAGCAGGCATCTGAAGATGCAGTACAGGACATATTTATAAAATTATGGACCAACAAAGAAAAGTTGCCAGAGATAAAAAACTTTAATGCTTACCTTAATAAAGTTATAAGGAACCATGTCTTTAACTACTTAAGAAAAATTGCTTACCAGGAAGAACTGATTAAAAAAATGCAGGTTGTTCAAACCGAAGAAAATGAAAATGATCTTATTGATACCATCTATTGTAATGAACTAAGCAACATTATAAACAGGGCAATTGAACAATTACCCGCCCAGCAAAAGAAAGCATATAATTACAGCCGGGTAGAAGGCTTGAAACACAAGGAGATTGCAGATACAATGGGGATTTCGCGGTCAACAGTAAAAGGGCACATTGTGGAGGCTTTAAAACATATTAAAAGCACCATAAATGCCAACGCAGAAATTGACGTTATCATCATGTGCCTTTTGCCGTTTGTTTTATATTTGACTTCTTTATAAGAATAAGAAAAAATACCTCAAACCAGTCCTCTTTCATTTTACAAGTGTCATTATTAAAACGTGGTAGCTTGGTATAGGCCACTTTTTTATTCTATTGTTTAGTGCCAGAAAATTTTTTTCATGCGAAAAAATATCAACCGGTTTAATAAATTGTTTGATAAGTATATCCATAAAAAGTATACTTCTGAAGAAAGAAGTGAGTTTCTTGATATGGTAGCTCATGAAGATTATGATCGCCATCTGAAAAAGCTGATCAGCGAAGAAGTTAAGGCCAATATTCCTGATCACCGAATTGATGCAGATAAAGCAAATGAGATATTTGACAGGATTGTAAAAACCGCTAACGACGAGGATCCCCACTCGTCGCATCCGGTTAAAAAGAGATTGATAATAATCGGCAGGGCAGCCGCGGCGATAATTATTTCTGTTGTTAGTGTAAGCCTTTATTTTCTTTTTCATAATCAGCCTTCACATGCTTTGGTACAGAACACGAAAACACTACCGAAAAAAGTGGCTAATGATGTAGCCCCGGGGCACTCCGGCGCTATTTTAACGTTGGCAAATGGCAGAAAAGTGGTGCTGGATAGTTTGAATAACGGGTTATTGACGAACCAGGGAAATATTAATATAATTAAGCAGGGCGATAAGATCCGCTACCAATATGGCCAGGAGCAGAACGCGGAGGTTGTTTATAATACTATGACCACTCCCAAAGGCCGTCAATATCAACTGCAATTATCAGACGGAACCAATGTTTGGCTTGATGCCGGTTCGTCTATTACTTATCCCACCACCTTTACCGAAAACAACAGGAAGGTGGAAATTACAGGCGAAGTTTATTTTGAGGTAAAAACCATATTTGTTGGTTCCGGATCGCAAAGAAAGAAGATGCCATTTACCGTTGAGATAAATCCTGTCTCGAATTTGAAAAGAGAAATACAGGTTTTGGGTACCCATTTCAACGTCAATTCTTACGATAATGAATCTGCTGCAAAAATTACATTACTCGAGGGAATTGTGAAGGTATTCAATAACAATTCGTCAGTAATTATAAAACCAGGTGAGCAGGCAGTAATGGAAAACGAGGGAAATAAAATGTCGGTGGTAGCTCATGCCGATGTGGGTGAAGCGGTAGCCTGGAAAGACGGATTTTTTAGTTTCAAAAATGCGAATATAGAAACGATCATGCGCCAGGTGGAACGATGGTATGACGTAAACGTAGTGTATGAAGGAAAAAAGCCGGCAGACCAGTACGGAGGAGAAGTTTCAAAAAATGTAAACGCCTCGGAGATGCTTAAGATCCTTGAAGTTGGTGGTATCCGCTACAAAATAGAAGGAAAAAAGATTATAGTGATGAGCCAGTAAAAACAATATTGGTTTACCACAAAACAGATAGTACAAATAGGAAATTATTCATTAAACCCAAATGTTTAAAAATATGCAAATTGCTCGATTTAAAAACCGGTACATTCACAAGGAATTACTTTTTAAGACCTTGAGGATTATGAATGTTGCAGCTGTATTAATGACTGTGGCGTGCCTTCAGGTTAGTGCCAAAGGCTTCTCTCAAAATGTGACTGTTGTAGGAAAAAACTTACCGATTGAAAAAGTTTTTTCTTCGATCAAGGCACAAACGGGACATACTTTCTTTTACAATGTAGCCCTTATGCAAAAGGCTAAAAAGGAAAATGTAAACATTAAGAACAAATCATTAAAAGAAGCGCTTGACATTTATTTTCAAAACCAACCGTTCACGTATGAGATAATAGGTAATACAGTTGTTATTAAGGAGAAGAGTGATTCGCAGGTGCGTGAAGCAATCATGAAACAACAATCAACGCCTCCGCCGCCAATAGAAATATCAGGTAAAGTAGTTGACGATAGCGGCGAGCCACTTGCCGGAGTAAGTATCACTGTGGCGGGTGGTAAAACCGGCACCTCCACCGGTCCTGATGGTACTTATACTATAACTGCGCCTTCGGATGGCTCACTCATTTTTTCTTTCGTGGGATATACCTCCCAAACGATAAGTGTTAATTCAAGAACATCCATAGATGTTAAATTGTTAAGAGAAGTGAGTTCCCTAAATGACGTAGTAATTATCGGTTACGGAACGCAGAAAAAAAGAGATCTCACTGGTTCTATTGCCGTTGTAGATGGAGATGTGGTGGCAAAACAGCCTTCGACGAACCCGATTTCATCATTGCAGGGTAGGGTAGCCGGCTTAACCATTGTTAATTCGGGACAGGCAGGTTCGTCGCCCACTGTCAGGATAAGAGGCGTGAACTCTACTAATAATGCTGACCCCCTGTATGTTGTAGACGGAATGTTGCAGACAAATATCGATTACCTGAACCCGGCTGATATTCAAACCATCGAAGTGTTGAAAGATCCTTCTTCGATTTCTATTTACGGTTTGCAGGGAGGTAACGGTGTTATAATAATAACAACAAAAAGAGCAAAATTAGGACAAACAAGAATAAGCTTCCAATCAAACGTAAGTGAACAAACCGTAAACAATAAAATTTCTGTTGTTGATGCCGCAGGTTTCAAAAAATTGTACTCAGCGCAATTGGCCAATATTGGTGCAGCACCGTTTGATTTTACCAATTACACGGCAAATACCAACTGGCAGGACCAGGTACTTCGCACAGCGCTATTGTCTAATAACAGCTTAAGTGTATCAAATAGAACTGACAAAAGTACCACCTACCTAAATGTGGGATACAGCAACCAGCAGGGTGTTTTAAAATATGATAAATACGAAAAATACGTGGCCCGTTTTAATGAAGAGATTCGCATTAACGATAATGTACGTGTAGGGGGAGATATTACAGGCTTTCATTATAAGCAAAACCCGCCAGCAAGCGTGGGTAATCTTGCCAATAAAGCCACCTGGGCTGCGCCGGTTGTGCCCATCCAGGCGGGTCCGGGATTATACTACTCGATGCCATCGTTTCAAAGGGCCCAGGTAGATAATCCTGTAGCACTTATCAATCAGCATAATGGAAATACCATTAATACCGGTTATCGTGTAACCGGAAACATATTTGCAGAAATTAAGTTTCTTAAAAACTTTACATGGAAATCAACTTTATTCACTGATTTGAGCTTTAACCAGGGAAGAAGTTATAGCCCTCTGCCTTTTCATTATATCAATTTAGGTGAAGGCACGACGCCTACTGATACCAGCTATGCAGTGAATCCGCATACTTCTGTAGGCCAATCTCAGATTTTATATAAAACATTCCAGCAGGATCATACACTTACTTTCGAGAAAACTTTTTCCGGGGGACACCATGTAACAGCGCTGGCAGGATTTAGCACTTTGTACCATTATAATTCGGGGATTACCGGAAGCCGTACCGATACAAGTCTTAATATCCCGAATGATCCTACGTTATGGTATCTGAATGTAGCTCAGCAATCCAATCCTGGCAGCTTTGGGGGTTATGCTTCCGAGGATGCATCCACCTCTTTCATAGGCAGGATTAATTATTCATTCCAAAGCAGGTATTTATTGAATGTTACCTTCCGGCGTGATGGTACTTCTAAATTTTCGCCATCTCACCAGTGGGGTAATTTCGGAAGTGTAGGTGCCGGATGGGTAATGACAGATGAAAACTTTATGCAAAACGTAAGATGGCTGGATTTCTTTAAATTAAAGGCTTCCTGGGGTACAGTAGGGAATGGATTAAGTATAGGTAATTACCTTTCTTATCCGGCTTTGAACAATTCCAACGTTGGTATCTTCGGATCAAATATCTACCCGTCTGTAGTGCCGGCATATGTTCCTGATCCAAACCTGCATTGGGAAAAAGTTGAAGGTACAGATGTAGGTTTTGAAAGCCGGCTCTTTAATAACAGGTTAAATCTCGATGTAGATCTCTACGATAGAAAAACGCATGATATTCTTACCACAATTACTTTGCCCGGCGCTTCAGGTAATACCACTTATTTTACGAATCTTGGAACCATTGACAACCGCGGTATTGAAGTTACAGCCGGCTGGAGTGATAAACTTGGAAAAAACTTTTCCTATTCTATCAACGGTAATTTTAGCGTTAATAAAAACAAAGTTGAATCCATCGGTAATGATATCAACTTCCAGCTAATAGGAAATGGAGGTGTCAACTTGACCCAAACAGGGTATTCCATCGGGTACTTTTTTGGATACGTCCAAACAGGGATTTACCAAACAACCGCCCAGTTGGATAAATTACCTCACATGAGTTCTTCAGCTCCGGGAGACATTTCATATGAAGATATAAACGGAGATGGAAAAATTGACCAAAAGGACAGGACCTATTTAGGAAGTCCTTTCCCCAAATATAATTTTGGTGGAAATGTGTCTTTGAATTACAAAGATTTTGATCTGGGTATCGATCTGCAGGGAGTTGCCGGAAATAAAATTTATGTACAAAGGCGTACGGCTACTTTCGCCATTTTAAATTACGAATCAAACCGCCTGAATGCCTGGACAGGACCGGGGACTACTAATGTGGAACCGATATTGGATAATACAAGATCTAATAACTATTTATTTTCCAGCTATTGGCTGGAACCCGGAGATTACCTCAGGATTCGTACTGTACAACTCGGCTACACCTTTAATCCGAAAATTAGTAAAACTTCCGGTGTACAAACATTAAGAGTTTATGTGAGCGGCCAAAATATAGCCACATTTACAAAAGCTACAGGGTATAGCCCCGAGGTTCCGATATCAAACCCGATAAGTGCCGGGGCGGATAATGGAGTTTACCCCGTTCCCGCTATTTATACATTTGGAGTCAATTTAACTTTTTAAATAAATTTTAAAAATATATACAAGATGCGAAAAAATAAAAAAAATATAGTCGTCATAGCAGCGTCTTTTATCATTTTGATGATCGGCTTTTTCGGTTCTGGTTGTAAGAAAAATTTTCTTGACAGGCAACCTTTGGGGCAATATACAACTGATAATTATCCCTATGGTACCGGTAGCGGTCCCTACGACCAATATGTTTTTGCAGCTTATGCAAGTTTGCGTACATGGCAAACGAGTGTTTTTGGCTATATAGGAGCAGTAAGCATCAGAAGTGATGACGCCGATAAGGGCAGTACGCCGGCAGATGCGTCTACACAAATTGAAATGGACAATTTTCCGGTTACACCTACCAATGGGTTAACCAATGATCTTTGGACTGGGTATTATGCTACTATTACAGATTGTAATATCATCTTAAACCAGGTTGCCAAAGACAGTTCAAATACCCCTGAGGCTACTAAAATGCTTGCGCAGGGCGAAGCCAGGTTTTTGCGCGGTTATTCCTATTTTATGCTGGTTCGGTTATTTGGAAATGTGCCGATAGTTGATACAGTGTTGGCCAACGTAAGTGCCTCTAATGTTCCACAATCCTCTTCGGCAGAAGTATACGCTTTTATTGAAAAGGATCTACAGTTTGCCGCTTCCACCTTGCCTTTAACATGGGATCCAAAATTTGTAGGCAGGGCTACCAGTGGCGCTGCAAACGGAATGCTGGCTAAAGTGTATTTATATGAACAGAAATGGCAACAAGCTATGACAACTGCCGGTATCGTTATTAATTCGGGAGTCTATAATCTAAATACACCTTACGATAAAATATTTACTGAAGAAGGAGAAAATTCCAGTGGTTCCGTTTTTGAAATACAGGCTTACGCCGATGCTAACCACAAGGAAGATTCTTATGGTTGTCAATATGCAAATGTTCAGGGCGTTCGGGGTTCAGGGCAGTTCAATCTTGGATGGGGTTTTAATGTTCCTTCCCAAGAATTAGTGGATGCGTATGATTCCGCAGATCCACGCGAAAAAAGTACCATCTTATTTTGTCCAAGTCCTGAGCCGACAAGATACGGAGAAGTGTTTCCGTCAGAGCCGAACCCCCGCTACAATAAAAAAGTGTATACTGACCCCGCTGTACGAAATGCCGTGGGTGACCAGTTTGGCTGGTGGGTGAACATACGGGTTTTGCGTTATTCTGATATATTGCTGATGTACGCAGAAGCAGCAAATGAGGCAGGTCAAACAGACGAAGCTTTGGCAAAATTAGAAATGGTAAGAGCCAGGGCAAGAAACGGTGATGCAAATATTTTACCTGAAGTAACCACGACCGATAAGGGAGAATTGCGTGATGCAATAAGACATGAACGCAGGATTGAGCTGGCTATGGAAGGGGAGCGGTTTTTTGATATCGTAAGATGGGGAATTGCGGATAGTGTATTGCATGCTGCGGGCAAAACCAATTTTGACGCAACAAGAGATGATCTTCTGCCTATTCCTCAAACACAGATTGATATATCCAACGGGGTATTGAATCAAAATCCCGGTTATTAAAATTGCAAGTGTATAAAAAATATAATTATGAATATTCAATTTAAATATGTAACGAAGTTATTCCTTATGCTGATAGTGGGAATGATAATAATACAGGGTTGTAAAAAGGGCAACCCCAATAACCTGCCATCGGTTTCCCCAAGCGATTTTATAGGAAAAATAGAAGGTTTTGATAGTTCGGGCCAGGTAGCTTCCGATCAATTGGTTGCTTATTGGGGATTTAATGGTACAGAAGCAGAATCTATTTCGGGGATCGCGCCAACTTCCACCTCAAACGATTCATACGTTGATAATGGTGTCGTGGGCAAAGCAGTATCGCTGGATAGCGGCTATCTTTATTACGCTTCACAAATACCTGCTTTCGACACCTCTTTAAAAAGTTTTACAATAAGCGAATGGGTGCAACTGCAAAATAACGGTTCTACGCCTACTATGACTTTTAGTATTGCTAACCCGGGACAGTTTTGGCCCGACTTCGCATTTTTGATAGAAACGGGTCAGCACCCTGCTTCTGATACAAGCGATTTTATCGTTCATCCGAGCTATGCTGATATGAATGGAGGAAGGCAGGATAATCTGAATGCGATTTGGACCAGCCACTATAAATCACCCACAGTTCCTCCCGGAAAATGGACAAACCTGGTAGTCACTTTCGATCAATCCACAAAGATTTTCCAGATTTGGGCCAATGGAATTATGATTGGCGAACCCGACTATCAAAAGAGAGGAGCAGCCTTCAATCCAATTGTTCCCAACGAAATAATTATCGGGGGATGGTACAACAATATTCCGGGCAAGGAATTAACTTCTGATACCTGGACAGTACCTATGAAAGGTAAAATTGATGAAATCAGGGTATATAAGTCGGCATTAGGAGCTGCGGATATCATAGCGTTGTATAAATTGGGAGTAGCAGGAAAGTAAGCCGTCATTTATTTTAATAAAGCAATGAAAAATAAGAAATTCACTTATTTGTTTGTTTACTGGCATATAAAAACATAAACGATAAACCAGAGTTTGTCGGGATTATAAATAGCTTTTGCCTTAATGATGAATCTTCGGAAACCTTTGACCGTTATATTGCTAACCATTTTTTCGTTTTTGGAGACTAGTGTGGTTATTGCTCAATCTACGCAAATGACCACCTATTGCAACCCGCTGAATATTGATTACACCTACATGATCTACAATGCCTACCAGGGTATTTCTTACCGCTCCGGCGCTGATCCTGCTGTTGTGAAATTTCGTGGTGAATATTATATGTTTGTAACAAGATCATTAGGCTATTGGCATTCAACAGATTTATTAAAATGGGATTTTATTAAACCTGAAAAATGGTATTTCCAGGGTTCAAACGCCCCTGCTGCCAGTAATTACAAAGATTCAATCCTTTACGTTACAGGCGATCCCTCCGGTTCAATGAGCATCCTTTATACTTATAATCCTAAAAAAGGAGATTGGAAGGCTGTGCCCGGCATTTTAAATAATTTACAGGATCCTGACCTTTTCATTGATGATGATGGAAAGCCTTATATGTATTGGGGATCTTCCAACAAGTTTCCCATCCGTGGTGAAAAACTGGATCGAAACCAAAATTTCAAACCTGGAGATTCTGTCTACCAATTATTTAACCTGAACATGGACGCTCACGGTTGGGAACGTTTTGGTGAAAACAATAGCGATACCGTTCTGGGGGGATATATTGAAGGACCGTGGATGACGAAGCACAACAGCACTTACTATTTGCAATATGCTGCCCCCGGAACGGAATTCAATGTATATGCAGATGGTGTATATACAAGCAAGAATCCATTAGGGCCATTTGTGTATGCACCAAATAACCCGGTTGCTTTTAAGCCGGGAGGCTTTATAAACGGTGCAGGGCATGGCAGCACCGTCATTGGCCCACAAAAACAATACTGGCATTTTGCTTCCGGTGCAGTATCCGTAAATGTGAATTGGGAAAGACGCATAAATATGTTTCCGGCCGGCTTTGATAACACAGGAAACATGTTTGTAGACACCTATTTTGGCGATTATCCTCATTATGCGCCCGCCATTAGCGGCCAACATGGTGGCTTCAGGGGATGGATGCTTTTGTCTTATAAAAAGCCTGTGAAGGCATCCTCTTACGATTTGGACTATAAGCCATCCAACATCAATGATGAAAATATAAAAACTTTCTGGCTCGCCAAAAACAATTCTGCATCGCAATGGATCGAAATTGATTTACAAAAACCGGAAAAGATTAATGCCATCCAGGTAAATTTCGCAGATTATAAATCGAATATGTATGGACGTTATCCTCATTTACATCATCGTTATAAGATAGAAGGTTCTGTGGATGGTAAAAACTGGATAACGCTCGTAGACCAAAGTGAGAACTTCAGGGATGTGCCCGATGATTATGTAGAACTGGGAAATGCCCGTGTTGCCCGTTACGTCCGTTATACGAATATTCATGTGCCTACGCCTCATCTGGCCATTTCCGGACTAAGGGTATTTGGTACGGGCAATGGAAATGCACCGGGCCCTGTTAAAGGTTTTAAAGTGCTAAGGCAAAGTGATAGAAGAGGTGCTATTATCCACTGGGATAAAGAAGACGGCGCCCAGGGTTATAACGTTTTGTGGGGACTATCGCCCGGCAAATTGGAACATTCATGGATGGTATACGATAAAAATAAACTCAATTTAAAAGCTTTGAATGCCGATCAGGCGTATTATTTTTCAATAGAGGCTTTTAATGAAAATGGTATTTCAACGCGGGCAAATGCCATTGAAAGCAATTAAGCAAACCTGGAATAAAAAGTACCAAAATTTGTTGTTTTACTATGTCCCTCACCTTTAATTAGCAAAAAACCGCTCTTCAATTTTGTTATCTTTGTTATCTAAAAAATAACAATGGATAAAAAAGAAGTTTATATCATGTCGGCTGTACGTACGCCGATCGGAAGTTTTGGTGGAAGTCTGAAAGATATTCCTGCTACCCGGTTGGGAGCAACAGCCATTAAGAGCGCCGTAGAAAAAGCAGGTATTAAACCGGAAAATGTGGAGGAAGTGTATATGGGATGCGTTTTGCAGGCTAACCTCGGCCAGGCTCCTGCAAGGCAGGCGGCTATTTTTGCGGGTCTTCCGGAAAGCGTTTGCTGCACCACCGTTAATAAAGTTTGCGCAAGCGGAATGAAAGCAATTATGAACGGAGCACAAAGTATTTTACTCGGTGATGTGGATGTGGTGGTTGCCGGCGGTATGGAAAATATGAGCAGTGCCCCTTTTTATGCACCCGGGGTTCGCTGGGGCAATAAATATGGAAATTCTGTACTTATAGATGGGATGGCCAAAGATGGCCTAACCGATGTGTATAAAGAATATGCAATGGGCAATGCGGCAGAATTATGTGCCAGGGAGTGCAACATTTCACGTGATCAACAGGATGAATTTGCCATCGAAAGTTATAAACGAAGCCAAGCTTCGGTGAATGAAGGGAAATTTGAGAATGAAATTGTAGGAGTTGAAATTCCGCAGAGAAAAGGTGACCCTGTAATTATGTTGAAAGATGAGGAACCATTTAATGTAAAATTTGAAAAAATTCCGGATTTAAAATCTCCGTTTGAAAAGGGGGGAAGTGTTACTGCTGCCAATGCGAGCACGATAAACGATGGCGCCGCTGCAGTGGTTTTGATGAGCAAAGAAAAAGCGGATAGCCTTGGATTAAAGCCAATTGCAAAAATCCTCAGCTACGCCGATGCAGAACAGGCGCCTGAATGGTTCACCACTACACCATCGATGGCGGTACCGAAGGCCATAGACAAAGCTGGCCTGGAAATAAGCGATGTCAGCTTTTTTGAGTTAAATGAAGCATTTAGTGTGGTAGGGATTGTCAATACACAAAATATGAAACTTGATGCTTCCAAAGTAAATGTAAATGGAGGTGCTGTGGCGCTCGGGCATCCGTTGGGAGCCAGCGGGGCACGTATAATAGTGACTCTGATCAACGTTTTGAAGCAAAATAATGGCAAAATTGGCGCTGCCGGCATCTGTAATGGCGGCGGAGGCGCAAGTGCTATGGTGATTGAACTTTCTTGAACTAAAATGACTGATAATAAAATCCCTAATACCATCGGCAAGAGATCAATTTATATCTATTTATTCATATATAAACATCTCCGCGTACATAATCGTAATTTTTTCAATCGATTAAAAAAGGGCTGCTAAAAGATTACGGATAGTGCGATTATAAAAAAAATTGCCAAAAGCTGTAAGCACTAATTGACGGGATTGGAAAAGAAATTAATACCCGTTCACAAAAAGTAATCAAATATTGTTATGATATCCCGACTATCACTGCTTTGATATTTTGGCAAATGATGAGCTAATGTTAGTTTTGAATTCCTAAGGACGGTAATTTTACGGAGATGCTTACAAGCATTTTTCCTCTTGTATCCGAGATTTTTCAGTAATAATTTTATGGTTTAAAATAAATAATGATTGTAAATCGTTATAGGTGTTGAAGATATATTATGTATGTAGAGGTAGAACTGCTTCATAAGGTATTACTCCTGTAAATCCATTTTTATGAAAAAAATTTTTTACCTAATTATTCTTATTCTGTTTTGGGCTAATTCTGAAGCACAACAAGTAACCCCTGCTATTAAAGCCGGCTTTGGTGTTGAGGGGGAATTACGAGCTAATTATTTTAACAATTTTCCTCAATCCGGAAATGATGACTGGTTTAATATGAGTGCGGGCGCCGGAGCTTTTGTAATTGATACCACAGGAGCCGCTGGCATAGTGTCCCGTTATGCTACTGACCCGGCATTTAGACAACTACCTTTTTTCCGGACTATGAAATATCCAGCCTACTCAATCGTAAATAATAAATTATTATTGGATGCAATTTTTATACGCGACTACCATGGCACTGATTCTACAATTTTTGCATCTGGTGCGAGTAAAAATGGGGAGAGTCCTGCGGATTGGACATGCCCGGTAGCGCAATCGGTGCCAGATAAGAATGAGATTCTTGATATGATGGTTCATGTTAGAAGAGCTGGTCCATCTGCGACCGATTCACTTTGGATGTTCGGTGGTTTATCTATCGAAAATACAACCGGTGATCGTTATTTCGACTTTGAAATGTACCAGTCAGATATTTATTACGATAGGGGTACTCAAAAATTTTATGGGTACGGTCCCGATGCTGGTCATACATCATGGAAATTTGACGCTGCAGGTGATATTACCCAGCCGGGAGATATTATTTTCTCAGCAGACTTTGGAGGCTCCGGTTTATCAGCACTACAGGCTCGTATTTGGGTAGATAAAGCCTCTTTATCACTAAACCCGGTTAATTTTGATTGGGCCGGTACTTTTGATGGGGCATCCAATGGCTCGCAATTCGGATATGCAGGTATTTTGCCTAAAACTGCCGGCAATTTTTATTTAGGATCTCAAAGCCCTAATAATACCTGGGCGGGACCTTTCGCATTAGTTCGTGGAGACAATAGTGTCGCTACAACATATACAACAGATCAATTCATGGAAATTGGTGTTAATCTCAGCAAAATAGGGCTAGATCCGGTTTCATTATTAGGAGCAAATATTTGTGGTATGCCCTTCAGACGAATATTAGTAAAGTCAAGAGCTTCTGCGGCTTTTACTTCTGCACTTAAAGACTTTGTTGGTCCTTTTGATTTCTTCCTTCCTGCCAGGGCAAAAATTGAATCTGACCAGTCCGTTCTCTGCGGTTTAATTGGCGTCAGCCAAATTAGTGTAACTGATCCTGTATCAACATCAATTTATACATGGTCTACCACTGATGGGCACATTGTAAGTACAAGCCCGGACGGGACATCTATCACCGTAGATTCTGCCGGCACCTATGTAGTTAATCAACAATTGCAAGGAGGATGTTCAACGTATGCGTCAGATACAACCGTGATTTTCTACAATAGTAGTTGTTTTGTTCTTGAAAATAAACTACTTAATTTTAGTGGAAATGTCTCGAACAGCGAGGTTCAATTAAAGTGGACTGTTTCACAAAATTCTCAAATCAGCCGTTTTAATATTGAGCGGAGCACGGATGGGATACATTTCTTCACCGTAGGTGAAGTGTTTGCAGACCCTGGCGAAACGTTAATTCATGAATACTCAACGATAGATATTCCAGACGAAATAAATTCCGGATATGTTTATTACAGGCTAAAACTCTTTAGTGATGCCGGCAGTGTTTCATATAGCAAAACGATCGGTTTGTTTCTTCGGCAAACGGGAAAATCAGTAATTAGTATTGCACCTAATCCTGTAAAGGAAAAATTCCAACTAAACATTTCCTCTTTATCTGCTAATAAATTACGATTATTTATTTATGACAATTCTGGAAGGTTGATGAGAAAATTATTTACAAATGTACCGGCTGGGAATTCCAGTATATCTCTTTCTGATTTTCAGGGATGGCAAAGGGGAGTTTATTCATTGAAAGTATTATTAGGGGAGAGTTTATTCGTAGAAAAAATGGTACTGGTTAAATAACATCTGGATTAGATTTTTATTTTTTGTAATAAAGAATCTAACAATTACGTTTTAAGTAATCTATAAAAGTGGTATATGAAATTCATAAATCTAATTTTTTATACAATGTTTATATCTGTAACAACCGCTTATGGGCAGTCACAACTCCGTGAAGTAATAAACGCTTCAGGTGCAAGTTCAAAAAATAAAGGTTATAGTGTTGAATGGAGTATTGGAGAATTGGCGCTCATAAATGAAATGGATGCTCCCGACAGCAGTTACATCCTGACAAATGGATTTATCCAGCCTGAGGATACAATTGTTTCAGTTCCTTTTAAATCAACGCCTGTAATATTCAAGAACAATCAATTATCTTCTGCCGGCATTCGGCTGTTTCCCAATCCAACTCACGATATTTTAGAAATTAAATTCTTGCAAAATATTTCTGGAAAAATCAGTTTACAGTTATGCAATGAGGTGGGAAATATTGTATATCAACGTGATATTTTGGCGCATGGATCAAGGTTGATCGAAAAAATTAATATGAAAGGTTTTACTAATGGCATTTACATACTTTATATAAAAAGTTTAAATGTTATTTCCGGAAGATATGATTTGGAAACAGGCACTTTTAAAATTATTAAACTTTAACTGAGCTGATTAAAATCTTTTAAATCCTTATTTTATGAAACAACTGCCACTACTGATATTCAGTATGTTTTTAACGATTTTTGCTTTTGGACAAACGCCTATGGTAATTAATTACCAGGGAATTGCACGTAATGCAACGGGGAATGTCTTAACAAACCAAAATATTAGTTTGCGTCTTTCTATTCTTGACGGCAGTTCATCAGGTGTTGTTTTATACCAGGAAACCCGTAGCTTAAAAACCGATCGCTTTGGCATGTTCATAGTAGCCATAGGAAGTTCCGGTGCAACTAATGTCCAGAATTCCCTCAGTGGTATTAACTGGGCGACAGGCGGAGATAAATATTTACAGGTAGAATTATCACCAAGCAATAATGCGGGTTTTATTGATATGGGAGCAGCTCAATTACTCAGTGTGCCTTATGCATTTTTAGCGCAAAACGCAAACCCTATAGGGCAGGCAGGTGGTGACTTAACCGGAACATACCCAAATCCGGTTATTGACACTGGCTCTATTAATACTATTAAGTTGCTTGATGCAGCAGTAACCACGCCTAAAATAGCAGATCATTCCATAACAGGTTCTAAGTTAGGGGTAATTCCGGCTGGTGGCGACCTGTCCGGTATTTATCCCAATCCTTTTATTGCCAATGGAGCCGTTTCAACTTCGAAACTTGCTGATCTTTCAGTTACAACAGGTAAAATACAAGATAGTTCTATAACGCTTGCAAAATTAGCTCCTGGCGTTACAATTGGTGGTTCGGCTCTAACGGGGGCGGCTGGTGGAGATTTAATCGGTACATATCCAAATCCAACTATTGCCAGCGGCGCTGTCAATTCCGATAAATTGCTGGATGCATCTGTAACTACAACCAAAATAGCAGACCACTCTTTAACAATTTCTAAATTTAATATAATTCCGGCTGGTGGGGACTTAACAGGTATTTATCCTTATCCTACCATTGCCAATGGAGTTGTTTCTACTTCAAAGCTTGCTGATCTTGCAATAACTACCTCAAAACTTGCTGATTCGGCAATAACTACAACTAAGATAAAAGATAGTTCAATAACACTAGCTAAATTAGCTCCTGGTATAACAATCGGAGGATCTGGAGCGACAGGGACGGCAGGCGGTGATCTGAGTGGATTATATCCGAATCCAACTGTAAACAAGCTGCAAGGAACAGGAATAAGCAATTCATTACCGATCTTAGGGCAGGTACTCAAATTTGATGGTCTGCAGTGGTCTCCGTCAAAGGATAGCATTGGTAGTTTCGCAATTCCCTATAGCGCTTCAGCCAATTCAGCTTCTGCTTTATTTTCAATAACTAATCAAGGGTCCGGAACTGCTCTTCAAGGAATTAATTCTTCCGTAAATCCTGGTGCAGTTGGCATATTAGGTAAAATTAGTTCAACAGCACCCGGAGCATCATCAACGGCAATAAGAGGAATGAATTCTGGTACCGGAGCGGATGGATATGGTATTTGGGGTTCTCATGATGGCAGTGGTTCAGGAGTTTATGGTTCGTCAGTTTATGGTAGCGGCGTAAATGGATTTTCTACCGCTGGCTATGGAGTTTATGCCAACAGCACTTCTGGAACAGGCATTTTTGCAACAAGCAATGACGGTACACCCGCTGGTTTTGACATTTCTAATGTGAACAGTTTCAGCGATGCGGTTTTCACATCGAATTCCGGTTACGGCAATGGTTTGACCTCGATTGCCACTTTAGGAAATGGTGTTTTAGGTATAGGAAATGATCCGGCAGGAACCGGTCTTTTGGGAATCAACAATGCAGGCGGAGAAGCAATTTTAGGTTTCACAATTAGTGATTATGCAAGCGGAGTGGTTGGACGGAATGATGGAACTTATGCAGGCGTAAGAGGTTTCAATACTGCTAATAACGGAGTTGGAGTTCTTGCAATTGCCAATTCAAGTGGAGCGATAAATGGCACTGCATTGGTTGCTGAACTTGAAGGCGCAAATGCAGGAAATACAGCTGTGTTTAAAGCAAATGATGCCAATGTTGCCCGCATAGACTATACTGGTAAGGGGTTTTTCAATGGCGGAACCCAAATGGGAGGCGCTGACGTTGCAGAATTTTTCGATGTGGAAGGCGACAGTACTAACTATGAACCCGGTGATGTTTTGATCATTTCGCAAGACTCAGATCGAAAAGTTGAAAAATCGTCATCAGCTTATTCAATCTTAGTGGCCGGCGTATATGCAACAAAACCAGGTGTATTATTAACTGAAGAAAATGCTGAGCAAGATTCTCTCGGAAAAATGGTGCCCCTGGGGGTAATTGGTGTAATACCAACAAAAGTTTGCGTTGAAGGAGGTCCTATTATGAGAGGCGATCTGTTGGTGACTTCTTCAACTGAAGGGGTAGCTATGAAAGCTGATCTAAAAAAAGTTCAAATCGGACAAGTATTAGGAAAAGCATTGCAGCCTTATAGCGGAAATGGGGTTGGAAAGATAAAAGTCCTTGTAAGCATAAAATAAATTATTATGTATTCTCGTTTTAAATTAAATATCATCGCTACATCTATTCTTGTTTGCTCATTTGGCTCAGCTGCTAAAGCGCAATTGGCAAGCGATAAGTCACTTAATGAAATTTATAATAAACAAATAATTGAAAAACTAAATAAAAAAGATAAATCAAAAGATCTATCTAAATCGACGGAAAACCACCCAAATGTGGCAAGCTCAAATCCATTGCTCAAAAATGTCCCAAATCGAAAAATAAAAAATCCTGAAATAGTCGCACATTCTAAATTAATGCATTCTGATTCAAACCGATCAAATGAACAAAAGAAAAAAAAATTACCCAGTAATTCCCTTAGTTTAAAACAAATGGGAACACCAGCTAAACTGCAAAAAATACATTCACAATAGTTTGGAGATATTTTTACTAAAAGTATTATAAAATCATAAAAATTTAATAACAAAAATCTCTAAAGCAAAAAACTTCCCACCTATGAAAAAGATTTTAATTCTAACAATCATGTTGGCGAGCTGCAACAATATTTTTGCCTTCCTTACACAAGCCAATTGGAGGTGGCGCAATGATGATGGAACAGAAACGAGTGCTACCTGGAAAGCAGCTCAAAACACTTCGGCTGTGATGAATACATACGGAGAGGTATGGAGGTTAAGATTAGAAGTTTATAATACGGATTATGCCGACGCTTATCTCGCTCTTCATGACACTTTACAATTCTCCAGATCAACAGGAGGTCCCTGGACTAATATTGATGCAACTTCAACTTCCAACCCTTTCATTTTGGCAGGTACAAGCCTCTTTGTTACGCAATCAGAACCCACTACCGCTCAGTTGGCACCGACTGTCGGTTATTCTTTTGCTCCCGGTAAAGTAATGGTAGATTCGTCATTACTGGAAAAGGATACCCTTGCTGCTGGCAATCGTTCCGAGTTTGAATGGACCATTAAGAGTACTTCAAATATAATACCTAATACTATTTATTATTTTAGACAATATGGTCAAACTCAAGCCCTTGATTCTTCAAAAACTTATCCATTTTTAGTCACAGCAGGAGTGTTGCCCATAAAATTTAGTGGGTTCAAAGTGAGCCGTGAGAACAAAAGTGTTAAATTAGAATGGCGAACATTCTCTGAACTAAGTAATAGCAGGTTTGAAGTACAACGCAGCGGTGATGGGAAAATATGGCAAACTATCGCTAATGTAAATGGTACTTCTGCTGCATCGAATGCTTACAAGGTTTATGATAATAGTCCTTTAAGTGGAGTTAACTATTACGAAATTAAAGAATACGACGTGGATGGCCATACTTATCAATCTGAAATAAAAATTTTAAAAATGGCGGATATAAAATCAATTATTTCTGTTTTTCCAAATCCATCACCGTCGGGAATAAATTTTAGTATTGCAAATCACGAGGCTTCTAATGTTGAAGTATCACTTATAAGCATGGACGGTAAAACTATTCATCATGAAATTATTAATAACGTACAACCTAATTCAGTTAATAAATTGAATATGAAACAGCAAGCTGCTCCAGGCTTTTACATTTTAAAATTAAAAGCAGGCACTCTTTCAGGGAGTGCTAAAGTAATAATTGAATAAGACTTATTTGATTTCTTTATAATTAAAAAAGGATCGTTATGTAAGCAATTGCAGACTTTCCTTTTTATTTTACTTGGAAACGTATACAAATATCTTAAGCGATCTTCAGAATAATGCAAAAAATTATAAATAAATCCTGGGTTTCTGCGGTAGTTTCCAGTGTACTAACCTATATGGTTATCTGCAATGCAAATTTTACTTTGAGCTGGATTTGTTATGTCCCTCTTTTTATTGTCATTCATAATAAAACGAAGAAAGAGGTCTTTAAGATTGCTTTTGTTTTTGGATTTACTTTTTCCTGCCTTGCTTTTTTCTGGATGATACCAGGTGCTGAAAGATTTACCGGTTATAACATGTTTTACGGCCTTGGCGTATTTCTTATTTCCGCTACTTTTTATAGCTTATTTTGCAGTTCATTATTGTGGTCCTTTTCTACATTAAAAAAAACAGATAATAATTTTGTTTCGATTATTATCAACAGCATTCTGGCAGGCTCTCTTTTTTGTATAGCCGAAGCCTTATTAATGCAAATATCAATAGGGCTTCCGTGGTTTGACGGTCATTCGGGAAGTGGGTTAGCAACAAATCTTTATACAATTCAACCCGCGTCAGTTTTCGGCATTCATGTTATGAGCTTTGTTGTGGTTGTGGTTAATTATTTAATTGCCATAATCGTAATGAAAAGATTATGGATAAAGCTATATATACCCGCTGTAGTTATAACATTATATTTTTTTTGGGGACTTATCTTATATCAAAACTTTAATAATAATTTGCCTGAAAATAAATCTTTCAAGGTCGCCATTCTTGCGGAAAATATTACACCGAATATAACATGGGACGATAATACCGGTAATTTCCTTGTTCAAAAATTATTAGACCTTAATCGTCTCGCCGTTACTTTGAAGCCAGATGTAGCATTATGGTCAGAATCAGCAATTCCCTGGACTTATAGAAAAGACGATGATCTCGTAAAAGAAGTATTTAAAATTACCGATCCAGCCAGCATAACTCATATCATGGGCATTAACACTGCCTATAAAGAGAACGAGGTTTTCAATTCAGCTTACTGTATTTTACCTGGTGGAAATGTTATAGGGCATTATGATAAACAATATCTTTTATCATTTATTGAGAGACCATTAAATGGTTGGCTTATGCCTTTCTTTTCCAGCAAAGGCTACTCTGCATTAAATGATACAGCACATAGCAAGCCGCTCTCAACACCATTTGGGAAAGCTGGTTTTTTGATTTGTAATGAAGCCGTAATACCAACTGCAGCGGCCAACCAGGTTAAGCAAGGAGCGCAATTCTTATTTAATATGAGTAATGATGGATGGTTTAATGACACGTATATAGTTAAGCTTCATTTTTATAATGCAAGATTAAGAGCTGTAGAAAGCAGGAAAGATATCGCCATAAATTGTAACAATGGATTTTCTGGTCTTATAAAAGCATCCGGAGATATAGATGAAAAAGAAAAAAGCACTGAACCGTTTGTAAAGCTGGTTAGTATCCAACCAAATAATTGTATTACCACAGCTTCTTCATACCCTGAAATATTTATTTACGGTTGCGCGTTTTATGTTGCTTTAATTTCTGTTTCAACCTTTTTTAAAAAGAAAAAAAATATAAATTTTTAGGAGAAAATAAAGTTTGATTAATATTTTTTATCGGGATAAAAAATTGAAAATATTATTTATAGAAAAAAGCAAGATTAGTTTTTATCAATTAAAACCGGATGTTTACATGATAAGACTAACAAAATCTCGTCTTTTAACAAACCGTTTGGAACTCTATCAAATTGAATTATGAACTCACACCAAATCTGTATTTTGATAGCGTTTTTTAAATGATTAAAACGTGGTTTATTATTAATTCTTTTAATTGAGAAAACACCGCCTATGCGCAAAAACTGTTACATTGTAGCCTTTTATTTGTCGTAATTTATAAAGGACAAAAAGGTGCAACATCGGTTAACCCTTTTTATGCTTATTTTTACCGGACAATACTGATTTTTATTAAAACATTACACATCATCTTTTTTAATAAAATTGTATTTTTACCTATAATTTTTTTTAATGCAAATAACACCCGGTCCTTTATTACAAAAAATAAATACCCCAAACGATTTAAAAAAATTAGATCGTACACAATTGCACCAGCTAAGTGACGAACTGCGTCAGTACATTGTTGATGTGGTGAGCGTTCATGGTGGCCACTTTGCAGCCAGCCTGGGTGTGGTAGAACTTACGGTAGCTTTGCATTATGTTTTTAATACGCCTTATGATCAGTTGGTTTGGGACGTTGGACACCAGGCATACGGGCACAAAATACTAACAGGCCGACGCGATAATTTTAATACGATCAGAAAAAAAGATGGTTTGAGTGGTTTTCCTAAAAGGGCAGAAAGCGAATATGATACTTTTGGTGTGGGACATTCTTCCACCTCCATTTCTGCTGCATTAGGAATGGCGATGGCTTCTCATTATAAAGGAGAAGATGATCGTCAACATGTTGCTATCATTGGCGATGGTGCCATGACTGCAGGTGAAGCATTTGAAGCAATGAACCATGCAGGAATTGAGAAAAGCAATTTGCTCATTATTCTCAATGACAATTGCATGAGCATCGATCCGAATGTGGGTGCATTAAAAGAATATCTTACTGATATTACCACTTCCCAAACCTATAATAAAATACGTGATGATTTTTGGAAAGCTTTGGGAAAACTTCCGGGTAAAACTTTTTCAAGAAAAATGGTTTCAAAAATTGAAGCGTCTTTAAAAGGAATGGTAAGTAAAAGCAGCAACCTTTTTGAATCATTAAATATTCGCTATTTCGGGCCTATTGATGGTCATAATATCACCAAACTGGTTGACACGTTGCAGGATATGCGGGAAATCACAGGGCCTAAATTATTACATATAAAAACCGTAAAGGGCAAGGGATTTGAATTAGCAGAAAAAGATCAAACAAAATGGCACGCACCCGGATTGTTTGATAAAATCACCGGCGAAATATTTAAGAAAAAATTTGACATTCCACAGCCTCCAAAATACCAGGATGTTTTTGGTTACACGATGATTGAATTGGCCGAAAAAAATGATAAAATCATGGGCGTTACACCTGCCATGCCCAGCGGTTGTTCTTTAAAATATATGATGGCTCAAATGCCACATCGTGCTTTTGATGTAGGTATTTGTGAGCAACATGCTGTTACGCTAAGCGCAGGAATGGCAACCCAGGGATTGCGCGTCTTCTGTAATATTTATTCCTCTTTCATGCAGCGGGCTTACGACCAGGTAGTGCATGATGTTGCACTTCAAAATTTACCGGTTATATTTTGTCTCGATAGGGCAGGACTTGTGGGCGAAGATGGGGCAACTCACCAGGGCGCTTATGATATTGCTTACATGCGTTGTATCCCGAATATGATTGTAAGCGCTCCGATGAATGAAAGTGAATTGCGAAGCCTGATGTATACTGCGCAATTGGATTCGACTGAAAATCCTTTTGTGATTCGCTATCCTCGCGGACAGGCAGTGAAGGCAGATTGGCAAACCCCAATGAAAGAAATCAAAATTGGCACCGGTAGAAAATTAAAAGATGGTGAAGAAATCGCGATACTTTCATTTCGGGCATCCGGGAAATTTTGCGGCTCGAGGCAATAAGAGATGTGAAATCAGGAAGGTTTAAATCCTGCTCATTATGATATGCGCTTTGCAAAACCTTTGGATGAAGAAATGTTGCATGAAGTATTCAAAAAATATTCTAAAATAATTACAGTAGAAGACGGAACTGTTGTTGGTGGTTTTGGTTCAGCAATTTTAGAATTTATGAATCAAAATAATTATAAAGCGGATGTTAAAGTACTCGGTATCCCTGATGAGATTATTGAACATGCTTCTCAAAAACAGCAACAAGCCCAGGTTGGTATTGATGCTTCTCATATTGCTGATGCAATACGAGAAATTGCTAAAATTGATGTTCAGAAATTATTGGAGAGATAGTTTTAGAAAGTTTAGAATGGTTTAGTATGTTTAGTTGTTTCTCTTGATCTGTGTAAATCCGTGTAATCCGTGGCAACAAAATAAAAATCCTTTTTATTTCTTCATTTACTATGTCCCTGGAAATGCTTAATCGTGATTTGGCGACATATAAAACACCAGCTTTCCGCCATTCATTATTTCACTCTGTGTGATGTATAAGCGATTTAGCGGCTTTCCATTCAATTCTATTTTCTTTACAAATACATTTTTATCGCTTTGGTTTTTCGCTTCAATGGAAAAAGTTTTTCCATTCTCTAAATGCAATCTTGCAGAATTGATTGCAGGACTTCCAATTTGATAATCCGGTGATCCCGGCGCTACAGGATAGAACCCTATTGTGCTGAAAATATACCACGCGCTCATTTGTCCTGTATCATCATTTCCTCCCAAACCAGCCGGGCCGGTATGGTATTGATTCTTCAGTATCATCCGAACAGTTTGTTGTGTTTTCCAGGGCTCATCTGTCCAGTTGTACAAGTAAGCAATATGATGCGAAGGTTCGTTTCCATGCACGTATCCGCCTATAATTCCGTCTCTCGTAATGTCTTCTGTTTCGGCAAAAAACTCATCAGACAAATGCATAGTAAATAACGTATCGAGGTAGTTCGTAAATTTTTTCTTACCACCCATTAATTGGATTAAAGATGCAGGATCCTGTGGAACAAACAAAGTGTAGTTCCATGAATTTCCTTCAATGAATCCCTGGCCAGTAGTACTCAGCGGATCAAAATTTTTCATAAAAGAACCATCGCTCAATCGGCCTCGCATAAAGCCAACGGAAGGATCGAAAACATTTTTATAATTTTCAGAACGTTTAATGAACTCATTATAAATATCCATCCGATTCAGTTTTTTTGCCATTTGCGCTATGGCCCAATCATCGTATGCGTATTCTAAAGTGGTAGAAGTGCCTGTTCCGTTTTTATCTACAGGAATATAACCCATGTCTTCATACAACCCAATTCCATCGTAGCTTCTGTGGCGGGCAGTCGTTACACAAGCATCTAAAGCTTTATTCGGGTCGAAAGGTGTATTGCCTTTTACAACGGCATCCGCAATCACTGCTACAGCGTGATAACCTGTCATGCACCAATTTTCGTTTGCAGAATTTGACCAGATAGGCAACATGTGCATTGCACTTTGATCATAATGTGCCAGCATCGATTTTATCATATCGCCATTCCGTTTTGGTTGAATAATATTAAACAATGGATGCAGCGCACGGTACGTATCCCACAACGAAAAAGTAGTATAGTTGGTAAAGCCGTCTGCATGATGAATATTCTGATCTAATCCTTTATACTTTCCGTCTTCATCCATGTAAATCGTTGGGTTGATAAAGGCATGATACATGGCAGTGTAAAAATTAATTTTCTCATCGTTATCTGCATTGATCACAATTTTGTTCAGTTCTTTATTCCATTGTTTTTGACCTTGCTCTTTTACTTTTTCAAAATCCCAACCGGGCGTTTCTACTTTCAAATTATTTAATGCACCATCAGTACTCACCGGCGAAAGCGCAAATTTTATTTTGATCTTTTCGCCTTCATTTGTTTTGAAATTAAAGTACATCCGTAATTGTCTTCCGGCTAATTCAGGGAAGTTTTTGGATTGATCAAATTTGCCCCAAAAGCCGCGATAAGGTTCAGGCTTTGAAAAATTTTTATCGCCATATTCATAAAATGGTTTTGAAAATTTCATGGCAAAATAAAGAGTGCGCGTTCTTGCCCAACCGCTCGTTTGGCGATAGCCGGTTACGGTAGAATCATTTAAAACCCGAATATAAGTCCATACATTTTTATCAGGATAATTATAGATGCCACTCATTAAATCAAGTATAATGTGCGCATTATCCGATTTAGGAAAAGTATATTGATGAAAACCAACACGGGCGGTAGTTGTAAGCTCTGCTATGATATTATAATCATCAAGCTTTACTTTATAATAATCTGCTTCTGCCACTTCTGTTTTATGAGAATACCTGGAACGAAAACCGCTCTCAGGATCATCGGCTGTCCCCGGGTTTAATTGCAACTTTCCAACTGTTGGCATAATTAAAAAATCACCCAGATCAGAATGGCCCGTGCCACTGAAATGCGTGTGGCTAAACCCAACAATCGTTTTATCATCATACTGGTAACCGGCGCAATATTTATATACATCCGGGTTATAATGTCCGTTGGTTTCATAGGGAATAGTATCCGTATCCGGACTTAATTGCACCATTCCAAACGGAACCGTTGCACCCGGATAAACGTGACCCATTCTTTCTGTTCCAATTATTGGGTTTACATATTGAACGAGGTTTTCAGTTTTTTGGGCATCAGAATTTATGGCTATGAAAAATATTAGCGCAGACAAAATGCTTTTACACATGAAAGATTAAATTAATTTTTGTAAAAAATAACAAGCAGTAAAAATAGCAACTAGTTGCGGGAATTGTGTGGCCCCGGGAAATAAAATATGAAATCGTTAATAAACTAAACAGAAATTGTTTTTATTTGTTTGTTTACTGCAACAAAAAAGGTATAACGGTAAGAGATAGACGAAAAATTTTAAAGCAGCTTTTCTTCGATCTCTTTCCAATTCCTGACACGTTCATAATTCTCTTCTAAAATATTATGATGTGTAGTGTATAAAATTTTTCTTCCCTGGAAATGACTGAAATTCCTGGTTCTGTCATCGATCATAATATCAGTCTGCACGATGCTTTTATTGCCGCAAAGACAAATCTGTCTCCATGTGATAAAAGGAAGATTTTCGGCAACCCAGTCAAATTTATCTTTTAAAGAATTAGGAAATTCCAACGCTGCGGACACAATATACAGGTCATATTTTTCATTTAGTTGCTGTAGAATTTCTTTTGCGCCAGGCATAATTTCAAGGTCACTGAAAAATCCAGGCGCGTGCAAATAATTGCGAAATTCAGTAAAGTGTTCCGGCTTCACTACGTGCTTCAGATCTTTGCCATGCAGGTCTTCTTCGTTGAACACAAATCCATATTTATTCGTGTACCAGTCCCTTATTTTTTTTGCGGTGTCAGTAATCACCTCATCCATGTCTACGCTTAATGTTAGCATACCAATTATTGTTTTTCTAAAATTTCAGGAAAGTTAAAATACAATTTTATTAAAACGGGACAGTGGGAATATTTTTTAACCCTGTTTATAATAAATGCGTCTTTCAGAAAGTTATTCAAATTCTTTTAGTGCCTGTTGTATCTCGTTGATCACCCGCAGATATTCTTCTTTGGTTTGATTTACTATTTCTGTTCCCAGCTCTTTATTTAATAGCTGCAAAGCGCTTTCCAGTGTGGCTTTTATTTTATTAAGATCCATTTTTATATTTTAATAAATTTAATGTATTACTGCATTTTAATTTAAAATCTTTTTTACCCTAAAACATGACATCAGTAAACGAAGAAAAAATTAGATTTTTCATTCTAATACTACTCTTTTATCTTTTGGATATTTAACGCTGTAGCTTAATTCCAGCTTCTTTTCTTCACCAGGTGCAAGAGCTAATTTCCATGTAACGATGCCGGATTCTTTGTCAACATTTGCGTCTGGTGCTTTTTGATCATCTATATTTATTTCTTTTGTAGTTGATACCGGAAATTGATCGGTCACAGTAAGGTTAACAGCAACTTTTTTATTATTGCGAACAGTAATTTCGTATCTCTTTGTTTCAGTCCTGTTATTTCCGATAAATTTTTTGCTGCTGAATTCTTTCACAAGTTTGCGGGATACCTTCATCCCGTTGTCTTTTCCCAGGGATAGGGAAAGTGTGTCTCCGGCAGAACTAAGGTCAATGTAGGTTTTGCCCAAATAACTTCCTTCATAATATAAGCTTGCTTCACCTGCCTGCAGATCATAATCCTGCCAGTTGATGATGTTGGCATTAAGGTAGGCTACGGGATCTAATTTGGGAATCGTAAAATAACTGTAGATCGCCGGTATTTCAAATTTTTTGATACCGATAGTGGTGGTCTTTCCGTCGGTTTCCAGAGAGTATTTATCTTCAATTTTATAAACAATCGTTGTGGGCTGATATTGAGTAGCTACTGTCACAGTTTTAAGCGACTTCTTTTCTTCCCTTGAGTTTTGATCATCGGCAACTACGCCCGCCGCTCTTCCGGTTATTCCATATCCTGTAACTACGACTTCGTTCAACGCATTAACGCTTTGAGACAGTGCTATGGTAAAATATCCTGGCCTTAGAGGCATTTCCTTTGATTCAAAACCTACAGCAGACACGACAAGGTTTGCATTGTCAGGGAAATTTTGCAGTTTAAAAAAACCATTCCCATCGGTCACACTCCCCATACGGGTTCCTTTTATGATCACTGATGCACCGGGGATTGGTTCTCCTTTGTCGCTGGTAACTCTGCCCATTGCCATGCCTTGTGTATTTTGACTGCGAAAGGAAACCGAAGGATCGTAAAAACCAAGCATCCAGGGTTGCAACTCAGATGGCGTGGCGTTATCAT
Source organism: uncultured Chitinophagaceae bacterium (assembly GCA_963783125.1). Taxonomy (GTDB): domain Bacteria; phylum Bacteroidota; class Bacteroidia; order Chitinophagales; family Chitinophagaceae; genus Ginsengibacter. Next base: position 201,528 of record CAWAMQ010000024.1, read on the forward strand.
TAGGATTGCCGGTGCTTAGTAACAGTGAAACGTTTTTCCAACTTTCGCCACTTCGTTGAAAAACATTTGCATTCATTAAAACATTTAAAGGTTTTGCCACGTCGGTCACTCTTACATCATATGCAGGATACCATCCGGCATCTTTAATATTGTAAAAGAGCTGAAAATTTACCGCTTTGGTTTGTTTACTTTCAATAAGAGCTGTTACGATATAATTAACGCTGTCTTTCTTTTTGCTTATTTCTTCCAACTGCAGATTAAATCTTTGAAGGTCCTGTTGTTCTGAACTAATTCGTTTTTGTATTTCAAGCTGCTTTTCATAAACTTCCGTGAGCCGTTGACGATGGAGGTCCAAAGCCTCCTTTAATTCAGCTGTTTTAACGCCTGAATTTCCACCAATTGCTTCGTTTTTTATAAGCATTGTTTCTTCATTTTTATAAACATCCATTAATTTATTATCCAGGTCAAACTTGTCCTTTAAACTTTTTGCCTGATCTGCTAACTTTTTTTCTTCATCATCCAATTTCCCCTGGCTGAAGAAATCTTTGGCAGACTGGACGGAAAGTAAAGTGATATCCGCATCAGCATTTAATTGAACGCTTTGAGGATCAAGTTGGTTGCTTAAGCCCGAGAAGGTAATTTCAGATCGGCCAGGAATAATTGAAACGGAAGCGGTTCTTTGCACTCTTGCACCTGATGAAAATATCGTAACGTTTTGTATTGTGGTTTCTGCAGAAACTTTTTTTGTTTGGGCAATGGAACTTAAACTTAAACAGATGGCAAATATTGATAAGGCGATTCTCATATGGTTTGTTTTGATATTTAGTAAATATAAATAAAACCTTTAAATAAAATAAGGCGGGAAGTGCTGTTAATTGTAGTAAACCAACAAATAAACAAAGTTTTTCTTTACCTGACCTGAAGAAATACTATTTCATTACTTCTTTTAAGGAATCCTGTTTCCCTGGGGTGACAGCATTTTCCTTTTCCACAAAATACATTTCAATTTTCCCTTTGTTTTTTGCCGCCTTTTTCCCGCGGTAAGTGCATTTAAATTTATCTTTTACCAGGTCATAGGTAGTTCGCGAAATATTTATTTTGTTGGCTTCACTGTTTTGTTCCATGCGTGAAGCGGTATTTACAGTGTCGCCCCAGATATCAAACGCAAATTTTTTATCCCCAACAACCCCCGCCACGAGGGGGCCAGTATGAATACCGATGCGGATATCGAAATAGTTATCTCCGTCCGCACTTGTTCTAAAGGATTTGATGGCTTCCAGTATTTCTATGGCGGCATTCACCGCATTTAGAGCGTCATGCGTTGTTGCATCGGGCACGCCGCTCACACATAAATATGCATCGCCAATCGTCTTAATTTTTTCCATTTTATACCTTGAAACAATTTCATCAAATTTTGTAAAGCAGGTATCAATCAGGTTCACTAATTCTTCCGGAGTAAGCTTTTCACTTTTGCTGGTGAAATTTTCGAAATCTGTAAACATTACGGTAGCGATTTCATAGCTGCGTGGCTTTGTTCTCCCGGTTTGTTTCAATTCGTTAGCCACGTCTTCCGGCAAGATGTTTAGCAGCAAGTCATCCGATTTTTTCTTTTCAATCTGCAATTCGCTGGTTCTTTCCATTACTTTATTTTCAAGCTCACTATAAAACAATGCATTTTCGATTGAGATGGCCATTTGACCGGCAAGCAATTTTAAAACAGCAACCCCTTTAGCGGTAAATGCGCCCAATGTAAGATCGTTGTTAAGATAGATTACCGCCTGGATCTTACCCATGTTCATCAACGGAATACAAAGAATAGATTTGGATTGATTGTTCTTAATAAAGTTATCATTGCCAAAAAGCTCGCTGCGGCTGGCATCATCCAATATCACAGTTTCCTGTGTGAGATAAACATAACTAAGAACCGATTCTGCAAGTAATCCGCTTTCTGAAACAGGGATGGATTGTAATATTTTTATATCATCGTTATCCGCTTTTATTTCTGCTTCAATATATTTTTCCCCGTTTTTTTCCATCACCAGGAAGCCATTTTGTGCGCCCGCATTTTCCATGATGATCTGCATCATTTTTTTCAAAAGCTTCGGTAAAATAATTTCACCTGATAAAGTAGCAGATGCCTTTAATACCGTTTCCAGGTCAACGTTTGTATTTTGGTGTGTTGACTGTTCTTCCAATTGATTTTGCCACTCTGCACCGCCGCCGCCTCTTAACTGGATGTAACTACGTTCCATCTGTTTTAGTTTGGCACCGGCTCCCCAACGTTTATAAACACGGTAGGCGTTTTGTAAATAAAAATTAGCAAGCAGTTCTTGTTTGGTATTAACAAAAAAACGCCCGGCTCTTTCCCAGGTATAAGCCAGGTCGCTGGTAATGTTTATTTGTGTAGCGGCTTTTAACGCTTTATCATACAATATTTTTGCTTCCTCATTATCGCCTTCCAGGTATTTATATTCTGCCTCAAGCAAAAGAATTTTGTGGCTATAATCGGCAGGGCAATATTTTTCATATTTCTTAATTTGTTTAATATCTTTTTCAACCTGCTTTAGCACAGATCTTTTTGAAGGCGAATTGGGGGCAATATCAGTAATAAGCAATGAGCGATAGAAATAAAACAAAGGATACAAAGTAGTGCCCTTCACGCTTTGCTGGTATTTTTCAACTGTTGCCACATACTTCCTGGCATCGTCTTTCAAATTAAATATTAAAGCGAGATACAGTTTTTGCAGGTATAGGTTTTGGAAATAGATCTCGTTGCTTTTTGATACCTCTGCGATGTCCATTTCCGACTCATCGAATATGTCGCCTGAAAGAATATCAGGACTATCCGTTTCTTCAATCAAATTCAAAATAGATTGATGAAACAGTCGTAGTCTTTTAAGCGTAAGGTCTTGTTGAAATTTTTCAATTTTCAGCTCCAGCGTATCAGCTTTTTTGGCAAGGTCAGCAAGGGGATAGCCCATAATAAAAAACTGGTAAACCATATTATGCGCTGCATACGACGCATATTCATTATCCCCTGATTCCAGGCCCGTGGTGAAGGCTTTTTCAAGATCATGAATTGTTTCTGTGATTGGCGTCCTGCGATGCACCAGGAACAGGTTATTGGTAGCGATGATTGAAGCCACCAATTCATCTGCATGGATTTTTTTTGCAAGGTGAAGTGCGATCTCGCCAAAGGTGATGCCTTTGTCAATTTCATTTAAGAAAACACTTAAAATATATCCATAAGCCGCGAAACTAAAGGGAGATTTTCTGGATAATCCATGGCTCAACGTAAGGCGGATCATTTTAAAAGCAAGTAGCGGTACCAGGTTGGGTACTGCAAAAAAAGACGCGGAAGAAATATCGGATAGGATTCGCATTGCCGCATTTTTTTCGGGGTCTTTCATCTCGGGCAAGTTGTTATAATAATCCATCGACTTGTTACGTAGTAAAAACTTTATCTTGATCAAGTCTTTCATCACAGCAAAGTTTCCCGGTTTAAGAGGAAGATTAATGCCCATTTTTTTCAAAATGTTTAACCCCAGTTTTACCGCCTCATAAGGTTTATTTTGAGCTATTAATTTTTTAATATCGATCTCGTAACCTTTTACCGAATCAATCAATGATTGACTGTTGTTTAAGATCTTATTTACATGGAGGTCTACTTTTTCATAGTCGCCGGAGAGATATGCCGCTTCTGCTGCATTGGTCGTAAGCTGTAAAATAAAATCGTATTGACCGTTCCAGTCTTTTTCATCTAATACTTCTAACCCCTTTTCAAAATAAAAGAGTGCCTGCGGAAATGCCGTAGAAACAATTGCTTTATTTCCTGCCTTTAAATTAAGCCTGGCCAGGTTATCCTTTTCTTTTTTGTCTATAATATATGCTGCGCCAAGGTTCCATTGTTTTACAAGATCGAATAATTTCTCATCGAGTTCACTTTCAGTATAGCTCGTTATTAATCGTTGCCCGTTAAGCAGGTGCATTTTAGATTTGTCTTCGTCAGGTATCAGCGAATAAATAGCCTGTTGAATTCTATCATGCCCAAACTTATAGCCATCATCTGCAACAATGATCAATCCTTCAGTTATGGAGAGATTCAATAAATTCTCCACGTTTCTTTCGCTTGTTTGCTTTATTACCGAAAGGTTTCTTTTTGTAAAATTATTACCGATGGTGGAAGCGGTTTTTAAAAGCTCAAGTGTATCAGCAGGAAGTTTTAAAATGAAAGAGGTCATCAATTCTACCACATTTCCTGATACGTTCATTTGTACGATCAGGTCAGAATTGAATTGCCACTTCAAAGAATCAAAATCAAAATATAATAAGCCTTCATCATAAACGGATTTCAAAAATTGCCGGACATAAAAAGGATTTCCTTTGGTTTTATTATAAATGATCTGGGATAATATGGAGACATTCTCCTGGTTCGTGAGCAGTGTATCTGTTATCAGTGAATAAACATTTTGATAAGAAAGATCATTTAATTCCATTTCTTCAAAAGGAATTTTATCTTCTTTTAATTCGCTGATCTTTTTATACAGCGGATGATTTTCATTCACTTCATTTGTGCGATAAGAACCCACAAGCATCGCATAACCAATGTCGCGGTTTTCTGTGATTGTTTTAAATAAATTGAGGGAGGAAGGATCAGCCCACTGGAGGTCATCTACGAAGAGCACAAGAGGCGAGTCTTTATCTGCAATACTTTTAAAAAATCTTATGAATTCATAATTAAAGCGGTTCTGTGCTTCGAGGCCTTTTAATTCAGGAGAGTCTCCCTGTTTGCCAATCAGGTTTTCGATCCCGGGCATAAATTGTGTAAGAATTTTTCCTGAATTCCCAATGGCTTCTGTGATTTTTTTAGTCCATTTTGCTTTGAATACTTTATCTCCGGCAAGGATCAATTGTACCAGTTCATTAAAAGTCTGAACGAGTGTCGTATAAGGTGTGTCAGAACTTATCTGGTCGAATTTGCCTTTTAAAAAAATTCCTTTTTCCCGGGCAACATAATTTTTAAGTTCCTCTACAAGAGAAGATTTACCACTGCCTGAATTTCCGGAAACAAGTATAATTCGTTTTTCGCCTTTCGCACAATCTTCGTACAACGCATTGAGCGTTTTTATTTCTTTTTCTCTGCCGTATAATTTTTTTGTAAAATTGAGTTTGCCTGAAAAATCTAATTCGCCAATTTTAAAACCGGCCTTATTTAAATCATCGATATTACCGGTAGTATTAAATTGTTTAAGGCAATTTTCCAGGTCAGCTTTCACACCGAAGGCAGATTGATACCGGTCTTCTGCATTCTTGGATAAAAGCTTCATAATAATATCCGAGATGATTTTTGGTAATTCAGGGTTTAGCTGGTTTGGCTGAGTGGGCGTTTTTGCGATATTGGCATACATCAATTCCAACCTCGCTTCACTGTCAAATGGCAGTTGCCCGGTAAAGAGACGGTAAAAAATAAGTCCCAGGGAATAGAGATCCGCCCGCTGATCGATGGCATGGTTGATTCTCCCGGTTTGTTCGGGAGCTATGTATTTGAGCGATTCAATTTCTTTTTCTCCCAGGTTCGTGATCGCATCTTCAATTACGTTTCCTTCAGTTGCCAGTGCCAAATCAATCAAATAGATTTTATTGGTCGACTCTTCCACCAGGATGTTCGAAGGATGAATGCGGCGGTGAAAGATATTTTCTTTATGTAATCCAGCCAATGCCGAAGCTATATCAGTTGCAATGTGCAATTGCTGGTAAAGCGTGAGTGTCTCCGATGCAAGCAGTTTGCTCAGATCTTTCCCTTCAATGTATTCCAGCACGAGCGCTTCATGTCCCTCCATCTTTTCGCGCCTGAAGGCCTTCCTCACATTGCCGCTCTTTATTTTGGAACACAGGTTGAACTCATTATCCAGTTGGGCGAGCATTTCTTTGGTAGCGAACTCATCCTTTAAGACTTTCAGGCATGAGGGTTTACCCAAACCATCCCTGCCTGATTTTATAATTATAGAATCAAAACCGTAATGAATAACGTTTGCATGATCAATATTCTTTATCATTTAGAATTGTAAATGGTTTTAAATTAATTAAAGTACAATCAACAGGGCGGTGGTTTTGAAGGCTGGCGGTGTGTTGGTCCGGGTATCGGTTCCTATGAAAGTAAATAAACTTTCGAAAAGATTCTAAAAAATAATGGTATTCATATTTTTAAAATATTTACTTTTAAGCATGTATTCATTCGGTTGGAATACTTAAGGCTGCGCATTTCCATAAATACTTTTAAAAATGATCAAGCAAAATCCGCTCACATTACTTACGCCTGTAAGGGCAGACCGGTTTGAGAAATTGAATGAAATTCTGGAAAGATTCCAGGTGGGGCTCAATCACGGATTGAACGAAAGGTTTGATAAGCTGGGAACACTGCATTATGCACGTTGGTTTGTACTGCAGGAAAGTTCCTTCAGGGATAAAACAGCGTTTCCTGTGCCGGTGCGATTGGTTTTTTCGTCAAACTTTGATGGCAATGAAAATGATCATGCAGAAGGACTTGTAACCGTTTTTCCGGAATATTTTGATGAACTTTATGAATGCTGTGAAGGCTATCCGCAACCGAATGAGCGAAATACCAAAAGCAGGAAGGATTATCTTTTAAAATGGAAAGTTAAAACCACAGCTTTTTACCCCGGAGCACCGGGAAGAAGTTTGAAACAAATTCTGCAGGAAGATAAGCTTGAAAAATTTATCCGCGGATTTATCAGCAATAAAAAATGGGAAGGCATGAGTGCCTTGCAAATAAAAAATGAGGTTAAGGAGGAAGTGTATAAACACCCCGAATTTGAATGGTCAAAAAAGCCTGAAAAAACCCTAAACACAAACTGGCCCGGCTTAATACTTATGGGGATAATAATGCTGATTTTGTTGCCGGTTATTATTATTTGGGTTTTGGTGCTTCATTTTTTTTACGAACGAAAAGATAAAAATTGTTATGATAAGCGAAGCCAGTTAAATGATGACCTGGTGACGCGACTCGAAGTTTATGAAGACCTGATCAATCAAAATCAATTTACGCAGGTGTTGGTAATGAAACCCGGGAAAGTGAGATTAATCACGGTTCAGGCGCTGATGTTGTTTGCAAGAACGCTGATAAAAAATCTTTTTGTAAAAGGAAAACTGATGGGAATACCAACCATTCATTTTGCCAGGTGGGTATTGATCGATAACAACAAGCACATGATGTTCTTTAGCAATTTTGATGGAAGCTGGAACCAATATCTTTGCGATTTTATTGATAAATCGGGCTGGGGCCTGACGGGAATTTTCAGCAATACCGTCAACTTTCCAAAAACAAGCTTTTTATTTACCGGTGGTGCCTATGATGAAGAACATTTTCTTGCCTGGAGCCGCGGCACTCAAATTCTTACGCAGGTATGGTACAGCGCCTACCATGACCTGTCGATAAAAAATATTGTCAACAATACTTTGATCAGGAATGAATTGAGCCGGGACTTGTCAGAAACACAAGCGCAATTATTTCTAAAGAGATTTTAAAAAAATTATAAATGGAACAACTGGAACTTTCAGAAATACAGGGCTTTCTTGTAAAAGATTATAAAGACATGCCTTTTTCAAAATATTTTCTTTTGCAGATTTCAGAGGCTGTTAAAGCGAAAACTTTTCTAAAAGATCTTTCAATAAAAATCACTTCAGTTGCTGATAGCAGCCAGGAAAATTATTTAAATATTGGCTTTACCTGCGCGGGTTTCCTGGCCCTGGGTTTGCGTTCAGAAAATGTGCATTCTTTTACCAGGGAATTTAGGGAGGGAATGGTTACGCCCCATCGCCAGAGGCTTTTAGGCGATCATGACAGTAACGATCCCGGAAACTGGAAATGGGGCGGACCCAACAATGCGCCGGTCCATTTGATCTTAATGATTTTCGAAAAAACAAATGAAAATCTTGAAAAACATTCCCGGCAACTTCAACAACAATTTGATGAAAACGGATTAAAGATTGTTCATGTACTTAATGCGGAAACCTTTCCGGATGATAAAGAACATTTTGGTTTCAGGGACAGTATTTCGCAACCAACCATTATCGGCAGCGGCGTCACAGGTTTAAAAATAGATGATATTAAACCGGGCGAATTTGTTCTTGGCTATCTTAATGAATATAATGTACATCCTGATACTCCGTTGATCCGGCAAGAGCAGGGAAACATGTCGATGCTTCCGAAAGATCCGGATGGTTCGGATCAAAAAGATCTTGGCAGAAACGGAACTTATTTTGTGCTCAGGCAGCTTAAAGAAGATGTAGATGGCTTTTGGAGCTTTTTAAATGAAAAAAGCAAAAATGAAGATGGAAGCCTTAACCCGGATGAAAGCACTAAGCTTGCCGCAAAAATGATGGGACGGTGGCCGAGCGGGGCTCCGCTGGTAAAATTTCCGGATAAAGATCCGGGAGGATTGAGTAATGATAATGATTTCGTTTATACAGAAACGGATAAACTCGGCCTGAGATGCCCCTTTGGTGCCCATAGCCGGCGAACCAATCCAAGAGATAATTTTGAAGAAACCGGCCCTGCAGAATCTTTAAAACTTACCCGGAAACATCGTATCATGCGCAGGGTTCGTTCTTACGGGGAAAAGTATGTTGGTTCTGCCACCGAACACACTCCGGCAGACGAAGTGGGAATTTTGTTTGGTTGTTTTAATGCTGATATCAACCGGCAATTTGAATTTATCCAATATACGTGGGCCAATTATCCAAAATTTAAACAACTATATGCCGATCCCGATCCGTTCATCGGCGTAAAAGAAAATCCGCCTGAAGGTGTTGTTCAGCAATTTACCATCCCGACTGAAACCCACAACCAATATGTTGATGGATTAAAAAGTTTTGTAACGGTGAAAGGTGGGGCCTATTTCTTTTTCCCCTCATTGACGGTACTGAAATATTTAAGCACGATTTGATGGCAGTAAACAAAGAAATAAAGGAAATTTCTATTTTGATACCGAATTATTTTTCAAAGGCATCGGCGATCGCTTTGGTGTCCATGAAAACCTGTACATTGGTAATCTTGCCGTCCTGTAAGGTAAATGCCTGCACCCAATTTGCTGCATAACTTTTACCCGTAGTTTTTACTTCGGCTTCGTCATGGCCTATTACCACGACTGTATCTTCATTGGTGCAAAATTTTTGGGGAACAAATGATTTTATCTTTAGGTTTTCATCCTGGATGGCAAACATGTTCATTACCTCTTCGATGCCATTAAATGTTCCTGAAAAAGGAATAAAAGGCGCACCGGCCCTGGTCCAGACTACCTCTTTACTAAATGCGGCCAGGACTGCCGGAATATTACCGGTTGAAAAATCACGGTACATCTGCTGTATTACCTGTTGGTTGTTGTTTTGCATGTTGATTTATATTACTATCATTAAAAAAATCATCGCCGGCGCGCGGCTCCTTTGGTGTGATCATATTTTGCCTGTGGCGAAATTCACTCATTTCGGTATAAATTATTTTTCTTGACCTGTTGAAATTGCCAATCGGCCGGTGTTCAGGAAGTGTGTGCCAAACATTAAAAGAAAGATCTTCTCCAAACTCTCGTTGTTCAGGCGTGTCAAAATATTGAGTGGGTATACGGATGGTTGCTACTTTTTGAAACGGTGAATCCCACTCTTTTGTCGGGTCTTCGACCGGCATTTTTTCAGCATCAGTTTGAAACTGGACACAGAAATCAAAATTGATTTCATTTTTTGATAAAGTCTCCTGCATTTTTAGTCTTAAATAGTCCGGGTCAGTGTTATCCCGGGTGCAGGTAAGATCATTTTTATCAGAAGGAAAAACAGCGTATTTTACAGCTTTTGATTCGTCACCAAAACGATAAGGAACAGTACTGTAATAATCAAGCTCAAAAGGATGGTTGCATTTGATTTTTGCCTTTGCTCCGTTAATAAAAATAGATGCATTTTTAAAAATGTAGGGAATCTTTTGTAAAGCTGGTCCCTGTAAAGGCTTCATAGTAACGACTTGTAGTACATGGTAAAAATCTTTTACACTTTTTGCCACAAAACTTTTTGTGTTCATTAAAATGAAATCCTGGTTGATACATGCTGCGTTTTTAATTTGAATTTTTTCGCCGGGCACATTCATAATTTTAATCGCAAACCCCCGAATATCTTTTTTATAATCCGGCAACGGCTTGGTATTGCCATTTGAAAACCGGATCCATGCCGGATATGAAGTTTCGTTCTTAAATAAGCCAAGCCGCAATTCTTCTGCAAGATTTTTTTCAACGATAAATTCCGCTTTTACACATCCGTTCATTTTAGGATGAATTTGGCGCAACTGCTTTTCATTTTTATAAAGCCGCATCATCTGCATCTGCAACAGTTCTGCAATCTGATGGGCAACTTTGGCTTCTTCCTGTTCCATATATTCCTGGCCTATAACAGGCTTTTCCTTTAGATCACTTGTGCTCATTTATTTTTATTTAATCTTTTTAAAAAATCCTGGTATTAAATCCAGGCGAGCGTTGGTTTTTTATCAGGAGAAAGGATTTTTACTGACGGCTATTAATTGTATGAATTTAGTTAATTTTATTATCTTTATTTAATCCTCGAAAAAACCAACCTGCTTTCCAGACGATAAACTATCACCATTTATATATATATGAATAAAATTTTTTCAGAACAAAGCGACTGGGATGAATTATTGGATTATATATCAGACAAACAACTGACGCCAATAATTGGGAAGGAAGTCTATAAGTTTAAAAAAGACGATCTGCTTATTCCTATTGATCAATATTTATCGGGGCAAATACTTCGTTCTTTTCAGGTAACGGATCAAACGGATTTGTCACTCTCCAGGGCAGTGGATTATCTCGTGATGGAAAAGAGTATTGAGTGGATGGATATCATGAGGAAGTTAAAAGGGATGGTGAAAGACATCAACTTTGAATTTCCGTTACTTACCGAATTTTTGGGCATTTCAGATTTAAATTATTTTATTAATACGGCAGTTTATAATAACGTGCTGGAAAACAACCTGGTCAAAGGAAGAAGTGTAACGCCCACGTCTATCAACTTTTCCCTTAATGAACCATTTACCGACAGTGATAATTTGGAGAGGTTGGATACGCCGTTTGTCTTCAATGTTTTCGGGTCTTTGTTGGATACAGTGGATCCTGCGTTGAGAGATGAAGATATGCTTGAGTTTACCAGCAGGTTTAAAGAGAAAATGGGCGATGCCAAAGCTATTAATCTTATCAATGCTTTGCAAAACAAAAGCCTTTTGTTTTTGGGATGTTCTTTTCCTAACTGGATGGTGCGGTTTATTTTACGGCTGTTATCCAATCAACCGCTGCAATCGTGGGGCACGCAACGAAGGATAGTAGTGGTAAACGACCCGTCTGATATTCGTAACACCCAGTTTGATTTTTTAAAAAATTATAAAGTGTCTACCTACCAGGGGAGCACCGAAGAATTTATAAATGAATTGGCACGGCAATGGAACCAGCGTAATCCGGCAACGGTAAAAAGCAAAATGGTATTTCTTAGTTATACCGTAAAAGATAAGGAAGCGGTTGAAAATTTAAAAAAGGCAATTGAAGGAATCAATAATGTTACCTGCTGGTATGACATTGATAAGATTGGTGCCGGCGACGATTTTAAAATAAAAATTGCCAAAAATATTAAGTCTGCCGACTTGTTTATTCCTTTGATTTCTGAAAACAGTTTACTGCACAAAGATGGATATGTGCAGATAGAATGGTTTACGGCAGATAATGTAAATACATTCAGAAAAATAGATGGCAGAACAGATAAATACCTGATGCCTATTGTAATTGACGATACCAATCCTTACAATGATGACGTTCCTAAATATTTTTCAGAATTAAGCATCGGTAAAGTTCCGCTTGGCAACCCGGCGCCTGAATTTATCAATCAAATAAAAGAAACGCTCAATTTAACTTAATTGAATTATGCCAACTGAATCCACGGCTCCCTTACCAACTTCTGATTCTTTATTTATTGGACTTGAATCCTATACGGAAGTGAGATCGAATATGTTTTTTGGCCGGGATGAAGAAATTGATCAGCTTACCAATCTTATCAAATCCAACACACTTACGATTGTGTTTGGTAAATCTGGAACCGGCAAAACTTCATTATTGAATGCAGGCGTTTTTCCAAGATTGAGGAAAGATTATTTTCTCCCTTTCAGAATAAGGCTTGAATTTAAAGATGAGAGCCCCGGCCTGGTAACCCAAATAAAAAATATATTAAAATCGGAGATTGACAAGTACGGATTTAAAGTGGAATCTTATCCCGGCAGTGAAACAACATTGTGGGAGTATTTTCATTCTGAATCATTATGGAAAAGTGTTACGCCAATATTGATCTTTGATCAGTTTGAAGAAATTTTTACGCTCGCCAGGAAAAGCAGTCGTTTCGGAACTGAGGAACTGGCAACCTTTTGGGGGGAACTGGCCGACCTGATTGAAAACTCTATCCCGGAAAAACTGAAGAATAAATTTTTAAATGGCAAAGAGAAAATTGATTACAGCTATCATACCCAGAAAGTAAAAACTGTTTTTGCTTTCAGGGAAGAATTTCTACCGGAATTTGAGCACATTGCCTCAAAAATCCCTTCTTTAAAATCATCACGCTTCAGGCTGATGCCCATGAATGGGAACCAGGCTTATGAGGTGATTACCAAAACATGGAAAAAGGAAATTGATGAAAAGGAAGCGCATAAGATCGTTAGTTATTTTGTGAATGACGAAGAAGAGAATAAAAGTTACGGGTTGATGGAAGTAGAGCCTTCTCTTTTGAGCCAGGTATGCACTTTTATTGATAAAGAACGGATCAGTGAAGGCCGGAGGAAAATTTCGTCTGATTTTCTTGACCAATATCCGAAAGAAAAAATACTTCACTCTATTTATGATGAAGTATTGGCCGAGAGCAATGCGGCGGTCTTGATAAACGTGCCGGACCAACAGGTGGATAAAAAACCGGTAAATGAATTTTTGGAAGATAAATTAATTACCGATGAAGGGTATAGGACCAAATATTCATTAAATGAAATTGACCGGTCACTGTTGCCGGGAATTGATGTTTTAAAGAGAAAATATTTTTTACGCGACGATGGTAAAGCCATTGAAGTTACCCATGATGTATTAGCGCCTATAATATTGGAGGACAGGGAAGCCAGGAGAAAAGCAATTGCTGCGGCGGCGGCAAGAAGGCGTGCAAACAGGCGCGCTTTGGTAATCGTAATATTGGCACTGATTGCTGCTGCGGGCATCTGGTATTACATTGCCGGCAGAGCTGTTGCAGACAAAAATGAGGCAATAAAAAAGCGGACAGAAATTCAAAAGCAAATAAAAAAGGACTCTATATCGTTAGCGGACATCAAAGATTCTATAAAAATAGTTCGGGAACGCGGTGGCGGACAAACTGGAACCAAGCCCCCTGTAACTGTTGGTCCTGGAGATACTTCCTATGAAAAATTGCTGCAACAAAGAAAAGAGGATAGTCTTTATCTTGTTAAACTTCAAAAGCAGTATGATAGTTTGAATAATCGAAAATTACAATTACAGGGAGAACTTGTTTTACAGCAATCTCAAATCTCCTCGCTGTCGGGCGAAAAGAATGCAGCAGTATTGTTCAATAGCCAGGCAAAAAGATCTATTGATGTATTGCAAAGGCGTGTAACACTGGATAGTACCAAATTATCTGATCTTCAAAAAGCTTACGCACAACAAAGCAGGGAATATAAGGACTATGTAGCCAATCATCCGGATACGGAAACCAAAGAGAAAATCGCGAAAACAAATCCTCCAGACACCAATAGCTTAAAACTACGTTTGCGCTACGATCTCAGCAACAAGATTCCCCACAACTTAATAATTTACCTCATCCCTGATAACAAAGCGAATGCGAAATTAATCAGGAAGTCTGAAGTGTATGAAATCGGTTGCGATGCAAATATTGATTTGATAAATGATAGAAAGAAAGCTGTATATGTAAATAAAGACAGCCTGTACGTTTTTTATGATGTGAAGCCGGGGAAATATTTTGTAAAGATGTGCTCTTATTACGGTGGTTACGGAAAGGTTGAGAAATATTATGGAAACCAGACAATAGATTTTGAAGCAGCGCCACCGATAAGGTAAAAACGCTTTCTAAAATTTTGCAAAATGTTCCGGCTTGATTTCTGCCGCGGCTTTACTTCCCAACTGGTAAAGTAATTCCCTGTTAGATGCCCTGCTCATATCGGTCAGGCTTTTTACATCATCATCAGTATACGTTTTATCTTCCGCTTTAAGCCCGTTCAGATTCTCGCAGGTGATGCAAAAATTATAACGCAGGTAAGAAATAAGAGGATTGCTACCCATAAAATCATTTTGCAAATCTCCAATTTCCATATCAAGGCTATCAGCAGTTGGTGATTTTGAGATCCATTGTAATATCACCTGGTTTTGCCAACTGGCATCCTGCATAAGCATTTCAGGAATGTTGGAAGCCCACGTTAATAAAGTGGCCTTGTCGATTTCTTTATATTTCTTTTTAAAAACGCCATATCCTGTTCCTACTGATACCAACAGGATTTTATCTTCACCCATTGGCCAATGAAATTTGAAACCGCTCAAAGTAGCCACCATTAATAACGTCAGCGATGGATTGTTTGCCATGCTTAAGCCGCCATCAATAAACGCAGCAGTTTGCCCGGCGGATACTTCAATCATTTGTGGCTCAAAGTAAGTAGGCGCAGCAGTACTGGCCCTTACTACCCTCCAAAGCTCAAGGTCTTTGTTGTTACCATTTTCAGATTCATAAAATTTCCCGAGCGGATGATTGATCAAAGGCCAGATACTGTTCGTGTCGGCTCTTTTTGCAACGATGCACAATCCTGTTTTGATTTCTTCTCCTCCTAATTTAATGTCTCCGAAAGCTTGTTTGAGCCCTTCTTCCATGGGCTGGTAATTATAAGTGGCTCTCAGGCGGTTAAAGTCCCACCAATTGCGCTTTTCGCCAAAAATTTTGCTCCCAAGATCCATGTAAAGATCTTTTATCTCATCAACACTTTTACCAATAGCAAGGCAGCCGGCAATGATTGCGCCTGTGGAAGTGCCGCCAATCAAATCAAAATAATCGCATAAACGGAAATCAGGTTTATCCGGAAATTTTGCTTTAAGAATGTCTTCGATCTTTTTTAAATAACCTAAGGTGAGTGCTCCGCGAATACCACCACCATCGAGCGATAAAATTTTTTTGGGGCCGGGACTGTTAATACGATCAAGTAAGGCAGACATAATTATGGTTTAATGATTATTTAGGTAGTCAGCTATTTCTTCGAAAGTTTTAAAAAAGCGGGCACCATTCTCCTTAACCATCTTTCCTGTTTGTTCCAAAGATTTTAACTGGTGTTCAGTAAATATTTCACCATCATCTTCGTTAATAAATGAAAACAGGGTTTTCCCGGGACGCTTATTGCTGTCATCAACCACTTCGGCAATTGAATAAAAGCCCGTCATTTTCGGAGTGATCACATAAAGGCAAAAATCGCATTCTGCTCGTTGCTTCATTTCTTCCTCCATCATTTCGGGAGTCCAGTCGTCACTTTGTGGTTGAAAATAATTGATCTTTAAATTTTTTATGAGTCCGTCACGCCATGTAGATCCGTTGCATGTTCCGCCCAAAAAAACTTTTTTCATTGCAACTAATTTTATTGTAAGATAAAATTTTAATTACAGATAGAATGTTTTTTTATAACGGGTGCAGTAAACGAAGAAATTAGAGAGAATTTGCTTTTGTTCCTTATTCCTCAGGGAGATTAATCCTGTCGGTTGTTGCAAGTGGCTGGGAGATTACTAAAAATTCGATGAGGTCTTTGGTTTCATTCGCGATAAAATGCCGGCTGTTTTTGCTGATGAGCAATCCTTGCTGCTCTCTTACAATTTCTTTTTCGCCCTCTACATAAAAAGTAGCGCTTCCTTTCAACAGGTAAAAAAATTGTTGTGCATTTTTATGTAAATGCAATTGTTCCTTTGTACCCGTGGGCATGCTTTCCTGCTTTACAGACAGTGCTTCTGACTCAGTTAAAACCCAGCTATCGCAATCATTTCCCCATAGGTAATGCACGGCATTTTTTTTGTCAATTACTTTATTCATAAACTATTTATATCTGCAAAGATGATCACTTATCTTGAAATAATTTTATCGCCGGCAAACAAACAAATTTTTGCTAATTCTGTTTTGGATAAAAAAGTAAATGTTATTTTGGGCAAATGATTTAACAAGTGAAAATGAAAAATCTTTCAAAAGTTTTTATACTTCTTTCTTTTTGCATTGCATTTCAACAGACGAAAGGACAAGGAAGCAATATCCGCGGGCAAAAAATTTATTTTAAAAGCGCGCGCGGGCCATACTGGACAAAGTCGCAACTTGATTCTTTCCTTCTTTCAAAAAATAATAATCGTTATAAACTGGTAACAAGATTAACGGGCAAAGAAGAAAAAAGCGATAGTCTTATTTATCGCATTGATATTATAATGGATCCCGCACCGGTTGATCACAACAATCTTCCACTGGCCGGCCAGCAGCTTCCTGCTTTTGATTTGCAGGACTTGAGTGGACATAGAATTAGCCCGGAAAGCCTGAAAGGGAAACCTGTTGTAATTAATTTTTGGTTTACCAGTTGCGCGCCCTGCATCTCTGAAATGCGTGCCTTAAATTTACTTCGTGAAAAATACAAAAACTCGGATGTGGTATTTCTTGCTATCACATTTGATAAAAAAACTGCCGTGCTTAATTTTTTTAAAAAACATTTTTTCAATTTTACGATCGTTCCGGATGCTATGTCCTACTGCTATCAGATGACGTCTATCTATCCGATAACTTTGTTTGTAGATAGAAACGGGATTATCCGGTTTGCAGAGCATCTTATTCCCTCGTCTCGCGATCCTGAAACCTCCCTCAATACGGGTTACCTCGATATTAGTTCGTTTGAAAAAAATAT
Organism: uncultured Chitinophagaceae bacterium; assembly: GCA_963783125.1. GTDB lineage: Bacteria > Bacteroidota > Bacteroidia > Chitinophagales > Chitinophagaceae > Ginsengibacter. Next base: position 218,554 of record CAWAMQ010000024.1, read on the forward strand.
TGATCTGATTAGAAGTGGCGCTTTACAAAAATGATTTTTCTAAAGTAAACCAACAACGGTTGATGACTTTGCCAATAAAAAAGACCTGAAAGTTTCAGGCCTTTTCATGGGTTAGTAAGCAAAAGGTTTTTTATTATTTTTTAGTAAAAGTATATGTGATGGACCCGGAATTGCCATTACCTGCGTCCACAACAGATTTAGCGGTGAAACTGTTGTTGCTTATCGGACCTAATTGAAGCCTGTATCCTGTTTCAACATTTTTTGGCTTCATTCCATTTAATTTTTTAAATTGAAATTCAGCATTCGATCCGCTTCCGTAAATACTCCAGAAAATATTTTCTTTTGTGCCGTTGGTAAGTGTAAAAGAGCCCTTGCCATTTCTGATAAGATTCCAGGTGCTTCCTTTAAAATCTGTATAAGGTGCTTCATCAAATGCATTGGTAACCTTGAAACCAGCGGGCATCTCAACAGCAATGTCGGTGATGGTCCATGTGCCGGCGAGGTGATTTCTTGTGGGTTTTAAATCGGTTGCATTTTTAGAACTTGTACAACTGAAAAAAAATGCCATGAAAAGAAAAACTACAAAAAATTGATTTTTTTTATTCATAATAACCGATTTGTTTTTTAGTAGTAACATAAATCCTGCCAAAGCCCGCTTTATAAAGGATTACGCACAGTAAACAAACAAAAAGAGAAGATTATTATTGTGATAATTTGATTACCGAAATTCGATAGCTTTTACCGGCTGTATTTTTTTTATCAGTAAAGAAGGAATTACCAACATTAAAAAACAGATGATCAACGTGGAGAGATCAACCGCTGCGATCTGCCACCAGACTATATCGGCATGAGCTTCTTTCATAAAATAAGCTTCTTCATCCAGCTTAATAAAACCGGTCCATTGTTGCAGGTAACAAATTCCCAAACCTAATATGGTTCCCGCAATTACACCGGTAAATGCGATGATGGTGGTGTTGTAAAGAAATATCTTTTGTATGGTACTATTTTTGGCGCCGACAGCTTTTAAAATTCCCACCATGGTTGTTCGCTCCAAAACCAAAATAATAAGACAGGTTATTAGATTAACTACCGCCACTACCATCATTATCGCCAATAGAATGCTTTTAATTCTTCCCTGCAGGTTAAGCCAGTCGAAGATGTTGGGATATATTTCCTGTATCGTTTTACTGTACCATCTTCCGGGCAATTTATCTGAATCGTATAGATAATTGTTTACCGCATCTGTTTGCTTATAATCTTTCAGGAAGATTTCATAACCGCCGATTTCGTCAGGGTCCCAATCGTTCAGCCGCTGGATTAATTTAATATCGCCAATGCAAAAATTATGATCATATTCATCGATGCCTGTTTTATAAATACCTGCGATTTTTAATTTTCTTGCCCGTTGAGTGCCATCGCTTTGAATAAATAAAATGATAACGCTATCGCCCACATCGGCTTGCAGTTGATTGGCAGTATAGGCAGAAATATCAATATCTTTGCTGTAACCACTATCTGTAAATGAAATCCATTTTCCTTTTTGTAAAAATGAACTCAACCGGTTAAAATCAAAACTGCTGTCGATGCCTTTCATCAATACGCTTTCAATATCATCTTTAAATCTTATGATGGCAGATTTGGTAGCGTAGCGTGCCACATTTTTTACCTGCGGAATATGTTTTAAAAAACCCTCGAGAGTATCATTCCGAACTATCGGCGTTTCTTCTGCAATATTTGCCTGCGTTAATACATTTTGCTGAACGCGGATATGTCCCCAAAAACTAAAAACTTTATTGCTGATCACATTCTGAAAACCATTCACAAAACTTAATGCAACGATCATGACTGCAACACTTATCATAGTCGCAGTGATCGCAAGCCCGATGATGAAACGCGAAAAAGTTTTTTGTTTATTAAAGGCAATACGCCCTGCTATAAATGAAGAAACATCCAAAAGACCTAAATTTGATTTGTGTAAAACTAATTTTTTTTAAAACATTTAAATGAAAAGCGTAAAAGTTGTTATCGTTTGCCTGGCGGTTTTGGTTGTAAATAAAATATTTGCGCTTAACCCGGATAGTGTTTATGTGCCGAATATTAAAACAGTACGGCTTTTTATTGCAGGAAACCAATTAACCCTTCCTGTAATACATTTACGAGGCAATGATGTGTTGGAATTAAATTTCGACGACCTTGATGCAGACGTAAAATATTATTATTACACATATGAGCTATGTAACAGCGATTGGACTCCGGCGAGCCTGGGGCAATTTGAATACCTGAAGGGGTTTACTCAACAAAGAATTACCAACTATCGCTTTTCATCTTTGGCACACGTGCGCTACACACATTACCAGGTAGTTTTACCCGACCAGTCGATGTACCCAACCCGGTCGGGAAACTATATTTTGAAAGTTTTTTTAAATGCAGATACTTCGCAAATCGTTTTTACGAAAAGACTTTTGGTATTGGATAGCAAAGCATCCGTAGTGGCGCGCGTAATCCAACCGTATTCACCCGAATATACCCGCACCCATCAACGGGTAGAATTTAGTGTGGATGTAAAAGCGCTTCAATCTTTTAATGCCGGTCAGCAAATAAAAGTACTGGTACTTCAAAATTATCGTTGGGATAACGCAAAAGTGGATTTGAAACCCGCATTTATTCGCGGCACTTCATTGGAATACAATACACCTAATACAGATATTTTTGCTGCAGGAAAAGAGTGGCGATGGCTTGATGTGAGAGATTTTCATTTGCAAAGCGACAGGGTACTTACGGCAGATTATAAAAAAAACTCAACCGATATTTTTTTAAGGTCTGACTTTCCTTTATCAAGTCAACGATATTTTTATTATAGAGATCTAAACGGGATGTCGTCCATTGAAGCGATCCGGGGTGTCAATCCTTTTTATGAAGGAGATTATGCAACTGTTTATTTTTCTTTTGCTCCGCCTAACGGGCAACCCTATTCCGATAAGGACATTTATCTTTTTGGCCAGTTGACCAATTACAACTATATCGATAGCCTTAAAATGACATTCGATCCGGCGAAATCAGTTTACCAAACCCATCTTTTATTGAAGCAGGGGTATTATGATTACACCTACATGGCAGTGGACAAACGTAATCCTTCCGTTAAAACACAGCTGGATGGTGATTATTTTGAAACAGAAAATGTCTACACAATCCTGGTATATTATAAACCATTTATAGGAAGGGCAGATGAATTAATAGGCGTTTTCTCTTTGGATTCAAGAACAGATCAACCGGGACTAAGTTTTTGAAGTCAGTTTAAAAGAAAACCGGTTGGCTTATGTATAGTTTTTATAAGATTTTATCTTATCATGACAGTGAACCAACAAAATTCACTGATATTTACGTGATTGTGTAACCTTTTTAATTTAATATAATGAAAAAATTTCTCGCGATCCCTGCCGTTCTGTTAATGGGGTTGATTTCATGCAACTCAGGTAATAATAGCGAAACAACTACCAGTACTGATTCTACTACCGTTTCAAATGACACCTCGTCTTCGATGGAAATGTCCTCTGAAGCTAATATGCCGGAGGTTCCGGCGGGTGCAACGGTGTATTTTAAGAATTTAAAAACCGGCGAAACTGTTTCCTCTCCTGTTAAAATAGAAATGACCGCGACAGGAATTTCTGTCGATTCAGCCGGAACCGTAAAGCCCAATTCAGGCCATTTTCATATTTTAATTGATTCTGAAGATTCTATTCCAACCGGGGTTGTGGTGGCAAAAGACAGCACGCACCTTCATTTTGGCAATGCCCAAACAACCGCTACTATTACTCTTCCTCCGGGTAAACACAAATTGGCTTTGCAGTTTGCAGACGGAGCCCATCGTTCTTATGGCAGCAGGTTGGATACTACAATAACTATCAATGTGAAGTAAGCGGCAATAAGTTAGAAATTCCTGCATTCTGGGTAACAGATTACATATTTGGCATTTTTTATGCAATAAATATTTGACTTTTCAGCCAAAAAAAGACAAGTAGAATACGCTGTTAAGCCTGCTAATTTTGTGAACATGAACCCTGGAAAATTAACTCTAATCACTTTTGTCCTTTTGTGGGCAGCTTGTATTAATACCGGGTGCGAGAAGAATTATCTTATGCCGGTGAATGTGGTCGATTCGATTCCGCATGATTCTGTACCCTATATTGACAGCGCTTTATATACTATTTCGGGCCCCGGCGGTGTTGATTCTGGCGACATTTTGTTATGTATGAATACCAACAACAGCACCGATGGATTCTTATTGGTATTAAATAAAGACGGCTACGTCAAGAAAGAAAAGGAAGTGGGAGCCCGGGCCGATGATTTTCAAAAATGGACTTTTAACGGCAATACATATTTCTCATACTTGTTGGCCGAAGGTGATTATGCCATCGGAGGCCAGGGAACGGAAGAAGGGTATGATATCGTTTGTGACTCTGATTTGAATGAACTCTGGCGCGCAAAATATATTCCGGTTAACGGTGACACTACAACCGACGACCGGCTGGACGTTCACGATTTCATTTTGCTGGGCGAAAATCATTATATGGCGATAAGTGCGCATCTTGAAACGCCAACCAACATCCCCGACAGCTTAAATCCTTCGCCCAATGCAAGAGTGGTGGCCTGCAGAATTGAGGAAGTAAATAACGGGCAGGTCGTCTTTCATTGGGATGGAACGGATTACCCGGAATTTTATGGCGAAAGTGTGGAGCACAACAATTTCAGCGATTCAGTAAATACTATTGATTATATGCACATGAATTCTTTGTGTATCGATCCTAATGATAACAACATCATTTGTTCCTTCAGGAACCTCAATGAAATTGTAAAAATAAACCGTACTACCGGTGCCATTATGTGGAGGCTGGGCGGAAAGCACAGCGACTTTCCGCTCAACACAGACGAGCAGTTTTTGCGCCAACATTTTGCGCGATTCACCGATAATGGCCAGACATTAATTTTTGTTGACAACGGCGACCAGGCTCTGAGGCCTTATAGCCGTATCCTGGAATTTCAATTAAATGAAAATACAAAATCAATCTCCGGTTTCAATGCTTACAAAGTTCCCGATGCTTTTATCCGCTATGCAGGATCAGTAAAAAAAGAAAACGGTTACTATTTTATTGGTGGCGGTTCGGCAAATTTTGCGTTGCAGGTAAATTATTCAACAGATGAAGTATACCTTAGAATAAATCAAAAATATTCAAGTTACCGTGCTCTTAAATACTGATCATTTCAGAATGAAATCAGAAAATTGCTTTTTTATTCGTTTACTGTTTCAGTTTTATTTTTCTCACCTTATATTTGCAGCCGGCAAGTCTTATACGACCAGCTCCTGCAGAACTCCCCCAGGATCGGAAGATAGCAAGGGTATGTGGTTGAGCGGTGCGATGTAAGTAACTTGCCGGTTTTTTTTCTTCCCTTCTTCATCTTCCCAAACCTTTCTAGATTCCTTTAAACACTTCTAAACCATAAATAATATATTTGCCGGATATTTTTTTAATTTAAAACATAACTCTGTATGAAGTATTTTATTGATACGGCAAATCTCGACCAGATAAAAGAAGCAAATGACCTTGGCATCCTGGATGGGGTAACTACCAACCCTACGTTGATGGCCAAAGAAGGAATAAAAGGCGAAGAAGCTGTTTATAACCATTACAAAACTATTTGTGAGATTGTAGAAAATGGCGATGTAAGTGCCGAAGTAACAGCCGTTGATTTTAAAAATATTGTTGACCAGGGAAAAAAGCTGGCTGCCATTCATAACAACATCGTGGTAAAGGTGCCGATGATACCTGAAGGAGTAAAAGCCATCAAATGGTTTACCGATAATGGAATTCGTACCAATTGCACATTAATTTTCAGTGCGGGCCAGGCGCTGATTGCTGCAAAAGCGGGCGCCTCATATGTTTCACCTTTCATTGGACGAATTGACGACAGCGGTTGGGATGGCATTGAACTTATCAGCCAGATAGCAAACATCTATGCTATCCAGGGGATTAAGACTGAAATTCTTGCTGCTTCTATCCGCAATTCGTTACACATCATCAAATGTGCTGAAGCAGGGGCAAATGTTTGTACCTGTCCTTTGGATTCAATCCTTGGATTGACGAAACATCCGTTAACCGATATCGGCCTGGCGAAGTTTATGGAGGATGCTAAAAAGTTTGAATAATAAACTTTATAATAAATAAATGCGCTGTTGTTTTTGCAAACTTCAGCGCATTATTAGGTGTGTAATCAAGGGGGTTAATTTCTTCTTTTTCTTCTTGTTGAAGACGCCGGCTCATTTAAAATTTCATCCACGGTTTTTAGCTTTGCCGGGTCAGGTATTCTTTTAATAAAAATTGTAAACTGCTTACAGAGAGCCGGATTTGATTTAAGAACAGCCTTAATATTCACTTTCTCTTTATTGAAATCAGGAGGCAGATAAAGCGAATTTCCATAAAACTTTCCATCGCTCGAAGAAAAAATAATATCGCTTGTATCTAACGGCAGATACCGTCCGTTGCTGAGTTTTCCGTCAATATTTATGTAATTATAGGTTCCCTTTTTTAAACTATCAGTGTAAAGGTGCACATAAATACTGTCGATCTTTTGAGCTTTTGCAAAAGTAGACAATGTTATTAGTACAAAAAATAAAATCGTTTTCAAGCTTTGTAATTTCTAATCAGACCAAAGTTAGGATGACATAGTTGCATAGATACCGGTTTTATGATTTTTTTTCATTTTCAAAAAAAATTTGTTGATTAAATAAATTCATTACATCTTTGTTCCAGTCAAATGAAAATTAACAACACATACAATAGCTGGTGGCATGCAATCTGATGATTGTGCCGAATTGCTATTATTTGTGAATGAATAAATATTGCGCCCCGGCATAAAAGCCGGGGCTTTTTTATGTTATGAAAAAAATTGAACTTATTACCACTTCAAAAAAATTACTCGCAGATGTATACACACCTGTCGGAATTTATTTGCGCCTTCGCGACCGCTTTCGGGATACTATCCTGTTGGAAAGTACCGATTTTCATGCGGGTGAAAATAGTTACTCCTTTATCGGCATCAACGCAATTGCAGGAATTGAAATAAGAAACCTCGGTGAAATTGAATATAAGTTTCCCGGCGAGGATCCTAAGCATATTCCAATTGATGAATCAACTAAAGTAACAAATGAGATTTGGAATTTTATGAACCATTTCAAAATTTCCGACCCCGCAAAAATGCCGGTAAGTATGGCCCAGGGATTATTTGGATATACCACTTTTGATGCTGTTCAGTTTTTTGAAACTATCAGGTTTAAATCATCTTCCGCTCCTCAAATTCCACTGGTTCGGTATCGTATGTATCAGTATGTAATCGCGATCAATCATTTTAAAAATGAGTTATTTATTTGCGAAAACCATATTAAGGGGGTTGAAAGCGAAGGAGATTTAATTGAAAGTGTTATTAAAAGCAAAAACGTTCCGGCTTTTCCTTTTGCAGCATTGGATAAGGAAACCTCGCCGCTAAAGGACGCAGAATATGTGGAGATGGTTAAAAAGGGGATCGCCAGTTGTAAAAGGGGGGACGTGTTCCAGGTGGTCTTGAGCAGAAAATTTCAACAGCGATTTTCAGGTGATGAATTTAACGTTTACCGGGCATTACGAAACATCAACCCAAGTCCTTATCTTTTTTATTTTGATTATGGCGATTATCGGTTGTTCGGCAGCAGCCCGGAGGCCCAATTAAAAGTGAAAAAGAATGTTGCGATTATGCATCCCATTGCCGGCACTTTTCGGCGGACAGGAAATGACACGGACGATGAACTGTTGGCTGAAAAATTATTAAAAGACAAAAAAGAAAATGCCGAGCATGTGATGCTGGTGGATCTTGCAAGAAATGACCTTAGCCGTTTATGCAGGGATGTTACGGTGAGTCATTTTTGCGAAGTGCAATATTTTTCCCATGTAATTCATTTGGTGAGTGAAGTAAAAGGAACCGTTGAAAAAGGAACAAATCCCTTTGATCTGTTAGCTATTACATTTCCTGCAGGCACATTGAGCGGTGCTCCGAAATACAAAGCCATGCAGTTGATTGATGAATATGAAAACAATTCACGGGGATATTACGGCGGCTGTATCGGCTTTGTCGGGTTTAACGGCGATATTAATCACGCGATCATGATCCGAACATTTTTAAGCAAAGACAATCACCTTAATTACCAGGCAGGTGCAGGTATTGTAGCTGCGTCTAACCCTGACAGTGAGTTGCAGGAAGTGAATAATAAATTGAATGCATTAACGGCTGCTATAAAATCTGCCGAAAATATTTAGAAGATGAAAATATTGATTTTTGATAATTACGATTCGTTTACTTACAATCTTGTGCATGTCGTTGAAAAGATCATTAATGAAAAAGTAGACGTGTACCGCAATGATAAAATTGCTCTTGAAAAAATAAAAGGTTACGATAAAATCATATTATCTCCCGGCCCGGGGCTTCCTTCTGAATCGGGGTTGTTGTTACCCCTGATTAAAGAATATGCCACTTCCAAATCCATATTGGGTGTGTGTTTGGGGCAGCAGGCAATTGGCGAAGTCTTTGGAGGAAAACTGGTGAATCTGAAAGATGTTTATCACGGTGTGGCAACAAAAATAAAGGTCAGTGAAAAGCGTACTAAATCGAAAAATGATATTTTTAAAGACTTGCCTGGAGAACTTGAAGTAGGCCGGTATCATTCATGGATTGTAGATAAGGAAAATTTTCCTGCAGAACTTGAAGTTACAGCAGAAGATGAAAACGGGTACATCATGGCATTGCGCCACAAAACTTTTGATGTGCAGGGGGTGCAGTTTCATCCCGAAAGTGTGCTCACTCCAATGGGAGAGAAAATGATGAGGAATTGGTTGTCTGTTGTCTGAACTGAGATATTTGAGAATTACAGGAAACAAAATAATATGAAAAAGGTATTACAGTATTTATTTGAACACAAAACACTTTCGCGTGAAAAAGCAAAAGAAGTTTTGCTGAATATTTCAAAAGGCATTTATTCTGACGCGGAAATCGCTTCTTTTACAACCGTTTTTCTGATGCGAAGCATTACTATCCCGGAATTGACAGGCTTTCGTGATGCCCTGATGGAACTGTGTGTGCCGGTGGATTTGAATGGGCATGATGTTGTAGATATTGTGGGTACCGGCGGCGATGGAAAAAACACTTTTAATATTTCAACATTGAGTTGTTTTATTGTGGCAGGTGCCGGGCAGAAAGTAGCGAAGCATGGAAATTATGGCGCAACATCCATCAGCGGCTCCAGCAATGTAATGGAAACGTTAGGGTATAGGTTTTCAAATGACAACAAAAAAATGCTGAAAGAAATTGAAGAAGTTAATATTTGTTTCATGCACGCACCGTTGTTTCATCCCGCATTAAAAGTCGTGGGTCCAATACGAAAAAATCTTGGAGTGCGGACATTTTTTAACATGCTGGGGCCAATGGTAAATCCTGCATCACCGGGTGTGCAAATGATCGGCGTATATAATCTTGAAATGGCGAGGATTTATGCTTATATGTTGCAACAATCCGATGCGCGTTTTATGATTATCCACAGCCTGGAAGGTTATGATGAAATTTCTTTAACAGGCGATACAAAAGTGATAACCAACCATGGAGACAAAATTTTGAGTGCGCAATATCTCGGGAAACGATTGGTAAGTCCCGAAGATATTTATGGTGGCAATTCAACCGATGAAGCCGCGAAAATATTTTTAAAGATTATTAAAGGCGAAGGAAGTTGGGCGCAGAATGCAGTGGTGATGGCCAATGCTGCGATGGCGATTTATGCCACTGGTAATTATACTACCTATGATGAATGTTATGCCATGAGTGTTGAAAGCCTTGAGAGTGGAAAAGCATATGAAAATTTTCAAAGATTAATGAGCCTTCAATCATGAATATTCTTGAAACAATAATTGCAAAAAAGAAAATTGAAATTGCAAAAAGAAAAGCTGTAACCAGTATTTCCGATTTGGAAAAAAGGCCTTTGTTTTCTAAAAAAACACGATCGCTAAAGGAATTTTTATTGCGGCCGGAGAAGACCGGAATCATTGCAGAATTTAAAAAACGATCACCCTCAAAAGGAATCATCAATAATTGTTCGTTTACTGGTGAAGTAGTAACAGCCTATGAAAAATATGGCGCCAGTGCTGTCTCGGTTCTTACTGATGAAGAATTTTTTGGAGGATCACTGGATCACCTGGCAGAAGCCGCCTCTTTAATACATATTCCTGTATTACGAAAGGATTTTATGATCGATGAATACCAACTGGCAGAAGCAAAAGCATATGGAGCCGATGTTATTTTATTAATAGCCGCGTGCCTTACGATAGAAGAGGTGAAAAATCTTTCTTTTGCTGCAAAGAGGTTGCAATTAGATGTGTTGCTGGAGATCCATGATGAAAGTGACCTGAAACACATTTGTGATGATGTGGATGTGGTAGGGATCAATAACCGCAACCTGAAAACTTTTGCTGTTGATATTAATAATTCAATAGAATTGTGTAAAAAAATACCTTCGCAGAAAATTAAAATCTCTGAAAGCGGATTGGATAATGTGGAAACTATACTTCACCTGAAACAAAACGGTTTCAGCGGATTTTTGATGGGAGAAAAATTTATGAAAGAATCGAATCCCGGCAAAGCTTTCGGCGAATTTGTAAATGAATTAAAAAATAATTGACGGCCCTAGTGGTTTGAGTAGTAATTTGGATTATCTAAAAAGTTGAAATGAAAATAAAAGTTTGTGGCAATACGGACCTGGAGCAATTAAAGGAATTGGACTATTTGAAAGTGGATTATGCCGGAATCATATTTTATGAGCAATCGCCCCGATGTGCTTTAAAAAAGTTCAACGGTATGGAGGTTAAAAACCTGAAATTATCATTAACCAAAGTTGGCGTTTTTGTAAATGCGGATGAAAGCGAAATAATGGAACGGGTGGATGAATTTGGCCTCGACATGGTACAGCTTCATGGTGATGAAACTGCGTCATTCTGCAACCGTATCAGCGATCATATAAAAGTTATCAAAGCATTTCGTGTGGGCGATTTTGATGCCAATATTGATTGGCTCATAAGTGAATATGACGAAGTGTGCGATTATTATTTATTTGATAAAGGCTCTGCGGGATTGTACGGAGGCACAGGAAAAAAGTTTAACTGGAATCTTCTTGAGAAGGCAACAGTCGGGAAACCCTTTTTTCTGAGCGGTGGCATTGAAAAGGATGATGCAAACGCGCTCAAAAAGTTCAACCATCCTTTTTTTTACGGAGTAGATGTAAATAGCCGTTTTGAAACAGCGCCGGGTATAAAAGATATGAAACTGATACAGGAATTTACAAGTGAGCTACAATATTTAAAAAATAATGATGGAAGCAACTGAAAACAAAAACGTTTTACCGGTAGGAGGTGAATGGTACGTAAACGCAAACGGCTACTATGGCCAGTTTGGCGGAGCATACATTCCTGAAATGTTACATCCTAATGTAGAAAATTTAAAAGAAAATTATTTAAAGATTATCCGCGATAAAAGTTTCCGGGAGGAATTTACTTCACTGTTGAAAGATTTTGTGGGAAGGCCCACACCGCTTTATCATGCAGAAAGGTTAAGTAAAAAATATGGGGCTACGGTTTTTTTAAAACGCGAAGACCTTTGTCATACCGGCGCTCATAAGATCAACAATACCATCGGGCAAATTTTGCTGGCTGAGAAGCTTGGAAAAAAAAGAATTATTGCCGAAACCGGCGCAGGCCAGCATGGTGTTGCCACAGCCACTGTGTGTGCCTTAAAAGGGTTGAAATGTATTGTTTACATGGGCGAAAAAGACATTGCACGGCAGGCACCTAATGTGGCGCGGATGAAAATGCTTGGCGCCGAAGTGATTCCGGCAACCAGCGGAAGTAAAACGCTGAAAGATGCTACCAACGAAGCTATCCGGGATTGGATCAACAATCCGAATGATACCTATTATTTGATAGGAAGCGTGGTTGGTCCTCATCCTTATCCTGATATGGTAGCACGTTTTCAAAGCATCATTAGTAAAGAAATAAAAAGCCAGTTGAAAGAAAAGACAGGAAACGAGCTACCCGGTTATGTAATTGCGTGTGTAGGTGGCGGTAGTAACGCAGCCGGCGCTTTTTATCATTTCCTGAACGATGAAGTGGTAAAATTAATTGCTGTGGAAGCCGCCGGGCTGGGCATCAACAGCGGCATGAGCGCAGCAACTATGCAGTTGGGTTCTGTTGGCATATTGCATGGAAGCAAAAGTTATGTGATGCAAACTGAAGATGGCCAGGTAGTAGAACCACACAGCATTTCTGCGGGACTGGATTACCCCGGAATAGGCCCGATGCATGCCAATTTATTTGCAGGAAAAAGGGCCCGGTTTATGAGTGCGACTGATGCTGAATCGCTTGAAGCCGCGTTTGAACTGGCAAAAATGGAAGGCATCATTCCTGCGTTGGAATCAGCACATGCATTGGCTGTTTTGAACAAAATAAAATTTGATCAATCGGATGTGGTGGTGATCAATTTAAGCGGACGAGGCGATAAGGACATGGATACCTATATGAAGGTATTGGGCAAATAATCGTAATAGAAATCTACTTTATTTGTTGGTTTACTGTATTAGAAAAGTTTAATATAAAAGCGTATAGCGGATGAATGCCATTCAAAAATTGTTGTCTGAAAAAAACAAAAATATTCTCAGCGTTTATTTTACCGCCGGCTTTCCACGTTTGGAGGATACGGAAACCATTCTTTCGTCCCTGGTAAAACATGGCGCTGATATGATTGAAATCGGGATGCCTTATAGCGATCCTCTTGCAGATGGACCGGTAATTCAAAACAGTAGCATGAAAGCGCTGGAGAATGGGATGAGTATTCAAAAACTATTTGAACAGCTAAACACATTTAAAAGTAAATCGTTAATTGAGAAGGAAAAGCCTTTGATTTTAATGGGGTATCTAAATCCGGTTTTGCAATACGGGTTTAAAAAATTTTGCGCCGATGCAAAGAACGCCGGTATCAGTGGTATTATTCTTCCTGATGTTCCGATGGCTGAGTATGAAAGTGAATACAAGAAAATATTTGACGATAATGATTTGAGCTTTGTTTTTCTTATAACTCCCGAAACTTCTGAAGAACGGATCAGGAAAATTGATTCAATAAGTAATGGTTTTATTTACGCGGTTTCTTCTTCTTCCATCACCGGGAAAAATACCGATATAAATGCCCAGGAAAGTTATTTTGAGCGAATAGCGAAAATGAATTTAAACAATAAAGTAATCATTGGTTTTGGCATTCGTGATCACGCAACATTTACAAAAGCTTGCCAATTCACGGCAGGCGCGATAATTGGAACAGCTTATATTAACACAATCGCGCATGCCGAAAATATTGATGGCGCCACTAAACAATTTCTTAACGCAATTTTACAGGGCCAGAAAACCAACAGTATTCCATTTTCAGATTAAAAAAATTAAATTTGCTGTTAATGTAATACTACAATTAATGAAAGCACTTCTTGTATTTTTTATATCTGTTCCTTTTTTTGCTTTTTCTCAATCCCCTTCCACGGGATTTGAAATATCAGGCAATGTGACCGGGTACCCGGATGGAACTTCTGTTTCTTTTTTGAATCAACAAACAAATACTCCTGAAAAGCAGGCAACCATAGAAAATGGAAAGTTTACCATTAAAGGTCAACTGGCTGAACCATCATTTCTCATTTTGATTTTTGCTGATCAGCCGCCGGCTATTCCTTTGTTTATCGACAACAGCAAAATTATTATTAAGGGCGATAAAAATAATTTGGATGACCTTTCCATCACTGGCTCTAAAACTGAAACAGAGTTCCAGGAATATTCGAAAGCCATCATGCCCTATGAATCTATGTTTGCGCCCGGCGCCGAAAAAAATCCGGAATCTGTAGCTGCGGTTCAAAAGATAAGCGAAGCTTTTGTAAAAAAATATCCTTCTTCTTTTGTTGACCCGATCGCTATAATAAGGATCATGCAAACATCAGATAACGTGGCTGCTGCAGACAACTTATATAAGATCATGTCTCAAAATGTGAAAGAAACCAATCTTGGAAAATATGTTAACCAGCAACTGGAAATTGCTAAAATAAACCCGATCGGATCACAGATTGCCGATTTTTCTGAAAAAGATACAGCAGGAAAGAATGTAAAAATTTCATCTTTCCGCGGGAAATATGTATTGATTGATTTTTGGGCGAGCTGGTGTCGTCCATGCCGCATGGAAAATCCGAATGTCGTAGCGGCCTATAATAAATATCATCAGAAAAATTTTACCGTTTTGGGCGTATCACTCGACCAGGCTAAAGCCGCATGGGTAAATGCTATTAACATGGATGGACTTACATGGACACATATTAGCGATTTGAAGGGTTGGAGTAATGAAGTGGCCGCAAAATTTAAAATTACCAGTATACCTCAAAATATTTTGATAGATCCTAACGGAATTATTATTGCAAAAAATCTTCGTGGTGAAGCCTTAAAAGAAAAGCTCGATCATTTATTTAATTAATCCGCTAATTGCCTTTTGTACAATTGAACGGAGTTTTCCAGTCCCAAATACAAAGCATCAGAAATCAAAGCGTGCCCAATGGAAACTTCCAAAAGTCCGGGAATTTTTTGAGCGAAATATTTGAGATTGTGCAAATCAAGATCATGACCGGCATTAATTCCAAGACCTAGTTCTACTGCCTTTTTTGCGGCCTGGATGTATGGTGCAATAGCTTCTTCCCGGTTTTCTTTTTGAAATTCGCGTGCATAACTTTCAGTATATAATTCTATTCTGTCAGTCCCCGTTTTTTTTGCGCCTTCTATCATTTCAATTACGGGATCAACAAAAATAGATACACGAATTTCTGCCTTCTTAAAAACATCGATCATCTCAATTAAATAGTCCTGGTGTTTGATGGTATCCCAGCCATGATCAGAAGTTATCTGTCCAAGATCATCCGGAACCAGCGTTACCTGTTCAGGTTTGTTTTCCAACACGAGGTCTACAAACTTATCTTCTCTGCAATTGCCCTCTATATTAAATTCTGTAGTGATAATTTTTTTAAGTTCGTAAACATCTTTATACCTGATGTGGCGTTCATCCGGCCGCGGGTGAACGGTAATTCCCTGGGCTCCAAAATTTTGAATATCGATCGCAGCTTTTATCAGATCAGGATTATTTCCACCGCGTGAATTGCGAAGTGTCGCAATCTTATTGATGTTAACTGATAGTTTTGCCATAGTTGCAATTTACAATTATCTGTTTTTTTTAAATACTATTGTATTATTTATTTTAAAATACTATCTTTAAAAGTTCCAATATTTCAAGGCAAAACATTGCGCTGCCCTACAATTTCTTAATCATTTAAATAGGTTACGATGAAAAAAGTAATTTTTCTTTCGGTGATTATTTTGATTGCATTCTCATGTAATCAAACAAAACCCGAATATGCAAAAAATGCAGATGTGCTGGCCGATAACCTGAACGGGCATGTGCAGCAAACCGTATCAACCGATTTTAAAGTAGATAGCAGCGGCAATATCGGAGAACAGGATTCCTGTTGCGTTGCCACAGTTAAATATGATGAAAGCGGCTATGTTTCTGAATATGATAACAATGATAAATCGGGTGAAAACAAACAGGTAGAAACCTTTATCCATAACGACAATGGGTCGATGAAGGATGTTAAAAATACTAAGAACGGGACAGTGGTTTCTTCCATCTCAATTTCAACAGACAGCAGCGGTAACTATACCGGAGCCGAGGAATATGATTCCGCCAATAAGTTGAACTATTATTACACAGATTTTTCTCAAAACGAATATGGACAAATTACCAGGCTAAAGCGGTATCATGCTGACAGCACTTTGAGTGGTTCAAGCATTAATAATTACAATAAACAGGTTTTTACGGGAGGAGAAACGAAAGATAGTATTGGCAATGTGATTTTTTCTTCCTCGGTTAAGTTGGATGATAAAAATAATGTGGTGGAAAGGGATACAAAAGATGTTACCCAAGATTCAACCGAAAACAAAGTTGTAAAATATAAGTATGACAGTTTTGACGATAAGGGTAACTGGACCCAGCGAACAGAATTGGATGAAAATGGCAAACCTGTGAAGGTTACCAAAAGAGAGATCACATATTATAAAGAATAGAGTATCATTCTTTCTGCTTAAAAGCATGATCAGAAACTTATTTTTTGATCATGCTTTTTTATTGGTTACAAAAAAATAACGGAGATGACTAAACGAAAATCATTGGTTTTTGAAACCGCAAAATAAAAAACTGGCTTAATTGTTTGTTTACTGCCATGGATAAAAAATTGATATTTATTTAATTATTTATTCGGGCCGGTTGATTTAATTTAGCGTACAATTGCAGTTTCACGCATATTGTGGAATAAAAAATATCTTGAAAATAATTTATGAGTAAAAAAACAGGAAAGAAAAAACCTATTCCCCCGGTAAAAGGCACATTGGAGATCACAAGGTCGGGAATGGGATATGTAATTGTGGAAGGAAGGGAAAAAGATTTGCTCGTTCGTCCACAGGATTTTAATAAAGCAATGGACGGAGACATTGTGCGGGTGAAAGTAAAAGATCCGCATGGCAACCGCCGTGTAGAAGGTGTGATTGAAGAGGTTGTGGAACGAAAACAAACTGAATTCATTGGCAATATTCATGTAAGTGAAAATTTTGCTTTTTTCGAGCCTGACACTCAAAAGCCCGTACCTGATTTTTACATAAGTTTAAAAAATCTCAATGGAGCAAAAGATAATGACAGGGTTGTGGTAAAACTTTTGAATTGGGACAAAGGGGCTAAAAAGCCGGAAGGCGCTGTGGTGTCGGTATTACAGGCAGAAAATCCGGGAGACCTTGCAATGAAGGAGATCATTATTCAAAATGGGTTTCCTCTCGAATTTTCTCAAAACGTTCTTGATGAGGCACACAGCCTTTCAGATAAAATTGACGAACATGAATTAGCTAAAAGAAAAGATTACCGGGATGTGCTGACCTTTACGATTGATCCCGCGGATGCAAAAGATTTTGATGATGCACTTTCAATCAAAAAGTTAAGTGCACATGAATATGAAATAGGTGTTCATATCGCGGATGTCAGTCATTTTGTGAAAGAGGATAGTGAATTGGATAAAGAAGGCTATGCGCGTGCTACAAGTGTTTATTTGCCCGATCGTGTAAATCCCATGTTGCCGGAAAAAATATCCAATGAACTTTGTTCGCTTCGTCCCAAAGAAGACAAGTTCACTTTTTCCGTCATTTTTAAAATAAACAGCAAGGGGAAAGTGAAAGATTATTGGCTTGGAAAAAGTTTTATCCATAGTGATCATCGTTTTAATTATGATGAAGTACAACAAATAATTGAAGACAGGCAGGGCATTTACAGCGAAGAAGTTTTATTACTAAATTCTCTTGCGAAGATTTTCAGAAAAGAAAGATTTAAAAACGGCGCTATTAATTTCTCGTCCACTGAAGTCAAATTTAAACTGGATGAAAAAGGAAAGCCTGTCGGAATTATTGTTAAGGAAAGTAAAGAATCGCATCAACTGATTGAAGAATTTATGCTTCTGGCTAACAGGACCGTTGCTGCTCATGTTGCAAAAATACGAGTGAATAAAAAGCCGGTGCCATTTCCTTATCGCGTGCACGATACTCCTGATGACGAAAAGCTGAAACCTTTTGTGGCGTTTGCCCGCAAATTTGGCTATAAATTCGACATGAAAAGTGAAGAGGAAACGGCGAAATCTTTTAACCAGTTACTCGTAGATGTTCATGGAAAGCCTGAGCAGCACGTGCTTGAGCAATTAGGTATTCGCACCATGGCAAAAGCAATTTACACCACAGAAAACATTGGCCACTATGGGTTAGGATTTAATGATTATTGTCATTTTACTTCGCCCATTCGCCGTTACCCGGATATTATGGTGCATCGGGTGCTGCAGGAAATCCTCGAAAACAATATTCATCCCGATAAAAAGATGGAACAAAAGTGCACCCATTGCAGCCAAAAGGAAAGATCTGCAATGGAAGCAGAGCGTGCAGGAAACAAATACAAGCAGGTGGAATATATGATGGACAAGTTAGGCGAGGATATGGAAGGTGTAATCAGCGGTGTTTCTTCGTTTGGGTTTTGGGTTGAAACCGTTAATGAAAAATGCGAAGGATTGGTTTCGATAAAAGATCTTTCAGATTATGATGATTTCCGGCATGATGATACAGAGTATGCATTGATAGGTATGCGTACCGGAAAAAAATTCAGGATGGGAGATAAAGTGCAGGTGAAATTAGTGGCTGCCAATCTTGAAAAGCGCCAGCTCGATTTTGAATGGATTCCGGGTATCGAAAGCCTGAAGCAAAAAGCGGTAAAGGCAAAAACGAACAAAAAGAAATATTCAAAAAAGAAAAAACATAACTAAGTTGCGAGGAAGAATGAAAAACCGGTAGCTGGTTTTTTTCCTGTAAAAAATGAACAGATGAGTGTTTCAGTTTCAAACGATGGCAGCCAAAATAAAAACAGCCTTCAATCTTTTAGCCAGTTGTCATCCCTTTTTGAAGACAGGTTTAAGAAAAGGCATTTTCCGCAAGAGCCAAAGACATTATACGATGCATCTCAATATTTACTAACGATAGGGGGTAAACGCATTCGGCCGGTGATGTGCCTGATGGCCAATGAAATGTTTGAGGAAATCAAAGATGATGCTTATGAAGTTGCCTCGGCTGTTGAACTATTCCACAACTTTACATTAATACATGACGATATTATGGACAGGGCGCCACTCCGGCGTGGAATGCCAACCGTTCACAATAAATATGGAGAAGCTACGGCTTTACTCGCCGGGGATGTGATGTTGATTGCGGCTTATGAAAACCTGAATAAAATAAGTAAGGAACACCTTCATTCGATTTTGAATTTATTTAATTCAACTGCAAAAAAGGTTTGCGAGGGACAGCAGTTGGATATGGAATTTGAAAAAATGGACCAGGTAGGTTTTGATGATTATGTAAAAATGATCGGGTTAAAAACGTCGGTATTGCTTGCGGCAAGTCTGCAGATGGGTGCTGTATTGGGAGGCGCCGGGAAAGGAAATCAAACACACCTTTACGAGTTTGGGAAAAATCTTGGAATCGCCTTCCAGGTGCAGGATGATTATCTTGATGCTTTTGGTAATCCTGAAAAATTTGGGAAGAAGCAGGGAGGAGATATCATGGCAAACAAAAAAACATTTTTATGGTTGCAGGCAATGGAAGCCGCTTCTACACAGCAAAAGAAAAAATTAACAGAATTGTTATCCAGCGATGCCCCCGGGAAAATTGAAGAGGTTTTGGAAATTTATAAGTCGTGTAATGTAGATGGTTGGGCAAAGAAATTGAAGCAAAAATATTATGACATTGCCTTGGAACATCTTGAAGAAATAGCAGTAGTGTCTGTTAGAAAAAAGCCCTTGCAGGAGCTTGCCAAATATTTAATGGAACGGGACATGTAAAAACTTACATGTCCCGTTCCGGATATTATATTCAGAATTATTGATTAGGATCCGGCAAAGGCCTTACCCAAATATTTCTAAAACTGATAGGGATGCTTTTATCTCCATGCGCCTGTAATTTTATAGGCGACGGTCCATGTGGTTTATAAGAAGGATTGCCAATATACAGTGTAGGCCCTTTTAATTTTACATTGTTCTGAACCAATACACCATTAAAAAATGCGGTCACTTTTGCAGGAGATTTTAATGATCCGTCATCATTAAATCGCGGAGCAGTCCAAATGACATCGTAGGATTGCCAAACTCCGGGAGGATAATTGGGATTTACCAAAGGCGGATATTGTTTATAAATTGCTCCTGCCTGCCCATTCACATAAGTGGAGTTGTTGTAAGAATCTAAAATCTGCATTTCATACCCATCATCTCCTCTGCCGGTAGAGGCAAGAAACAAACCACTGTTGCCACGGGCCTGTCCTGAACCAGCAATATCTTTAGGTTCCTTCCACTCGATATGTAACTGGTAATCCATAAAAGATTGTTTTGTTTGAATATTACCTGCCTGTTTATTCACTGTTACAATTCCATCATGTACATTCCAACTGGCAGCTTTCGTCGTATCATTCGTCTCTACCCATTTTGAAAGATCTTTCCCGTCAAATAAAATGATGGCGTCACTTGGGGGCGCACCACAGGTTTTGCCTGGCGTAACAACCGGCGGTACCGGAGTATAATATTCTGTGTCTTCAGGTTTCATTTTTTGCTGCGCATTAGCAGTGGCGAAGCCTGACGCAATAAAAGCAATACCGATAAAGATTTTTTTGTGCATGTTTTATATGTTTTTAATTTTTAGAATTTGGCGAGTAATTTAAAATTTACAAGGCGGGGCGTAAGCCGGTTGGGGATGCTAAAGGTATTGTTGGCAAAATCTTTTATCAACTGGTATGAAACCGTATTGGCGCGATCAATCAGGTTAAATACTTCAAGGCTTGCCCAAATATTATCGAAACTACGGAACGGGGAATGGCTTCTCCGTAATGATTTTTCACTAAGTAACAATGCGCTGAAACCTATGTCTGCCCTTATATACGGCTCTATGATGAGCGCATTTCGGTATTTCATACTGTTAGGAATGTTATAACTCATGTTACTTCCGTAAATCAGGTTTAAATGTACTTTAAAATTCTTATTCGTGCTTAAATAATCCTGTAAAAATAGCCCCATGGTTATCAGCCGGTCACTTGGCCTGCGTATCCAGCCGACATCAGTACGCACACTATCAGTAACTACCTGGTCTTCTGTTTGTGGATTGATTACTTCACCTTTTGCATTTTTGTAGGTGTAATAAAAATCATTGTTTATGTTTTCTTTGGTTTTACTGATCGCTATACTGAACCAGCTTTCTGCATCTTTTACCAGTTCTGTAAAAACCCTGGTTTCAATACCGGTAGCATAAGCACGGGCATTATTTTCACCAAAATAACTGATCTGTAAATTATTTATGTCATAGGGATCAACATCCCAAAGCGATTTGAAATATGCTTCGGTTGTAATCCGCATCGGCCTGTTTACATTCGATAAATTATAATCAAAGCCGGCAACATATTGAATACTCTTTTGGCTTTTTAGATTGGTATTTACGGTTCCGTCAGGCCTTCTCATTTCACGGTAGAAGGGCGGTTGATCGTATACCCCGGCTGAAGCTTTAAAAATGATATCTCTTTTCCAGTCAGGCTTATAGCTTACCTGTGCGCGTGGGCTTACTAGAAACTCTTTGTTGAGCGCGTCATAATTAAATCTTGTTCCTGCTTCTAACGTGATATCATTCTTTCCATGGGGAAAATGAATATTGTCCTGTATATAACCACTGTATTGATCGATGGAAAGGTTTTCGTGGGATTTTAAGACATGACTCAGGTTAAGCTGGTTTGGATTGTAAGGCAATGAATAGCCTGCGCTGTCTTGCATTTCCCATTCATTTAAATGATCCGCGATAACTGAATGGTCGAACGACAGGCCCCATTGAAGAAAATGTTTTCCTAAATTATAAGTTCCTTTATGACTGAAATTATAAACAACAATATTCAAATGGTTGCGTGCATAATTTTGATAAACGCCTGCACCAAGCGGATTGGTAATCTTTCCAAAGTCGGGTTGGGATTTATCAAAATTCCTTTCGCCAAAAAGATACGCACCGGTAATATCGATATTTTCATTTTCAATGTCACCATACCGGCTTGCCATCCATGTTAATTTGACTCTTTTATTTATAACCTGATCGGCGCTTATACCGATCAGGTTACTGTTGTAATTATCTTTTTCCTGCCCGTCAAAATAAATGTCGAGGCCAAGATTTGCAGTAAACAACGGTGAAAACACGGCAGTAGATTTCTGCGCTGATTCAGGAATGAGCGTGAATTTTGAAGTGGAAATAATACCCAAAACTGCCAATTGCCATTTTTGAGAAAGCTGGTAAGTCAGGTACGCCTGCATATCAGCGGCAGAAGGAATATAATTTCCTTTTGTTTCCTGGCTGCTCAACAAATCCCTGTTGGTTTTACTCCTTGCTCCAAACAGCCACGACATTTTTTTGTTTTTTGAAAGACCTTCAAGGTGTAAACCTTGCTCCAAGAGACTTACATACACCGAGCCGCCAAAAGAAACCGGCTTTTTATATTGTATATCCAAAACACTGCTGATCTTATCACCATATTTTGCCTGGAACCCACCCGTGTAGAAATCAATATTTTTTACCAGCTCGGGGTTAATAAAACTCAGTCCTTCCTGTTCGCCGTTTCTTATGAGATAAGGGCGGTAAATTTCAAAGCCATTTATATAGATAAGGTTTTCGTCGTAGTTGCCGCCGCGCACAGAATATTGAGAGGTAAGTTCGTTATTGCTTCCGACCAGTGTTTTAATAAGGCCTTCCACCCCGCTTGTAGCGCCAGGGACGGTAACGGCGCTTTTAGGGTTGATTTTTATCAGCCCGGTCTCTTTTCTTTCTTTATTGTTATTAATCACAACCGGCTGAAGCATTTTGCTACTGCGCATAAGCCTTACTGTTAGTTGTTCTTTTTCTCCGGGGCTTAAATAAAAATTTTTTTGTTCATCGTGAAATCCGGCATGTGAAAAAACAAGTGCAAGCGCTTTTCCTGCCGCAACCTCTATTTGAAATGTTCCCGAGTCAGATGAGAGGATGCCATTTTGTTTTCCCAGGATGGTGATGGTGACTGACGGAACAGGATCTTCATTTTCATCTATTACTTTTCCTGAAACGAACGCGGTTTTCTTTTGGGAAAACGATGCAAATGCGGAAAAGAGGAGAAAGATGATAACCGTTAGTCTCATAAAGTGAAGATAATATTTTAAGAAGTATCCACTTATAAAAACTGATAATTGTGCTGTTTATTATAAACATTTATTTCTATTTTATTATTTTTGAAATATGCGAAAACTAACCTTATTCTCTTTGCTTTTATCCCTGCTATGTTCAAATTGTGTAACGCCTTCGCAAACCGGGAATGAGAAACTTATCGACAATGCTTCACAAATAGCTGATACGTTTCACCTGCTCACACAATATTGGCAGTTGGCCGATGCCGATCATCCCACTGATAAAGATGTGTCTTTTACTTCTGATAGCGGCATTTTGTATCAGTCAGGAATTGTTTTTATGAATGATTCTTCTGTACTTGAAAATCCGGCGGGCGAAATGACCTATGGAAAATTCAGTTTAAAGGGCAACGCCATCAATGTGAAATTTGATGACGGAAGAAAAGCAAACTACATTCTCGATCGAATAAATAAAAATGAATTGTTGCTTTCGCGAACTGAGAAAAAACATATTTCGAAACTCACCTATAAAGCCACAGGCATGATTTGGCCGGATGCCACGAAAAATCCTTTTGCCAAACAAAATTACCAATGGGCTCAAAAACCTAAAAAGCCGGAGACCGACGACCAGATAAGGAATCGTGTAAAAGAAAACGTTCAGTTTTTTGTTTATTATTTTGACGGGGTAATTAATGGCAAAGCACAACAAATAGATTTTTCGGGGCTGCCATGCTGCCTTAATTGGTATTCCGGCGGAATATCTATCCAAAACGAAAGCCAACTTGATAAAAAATGGATCAATTGTTTTTATTCAAAAGACCAGGCATACAAAGCAAGGCAAATCCTGGATGATGCTCTTGGAAAAAAGTATGATTGGAATGTAAAAGAAACAAACTGGATAAAGCAGACAAGGCCGGTGCTTCAGCAGATTCATGATAAGATGTAGTTGGACTTAAAATAAAAATATTAAGAATTTGTTTGTTTACTGGCAAACGGAAAAAACCGGCTTATAACTGTTTCATTTTTTCAATTGTTTCTTTTGGATTTTCAGATTTCATTATAGCACTGCCCGCCACGAGTACATCAGCCCCGGCGTTAACGATATCTGCAGCATTTTCCAACGAAATCCCTCCGTCGACTTCAATTTTTGCTGAAGAGCCGGTAGCGTCGATCATGCTTCTTAGTTCCTTAATTTTTTGAAAAGAATGTTCAATAAATGATTGTCCTCCAAAACCAGGATTAACGCTCATTACCAAAACCAGGTCTACATACCTGATAATATCCTGTAACAACAATACCGGCGTAGATGGATTGATTGCAACGCCGGCTTTCATGCCCAGCGATTTTATTTGTTGAATATTCCTGTGTAAATGTGGGCATGTTTCCTGGTGCACCGTTAAGCCGTCTGCTCCAGCCTCTTTAAATGCCTCAACATACTTTTCAGGTTCAACAATCATAAGATGAACATCGAAAAATTTGGAAGTAGTTTTTCTTATTTGTTTGATGATTGGCATTCCATAACTGATGTTGGGCACGAATCTTCCGTCCATCACATCAAGATGGAACCAGTCTGCGTTGCTTTCGTCAAGCATTTTGCATTCTGCGTCAAGATTTAAAAAGTCGGCAGCTAAAAGTGAGGGAGCGATTATGGGCATTTTGTTTATTTAAGTAATCGAAATTTTTAACGCGTGCCCTGGAGCCTGTTTAGGGCTTCGCGGGCTTCTACAAAATTTTTATCATAAAGCAAAGCGTTCTCGTAACTCTGTATGGCTTCATCCGTTTTGTTTAATTTTTCGTAGCACCTGCCCATCCAGTAATATCCTTCGTCAAAATTATTTTGAATGGTAACTGCCCGATTCAAAACTTTTATGGCTTCCTCATATTTTTTTTCTGTGTACAACGCAATAGCTTTTTCCCTATATGCATACATATAGGTAAAATCAAGATTAAGGCAACTGTCTAAATAACTGACGGCTCTGGCCGGCTGATTCACATAATTGTAATAAAGTCCTTTAATAAAATATGCGTCTTTACCTGATTTCGCTCTGTTGGCTCGCAATAATTCATCGGCAATCTTCAGCGATGTTTTACTTTTTATTTCTGCGTATACCGTTCCAAGCGCTACCAAATAGTCAGGCAGCGGGTAAATGTCGATCGCGCGCTTCAGTGAATTAATGGCATTTATGGTGTCACCGTTTTCAAAATACAACGAAGCCTTAATGTTCCACAGATAAGCGCTGCCACTGTCTTTGGTTATTTCCTCGTTAGCGATTGAAATTGCAGAATCATAATATCCCTGGTTCCTGTATGCTTCAATTAAATTTTCTTTCAACATTAGCGAGTCAGGATGTTGCCTGATCTGCTCTTTGATAGATTGAATGGTATTTTGATCAGACGAGGGCGGAGGGGGTTCACTGTTATCACCGGAATTACAAGCGGCAAAAACAAACACAGCGAAAACAGTTGCAAAAAAAAATTTCAAACGCATTATCCTGCAAATTTAATGTTCCACTCCGTAAAATAGCAATTCGCGCTGATTGATTTTATCCGCGCGCACCTAGCTCAATCACTTCGCAATTGCTAATGTTCTTGCCATCTATCCCGAAACGTACAACTGTCCTCATTTTGTGCCACCCATGTTTGCCTGCGGCTCCGGGATTGATATAGAGGCAATTTATTTTGTCGTCGTACATTATTTTTAAAATGTGTGAATGGCCGCTTATAAAGAGTTGAGGCTTATGCCTCAACAATTCTTTTTTGGTTTCAGCATTGTATTTTGGCGGGTAGCCACCAATATGCCGCATCATCACTTTTATGTCTTCGCACATAAATACTAACTGTTCTGGATATACGCTTTTTATATCATATCCATCAATGTTTCCAAATACACCGCGTAATTTTTTACCTCGTTTTAATTCGTCTGCAATGTTGGATGTTCCAAAATCACCTGCATGCCATATCTCATCGCAGTTTTTAAAATGATCAAAAACGGTTGGATCAAGATAATTATGTGTGTCAGAAATAAGGCCGATTCTTGTCAAAATTTTTTTTGCGAAAATACTGATTTGGGAAAGTTAAAGAGTGTAGTGAAAATAAGATTTCGTTTTATTTGTGGGTTTACTGTATTTGCTAAACCATCTAAACCTCTCTAAACTACCTAAACTTAACCAGTTATTCTCATTCTCTCTTCCTCCCGATTGTTTTGTAATTTTATTCAAAATCTATTAATTGCATTGCTAAAAATATTTTAACATGCCTCATTATCACAAATCCGGTTCTGTTCCTCATAAGCGCCATACACAATTCCGAAAGCCTGATGGTGATTTGTATTCCGAACAATTATTTTCTACCGAAGGGTTTTCTTCAGATTCTTCACTTTTATATCATACTCATCCGCCAACTCAAATAATAAAAACAGATGAACCTTATAGCGTGATCCCTGAGGTAGCAGAAGAAAAAATGCTGAAGCATCGAAGTTTCCAGGGCTTTAGTATTAAACCGGAAAAAGATTATTTAAAAAGCCGCAAGCCTGTTTTGGTAAATACTGATTGCCATATTTCATTGGCAGCGCCGAGGCAAAGCATGCGTAGCTATTTTTATAAAAATGCAGATGCGGATGAAATTATTTTTGTTCATGAAGGAAATGGCAAATTGAAAACACAATATGGCGAACTCCTTTTTGCTTATGGAGATTATTTGGTGATACCGCGCGGAACGATTTATCAAATCGAATTTGAAAATGAGGATAACCGGTTATTTGTTGTAGAATCGTTTAGCCCTGTCCGTTATCCCAAAAAATATTTGAGCAATTATGGCCAGCTTATGGAAAACTCTCCTTACTGCGAAAGAGACATTCGGGTGCCGCAAAACCTGCAAACAAAGGATGAAGAAGGTGATTTTTTGTTGATGGTGAAGAAAAAAGGGATGATGTACGGCATTCATTATCTGCATCATCCCTTTGATGTGATTGGCTGGGATGGCTGCTGTTATCCGTTTGCATTTTCTATCCATGATTTTGAACCGATAACAGGGCGCGTTCATCAACCGCCTCCGGTACACCTCACTTTTGAAGGGCGCAATTTTGTGGTTTGTTCTTTTGTGCCCCGGTTATTTGATTATCATCCTTTGTCTATTCCTGCACCTTACAATCATAGTAATATTGACAGTGATGAGGTACTTTATTATGTGGACGGAGATTTCATGAGCCGCAAACATGTTACCCGGGGAATGATCACATTGCATCCGGGCGGAATCCCCCACGGTCCTCATCCCGGCGCCGTTGAAAAAAGTATTGGCATGAAGGAGACGAAAGAACTTGCCGTGATGGTGGATACCTTTCATCCATTACAGCTTACCAAACAAGCCCTTGAAATAGAAGATGAAAATTACGTGATGAGTTGGGCTGAATAATGTAAGTGGGCATAGCAAATAGGCAATTGTAATAAGCAAATATTCAACGTGCAACAATCAATAATTCAATCTTTTTCATAAATTGAGTAAAATTTCTAACGTATGATAAAGTTCAGCGAATTAAAAAACGGCGATTATGTACTTGCAGAAAGTGACGGACAGGCATGGCGCGGCGAAGTAGTTGATTTCAACCATGATGAAAAACAGGTGTGTGTAAATAATGGGGTGCAGGACTTGTGGTTTGAAACTGAGAATTTATTCCCTTTGCCCTTGGATGAAGAGCAACTTCTTAAATTGAAGTTCACAAAACACGTAAATGATGACGGTTCTGTTAAGTATATGAAAGGAGCTTTCAGAATCCAAACTCCAAAACAGGATGATTTCTCAACTTTTGAACTATGGTACCGTGATGAGAAAAGGATTATGACGCATCCTATCCATGTACATGATCTTCAGAATCATTATAACGCCATGACCAAAGTACATCTGACCGATGAGGTTATTTAGATTACTTTAAACTGGAACTCATTAGTTCGGTTTTTACATTAATATTTTCGACAAGGCCTAAATAGTTGAGTTGTATTACACTTGTGTTCTCAATTAAGCCATATTTCGGTGCGTAATAACTATCAATGCCCGAAGAAAATGAGCTGGCAGGAATTAATGCAGAGGAAAGTGTAGTTGACACGTGAATTACATTTGAATAGGCTATACCGTTAACAGTTCGGGAAATCCCCTTTTCGGCGATTTTGTTGCTCACAGTTAATGGAACAGCCACAGGGAATCCGGGAATGGTTAAAGAAAAACTCTGGTTCCAGGTGGCGCCTTCTGCCGCATCAGCTTCCAGGTAAAGCCTTTCAATGTTGATCCCCCCGCTTACAGGAATTGAATCATATTGATAATAATTATTTCCATCCACTCCTAAATACTCACTTCCTCCATAAGAATAATGGTAGACATGATACTTTCTTGAATTAATAGTCGTGTCATCGGATGTAGAAGTTACCGTATAATCAGAGGGAGTATTAGTTCCTGAAAGATCTGTCTGCCGGTAAGACCATGAACTGCCGGCAGTGGCATTTACATACACGTCGGTAGTGGTGGTTGATCCTGAATCACTTTTTTTGCATGCTGAAAAAATAAGAGTGGCGGCAAAAAGATATGCGATCGTTTTCATAATTTTATTTTTTGGGTTCTACAAATATAAAAAAAGTTATAATGAATATCACATAGTTAGGTTTTGTTAAATACCTTTCCAAAAATGCCTGTGATCATCAATAAAGGCAAAAATGTCCTGTAAAACACGGCATATTTTTTTATAAATTAAAATAATAAACCTATCTTTGCGCCTCCAAAAACGTTATGGCCAAGCAAGCATTAATAAAACAAGATGGTACAATCCTGGAAGCCTTATCCAATGCGATGTTCAGGGTGAAATTAGAGAATGGACATGAAATTTTGGCGACAATTTCCGGCAAAATGAGAATGCATTATATCCGGATTTTGCCGGGAGACAAAGTAGGAGTAGAGATGAGTCCTTACGATTTATCAAGGGGACGCATCATTTTCAGATATAAATAACAAACTTTTCACAGGCTAAAAATAAAAAGTGAAATCATGAAAGTAAGGGCTTCAATAAAGAAAAGAAGTGTTGATTGCAAAATAGTAAGGCGAAAAGGCAGGCTTTATGTGATCAATAAAAAAAACCCCCGTTATAAACAAAGGCAGGGGTAATCAAAAATTAAATTTTAAAATTAAAAACATAGAATTCTTATGGCGCGCATTGCCGGTATAGATTTACCCAAAAACAAAAGAGGCGAAATTGGACTTACCTATATATATGGTATCGGAAGGTCGACTGCCCGTTATATTTTAGAAAAAGCCGATGTTGATATAGATAAGAAAGTGAATGAGTGGAATGACGAAGAGCAGACTGCTATCAGGAATATTATCAGCAGCGAGTTTAAAACCGAAGGTGCATTACGTAGTGAAGTTCAGACAAACATCAAAAGGTTATTGGATATTGCCTGTTATCGCGGGTTAAGGCATCGTAAAGGCTTGCCTTTACGTGGGCAGCGTACCCGTACCAACAGCCGTACCCGTAAAGGAAAGCGTAAAACAGTTGCCGGAAAGAAAAAGGCACCTAAGAAGTAAAATTGTTATAGCTGTAAGCTTAATGCTGAACGCTGAACGAAATAAGGCTTATTTTTTTTGAATCAATACCAGATATCTAAAAGCCGGAAGGAGGGTTGATTCAGCCCCGATAGCTATCGGGATAAACAAATTAAAGATTACCTATTAGAATTTATTATGGCAAAATCCACAAATGCTAAATCATCTTCAAAGAAAAGGGTTGTAAAAGTTGAACCTTATGGAGAAGCACACATCGTAGCAAGTTTTAACAACATTATTATCAGTTTAACCAATAAGCAAGGCCAGGTTATCTCATGGTCTTCTGCCGGCAAAATGGGCTTTAGGGGTTCTAAAAAGAATACACCTTATGCTGCACAAATGGCCGCTGCAGATGCTGCCAAAGTAGCTTCAGATGCAGGTTTAAAACGTGTTGATGTATTTGTTAAAGGGCCCGGTTCGGGTCGTGAAGGTGCAATCCGTTCTTTATCGCAATCAGGTATTGAAGTAGTAATGATCAAAGACATTACTCCTTTGCCTCACAATGGTTGCCGACCTCCCAAAAAGAGAAGAGTATAATCAACAGATATTTAATAACCGGGTGCATTATTAATTTTCGATTTTTAATGATGATGCACCGACACTAAAAAATCAATTAACAATTATGGCTCGTTACACAGGACCAAAAACCAAAATCTCCAGGATATTCGGAGAGCCTATTACAGGTAATGGTAAATGGTTAACAAAAAACAGTAATCCCCCGGGAATGCACGGAGCAGCACGCAAGCGCAAAAGCCTTGGTGAATATGCTCTTCAGCTTCGCGAAAAACAAAAAGCCAAATACACTTATGGCTTATTGGAAAAACAATTCCGCAATACCTTTAATGAAGCATCACGCCGCAAGGGTGTAACTGGTGAACAATTGATCAAATTGCTGGAAGCGCGTTTGGATAATACCGTTTTCCGCATGGGAATTGCTCCAAGTCGCCAGGCTGCACGCCAACTGGTTTCTCACAAACACATCACGGTGAATGGAGAGGTAGTAAACATTCCTTCTTTTTCATTAAAGCCCGGAGATGTGGTTGGTCTTAAAGACAAGGCGGCTCACAATTCTTCCATTACTTCAAACATTCGTCCTAAAAATCCAAAGTTTAACTGGATTGAGTTCAGTGAAGGAGAATTGAAAGGCACTTTTATTGCTTATCCTGAAAGAGAAAGCGTGCCTGAAAATATTAAGGAGTCACTGATCGTCGAATTGTACAGTAAGTAATCTTCCTTATGAAATAAAGGAAATAAAAAGTTTCAAACAATTAAAAATCTTCCTCCTAAACGAGTAAGATAAAATCTAAAACAAAATAAAAAATGGCCATTTTAAATTTTGTAAAACCAGACAAAATTGTTCTTCAGAAAAGCACAGACTTCGAAGCGCAATTTGAGTTCCGTCCGTTAGAACCGGGATATGGTGTTACCATTGGTAATGCCCTTCGCAGGGTATTACTTAATTCTTTGGAAGGTTATGCAATCGTTGGTATCAGCATTGCCGGTGCCGACCATGAATTTGCAACAATAAAAGGTATTACAGAAGACGTAACTGAAATTATTCTTAACCTGAAGCAGGTTCGTTTTAAAAAGAAAACTGACCAGGATAGCGGTACAGAAAAAATCAGTTTGTCACTAAAGAATAAAACTGAATTTACTGCAGCAATGATCGGGGAAGCTTCTCCGGCCTATGAAGTAATGAATCCTGAATTGCTGATTTGCACTATGGATACTTCTGCAAAACTCGACATTGAAATTACCATTGCCAAAGGCCGTGGATATGTTCCGGCAGAAGAAAACAAAGAAAAAAGTTCTCATTTTGGATATATTCCTATCGATGCTATTTACACGCCGATCAAGAATGTAAAATACAGCATCGAAAATACCAGGGTTGAACAAAGAACTGACTTTGAAAAATTGGTTATGGATGTAGTTACCGACGGTACCATTCATCCTGAAGAAGCAGTGAAGCAGGCATCCAGAATTCTGATTCAGCATTTGATGATCATCACTGATGAAAACATCACTTTCGACAATAAAGAAGAGAAGAAAGAAGATCTTGTGGATGAGCAAACTTTGCAGCTTAGAAAAGTATTAAAAACACCATTGGAAGATCTTGATCTTTCCGTAAGAGCGTTCAATTGCCTGAAGGCTGCTAAGATCAATTCATTAAGTGAATTGGTTCAATACGAACAAGAAGATCTTATGAAATTCAGAAACTTTGGTCAAAAATCTTTAAGCGAGATTGAGCAAGTGTTGAACGAAAGAGGCCTTGGTTTCGGATTAGATCTGAGCAAAATAAAATTAGACGAAGAATAATTGATTAGCTGATTAGCTAATTTGCTGATCAGCCAATTGAAGAATAACATTAGCAGATTGGCTAATTAGCACATTAATTAATTAAATAGCCTTGTAATTCCTGACACGGTACAGGGTTTTAAAAACAACAGTCATGCGTCACGGAGACAAAATCAACAATTTAGGCAGAACAGCAAGCCATAGAAATGCGTTGCTGGTAAATCTGACCTGTCAACTTTTTGAACACAAAAAGATTGTTACTACATTGGCAAAAGCAAAAGCCTTACGCCCCTTCGTAGAACCTCTTATTACAAAGTCAAAAGAAAATACGACGCACCAACGGCGTTTGGTTTTTAGCCGTCTGCAGGATAAAGAAGCAGTAAAAGAATTATTTGATGTGATTAGTCCTAAAGTTGCTGCTCGTCCTGGAGGTTATACAAGGGTTATAAAACTGGGAAGAAGAGTAGGGGATAATGCAGAACTGGCGTTGATCGAATTGGTGGATTATAACGAGATATACGGCAAAGGAATAGGTGAGGGAGAAACCAAAGGTGGCCGGAAAACAAGAAGGGCAGGACGTAGCAAAAAGACATCGACAGCGCATGCAGAACCTGAGGCAAAACAAGAAGCAGTAAAAGAAGAAAAAGCAACCGCTCCTAAAGAGGCTGCTACCGAAAGCAAGTCCGATGATCTCACCAAAATTGAAGGAATGGGCCCTAAAGCTGCTGAGGCATTGCAAGAGGCAGGCATTACTTCTTTTGCAAAACTTGCGGCAAGTAAACCTGAAGAAATTAAAGAGATACTTGATAATTCCGGAGGACATTTTAATGCGATGGATCCTGCCAGTTGGCCAGAGCAGGCACAATTGGCTGCAGATGAAAAATGGGATGAGTTAAAAGAACTCCAGGATAAATTAAATGGCGGACGATAAATGTCTGAATTTGGATACTATAAATTTTCAATGCTCCTGTTACGGAGCATTTTTTTTGAAAACAGTTTGTTGCGGGCTAAAATAGAAATGTTACTTTTTTGTCCTTTTACTGTTACAAATACAATAGCAATTTAAAAAACTAACTAAACTTTTTACTTATTATCACATTTATTTGCGCTCGATTTCTTTTCTTTGCAAAACTTTATTCATGTCTGATACAAAATCTCCCACCTCAGCAATATTAATCCTTGAAGATGGAAACGTTTTTCATGGACGATCTTTTGGTAAAATAGGAACCACTACCGGTGAAATCTGTTTTAACACAGGAATGACGGGGTACCAGGAGGTTTTTACTGACCCGAGTTATTATGGCCAAGTAGTGATAATGAACAGTGTTCATATCGGAAATTATGGGATCAATGAAAAGGAAGTAGAAAGCGATTCTATAAAAGTAAAAGGAATTATAGGCAGAAATCTTGAAGAACAATATTCACGGTTTGCTGCGGACCATTCTTTGCAGGAATATTTTGAAAAGCAAAATATCGTGGCGATAGATGGAGTAGACAGCCGCGCTTTGGTTATTCACATCCGTGAAGCAGGCGCTATGAACTGCATTATTTCTTCTGAAAATAAGGATGTTGATGAACTAAAGAAGGTTCTTGCAGGGGTGCCTTCTATGGCAGGACTTGAGCTGGCATCAAAAGTTTCTACCAAATCTGAATATACTTTAGGAGATGAAAACAGTAAAATAAAAGTTGCCGTTTTAGATTATGGTATCAAGAAAAATATTTTGAATTGTTTGGTTGAAAGAGGCGCATATGTAAAGGTGTTCAATGCAAAAACAAAATTTGCAGAATTACAGAAATTCAACCCTGACGGATATTTTATAAGCAATGGCCCTGGTGATCCGGAGCCAATGGATTATGCAGTTGATACCGTAAAGGAAATTCTGAAAGAAAAAAAACCATTATTTGGAATTTGTCTCGGTCAGCAATTACTGGCTCTTGCCAATGATATTCCTACTTTTAAAATGCATCATGGCCATCGTGGATTAAATCATCCCGTAAAAAATATTATTACCGGCCGATGTGAGATCACTACACAAAACCACGGTTTTGGCGTAAATGCTGACGCCGTGAGAAAAAATAACAACATTGAGGTTACGCATGTTAATCTGAATGATGAATCAGTTGAAGGAATCAGGCTGAAGGATCGACCCGCTTTTTCTGTGCAATATCATCCGGAATCTACGCCGGGCCCCCACGATAGCCGCTACCTTTTTGATGAATTTTTTGATATGATCAAATCATGATTTTTCTTTTTTTTATCCCAAAAAATTGGCCCGCATTTTTCTTTAGATTTGTGTTATGAAATTATCAATTATCAACGGGCCTAACTTAAATTTACTGGGCACAAGAGAAACCGGCATTTACGGTAAAGAAACCTTTGAGCATTTTTTTCAAAAACTACGAAAGGAATATGAAACCATCGACTTTGATTATTTTCAAAGCAATGTAGAAGGCGAACTGATTAATGAGATACAGGAATCGGCCAAACGTATGGATGGAATTATATTAAACGCCGGTGGGTATACACATACGTCGGTTGCTATTGGTGATGCCATTGCTGCAGTTCACATCCCGGTGGTGGAGGTCCATATTTCAAATGTGGAAGCACGCGAGGAATTTCGAAAACTCTCCCATATCTCTGCAAAGTGTGTTGGAACTATTTCAGGCTTTGGCTTAAAAAGTTATCTGCTCGCCGTGGAATCTTTTACAAAACACATTTAGTCTCTTCGTTGCTGTACATTGCAAACAGGAAAGGTCAATAATTGTTCGTTTACTGGTTGCCCTGATCTTTTTTCATAAAATCAAAGCGTGGTGGTACCGGTTTCTGAGTGAACAAATAAATTATTCATATTTTTATTTTCGGAGATATTACGGGTACGCCTAAACGCAATTTTTTAAAGGAGAACTGAAAAAGCAACCGGTGAAATGTTTGCGGAGCCACATTTATACCGATTGCTTTTTTAATCAAAAAAAATAGAACAGCAACATTTTAAGAACCATTTGTTCTTCTCCTCCATTGGCCTTTTCAGGATTTCAATGTATAACAATTAAAATTCCTAATTAGCAGATTTTAAAAACGCAACTACTTTGCTTACTTCCTGGTCAGTAAGGTTGGCTTTGTAGCGCATGTGTTCGCCTACTACTTCCCACTGCGCATCTGAATAAATGGATGGTGTGGGCGTGTTATGACAACGTGTACAGTTTTCTGCCCAAAGTTGTGCACCTGGTTTTGCCGCAATCAAAGCAGGGGTTTTGCAACTGCTGAGGATAGCAACCACTGCGATAAAAGCAGTACTGATTATGATAGTTAGAGTTTTAAGCTTTAATATATTTTTCATGACTGGTGATTTTAAAATTTATACAAGGTGCGAATAATGAATTCGTTGTTGAGTTTGGTGCCGGCGTCGGTCTGAATATTGTAACCAAAATTGATCTGGCTGCTCCATGTAAACCAATAGGTCAGGTCCAGGGTGAATTGTTTGGAAGGATCCCCTCCCCAAAGCGCATTTTTCGGTGGGTCGTATTGGGCATATCGGGCGCCAAGTTCCAGGTCATGAACAAAATCATTTGCAGATCCTGTAGGCCTTATCGTACCTGCGAGGTACCATGAATTTCCTTTATTATTGAACGTGTAATCGCTGGTTGCCCCGGTATTATCAGTTACAGAATAGGTCGCATTGCCGGTTTTTGTTTCTTCATATTGTCCCATAAGCCTGATCATGGTTATGTTGAAGGTTTTATAAAAATTAAAATCAGCTCCGTAGGATGAACTGCTTATATTCTGGTATGGAGAACCTGGATCGCCGATTTTCCCTGCGGTTTGTCCAAATACATCTAACTGTAATGAAGAATTTGAAAAAGGAAGGATTCCTAATTTTCCTCCAATTGCCTTATTCTTATTATTATCCGATAGTGACTCATAACTAGTATGGCCTGTCATATTACCGTCAGGGGCGCCTTCATCAACAATTAATTGAGGACCGTTCGCCATGTAAACTTCGTAAAGCATTTTGGAGCTTCCTGCCTGGAAACCTCCCTGAGCGCCAAATCCTACCATGTCTGTTGGTGCCATTCCATCATCTGATAAACCGATAGGAGCAACAGGAAAGCGGCTTACAAATCCTTCGCCAAACATATCAAGCACATTTCCCCAGGGTGCAGCAAATTTTCCGGCATGCAATGTTAACCACGAATTAACGCGGTAGTGCAAATTGAGCGCTTCAAGCCCGAAAGCAAAGCTTCCGTCATCACCCATTTCCATTTTTAAGCCACTTTCAAGAAATAATCTATCATTAATTTTCGTAAGCGGCATTAGCATTAAGGTCATAGGAACGAAAGTATTTCCATCTTTGGAGGCCATGAACATAGATGATGCTGCCCCCGTGAATAAAAAACTTTGTGATCCTGGTTTGGGTGAATTGGGTATTTGTTCAGTTTGTAAAGGTTGGTCCAGCGTTGTTGAATCCTGCGCCTTGATAGCGGTTGATAATGTCAGGATTAGGCAAATAGCCAGTAATCGTTTGGTTAGTTTGTTTAAAAGTTGCATAACATTTTAATATAAGTGTGAATGGATTTTTTTAATGTTTTTTGTCAAAAGTTCTTATATAGTCTATCAATGCCCATCTTTGATCAGGATGCAAAACCGCTTTAAATGGCGGCATAGCAGTACCGGTGTGGCCCTCTGATATTTTATAAAACAACGTGCCGTCAGATTCTGCCTGTACTGCTGCAGAAGTATGGTCTGCAGGTTTAGGATGCAAAGAAGTGGCAGCCGGTCCATCTCCTTTTCCATTTTTACCGTGGCAGGGGGCACAATAAGCCTGGTATAAAACTTTGCCACTTTTTATGGTGGATGCATTGCTGGGAATCGGGTTGGCAAGGTCTGCAGCGGCCTTGGGAACCGGCCATGAATTGGATTGAGCGTTGGTAATATTATTGCCAATTAAAAAAACAAATAAAAAAAATAATGCTCTAAAAAGGTACGGATGCGGTTTTAATTTGTTCATAATGCTGGAATTTAGTGTGTTGTGTTTTATTTTTAAATTGTCTAAAATCAGGAAGTTCACATTTGTTTGTTATAACAATTGATGTTATAACATCTAATTGTTCCACAAAACTGATTCAGAGGTAATTAAATAAAAATGATGGGAATCAGACAGCGATATGATTGAAATCATTGTCGGATGGAAGGAGAAATAAAAAAAACCAGTGGCTATAACCGGATTTTGTCCAAAAGTGTATTAAGTAAGGTAATTTCTTCATTGTTAAGATTAGACAGGAAACCGTCCATTTGCCGGCTTTTTTCTTCAATAGAACCTAACAGTCTTAATCCTTTTTGTGTAATGATCACGTCAACTCTTCTGCGATCTTTAGGGTTGGGTTCACGCTGTACCAGTCCTTTTTTTCTTAATCCTTCTACCACCCGTGAAGCGTCCGATGCTTTATCAAGCATTCGAAGCTGGATGAGTTTTACTGTTACCGCATGAGGATACTGCCCTTTCAGGATTCTCAGCACATTATACTGTTGAATCGTGAGCCCGAATTCACTAAATAATTCATTATGCAAATTGATGATCCAGCGGCCTGTATAGATTAGGTTTACAGTGGCCTTATGATAAGGGTTTCTAAATGAACTTTTTTGTTTTATCGCTTCTTCAAGACTTTTCATTATTCATTCATTTCATTTTTCAAAAATCTGGATTCTTCAAAATCTGGAATACCTGCAAGCTATAAAAGTAACTTATCCTGAAAAAAGTATGCATGATGCGCGTCATGTCAGCAAGCAACAAGTTTTATCAAATTGCAATTAAATTTGGATTTTTGGGAATGGTAAAGAAGAAACAGCTGCCTTTACCAACTTCGGATTCTATCCATATTTCCCCTTCCAGGTTTTCAATAATTTTTTTGGTGATGGCCAGTCCAATGCCTGTGCCCGAATATTCCGACCGGTCGTGCAATCGCTGGAAAATTACAAAGACTTTTTCGAAATATTCTTTGTCGATGCCCATTCCATTATCTTTTACCCTGAATTGCCAAAAATCGGCAAATTCTTCTGCGCAAATTGAAATTTCGGGCGCCAGCCCCTGTTTTAACTGATTGTATTTTAAACTGTTGCTGATCAGATTTTGAAATACTTGTCTTATCCCGGTTTTTGCAACAAACAGAGTAGGCAACTTGCCGATACTTACACTCGCGTGGGTTTCTTCTAACTGGTTTTGGTGCAGTTCGAGAATGTCCTTTACCAGTATATTCAAATCTACCTCTTCAACAGCTGCTATATTTCTTCCGGCTCTCGAAAATTCCAGGAGATCAAGGATCATCTGCCGCATTCTTTTTGCACCATCAACGGCAAAATGTATATACGTTTTTCCTTTTTCATCCAACACATCGCTGTATTTTTTCTCTACCTGGGTAAGAAAGCTGCTGACCATTCTTAAAGGTTCCTGCAAATCATGTGAAGCTACATAGGCAAAGCGTTCCAGTTCCTGGTTGGATGCAATCAATTCTTTTGCTCTTTGTTGCAACTGTTCGTTTAGTATCTTAAGTTGTTGTTCGCTTTCTTTTAA
Organism: uncultured Chitinophagaceae bacterium; assembly: GCA_963783125.1. Classification (GTDB taxonomy): domain Bacteria; phylum Bacteroidota; class Bacteroidia; order Chitinophagales; family Chitinophagaceae; genus Ginsengibacter. The sequence continues at coordinate 256,927 of CAWAMQ010000024.1, forward strand.
CTTAGAAATATCCCGCGACGCGCCAATCATTCGCATCGCTTTTCCATTCTCATCTCTTATGATATAACCGCGGTCGTATATGAATGCATAGGTACCGGAGGGCTTTAAAAACCGGTATTCATCCTCCCAGAAATTTTCTTTTGGGTCTTCAAAAAGCAAATTTCTTCGTTGAGAAATTCTTTTCCAATCCTCCTGGTGAACATGGCTTTTCCAGAAGTTGTCAACCTCAGAAGGAGCAATATCGTCGTATCCGAGAACACTTTCTAATGTTCGGGTTGGTCTTAGTACCACATTATTTTTTAAATCCCAATCCCAAACGGAGTCGTTAGTGGCTTTTGCCACAATGGAATATCGTTCATTACTTATTCGCAAAGCTTCTTCTGCCTTTTTTCGTTCATCGATATCCTGCACACTTCCATAAATCCTTGCACATTTCCCGTTTACAAATTCAGTCTCACCGATGACGCGTATCCAGCGATTATTGCCCTTTCCTGAAATTATCTGGATTTCTATGTCAAAAGAAGTTCCTTGTTCGACAGCTTTTTCAAACACACTTGTGATTGACTCAAGATCAGCACCAGCTTTAAAAAAATCTTTTATTTTACCAGGGGTAAGAACATAGTCTTTTCCCACTTCATGGATTTCTTTGGTAATATCTGACCAGTACATTGAATTATTGTTCAAGATATTATACTCGAAACTACCTATCCTTGCCAATACTGACGCTTTATCAAGGAGGTCCTGTAATTCTTTTCTTTCAGAAATATCGCGCATTCCTCCGGCTATTCTTATGGCTTGCCCCATTTCATTTCTTATGAAAAATCCCTTATCCAAAACATGGGCATACGTATTGTTTGCTCTACGAAACCGGTATTCTATTGACCAATTTGTTTGTTTGCTTTCAATAGCATTTGCTAGATTACCTGTAACTCTTTCCCGGTCTTCGGGATGAATATTTGTTTCCCAGAATTTTTGTTCCGATTGAATGTCGTGAATGTTATATCCAAAAATCGTTTGAAACCCTTCTCCCCAATAAGCTTTTTTTGTTGTGAAATCATAATCCCAAATAGCATCCGAGGTAGCTTTTGAAACCATCTGGTATCTCAGGTTGCTTTCTTCCAGGGACAATTCCAGAAGTTTTTTTTGCGTGATGTCCTGAACAGTGCCTTCCAAAACTACAGGGTTGCCCTCTTCATCTTTCACAAATTTACCTTTCTCATGAATCCATTTTATGGTTCCATCAGGAAGAACTATCCGGTATTCCGCTTCATGGTCTAAAAGTTTATTATAGGTTTCTTCCCGATTTTTATAATAATTTTCTTTGTCACCAGGATGGATTAAACCAAGCAAGTCATCAAAGGCGGGCTCGTATGCTCCTTGTTTTAAACCGGCTATCTTATAAATCTCATCCGACCAAAAGATGCGAAAATCTTTTAAATTTAATTTCCAATACCCGAGGAGTGCTATTTTTTGGGCTGTAATAAGTTTTTCCTGGCTGTCTTTTAGTTGTTGAAGGGTTTCTTCTCTTTCAGTTACATCAAAGGAATCAATTACCATACATTCCCTGTCCCTGAAAAAACACTTGTGGCCTGATACCTCCGCTTTTATTCTCGTCCCGTCCTTTTTTAGCTGTGTAAATATTCCAAATCGGATCAGGCCGTCCATAGACTTAAGTTTCTTGCTCACAGTGGCCATTCTGGACAATTCTTCCCTGGGCTTTAACTCAATTGTTTTCATACCCAGGAATTCCTCACGACTATAGCCATATTTTTCTACAGCCGTTTCATTCACGTCGAGAATTTCATCAGTTTTTATATCAAAAATCCATTTGGGAGAGGCACTGTATTCAAATAAAAATTTGTAATTTTCTTCAGAAACTTTGAGGTCTTTTTCTGCTTTTACTCTCTCAGAAATATCGCGTATGATCATCGAAGTTCTTTTGTTTCCATAGCTATCCTGAAAAATCGCAGAACTCAGTTCGCCCTGGAAGAAACTGCCATTTTTGCGGCGGAAGGTGAGTTGGCTTTTTACATTCCCGTTTTTGTTTCTTTCTAAAATACTTTTCTCTACTGCGGGATCATCAGTAACAACAAGACCGTTTCGGCCTGCCTTGCAAATCTCTTCTTCGCTCATTTGAAACATGATGCAGGCGGCGGGATTTGCTTGCAGGATCTGTCCGTCAGGAACTGTCAGGAGGATGGCGTCAAGGCTGTTTTCGAAAAATGAACGGTATTTTTCTTCACTCTCTTTTAACTCCTCTTCAGCTAATTTTTTTTCAGAGATATTATGGAAATTATCAACAATACCATTTATCGCCGGATCATGAAGCATGTTGGTGATCGTACCTTCATACCACACCCAGCTACCGTTTTTATGTTTGCACCTGCATTGGATTACCGGCAAAGTAATTCCCGGATTGTTAAGGCATTCTTCCATTCTTTGTTTCAATCGAGGGCGGTCATCAGGATGAACTACATTAAAGGGAGATAACTCCATCGTTTCTTCTTCTGTATAGCCTAAAACGCGTTCAATGGAAGGGGATGCATACGTAGGTTTACCGTCTTTGTTTAAAATTAAAATAGCATCTACAGTATTTTCAATTAATGCACGGAAACGCGTTTCTGTTTTTTCGAGTTTATTGATATATTCCTGGCGTTCTTTTTCCAGCCGATGTTTTTCCAGGGTGGCTATGATCGCAATGGGCAGTCGTTCCATCCTGTCTTTGTTGATGTAATCAGATGCTCCGGCTTTGAGAAGGTCAAGAATTTGTTCAATCGGCATCGGGTCACTTACCAGGATGAACGGAATCTTTATATTCTCTCTTTTTAATATTTCCAAAGCCTCTGATGAACTGAAGGACTTTGTAGATGCTTCGCCGAGTATAAGGTCGGGTTGAAATTCATCTAAAGCATTTCCAAACTTTTCCTTTGAATTCACCACTTTTTTCTCAAAGCAAATTTGTCCTTTCTGCAAAGCCTCATCCATGGCAATGACATCAGTATTTTTTTCTTGAATATAGAGGATATTTAATTGCATTTTCAGATTGCTTGTTTCTCTTCTCACTTCAGGCTCGTAGAAATATGTCATTCTTAAAAGGGGGTCTTTTCCTTTTTAAACACATTCCCGGCGATTTTATTTTGCAAAGAAGATATTTTATTTCAAATTAAATTTAAATTGTGACATTGCATAAATAGTAGTTTTTAAAATATAAGCCTGCAAAAGGTTTTAGCGCATTCGTCTTTTATTTTAAAAGGTTAATTGACACTGTAATCATGCATGTTTCTCTTCGACAATTTATTGTACTTATTCCGGTATTCAATTGGTGTAAGTCCCGTAATTTTCTTAAATGTGGTACGAAATGCTTTTGTATCTGTATAACCCACATCATACATTACTTCATTGATATTCTTGCGGCTGCTTTCAAAACTTCTTTTGGCGGCTTCAATTTTTACACGCTGAATGTAAGTAAGAACTGAATTGTGTGTGGCGCGTTTAAATCTTCTCTCCAGGCTGCGGCGACCTACCGCAACTTTATCTGCCAGAGTATCTACGGTTAGTTTTTCATCAATATTTTGTTCAATAAATTCCTGCACATTTTTCACAGCTTCATCATCGTGATCTTTCTGACCTTTAAAAATGGCAAAAGGAGATTGGGTATTTTTGTCAATATCAACCACAAAATATTTTGAGGCAAGAATAGCGGTATCACGGTCCGTATATTTTTCTACCAGGTGCAATAAAAGACTCCAGTAAGAATTGGCACCCCCGCTGGAATAAATTCCCTTTTCCTCAGTAATTACTTTTCCATCTACCAGTTCCACTTCGGGAAACATTTCTCTGAATTGATCAGCTGCATTCCAATGTGTAGAACATTTTTTTCCGTTTAGTAACCCGGTGGAAGCCAGCAAAAATGCGCCGATGCAAAGCGAGGCTACTTCGCCCCCGTCGTTATGTTGCTGCACGATCCATGGAATAAATTCTTTGTTCAATTCAAGCGCTGTTGCGATGTCGCCACTTATCGCAGGAATAAATATGAGATCCGTTTTATCAACTTCCTTCAATAATTTGTCAACATGCACAGTAAACAAACAATTATTCAATTTTACTGTTTTGGTCAAACCAACCAGCTGTATTTCAAACAACGGATCTTTTCCAGCCGCTTGTAAAAACTCATTTACTGCGCGAAACATGTAATGGGGATCGGCTACCGCTTCTATAACTGCAGTCTCCAAAACCAAAATCGAAACATTTTTCATGTAATAAAGATAATGATTTTATTGTCGCATATCGCCTTCTAATTGTCGTTTTTGTACAGCTGTTTTGTCTAATAAGGCAATTAAATTTGTATTAACAAAAGATAATAAAATGGAAACACAAAAAACTATCACAGTAAAAACAACAGTGAAAGCGCCTGTTGAAAAGGTTTGGAAAAACTGGTCCACTCCTGAAGATATCGTTCGATGGAATAATGCGTCAGACGACTGGCATACAACAAGAGCTGAAAATGATTTGCGCGCCGGTGGAAAATTTTTGGCGAGAATGGAAGCAAAAGACGGAAGTGCAGGATTTGATTTTGGAGGAATTTACGATGAAGTAAAACCAAATGAGCTGATTAAATATACGCTGGGCGATGACAGAAAAGTAAGTGTAATTTTCTCATCCGTTGGAGAAGAAACAAAAGTGACTGAAACTTTTGAAGCAGAAAAAACGAATCCACTTGAAATGCAAAGAGCGGGCTGGCAGGCGATTCTTGATAATTTTAAAAAATATACCGAATCAAAATAATCACTTTTAAAACTGTATAAGATGAAAGGGCCAATCACACCGTGTCTTTGGTTTAACAACCAGGCAGAAGAAGCAGCAACGTTTTACACCTCAATTTTTAAAAACTCTAAAATTGAAACGGTGAGCCGTTATCCCAAAGAAGGTTTTGAGGTCCATCACCAAAAAGAAGGAACAGCCATGACGGTTGCATTTGAGATCAACGGGCAAAAGTTTACAGCGTTAAATGGGGGCGACCAGTTCAAGTTTTCGGAGGCGATTTCTTTCCAGGTGTTTTGTGAAGACCAGGATGAGATAGACTATTACTGGAACAAACTTGCAGAGGGGGGAGAAGAAGGGCCTGCGGATGGCTGAAAGATAAGTTTGGCTTATCGTGGCAAATTGTTCCTTCCATGTTGGGACAACTCATGAGCAATCCGGCAACTTCCGGAAAAGTGGTGGCGGCTTTTATGCCAATGAAAAAACTGGATATTGAAACTTTAAAACAGGCTGCAGAAAGTTAATTGCAAAAAATAAATACAATCACTTAAAATTTAAAAACATGTCAACTATTAATTCTTATTTAAGATTCAACGGCAATTGTAGCGAAGCTATGAGCTTTTATAAAGATTGCTTTGGTGGCGAACTTACCATGCAAAAAGTGGGTGAATCGCCAATGGCCAACAACATGCCCCAACAAATGCAGAACAAGATCATGCATGCTACTTTGAAAACCGATGGCTTTACCATTATGGGGTCCGACTTATGCGATGAGAGCGGACTAATAAAAGGCAACAACTATGCTCTGTTAGTAGATTGCGACAGCGAAAAGCAGATTCACACTTTCTATGAACGGCTTTCAGAAGGCGGCAAGCAAACACATCCTTTGGAAAAAACATTTTGGAATGCATTGTTTGGTGATCTTACGGATAAATTTGGTATCAATTGGATGTTTAATTATCAGCTGGAAAGTGTGCCCCAGACTTCAGAAAACTGATCTTAAATTTGAAAGGAGAAAGCTTTTAAATTTTATAAATCTTTAAACTGGTAAAAAAATGTTGAAAGAATCCAAAGCATTCGGCAGTTTTTCTGTAGACGATTTGCAAAAAGCAAAAAAGTTTTATGGCGATGTACTTCAGCTACATGTCGCCGACAACCCGATGGGTTTGATTGAGCTTCACTTTGGTGAAGACCACAAAACACTGATCTATCCAAAGCCTGGTCATCAGCCGGCCACATTTACGGTTCTTAATTTTCCTGTTGAGAATATTGAAAAAGCAGTTGATGAGCTAACAGGCAAAGGAGTTGTTTTCGAACAGTATGAATACCTGCACACTGATGCAAAAGGAATCAGTAGGAATCCGGATGGGCCAAAGGTAGCGTGGTTCAAAGATCCGGCGGGCAATATTTTGGCGGTGATTCAGATTTGATTTTTTCTTATTTTAAAAAAACAAGTTTATGATAACGGATACCGTAGACGCGAAAGAATTATTTTCTTCGCTTGATGAAACGTGGAGTGAATTGCTGCAATTAGTTTCTTCTGTTGACGAGACATCGATAAATGAAGTTCCATTTGAAAACAGTTGGACGGTTGCGCAGCTGGCAACGCATGTTATCAAATCAAACAATGGAATGGTAAAGGTTTTGAAAACCAGCGGAAAGCCCGCAGGACGGGACCCTTCACTGGGCGCTGCCAAAATGAAAACGATTTTTCTCGATTTTCAGGCAAAATACAACGCTCCGGAATTTATAATTCCGGAAGTGAAAGAATACGATCGCGAAACAGTTATAAAAGATCTTGAAAATTCGATTTGGCAATTAAATAAAGAACGTGGAAAGCAGCATCTGACGGAGATACTCCAGGTAGAGATTTTTGGAGAAGTAACAAAACTTGAATTGTATTATTTTGTTTTATATCATACTCAAAGGCATATCCATCAACTGAAAAATATTTTGAAGGAATTACAAGCGCAGCAACAGTAAACAAATAAAAAATAAAGATTTTTCTTTTGGAATTTTAGGCAGGCGCGAAGGGTGAGTTATCGATAAATTGTACGATAAATATTATTATTAAGTTATTATTTCGGTTCTGCAGATTGTAAAAAATAAAAGTTGTACGTTTGCTCTTCCTAAAGCTTTTATTGTTCGATTGCTCAAATGAGAATTTACACGTCCTATACCGATGACGAACTTTTAACACTTCTTGCCGGGAATGATGAACTGGCTTTCACAGAAATCTACAACCGTTTCTGGAAAAAATTGTTTGCTATTGCTTACAACAGGATGCAGGAATATGACATAGCTGAAGACATAGTGCATGATGTTTTTGTGAGTCTGTGGTCTAACAGATCCTCTGCCAAAATACAATCCCTCGAAAATTATCTGGCGTGCGCTACCAAGTATATGGTTCTTGCGAAAATCAGGAAGAAAGAACGTGAGCGCCTGTATAATTCTACTCTCACCGAAGCGCCGGTAGTTGAATTGCCGGTTGAAACGTCGTTACATTACAAACACTTGCTTGAGATCGTTAATAATGAAATTGAAAAGTTGCCGGAAAAATGCAAACTGATTTTTAAATACAGCCGCAATGACCATATGCCTGTCAAAGAAATAGCCGAACATTTAAGTATTTCCTCAAAGACCGTTGAAAATCAGATCAGTAAAGCTTTGAAACAGCTAAGATTGGCAACCAGAACTTTCCTTCACTTTTTTCTCTGACATCGTGCAATTTCTGCTGCCTGAAAAAATTTTTTTTTCGCGTAGGTGTTTGGCCCGCCTCAACACACTTATATTAAATGCAGCTTCCGCAGAATATACGTTTGCTTTTGGAGAAATATTTCTCCGGTACCTTATCAGAAGACGAAAGAGAGCTCCTGGATGAGTGGTATCACTCCTTTACTGATACTGAAACAGAATTACAAGCTGGCGAGGATCAAACGGAGCAACAACTTTCAGAAAGGATCAAAGGCAGAATTTTACATACTATCCACAATGGAAATACACGATCAACAGTTACAAGCCAAAATAAATGGAAAATTGCCGTAGCGGTGGCCTCCGTTCTGCTTGTTCTATCAGCAGGCGTTTTTTTTATATTGAAAAATAACGGTTCAAAGCAGCTGGTTGCAAAAGCTGCGCCGGCGCAGACAGATACAAAAAATAATATTGTGCCGGGCGGCAATAAAGCTACATTAACGCTTGCCAACGGTTCCATTATTTCGTTGGACAGTGCTGCAAACGGCTTACTCACAAGACAAGGGAATATTAAAATACAGAAGCTGGCAAACGGTTTAGTTGCTTATGATATTAATAGTGAAAAAATCCTATCCAAAGGAAAGGTTGAGTATAACACTATTTCAACACCAAGGGGAGGAGAGTACCAGGTTACATTGTCGGATGGAACAAAAGTGTGGCTGAACGCAGCATCATCTATCCGGTTTCCTGTAGTGTTCACCGGTAAAGAAAGAAAAGTAATTATAACAGGTGAAGCTTATTTTGAAGTGGCGAAAAATAAAGAAAAACCTTTTAAGGTAGAAGCCAATTCTTCTGAAGTAGAAGTGTATGGAACTCACTTTAATGTAAATGCTTACGGTGACGAAGCTGATATAAAAACTACTTTGCTTGAAGGAAAAGTAAAAGTATCTGTACCCGGACAATCACCTGAATTTTTACTGCCGGGACAGCAGGCTGATATTAATAAGCAAGGAAAAATCAAAGTGTTGGACGATGTTGATACCAACATAGCGGTTGCGTGGATGCATGGATATTTTCAATTTAAGAGCGCCGACCTTCAATCAATCCTCCGGCAAATATCAAGATGGTATGATGTAGATATTGTTTATGAAGGAAATGTAAGCCTTCACTTTACAGGTCAGCTTAATAAAAACCTGGAAGTTTCCAAAGTGTTTAAGACTTTATCGCTGACAAATGAAGTACACTTCTCCATAAAAGATAAAAAAATAATAGTAACGCCTTAACGTAATACAGATATGCATTTAATGACCTTTTCGACAGTAAGAGTGAGAGATCAATAATGAAACGCGTTCTAAAAAAAATCGGGAACTGCTGGAACAGTCCCCGGAAGGATTTAGATATCATTTTCAAGCGATCTGTCAAACCAGCTTTTTATTATTTAACCTAAACCATTACAAATCTATGTATTTAAATGTTAAAAATAAATCCCGATCCCAAACGGGGTTTATTAAAAAATCTATAAGAATTATGAAACTCACTACGGTTTTATTATTCGCCACTTTTCTCCAGGTTAGCGCCAAAGATGCTTATACACAAAAAGTCACTCTAAAGGAGAATAACGTTTCACTTGAGAAAGTATTCAGCCAAATCCGCAAACAAACCAATGTAAATTTTTTCTATGCGGATGAGGTTTTAAAAAATGCAAAAAAAGTAACACTGAATGTAAAAAACAGCTCAGTGGAACAAGTGCTGAACGAGTGTTTTAAAGATCAGGACTTGTCCTATACTATTTCTGAAAACACAGTTGTTGTGAAGAAAAAAGAATCGGAACCACTTCCGGATATGACCTCGTTCTCTTCAATAATAAAGTCTTTTGAAGTAAGAGGAAGAGTTACTGATGAAAGGGGTGCGCCAATTGCTGGGGCAAGTGTGGTAATCATAAAAAGCGGCCGCGGAACCACCACTGATAACAACGGTAATTTTGTTTTACAGGCCGAAAGAAATGATGTGTTGAGATTTTCATTCGTCGGCATGCAGCCTCAAACAGTCGTGGTCGTTGAAGGTAAAACAGTTTACAACGTTACCTTACCGGATGCTGTTCATGAAATGAGCAACATTGTTGTCACCGCTTTGGGCATAAAAAGGGAAGAAAAAGCACTTGGTTATTCAGTGCAAAAAGTTTCAGGAGAAAACCTTCAAAAAGTTTCAGGTGTTGATGTAGGTACGTCACTTACCGGAAAAGTTGCGGGGCTGTTGGTGAAAAATTCACCCGATTTTGCGTCCACACCGGATATCACCATTCGCGGTGAAAATCCGTTAATAGTAATTGACGGAATTGCTTATGCAAATAAAACCCTGAGCGATATTTCATCCGAAGATATAGAATCGATTAGTGTGCTGAAAGGAGCAACCGCTTCAGCTCTGTATGGTTTTCGCGGGGCAAGTGGAGCCATTTTGATCACTACCAAAAATGGAAGTAATTATAAACCGGGTTTAACTGTAGGATATACAACCAACACCATGTTTACTGCAGGCTTCCTGGCTATTCCCGAAAGACAAAGTCTTTATGGAAGAGGCAGCAATAATACGTATGACAAAAACTCAACCAGCTCATGGGGAACTACCATGGATGGTCAAATGGAAAACCAATGGGATCCAGGTGCAAAAGAATACCGCGATTATGCTTACCTGCCGGTGGGAAAAAATAACTTCAAAAACTTTTTACAACAGGGATATGTAACCAACAATAATTTAAGTGTTGGCTATAAGGTGGGAAATGCTTCTTTAAGAAGTTCACTAAACTGGATTCAAAACCGGGGACAATATCCAAATTCAACTCTGAATAAATATACCTACACTATTGGGGGAGATATCGATTTAAAAAAGTTTAAACTGAGTTCAAATTTGTCTTATGCAAAAAAAGCATCACCGAATGTAGGATCTAACGGTTATACTTCTTATGATCCGATGTATTCCTTATTGATCTGGTCACCTTCAGATTATAACATACTGGACTATAAAAATAATTACTGGATGGTACCTGGGGAAAAGCAAAATTTTACTTATCAGTCAGGTATAAATAACCCTTATTTTGACAGGTACGAAAAAACAAATGAAATATCCAGAGATATCTTCAATGCTGACCTTTCGATGAGTTATGATTTGACCGACTGGTTGAAAGCCACCGTTCGTTCAGGACTTGATTTCTACAAAGAGCTTGCTCAGTTGAGAATTTCTCAAGGTTCATATACTTCTTCAGGTAACACACCTGTTCCGGGAAATCCCTATACCTGGAACGGTACAAAAACAGGTGGGTATAATATCGGCCAAACCTCCGGTTTAAGTATTAACAGTGATTTCCTTCTAACCGGTAACAAGTCATTTAATAAATTTGATGTGGAATATCTTGCTGGTGGAACTATATTCTATAAGAAAGATGATAATATCAATGCGAACACAGTAGGTGGTATTTCTGTGCCGGGTTTTTTCTCAATCAAAGCATCGGTAAATCCACCCAACGTATCCCAGAGTAGCTATGCCCAGCAGGTTAATTCTTTATATGGCAGAATCGGAATCTCATGGAATAAACTCATCTACCTGGAAGGTACTGGTAGAAACGACTGGAGTTCAACCTTGCCCTCTACAGGACGTTCTTATTTCTATCCGTCAATAGCTTCCAGTTTCGTTATTTCACAGCTTATGCCTGAGACCCGAAACTGGCTTGATTTATTGAAAATCAGAAATTCCTGGACTGTTTCCAAAACACCTCCGGGTATTTACGACATCAACAGCAGTTATTCCATTTACAGTGGTACATGGAATGAATTAAATGGGGCAAATGCACCGAGTAATCTTTATCCTTCAGGCATTCTTCCTGCCAGTGCAACCACTTTTGAAACAGGATTGCAGGCTATTATGTTTAAGAACCGTTTGATGGCTGATGTTTCCTACTATGATAAAAAAATGTATGACGGTATAATTGCAGGGCCTTTGTCAGCCGCTACAGGCTACACCGGAAATCTTGTTAATACTAATGAACAAATTTCACGCAAGGGTTGGGAGGTGATTCTTAATGGAACACCATTTAAAAATAACGTTTGGCAATGGGATTTGGGTGTTAACTGGTCTACTTACAGGCGTGTTTATACCAGGTTAGATTCTACCTATTCTTCTAAAAAGCCATGGGTAAAGGTAGGAGACCGGGTTGATGTATTTTATAGCAGGGCCTTTTTGCGTGATCCATCCGGAAACCTGATATTCAAAAACGGAAGACTTCAATACAGCCAATATGATTCTAAATTTGGTTATTCCGATCCTGATTGGATATGGGGAATCAATTCTAACTTAAAATATAAAAATATCAGCCTGTATGTTTCGTTTGACGGTGTTTCAGGTGGGCTTATGAACACCAGGACCGAAAGTTATATGTGGCAATCAGGCGTTCACCCTGGATCTCTTACAGAAGCAAGAGCATTAGATGTTGCTACACCGGGTTCTAAAAACTTTTTAGGACAAGGCGTAAAAGTTGAATCAGGAACAGTTACTTATGACGCTGTAGGTAATATCACAAGTGATACGCGCAAGTTTGCACCGAATGATGTTTACACAACCTACAAGCAATACGTTATTGATTTGCACAACAGTAGTGCGTGGGGAGGTAACGGAAGCCCTGCAGATACTTACTCCAAAACTTTCTTTAAACTTCGCGAGATATCATTGACTTATGATATTCCCGGCAAATACCTGCATAATTTTATAAAAGCAGCATCTGTAAGTTTTGTTGGTCAGAATGTCTTTTTGAAAGCGAAAGATTTCAAATATTCTGACCCCGACGGAGGCCATGAAGATTTTGCGGATCCGGCAGTGAGGTATCTTGGTTTTAATCTAAAAGTTACATTTTAATTAAAAAAACATGAAAAATTTAAAATATAGTATAGTAGTCGCACTTTCTCTTAGCATTTTTGCGTCGTGCAGCAAATTTGATAAATTAAACACGAACCCGGATGTGCCGACAACCGTTTCACCGGCCATGCTTGCTACAGAAACGTTGAAAGAAACGTATAGGTTTTGGAATCCGAATCCAACAGATTTCGGTACCGGCAACCTGTTTTGCAAGCATGTAGCGATCCTGGAAACTAATCCCAACCCTTATCAGTATTATTATTCCTATTACCCTTTTGGCAGTTTTGGATCATATAAGCTTTTAACCAACCTGAAGCGTATGGTTGAACTTTCAAAAGGAACTTCAATGGAATCTTCTTATAAAGGATTGGCCTTATTTTTAAAAGCTTCTTACGGTTTTTCAGCCACCTTAGATATGGGAGATGTTCCATATTCTGAAGCAGGAAAGGCTGAGGAAGGAATAACAAAGCCGAAGTATGACAAACAATCCGATGTGTTCACGGAAGTGCTTGCTGACCTTAAGGAGGCAGAAACAGATTTCGCTGCCGGAGCAGATTTCGATGGAGACATTATGTATAACGGGGATGCGTCTAAATGGCGCAAGCTTTGTAATGCGATGCAACTTAAGGTAATACAGACAATGAGTAAAAAGATTACCCAGGAGTTGAAGGCCCGCTTTGCCGAAATAGTTAACGCCGACAACCTGATGACCAGCAACGATGATAATTTTCAGCTGGTATATTCTGAAAATCCTAACGCAACCTATCCTTTTTGGAATGGAGAGAACAGGAGAATTTATATTGGCGTTTCGAAACTGGTAGTAGATGCGTTAAAAAAGTATAATGACCGCAGGTTATTTTATTTTGCCGAACCAGCACAGGCCATGCTTGATTCCGGTAAATCTGAATCAGAATATGACGCCTACGTAGGTGCTCCAACTGATTTATCCGCCGACCAATTGGCCCTCAATAACCAGCATGGTGTGTATTCATTACTTAACAAAAGGTATGTGGAATACAAAGCCGGTGATCCCATGCTTAAATTTACCTATGCTGAACAATGTTTCATTATCGCAGAAGCCATCGAGGAAGGTTGGGTTTCAGGTAACGCGCAGGATTATTATGAAAATGGTGTAAAAGCAATGTTGGAGTATTATATGAACCTGTCATCCGCAGCTACCGGTACTCATGGTATGGCTATTACCCAGGATTACATCGACAACTATTTTACAGGAGATGCAGCATATGATGTAGCTGGAACCAAGACAGATCGTTTGCGCCAAATTTGGACGCAAAGATGGCTTATAGATTTCTTCCAGGGAAATGGATTGAACTATCCTCAATTTTTGCGTACAGGTTATCCTGAATTTCCTTTGGACCCCTCTACCAGCATGAATCCTGATGATCCAACTGTTTATCCAAAGCGTTGGAAATATCCGACTGATGAGCAGGTGAAAAATCCTGAGAATTACGCTAAGGCGATCCAGGAACAGTATGGTGGATACGATGGGATCAACCAGGTTCCATGGTACCTGCAATAGATCGAAAACTCTTTTTTTCAATAGCAGTTTGTGCAAGTTTAATTAAAGTGGAGGAGGTTCAACTCCTCCACTTCTTGTATAAGCTTTTCCTGATTTAAATAAAATGCGATTATATTTCACATTAGTTGTAATAATTTGTAGTTCTTGTGGCGCTTCCAAAAATACAGGAAGTAGTAAGCCTGAACGTCCAATGAATTCATTTTCTAATAATAAAGTAATTGCCCACCGTGGCGCATGGAAGAATGATAACCTTCCGCAAAATTCAATTGCATCTTTACAAAAGGCGATCGCCCTGCAATGCGCCGGTTCTGAATTCGACGTAAGAATGACGGCAGATGATTCTTTGGTGATCAATCATGATCCAAAATACAACGGGCTCGAAATTGAAAAAGCAAACTTTGCAACCCTGGAGGGGTACAAACTTTCCAATGGAGAAAATTTGCCGACCCTGGCAGAATATCTTTCTGCGGGAATTAAAAATAATCACTCAACAAGATTGATCTGCGAAATAAAGCCTTCGGGGATCACTAAGGAAAGGGGATTAAAAGTTGCAGAAAAAATTGTAAAGCTGGTCCACCAGTTTAATGCTGATCAAATGACTGTCTACATCAGCTTCGATTATGATATCCTGAAAAAAGTTATTGAATTAAATCCGAAGGCTGAAACGCAATACCTGGCAGGGAACAAATCTCCCGAACAGTTAAAGAAAGACGGAATCACTGGTGCCGATTATTATTTGTCTGTTTTTAAAATCCATCCCGGATGGATCGAAAGTGCAAAACAAAACCATATTGCCCTTAATGCCTGGACGGTAAATAATCCTGCTGATATGGATTGGCTGCTGGCAAATGGTTTTGATTTTATTACAACCAATGAGCCTGAATTATTACTGGATCGTGTAAAAAATCGTACTGGTAATTAAAAGCCCTGCATTTTCCCATTCGAATGCCATAGAAATAACAAATAACAAATCATGAAATCCAAAATAAAAATCGCGGTAATTTGTTTGTTTACTGGCTGTTTCTTAACTGCCAATTCTCAAACTATTAATCACGTCTATTCTGCCGTGGCTGATAGCAACCTTGTGTTGCCGCCTTCATGGGCTTTTGGAGTGTTGTATGGTGCCTATACTGATCAAACGCAAACCATCAACCGGATTGAAGAAATAAAAAAGCACAATTATCCCATTGATGCTTACTGGATAGATTCCTGGTTTTGGAGTTATGCAGATAAAGGACGCGGGCCTAAAAAATTCATTGATTTTGTCGCTGATACGGCCAGTTTTCCTGACCGCGCCTTCATGTGGAAGTTTATGCAGGGCAACGACATTAAAGGCGGTTTCTGGACATGGGATTGTATCGAGAAAACAGGCAACGAAGATGCTTTTAACGAGTTTAAAGACAAAGGATATTTCTCGAAAATATTTATTAATAAAGATACGTGGCACAACAACAGCACTTCCACAGCCATGTTTGAAAAAGGAAATAAAAATGCGGGTACGCCTACCGGTAATATAGATTTCGACAACCCAAAAGCCGTAGCTTTTTTCAAACAAAAGATGAAGCACTTTTTTGATGAAGGCGCCGATTTTATCAAACTCGACCGCACCGATAAAATAAGCATCTGCAAGGCCATGTTTGAAATGAGCCAGCAATTTGGAAAAGAAACCAAAGGAAGAGGATTTATGTTGTCGCATTCAGGCGGTACCGAAAACGAAGCTTATAAAAAATATCCGGGTAAATGGACGGATGACACCCGCTCTGACTGGACGGTAGAAAAGCCAACTGTTCAGTTTAATTCATGGGTTCCGCATGTTGCTTTCAAAGAAAATATTGCCATGTATACCGATCCTCAAAAATCCACCAGCAAGATTCCTTTTCTAACCAATGACCTCGGCGGATTCGACATGGGAAAAACGGATAAACCTAATGAAGAACTTTATATACGCTGGTTGCAGTTTTCAATATTTTGCCCTATTACTGAAGTTTTTTCTCAACCAGAAAACCCAACTTCAAACTTAGCATGGAAATACTCAAGTCGTGCGGATAGTATCTTCCGTTTTTATTCGCATTTGCGTATGCAATTGTTCCCTTACATTTATTCTGCTGCTGAATCACGCCGGCTGAAAGGTACACCGATCATTGGTAAAATTCCGGGTCATCTGTATGAGTTTACTTTAGGCCCAGGGCTTTTAATAGCACCGGTTTATGAACAGGGAGCTACCAGCCGAAAAGTATTTTTGCCTGCAGGAAAATGGATTAATTACTGGACCGGAAAAAAGTTGAAAGGAAATTCAGAATATCTCGTGTCGGCGCCAATTGATAAGGTTCCGTTGTTTGTAAAGCAAGGCTCCGTTATCCCGATGCGCAAGTACGCGTCGTCGATAGAAAGAGGAGATAACCAGACTCTGATACTCCAGGTTTATCCCGGCGATAATGGAAGTTTTGATCTCATTGAAGACGATGGGAGCAGCAATGATTATCTTAAAGGAAAGTTGGCTTTAACACGGATGGAACTTAAGAATAGCCGCCGTGGATTTACGCTCACGATACAGCCCGTAAACGGTGATTACAGGGGTATGAATCAAGACAGAAAATGGGTTTTGAATATTCATTGCGTTAAGAAGCCAAAATTTATAAAATTTAATCAGCAGCGATTGTATTTTTCTTTCAATTCGCATACGCACATTGCTTCTGTTGAAACGGCAATTCGTTCAATGCATGAAGTATCTAAATTTGAAGTTTCTTACAAATGAAATTGCGGACGGGAAAATAAAATTTTTATGAAAAAGTTTGTTTACTGCTCAAAAATAATTGCTCCTGCATTGGCGCCAAGACTTAGCAGGTAACCTGTGATATCCGTTACAAAATCATCAGGGCCGCATACATAAAAGTTACTGCTGAAATCGCGGATTGTTTCTATAATGTAATTTCTGTCGATTCTTCTTTCCCTGAAACCTATTACGCCTTCCCGGGTGAAAACGTTGATAAAATCAGGTCCAAGCATGTGAAACAATTCCTTTCCGTAAATAATATCTGTTGAAGTTTTATTGGAAAGTATCAGCCTGTTTCCTGCAATAATTTTTCGGTTATACAAATCGCGGAGAATGGCTATAAACGGCGTAACTCCGGCGCCTGCCGCAATAAAAACGCCTGCGCCTTTGTATTGGATTGTTCCGAAAATATCGTGAAGCAAAAGTGTTGCACCGGCGTTGGTCTTTCCCAATTGTTCAGTTACACCATGATGATCTTCATAAATTTTTATCGTGAATTCAAGATAAGGCCACTCATTCAGCGAGGTAAAGGTAAACGGGCGCAATTCTTCTCTCCACTCCGGCAGGTCGATGGAAATCATCGTTGCCTGGCCCGGAATAAAAGTATAACCTTCGGGTTTTTCAACAATAAAACGTTTTACATCATGATTGATATAACTGCATTCCAAAACTTTTACGGGGTGCTCGCTCATGCGGTTGTTTTATTGATAAAGATAAAGCAGGATTTATTTGCGGTGAATTTATTTTATGAAATGAATATAACGGTAATGGCAAAACGAAAATGGTCGGGAGATTTTGAACCCATTTAAAATACAGTAAACAAACAAAAATTTCGAATTTTTATTTTCGCAAAAGAAAGATTACTTCTTATACAGATGAATAGATTGACCCGCCAGTTTCCAGTCGCCATCAACTTTTTCCAACATTCTTATTTCGTAGGAATAACTTTTTTGACCATCGGCAGCAGTTGAAACTTCGTCATGGCTTACCCACGCATCGTTTCCATGAATACTCATTTTGTAATTAGTATTTACAGAGGAGCCTCCTTTGCCCATGCTGCCAGGCGCGGGATGAATCATCATTTCAGGCGGAACATCATACACTTTGCCGTCTGCTGTTGAAACAAGGATTCTGCTGTAAGGCCTGATTTTCCAACAAGCCGCGTGGGCTACTGAATCGCCTGATCGCCAGGTTGCAGATTCTTTCTCTAATAATTTTTTTATGGCCGCTGCATCATTCTCATTTTTATTACATCCAAAAGAGAAATAAACTATGGCAAATAGTATTAGAATAAGGAAGGTCTTTTTTCAATTTTAAATTAAGTATCATGAATAATTTCTTTGGTGATTTAGGTCGCATTGTCCTCTGCAGCAGGTTTATGAAAATGAATTCCTTTTGCTTCAGGCCCTGCAAGAATAACAATGGCGCCTATCACCAATACAGAGCCAGCCATAATTTCCATAGCGGTAGCATAGCCCAGTTTTTCAGCCACAATCGCTTCCACCCAGGGAATCGCCGAGGCGATCAATACGCCTAACTGGTAAGCAAAACCCGGAAAGAAACCCCGCAACGGACCAGGCGATAATTCATTGATGTGAGCGGGGATAATTCCCCACGCGCCCTGCACCATAAATTGCATTCCGAAAGCACCTAATGCGATCAACACACTTCCACCAGCAAGTAACCAAAGTGGTATTAAGACCAGTGCGAGAATGACTGCAGTGGCCATCATTTTTTTTCTTCCATACAGGTCGGATAAATAACCGAAAAACAGTCCGCCAATAATGGCGCCCACCATCGAAATCATCGTTATCACAGCGGTTTCGTGCGGACTGTAATTTTTTTGTTTTTGTAAAAAAGTAGGGTAAAGATCCTGTGTTCCGTGAGAGATCAGGTTCATCATTGCCATTAAAAGAACGAGATACAAAAATAATTTCCAGTGCTTTTTTACTGCGCTTCCATATTCTTTCCAATCCTTTGCTTTGTTGGCTTTCCAGGCAGCTGTTTCTTTTACTTTGCTGCGTATGAAGATGGTGACTAATGCGGGTAGTCCGCCGATGAAGAACATAGCTCTCCATCCAAAATGTGGAAAAACAAAATAATAAGCACCTGCTGCAAGCAGAAAGCCCAGTGCATATCCTTCCTGTAAAATACCTGATAAAAATCCACGGCGTTTTACGGAAACAGATTCCATCACCAGCGAAGCGCCTACGCCCCATTCGCCACCCATACCAATACCATATAACAAACGCAGCAATAAAAATACCTGGTACGAAGGAGCAAGCCCCGATAATATTTCCATCACCGAATAAAAAATAATGGTGACCATTAAGGGGCCTTTTCTGCCATAGCGATCTGCAAGTAAGCCGAAGATTAAGGCGCCAACCGGTCGCATTACCAGGCTGGCGGTGAGTGTAAGCGCCATCTCAGGTATCGTCTTGTTGAAGTCTGTTGCTACTGTAGCAAGCACAAATGTGAGAATGAAAAAATCAAAGGCATCTAATGTCCATCCGAGAAAACCTGCCAGCACCGCATTGTTTTGGTTACGCCTCGCTTCCTTTTCAGTGAGAACAGGAATAGCCGATTCACTTGTTGCCATTGGATCTGATTTAGTTTTGACCTTCATTGCGCAGTCTATTCGCCTGCCAACAATTGTTCAAGCTTCAGTTAAAAGTTATTTCAACGCTAATATACTAAAAAGCCTTTGTGGAAATGAAATATTCAGACAGCCTAAATGCAAATTCACCTGGTGTGACAAAATAAAAATCTGTCATTTATGTTAGTTTACTATAACAGTTACTTAAATACGAAAATCGAGGGATCAATATTTAAATTTGCTATTGATCGTTAAACATCATTTTTTCCATTTTCGCGTCGTGGCCGTAAATGTCATCCCTGAAATTTAAAATGCCGTCCGGCGTAACCCAGGCCGTAAAATAAACAATGTACACGGGTATTTTTTGTTTCAGCTTTACCCAGGTATTTTTTCCGCTATACATGGCATCAATAATTTTTGAATCCGGCCATTCAGGATCGTTTCTCAGCAGGTATTCAGCAAGCTTTTGGGGTTGATCCAGCCTGATACAGCCGTGGCTGAAGGCGCGATCATTCTGATCAAATAAATATTTGGCCGGGGTATCATGAAAATAAATGTTGTAGTTATTCGGAAAAATAAATTTTACGCGTCCAAGGGCGTTATCAGCGCCCGGTTTTTGGCGTATTACCGGCAGCCCGTTGCGTGAGCCGGTTTGTTCCATATTATTTTTTTGGAGATAATTTTTATCCTTCCGCATTTCAGGTAAAATTTCGTTTTTCACAATACTTTGCGGAACGTTCCAGTAAGGACTGAAAACTACATACTCAAGAGAATCGGTAAAAATAACGGTATTATGGCCGGCTTTGCCAACCACTATTTTCATGCTGAACTGCTGCTTGTTTCCGTTAAGAACGTGCAAACGAAATTCTGGAATATTAGCTACCAGCCTTGTCCCGGTACTTTCATTCGGCATCCATTTAAGCCGTTCCATATTCACCAGCATCTGTTCTATCCGGTCTTTCGCAGAAACGTTTAATTCCTTAGCGGTACTTTCTCCAAGCACTCCATCCGTGTTTAGCCCGAATCTTTGCTGGGCATGCTTTAAGGCCGATTCGAGCTGCGGCGTAAAAAGCATAGAAGTATCTTCTCCGTTATAATCGCCGGTAACTTTTAATCTTTTTTTCAATTGCAAAACAGCGTGTCCTGAATCGCCTTTTTTATAAGCTTTTTCATTTAGATAGATGCTGGGCCAACCACCATTTTTATCAATCTCATAATATTTCACCAGTTCATTTCTTAATAAAGGGTAATATCGGTTCACCGGTTCCCAATCCTCAAGTTTGGTCCCGTTTTTCGCAACCAGGGAATCAAGCAGGGCCACCGCATCAATTTTTTTCTTTGGGATATGCCATTGCAATTGAGAGGGGTCTATCGTTCCTTCGTATACCTCTTTTGTGTAAGTAAAAAAATGTTGTGTCAGGTGAAGTTCAGTCTCCGTTACCTGCGGCGGCGTTAATGTAAAACTGTCATCATCGAGCAGTTTCTTCATAGTGGCGTGTAGTTTCCTGTCGAAAATCGAGGTGTCAATTTTAGCTTTTACATACGTGTTATGGAGGTTGTAAAAAGCACGCGCCTGTTCGGTGAGGCCATCATTGCTGAACCATGCAAAATGATAGTTCCGGTTTTTGTAAAAATTGCGCATTTTATCGGCGATAGCTGCATTCACATTATTTTTTAAAAGATAATTTTCAAGTGTTGTGCTGTCCATTTCCAGGTTAGAATATGCATTGGATTCAGTGATGGTTGTATCTCTTTTTACAGGAGCGTTTTTATTCTTTGAGGCCGAACTGTTGCATGATGCTATAACAGGCAACACAAATAAAAACAATAAAAGATATTTAATAAATTTTTGGGTTTGTATTTTCATTCTAAAAGGTTCTTTTCGTGGGCAACCCATTGAGCGGGCCGGTAATAATATATTTCAAAAAATCGTGTCAATGCTTTAGTAACCGTTAAATATTTTATGACATGTGCGTATGTTCTTTATCCTTTTTTTCCTGTGTTTCTTTTTTAGTGTTTTTAGCGTCCTCTTCATTTTCCTGCACAGATTTTTTCTTGCTTTCTACCTCTATTGTCTGCACAGTAACCGTGTATTTAGTGGGCCTGATATTGCCACCGTATTTCATAGCATAAGCTTTGGTAACTTCTGCGCCAAAATAAAAAATGATAGATGAAAAATAAATCCAAGCGAGCAACACCACCAGCGATCCGGCTGCGCCATAGCTGCTTCCGATGTTGCTTTTACTTACATACAGGGTGATGCCGAATTTTGCCAACATGAAAAGAAACGCGGTAAAAACAGCGCCCGCTGCCACATCTTTCCATTTGATTTCTGCATTGGGTAATACCTTATAAATTATGCCGAATAAAATAGCGGTAATGATAAATGTGATGATGAGATTCATCGCATAAATGAGCTGAAAAGCAATGCCCGGGAACATTTGCTGTATTTTTCCGATGAGGCCTTCCAATAAAGTATTTATCACCAGCGAAACCAATAACAAAAAACTTAAGGAAATTACCATTGAAAAAGATAAAACCCTTGACAACAATAACTTCCAAATGCCGGTGTTTTTTTTCAACCTGAGGTTCCAGATAAAATTAAGGGAGCTTTGCATTTCCGTAAAAACGGTTGTGGCGCCGATGAATAAAGCCGCAAAACCTATGATAGCTGTGAATGTGCCGCTGTTACTGCTTATAGATGCGTTTTGAATAATAGATTGTATCTGCGATGCAGACCTGCTGCCGATGAGGTCCTGCAACTGTTTCACTATATTGCCTTCAATAGCATTTTGCGACCAGAAGAGACTTGACAGGTAGATGATCACCACGAGCATTGGCGCTAGCGAAAAAACGGTATAATAAGCCAGCGATGCGCTCAGTTTGGTTATCTTGTTTCTTGAAAAACCGGCACCTGCATTTTTAAAAACTTCCCAAATTCCCCGCCACGTTATTTTATCTTCCTGTTTCATTTTTTCCCTTTCATGTATAGGGGCACAAAAGCGATGCCAACAGCACATGGCAGTATTTGACAACAGAAAACGAAAGAAAATAAAAGAATTTTATTTGGTGTATAACGGTAAAGTATAAACGCATTTTGAAGTTCAGGATTGCTGAATATTTCCGGCTAACAGTTATGGTTGTACGAAAAAATGCCGGGAATAACCCCGGCATTCTGAAAAACCAAAACCTGAACCTTTACTGGTGCAGTGTTATCGTTGGAATACTAACGGCAGAGCCTGTGGTAACCTGTATCCCCGTGAGGGTGGTATCCTGGTATCCAAACATTCCCTGGTAAGTGACGCTGTATGTTCCCGGGTTTAATCCCCTGATCTTATATCGTCCATTTTCTTCCGGCTTCGCAGTGGCGGTGTCAGTGTCATTCCACGCGGTTACGAAGGGCCTTGCGGCGAACGGTAATATCGTTCCTTCTATGCCGCCGGTATTATGCATGGAGAAGATGGAAAAATAGGGTCTGAGGTAATAATTGCCATTGCGGGAAATGATGGATTTGCATACATTGAAATCAAGCCACATAGAGGTTTGGCCCGGCCTGTATTGGTTGTCTTCATCTTCCTGGTGCACCTGCACATACTCGTAATTGTTCAACCCGTAGGTAGACTGTAGAGGGTAAGAAACGCCCGACATCACCACTGAATTGTCAGTGCCCAGTGTCAAACGTATTTTCCTGATTTTCGCGGCCGGGATATTAACAGTTCCCAGGAGAGTATCGATTCCGTTTCGAAGTTTTAAAATATTGTAAACTCCCGGGCGGATGGAAAGTGTATCCCATAAACCATATTGATCATGATGGTGGTGATCTTCGTTGTGATCGTCTTCATTATCCCCATAGTGATCATCATTCATATGTTGGCTGGTATCAATTTTTATTTCCACATACCTGATATCAATAAACACAGAATCGTACTGGCAGGGATCATCAGTTAAATAAAGCGAAACCTGCCTTGGCGATGATGAACTTGCAGGTGTTGTTACATTTTTTTTGCAGGCAAAAAAAAGCAGTGATAGAAAAGCCAGTAACGCGGTTGCACCGGTGATGTTTTTTTTTCTGATTTTCATAAAAGGATTTTTACGTGATTAAAAAGGTGTTTCAAAAAACGGTATTCTTTATGAGGCAATACCTCTTTACGAAGCCTTCATAAAGGCCTCGCGGCAAAGCTTATCAATAAGAACAACCCGGGTAAAAATCAGCGATAAATTAGCTTATTTTGGGTTTTTCAATAGAGGTAAATGCTTGCTTGTGTAAATCAAATATCCTGCCTCAATTGAATTTTTATTTTAGAACAAACCATTTTTTACAGTAAAAAAACAAATTCCCCGTTTTTTTATATAGTAATTGAAAAAATCAATACGGTTGGTTAGCTGATAAATTAAATTGAATTTTATTCTGATTCTCAATTAATTAGTAAATTGCTGACCTTAAAAATCTAAAACCTGATACAATGAAAAAAATTGCTTGCATGTTTCTGGGGATGGTTTGTGTATTTGCGCTAACCCGATGTAACTCCTCTACTTCCAATCGTGAAACCAGCACTGATTCTACTACAGCCATGAATTCTGCTGATACTTCCAATGTTACTGCCAGTTGGAAACTCGGCGTTCAGATGTGGACGTTTCGCATGTTCTCCTTCGCACAGGCGCTTGATAAAGTCGATAGCTGTGGGATCAAATATATTGAAGCTTATTGGGGACAACCGCTCGGCGCCGGGTTAAAAGATAGTTTTGGCGTAAGGATGTCCGATGCCTCCAAAGCCAAAATAAAAGAGCTTATGCAGCAAAAAGGAATCAAAATGGTGGCTATGGGTGTTATCGTTCCCCGCACACGCGAAGAATGGAAAGATGCTTTTGATCTTGCAAAAGAATTCGGACTTAGTTATATAACCGCTGAGCCACTCAAAAATCAATGGGATATGGTAGACAGTATGGCTGGCACCTATGGTATTAAAGTTGCTATTCACGATCATCCTAAACCCAACATGTACTGGAGTCCTGATTCAGTATTGGCAGCCGTCCAGGGACATCCAAATATTGGATCATGCGCGGATGTGGGCCACTGGGCACGCAACGGTGTTAATCCTGTCGACGCTCTTAAAGAACTGGCAGGCCATGTTTACGGGGTGCATTTAAAAGACATCGTTAAGTTTGGTGACAAAGATGCTGCTGATACTGTGGTAGGCAAAGGCGTAATTGATTTTACCCCCATTTTCCAGGAATTAAAACGCCAGCACTTTAGTGGCATGTTATCTATTGAGCATGAATCAAACTGGTATAACAGCGTACCGGACGTAATAGAAACCCGCAAGTTTTATGAAGCCCAGGTAGCTAAGCTGCAATAAACCCTGCAATTCTTTAGTAAGCCTCACCGTTTTTTTATAAGCTGCGAGGCTTTTTTGTGCCGGGAATCAGGCATCAGCCAACACCTTTCCGACTAAGAAAGTCGGTGCGCCAAAAGGCTATCACAAATTTGCTACTATAGTCCCGTTGCTTTTTCCAAGGCCTCGGGATAGCGTGCGCCGACAACTTTTATTTGTTCCAAAGCACCTTCAATCTTCTTTAACTCATCATCGCTTAATGAGATCGCAGCCGCAGCGTTATTTTCTTCCAGGCGATGAAGCTTGGTAGTTCCGGGAATAGGAACGATCCAGGGTTTTTGCGCAAGCAACCACGCTAATGCAATTTGCGCAGTGGTTGCATGCATGCTTTCTGCAATCTTGCCGAGCAAATCCACGAGTTTCTGGTTGGCCTTGCGTGCTTCAGCACTAAAGCGCGGAATTGTATTGCGAATGTCACCTGCTTCAAAAGTCCGGTCCTCGTCGATCTTGCCGGTCAGAAATCCTTTTCCCAGCGGGCTGAAGGGAACAAAGCCAATTCCCAGTTCTTCGAGCGTTGGTATCACTTCCTCTTCCGGTTTTCTGTACCATAAAGAATATTCACTCTGAAGTGCAGACACCGGTTGTACGGCATGTGCTTTGCGGATGGTTTGCACCCCGGCTTCTGAAAGGCCAAAATATTTCACCTTGCCTTCAGTTATTAAATCCTTCACCGTGCCGGAAACCTCGTCGATTGGTACATTAGGATCCACACGATGTTGGTACAATAAATCGATCACGTCAGTTTGTAATCTTTTAAGAGAACCTTCCACCGCTTTCCTGATATTTTCAGGGCGGCTGTTGATGCCTGTTGATTTGCCATTTTCAAAGTTGAAACCAAATTTGGTGGCAATCACAACTTTGTCGCGATACGGCGCCAACGCTTCGCCCACCAGTTCTTCGTTCGTATACGGTCCGTACACTTCTGCTGTATCAAAAAAAGTGATGCCTTGCTCCACGGCTTTATGAATAAGGTTGATCATATCACTTTTTGGCGGAAAAGGTGCGTATGAAAAACTCATTCCCATACAACCCAGGCCTATAGCTGAAACCTCAAGGCCTTCCTTGCCTAATTTTCTTTTTTGCATAAGAGTTTATTTTTACTGTAAATAAAGTAAGTGTTATTTAGAGCTGTTGTATTCTTCATCTGAAACTTTTTCCATCCATTCTACCACTTTGCCATTCAGATATTCGTGCGTGGCAATATGCGTCATTCCCGTGGTGGAAGTAGCGCCGTGCCAGTGCTTTTCATTGGGCTCAAACCAAACTATATCACCCGGGATGAATTTCCTCTAACTGTCGCCACCTTTTTGTACCCAACCGCATCCGGCTGTAACAATCAACGTTTGCCCCAAAGGATGAGTGTGCCACGCGGTTCTTGCACCGGGCTCAAAAGTTACAATAGCAGCGGCTGCACGCCTCGATTCATTCGGCTGAAATAATGGATCGACACGAACCGCACCGGTAAACCAATCTTCCGGCCCTTTTGCCGAAGGTTGAGAACCAATTCTTGTAATGTTCATTTTGTTTAAGTTTGATTAGTTAATAATTCAAATAGCAGATGGAAAAATAAAAATGTTCAATAAAAGTCGCTTTACTGTAAGGTACCAAAAACACCGGCTCTCAATTATTGTTCTTCATTTTAACCGGGCGGAGCAGATGTGAGAACGTGAGTGAGCCCATCTTCCATTCGCCATTTTCCTTAACATACACCTCAGTAACCATAAATGGATTCGTCACTTCCCGTCCGCCAACTTCTGCCACCAAATCAACGTCATTCAGCAGGATCGCCGTGTTGTCAATGATGTTTACGATAACTCCATAAATATCGGCGTGTTTATACCATATACCGCCGCTTTTGATCGTCGCCAGTTCCTGGGCTTTTCCCCAACTTCCTCCCATGTGAACAAACATCGCTTTGTCGTCAAACAGAACGTTTAACGAGTCTACATTTTTGTTGGCCATCCAATCCCATTTCTTTTTTGAAAGGTTGATGACTTCCTGTTGTTCAGGAGTGTTTTTGCTGGAAGTTCTAATGGTTTCGGTCGGTGGCTGCTGTGCGTAGGACGATTGCACGATCATTATAAATATAAATAGTCCGAGGATTTTTGCTTTCATGTGTTGTTAATTTAATGATTATAATTTGAGAAAAACCTTTGCAATTGAATTGTCTTATACGTCCAATTCTCTCTCTCCAAGCCATTTTACCATTGCCGGATCGCGATGATCGAAGAAAGCGCTTTTCCTGGAATCCAATGTTTTGATCGCCTCCATATCTTCTGCGCTTAATTCAAAATCGAAAATGTTGAAGTTCTCTTCCATCCTTTGTTTATGAACCGTTTTCGGAATGGCTACTACTCCTCTTTGTGTAAGCCACCGGATCACCACCTGGGCAATGGACTTGTTGTATTTCTTACCAATCGAAGCCAGCAAGTCGTTATGAAATAAATCGTTTTTGCCTTCTGCAAATGGCCCCCAGGATTCTATCTGCACGTTCTGTTCCTGTAAGAATTTTTGTGTGTCAATTTGCTGATGGAAAGGATGCGTTTCAATTTGATTTACCGCCGGTACAATTTCATGATGAATCATCAAATCGATTAACCGGTCCGGTTGAAAATTACTTACACCAATCGCTTTTATTTTTCCTTGTTTATACAATTCTTCCATCGCCCGCCATTCTCCATAAACATCCCCGAAGGGCTGATGGATCAGGTATAGATCGAGATAATCAAGTTGCAACCGGTTCATCGATCTTTCAAAAGCTTTTTTCGTGTCATCATAACCGTTAGACTGTATCCAGAGTTTGGTGGTGATGAATAAATCTTCTCTTTTTATTCCGCTGTTTTTAATGGCATTACCAACCGCTTCTTCATTCATATAAGACGCAGCGGTATCGATCAGGCGATAACCTGTTTCAATCGCGTCTATTACACTTCTTTCACATTCTGCCAAATCTTTCACCTGGAAAACACCGAACCCAAGGATAGGCATTTCAACTCCGTTGTTTAATTTCACGTTTTGCATATTCTATCTTTTTTCACGGCAAAGGTCTTGCTATTTTTTTCTGTTGCCTGTATATCAATTACGGATTTTCATACCAATATTGCTGATTGTGAAATCGTCAGTGATACAAGGTTTAATAAAGCCCTAATTTTGTTTCAGCAAAAACTATCGTCATGGAGAATATACGAAGATTCGAAACGATCAATGATTACAATGCTTTTAATAACAATGAAACGCTTCATCCGCTCGTGAGTGTGGTTGATTTATCAAAAGCCGATCCACGTCAAGGCTCCAAAATGTATTTC
The DNA here is from genome assembly GCA_963783125.1 of uncultured Chitinophagaceae bacterium. GTDB lineage: Bacteria > Bacteroidota > Bacteroidia > Chitinophagales > Chitinophagaceae > Ginsengibacter. The sequence continues at coordinate 284,888 of CAWAMQ010000024.1, forward strand.
GGATTTTATACCATCTTTTTAAAAGATGTAAAATGCGGCGATTTGGTTTATGGACGGCATACCTATGACTACCAGGAAGGAACATTGGTGTTTCTGGCGCCGGGGCAGGTGGCCGGCGTTAACAGCAACGGAGAAACCTATCAGCCGAAAGGTTATGCATTAGTCTTTGATGCGGATTTGATTCATAGTACACCGCTTGGAAAACATATCAGCGATTATTCGTTTTTCAGCTACGCATTTCATGAAGCGCTTCATCTTTCAGAACGCGAAAGAAAAATTGTGTTGGATTGTTTTTCAAAAATTGAGTATGAATTAGAGCATGCAATTGACGCGCACAGCAAAAAGCTTATCGTTTCTAATATCGAATTGTTTTTAAATTATTGTACCCGCTTTTACGACAGGCAATTCATCACACGGGATAATGTGCACAAAGGTGTGTTGGAAAAATTCGAAGTTTTGATCAATGAATATTTTCAATCAGATAAGCCGCAGTCAATTGGTTTGCCTTCCGTAGCGTGGTGTGCCAATGAATTGCATTTGTCTGCTGGCTATTTTGGTGACCTTGTAAAAAAAGAAACCGGAAGATCCGCACAGGAATACATTCAATCAAAAGTGATAGATGTGGCGAAAGAAAAAATATTTGACCAAAGCAAATCAGTCAGTGAAATTGCCTACGAGCTTGGTTTTAAATACCCACAACATTTTAGTCGCTTGTTTAAACAAAGAGTTGGCCAGTCACCGAATGAATACCGGATGCTTAATTAATAATTACCGGTTTTTCGCTTTTTAAAAACAGAACCTGTTTGTTGCCTTTGTGATGGCCAGTTGCCTTTATTTCACCAACTCATCAAAATCAAAACCGGCTCTTGTCAATGCACGTTTAGCAACATCCAAAGCATATTCTGCCTCATTGAAAGGATGAACAGGAACTTCAGTGGTATTTTCCAATTGCTCCAATATTTGTGTTGTATCGTCTGAAGTTAACTTTTCACACACATCATACATTCCTCCCGGTTCTTCTTCAAGGAGATCGTGTTTTTCCAAAAGATGCAGTAATACATTTATAACGCCTGGTGTCGGTGGTACAACCATCAAACTTGTAATGGCTCCATGATCGAGTCGCAGCTTCGCTGTGAGCGGAAGCGGTTCACCATTATTCGCTTTTTGAGCAGCGGGAAAAAGAACTTTTTCCTCCATTTTGATATGCTTCAAAAGCCCTGTGCGAAACCGGTGATAGTAATCCAATTGTATTTCAACGGGGTTTTCCGTTGCCTTCTCCAGCAATGCTTCGATGCGTCGATGATCTTTAGTAAAAAAATTGAATAAAGGTTTATTCATTTGCTTAATGATTGATATGGTTGGTAAAGGTAAGCAGGTTGGAGTAAAGGCTCTAAACAGAAGTTTCATAAAAAACAAGAATCTGTTATTCAAATGGCAAATTAAAAATCGTGGGAATTTGTTGGTTTATTGTAAGTCAAAGTTGAATAAAAAACCTTTTTTGAAATGAAATAGAAAGAGCCTGTCATCCATTTTAAAACAGGCTCTTTTTAAAATTATACGCATGAGGTTTGTGTCACTTGGTAAATTGTAAGGCTTTCGTTTTGATGGTGAAATGCCTTTTGAATTTTTATTTTACATCTACCTGCAGCACTTGTCCGCCACCGCTTGCGTAAGGGCTAAAACCCCAATTAGAAACATACAGCTTTCCATCAGGGCCCATTGTCATGCCGGTAGGTAAATTAAGCCCGGTGGCAATTACTGTTCGTTTTCCACCCGGATCAATCCTCAATATTCTGCCTAAACCAGGTGTGGGGTAAGGTGCACCGGCAGTCATTTCAAGTACATACATCCTGGAATTTTTATCAATCACCACGCCCAGCACCATGTTCAGGTCGGTAGCCCAGTCAGTAAGCTGGCCTGAAGGAGTGATTTTTAGAATTTTGGAAGCACCGCCGGGATTTGGAAATGGATGCAGGTTACCAACAAAGAAATTTCCATGGTACGCCATAGCAGTAGGAACTATATGTCCCTGGCTGGCAGATATGTCCACCACCCGGCTTATGTCTCCTGATGTGGTCACCTTATCCAACTCACCATGATTAGGCTCTAAAACATACAAATCTCCGCGAACGTTGATCATGCTGTACCAGGTTCCATCAGGCTCAAAATCTTCTTCTTCCGGTTGAGCCACAGGATGTGATTGCTGGAACGCACTGAGATCTGCTACCATTGTCCAGCTTCCGTCCGGGTTTACTTTTGCAACGCCGTTGGGCACTGAAGCTACGCCGTGCGAACATCCGGCACCGGCTAACAAAGCGTATAAAGTATTACCTACAAATTCCACATCGGCAACACCTTCCACATCTCCTCCAACTAATTCATTGGCCTGGCTGGAGGGAAATTGATCGGTTACCGTAGTTCTTGTGCCGTCCGGAGTAATTTTAGAAATCCGGCCACTGGTTAAACTACCGAAGTACGGGCCCACCGGAAAGATTACCTGGTCGCACTGCCCGATAGTAGATAGATCGCCTCCTAATCCGGCTTCTGCTACATAAAGATTTCCATCGGGCCCAAATTTTAATCCCCGTGGATTATTTAAGCCCTCTGCAAACACATGTACATTGTCTGTAGGTACAACATTCATTTTTTTGTTCAGACTTGTTACCCTGGCATTTTCAGAAACCACGGGCGCAGGTCGGTTTTGTTTCTGACAAGAAATAAAGAATAGAATAATGGCGACAGATGCTGCCATTTTACTCAAGTTTGTTTTGTACATAACTACCTCCTTTTTTTTAAGTTTATGAATAATTGTAAAATTGATATTGCGATAATACCAAGCATATACAGATAGGATAATTCATTTGAATTCCCGTGATGGGAGAGGTGAAAGCCTATTGAATAATTGATCAGTCAGGCAGTTTTCATTCTGGTGCGGGAAAATTGTGGTAAAAGAGAAATATTATAATTCAAATATAAGAATATTTTTATAAATGAACAGGTGTAAACTAAATCAAAAGTGTTTAAGCGGGAAAGGTATTATGCTGGTGTTGTCGGCAGCCAGAAAAGTCAGGAGAAGTCTACCTGGCCTGTCGCGGTGTTGTTTTCGGCGATTCATGTCTAAATATTATACTGAAATACTGGATCCCTTTTGAAAAAATAATCATTACCCCTTCAACGGTCATTTCTTATATTTACGGCGAACCATTTTAATTATCGGTAATACCCCGGTTTAACCGAATTTGATTTTGAATATTCTTAGATTTAAAAACCCCGGTTAGATGCATAAGAAATTATTGTTTGTATTTTTTTTGTTCTGCTTAGTTACCAATTCCTTAAAGAGCCAGGATATTAGTTCGGGGCAAACAAACCTGGTTACAAAAATTGATAGCATTTTGAAAAGCCAGGTCGCTAATGATAAAATTCCGGGTGCTGTAATACAAATCAAAAAAGACGGGAAAGTTTTATATAAACATGCCTATGGTTATGCGCAGAAATATGATTTTAACCATCGGCTTCTTATTCCGCCTGTGCCCATGGATACAGCCACGCTTTTTGACATGGCTTCTCTTACCAAAGTGATCGGAACTACTACCTCCATTATGTTGCTTGTTGACAGGGGACTTATTAAGATCGATGATCCGGTGGGAAGCTACATAAAAAGCTTTGATAGCGGCGAAAAAAAGTCAATAACCATCAGGAACCTGCTCACCCATACTGCAGGTCTTATTGAATGGTACCCGCTTTTTTATTTCTCCTCCGATAAAGAAACCACCTATAAAGTTATTGGTGAGTTACCGCTAAAATACCCGGTAGGCGTTAAACGCAGTTACAGCGACCTTGGCTTTATCCTGCTGGGTGAAATTATCGAGAAAGTGTCCGGCATGTCACTGGACCAGTTTGAGAAGCAAAATATTTTTGAACCGTTGGGTATGACACATACGACATACAACCCTTTGCAAAATGGGCGAACTACCAATATCGCTGCAACTTCTCTGGGAAACCCTTATGAGCACCGGATGGTCTATGATTCCTCTCTTGGCTTTTCGGTAAAAGGCCTTGATCCGGCCAGTTGGAATGGCTGGCGACATTACGTGGTAAAAGGAGAAGTGAACGATGGCAACGCATGGTACGCTAATGGAGGTGTTGCCGGTTCAGCGGGATTATTTTCTACTGTGTCCGATATTCAAAAACTGGTGGACATGCTGATGCATAAAGGGAAAGCGAATGGCAAACAATTTATTTCAACGCGGGTAATAGATTCTTTTTTCGTTAAGGATAAATTTAATAACGGTCTCGGCTGGATGATGGACACTACCGATTCTGTAATAAAAGATGGCCCAACAGGCACCTTTGGCCACACCGGTTTTACGGGAACCAGCATCGCCGTAGTTCCCAAATATAATTTGTCGGTCATCCTTTTGATTAACCGGCAAAATATGGGCTTATTGAAAAGCGGTTATTATTATAACGTAAACGCTATACGCAGGCAGATTTTTGGAGCCGTTTTAAAGTACTCTCAGCAATAAGCCCGTAACTATGAAAGGCAGCGTTGATAGCACTTGTGTCGTCGCAGGGAAAGATGTAAAATAAAAATTTAAACAATAAGTTAGTTTACTGTAAAAATGCGGTTATTCATGACCGGTATATTCCAGGATAATGTCTGGCTGATCGCAAATTAACTGCCGCCTGTTACACTTTGAAACCTGGCAGCCCGTGCCGCTATTTCTGTAATTACGTTAAACTTAAAATAAACGAGCCGTTTACGGATTATAAAGTGTAATTTACATAGGTTCTATTTTAATTTAATTGTAATGTCTATTCTTCTGTTTTCTTTTTTGTCGTTGGTTTTTGTAACCACTTTTCAGAAATTCTCCCCGACAGATTTTGCTTGTATTGAAAAGGTTTTCGCCCCGGGAATCAATGGAAAGCTATTGTTTCAGTGACATGGCTTAGCAAACACCCAAATTTTCAAAATTATTAGATTAAAAAAATGTTGTAGCACGGTGGTGTATTACACATCTATATGTGTTTGATACTTCCTGCTTCTTAAAAAAATTAATCAAAAAAACTTTCTCGTCATGTCACATAAAATACGGTTTGCCAAAGCGAATGAACACGATTTCTATTCAACCCTCAATGCAAGAGTAGACGAATACTTTATCACTAATAACGTTTCGAAGTTTGCCAACCCTACTATGATATTCAAAACCTTTTTTTACCTGTCTGTATTTATTGCGGCGTACCTGTTCCTGGTTTTACATTCCAACCCCCTTTGGCTTCAATTTTTGTTGTGGAGCATCATTGGATTTTTCACTGCATTCATCGGGCTTAATATTTCGCACGATGCTATCCATGGCGCGTTATCACGCTATAAAAAAATGAATAAAGTCCTTGGATACACTTTTAATATTATCGGCGCTAATGCTTACCTGTGGGGAATTATGCACAATATCGTTCATCATACGTACACTAATATTGAGGGGCATGACGAGGATATCACCTCCGTCCCCCTATTGCGAATGTCGCCGCATCAAAAGCTCAGGAAAATTCACCGGCATCAATATTGGTATGCATTTTTATTCTACGGCTTTGGCTCCCTTTCGTGGGTGTTCGTAAAAGACTATGTAAAATTTTTTAAAAAGAAAATCGGCAATTACGAGAATAAAAAACATCCACGCATTGAATACTTTAATTTGTTTTTTTTCAAACTGCTATATTACACCCTCTTTTTAGTACTGCCGATGCTATTTATTAATGCGTTGTGGTGGCAGGTTCTTTTAGGTTTTTTTGTATTACATTTTTGCGAAGGAATTACGATGGCCATCATTTTTATGCTGGCACACGAGGTAGAAGAAACACAATTTCCGCTGCCCGACGAAACGGGGAATATCCAGAACTCATGGGCTGTTCATCAATTGTATACAACGGCCGATTTTGGCAGGGAAAACAACCTGCTGAATTTCTTTTGTGGCGGATTAAACTTCCAGGTAGAGCACCATTTGTTTCCTCGCATTTGCCATGTACATTATAAGCACATTTCTGATATCGTTAAAGAAACGGCAGAAGAATATAGCCTGCGGTACAACGCCAATCCCTCATTTGGATCGGCCATCATGTCTCACGTCCGGTTTCTTAAGAAATTGGGAAAAAAAGAAACAGCTGCGTTGGCATATGGGCAATGAGCATTGTGTAAAATCACCAGCAGCCGAAACTTTCAGTCATTTATACTTTTTCGAACACGAGCCGGAAGTGATCCATAGTTTCGTTTTCGAAACAAATTTTGTTCGGACTTATTTTAAATACTTCCACCAGGTGGCGAAACTCTTTATCAAAAAAGTATTTCGGAAGGAGAGAGCCATATAAAAGATATTTTTTCAAATTGAATTTCCGGAATTTTTTTCTCCATCTTTTTATAGTTTCAATATAATCATACCTGCCGCTGCTTTTGGAAACCAATTTGAAGTAAGGGGCTGCATTCCTGATCACCTGCTCATCACCATAAGGTAGCCAGGAACCGGGAAATTGCTTGACCATTAAAGCCATTGCATATGAAGGAGAATTTTTATCGGCGTCAACGCTCACATCTTCCAAGGGCATCATGTTTTTATCGAAAACCATAGTTTGCATATAAAACCTTCCGCCTGTTGGTAAAAGGTCATTTAACCCTTTAAAAAAATTATGATAAACTTCATCCTGCCTGCCCGCCTTATATTCTTCAATGGAACAAAAGTGCTCCAGGCCTCCGATACAACTTATGGCATCAAAAGCGCCGAAATTTTCGGGCTTGATATACCGGCAATCCATAACGTGCACATCAAGGCCGTTTTTTACACAAGCCGCTGCCTGCCCCGATGATAAAGTAACGCCTGATCCGTTGGCGCCACGGCCTTTAATGTATTGCAGAAAAGGTCCCCAGCCACAGGCCATATCAAGCACCCGGGTATTGTTTTTTATATTGAGACTGTCAGCGATAAACGCATGTTTCTGTTTCTGCGCCTCTTCAAGTGTCATTGAAAAATCGCCATTAAACATAGCGCCACTGTAATCACCAGTTTCTCCAACACTCAACCTGAATATCTCATCAATAGTAGTGTAGGTAAAGTCAAGATCATTTTTGGAGGCCATCGTAGAAAATTTTTAGTTATTGGCTTCCTACAAGTTACGGAGATTATTTGCATTCTCGAATATAAAAAGATCGCTGCTTGTGTTAAGATTGCGTTTTAGCTCTGATACGAAGAAAAAATTTAACCTGCCACGCACCCGGAGCAAAATAAAAATACCTGGTAAAAGTTGTTTTACTGCAGGGCTCTTTTACTGACAGAAATCATTGCTTCTAATGATAACTGGCATTTTTCGTAAACTTTTTTGGGTGGAACTTTGAAGCAGTGTCTGCGCCTTTTCAAACACGTTCTAAATACAAAAATGGTGGCAAGGGAAAACGAAAACCGGCATTTGAATGACGGAAAAATCATTTCCGTGAGGGGAAGTGTTGTAGATATTAGGTTTGCACATAATCTGCCCCCTGTTTTTTCACTTCTTTTTGCGGGCAATAAAAAACAGATCTATATTGAAGTGCTTGTTCAGCTTGATATAAATACGGTAAGAGGCATCGCTTTAAACCCTACGGGAGGATTATCCAGGGGAATGCCGGCCTTTTATTCGGGCGGAGAATTAACCGTTCCGGTCGGCCCCAAATTAATGGGGCGCATGTTCGATGTATTTGGAAAAACCATCGACAAAGGCGAAGCACTTCCACCAATGAAAAGGCGCAGCATCCACCAACCTTCGCCACCATTAGCAAAACGATCCACCAAATCGGAAATATTTATTACGGGCATTAAAGCAATAGATGTACTGATTCCGCTCGAACGTGGTGGCAAAGCGGGGTTATTTGGCGGCGCCGGCGTGGGCAAAACCGTTTTGCTTACAGAAATGATCCACAATATGGTGGGCAACAACAAAGGCGTAAGCATGTTTTGTGGAATTGGCGAGCGTTGCCGTGAAGGAAATGAATTGTACCACGACATGAAAGAAGCTGGCGTGTTGGATGACATGGTAATGGTTTTCGCACAGATGAATGAACCGCCGGGCGCACGTTTTCGTGTGGGACACGCGGCGCTTACGATGGCCGAATTTTTCAGGGATGAAGAAAACAGGGATGTGTTGCTGCTCATCGATAATATTTTTCGCTTCATACAGGCAGGCATGGAAGTATCAGGACTCATGGGTCAAATGCCTTCGCGGCTCGGCTATCAGCCAACAATGGGCACAGAGCTATCACAATTGGAAGAACGAATTGCGAATACTGATACCGGTGCTATTACTTCTATACAGGCGGTTTATGTGCCGGCCGATGATTTGACCGATCCTGCGGCGGTTCATACTTTTTCGCATTTATCTGCTTCAATTGTTCTTTCAAGAAAAAGGGCGGCCGAAGGACTTTATCCTGCTATAGACTTGTTACAATCGAATTCAAAAATGGCCACACCCGGTGTCATAGGTAAAAGGCACTATGAGCTTACACGTCAGATCAGGCATACGCTTTCAGAATACGAAGCGCTCAAAGATATTATCGCTATGCTGGGTCTTGAACAGTTAACTGCTGAAGATAGGAAACTGGTAAATCGTGCAAGAAGGTTGGAAAGATTTTTTACTCAACCTTTTTTTACAACCGAGCAATTCAGCGATACCAATGGAAAAGAAGTAAGTCTTGAGGACGCGCTGGATGGATGCGAACGCATATTGGCAGATGAATTTAAAGATGTTCCCGAAGATGCATTTTATATGATCGGATCAATTAATGAGGTGAAAAGAAATGTAGTGACAGAAAAAGTTTCCGACAGTAAACAAACAAAAAACTAATAAAATGAGTCCTCTTTTTATGAATTTAAAAATCCTGCTTCCGCACAAGGTGTTTTTGGAAAATAAAAAAGTGACACGGATAGGGATGCAAACTTATAAAGGTTCTTTTGGGATTTGGCCGCAACGATTGGATTGCGTGGCGGCGCTGGCTCCCGGCATTTTTACCTACGAAACAGCTCCGGGAAAAGTGAATTACCTGGCCTTGCAGGAAGGGGTTTTGATAAAGGCGGGACGCGATGTTATGGTTTCAGTGAGGAATGCGATGGGTAGTGCTGATTTAGGAAAGCTGCGCGAATCAGTGCAAAAGGATTTTAAAGAGATAAGTGAAAGGGAAAAAAAGGTAAAGGCAGCAATGGCAAAGCTCGAAAGCTCTTTTATTTACAATTTGGAAAGATTCAAAAAAAAATAAACATGAAGCCGGCCAATAAAAATGATGGCGATGTTTTTAGCAATAAAGTAGGGCAGGAAGAAAAGCGCAAGCTAAAAGCGCTTCGTGAAAATAAGCGCAGTGTATGGTTTGGCCTTGGCATGTTTGGAATGGTAGGATGGTCGGTAGCGGTGCCGGCGTTGGTTGGCGCGTTTTGTGGTTTATGGCTTGACAGGGTTTATCATCAATCCTTTTCATGGACGCTAAGCCTCCTGCTCGCGGGTTTGTTTATCGGTTGTCTTATCGCGTGGTATTGGATCGCAAAAGAAAACAGGGAAATGCATCAAAACGAAAATGAAAATGATTATGATGAATGATATTTTAAATACAGCAGTTGCGCTCATTGCAGGCATTGCATTGGGTACAATATTTTTCGGAGGCTTATGGCTCACCGTTAAAAAAATGGTTCATTCAAAAAAGCCTGCCTTATGGTTGCTTTCAAGTTTTTTTCTTCGTGTGGGCATCACGTTAGTAGGATTTTATTTTGTGGGCGCGGGTAACCTGCAAAAGCTTCTCATTTGTCTCGTTGGTTTTATTGCGGCACGGTTTATCGTTCTGCATTTTACAAAATCAAGATCACCAAAAAACTTTCAAATAGAAAAGGAGGTATCGCATGAGACTTAGCCCCGATGAAATGATCTTCTGGAAGCACGGTTTTATCAACCTGAACCTTACTATTGTTACCACGTGGGCTTTGATGCTTATTCTTGTCATCGCTTCTGCGCTGGTAACAAGAAAGTTGAAAACAACCATTCGTATTTCGCGCTGGCAAAGTATTTTGGAGATTATTGTGATCGGCATGCAAAGCCAGATCAAAGATATCGGCCTTTCGAAAACGAAGCAGTATATCAGCTTTATTGGCACCTTATTTCTTTTTATAGCTTTTTCAAATATTTGTATCATTTTCCCGTGGTATGAACCGCCGACAGGTTCCCTCTCAACTACCGCAGCCCTTGCCATTAGTGTGTTCCTGGCCGTGCCTTTTTTTGGTGTACAGAAAGGCGGCATCAAAGGTTATATGCGGTCGTATACGCAACCAACCATCATCATGTTGCCTTTCAATTTGATCAGTGAAATATCAAGAACACTTGCTTTGGCCATTCGCCTTTTCGGAAACATTATGAGTGGTGGTTTGATCGTTGCGATTCTCCTCAGTATTTCGCCATTTATATTTCCGATGGTAATGAAAGTGCTTGGATTACTTACCGGGATGGTGCAGGCTTACATTTTCAGTGTGCTGGCAACCGTGTATATCGCGGCGGCAGTGGAATCAACTAAATCAACGAAAAAAATTAAAATAAAAACAAATGGATAATATCACAATCATCGCAATAGTTTCGATCATTACTGCCGGCGTTACAACCGGTATCGGGTGCATGTTGCCGGCCTTCAGCGAAGGAAAATCCGTGCAATCCGCTTTGGAATCTATTGCTCAGCAACCCGATGCTTCATCAACGATTACGAGAACTTTATTTGTCGGACTTGCCATGATCGAGTCAACAGCAATTTATTGTTTTGTTGTATCAATGATCCTGATTTTTGCCAACCCTTTCTGGAACCACGTAATCGCAAAATAAGGCGCCATGAAAATCGATTGGTTCACAGTGATCGCACAGGTAATCAACTTCCTCATTCTCGTGTGGTTGCTGAAAAGATTTTTGTACAAACCTATCCTGAACGCAATTGAAGAGCGCGAAAAGAAAGTTGCCGGCCAGTTATCAGATGCGGCTTCAAAAATGGATGATGCCGACAAGAAACTGAATGAATTCCGGCAAAAAAACGAAGAGTTTGACCAGAAAAAGAAAGAAATGATGGACGAAGCAGTGGCGCAAAGCAAAGAAGAAAAGCAAAAATTGTTTGAACAGGCCAGAAAGGATGCAGAGTCGCTTCGAATTCAATTGGAAAAATCAGTGAAAGAAAAAGAAGAAAGTCTTGAAAAAGAAATTGCCGAAAAAACACAGCAGGAAGTATTTGAGATTTCACGCAAAGCGCTTAAAGACCTGGCCGGCGCAGAACTTGAGCAGCAGGTGGTAAATACTTTTATTTCTAAACTGAACGAATCGGCTGATACAGTAAAGCAACAAATTCTTCCAATTTTTAATTCGGGCCAAACAGCAGTAACCATAAAAAGCGCCTTTGCACTTTCTGACAAACAGAAAGAAGACATCAAAAGCGCTGTCAAAAATATCAGTGCAAAAGAAGATGCATTCCAGTTTGAAACAGCTCCACAACTCATCGCCGGAATTGAACTTTCCGTGAACGGGTATAAAGTAGCGTGGAGCATTTCAGAATACCTTAAAACCCTTGAAAAAAATATTTCTGAATCTTTTAAAGAAAAAGCGAAAGATGCAATGAGTAATTAATGGCGACAGAAACAATACATACCGCAATAAACGAAACGTTTGAAGGGATAAGCAAAGAGCGAAAGGATTATCATTATTCAATGAGTCCACGGGAAGTAGGTTATGTAAAAAGCGTTTCTTCAGGAATTGTAAAAATATCGGGCCTTCCCGGTGCAGGTTATGAAGAGTTGCTGAAGTTTCCGAACGGTTTATTTGGTATTGCATATAACATTGATGCAGGATGAAATCGGCGCGATATTGCTTGGCGATTATTCAAAACTTGCTGCGGGCGATGAAGTAGAAAGAACCGGAAGGGTTATGGATATTCCTGTCGGCAATGGTTTGCTTGGAAGAGATTGTAAATCCTTTGGGCGAACCTTTGGATGATAAGGGCGCGCTTAATTTTGACAAACGCTTCCCGATCGAAAGGCCCGCACCGGCTATCATGGACAGGCTCCCGGTAAATATTCCGTTGCAAACAGGATTAAAAGCAATTGATGCGCTGATACCGATCGGTCGTGGCCAGCGCGAATTGATTTTGGGCGACCGTCAAACCGGTAAAACGGCTATTGCTCTTGACGCGATTATTAACCAGCGCGATAAGAATGTGGTTTGTATCTATTGCGCAATCGGTCAGCGGGCATCAGCGGTAGCAAAAGTAATTGCCAATCTGCGGGAAAAAGGAGCAATGGAATATACAGTAGTACTGGTAACAGAAGGCGACAGTTCTCCGGGGTTGAAATACATTGCTCCGTATGCTGCCACAAGCGTAGCGGAATATTTTATGGAAAAAGGGAAAGATGTACTTATCGTATACGACGATCTCACTCACCATGCTACCGCTTATCGTGAGTTGTCGCTCTTATTAAGAAGACCTCCCGGCAGGGAAGCTTACCCGGGTGATATTTTTTATATTCATTCACGGTTGTTGGAGCGCGCCACCCATTTAAATAAGGAATTGGGCGGAGGATCACTTACAGCCCTTCCTGTCATTGAAACCGAAGCACAAAATATTTCAGATTATATTCCTACCAATCTCATTTCAATCACAGACGGGCAAATCTATCTTTCGCCGCAGTTGTTTGAACTGGGAATTTTGCCTGCAGTGGACGTAGGAAAATCTGTTTCGCGCGTGGGAGGAAAGGCCCAGTTGAAGGCTTATCGTAAAATTGCCGGAAGCCTGAAGTTGGCATATTCTCAGTTCGAAGAACTGGAAAATTATGCCCGGTTTGGTACGCGGCTTGATGAACATACACAAAAAATAATTACACACGGCAAGCGCATACGTGCATGGCTTCAGCAACAGGAACTGCATCCTTTATCTGTTCCCGAACAGATGATTTTGTTGATCGTCCTTACCAACGATGTTTTTGATGCCATCCCCCTGGATAAAATGCAGGAGGCAGAGGCCATCTTATTGGAAAAAGGTAAAGACATTTCTGAACAGTTAAGCAAACAGTTGCAAGCGGACACAGAGTTAAGCGAAGAGCAAGTGGCGTCAATTGTAGCATTTGCCAATACATCGCTTGCTCAGTTTGCGGTTGTGCAAACGGAGAATAAAAATACAGAGTAATGGAAACGCTCGAAGGTTTAAGAAAAAAGATAACAGGCGCCGCCGAAATACAGTCGGTAGTGAGAACGATGAAAACAATGGCCGCCGCCAATATTGGTCAATATGAAACGGCGGTTGCATCATTGCAGGATTATTACCGCACAATTGTTTTAGGATTGATTGCCTATTTCCGGGAAGAAAAGATTGACAAAATCGTTGAAGGAAAAAGGGGCAAAAAGAAAGAGCAAAAATCTGTTGCTGCTATTGTTTTTGGTTCAGATCTCGGGCTTGTCGGTCAATTCAACGATTCTCTCACTTTGTTTGCCAAACGCATTCTCAATGATTTGCCGGGCAATAAAGAAGTGTGGCCGGTTGGTGAAAGGATTGGTTTTTTGCTTTCGGAGAATGGATTGAATAACACAACGACTTTTTTCTGTGCCCAATTCTGTTGACGCGATTACAGGGCTTGTTGGCCAGCTTTTAATAAGAAGTCAAGCAAAATATCGAACAAGGCAACTTGCAGGCCGTTTACATTTTTCATAACAAGCCCGTGGCTCCCGCCGGGTATGAGCCTGTGTTTCAACAATTATTGCCTTTGGATGAAAACTGGATGCGAAATTTAAATCAATACAAATGGCCGGGTAAAAATTTGCCGGAAGTGGCCGGAGACCGCATATCAACACTGGAAGCACTAATAAGTGAATTTCTTTTCGTTTCTCTCTACAAAGCTTGCGCAGAATCGCTGGCAAGTGAAAATGCAAGCCGGCTGGCAGCAATGGAAAGAGCCAAAAAAAATATTGACGATATGCTGGAAGAGCTCAATCGCACTTTTCACCGGTTGCGCCAGGAAACAATTGATGAAGAGCTGTTTGATGTGGTGTCCGGCTTTGAAGCTTTAAAAAATGAACAGAAATAAAATAAATATAAAAGAATGGACACTATTAATGAAAATGCAATTTACGGCTTGTGGCCTGCGGATATTGAAGGAATAGATTCGCTGATGGAGTTGGCGTTGAATATGCGGTGGTCATGGAACCACTCTGCCGATGAATTATGGAAAGAACTTGACCCGTCATTGTGGGACTTTACCCGAAACCCGTGGATCGTATTGCAAACTATTTCTCACGATGAGCTGGAAAAGAAAATGTCACTTCCTTCTTTCAGGAATAAAATCGATGAATTGATGAAGCTGAAGGAAACTGCTACCTCAGGTGCAGCCTGGTTTCAGCAAAATCACCCGGATTCGGCGCTCACCCAGGTCGCTTATTTCAGCATGGAATTTATGCTGAGTGAAGCATTGCCCATCTATTCCGGCGGACTGGGAAATGTAGCCGGAGACCAGTTAAAATCGGCGAGTGACCTTGGCGTTCCGGTTGTAGGTGTAGGATTACTGTATCAACAGGGATATTTTCACCAGTTGATCGACAGTTCGGATAACCAGTTGGCTCTTTTCCCCTATAATGATCCGGGTCAGTTACCTATTACGCCGTTACGGCTTGAAAATGGCGAATGGTTACGGATAAAAATAAATTTTCCCGGTTTCCCGGTGTGGCTTCGATGCTGGCAGGTGCAGGTGGGCAGGTTGAAATTGTTTCTTTTGGATAGTAATGATTTAGCTAACCTCCCGGTTTATCGTGGCATCACCAACGAATTATATGGAGGCGGCTCAACCATGCGCATTCAGCAGGAAATTTTGTTGGGCATAGGCGGATGGCGCTTATTGAAAGCGCTGGGCATACGACCGGAAGTTTGTCATATGAACGAAGGTCATTCGGCATTCCTTGTGCTGGAAAGGGCACACGATTACATGGATGAGTACGACGTTTCATTTGAAGAAGCTTTGGCGGTAACACGAAAAGGAAATTTATTTACCACGCATACAGCCGTGGCCGCCGGTTTTGATCATTTCACGCCCGCATTGATAGAGCAATTTCTTGGTGCGTATGTGAGGGAACATCTTAAAATTGAGATGAAAGATTTTATGGCGCTCGGTCGCCAGGACCCCAACAATTCTTCTGAAAGTTTCAATATGGCTTATCTCGCTATTCGTTCAAGCGCTGCAGTAAACGGCGTTAGCAGTCTGCACGAACAGGTGAGCAAAAATTTATTTAAAGATATTTTCCCCCGCTGGCCGGTTAATGAAATTCCAATCGGTCATGTAACCAACGGCGTTCACATGCCTAGCTGGGACTCTGAGATTGCTGATAAATTATGGACCGAAGCGGCAGGTAAAGATCGTTGGCGCGGCGATCTGGAAAGCCTTGAAAATGATATCTCCAAATTGTCGGACCAGGAACTTTGGGAAATGAGAAATATTCAGCGAAATGCATTGGTCGATTTTGCCAGGGAGCGTTTTGAAAGGCAGTCCCAGGTTGCAGGTGTATCAGTAGACGAACTAAAAATGGCAAAAACTATTTTAGATCCGGATACGCTTACACTTGGTTTTGCTCGTCGATTTGTGGCCTATAAAAGACCCAATCTTTTGCTTTCTGATCCTGCAAGGTTTATAAGTATTCTCACCAATGCCCAACGTCCCGTCCAACTGGTAATAGCCGGAAAAGCGCCCCCGTACGATGAATCAGGAAAAGCACTGATCCGCCAATGGATCAAATTCATTGAGCAGTATAATTTGCATAAACATGTAGTTTTTTTGAACGATTACGATATGTTCCTTACTGAAAATATGGTCCAGGGTGCGGATGTGTGGGTGAATACACCACGCCGCCCATGGGAAGCCTGCGGCACGAGCGGTATGAAAGTACTGGTAAATGGCGGTATCAATCTGTCAGAACTTGATGGTTGGTGGGCGGAAGCTTATTCGCCGGAAGTAGGGTGGGCGCTGGGTGACATGCAACAGCATGGCAACGATCCTGAATGGGACCGTACAGAAGCCGAAGCCCTTTATGATCTTCTCGAAAATAAGATCGTTCCTGATTTTTATACAAGAGATGAAAAGAATGTGCCGCTGAAATGGATTGAACGAATGAGGAACAGCATGGGTAAACTGACACCACGATTTTCTGCCAACAGAACAGTTAGGGAATACACCCAAAAATATTATTTGCCGGCAGCATCAGGTTTTGTAAAAAGATCAGCAGATAATTCCGCAGTGGGAAAAGAAATAGTGAATATCACTCATGATCTTTCGGCTAAATGGGCGGGCACCGGGTTTGGCAAAACAGAAATTACTTCAAAAGAAAACGGTTTCAGTTACAAAGTGCCTGTGTTTTTAAACGGCATCGATTCGCAAAAAGTAGAAGTGCAATTGTTTGCTAATGGAACTGAAGACGGCCCTGCGGAAATAATAATGATGGAAAACGAGGGTGAAAAAAATGAAGAAAATGGATGGCTTTATTCGGCAGAAGTGACAACAAAACGATCGTCCAACAATTATACAGTAAGGATTATTCCTCGTTATCTCAAATTTCTGTTCCCGTTGGAGAACAGGTTGATTCGCTGGCAACGATAATTCTGTGGATTGACGGAAAATTTCTGTAAATTCTTTGACAAACTTTATAAATGAACAATAAAAAATACAGCGATGGAAACACATACAATTGACAAAGAAAAGGAGCCTTTAACTACCGGGCTTTTAAATAAAATGAATGCCTACTGGCGTGCCGCAAATTACCTCGCGGTAGGGCAGATTTATTTGCGCGATAACCCTCTGCTGCGCGAGCCTTTACAACCTGGAGACATTAAAGCGATGCTGCTTGGTCATTGGGGAACTACGCCCGGGCAAAGTTTTATTTATGTGCATCTCAACCGGCTTATAAAAAAACACAAGTTAAACATGATCTATATTTCCGGGCCGGGACATGGCGCGCCTGCCATTGTGAGCAACGTTTACCTGGAAGGAACTTATTCTGAAGTGTATCCAAATATAAGTCGCGATGAAGAAGGGCTAAAAAAATTATTTACGCAGTTTTCATTTCCCGGCGGCATTCCGAGTCACGTTTCTCCTGAATGTCCCGGTTCAATTCATGAAGGCGGCGAGCTGGGTTATTCGCTCAGTCATGCTTTCGGGGCTGCTTTTGATAATCCCGATCTTATCGTTTCATGCGTGGTAGGTGATGGTGAAGCAGAAACAGGACCCTTGGCAACCGCATGGCATAGCAATAAATTTCTTAATCCTGCCAGGGACGGAGTGGTACTTCCTATCCTTCACCTGAACGGGTATAAAATTTCCAATCCGACTGTGTTGGCACGCATCGATAACGGCAGATCTTCTGAAGCTATTTGAAGGCTATGGCTGGAATCCGCATTTAATTGAAGGAGACGACCCTATGGAAATGCATCAAAAAATGGCAAACCTGCTTGATGAAGTATATGCGGAAATAAAAGAGATAAAAGAAAATGCAGCTAAAAATAATAATCTTTCCATGCCGCGCTGGCCGATGATTATCCTAAAAACGCCAAAAGGATGGACAGGACCGAAATTTGTAAACGGGCTTCCGGTGGAAGGGACATTTCGTGCGCACCAGGTGCCGATAACCGATCCGAAAGAAAACCCCGAACATTTAAAGCAACTCGAACAATGGCTGAAGAGTTATAAACCCGAAGAACTTTTTGATAAGAAAGGCCGGTCTCGTTGCCGGAACTTGCAGAGCTTGCGCCAAAGGGTGAATACAGAATGAGTGCCAATCCTCATGCCAATGGAGGCTTGCTGCTTCACGATCTTAAAAATGCCCGATTTCAGGGAGCAAGGAATCGATGTAAAATTTAAAGGAATTAGCGGGGCCGGGTGATACACTGGTTTTAGGGCAGGTTTATCCGTGACGTGATCAAGATGAATAAAGATCAAAAGAATTTCCGGCTTTTTGGTCCTGACGAAACGCTTTCCAACAAACTGAATGCAGTTTTTGAAACAACCAATCGCCAGTGGGAAGCGGCTGTAATTGACACGGATGAATTTCTTAAAAAAGAAGGAAGGGTGATGGAAATGCTGAGCGAACACCAGTGTGAAGGCTGGCTCGAAGGATACCTCCTTACCGGCAGGCACGGTTTGTTCAACTGTTATGAAGCTTTCATTCATATTATCGATTCAATGTTCAATCAGCATGCGAAATGGCTGAAGGTTGCATCACACATTCCCTGGAGAAGAAAGATTGCTTCTCTCAACATCCTGCTCACCTCCCACGTGTGGCGGCAGGATCATAATGGATTTACTCACCAGGATCCGGGATTTCTTGATGTGGTGGTAAATAAAAAAGCAGAGGTGGTTCGCGTGTATTTACCGCCGGATGCCAATTGTCTTTTATCGGTGATGGATCATTGCCTCAGAAGTCGTGAGTATGTGAATGTGGTTGTGGCCGGCAAGCATCCCGCTCCCCAATGGCTTTCGATGGATGAAGCGGTAGTGCATTGTACAGAAGGTATTGGTATATGGAAATGGGCCAGCAATGATGAAGGTGAGGAACCGGATGTGGTGATGGCATGCGCCGGCGATGTGCCGACACTTGAAATCTTGGCGGCAGTTACTATTTTGCGCGAAGAATTCCCTCAGCTTAAAATACGTGTAGTGAATGTGGTTGATCTTATGAAATTGCAACCGAAATCTGAACATCCACACGGGTTAAATGATGCTGATTTTGATACATTATTTACAAAGGACAAACCGGTGATCTTTGCTTTCCATGCGTATCCATGGCTTATTCACCGGCTTACCTATCGCAGAACCAATCATGCTAATATCCATGTTCGCGGGTATAAAGAAGAAGGAACGATCACTACTCCTTTTGATATGACCGTGCTCAACCAAATGGATCGTTTTACGCTGGTGATGGATACGATTGACCGGCTACCTCAATTAAAAGACAGAGGTGCATATCTCAAACAGGAGATGGAAAACAAATTGGTAGAGCATAAAAATTATATCCGCAAAAACGGTCTCGATCTACCTGAAGTGAGAAACTGGAAGTGGTAGGAGAGAAGAAAATAAAAATGCTTGTTATTTGTGGGTTTACTGTTGGTATACATTTTAACGGCGATGGTTAGACGAATTTTTTTTGCACGGATTTGCACAGATTCCGCCATTGTTGACGTCCCGCCAACAGAAGCTAAGGTACGGACTGTAGCCCGTCATTATAACGGTTACGGTTGTTTGAAAATAAGTCACGAAGCAGGCGCCTGAACGGCAAAGTCAGCCAGGCTGGGAATTATGCGGGATGAATTATATCTTAATTTGTATAACCACTTGCCAAAGTCCCATCGCGGTAATTGACCCCAAACATGATGAATGTCATAAAAAGCCTCGCTAAAAATCATTAACTTTAAAAATAAATAATATTTGTCGGAGGCATTTTTTAAAATAAACATTATGAAACGAAATAATAAGGCCCTTTCACAATTGATAGCAATGGCCATCTTAGCCATTTTTATGATTGGGGCGAATGGTTGTGCAAAAAAGATACATTTTGCAAAGTCATCCGTAGTTCCTGCAGCGGAAGGAACAGTGAAAATAAAAAAAGACAATAACAAGAATTACAATGTTGATATCAGCATTTCCAATTTAGCGGAGCCCGGAGACCTTACTCCCGCCCGCTCTGCCTATGTTGTTTGGATGCAAACAGATGAAAACAGCGTTAAAAATATTGGACAAATAAAATCCTCGAAGAAATTGTTTTCAAAAGCGCTGACAGGTTCCATCAGTACTGTTACTCCTCATTACCCTACAAAGATTTTTATTACTGCCGAAAATGATGGTAATCTTTCTTACCCACAGGGTGAAACCGTGTTGACTACCGCAACTTTTTAAAAGTGTGCCGATTGTAATTCCTGCATTTTTTGGCGTTTGCACCGCCAACGCTGCAGGATTTTTTTTGCCACGGATTACACTGATTTTCACGGATTACCTCACTGCATTTTTTGGCGTCCCCTGCTTTTGCAAATACGTCAGGATTAGAGAGTGAAGGTTAGAGACTACCTTTGTCTTCCATATCAAATGGAGCTCCCATGCTTATTGAACAGATATTCCAAAAATTCAACTAAATTTATTTTTTGCTCTCTTTACGAATCAACGGTTGTAAGATGTGGATCCGTAAAATGATTTCCTGAAAAGATTGCTTATATTAAACACAAAAATTGCAATGGCAGAAAATATAGACTTCCCGGTAGTATGTTTTGGTGAAACGCTTTGGGATTTTTTACCACAAGGTAAACTTCCCGGTGGTGCGCCGGTAAATGTGGCTTACCATTTGAAACAACTGGGAAAAAATCCGGCGGTGATCACCCGCATCGGAAACGATGAACTGGGAAAAGAATTAAAAGAAGTTTATCAATCCAAAAATATAGAAACCCGTTTTTTCCAGGTGGATGATATAAATCCGACCGGAAAGGTTTTTGCCACGCTCAAAGAAGACAATGAAGTAGAATATGATATTGTGCAACCCGTGGCGTGGGATTTTATAGAATACAATGCAGAGGTGGACAAGATGGTTGCCGGTTCAGATTATTTTGTTTTCGGCAGTCTTGCTTCGCGAAATGAAAAAACGAGAAATTCATTGCTTCACTATCTTGAATCTGCAAAAATTAAAGTACTTGATATTAATTTGCGGCCGCCACATTATACAAAAGGAATACTGGAAACTTTGCTTCATCATGTTGATATTTTGAAATTGAACCTTTCAGAACTGCATCTTATTTCTGCCTGGTATGATGATTTGGAAAGTGATGAAGAAATGGTAAAGCTTTTGAAAAAGAAATTCGACCTTCAAATTGTAATTGTTACAAAAGGCGGCAATGGCGCTATGCTTTTTATGCATCATCAATTTTATTACCATGCCGGTTATAAAGTAAAAGTGGCAGATACGATCGGCAGCGGAGATTCGTTTCTTGCAGCAATCGTTTCCAAATTAATCGACGGCGCTTCACCGGAAGAAGCGCTTGATTTTGCCAGCGCACTTGGTGCTTTCGTTGCATCCCGTTCCGGCGCCTGCCCTGATTACAAAATAAGCGATGTGGTTGCTTTAATGGACAATAATAATGCTTCCAAATAATTCTAAATAAATTTCCTGATCAAAAAGATTATAATGAAAAGATTTTTAATTGTAGCAACTGTTTTTTTGTCAAGCTATGTGTTTGCACAGGATCCACAAGTGCCAACGCCTCAATGGCGGCCGGGTTATCATTTTACGCCGGTAAAAAACTGGACCAACGATCCTAACGGTTTGCTCTATTTAAATGGAGTTTATGAATTGTACAACCAGCAAAATCCTTACGAAAATAAATGGGGACACATGAGTTGGGGCCACGCTACCAGCATCGATCTTATACATTGGAAACATTATGACCTTGCCATGCCTGAAGGGATCAACGATGAAGATACCACCTGGCGATTTTCAGGTTCCGCAGTTTGGGATAAAAATAATACCAGCGGTTTGTGCGACAGCGGTGGTTGTATCGTTGCGATTTATACCGCGGATCAGCCGCATATTAAAAAAGAATCGCAATATATTGCATACAGTAATGATGGCGGAATGACTTTTAACAACTATGCCAATAATCCTGTAATTGATCTGCACAAAAAAGATTTTCGCGACCCCAATGTTCAGTGGGATGATCAAATAAATAAATGGCTGATGGTGGTGGCCCTGCCCCATGAAAACGAAGTTCAGTTTTATTCATCACCTGATTTAAAGAACTGGGATTTGCTGAGCGAATTTGGAAATGCAGGTTTGCAGGGCGGCATTTGGGAATGCCCTTTCTTTATAAAGCTTCCTGTTGAAGGGGCTGCCGGAAAATCAAAATGGGTTTTGGTAAATTCTTTCCAGGACACTGTTGGAAATGATATGGAAGAATATTATGTAGGGGAATTTGATGGCAAGACTTTTACCAATGATAATCCTTCTGCTACTACTTTGCTGGTAGATCATGGCGATGCTTTGTATGCGGCTATTCCGTGGAATAATTTACCGCAAGGGCAAAATACCTATATCGGCTGGATGGTTCCGGGCGAACAGGAAACATGGCCGTGGAAAGGGCAGATGTCAATTCCAAGAGATTTAAGTTTGAGGCAGACAAAAGACGGAATACGGCTTTTTCAAAATCCTGCTAAAGTTATTAAGGATAATCTTTCAAATCTTTCAACAAGAAAGGTTCGTTTTGAAGATTTTGAAGTGCAGGGCGAGCTGGATAATCTCTTAAAGGATCAAAAGATTACCGGGAATTCTTATTGGCTGGAGGCTGAGTTAGACGTTCCCGAAAATGCGATGGCAGGATTTAAGATAGCACAGCAAAAAGACAGGAAAGGTAATATTACCGCTGAAACTGTCGTGGGTTTTGATGCGTCAAAAAACGAGATATATGTAGACAGAAGCCGTTCAGGGAATGCGAAAATCAACGAAAAAAAGTTAACACAGACAATGACTGTAGCCTCTACCGGCGGCAAAATAAAACTTGAAATACTTTTTGATAAATCTTCTTTGGAAATTTTTGTGAATGATGGAGAAAAAGTTTTGACCACTTACATTTATCCTGGTAAAGATGCTGATTTATTAAGTGCGTTTTCTTTTGGTGGAAAAACGTTAATTAGGTCTCTTAGAGTTTGGGATATGTCAAAATAAAAATCCCCTTTATTTCTTTGTTTACTGTGTTTGTTATTTCAGTATCATCACCGGCAGGGGGCATTTTTTGTACAAGGCTTCTGAAACACTTTTGTGGGTGAGCGAGTACAAAAAGCTGTGAACACCGGGCAGCGCGATCATAAGCTGAACTTCATTTATTTTTTTAAAATTTAAAATCCCATCGATCACATTTTTGTCGGCTTTATAATAAATTTCATGTTTAAAATTTTTGAGATATACATGTAAATTATTTTCTGCAGCCGTGAAGTTTTCATCTGGTTTATGGTTTCGATGAGCGGCCTCAATATTAAGCGCCAGTATTTTCACATCATGCCACCTTGGAGAGGAGCGTAGGCTGTTGATCTTATTTAGAGAAGTAACGGTTTTGAAATCTACCGGAACCAAAGCTTTTTCTACTGGCTGGTATTGGTAATTTCCCGGAACTATCAAAACCCTCACCGGGCTTATCCTTGCTATCGCAATTACGTTTCCGGCTACAAACCCTTCATTGCTGGCATGATGGGTATCACTGCCAAGCAATACCATTTCAGGTTTTTCATCTTTGATCAGCTCGATAAGACTTCTTACCAATGGCAATTCGCTCACTGCAGTTTGTATCCGGATGCCTTCGCCGGTACGCTTGTTTACCCCTTCACACAACTCGCTCAGCATCAGCCTTTCTTTAGTTCTTTTTTGATTAAGATATTCCTGGTTGACGTTAGAAAAGTCGGCGGACATGATCATATTTTCATACATCGAGCTGTAAAACGATCTCAATAGAATGATCCTTTCATAAAGGTATTTTCCGGCCCATTCCACGGCAAAGTTCACCGCATTGTCTGCGGCAGTGCTAAAATCGACCGGAATGATCATTGTCTTCATCTTCTTAAATTGTTAAAGGCAAATTTACAAAAAGCAAAGGCTGCAAAAACTTTCAGTTTTTTATTATGGAGCGTTTTTTGTGGCCGTATTTCAGACGTTCTGTTTTGCTTCTATTCGTGAAAAAACCAAAGTGTGCAGAGAGAGAAACCATGTAATGAAGATATTTCTTGACTTTAAAATTTTTAAATTCAATGAAAAAAACTCTTACATCAGCTTTCAAACCTGTGTTTCCGAAGGAAGAAAACTACCAGGTGTTTTATACCCTTAGAGAAAAAGCAAACAAGATTAAAACCGACCTTGAGCCCGGCCGGAAAAAGATAGTTTTATTTAAAGCGATTCTTTTTCCTTTTTTATATATCGGCGCCTACATTTCCGCAATCGTGTGGTCATCCAACGCACTGATTTTTTATGGATGTTATTTCTTCATGGGATTAATGCTGATGACCATTTTCATAAACCTTATTCATGATGCCGTGCATCATGTTCTTTTTAAAAGCAGGAAACTCAATAATTTGTTTGTTTACTTCTTCGATATTATGGGCGCCAATAGTTATGCATGGAAAATCAGGCACACCAGGCTTCATCACAATTATCCCAATGTGATGGGTTGGGACAGCGACATTGATCAAAGCCCCCTGGCAAGGGTTTTTCCTCACGGCCCTTTTTCGCGTGTGCATAAGTACCAGCATATTTATTTACCGGTTTTGTATACTTTTTACCTGCTCAACTGGGTGCTGGTCCGTGATTTTAAAGATTATTTTAATAAGAAAAGAGTGATCTGGAAAGTAGTGGATATTCCTAAAATTGAATTTGTAAAACTTTTTGTATTCAAAGCGTTTTTTATATTTTATTTGATTGTTATCCCGGTGCTCGCGGGAGTACCGTGGCTGCAGGCGATCATGGCTTTTTTGCTGATGGTGTTTACAGCGACTTTTTTTTCACTCATCATATTATTATCGCCACACGCGAATATGGATCATGATTTTCCATTACCCGATGAAAAAAATCGTTTGCCGGAATCCTGGTTTATGCACCAGATCAATCATACAAATGACGTGATACACGACAATTGGTTCATCCGTTTTTTTATGGGAAGTTTCAACTATCATGTGGCCCATCACCTGTTTCCTTTTGTAAGCCATATTTATTATCCTGAAATTACCAATGCTTTAAAAGAAGAAGCTGAAAAAAATAAGCTGCCCTACAAAAGTTTTACACTCAAACACACATTGTTAAGCCACTACAGGTTGTTGAAAAATAACGGGGTGGTGCAAAATATTTTTGAAGAAACAATGTAACAGGCACATCTTTGAAAGTGAATTGTTTATCTTTATTCAGTCATTAAAATCCAATCGCAGAAATTAAAAAAATGAAGAAATTACTTGTTTACTGTATGTTCTTGTTCTTCACAGTTAACCAGCATGCATACACGCAAAAAAATGCTCTCAGAGCTACGGTGGTTCACCGCCCGGAAAAAGGAAATAACGATTACTATCTCAGCAATAAAGCGCCTTTGCAACCACTGAGTTTTATCAAACTTCCGGTGGGAACCATAAAACCCGAAGGATGGATTTTAAAATATTTGGAACTACAGCGGGACGGGCTTACCGGGCAATTAGGCACGATAAGCGCATGGCTCGAAAAGAAAAATAATGCATGGTTTAGCGGCACTGGTAAAGGCGATCATGGGTGGGAAGAAGTGCCTTACTGGTTGAAAGGCTATGGCGATATCGGCTATATTCTCAACGATAAAAGCATGATCGAAGAAACCAGGTCATGGCTGGAAAAAGTTTTTCAAAGTCAGCATGCAGATGGATATTTTGGACCCGGTGAAGTGGTATATGACAAGCAAAATAACATCGTTAAAATTCCTGACCTATGGCCCAATATGATCATGCTTTGGTGTGTTCAATCGTATTATGAATACAGCAATGACGCCCGCGTGATTCCTTTCATGAGCAAATATTTCCGTTGGGAAAATAAGGTCCCGGATAGCTTGATGTTGAGAACTTATTGGGAACACAGTCGCGGCGGTGATAACCTGTACAGCGTTTATTGGCTTTATGATCATACCGGGGAAAAGTGGCTGCTGAATGTAGCCAATAAAATTTACAGGAATACGGCTGATTGGTCACAGAAAAATAATTTGCCTAACTGGCACAATGTAAATGTGGCGCAGTCTTTTCGGGAGCCGGCTACCTATTTTATGCAAAATAAAGACAGCAGTTCGTTAAATGCTACCTACAATGATTTTTACCTGATCCGAAATATTTACGGGCAGATGCCGGGAGGAATGTTTGGTGCGGATGAAGATGCACGAAAAGGATATACAGATCCCCGACAGGCAGTGGAAACCTGCGGTATGGTAGAGCAAATGTCTTCTGATGAAATACTAACCGGCATCACAGGCGATCCTATGTGGGCCGATAACTGCGAGGACGTAGCTTTTAATACTTACCCTGCAGCAGTGATGCCCGATTTCAGGGGACTGCGCTATTTAACTGCTCCTAATATGGTAATTAGTGATAGCAAAGATCATGCACCCGGCATTGAAAATGCAGGCCCTTTTCTTACGATGAATCCCTTCAGCAGTCGTTGTTGCCAGCATAACCATTCACAGGGATGGCCGTATTACGAAGAACATTTGTGGATGGCTACGCCGGATAACGGAATCGCAGCACTTTTATACAACAGCAGCGAGGTAACCGCTAAAGTAGGAAAGCGTGCAGGCCACACCGTTATATTGAAACAAACAACTCATTATCCTTTTGATGAAAATATTAAAATTGAAGTAAGCACCGATAAAGCAGTTGCGTTTCCATTATACCTGCGCATTCCCGGATGGTGCGACAATGCTGCCGTTTCAGTAAATGGAACGCCTGTAAAGGTGTCTCCTGTTGCGGGTTCTTATATACGCCTGGAAAATAACTGGAAGCAGGGAGATATCATTGAATTGGCCTTACCCATGAAAGTGGTGCTTCAGCAATGGACTGAAAATAAAAACAGCGTGAGCGTGAATTACGGCCCGCTTACTTTTTCATTGAAGATCAAAGAATATTATAAAAAAATGGACGCCAAAGCTGCGGCTGAACAGGATTCCAAATGGCAGGCAAACGCCGATCAAAGCAAATGGCCGGCTTACGAAATATATCCTGCAAGTATGTGGAACTACGGATTGTACCTCACCGGCCAACCGGTAAAACAACAATTTGAAGTGACCAGGAGACCGTGGCCTTCCAATGATTTTCCATTTACTCAAAAGGACGTCCCGATCGCCATAGAAGCAAAAGGTAAACTCATTCCTTACTGGACAACTGACCAGTATGGCTTGTGTGGTATTTTGCCTCAAAGCCCTGTGAACGTTGATACTAAGGAACAGGAAATAGAATTGATCCCGATGGGAGCAGCACGATTAAGAATTTCTGCTTTCCCGGTGGTGGAGTAAGAAATAAAAATCAGGAAAATTTGTTTGTTTACTGGAAAATTGACGATGAATACAAATAGTTATTCCATGAAGTTTGTAAAATAAACAAAGCCGGTTTGATTTACCAGCCGGCTGATTCGCGCATTCGCTTTTTCTCTTTTTTTTCCTGTTACCAGGCTGCGGTAGACGCAAAAAGCCTGCAATTCATAAATTTTCTTAAATAAAGGGCTTACGGTTTCCAAATATTTTTCCATGTGATTGGTGAACCAATGTTGATAATCGAACGAGGGAACTGAATGCCGGCCAATACCGGAAATTATTTGTAAGGCCTCTTTGTACCCGGCTTCGATTTCATATTCTCTATCTTTCATACGTATGCTTCTTATGAGCTGGTAACTTTCACTAAAAAGTCCCGCAAGATTCAGGTAGGAAGCCATCAGGTGTTGAAAATATGGATATTGAAAAATCGATATTTTTTCTTTCGGTAAAAAAAACTGGTTCCAGGTATTAATTTTAATATTTAAATCTTGCCAATTCTTATTTTTTAATTGACAATACAAAATATTACTTCCTAAATACCTGGCAATTATAAAAGGATGCATTGTTTCATTTATTTCAAATTGCATCAGCCTCTCATAGCTTTTTTTTAATTCTTTCTGTTTATTACAAAGGAAATCCGATAAAAATAGCAGGCTATTGCCGTAAATCTGTGCCTCTGTCGTATTCTTTTGAAGATATTGCCGGATACTTCTTCTGTACACAGGCGAAGCAAGTCCATCCGTGAAAGGAAACCTTTCAAAAAAATAAATTTGGGAAACCGGATTGCTGGCTAATGAAGAAGACAATTTTGAAAGCAACTGGGGATTGGATAAAATTCGTAAGGCAATATTTCTTGTAGCGTTGTGATAATTCATGTCACGTTCCTCGTTGATATCTATCTCGTAAAAACTTAGATAGAGACTGGCTTCCTCATCTAAAGTAAGTGCTTCGAAATTTTTGTTGGCCAACTGTTCAGCAAAAGAATGCCAGTTTAGAAAACCGTTATATGCCGAAAGCACATTCAGGGTTTTCACAGAAGGATAAAATTCAGATTTGATAAAACCATAAAGCCTTCTTAGTGTTTGGGCACTTATATACGAGCCGGTTACATTTTTAATATGTTTACTTAATTCTTCACATTGAAAAGAATGTAGCACTGGCTCTGTAAACGTATTGTTGGTAAAACTTTTTAATTCCTCAATCAGTTGTTTTTTTGGACGATTTTTTTTCATTGGCATGTACGAATGTAAATAAAAATAAAAAAGGCTTGTGGAACAAAATGGATGAGAATTTAAACAGAAGACTAAGTATACTTGTACACGCTAACTGCTTAAATGGTTCATTGCCGTTACAAAAAACACCTCTTTATAACCAAACTAAGGTTGTGTGAGTTTTTTTCTTCTTCAGTGCTGTTGGTGGGAACGCCAACGGTACCTGAAGATAAGTTCGAAAATAAAAATATCAGTTTATTGTTAGTTCACTGGTACCTTTCTTTTTTATTCCTGGGATATTTTTTGGTATTTCCGGGCCGGCTAGGCGCCAAATTTCTTAATCAAAGTTTTGATGGTTTTCTTGTAAGTTTCCAACTCCTTAAATTGGTCCTGGATAAACTGGTTGTCTTCCAGTTTGCCCATGATGGTGTTCATCTCATCTTCATTTTCATAGATCATCTTCCGGAAAGGGTTGGAATAATCTTTCGCGCGTGATTCATAGATTGCTTTGCTGGCCCACGTTTTCGTATCAACGGATCGTTGAAGCAATTGTTTAAAATAAGCAGGGGTAAACTGTTTGGAAGTGATATTTTCAATTTCAAGCAATGATGTATAAGCATGGATTAGTTTGTTCTTTTCATATTCTTCTCCCGCCAACCGGTAAAAATCATGCACTTCGTTCCATGAATTGATCTTATTCTGTTTGATTTTATTTTTCAACTTTTCAACATCAGCCGACGGAATTAATTGTCCGCCAATGTTCTTCCATTCATTTCTTGAAATTTTGGATGGAATACTTTTTTTGAATTCTGCAAAGGAAGAAAAATTGTTTTCATTCATATGCCTGGTTAATTGAACTGTTCCGTAATACGCAATAAGTTCTTTGAATAAATTCAGCACCTGGTTTACTTTTACAACTTCTGTTTTTCGGCTGCTGTTTTCTACTCCTTTTATTTCAGCAGATCCATTTCCATCCACCTTTAAATGTGATAATATTTCAATGGCTGTAAACAGTTCATTAATGGTATCCGGCGCTAAATAATTGTACTCGATATTTTGAATTTTCTCAACGCGTTTGTCACGGTCTCCAAATTTCCATGCGTTTCGTTCGAGCGCATACATGTTATAAAGGAAAAAATAACCGGGCATCAATACCAGTTTATCATTGGTAACATCATTACTCACAAGACAAAATGGAAGTTTGATGTTCATCTCGAAAGGATAATCGCCTTTAGCCAAAATGCAAAAAGACGCAAATTTGGAATTATGTTTCAGGCTTACACATAGTCCCGGCCAGAACCCGCGTCCGGCAATGATTTCGCCATCTGCAGCACGACTGTTATGATTGCTTCCTATTGTTGCACCGGCGGCAATATTGCTTTGTCCCATCACAAGCGCGGCGCACAGGAATGAATTATTATGATGCTGTTCATGACTAGGAAAAATAAGGGCGTTCAAAACTTCACAGCATGAAATCGTTGAATTATTTCCCAGGTAAGAATTGATAAGCCGTGCACCATATTTTAATTGAGAATGTGCCGCAAGGACAAACCTTACCGCCTTAACGCCATAAAATATTCTGCAACCATAGCCAACGATTCCATTCACCAGTTCGCAACCTTCCCCGATCTGCGAAGTCCTTTCCGCATCACTGTTGATGGTGAGATTTTTTAGTTTGTTGGCACCCTTTATATAGGCATCGGTACCAATAATCACATCTTTAAGAATGTCGCAATCTTTAATAACACAACGGTCGCCGATGGTTCCGTAATATCCTCTTTTAGAATTGAATTCTTTTTGCGTAAGTTCTAAAAATCTTTTTTCGAGTTCCGCATCATCTGGATTGTTACTCCAGATATAGGCATCGCCGGCAAGCATTCCGTCAAACGGGGCAATACGCCTGCCACCGTTTTCATTGCGCACTTCAATCCACACGCGGCCGCCTTCCTGTTCGCCGTCTTTTAATATTCCGTTTCCGAATTTGGCATAATCGGTAGTAGCCAGCTCGTTTACATTGGTAATCATTACTTCGTTGCCAATGATATAATGACTTAAATAGCCGGCATTATCAATACAAACATTATCGCCAAAATCGCAGCTTATAACATGGCTGTTGTAAATGCCGACTGGCATACGCAAATTATGAAACTCAAGATAAAAAGGTTCGAGCTTGCCTATGCGAATCAGCCCGTGAAATTTGGAATTTTTTACCAGCGCAGGATCAAATTCTTTGGAAACAAATATTTTTGCCCAATCGTCAGAGGTATTTCCGTTGCGGATTAGAATTTCTATTTCAGAACCTGAAAGCCGGCGGTATTCGATCCCGTTATTATTTTGCTGGTTCCTTATATAATATTCATCATCTCCTTCAGGTATATATTTCGGATCAATAAAATTATATCCAAGATTGTTGATGGGGTGTTTGGTGATTATGTTCATGAGCCGAATTGAAAATTAAAAATTATAAATTAAGGATTATGAATTGAAATCAGGCCCGCTATCGAAATAACTTTCTATCATTCACTATTCACTACTCCACAGTTACTGACTTCGCTAAATTCCGCGGTTTATCCACGTCACAACCTTTTAAAACGCCAATGTAATAAGAGAGCAGCTGCAACGGAATAACGCTCAAAAGCGGTGCTACTACTTCGTTTGCCGGCGGCACAAAAAATACATCATCGGCCATTGTTGGAATGATGTCATCACCTTCGGTAACAATGGCAATCACATTTCCTTTGCGGGCTTTTATTTCCTGGATGTTGCTCACAATCTTTGCGTGGTACTCGTCTTTGGTGGCAACAAACACAACCGGAAGGTCTTTATCAACGAGGGCGATTGGCCCGTGTTTCATTTCGGCAGCCGGATAACCTTCAGCATGGATATAGGAAATTTCTTTCAGTTTTAATGCACCTTCCAATGCGATGGGGAAATTATAACCCCTGCCCAGGTACAACGCGTTGTTGGCGTCTTTGTATTTTTTTGCGATGGGTTTCAATAGTTCGCCATCTTTTAAAATTGCTTCCACTTTTTCAGGAATATTTTCTAATTCTACCAGCAATTCTATATAACGATTTTGCTCTATCGTTCCTTTTTCCTTGGCAATTTTTAGAGCTATCATCATTAAAACGGTTAATTGCGCAGTGAAAGCTTTCGTGGACGCCACACCAATTTCAGGCCCGGCATGCGTGTAAGCACCGGCATGTGAAGCGCGTGAAATAGACGAACCAACGACGTTTACAATTCCAAAAATAAATGCGCCCTGCTCTTTCGCTTTTTCTATCGCTACCAATGTGTCGGCCGTTTCACCGCTTTGCGAAACCGCGATGATCACATCTCCTTTGTTCACGATAGGATTTCTATATCGAAACTCTGACGCATATTCCACTTCTACAGGAATGCGGCAGAGCTCTTCGATAATATATTCTGCCTCCAAAGCCGCATGCCAGCTGGTTCCGCAGGCTATAATAATATATCTTGGTGCATTGATGAGTGCTTCAATATTATCCTGGATGCCCTTCATTGTGATCGTTCCTTTTTCTGCGTCTAACCGTCCCCGTAAGCAATCATAAATCGTTGTTGGCTGCTCATAAATTTCTTTCAGCATAAAATGATCATAGCCGCCTTTTTCAATAGCCGCCAGTTCAATATCAAGACTCGAGATATAAGGCATCTGCCTTTCATTACCGAGATTCTTAAGAACCAATTCGCCGGCTTTGATGATTGCTATTTCGTAGTCATTCACATACACTACCTCTTTTGTGTATTCCAGCATCGGCGTAGCATCGGAACCAAGAAAATGCTCGTCTTTACCGATGCCAATCACCAAAGGACTTCCTTTACGCGCCGCAATGATAGTGTCGGGATTATCCTCATCAAGCAGTAAAATCACATACGCGCCCGAAACTCTTTTTAATGCAATCCGTACAGCTTCTTCCAGTGGCGACTGTGTATTTTTTTGAATGTCTTCAATGAAGTTCAATAAAACCTCTGTATCAGTTTCGCTCTTAAATGTGTAACCTTTTTTAGTAAGCTCAGATTTTAATTGCGCGTAATTTTCAATGATGCCGTTATGGATCATCGCCAGTTTACCGCTATTGCTCTTGTGAGGATGTGCGTTTACATCACTCGGCTCTCCATGCGTAGCCCAACGCGTGTGGCCGATACCAATATTTCCGTTAACAGGTTTGCCAAGTAATGCCTGCTCGAGCTCTGCCACTTTTCCTTTTTTCTTAAAAACATGAAGCCCGCTGTCATTTATCAGCGCTACACCCGTACTGTCGTAGCCGCGGTATTCCTGTCTTTTTAGTCCCGTGACGATGATAGGGTAAGCATCCCGGTAACCAATATATCCAACTATTCCACACATGATCTTTTTTATTTTTTGTTTCACACAAAATAACGAAAAACTGCCCAGTAATTTTTTTTCACCTTATTTTTGAAACTGATGTTTAATTTCTTTACGCGACACACAAGATCCGTTTGCTTTTTTGTTGTGACTTTTTTTTGCATCGTTTTTCCTGGGCAGGCTCAGCAGCACAGCTTTAAAGTAGTTGGTTTCTATACAGCCAGGAACGATCCTGCACACATCAGCTTTGTTCATGAAGCCAACAGGTGGTTTCCGGCAATGGGGAAGATATATAACTTCACATATGACTCCACCAATGATTGGGATAACTTAAATGCAGAATTTCTTTCGCATTACCAGGTGGTTATTTTTTTGGATACACGCCCTGAAGATTCTCTGCAAAGACTGGCCTTCCGAAGATACATGGAGAACGGAGGTGCCTGGATGGGATTTCATTTTTCAGCTTTTGCCTTAAGGCCTTCCGACTATCCAATGAATTGGGATTGGTATCATAATCAATTTTTGGGTTCCGGTTGTTACGTGAGCAATACGTGGCGACCGACTTCGGCCATTTTACGAGTAGAAGACGCTAATCACCCGGCGACAAAAAATTTACCTCACATTTTCAAATCTGCACCTAATGAATGGTACAGGTGGCAAAATGATTTAAGAGAAAATCCGGATATTGATATTCTTGTATCTATTGATTCGACCAGTTTTCCATTAGGAACAGGGCCAAAGCAAAGCGAAATATGGCACAGCGGTTATTACCCGGTAGTGTGGACGAATAAAAACTACCGAATGATCTATTTTAATATGGGACATAACGATATGGATTATGAGCATAAATATGATACCACCAACACAACTTTGTCTTCCACGTTCTCAGGTAAGATGCAGGATAAGCTAATCATTAACGCACTTTTATGGCTGGGAAGAAAATAGAAGTATCAATTATTTGTTTGTTTACTGAAAATGCTTACTATTTCATGTTTAATAATCCCCGCGTGAATGACCTTGTCGTTCAGGTGTGTGATCAGTGGCGAAAAATTTAACTCTCTCTCTTCCCTTCCATTAATAATTTTAGTGCATGATCAAAATCGCCGGCAGCGGTAACTTTTCCCGAGTTGACGAAGAAAATTTCATCCGCATTTTCAATCGTATTTAGCCTGTGGGCGATGATGACTTCTGTTGTCGAGGCTGGAAGTTTTTCCAAAATTTCTCCCAGCAACTTTTCGGTGATGGTATCAATATTAGCCGTGGCTTCATCCAGTATCAATAGTTCTGGTTTGCGTAACACGGCGCGGATGAAAGCGATGAGTTGTTTTTCGCCCAGGCTCATAGAATCGCCGCCTGAAACGATTTTGGTATCCAGGCCATTTTCAAATCTTTCCACCAGGCTTTCGAGTCCTTCTTTATTCAATACCTGGTGCAGCTGTTCATTGTCAAAAAGTTTATAGGCTTCATTGCCATATAAAATGTTATCGCGCACGGTACCATTAAACAAAAAAGGTTCCTGCAAAATGAAGCCGATCTTTCGGCTCAATTCTTCTGAAGAATATGTTCTCAGGTCTTTGCCATTTAAAAAAACTTCGCCTTCGGTAGGATCGTACAATCTTGAAATTAATGATGCGGTTGTCGTTTTTCCTCCGCCTGTGGGTCCTACAAAAGCATATTTTTTGCCTTGTTCAAGTTCGAAATTGATATCGTGTAATACCTCTTTGCTATCTGCGTATTTAAAGGAAACATTTTTAAATGTTAGTAAAGAAGCGCCATCGATCTCTTCCCGGTGAACAATGCTTTTTTGCGAAAGGTTGGATTCCAGGTTCAAGATGACGGATATGCGATCCCAGGCGGCCATTGCCGTTTGAAAGCTGGCCCATAAGGTAGCCAGTTGTCTTAAAGGCTGGTAAAAATATTGCACATAAGCAATAAAACTAATCAGCAAACCAATCGTAAAATTTCCTGTTGAAATTAAATAAATACCAAAAGCCAGCACGATCAGTTGGGCAATATTTGAAAACAGGGTAAACACAGGAACAAAAAGTGTATTTACCAAACCAGCGCCCACAGCGGCTTTGTAATTAATTACATTCGAGGTATTAAATTTTTTTCTGAAATAGTCCCTGCGGTTAAATGCCACGATGGTTTTAAAATTTCCAAGACTTTCCTGGATTTCAGCGCTTAAGCCTCCGGTACTTTTTAAACTTGCTGCATTTTTCTTTTTCACCAGGGGTGAAATGAGTTTTACAAAAATTAAAATAAAAACAGCAGGCAATAAAGCGGCCGCGCCTAAGTCAACATGAATAATCAGTAAAAAAACAGCAGCGCCTGTCATGGTAAATATGCTGTCTACGAATTGCAGCAATGATTGCGAAAAAAACTGGTTCACGCGATCTGTATCATTGTTGATCCGGGAAATTAGGTCTCCTGCTTTATTCTGGTTGAAAAAAGCAATTGGCAGGCTTTGTATTTTATTAAAAACCGCATTGCGTAAACTGTACAACATTCGTTGACCGATGCTTCCCATGATTTTTGTTTGCAAATAATCAGTCGCAGCAGAGATGATAAAAAGGCCCAGTAAGATTCCTGAAAATAAAGCCAGTCCACGATATAATTTTGTTTGAATATAATGATCAATGGTGTAGCCGATCAGGTAAGGAGTCAGCATCGAAATTCCTGAATTCAATGCCATAACCATAAAAGCAATATACAGGTTTCGTTTTTCTTCCTTCATGAACTGCATCATTTTTTTTAATGCGGCTTTGGTGGAAGTTTTGTGTTCTATATTAAGATTGTAATCCATTGCTTTTAAACTGTTAAATCAGTTGTGCTTTTTTGTGATTGGTAGATCTGCACGTATTCCGGTGAATTTTGCAACAGGTATTCATGCTTGCCTTTTGCAATCAATTCGCCTTCCATCAATACGATTATCTGGTCATAATCTTTTACGGGGTCAATTTTTTGTGTAACTGAAATAAGTGTTATGTCACCATAATTCTGTTTTACATTTTCTGAAATTTTCTCCTCTGTCAGTGTATCAACTCTTGCAGTAAAATCGTCAAGTAATAAAATTTTAGGATTGATAGCCAGAGCTCTTGCCAGCATGATTCGTTGTTTTTGTCCGCCTGAAAGGCTGGAGCCGCGCTCAGAAACAATAGTTTCCAGGCCGTTTGGAAGCGTATTGATAAAATCATTTAATTCGGCAGTGTCAATTGCTTTTTGCAAATCTTGTTGTGTTACTTCAGAATTGAACGCAATGTTTTCCCGGAGCGTTAAATTGAAAATGATGCTGTCCTGGAAAACCAAACCTATCTGGCTCAATAGCGAATCCCGGTTGTATTCCGTGATGTTGACCTCATCATAAAAAATGGCGCCCTCTTTGGGTTTTATTAACGTCGTTAACAGGTAAAGTAATTGCGTTTTACCAGCCGCAGTAGGTCCGATGATCGCTGTTCTTGTTCCCGCTTCCACTTCGAACGAAACATTTTTTAAAGCGGGATTTTCGCCATAAAATACACTTACGTTTTCCAGATTAATATTTCCTTCTAATTGTTTGTTTACTGTGCCTGTGTCAACAAAATCAGGTGTTTCCAGTGTGTTATGAATCCGCTGGTAGGAAGCGGAAGCGCGTGCAATCACGTTGCTCATGAACCCGATCATGATGATCGGGAAAATTAAAATGGCAATATAACTGTTGAAGGCCGCAAATTCACCCAATGTCATTGTACTGTTAATCACAAAATGACCACCCAAAGCTAAAACTGTAAGGCGCGCCAGGTTAGCAGTTAATACAATTACGGGGATCAGTGTTGCAAACAAACGCAAAATGGACAAGCCTAGATTTTTAGCTTCTGTATTGGCATCCATAAATTTATTGTACTCGGTAAATTGTGCATTTAACACACGAATAAGCGCAGCGCCGAGAATGCTTTCATTGATCACTTTATTCAGCCAGTCAATTACTTCCTGGGATTTTTTGAAAAGTATTCTTACTTTTTTTAATACCAAATAAAAAGTGATTGCGATGATCGGGATGATCAAAAGTACTGCCAGGCCTAATCTCCAGTTGATGTTCAATAATAAAATACTGGCACCTATAATTAATATTAAAGATGAAACAATGGAAACGATTGCCTGCGACACAAACATCTTTATCGCATCCACATCGGAAGTGAGATTGGTAAGAAGCTTGCCTGGCGTAACATCCTGTATATACACGTAATCCTGTTGTGAAATTTTGGAAGCCAGTTTTTTTCGCATATCGCGCGCCACCTTTTCTGAAGCAAAAGTTTGAAGAATACTTTGGATGTAAGTGAAAATGAAAATTAAAACAGCGGCAATAGAAAACCAGGTAATGATCCTCTTCATGCTGAACGTGCCTTTGGAAAAATCATCAATGCCAAACTGGATAATTTTTGGTATCACCAGGTTCAGCCCGTTGCTTAATAACGCAAAGAGCAACAGCAAAGCGATCATTCCTGAATAGGGTTTCAGGATTGAAAAAATATTTGGTTTCTTTTGTTTTAGTTTATTTGCCTGCGATTTCATTCACCTTTTTTTCAATAAGAATAAAATATTCTTATCTGCGCAATGTTTAAAAGTTTTGGATACAAAGTAAATAGAAAAAAGTTTTAAAAGAAGATTGGTTTTCGGTAAAAGCCGCCTTGTTGTCGGTAAACATCTCTTGTAACAGTTCCTGCTGATTTTTATAAAAGTGTTCCGCTAAGAATCCAAAGTGCAATGTTAAAAAAAATAATTAAACCGGTAACGTCAACCAGTGTTGCCACAAATGGTGCAGAAGAAGATGCCGGGTCGGCCCCTAATCTTTTTAAAAGCAGAGGGAGCATGCTTCCTATTAATGAACCCCAAAGCACTACTCCGATTAAAGAGAAGAAGACAGTGAATCCTATCAGGATCCAGTGGAGGCCATAAATATCCGGCATTACACCGTGGTGCATTAAAAAGCTCCAAATGGTAATTCTTAAAAAGCCGATAGATCCTAAAATGACACCCAGCATTAAGCCGGATAATATTTCGCGCCGCATTACACGCCACCAATCTGCAATTTCCAATTCTCCAAGAGCCATAGCCTGGATGATTAATGTAGAGGCTTGTGTTCCGCTGTTTCCGCCTGTGCTTATAATTAAAGGAATAAAATTGGTTAAGATGATTGCAGCCTTCATTTCATCATTGTAAAAAGCCATCGCGGTAGCGGTAAGCATTTCTCCGAAAAAAAGTATGGTAAGCCAGCCAACTCTTTTCTTTACCAAACCGAAAAAAGGTGTCTCCAGGTAAGGCATGTCCAGCGCTTCCGCACCACCAATCTTTTGGATATCCTCACTGAATTCTTCATTCGTTACCCACAGCACGTCATCAATGGTAACAATACCAAGCAGCACATTATAATCGTCTACAACGGGAAGGGCTACACGATTATTCATTTTAAAAACTTCGTTGGCGGTTTCCTGGTCGTCGTTCACATTCAATTCAATAAAGCGCCCGTCCATCATTTCACTCACTTTGGTTTCCGGCGAAGCCAGAATGAATTCCCTGATCCGAAGGTCATCCAGTAATTCTCCATGTTTATTGATTACATAAACTACATCAATAGTTTCTGTATTCTTACCAACGTTTCGGATGATATTTAAAACTTCAGCTACGGTATTGTATTCATAAACATACACGTAATCGGGCGTCATCAAACGGCCTACACTGTTTTCAGGATAACCAAGGAGGGAAAGAGTGATCTTTCTTTCTTCGGGAACAAGCGTTTTTACCAACTCGCGCACTACTTCATTGGGCAGGTCTTCAAAAAATGAAGTTCTGTCATCCGGTTCCATTTTATTGAGCAATTCCGCGCTTTTGGTCGGGGGAAGATTCTTGATGATTCTTTTTTGGGTAGGATGATCCAGGATTTTAAACACACTGGTAGCACGATTCATGGAGAGCCTCATGAAAATATCTATTTCCTTGTCGTCATTATCATCAATAAGTTCAGCAACGTCGCTGATGTTTTGTTCATTTAAAAACGCGTTGATCGCTTCTTCATTTCCTGCATTTAAAACATCTTTGTATTGCTCCTGAACCAAAATTTCTTCTTCGGCCATAAGGATCGGTTTACCGGATGAGGGCGCAAAATTAATTTATTTTTATCTTTAGAAAAAGGTTAATTAGCCGACTGATCAATGGTTCAATTAAAAATAAGAATTATCAAAATATGTTCTTTTACTGTAAATGTGTAGTATCATAGAGATCTTTGAATGATAAAAAGTTATTTATATATAAAAAAAACTGCGTCAAAGGGAAGAGGCGTCTTTACCAAAGAAGTTATTTCTTCAAATACCATTATTGAGGAAACGCCGGTGATTGTAATGAGCCCGGAAGATCGTATTAACATTGATAAAACCTTGTTGCATGATTATATATTTTCCTGGGGCGGCAAAAAGGATAAATGTTGCATGGCGTTGGGTTTTGTGCCTCTTTATAATCACAGTTATACAAGCAACTGCGAATATTTTATGGATTTTGAAGAAGAAACGATCCAAATAAAAACAGTGCGAAAGATCGAAGCCGGCGAGGAACTAACAATCAATTATAACGGTGATTGGAACGATTCGAAGCCGGTTTGGTTTGATGCGTCTTAATTAGCTGAATTGCAAATTTGAAAATGAGAGGATACACTTTTTGCGTATTGCCGATTGCTAATTGCTCTTTACTGATTGCTTCACTTGTTATTTACCAACATCCATTTAGCAGTTTCATAAATAGCAGAAGTGAGCTGTGATAGATTTTTCCTGACTGAATCCTGTTGTTTGCTATCCAGTGAAAGTGTATTTGAATTTATCGGCATGAGGCTTTCTTTGTTGATTCGTAAGTTCTTTACAAAATAATAATCGTTAGTAACCACTCCGATATTCCCTTCGTCATGATGGATTATAAATGCTGCATCCATTTTATTTTTTGCGTTTAAAAGATCTCTTCCTAAAGTAGTATTAATATAGGATTGATGCACCATTCCGGCCAGTGTAGGCAGAATATCAATTTGTGAAACTACTTCATGTTTTGTTTGCGGCGTTAGTAATTCAGGTGCGTAAAATAATAGTGGTACATGTTCATCACTCAAGCTCCCTTTTTCCCAGGCATCCGGGTAGAGAGCTGATGTTTCTCCTTCTACACCGTGATCTCCCACAAAAACAAAAATTGTATTATTGAACCAACTTTGTTTTTTGGCATTTTCTATCAGCTTTTTAAAACAGTAATCGGTATAGCAAAAGGACTGAAATTCCTGCAGTGATTCGAAACCGTATTTATGCAGCGTGTCTTCATTCTCTTTACGTTTTACAAAATCAGAATCTTCGGCCGGAATATCGTAAGGACGATGGTTGTCTGCAGTTTGAATGATGGCGAAAAAGGATTTTTTCTCTTCAGAAAAAACATTTTCTGCTTCCATGAAAAGGTTTTTATCGCTGATGCCCCAAACATTTAAAGGCTTTGATTTGTAGGAACCATCCTGGTAAATTTTTACACCATCTATATTTTTTATGAGGCCGTCAAAATTATTGAAATCGCTATTGCCCCCGAGGAAATAAAATTTATCATAATC
Organism: uncultured Chitinophagaceae bacterium; assembly: GCA_963783125.1. Lineage (GTDB taxonomy): Bacteria > Bacteroidota > Bacteroidia > Chitinophagales > Chitinophagaceae > Ginsengibacter. Next base: position 325,144 of record CAWAMQ010000024.1, read on the forward strand.
TTCAAATGAATTGACAATCGTATGCTGCTGCACCGCTGCCGGATTCCGTGTAGAAAATTCGGATAACTGTACATCAGGTATGCCGGTAACTATTGCAAAAACGCCCCGGGCCGTGCCGAAGGTAGGTGTGAAGCAGCGATCGAAAAAAATACCGCTGTCGCACATTTGTTTAAAATAGGGCGTGGTATTTAATGGGTTGCCACTCATGCTGCTTTTGTACATGCTGAAGCTTTCGCACACTACCAAAACGATGTTCGGCCTGCTTTCCAGCGACTTGCTGTTGGGTAATACCAATCTTGAATAATCTTCGTCAGAGATATTTTTTTGATCAAGTTGTAAAAAATCAGCAATCACCGGAAAAAAGTTTTTTGCTTTTTGATCATCAAAAGAAGGTTTTCTGAATTTTAGTGTTGAGAAAAAATTCTGCATTGGGTTTAAAGCCACGTAAGATTTAAAATTATCGTTTAGTTCAAACGCATCTTTCCATTTTAGGGCATGAATTGAGAAAATACCATACAGGCTCCATAATAAAAATATAACTGCACCTGCATGCCATCTTTTTTTATATACGATTGTTTCCTGTTCATTACGTTGAGTGAGTATGTGCGTGTGTTTAAAAAGTTTTGACAATAACACCACGGCAACCACCAGCGCCGTAACCAGCCATACCATGGGATAGCTTTGCCAAAGCATTTTAAGGGAGGTAGAAGGGTCTTCAGCAAAGTTTAACGCGCTTGCATTGATCCGGGTATGATTGTAGCTGAAATTTCCAAAATCGGCGCCAAAAAAAAATAATACAAAAAGAGTGGCCAATGCAAGGTAATAAGACCACCATTTTTTATTTTTTTCAGAGTGGAAAGGAGAAAATCGCGGATACACCGAAAGGATAGCAATAGGCAAAAGAATGATAGATATCCATTTGGCATCATACCTGAATCCTAAAACAAATGACGGAAGCAGTGAGGTTACATTCGTATTTGCAGGAATAAATAAAACAACAGTAGCAATGCGCAACATGGTAAATATAAGCAGGTAAATCAGCCATAGCATTGCGATCCATTTTATTGTTAATGGAGCAGAGCCGGGGATTTTTGCTTTGAGAATCATAATTGGATGCTGAAAATCATTTTATTTATTATTTGTTCGTTTGCTGCTTTTTATTATTTAGCAACATATATTTTGCTGTCTGGTAATAAGCCTCTGACAAGGTTTCAAGCGCGTTTTTATCTGCAATGATTCCAGGAGTTGGCGGCAGTGTGTTATTATTTGCCGACGACCTGAAATCAATTTTTCCTGTTGAAAGATCATGTATGTAAACAAATTGATCGGTAACAATTCCGATCTGTTTTATCATCGGGTCAAACAGAAACGCGAGGTTTTTAAAGCGTACGTTATCGTTTTCAGTTGTGTCGAATAAATTTTTTCCTAATGTAGTATTTGTATAGGGAATATTTGCCAAAGCAGATACAGAAGGCAAAAGATCAATTTGAGAGCATGTTTTGTCTATTCGCTGCGGTGCAAGCAATTCCGGCGCATAAAAAAGCAACGGTACATGTTGCGTGGTTAAACCATCTTCTTCCCACGCTTTCGGAAACATATTGCCGGCATCTCCACGAATGCCATGATCGCCTACAAAAACAAAAATAGTATTCTTAAAATAAGGTTCTTTTTTAGCACTTTCAATAAATGTTTTAAAACTAAAATCAGTGTAGCGAAAAGCGTTTAACTCTGCATTACTTTCAAAACCATATTTTTTTAAAGTATCAACCGGGTAAGTTTCTAGCGGAAAAGTTTTTCTGTCTTCTTCAGGAATAGTGTAAGGCCTGTGGTTGTCGGCCGTTTGTATCACAGCAAAAAAAGGCTTTGTTTGTTTTGCCAGTACCCCGTTTGCCTGCAGAAATAAATTTTTATCGCTGATGCCCCAAACGTCAATAGGCTTTACCGGGTAATTTTCCTGCTCATAAAGATGCAGTCCATCAATATTGTTGGTAAGAAGCCCACGAATATTGGCCCAGCTTGAACTTCCGCCGATAAAATAAAATTTTTGATATCCTTTATAATCGTTGATGATCGAATGTTCATCTACATATGCCGGGTTGCGGCTTGCTGTATTAGGAAATTCAACGTCCGGAATACCTGTGACAACGGCCCAAACACCGCGCGCAGTTCCGTATGCCGGTGTAAAACAGCGGTCAAAGAAAATTCCGTTGTTGCACATTTGATCAAAGTACGGAGTGGTATTTAACGGGTTTCCCCACATGCTGCTTTTATACGCTGAAAAACTTTCGCAAATAACTACTACTACATTTGGCTTGTTCGCTATCGGGGCTGCCTCGTGAATTCTTTTATAATTTAAATCAGCACTATCAGGATTTGCCACATTGAGGTACTGCGCCATCAGTGGATAATATTCCTTTACCTTTTTAAGATCATAGGTGGAATTTTTAAATTTTAAAGTGCTTAAAAAACTTTGAACAGGGTTTAATGACAGGTTCGCTTTAAAATTATTATCAAAAACAAAAGCATCACTCCATCTCAGCGGAAACTGGTTAATTCTTCCAAAAACGCCCAGTCCTAATAACAATGCAAATGTAAAGCCGGTAATAATTCTTATGGCGGGCTTACCTGTATAAACAGATTTTTCCGTCCTGTTATACCACCGGTTGATGAGCCAAAACAGGATGGCCACCACTACCACAATTAAAATCGTTAGTTTGAAAACAGGGTAAGTTTCCCATACCATATTCATCGAAATCCTGGCATCTCCCAAATAGTTCATTAAGGACGCATTCAATCTTTCATGCAAATAATCATAGTTCTCAAAGTCAATGGCATAAAGCAATACAAGTATTGCGGAAACAATAAACAAATAGATTTTAAAAACCTTTTTTGAAAAAGTGTTTTCGAACGGGTTGCAATTTTTGGTTATAAAAAGCCACAGTAAAATCAGGATAAATAAGATGCCCGTGCCGACCAGGGTAACAGGTGTAGCGTGTCCTTTCTTCATAAAAAAAAGCAGCAGCACCATGATGACTATCGTAATAAATATTTCGACAATACTCCCTACGGTCAGTCTTTTATTATGGTTGTAGCTTAAATGAAGATTGCCTATTACAAAAGGAAAAATGATAAACCCGCAAACAATTCTTTCATCAAAATTTAACCCAAGCAGAAATGGTTGTAAATAATTTGAAAAAGAAGAATTTAGCGGAGCGAAATGATAATAAAAAAGGAAACGCATAACGGTCATAAAAATCAAAAATGCGATTCCGGTTAAAAATATCCATTTTACCAACCGGGGAAAATTGGATTTTCTTTTCATCAGAAATATTTAGGTGTAATTATAATTAAAATAGCCATCCGGTTTTTGGGAGGTTGTAACGGCAAATGTAAATATTTAACCACTGTTTTTGTGCAATAGTTATTTTTGCAATAATGAATTTGATGGAAATACAAAACGCGTCGTTTCTACCGCAATCAATAAGACAATTTGATTATAACCTTTTTGCAAAAATGAACGGACGCTGGCATAATTCATTTTTTGATGTTTTTTTTCCATTCATCCGAGAGCCTACTGTTTGGGTACCGTTGTATTTTTTCCTCGTGGTTTTTATAACCCTCAATTTTAAAACAAGGGGCTGGATATGGGTGTTGTTTTTTCTTCTCAATGTGGCACTCAGTGATTTTGTAAGTAGTCATCTTATTAAAGAAAATTTTATCCGGCTGCGCCCGTGCCACGATCCCGCATTAATTGGGCATATCCGTTTCCTGGTGGCCTATTGTCCTGAAAGTTCCAGTTTCACCTCATCGCATGCTGTCAACCATTTTGCCGCAGCAATGTTTATATTTACAACATTCAGGAAAAAAATCAGCCCTGCGTGGGCTTTCCTGTTTTTATGGGCGGCGGCTATTTCGTATGCGCAGGTTTATGTAGGGGTTCATTTTCCTTTTGATGTATTTTGCGGAACAATAGTGGGCCTGATTCTTGGATACATTCCGGCAAAGGTCTTCAATCAAAAATTTGGATTGGAAGTTGCCCAAATGAAAAAATAATATATGGAACTGATCATTTTATTTTTCCTTATCACTTTAAATGCATTCATCGTAATGTGCGAGATGGCATTGGTGTCGGCCAAAAAAAGCCGCATCGAAACGCTTGCCAATAAGGGAGACAGGAAGGCGGAGATCGTTTTAAAATTAAAAGAAAACCCTGAAATATTTTTATCAACCACCCAAATTTACATTACGCTTATCTCGATCCTGACGGGTGTGTATTCCGGGGAACGGTTCAGTATTTACCTCCAACCTTTCATTGAAAAAATCGATTTTCTGAAACCTTATGCAGCCACTGTTTCTACTACGCTCATTGTAATTTTTGTTACTTTTCTTTCAATCCTGCTCGGCGAACTGATTCCCAAAAGGATTGCATTAATGAACCCTGAAAAGATTGCAAAGGGAGTTGCAGTTCCCATAAAAACCCTTAGCGATATTTCGTACCCGCTGGTGTGGTTGCTTAGCCGCATGAGTTCAGGATTTTTTAAAATGTTTAATATTAAACGAAGTTCCGACAGCCAGGTTACAGAAGAAGAAATTAAAGCGATGATCAATGAGGGGAGTGAATTGGGCGCGATTGAAGAAGAAGAAAAAGATATTATTGAAAGGGTATTTCATTTGGGCGACAGGAATATTACCTCTATCATGACGCATCGCACCGATATTATTTGGTTTGATATTAATGAAGAGCGATCGTCGGTAAAGCAAAAGATCAAAGAGTTTCAACATTCGGTTTATCCTATTTGCAACGAAACGATTGATGATATTGAAGGAATTGTTTATGTAAAAGATATGTACCTTAAACCCGATGCTCCTTTAAAAGACCTTCTCCGAAAAGCGCTGTTCATACCCGAAAATAATTCTGCTTACCAGGTTCTCGAAAAAATTAAAATTACCAAGATTCCTTATGCCTTTGTGGTTGACGAATATGGAAGCCTTTTGGGAATGATCACGGTGAAAGATATTTTGAAAGCGATAGTAGGAGAGATGCCTGAAGAGGAAGACGATGAATATGTGATTATTGAACGAAAAGACGGGACTTACCTCATTGACGGACAAATACAGTTTTATGATTTTCTTACCAAGTTTGATAAAACCGTTTGGATCAATGAGGGCGAAAATGAATTTGATACACTTGCGGGGTTTATTCTTCACGAATTAAAACGCATACCTGTTACCGGCGAAAAATTTGAATGGCGAGGCTTTGATTTTGAAATTGTAGATATGGACGGACAGAGAATTGACAAAGTATTGGTTAATATTTCTGATGAAATAAGAAATGAGATGGAGGATTGAGGTGGAGTTTTTAGTTTTAAGTTTTAAGCTGTAGGTTGTAAGTTTTAAGTCTTAGGCTATTAGTTACGTATATCCTTAGCCGTTACAGTGGACCAACAAAAATATCAGATTTTTATTTTGAGAAATATCTGGTTAAACAAGTTTATTTTATAGTGAACCAATAAATAACCGGATTTTTAATTTTTAATCTATTGCAGCTGGCGTTGTACTTTTTTTGAAGTCGCTCACTCTTACCCTTTTTCCGCATCAACCAAAACCTTAATTTAATTACCTTTAATGCAAAGATCATTGTTTTCATGAAAACATTTTGTCTTTACATTTTGATTATCATTTTACCAAAACTAGCATTATCGCAATTGCCCGCCTGTAACGATTCCCTTCCTACATCCTTATTGCCGAATAACTCTTTTGAAGAGTACCCTGGCTGTACTACTGACCACTCAGGCCTTGAAGAAGGGGGGGCAGTAGGAAGCACTACCGACAAATATGAAATTCCCGGATGGCAAGCGGTATGGACAAACAGTGGTGTTATTTATCATAATTACAATTGCAGGCTTAATACGACAGCAAGCATTTTCGATTCAACGATATTTTGCCACTCATTTGTAAAAGTACCAATGCCTTTGCCGGCTGGTCAGGGATTTATTGAAATCGGCGAGTCTCCCTCTCAGCTTGCGTCAGTTAATGAAATTAACAGCGGAAAAACTTATATAGCCACCTGCCTGCAACAACCATTATATGCCGGACAGCCATATACTTTTAGTTTTTATTTTGGCTTCGGTAAACAAAATAATTTAAGTTGTGGCGGCCATTTGCCCTGGAACTCTAAAAGCCCTCTTGGAATTGCCATCTATGGCCGCACAGATTGCCCAAACTATCCACTTGAAAATTCTTCTACCACTACCGGCTGTTTAACTGATTTTTCAGGTTGGATCATGTTGGGGCGTATAGTATTAAGCGGGCAAAATCAATGGGTACAAGGTGCCATAGAATTTACGCCTACTGTAAATATCTACAGTATTGCGGTAGGGCCGGATTGTACAAACTATTATAATTACACCAAGTATGATGAACTCCATTATTACATGGACAATTTTGTGCTGGCTCCCAAACCGGATTTTGGCTTTAAAACCATTACGGCTGTTTCCGGGGATAGCTGTAATGGTCATTATGTATTAAAAGCGCCGCCTTACCTCAATTCTACTTATCAATGGTATAAAGACCAGGTTTTGATACCAGGCGCCATCTCAGAAACCTATACTGTACCCGATAAGCCGGAAGCAGCAGGTAATTATGTGGTTAATATCGGGCGGCCTTATAATACCTGTTTAAACAGTTTGCCGTTTGCGGTAAACTTTTCAAGCCTAAAAAACTTTACGTTGGGTAACGATACGTTGCTTTGTGCGCCTGCGTCCATTACGATTAACGCAACAACGCCGGATGCTACCAGTTACCTGTGGCAAAACGGTAGTACGGATGCGACGCAGCAGGTTGATACCTCCGGGCTGTATTGGGTAAAACTTACAGATGACTATGGCTGCGTAAAACAAGATTCTATAAATATAAAAGTGCAAGGCTGTGAAAACTGCCGTTTGTTTATTCCCAATGCATTTACACCCAACGGTGATGGCTTGAACGATGTATTTGAAGCTACGCCGCAATGTAAATACATCGGCCTGAGTAATTTTGATTTTAGAGTCTACAACCGTTGGGGACAACTTGTATTCAGAAGCAACGATATAAACAAGGGCTGGAACGGGAAGTACAAAAGCAAGGAAGTTCCGCCCGGCGTTTATATTTATGTTGTCAACTATTCTTTGCTACAAAACGAACCGGTACAACAACGGGGAACAGTTACGCTTATCAGGTGAATTTCTCCTACAGTCTTATACAGTGAACGAACAAACAAGAACAATTTTTATTTTACTTATTTAAACATGTTTCATTTGTTTTACACAAATCAAAAGGCGATTTTCTTTATTTTTACCTTTTCTTTATTTGCCTAATTTCTCATCATGAAAATAAAATCATTCTCACTTTCTTTTATCTTTTTAATTTCCTTTTACGGTTTTTCTTTCAGTCAAAAAGTTTCCCAGTCCGGTAATATCGGTGCCGAAGCAACCATCGTTTTCTCATCCATCATGGAGCGAGCAAAGCAATATTTACGAAGTGAATGTAAGGCAATATTCAAAAGAAGGAACTTTTAAAGCGTTTGAAAAAAGTCTTCCCCGATTGAAAAAAATGGGAGTGCAGATTTTATGGTTTATGCCTATCAATCCTATCGGGAAAAAGGAAGAAAAATGACGGAATCTGATTTGGGAAGTTATTATTCGGTAAAAAATTATAAAGAAGTAAATCCTGAATTTGGCACCATGGCAGATTGGAAACAATTGGTGAAACAGGCGCATGCACTGGGTTTTAAAGTGATTATTGACTGGGTGCCGAATCATACTTCACCCGATAATCCATGGATGACTACCCATCCTGATTTTTACCAGCATGATAAAGACGGCAATACTGTTTATGATAATGATTATACGGATACGCGCAATCTTAACTACGATAATATGGAATTGCGCGATAGTATGATAAGTGCCATGGAATTCTGGGTTACCGCCACCGGTATTGATGGTTTTCGTTGTGATCATGTAGATCCCACTCCTGTTGATTTTTGGAAAAAGTGTATTACCGATCTTAGAAAAATAAAAAATGTTTTCATGCTGGCAGAAAGTGAAAAACCTGAATTTCATTATGCCGGTTTTGACGCTACTTACGGATGGAATATGATGTGGGCAACGGTAGACGTGGCGCAGGGAAAAGCTTCCCTTGCACATTTGGATTCTGTGTTGAACAATAACTTTACCACTTTCCCGAAAAATGCTGAACGCATGTATTTCACTTCCGAACCATGATGAGAACAGTTGGAACGGTACCGAGTTTGAGAAGTACGGAGATGCTTACAAAGCTTTTGCGGTTTTCAGTCAGACAATGTACGAAAGTGTTCCCTTGGTTTACAGCGGGCAGGAAGAGCCGAACAAAAAAAGATTGAAATTTTTTACGAGAGACCCGATCAGTTGGGGTAAATATGCAATGGCGCCATTTTACAGTACATTGCTTCATTTGCGCAGTAAAGACCCTGCACTTGCAGCCGATGCAGCTTATAAAAAAATACCAACGGCAAATGATGAAGCGATTTTTGCTTATACACGACAAAAAGGAACACATAAAATATTTGTGGTATTGAACCTTTCAGATCAACCACAGCACTTTACCATAAAGGAAAAAGAAATATATGGTTACCCCACAAATGTTTTCGTGAACAGAAAAATACATCTTTACAAAAATCATGTTTACTCTATGAAGCCGTGGGGATATTTGGTGTATGAGTATTAAGGAAATTATTCAAAAGGGGTAATAAGCATCTTTGCGATGCGAAATTTTTATAACCTCAATGATCAGGTGCGTTCCATTGCTTCAAGTCCATCTAAAAAATCTTCAACCTCTTCTTTGTAATTTTTTAGGCTGATAACTACTGCAGACTTTTTTCCTTGTTCATCAGTAAGGTATTTTATGCCTTTCATCCTGTTTATTTTTATCAAATTTAATTAAAAAGCGACAGTAAGGCATGCTTAATTGTTATTGAAAATAAAAATTCGAATTCTTTCTTTGTTTACTGCAGCTACTTCACCATCGCCTTTATCTCCTGTAATTTCAACAGCGCTTCTACAGGTGTTAAGCGATTGATATCAACAGCTTCGAGTATTTTGCGGATGTCTTCAAATGCCTGCGAATGTGCGTCAAAAATGCTTAGTTGCATTTGAGGAGCGGATAATTCCTTCAGGTTTTCTTTTATACTTTTTTTGTGTTTTTTTGAGGATTCGCCAGGGAGATTTTCTTCAGCAGGATCCACATGCTTCGCTTCCATCTGTTTCAAAATGCCGTTCGCCCTGTCAATGAGTGAAGGCGGCATACCCGCCATTTTAGCCACGTGGATACCAAAGCTGTGCACGCTTCCGCCGGGAACTAACTTTCTCAGGAAAATAATTTTATTACCTGCTTCTTTATTGGTGATATGGAAATTTTTTACGCGCTCCAGTTTGTTTTCCAATTCATTCAATTCATGGTAATGCGTGGCGAATAAAGTCTTTGGCGCATGAGGAGATTGATGCAGGTATTCAACGATGCTCCACGCGATAGAAATACCGTCGTAAGTGGAAGTGCCGCGCCCGATCTCATCAAGCAAGATCAAACTTCTGGGGCTGATGTTGTTGATGATACTTGCTGTTTCATTCATTTCAACCATGAAGGTGCTTTCGCCGCTGCTCAAGTTATCGCTCGCTCCAACACGCGTGAAAATTTTATCTGTCTGTGGGATTTTGGCTTCATCTGCAGGAACAAAACTTCCCATATGCGCCATCAAAGTGATCAACGCCGCTTGCCGGAGGATAGCGCTTTTACCACTCATGTTTGGTCCTGTTAAAATGATCACCTGTTGCGACTGCGGATCCAATAAGATATCGTTGGCGATATAACTTTCTCCCGGCGGTAAATTTCTTTCTATCACCGGGTGGCGGCTCGCTTTAAGTTCCAACTCAAGCCCTGTGTGAATTTCAGGCTTTTTGTATTTAAACTGCAAGGCATTATTGGCAAAACAAATAATACAATCAAGCACGGCAAGGATATGCCCGTTCAACTGCATTGCCGCTATATAATCCTGCAGTTCGTCTAGTAACTGCTCAAAAATAGTTTGTTCAAGTTGCAAAATTTTATCTTCAGCGCCGGTGATCTTTTCTTCGTATTCTTTCAGTTCAGGAGTAATGTATCTTTCTGCATTGGTAAGCGTTTGCTTGCGTATCCAGTTTTCAGGAACTTTATCTTTATGCGTGTTGGTTACTTCAAGGTAATAGCCAAATACATTATTAAAGCCAATCTTTAAAGAAGAAATTCCGGTTTGTTCGATTTCCTTTTGCTGAAGATTTAGCAGGTGCGCTTTACCGTTAGTAACAATATTTTTCAAATCGTCAAGCTCGCCATTTACGCCTTTTCCAATGATGTTTCCCTTGGCGGCAGAAACCGGTGGATTCTCAATGATCTCTTTAAAAATTTTATCAGCAATGTATTTACAGGGATTTAAAGAGTCTCCTAATCTTTTTAAATATTCATTGGATGATTCATCGCACCATTTTTTTATTTCGGCAGTTAATTTTAATCCTTTGCCAACTTGCAAAACTTCACGCGGATTTATTTTCTTTGATGGAATTTTACTTACCAGCCTTTCTATATCGCCTGCCTGTTTGATGTTATGGGCGATCCTGTTTTTTTCTTCCGGCGTTTTAATAAAATATTCAACCAGGTTTTGTCTTTCCTGTATTTTATTAATTTCTGTAAGAGGTAGCAGCATCCAGCGTTTCAGCAACCGTGCACCCATCGGCGAAACAGTATTGTCTAACACCTTTAATAAAGAATTGGTATTATCATTACTGTTTAACAATTCCAGGTTGCGAATGGTAAACCGGTCCATCCATAAATAATCTCCTTTATCAATTCTTTGTAATGAAGTGATGTGCTGAAGATTGGGATGTTCGGTATCTTTTAAATAATGAAGGATGGCTCCTGCAGCGATGATACCGGTTGGCAAATTTTCTACTCCAAAACCTTTCAGGCTCTGTGTCCCAAAATGTTTTAATAAAATGTCTTGAGCATATTGTTCAGTGAAGATCCATTCATCAAGCGTGTAAGTGTAAAATTTATTACCGAAATAATTCTTAAATTCCTTTTGTTGGTTTCGTTGAAAAATAATTTCTGCCGGGTTAAGGCTTTGCAATAATTTATCTGCATATTCCTTATCACCTTCGGCAATAAAAAATTCGCCTGTAGAAATATCTAAAAAAGAAATACCAGCCTTTTCGTCAAGAAAATGAATGCCGCAAAGAAAATTATTTTGGTTATGCTCCAGCAATTTATCGTTGGTAGCCACGCCTGGAGTAATTAATTCTGTAACACCTCGCTTCACAATGCCTTTCGCCTGTTTTGGATCTTCAAGCTGGTCGCAGATCGCAACGCGGTAACCGGCTTTCACGAGTTTATGCAGGTAAGTATCCAATGCATGATGAGGAAATCCGGCAAGTTCCAAAGCTGTGGCAGAAGCATTATTTCTTTTGGTGAGTGTAATTCCTAAAATTCGCGAAGCAGTAATGGCATCCTGTCCGAACGTTTCATAGAAATCACCCACACGAAAAAGCAATATGGCATCAGGATATTTGGCCTTGATCGCGTTATGCTGTTTCATTAAAGGTGTGTCAGAAGAAGCCATTTGTAATGTGATAATTTGCTAATAAGCCAATTAGCTAATGAGTTAATTAATATTTAGTAAACTTTTAAATAAATGCATCCGATTTAATTTACCAAAAAACATTCTAACTTCTCGGAACCAATCAGCTAATCAGCTAATTAATTTATTTTTGCAAATTAATATTCTTTTGATGAGAAAACTAAGAATGGATGAACTGAATCGCAAATCGGTGGGCGAAGTTAAAGAATCTGATAAGAACCCCGTGATCGCTGTTTTGGAAAATATCAGAAGCGCTTATAATGTAGGAAGCGTTTTTCGCACGGCGGATGCATTTTTAATTGAATCGATTTTTATTACAGGTTATACAGCTACTCCTCCTCATAAAGAAATAAAAAAAACTGCCCTGGGGGCTGAAGATTCAGTCGATTGGAAATATTTTAAAACAACAGGTGAAGCGGTTGGTCATCTTAAAAAAAATGGCTTTAAAGTGTTTGCGGTAGAACAAGTGACAGATAGTATTTCTCTTCAAAATATTTCTGAATTGACAACTGGTAAAATTGCTTTTATTTTTGGGAACGAAGTTACAGGGGTTGACCAGGAGGTCATTTCTTTGTGCGACGGCTGTGTGGAAATTCCACAATTTGGCATGAAGCATTCTTTAAATATTTCTGTGGCCGCGGGAATCGTTTTATGGGAAGCTGTAAAGAATTTTCAACTTGCTGAGAAAAAATAATTTATTTGAATGGAAATTAATTTAAAGAGTTTGGAACCAAAATCAACTTTAAGCGAAATAAAAAATTATTTTTCGCTTGTAAAATTCGCGCACACGATTTTTGCCATGCCTTTTGCTTTAATCGGTTTTTTTTATGGATTAAAAACTATTAATTTCCAGCTAAGCAGGCCATGGTGGCTACTTTTCATCTTTGTTGTTTTATGTATGGTTTTTGCACGAAGTGCTGCCATGGCATTCAATCGTTGGCTGGATGCTGATTATGACGCTAAAAATCCCAGGACAGTAATTCGTGAAATACCCGGTGGTATTATTTCCAAAAGAAATGCTATGATCTTCGTGGTTCTCAATTGCGTTGCTTTTGTGGTTGCTACTTATTTTATCAATGTGATGTGTTTGGCTTTATCGCCGGTGGCGCTTTTTGTTATCCTGTTTTATAGTTATACAAAAAGATTTACGCCTCTTTGTCACCTGGTTTTGGGCCTTGGTTTAAGCCTCGCGCCTATCGGGGCTTACATTGCGGTTACCGGCCAATTTGCGTTGGTGCCGGTGTTGTTTTCTTTCTCGGTTTTGTTTTGGGTGAGTGGTTTCGACATCATTTATGCCTTGCAGGATGAAGCCTTTGATAAGGAAAATAATTTGTATTCAATACCGTCATGGTTGGGTTCAACAAGAGCGTTACGCGTAAGTGAAACATTACATTTTCTTTCAGCAGCGGCTGTTATCGCTGCAGGAATGATAGGAGATTTTTCCTGGTTATACTGGGCCGGTGTTTTGGTTTTTGCTTTCTTTCTTTTTTATCAACATACGTTGGTGAAGCCAAAAGATCTTTCAAAAGTGAACAAAGCATTTTTCAGTTCAAACGGAATTGCATCGGTGGTTTTTTGTGTGTTTGTTTTGCTGGATATTTTTACCAGACTGTAAATATTTTACCAGCCAACCAACAACAAAGAAAGGTTTTTATTTAATCGTTTTGAAACTAAACCAATCTAAACCTACTAAACTCTTCTAACCTAAACTTTCTAAATCAAATAATGTCAAGGATTCTCTGCATCGATTATGGCAAAAAGCGTACAGGCATCGCCGTTACAGATCCGTTGCAAATTATTGCTACCGGCCTTACTACTGTCGATTCTTCGGAATTAATCTCTTTTCTTGAGAAATATTTTTTGCAGGAACCTGTAGAACTGATCATAATTGGCGAACCTAAAAATCTCGATGATTCAGATACGCACGCTACCCCATTGGTGAAGGAAATTGTAAAAAAACTGGAGAAAAAATTTCCTCAAATCCCAATAAAAAAGGTTGATGAAAGGTTTACTTCAAAAATGGCTAAACAGGCGATGCTTGATATGGGCATGAAAAAAAAAGACCGCAGAAATAAAAGAACAGTCGATGAAATAGCGGCTACCATTATGTTGCAGGAATATATGCAGGGGCTTTAGCTTATTTTAATAACGTAAATCCTGTAAATTTGCAGTTCAATTGTTAAAAAATTACAATCTATTTTATGGTTCTACCCATTGTGGCTTATGGAAATCCTGTTTTAAGAAAAGTAGGTGCTGAAATCAACCCCGAATACCCGGGATTGCAAAAGCTGATTGAAGATATGTTTGAAACGATGTATAACAGCAAAGGCGTAGGACTTGCAGCGCCACAAGTTAACAGGGATATTCGGTTGTTTATAATGGACAGTCTCCAGATAATAGAAAACCTGGATGTAGATGAAAAAGATGAATTTCCGGGTGATGAAGGATATAAAGGCGTTTTTATTAATGCAAACATTGAAGAGATCGATGGTGACGAATGGCTGTATAATGAAGGATGCCTCAGCATACCGAAAATAAGAGAAGATATTATGCGCAGGAAGACCGTTACCATAAGTTTTTTAGATGAAAATTTTGTGGAACATACCAAAACCTTTACCGGTGTAACTGCCCGTGTTATCCTTCATGAATACGATCACACTGAAGGCAAACTATTTATTGATTATCTAAAGCCACTTAAAAAGAGTTTGCTGAAGCGTAAGCTGAATGATATTTCCAAAGGAAAAATTTCAGTTGATTATAAGATGGCCTTTAATAAATAGTTAGCTAAGCAGTTAATTTACATTTCAGGCAACATTTTAAAAAGTAGTTTTACCCGATGATTCAAAAGGTTTTCACACTTTCGTTATGGCTGTTGGCGCCTGTATTTCTTTTTGCTCAAAAGGAAAATGACAGTACCGTAAAAGTGGACGAAAACTATATTACCCTTTCTGAAATTGTTGTCAACAAAAACCTGGATGTCACATCCTTTATTAGGAGGGTAAAGAATGACACTACTTTTTATAAAGCTTTCCGCAACCTGAGAATTATAGGGTATAAAGCGATAAACGATATCAGGATGCTGGATAAAAACGGGAAGATAAAAGCATCATTGCACAGCACTACGCAACAAATTCGAAAACATAATTGCCGGACTATGAAAGTGCTTAATCAAACAGCAAGGGGTGACATGTTTGACAGCGATGGCAATTTTAATTATTACACGGCACAAATGTATGCCGGCTTGTTTTTTACAAAAGATTCTGTTTGTGGCGAAACGAATATTGTGAAAGGACACGAATTTTCAACCGACGGATTAACGGGGATCGAAAAACATAAGGAACAATTAAAAATGCTTTTTTTCGACCCGGGCAAGAAGATAAATGGCCTGCCTTTTATAAGCAACAAAACTGAAATTTTTGATCCGGCAATGGCTGAGAATTATAACATGTATATTGATTACAGGGATTATAATTCTGTGCCGTGTTATGTGTTTACGATCAATGTAAAAGATAACCGGAAAAGCAATGTGGTAATCGACGAAATGACCACGTGGTTCGATGCAAAAACTTTTGAAATTGTAGCGAGGAATTATGTGTTGCGTTATGATGCAGGCGTTTACGATTTTAATGTAAAGATGGAAGTGCAAATGACCAAAGTCGGAGATTTACTTGTTCCGCATTTACTAACTTATAATGGTAACTGGAAAGTGGTTTTTAATAAGCGGGAAAGAGGAGTTTTTACTGCTACGCTATCTGATTTTGTTGACCACAGATTGAAGTGATTTTGTTAAACTCGAATTTTACGAATTTCTAGAAATACTATACCTCCTCCATTTGTCAATGACAGCGTTCATGTCTTCCGGAAGAGGACTTTCAAACTTCATTTCTTCTTTTGTAACCGGGTGAATAAATCCGAGTTGTTGCGCATGTAGCGCATGGCGCGGGCAGAGTTCAAAACAATTTTCTACAAATTGCTTGTATTTGGTAAAAACAGTTCCCTTTACAATTTTGTCGCCTCCATACGTGTCGTCATTAAAAAGCGGGTGACCGATGTGTTGCATGTGAACTCGGATCTGGTGAGTACGGCCTGTTTCCAACCGGCATTCAACAAGCGTTACATAATTAAATCTTTCCAGCACTTTGTAATGCGTGATTGCTTCTTTTCCATGTTCGCCGTCAGGATAAGCCGTAAACAATTTTCTGAATCTTTGATGCCTTCCCACGTGTGCAACTATGGTCCCGGTGTCTTCTTCAAAATCTCCCCAAACCAGCGCTACGTACCTTCTGTGAACAGTATGATCAAAAAATTGTTTGGCGAGATTCGTCATTGCTTTCGGAGTTTTTGCCATCACTAAAAGGCCTGAAGTATTTTTGTCGATACGATGAACCAATCCAAAACGGGCTAATTCACTTTCCTCTATTTCAGGATTTTTTTGTTTTAAATAGAAGGCAACCGCGTTTACCAGGGTGCCGCCGGGGTTGCCGCTTCCCGGGTGCACCACCATTCCGGGTTCTTTATCAACTACCATCAGGTCATCGTCTTCATACATAATTTTAAAAGGAATGTTTTCAGGAATGATCTCATTGCTTTCCGGTAAATGATCCTGGTAGATAACGATCTTATCAAGTGGACGAACTTTATAATTGGATTTTACAGGGTGATCGTTTAATAAAACTCTTTCGGCTGCTATTGCCTGCTGGATTTTGTTACGCGTAGCGCCTTCGATCCTTCCCATTAAAAATTTATCAATTCTTAATGGCTCCTGTCCTTTCGCACAAACGATCGTTTCCCGTTCAAAAAGTTCTTCCGATTCTTGCTCTTGTAATTCTTCTTCATTCATAATTCATAATTCTAAACGCTAAACTCCGGCGTCCTTATCTTTGCAAATTAAAATCTTTGCATTGGAAAAACAGCACATCATTTTCGAAGACCTTGATGTAATCAACTATAAAGCAGCATGGGATTACCAGGAAGAACTGGTGAAAAAAAATCTTAACATAAAGTCAGAAGCGAGAAATTCAGTAAAAACCGGGGCGGCACCTTTGAGCCCGAAAGAACTGGCGACAAAAAATTACCTGCTTTTTTGCGAACATCCCTCTGTTTATACATTAGGCAAAAGCGGCCACATGGAAAATGTGTTGATGAGCGAAACTGAAATGGAAGAAAAGGAAATCGAATTTTTCAAAACCAACCGCGGCGGTGATATTACATTTCATGGATTGCAGCAAATTGTGGGCTATCCCATTCTTGATCTTGAAAAATTTTTTACAGATATCGGCCGCTACATGCGTAGCCTTGAAGAAGTGATCATTCTTACGATTGGTGAATACGGAATAAAAGGCGACAGGAGCAAAGGCGAAACGGGTGTGTGGATTGAGCCGGGAATTTTAGGAAGAGAAAGAAAAATTTGCGCGATGGGAATCCGTTGCAGCCGCTGGATCACCATGCACGGTTTTGCTTTGAATGTAAATACTGATCTGAGTTTTTTCAATAATATCATTCCCTGTGGCATTGTAAACAAACAGGTTACTTCCATAGAAAAAGAACTCGGGTACAAAGTCGATTTTGAAGACGCCAAAGAAAAAGTAAAAAGAAATTTTGAAAAAGTATTCGATGTAGAAATCCTTTAATTCATCGCCGCGAAATATGTAAGGATAGTAAACAAACAAATACCTTTAATTTTTAAATAACAGATTATTAACGGAATTTTTAATGAATCTCCGTCTTAGAATTAACCGCTTACGGTAACATCATGAATTAAAAACAACTTGTATGAAAAAAATTAAATTGACCGCTATTTTTATTGCTCTCTTTTTTGCCGGACACGCTCAGATGAAAAATTTTATCGATCAGCCTTACATCGAAGTGAACGGAAACGCTGATACGCTGGTAACTCCGGATGAAATTTACATCAGCATCAATATTTCTGAGTCTGATACCAAAAACAAGACCTCTGTGGAAGAGTTGGAGCGCAAAATGTTTGATGCGTTAAAAGCGATGGGAATTGATGTAGAAAAAAATCTTACAACAAGCGACATCTCCAGCAATTTTAAAAATTATTTTTTAAGGGGTAAAAATGTTTTGAAATCTAAAGAATACATGTTGAAAGTAAAAGATGCAGTTACTGCCAGCAAAGTGTTTATAAAGCTTGAAGATCTGGGAATTTCAAATACTTCGATCGATCATGTGGATTATTCAAAGATGGAAGCAATGAAAAACCTCATGCGCACCAAGGCAATTGAAAATGCAAAAGATCGTGCATTGGCATTGACAGAACCTTTGCATCAGCAGGTTGGACCGGCCATTTATATTTCGGATAATGAAAGCTATATGGTTCACCCAATGATGGCGGCTAAAGTTGCCGGCCTGCAAATTCGTGGCGACGTAAACGCATCTGCCCGGGAATTGCCTCAAATTGATTTTGAAAAAATAACAGTTTCTGCCAATATCAATGCTAAATTTATTTTGAGGTAAGAATTAATAAAACTTTTTCTCTATACACTCAGTGTTTTTGTAAAGCCTTCTGGAAACAGGAGGTTTTTTTATCTCTTATAGTAAACTAACAAAAAATTTAAATTTCCGGTTTGTATCGTCAACACTACAAAAGAAATTCCCGATTTCGTAAATCACTTTTCCCGATTCCGTAAATCATTCGGTAAGCATCATGCTTTTTTTGCAGAAATAAAATCTGTAAAATGAACAAGGCGAAAATAATTCTAGTTGCGCTTGCATTGGTTGGCTATTTTAAAACCATGGCGCAGGAAAATGATTCTATAAAAATATTAAAAGAAATCATTGTAACCGGTTATAAGGCAGTAAACGGTGTGGGGCATTTGTTGGAATCTGAAAACGGAGTGATTTACGCGGGAAAAAAAACGGAAGTAATTGTTGTGGATAGTCTTGACGCGAATAAAGCGATCAATAATACACGCCAGATATTGGGAAGAATTCCGGGATTGAATATTGTTGAAACTGAAAGCAGCGGCTTCACGGCGAATGGCATCGCAACGCGCGGACTAAATCCAACTCAAAGTATCGAAATGAATACGCGGCAAAATGGTTATAACATAAGCGCCGACGTGTATGGCTATAATGAGGCGTATTACATTCCGCCGATGGAAGCGGTAAAAAGAATTGAACTAGTGAGAGGTGCAGCTTCTTTGCAGTTTGGTTCTCAATTTGGAGGATTGATAAATTATATTACCGAAGACGCCCCAAAGCACAAGCTGTTTGAATTCGTGACTTCGCAAACGGGCGGGAGTTTTGGAATGTTCAATTCATTTAATTCGATCGGCGGGAATTATAAAAAATGGAGTTACTACGGTTTTGTTCAATACCGAAATATGGAAGGATACAGGCCAAACAGCCGCCAATCGCAACTTTCAGGCTTTGGAAAAATAAAATTTTCGCCTTCTGAAAAAATGAATATTGGTCTTGAATATTCTTTGCTGCGAAACAAAATACAAATGCCGGGTGGATTATCAGATAGTCTTTTTAATGCGGATCCCAAAGCTTCCACACGTGCCAGAAACTGGCTAAAAAGTCCATGGAATATTTTAAGCAATTCAATAAATATCGAACCAGATGATAATACAACTGTAAGCATTAAAACCACTTACATCTTTAGCAACCGTTCACTGGTCTGGCGAAATGAAGATGGCGGCCCAACAGCGCTTGACACAATCGATCCTGCCACGAATCAATTCGTTCCGCGGGAAGTTGAAAGTGAAGACATGCACAGTATTACGACGGAAGCGCGCATTTCAAGAAATTATAAGCTTGGAAAAAATCAATCTACGTTAGCAGCAGGAATAAGACTTTCATATGGAAAATTCAAAGCGGCTTGAAGGAGGTGAAGGAACAACAGCCAGCAATTTTGATCTGTCGATAACAGGTCCGTGGGAAAAAAATATGGAGTTTACAACTACCAATATTGCGCCGTTTGCAGAAAACATATTTAGAATAGGAAACAATTTTACTGTTACACCTGGAATAAGATTTGAATTTTTGAAAAGCACCGCTGATGGGTATGTGGATGAGGATGCCGATAAGATTACAACGAATAAAACAAGAACACGCAGGTTTCTTTTAGGCGGACTTGGCATGGAATACAAACTTAAATCCAACAGTAGTTTTTATGCCAATATCAGCCAGGCCTACAAGCCAATTGGTTACGAGCAGCAACAGCCTTTTGGCGTCGCGGCAAAAATAGATGAGAACCTAAAAGATCCATTCGGTTTTAATTCTGATTTGGGTTATCGCACCATTATCAAAAATTATCTGAATGTGGATGCAAGCTTATTTTACCTCGCGTATAATAATCGTATAGGAGTAGTGTTGAAAACTGATCCTGCAACAGGAGAGGATTATGCTTTTCGTACTAACGTCGCTAACAGTGTTCATAAGGGTTTGGAGACTTATATCGAGTTTAATATTCTGAAATGTCTGAACGAACATTCCAAACATGGGTTAAGCATTTTTAATTCTTTTGCATGGATAGACGCAAAATATACCAGCGGTGAGTTCAAAGGGAACAGAGTAGAAGCTGCGGCAAAAGAAATTGAAAGAGCAGGAGTAATTTTTTCAGGAAAACAATTGTCGGCAACTTTCCAACTCAATTACACGGGCGATGCATACGGCGATGCAACAAATGCAAAAACAAGTGGTAATCCGGTTGCAGGTTATATACCGGCTTACACGGTTTTGGATTTTAGTGCTACGTATAAGATCAAAAATTACGCAATTAAGTTTGGCGTAAATAACCTTACCGACAAATCTTATTTTACAAGAAGAACTGATGAATATCCGGGGCCCGGAATTATTCCGGCTGTAGGCAGAAGTTTATATTTGGGTTTCACGGCAAAATTCTAAAAACATTTGAGCCAGTAAACAAAGAAATAAAAGTGATTTTTATATTTGCGTCTGTTAAATTCCCAGCACTTCTTTCAGTTTTGCATAACCGGATTTGCTAACAGGGATTTTTTCGCCAGTGGTGAGTAGTAATAAGTGACTGTCTTTTTCGTAAGCATCAATGCGCGTAATGAGTTGCGTGTTTACAATGTAAGAACGATGCACCCGCACAAACTGGAACTGGCCGAGAGAGTTTTCAAAAAAGCTCATGGTTCGTTTTTTTAAAAAGGAACCGTCATTGCTCACGATTTTTACATAATCGTCTGCGGCTTCCAGGTAGTGTACGTGGTGAACAGGAATAATTTTAATCTTGTTGCCATCCTTTACTACTATCCTGTTTTGCTGCAGTGGTGATTCAGCCGCTGTTTCAATAACCTTTCCGACTGAAGAAGTTGCATTGTTGTTTTGTTGCTGGTATTTTTGGATGGCTCTTTCAAAACGTTCTTTGCTGAAAGGTTTTAATAAATAATCCACTGCGTTCAATTCAAAAGCCTTTATCGCGTATTCATCAAATGCCGTTGTAAAAATTACCGGCGGTGGATTTTCAATTAATTCAAGCATTTCAAAACCATTGATCTTGGGCATCTGTATGTCGAGGAAAATGAGTTCCGGCTGATGTTGTTGAATCGCTTTCAGGCCTTCAAATCCATCATTGCATTCTGCCACCAACTCGGTGTCAGTAAAGTCTTGCAGGTATTCTTTTACAATACTCCTGGCTAATGGTTCATCGTCAATAATTATTACTTTCATTTTCTTTCCGTTTCATCAACTTGCTGAACAGGTTGTAATATTTGGGGAATAATTATGGTTGTTATAAATTGGTTATTCTCTATTGCTGTTTTTAAAAGGTCGTTCCTCGCAAACAACAAAAACAATCTTCTTTGGATAGAACGCAAGCCGAAACCGGTTCCTTTGGAAGGATGTGCCGTTTCGGGATCAAAAGGGTTTTGCACCTCTATTATTAGATTTCTCTGTTCCACTTCAGCCTGTAGTTTTATCATCACTTCGCCGGTAGTATCATACAAGCCGAATTTGATGGCATTTTCTACTACAGGTTGCAAAATTAAAGCGGGCAGTTTGAATTGCGGGGCATCCTCAGAAACATTTATTGCAGTCATTAGCCGATGTCCGAATCTCACCTTTTCAATTTCAAGGTATAACTGCAGGAATTGTATTTCTTCTTCGAGCGATATCCATTGTTGTTCATCTTTCTTAAGTGTTCCACGCAAAAAATCACTAAGCTGATAGATCATATGCCTCGCTTTTTCAGGATCAGAGCCGATCAGGGCGCTGATAGAATTAAGGCTGTTGAATAAAAAATGTGGTTGAAACTGACGCCGTAATTTAAATAATTCAGCTTCTTTTGAGAGTTGTTCGGTCTCCGTTTTCCGTTCAGCCAATTCTTTATATTCCTGTTGTCCGTACCACATCAAACTAAACATGCTAATACTACTGAGTAGCAGGAAACCTGCGCCGAACCTTGTAGCGCTTGTAGAGCGGATAAAATCAACATACGGATCCCCATCTTTAAGAATGATCCACATCGTGCCACGCTGCGCAAGAAACCACAAAAAACAAACTGTGATACTTATGATAATGATATACCAGTATTTCTCTTTCCGGGGCAGGTAGTATTTCATATTGTTACTTATAAAAAAACTGCCGGCGGCGAGCAAAACTATACTTACAAGGCTATCTGAAAAAGCGTGCGTGAAATCAACATTTACCTTTTGCAGAATAAAAAATTGTAACGCCATCCACAACAGCCACCATATGGCAAAAAAGATCCGTAAACGTTTATCAGACAATATTGACTTCAACGGTAATTGTTTTATATCATCTCAAATGTGTTGTCCAAACATCTTTCGTGGAGATAATTGGCGCGCCTGTTAGTGATCCTGGTATATTCATCCGCATCGTCTTCTTCCCTGATGCACGAATAAATTTCTGTGCCATCGATCAATTCACTCAGGTGATGAATTTCTGAAACATCAATAAACTTCCAATGCACGGGCTTTTGATCGTTATTTAAAAAGTTGTCCTCTTCCGAATCGCCAAGTATCCTGGCTTTCTGGAAAGCATGCATTTCGTTTTCTGCATAAAGCAGACGCAATTGTTCATCAAATTGCGCGGTATGATTTCCTTCACCGCAAATAATTCTGAAAACCAGTTTTGCAAGATACCATTTCATATAAATGTTTTTTAAAGATGAAGAATTTTATTTTTATCAGTAGTTGTTGATTTCTATGCCCCCGAACACGCACGAACCCCTCAGGATAATTTTTTTATCCGCGTCGGGAGTGCTGTTTTGGAAATTGCGCTTATCCTCCACGCCACCAAATACTGCAGAGATTTCAGTATGAACTTCCCAATTACCCGGGATAATGAGTTTGGTTCCGCCGAAAACATTATTTATTTCGAGCACTACCGGCTGCTGAATATCTGCCTGCATAAAATTGATCTCTGCACCTCCCATGAAACAGACTATTTCGCCGCCTTTAAAGTTTTTTGATTGGATGTTTTTTTTTACACCGCCCATTACCGCGTGAACATCAAGGTACTCTTCGCTGCTCGCAGGCTCGCTGGTTTTTGGGTCCGGATAGCCGCTAAAGTGAGTTCGTTGCCAGCGTGCTCTCCTGCATCGCCCGAAAGAATGCCTTCTTGGGCGAAGAATAAATAAAAGTCCAATGCCGATCAATATTATGGGTGCGATGTATTGATGTAAATCGATGCCTGGCATCGATTGATCGATAAGGAATACACTACCAATAAGGATTAAAATGTAAGCGCCTGGATTATGAAAGCGGCTTTTGAACCCACTCAATAAACCGATGGCTATGAGCAATACGGGCCAGGTAAATATCCACCCGGGAATAGGAGCTCCCATTTTATACCCGAGTAAAAGAATTCCTGCTAATAATAAAAAAAGTCCTCCGCCTACTCTTGAACCGTTAATTCTTGTGTCCATATCACGATCATTCTGTTCCATATTTTTTTTATTTTTAAATTGATAGGACAAAACTATAATTAAGATGTTTTCTTGAAAAGAACCTTTAGGCTTGCTTAAATATAAAGTCGGTAAAGGCGCTGTTTGTGTCGGTGAGCGAAAAAATTGCATCAAATAGTAAACGAACAAAAAACGATGTTTTTTATTTGCAAGGTTTGGTGATATGTTTAAATTTAACAAGGTGTAAGCAGTGATGCGGTGATGAAAACTGTTGATACTTCTTCTTTCTTTTATCTTTGCAAACAAAAAAAATAAACTGAATTTCAAACCCTTTTATAAAAAAATGGAGGCTTTTTCACCCAAATTATATTGGCGTGAAATTCTGGCTGTTTTAATGATCCTCCTGGCATTTATTTTTTTTGGCAGCGAACGAAAAGAACTACAACAGATTGTTCCCAATATAGAGCAGGCTGATGCACGCTGGTTGCTGGCGGGGCTTGGCGTTACGTTTCTCTATGTGCTTTTCCAAAGCGGGATGTATGTGAACAGTTTTTCCTCTATTGGACTTTCTTTACAATGGGTAGATGCAATCGAACTTTTTTTGAAACGAAATTTCCTCAGCATTTTTTTACCTGCAGGTGGCGTGAGTTCGCTCGCTTATACTCCGTTGCAATTAAGAAAAAGAGGCTTTAATAAACCGCAGGTGCACCAGGCCAGTGGGCTTTACGGTTTTGCAGGTTTGTTCACCGTTTTCCTGGTCGGTTTCCCTGTGATCATTCTTTTTGCTTTTTCTGCAAAACATCAAACGCAAAATGCATGGATCGCCTTGCTGCTGCTCATGGCTATTATTGCGGTCATCTTCCGTGTAGCGAAAGCGCTTAAACAAAAAAGCAGACTCTATCAATTTATCGTTAAAAAATTACCAAAATCGGCCGCCTTTATTGACGGCCTTTTTGCAGCAAATGTGGACAATAAAAAGTACGCCGGCAGTATTTTGTATTCCACCGGTGTAGAGTTTACGGGCATGTTCCATATTTATATCGCGATGCTGGCGCTCGGCCTCCCTGCATCATTTACCATTGCGGCTATCGGGTACATTGTTTCTGTATTGCTGATGATCACTTCTCCTTTTTTAAGAGGACTGGGAGCGGTAGAAATTTCGCTGGTATATATCCTGCAGATGTATGGCTATTCCACAGTAGACGCACTTTCTATCACGATTCTATATCGTCTTTTTGAATTTTGGTTACCAATGTTTTTTGGGATTCTGTCATTTTTATGGAGAGGGAGGTATTTGTTTATCAGGATTGTTCCTGCGCTACTTATTTTTTCGCTTGGCCTTATCAATATTATATCGGTCGTTACTCCGCCGCTGCATCCCCGGTTGAAACTGATAAGAACTTTTCTTCCTTTGGATGCCATCAATGCTTCTAACATATTGGTGCTTTTTATCGGGCTGGTGTTACTGATTACGTCTGCTTATATGTTCAAAGGGTTGAAGAATGCCTGGAGGCTTGCCATCTTATTATCGGTTTTATCGGTAATTGGTAATATTACCAAAGCCCTCGATTATGAAGAAGCTACGTTTGCTGCCATCATCACACTTTTGTTATGGATCAGCCGCACCCAGTACAGAATCCGCAGCAGCGCCCGGTGGATACGAATGGGTTTTCTTTCGGTGGCGATCATTTTCTTATCTGTCCTGGTATTTGGTTTTGTTGGTTTTTATTTTATTGAAGCCAAACACTTTGGAATCGATTTTACATGGAAGCAATCCATTGAATTTTCTGTCCGTAGTTTTTTTCTGCAGGAAGATTCACTGCATCCGCATACCGCTTTCGGCCGCCAGTTTATTTTATTGATTCAAATCCTTGGATTTCTTAGCTGGGGCTTCCTGTTGTTTACACTGATCAAGCCATTTTTGAAAGTGGAACACACAACCGAAAGCAGCAGGGAACGGGCAAAGTTTTTGCTAAGTGAATTTGGCAGTTCAGCCGTAGACCATTTTAAAATATATCCTGATAAATTGTTGTTTTTTTCTGAAGTGCATGACGCTTTTATTGCTTATCGGATTGCCAATGGGTTTGCAATTGTGCTTGACGAACCCGTATGTGCCGAAGAAAATAAAACAGAAGTGCTCACCGAGTTTTATCAATTGTGTAAAAAAATGGGGTTGAAGACAGCCTTTTACCGCGTAGACGAAAACAGTATGGTGTGGTTTGACCAGTTACGCAAGCAGAAGATATTTATTGGCCAGGAGGCGATATTGGATGCGGCCAATTTTACTATGGAAGGAAGAGATAAAAAATCTTTAAGAAATGCCATGAATGCGCTGCAGAAAAAGGGATATTTTACGGCTATTCATAGAGCGCCGCTTGAAAAGCCATTGGTTGAAAAACTGCGGAAGGTTTCTGATGAATGGTTGAAGTCGTACGATAAAGAAGAGCAGGTTTTTTCGCAGGGCATGTTTGATGAAAAAGAATTAATGCAGCAGGATGTGATTACCACTATGGATGCGGATGGCACTATTGTTGCCTTCCTGAATATTATTCCCGATTATTCACCTGAAGAATGCACCTACGACCTTATCAGGAAAACCGCTGATGCGCCCGGAGGGTGTATGGATGCGCTCATCCTGAAACTGGTGGAATACGCGAAGGAAAAAAATTGTCAATTCATCAATATGGGTTTGGTGCCCATGACAGGAATCGAAGAACCGAATAGTCCGGCTGAACAACTTATAAAATTTGCCGGTAAAAATTTAAAAAGATTTAAGCATTATCATGGATTGAGGGATTTTAAAGAAAAATATGCTTCTGACTGGAAAGATAAATTCCTTGTTTATGAAAATGATTACGATCTTCTGCAACTTCCATTAGCACTCAATAAAGTAATGCAACCCTGAAACTTTTATGAAAAAACTTCTAATCCTTTCGTGCATTTTTATTGCGCCTTTTGTAACGGCTTTCGCAGCCGGCGCCCAGAATCTTCCCTTGAAAGAATGGGAGGCCAAAATTCATGATAAGCCCCTGATTTTTTACATCAGCGGTGACGGCGGTATGAATAATTTTTCAACTGCTCTTTGTGAGAAATTAAACAGCAAAGGTTATGATGTGGTGGCTTTAAACGCGCGGTCTTATTTTTGGAGTAAAAAAACGCCCGAACAAACCGCGACTGATTTAAATAACCTGTTGATTAAAAAATTAAAAGGAAGAAAGAATCAGCAAATTGTTATGATCGGTTATTCTTTTGGTGCAGATGTACTTCCTTTTATTTTAAACCGATTGCCGAAAAATGTAGATGATAACGTACTTGTATCTTACCTGTTGGCTTCTTCAGGAAGCACTGATTTTGAAATACACTGGGCGGATATTTTTGGAAGCAATACTAAGAGAAGCATGGATGTAGTTTCAGAGATCAATAAACTAACTGATGAAAAGGTGGTAATTATCAGTGCCAGCGATGATAAAACGCTTGCTGTAAACAGGATTACTTTGAAGAGGTTTACCAGGGAAGTACTTCCCGGCGGTCATCATTTTGACGGTGACACTGACGAAATAGCGAAAGTGATTATAGGTAACATGGACTAAAGGAAAAATTTCTTGTTTATTTTGCAACCGAGGTGATCCACCACGTATTTCCATTGGTGTCATTTACAACGCCTGAACGGCCATAAGATTGATCAGCCGGTCCATTTACTGAAGTAACGCCATTTTTTAAAACTGTCATATAATTACAGTAGACCAATAAAAAATCCGGATTTT
This sequence comes from uncultured Chitinophagaceae bacterium, assembly GCA_963783125.1. Classification (GTDB taxonomy): domain Bacteria; phylum Bacteroidota; class Bacteroidia; order Chitinophagales; family Chitinophagaceae; genus Ginsengibacter. Next base: position 352,445 of record CAWAMQ010000024.1, read on the forward strand.
TATTTTCCGGATTTAAAATATGGTGATCAGTTTTTCTCTAGCCAAATATTTTGCCGAGCCCACCCGTAATATTGGATAAAGAATTTGAAAGACTTTCTTTGGTAATGCTTGAATCATTTGGGTCGTTCGCCTTATGAGCAAACTTTTGCAAAATGCCGGGAATAGCTGCTGCGATTGCTCCTGAAACAGCAGGGGATAATCCCAGTTTGTTGGTCAGGCTACCTACGAGTCCGCCTTCGATGGCGCTCGTAAGCGAGCCACCTGACGCGACCGTATTTTGCAAAGAAGATAATAAACCACCAATACCGCCCTGGTTCTGCGCCTGGTTTTTGATTCCATTGCTGATATGGCTGGCAATTTCCTTGTGCACTTCTTCTTTTTTGTCTTCGGGAATCTTGTCAGCAACTTCCGGGTTGTTGTTTAAATGCTGTTTTACCAATTCTAAAATTTGATCGAACATGATGAATTTTTATAATTTAAAAGGTTGACAATTAGACTGTAATATAAGAAAAAAAATATTTTATTTTAGTCACCTTCATTGTTTTCACCTGTCCGTTCAATGTTTACTTCTTTTTTTCTGACCAAGTCTGTTACTTTTTCATTGTGCTCCTCCACGTCTTTATGGATAAAAATTTCTTCCACTACACGCGGTTCTTTGGAAATTACCGGGATCTCTGCCTGCTCGGTGATTTCGATCACACCTTCATGGAATGCTGAAAAATCATGATTATTCGTGTTTTCCGGTGAAGGAACTTCTTCATTTTCAGCACTGGCTGAAGGCGTCTCTTCCTCCCGGGCCTCCCCATCTTTTTTATCAGTTACTTCATTCACTTCCGCCGTGTCCGGATTTAATTTTTTTTTTCTTCGTCTGACCTGACGATGCGTGTACGATCTGGTTCCCCGTCAGGAATTATTTGCTCATCTGTTACATCTTCTGCTGCTGTACGCGAACGATACATCCGCTGATCATCAAAATATTTATTATTGTAAAATTCCTTCGGATCATAATAATCAGGATCTTCATATTCAACGCCTTCAGTAGGAGAAAAAACATGGCGTACCTCTCTTTCAGTGGCGATGGTGATGTGTCCTTTTTTATATTCAGGAAGCGTAGCAAGGTGACCTACAGTAACCTCGGGCAGCAAAACAATGTTGTCTGCCTTGTCGAGTACGGCAAGGCCGATGGGGATGATCACATCACGCGAAACCAGGTTTAATGGTTTGCCCTCCAGATCAAGGATCAGGTATCTTACTCTCAGTGACTCGGTATCGAATAATAGTTCATCCACTTTGCCGATCACTACGTTTTGGTCATTTTTCACTTTCCATCCACGAATATCAGGTTCACCATCTCTCATTTCAAAACCGCTTGAATGCAGTTCTTTGAGATTGCCATTAACGATTACTTTTTCTGACATGATTGTATATTTTATATTGAAAAAATTCTTTTTAATATCAACGCTTTACCACTATTTTCACCGTATTGTCGTTGCCTGGCGCCGAAGCCTGGTCGCCAGGCTTATATACTGTTATATGACTTTGATCCAGTTTCGAATTACTTACCAGGTAATTGCTGATCGTTTCTCCTCTTTGAACAGCCAATTGATCTGCCTGCGCTGTATCCGATCGTGCATAGATCTTTACATCGGCAGAAGTGAATCGTTTATTGATCGAAGAGCCGATCTGGCCAAGACTTTGTTTTCCTTCGTTACTCAGATCGCTGGTGTTGCCTGCAAAAAGATTTTGACTATTTAAAGAATAGATTACAAAATGTGCATTTGATTTTGTAGTGATGTTTTTATCGGTCACTTCGGCATAGGCAGTGTCAGGAGAATTAAAATCGATTTGGTCCCATAGATTCGCCTGGCCTAATGCTGCATTTGAAGTAGCAGGATAGGTGGTATCTGTGGAATAGGTAGAATCTGTCGTCGTGGCACCGCTTAGCGTTTCGCCTTTTTGGTAATAATTTACATAGTAATATATCGCGCCGCCAATAATAATGATTGCCAGCAGCAACCATATCCACCAATAGTTGTTTCTTTTCGGTTGTACATGTAATTCTGCCATAGTAGTTTATTTTATTTTTTATCAGTTGACTTTCGGCCAAACAGTGGCACATTGCGTGCCACTATCAGGCTTAGTTTTCAGGGTAATCATTTCCCTCACCGGTGCCGGCTACATCTACTTCCCGTCTTTTCACCTTGTCGCGAATAGTTTCATTGTTCTCTTCTGCCTCTTTACTCAGCCGAACTTCTTCCACTACTCCAGGTGTTTTTTCCACTTCCGGTACCTCGGCATATTCGGTAAATTCGTTTGTGTCATTTTTGAAATTTTTTAGTTCTTCTTCTGTTGGTTTCCTGTCAACCTTTTTTCTTTCAATATGTATGTGTTCTTCGCGGAGCCTCAGGTTTTCTTCAACCGGTTTTTCCACGATCCGGCTTCGCACCTTCACTTTACCAGCCGGCACTTTTTTCTTATGCACCTGCATTTCTTCTTCAATCACCGGGATGGTTTCTTCTCTTTCACCCAAATCTCTTCCACCGTCCGGCTGATCGTAAAGGGAAGTTTTGTTATCGTGGGCTACTTCTTCCTCTTCTTCCTCCTGAGTGGTTATCGTTTCTTCATGGATTTCGTTGTCCGGTTGTGTTAAATATTTATTATAGTGGTCATTCACATCCAAAGCGCCATTGTCGTCCAATATTTCGCATGCTTCCAAAGCTTCATCTTCTGAATGGGTTTGAACAGTAACGACATATCCTTTCCTGGCCACGTGTGAGTAGCTTACCGTTTTTTCATCATTGGTGCCAAATAAATTTTTGAAGAAACGCGTGATCCGGCTTTCACCCTGTGCGTCTTCTTCGTATTTTTCACCTGCAGACACGTCTATGTCTTCTTTCAAAAAGCCATTGTCAAAAAGATCGTCCGCGGCCGCTCCGGCCTCGTTCATGCTTTTAAAAATTGCCACAACAGTTTTATTCATAGTATGCCTCCTTTGTTTGTAGGTTGATTTTTATTCTTTTTGCCGTGAGGTTTCAACTGTCACTTTTTCTTTCTTCAACGGAACGGTTCTTTCTTCTTCAGTTACCAGTATTTTTTTGGTGATGCGGATCTCCTCAACCACCAGGATCTTTTTTTGAACCACTGCCACTTCTTTTACCACCGGGATTATCGTGGTGTCGCCCTCATAGCGGATGGACGGTGCTTCGTCTGCGTATTCATTTACTGCTACCCGTTCCACATTTACTTCTTCACTTTTCACATCCACTTTCACCTTTTCCTCTTCCGTTTCTACTTTTTTTACAATCCTTACCTTGCCTTTTTCCACACTTTTTTTATTCACTTTTGCCTGCTCTTCTATCACGCTGAATGAAACAGGATTGTTGTTGCCTGGATTACTTTGCATTGTTAATACTTTACTGGGGTGTATCTCAAAATCATGCCACGAAATGAAGGACTTTACATGAAAATGCAATGACCAATCAAAGTGTCAACCCTGCAAGGGCTTTTGATTTTTTTCTTTTTTAAAAAAGTGAGATGCCCGTGAAAATATTCACGATTGTGTTTGAAAGACAAACTTTGGGTTTGAGGCATTCCGGGTTAAAAAGTGGAAATTATGCCACAGTAGCATGTTTGATTTCCTGGCAGTAAACAAAGAAATAAGTAAGATTTTTCTTTTGCCGAAAAAGAATAGCGTTCTATTGTAAAAGCAAAGGATGAAGGCTGGCGGTATGTAGGTTGCGCCAAACCCTGTTGATCTCGGTATCTTTTTCAGCAGCAATAAGCCCGCAATAAGGAAACATTTCATCCACCATTCTTCTTGACGTAGCCGCCAATTCCCGGCTTACGATACTTACATCTTTCAGGGTTTCTGCTGAGAAATCTTTACTGCCCTTGCCTTCATTCCACGAGCGTTGCATGGTTTTGTAAAATAACTGCCGCGCTTCATTCAGTTGTGTTTTGGCAGTGTCGTGCTTCAGTGATAGCGAAAGCAATTGTTGGTTGGTATAATTTACATCTGAATTTCTTTCTTCCATTATCGCCTCAAACAAGTCGAGGAAATGAATGGCCATCCCGGAAATATTTACGGCGAGATTGCTTTCTGCGAATTGTAAAAAAGGATATTGATAAATTTTATCAGGAAGTACAGCTTGCGTTTTATCAATGATAAACCGCCGGTTCTTATCCACTTTTAATTTCTTTACTTCAAAAGTATTGCTTGAAGTAGCGATCATTCCCATCTCCTTCCAATCTTGGTGAATGGTCACTTCTTCCCTTAAAAAAATGAATGAAGCAACCATATCGCTGCCGTCTTCATTTTTCAATTTCGCTCCATCTTTTTCAATGACGCAGTTGGCGGTAAAAGCGGTTGCGTGAGCTGCGCCGGTAGCATAAGGCCATTTGCCTGTTATCTCATAATCATCACCCAATATTTTTGCGATGCCTGTAGAACGGCCGCTTCCTGCAAGACATACCTTTTTTGAATTGAATATCATTTCAGCCGTTTCAGGATCGAGAAAACCGATGAACCAATTGGCACCGCTGCAAAGGGTTACCGTCCAGCCGGTGCTGCCGTCGATCCAGGCAACAGATTCCTGGACACTTAAGGCTTCCGGCAACGAAAGGGCGAGACCTCCATATTCTTTGGGAACAAACAGGTTAAACCAATGTTCCTTATAGATAACCGAAAGTTGTTGGGGATTTAAAGAACCTTTCTGTTCTGCTTCAGCCATATACTTCCGGATAGTATTCATTATCTGGTCATCGATAAAAAAAGAAGGGTGTGGTACTGTCTTGATATTCATAGTCTATTGGTTAATTTCAAAAGTAGGGGTTATTTCTTTTCGTATCAATTTTCGCCACTCAAAGTAACCCTGTACGGCAACAATAAATAGAAAAATGGTAAGAGCGGCATATAAGGCGAGGTGTTTGTAAAATAACAAGGGTATAGCCACGACGTTCGATACATTCAATAATATCCAGTTTTCAATTTTTCGTTTGGCAAGCAGCCACATGCCCGCCCAGGCAGTTGCACTTACAAACGCATCCCAAAAAGGAACGGTGGAAGGTGTAAAATTTTTCAGGATAACATATAAAACAATAAAGCCGCCGGCAACGATCATAAAAACAATGCCCCATTCTTTTTTGCGGGTATACGTAATCGGAACCGGGGGCTGGTCTTTTTTTCTGATCCAATACCACCAGCCGTAAATGCTCATGATCACATAATATAAATTTAATAACGATTCGGCATACAAACCCGAAGTGATAAACAGGTAGATGGAAAGCAGTGTGCCCGCAATGCCTGCGGGATAAAGCGCTATTTTGTTAGCGCGGGCCAGCAATACTTCCGCTACGCCAAAAGCCACAGCCAGCCATTCGATCCAGCTTGTTTCTTTAAGCTGTTGAAGAAATAAATGAAACCAATAGGACATTGCCATTTTCTCCGGGTAATTCGCTGCAAAGATACTACCCGGATCGGCTAAATCAGAATGAATTTGAGAATGCAGTAAACGAATAAATTCCGAAGATTTTTATTTTATCGATGGTGTAACAGTGATGTGTACACGAAATACCATTGCAAAGCCGGATCAGTTCATTATTCTCCTTCTTCAGCATATTTATTTTTCCATTGGCGGTATTCTTCGGGCGACATTTTATTGAGTTTGTTCAACAAAAAATCGGTGATGGCCCAAATCTTTTCATCGCTGTGCGTGGGGCCGAAAGCGGGCATGCTTGTAAATTTGATTCCATTTTTTATGATCCAGAAAGCTTCTGTAGTATCCGGCATATCATCGGATTTATAAAATTTAGGCGGCTCCGGATAAAGTCCTTTCGTAAGTTCATCTGGTTCAATTCCCGGCCCGCCGTGGCAGGTAACACACATCTCGTTGTAATGGCTAAATCCTTCATGCAACATTGCCGTATCAGTCATTGGAGGTGCTTTAATGTCTTCATCACGTGATTCTATTGAATGCTCTACGGTAGTATTGATCGCCCATTTTGTTACGGCGTTGTGATGAACCAACTGGCTGACGTTGTAAGCACCTGAATAAATGAAAATAACGAAGATGCCAATAAGAACAATTATGGTGATAACAACCGTAAGGATTACTTTTTTCATGATGCGACTTTTATTTTATAGTGCTAATGTTAACCAAAAAAGGTTGGTTAACCGAAATTTCAAAAAACCTTTTCAAACCTTTCAAAATTTAATGGTCGGCCTGCATTAACTTGGGAAATCAATTGCTAATCAATTTCCTGACTGATTTTGCTCATACAGCCTAAAGAAAAAATGAACGAATTTTGCACAACAAAAACCAATCCATAAACAGAATTTGAATGTCTAAAGCGATTTATATAGCTTCCTCTGAATCTAACAGCGGGAAGTCGGTAGTTACCCTCGGATTAATGAATATTTTACTTGGAAAGATCAGGAAGATCGCCTATTTCAAGCCGGTAATAAGGGAAAATGGAGGAGATCACAAGGATATTAATATTGAAACCATGATCGATCATTTTGGTTTGGATCTCACCTATAATGACTGTTATGCTTTTACGTATTCTGAGTTGTTGAAATTCCGGAGTGAAGACAACAGCGCATTTGTTATTGATACCATCATCAGCAAATACAAGAAGTTGGAGGAGACACACGATTTTGTATTAGTCGACGGTATGGATTTTGAAGGCGAAGGTGCTTCTTTCGAGTTTTCTTCGAACGTGGAGATCGCAAAAAATTTATCTGTTCCGCTGATATTGGTAGCCAAGGGCGATGGATACTTTCCTGATGAAATTACGCGCAATGTGCTTTCAACGATGCAAATCCTGCGCGACCAGGAAGTGCCGCTGCTGGCAGTAATCGCCAATAAAGTGGATCCGCTGAATATAGAGGCCTTGCACGTAATGTTTGCGCAGCGCCTGCCTCAATATTTACTTACGGCCATCATTCCTTATGCAAAAGAGCTGAAGAGCCCGACGATGAAAGAAATTGTGGAAGGTGTGGATGGGAAAATTTTGTTTGGCCAACATTATTTGTCAAATCCCGTTGATCATTTTATTGTAGGCGCCATGCAGTTGCGAAACTGCCTTACACACATTGAGGAAAACACATTGATTGTTACACCCGGCGATCGTGGTGATATTATCATTGCGATGATACAAGCCAACCTTTCAAAAAATTATCCGAAGGTGGCGGGTATTATTCTTTCCGGTGGATTGGCTCCGGACGAACCGATCATCAAACTCGTTGAAGGCCTGGAAACAGTAGTTCCTATTGTGCAGGTGCAGACAGGAACTTTTGAAACGGTGAATAAAGTTGCGGCGGTGAAGTCAAGAATTTATCCTGAAAATACGTTGAAGATTGATCTTGCCACAACAGCTTTTGAAAAAAATACCGACACGCTTTCTTTGATCGATAAGATTGTTACTTCTCAGCCTGAAGGTATTACACCACGAATGTTTCAGTACCAGTTGGTGAAGAGAGCCAAACTGGAAAAAAAGCACATTGTGTTGCCTGAAGGCACCGACGACCGTATCCTGGAAGCAGCAGCGAAATTGCTGAAACAGGAAGTGGTGAGATTGACGATTCTGGGAAAAAAAGAAGAAATAGAAGCTTCGTTGCAGCGATTGAATATTGAACTTGATTCGAAAAATTCGACAATTATTAACCCGGTTGAATCGCCTCTGTTACCGGATTATATTTCTACTTTATACGAATTGAGAAAAGATAAAAACGTGAACATGGACATGGCCACCGACTTTATGAAAGACGGCGCCTACTTTGGAACCATGATGGTTTACAAAGGCGATGCAGATGGGATGGTTTCGGGTTCGATTAATACAACCCAGCATACTATTCGTCCTGCATTACAATTCATAAAAACAAAGCCAGGTGTTTCTACCGTTTCTTCAGTGTTTTTCATGTGCCTGCAGGATCGCGTGATCGTTTTCGGAGATTGCGCTGTGATTCCTCAACCTACTTCAGAGCAGCTTGCCGACATTGCGATTTCTTCTGCAGAAAGCAGTATGATGTTCGGCATAGAACCAAGAATTGCGATGCTTTCTTATTCTTCCGGCACGTCGGGAAAAGGCGAAGAAGTAGAAAAAGTGCGTCGCGCTACTGAACTTGTAAAATCGCGAAGGCCTGATCTGCCCGTAGAAGGGCCTATTCAATATGATGCAGCCGTGGATCCCGCAGTCGGCAAACAAAAATTGCCAAATTCTAAAGTGGCCGGACAGGCAACTGTTTTGATTTTTCCCGATCTGAACACCGGAAACAATACCTACAAAGCCGTTCAGCGTGAAACCGGTGCGGTAGCGATTGGGCCGATGTTGCAGGGACTGAATAAACCGGTGAACGATCTCAGTCGCGGCTGCACCGTAGATGATATTTTTAATACGGTTGTGATCACTGCCATCCAGGCGCAGCAATCATAATTTTAAAAGTAGAAAAATCAGCATGAATATTTTTGTTATTAATTCCGGAAGCAGTTCTATAAAATACCAGCTTATCGCAATGCCTTCCGAAATAGTGGTTTGCAGTGGCATTGTAGAAAGAATCGGCAAGGAAGACGCAAGCATTATTCATAAAACATTTAAAGAAGGCAAGGAGCAGGTGAAGCGCCAGGTGATGAAAATTGCAGATCATGCTGAAGGATTGAAAGAAGTTGCTGCACTGCTCACTGATCCCGGAATTGGTGTAATAAAAGATCCCTCAGAGATACATATTGTTGGCCACCGCGTGGTACATGGAGGCGAAAGTTTTGCCGCAACAACCATTATTACAAAAGAGGTAAAAGACAAGATCAAAAAATTATTTCCCCTTGCGCCACTGCATAATCCGCCTAACTACCTCGGAATTGAAGTGGCTGAAAAATTATTCAGTAATGCTAAACAAGTTGCGGTTTTTGACACTGCGTTTCACCAAACCATTCCTGAAGAGGCTTATCGTTACGCAATTCCCTCAAAATTTTATTATGAATATGGAATTCGCGTTTACGGCTTTCATGGAACCAGCCATAAATACGTGAGTGGTAAAGCGATTGAGTATTTGCAAAAGGTAAATTCAAAAATAATCACGATCCATTTGGGAAACGGTTGCAGCATGACGGCTGTGAGAGATGGAAAATCCATTGATACCAGCATGGGCTTTGGCCCCATGAACGGTCTTGTCATGGGAACACGCGCCGGTGATATTGATCAATCTGTAATTTTTTACCTGGTGAAACAGTTGGGCTACGAAGTGGAGAAGGTAAAAGAAATGTTGAACAATGATAGCGGCATGATTGGCCTCACGGGAAGTAACGACATGCGCGATATTATTGCTAAAATAGAAAATGGCGATAAGCAGGCCTTGCTTGCCTACCATATGTATGCGTATCGAATAAGAAAATACATCGGCACTTTTACGGCAGTTCTCAACGGCCTTGATGCGATCGTATTTACCGGCGGAGTAGGAGAGAACGATCGCCTGATGCGCAAACTTTGTTCTTCCAATCTTGAATACCTCGGCATTCAATTGGATGAAGAAAAAAACAACCGCCGTTTGAAAGGACTACATGAAATTAACCAGGATGATTCGCGTGTAAGGATACTCGTTATACCTACCAATGAAGAATTGGAAATTGCTACACAATGTTACCGGCTGCTGGAATAGTGAATAGTGAATAGTCATGGGAAATTCGCAATTCTTAAGAACTCTTATCTTTAGCATTCATTTTCAATTTTTCCTACATGAATAAGATCAACTTCACCGTATTTGCTTGTTTATTATTTTGGGTTATAACTTTTTCCGCGTGTAAATCAACAGAAAAAAATTCATTGCCTCCCGAGGTAACAGCCAACTCATCGCATGTGCTAACAATCGATGGCTACACGTTTCGTGATTTAAATAAAAATGGCAAACTGGACGTATACGAAGACAGCCGGCAGCCCGTGGATGCACGGGTAAAAGATATTCTTTCTCAAATGACGCTGGAAGAAAAAGCCGGAATGATGTTTATTAACGGCGCCCGTGTAAACGATGACGGAAGTATTGAAAACAAACCGGGGAAAGGAATGTTTGCTTTCGCACCCAATGCGCTCGACCTGGTTCGCGAAAAGAAAATGAATCATTTTAATCTTTGGGCCATTCCGGCAATAGATAAATTGGCAATTTGGTACGACAAGATGCAGAAGTACGCAGAAGATTCTACAAGATTAGGAATTCCTGTTACCATTGCTTCTGATCCGCGTAATCATTTCACTAAAAATATTTTCGCGATGAGTGCGGCTACTTTTTCGCAATGGTGTGAGCCGCTTGGTTTTGCAGCAATAAATGATACTGCATTGACACGTGAGTTTGCTAATGATGCAAGGCAGGAATATTTGGCTGTCGGCATCCGTGAAGCGTTACATCCGCAGATCGGCCCCACTACAGAACCGCGCTGGCCAAGGATTGCAGGTTCGTTTGGGGAAGATGCACACATTTCTGCAAGAATGGCAACTGCTTATATCGAAGGATTTCAAAGCGATACATTGGGCTCGCAAAGTGTGGCAACCATGACCAAGCATTTTCCGGGAGGTGGTCCGCAGTTTGAAGGACTTGATCCGCATTTTCCTTTTCAAAAAGGACAGGTTTATCCCGGCAATAATTTCAATTATCATTTGATTCCTTTTGAAGCCGCCATTGCTGCGGGCACAGCAGCAATAATGCCTTACTATGGTGTGCCGATGGATTCTGCACATGAGCATATTGGATTCTCGTATAACAAAGCGATCATAACAGATTTATTGAGAAAGAAGTTGGGCTTTGATGGGATTGTATGTACAGATTGGGGCTTGGTTTCTGATACACACATGGGCGGTGTATTGTGGCCTGCACGTGCCTGGGGAGTTGAAAATCTCGATTCTTCACAGCGTGTAGAAAAGATTATTAATGCCGGAGTAGACCAGTTTGGCGGAGAAAATATTCCTGAAGTAGTTGTTCAATTAGTTAAAGACGGGAAGATTAGTGAAGCAAGAATTGACACTTCCGTTGCAAGATTGTTGCGGTTGAAATTTGAATTAGGTCTATTTGAAAATCCTTATATCGATGCTTCCAAAGCGTCGCAAATAGTGGGCAAAGCTGAATTTGTAAAAGCAGGAGAAGAATCACAAAGGAGAGCGATCACTCTTCTGAAAAATGAAAATAAAGTTTTGCCATTAAAAACCGGGTCTTTAAAAATTTATGTAAAGGATATTGATTCTGCAACCGCTGCAAAATATGGAACAGTTGTAAATAAACCTGCAGACGCAGATATTGCAATCATTCGTTTAAGTACTCCTTGGTATCCTGTTCAATCGGATATCCCGATGGCGAAAGGGTTCCATCACGGCGACCTGGATTTCAAGGGTTTGAAAAAAGACAGTATTCTTAATCTTCTGAAATCTGTTCCAACGATTGTTGATATTTATCTCGACAGGCCGGCTGTCATTCCGGATATAAGCGCTAATGCAAAGGGTTTACTGGCCGATTTTGGCGCCAGCGATGCAGCAGTTCTGGATGTGGTTTTCGGAAAATACAAGCCGGGTGGTCATTTGCCGATTGAATTGCCTTCTTCCATGGAGGCCGTGCGCAATCAAAAGGAGGACGTCCCTTACGATTCAAAAGATCCGTTGTATAAGTTTGGTTTTGGGCTGAGTTATTAACAGTGGAAGCAAGAAATCTTCACTTTTTGTTAGTTTACTGGTGACAGGAACAAAGATGTTTTTTCTTGAGGTAAAGTTTAGTAGAGAGGACGGCTATTACAACACCAATTGTTTAAAAAGTTTCTCCAATGTTTTTTCCGGATCACCACAAAAACCCGGGTGTACTTTTGAGGTTTGTACCGTGGTACTCCTGGTGGCCGTTAGCCAGCGAAACCTTTCAGCAATAGGAAGCCTGGCAATCGGCCCCGCATTTTTTTCGCCCGTGCTTATTTTTTCAAAAGTTTTTAAATGTTCTTCGAGTTCATGTAATGTCAAGCTCATTACAAAAGTGCTCCAGTCTTTTTTTATTGAGATGATACTTCGTTTTCAGAAATTTTTGTTTCGGGCAATACAGGATCACGCCTACATTCAGAAACTCCTCACGCTCTACGCGTGGCACAGTCCTGATAACGGCATATTCAAATAATTGATTCTCTTGCATGCTTTGCTTCGTTTACAAAAATTTCAGAATTAGCTATCCTTGTTACCAAAAAATCCACATAGGCCCGGCGGTGTTCTTCCACCGAGGGAAAAGCTGATTCGTCTTTCAACCATTCTTCGGGAATGGCAGCCACAATATTTTCAATGAGTTCCTGATTAAGAATCTTCTTAAATTCTTCGTTTACTACATCCAATTCCGATGCCTGCGGCAGAAGCACATGATCTTTCACCAGCAAAAAAGGTTTTTCAGCCTGCTCTTTCCAGTTGTTCCATGAATGATGAAAATACAATGACGCACCAAAGTCGATCAGCCACAATTCTTTATACCAAATAAGCATATTGGTATTGCGAGAAGTACGGTCAACATTGGTAAGCAGGCAATCGAGCCACACGATCTGCGAAGCCAGTTTAGGATCAACCGGTGAAACCGCGGGATCATAGGTGATAGAACCTGAGAGATAATGTACACCAAGATTCAGTCCTGTGCTGGCTTTCAACAGGTCTTGAATTTCTTCATCTGGTTCTGTTCGGCCAAAGGCTTCATCGAGGTTTGCAAAAACAATTTCAGGAACTTTTAAACCGAGTGCCCGTGCTACCTCGGCGCCGATCAATTCGGCTATCAAAGCCTTTTGTCCCTGCCCGGCACCCCGAAACTTGATCACATACATAAATTCATCATCCGCTTCGGCAATGGCGGGCAACGAACCGCCTTCACGCAATGGCGTTATGTATCGCATTACATTTACTGTCCTGATTTCGGGAAGAGGGTTTGCCATATAATTAAGCCACAATTTACGCTAACGCGGTGTACAAAACAACCGCGGGATATTAAGTACGACTGGTAAATCTGTTTAAATCATTGCAGCAAGGCTACGAAAAATAAGAATCTTTATTTTTTCTTTGTCTACTGGTGAAGTGGGAACAAGATCGTTACACTTATTTATTCTAATTGTTTTCTGCAACCATTTTTTCTGCATCTTCGGCAGTAGGGCCATATATATGCGGATTGATTACTCCCATCGGGCGATAGTAGGTGCTCAACTGCCCGCGGTGATGAACGGTATCAAACAAAAATATCCAGAACATATTTTGCATCGGGTACTCAAACAGCCTGTGCCCTTCAAATTCAAATGGTATTATTTTTTCTTCCCACGTTTTATCGTCTGTGTTTTTCAAACTTTCAACAAGCAGGGCTGCATTTTTCTCAAAATAATCCGAAGCTTCCTCAACACTTTTAAAGTCTTTGTTCCCTTCATTCAAAACAAAAGTTTTAGTCGCATTATTCATAGCTTCGGCATGTGGAAGTATATGAGAAATGATTTCTGCAGCCGACCTTGATTTCGCAGATGGCTTATAATCCAGTTTGCCCATATCATGAGGCAGCGCCTTAATCGCGCCTGCAGTTATTTTCATCTCATTCTGCCACGTTTGAATAAAAAATTCCCTGTTTGTCATATAACATTTTTTAAATTAAAATAAAGTAAATATAAGTGTTTATTGCTCAATTTTACCTAACCGGTATGTTAAGAGAAATCTCTCTTTATTCAGGGTTATTCACTAAATTACTTTCTTAAATTGCTTGAAATGACGCATTCAAAAATTGCCGGAATCGGAATGTATGTACCACAACAGGTGGTTACCAATAATGATTTGCTGAAGTATATGGACACCAGCGATGAGTGGATACAGGAACGCACGGGTATCAAAGAACGAAGGTATGCCCATCGCACTGATGAAACTACTACTACCATGGGAATAGAAGCAGCCACCATCGCTATTGAAAGAGCCGGCATCACGCCTGACGATGTTGATTTTATCATTTTCGCCACCATTTGCCCCGATTATTATTTTCCCGGTTGCGGTGTGTTGCTGCAACGGGCCATGAAGATGAAGGAGATCGGCGCGTTGGATGTACGCAATCAATGCAGCGGATTTTTATATGCCTTAAGCGTGGGCGACCAGTTTATTAAAACCGGGATGTATAAAAATATTTTAGTGGTAGGGGCTGAGAAGCATTCATTTGGACTTGATTTCAGCACAAGAGGAAGAAATATTTCTGTAATATTCGGCGATGGCGCAGGGGCCGTTGTGCTGCAGCCCACTGAAGAGGCCAACCGTGGAATACTCAGTACCCATTTACACAGTGACGGTGCAAGTGCTGAATTGCTGGCAATGTACAATCCGGGTACACATGCCAATCACTGGACTGATCAAAAACTGGCCGACTTTGATGACGCCGAAATTGCTGAAATGTTCATGAGCCATGCCATGATAGATAAAGCGCAATTATTTCCTAATATGGACGGCCCTGCTGTATTTAAAAAAGCCGTTGAGAAATTTCCTGAAGTCATCCTGGAGGCGCTTCATAAAAACGGATTTCAGCCGGCTGACCTAAAACTTTTGGTTCCCCACCAGGCCAACCTGCGGATAAGCCAGTTTGTGCAAAAAAAACTGGGTCTGCGTGATGACCAGGTGCAAAATAATATTCAAAAGTATGGCAACACAACTGCGGCATCCATCCCGATTGCTTTGTGTGAAGCATGGGAACAGGGAAAAGTTAATGAAGGAGACCTTGTCTGCCTGTCTTCTTTTGGTAGTGGCTTCACCTGGGCAAGTGCATTGCTAAGATGGTAGTAACATGATTAGAATAATTTATTTGGCAGGCAATTCCTTCCCATAGCATGGTCGTATAATTCATTACTTTTGGAATATAACTTTGCGCTTAGCCAAATCAGGTGTAATGAAAAATATTTTTTGTGGCGTAATACTCTTTCTTTTATTTGCATGCAATCATGTGACAACGAAAAATGATTCAAACTCTTCAAATCATTTTTCAACGAAGGGCAAGAAAGTAATGGTTTACACCACCGCTGATAGCACGAATTACAGGTTAACGTTAACTGATACACTCTCGTTTGTCGAAATTGATCAGCCGGTGCAGTCGCAGGAAAGTATATTCGTTGATCCCACTCACACATTTCAAACCTTTATGGGAATTGGCGGTGCACTTACTGATGCGGCTGCTGAAACCTTTGCCAAACTTTCTCCGGATAAACAAACAGAATTATTACAGGCATATTATGATAGTGTCAAAGGGATTGGCTATACCATTGCCAGAACCAATATGAATAGTTGTGATTTTTCAAGCGATATGTACACGTATGTAAAAGAAGGCGATAAAGAACTGAAGTCCTTCAACATTGCGCATGATGAGAAATTCAAAATTCCGCTTATTAAAAGAGCAAGGAAGGCGGCTGGCGAGAGACTGAATTTGTTTATCAGCCCGTGGAGCCCGCCAGCATGGATGAAGGATAATAACGATATGCTTCATGGTGGAAAATTGAAACCGGAATTTGATGACTCGTGGGCTAACTATTACGTAAAATATATAAAGGCGTTGGAAAAAGATAGTGTGCCGGTGTGGGGATTGACAGTACAGAATGAACCTATGTCAACACAAAGATGGGAGTCGTGCATATACACAGCAACTGAAGAAAGAGATTTTATTAAAAACTATCTAGGCCCCGCGTTGCAAAAAAATAATCTTGGAGATAAAAAACTCATTGCATGGGATCATAACCGGGATTGGATGTACCAGCGTGCATCGACTTTGCTAAATGATGCTGACGCTGCCAGATATATTTGGGGTATTGGCTTTCACTGGTACAGTGAACCACAGTATGATAATGTAAAAATGGTGGCTGAAGCTTTCCCTGGTAAAGCGCTGATGCTGACGGAAGGCGGCAACGGAGATTTTAATCCGCAACATATGAATGACTGGAAGCTGGGAGAAAATTACGGATTGAATATGATCCATGATTTTAATAATGGTGCGGTGGCGTGGACCGATTGGAATATTCTGCTCGATGAAAACGGCGGCCCAAATCATGTAGCTAATTTTAGTTTTGCGCCGGTACATGCTAATACAAAAAGAGGAACGTTGCAATACTTTGACGCCTACTATTACATCGGGCATTTTTCAAAGTTCATTCGCCCCGGTGCCAAAAGAATTATCAGTTCGTCGAATGCAGCCCAACTGCTTACCACTGCTTTTATGAATACAGATGGAACATTGGCATTAATAGTAATGAACCCTTCTGATAAAAAGATGGTTTACAAAATGTATATCGGTAAAAACGCGGTAGAAGCCACGAGTCTTCCGCATTCAATTGCTACATTGGTTTTTTGAAATTGGTTGGCAGAGATTACCGGCGCTGCATACATATTTAACTGCTACAGGTTTTTAGCATGGAAGCAAAGTCCTTATAAAACCTGGAAGAATCCTCCTAAAATTTTGCTTTAAATAAGTACAAAACCAACACAAAAATTATTTAAGTTCCGTATACCAGTTTCTCAGGCGCACATCAATGGAAGGGTCTCCTGCATTGACCAGCGATTTAAATTTTGCCACATCGCTGAAGCCGGTGGGCGTGCGGTAATGATAAGGATACACAATTTTTGGTTTAAAGGCGAGGACGCCACTGGCAGCTTCTTCTACGTCCATAGTATAGGGAAGGTTCATACAAACAAATGCAACATCAATATCTTTTAAGCTGCGCATCTCAGGCGTTGCTTCTGTATCGCCGGAGATATAAAACCTTTTGCCGCCGAGGTTCAGCACGTAACCATTGCCTTTACCTTTCGGATGATGCACGGTAGAATCGCCGGGGATATTATACATGGCGATAGCCGTAATGGGAATTCCATCTTGTACGGTGCTGCCACCATTGTGCAATACGACGATCTTATTTTTCCATTCTGCCGGCATCTTGTCTGCCACAGACTGAGGTACCACCAGTGTTGCTTGAGAAAGATCAAGCCCGTTTAGTGTTTTCATATCAAAATGATCTCCGTGAATATGAGTGATCAAAACAAGACCAGGCTTTTTCATATCCTTATAGGTATCTGCGCCTTGAGTGGGATCAACATAGATGACTACATGGTTATAGTCAAGTACCATCGACGCATGGAACACCGGTTGAATGGTTACGTTACCTTTTGGTGTGGTGATGATGTCTGCTTTTGGTAACTGCGCCTGTGCTGCAGTTAAGATAAAACCGAGTAAGGTGGTTATAAGAATTTTCATAAATATATTTTATAGTTACAAAACGTTAGAGATATTTTGAGTATGAGCATAAATTTAATAATTATAAAACATAATACCTTTTTTACCCTGATGCATGAAACTTTTAATGGGGAAAAAATAAAGCCAACGAATCATTGGCTTTAGAGTAAAAATTATTTTCTAACCAGGTTATCATATATCTACCGGCATTGAAACAGTAACCGGCAGGATGACAGTATGCTTGTTTATCGCAACGTCCTGCATCACACCCGGATCAGACAGGGCGGCCTGCATTCCCTCCAGGTCATCCACGTCTGCTACTATAACAATTGAGTTTGGATCATCAGTGTCACGGAAGGTTTCAAATCCCGGACCAAATTTGGAGAATATCTCAACACGATCCTGGTGCCCTTCGAGCCATGTATCAAAATTTCCAACTTTGTGGCGTAATACAACTTTCATTTTATTTTATTTTAAATATAATGCTTACTCTATACAGTTTTCAGCAACCCTGTTGTTTCTTTTTTTTTGTCGTTCACGGGCTTTACAATCTGTATAATGAAGTTCTGTTTTAGCAAAATGGTAGCGGGAGTACTTTGATTTTATACCAGGTTTAAAAAGGGTATGGCAGAAAGAATTTGATAGTTCCGAAAGCCTCTGTTTTGCGGTACGCTCAGGATGACATGTATGGAGCCGTTCAGGAAATCTGTTTTATCACCCCGGCAAAATTGCAATGCTACAAAGCTTTGATAAAATTCTTTGATCTAAAAGTAACCAAATTATTGCTGAAGATTTAAAATATTTTGAAAACCGGTAATGGTAATCCGGACAGAAAGAATTGATCTTTTGTTGAGGCGACGATTTTTTATTTTTTCTAAATCAAATTCCCTGAAGCTGAAATAGAAATTTTAATTATTTCTTTGTTTACTGTCAAACCATGATGTAAAGGTTACCATCAATCGGGCAAAATAGTTTATCTCATTATAAAAGGGTAGCTGTTATAATGTTTCAGGGCAAGGCCCGTGCCTCTCACCACACTTGTAAGTGGATCATCGGCTACGTGCACCGGAAGTTTTATTTTTGCTTCAATCCTTTTATCCAGGCCTCTTAATAAAGCGCCGCCACCGGTTAAATACAGGCCGCGTCTATAAATATCTGAGGCTAATTCAGGCGGCGTTATTTCCAAAGCCTTTAAAATACCTTCCTCAATTTTGAAAATAGATTTATCCATTGCCTCTGCGGTTTCCTGGTAGCTAACCATGATTTCTTTTGGAATACCTGTTACCAGGTCTCGTCCATACACCGCCATATCTTCCGGTGGATTGTCAATGCTTTTCATAGCTGCGCCAACCTGTATTTTTATCTGCTCGGCCGTGCGCTCGCCTATAAGAAGGCTATGATACCGGCGAATGGATTCCATGATATCCGCAGTAAATTCATCGCCCGCTACACGAATGGACTGATCGCACACAATACCTGCCAAAGCCACAACTGATATCCCCGTGGTGCCACCACCAATATCAATGATCATATTTCCTACGGGTTCGGACACGTCAATCCCAATACCAAGTGCTGCGGCTAAAGGTTCATGAATAAGATATACTTCTTTAGCTCCGGCCTGCTCTGCACTATCTCTTACCGCCCGTTTCTCCACTTCGGTTATACTGCTTGGGATACAAATCATCATTCTCCAGGCTGGTGAAAACATTTGTTTTTGAGGATAGATTTTTTTGATCATTTCCCTTATCATTAGTTCTGCAGCATTGAAATCTGCAATAACACCATCTCTTAATGGACGTATCGTTTTGATACTGTCATGGGTTTTCTCATGCATCATCAATGCTTTTTTGCCCACAGCCAGCACTGTTTTTGGATTGTTCCTGTCCAGTGCAATTATGGAGGGCTCATTTACTACCACCTCATCATTGTGTATGATAAGTGTGTTTGCGGTGCCAAGATCAATGGCAATATCCTGCGTAAAAAAATTAAAAAGACCCATGTTATATCGATATTTTAATAAGTTAGCAATTTGTGTAAAGGTGTGCCCATTAAATTTATGCAACTGTTAAATAATTTGAAATAAAATACCTGGCTTCCTGGTGCAAACCAGGGCTACGGATTTAAAGAAATTGCATCGATTTAATTTACCGTCAATGATTAAGCGCAATAGCATAAAAAAAGGTTGTCAAACTCCAATGGTTGACAACCTTTAGTAACGATGCCCTGATTAATTGTCTTTTATATCACCTGGTTACTCCAGTACGCTTCAAACGACCGGATCTTAATGCGTTCGTTTGGCTAGCGTAAGGACCGTTGCCGCATTTGCCGCATCCTCAGCATTTTCAGGAAGCTGTAAAAACCAATACTTTTCGCGTTTTTCAGGTTATTCCAGTTCTTCTTGATGTTTGCATTATTTTCCTTCTGCTTTTGGAGCCAGGTTTTTTTGTTCTTGTCGGTCGTGAACACATTTACACCTAAAATACTTATCGTAACATGGGTTTTGTTTCCGGCATTATTTCCGGCATTAGCATTTGCGTCTGTTGCCGAAGAATTTCCGGGTGAGCCATCCTTATTCCCTGCCACTTGCTGCGTTGGTTTGAATTTATTAAGTTGTTTCAAAATTCTCGCCTTGAGGTATTTGTTTTTCGAGTTCTCAAGGAGGTCTGCTACCAGCTTATTCCCTGCCTGGGGTGTCAACAAGTCCCCGAAGAATTGATTGGTACTGCCATCCGGGTCAACGTAGCTTATGGGGTTGTTTTGAACATAAGCATAAGGTGACGTGCTGATTTGATTCGGTAGATCCCACGAAGGATCCACGTTTTCCCAAATACTTTTAATTGGGTCATAATAGCGGGCACCATAATAGTATAGGCCCGTTTCATCATCCAGTTCTTTGGCATTATACAAATAAGGCGTGCGCTGCTGGTTGCTGTGTTCCTCGATAAACGTCTCGCCAAAAGGAAAATATTCCAGGTGTTGATACACTTCACCTTTGTTATCGGTAATAAAGGCTGAATTGCCAAGGTGGTCGGGGTGATAAAAAAACTGGAAAGTCGACGCTTTCTTACCGTTACCGGTAACGCCCAAAGAACTTGCAATGCGCTGCCCGTCTATGTAGTAGTGCTTGGTATAATCGCCGCTGCGCACCACTTCATAAGGATTAACGTAGATAACGTAATTTCCTGTTCCACTTGTTTGGGCAGCCTTTTTACCATTAATGGAAACCGTTTGCCCGTTGCCAATGTTCTTTAATACCCGTATACCGTCTGCATCGTAAGTATAATTGAATTGCTGCCCGTTATCAGAAAGTCCCTGTATTCTGTTCTCTTCGTCCCAGTTGATTTCCCGGTTTTGAGCGCTTACATCATCCTGCCATCCTGCCTGGTTGCCATTGGCGTCGAAGGTATAGGCATCGTTTCCGATATGGATGGGCGCATGCGGCTGAACGCCGGCGGTGCTGTAGTTATATGCATAGTCATAGCTTGTCTGGTTTCGCCTTGTCCAGGTTGTATCATCATTTCCTTTTCGTTCATGCAACTGGGTTTTACTGAGTATAGAAGAAACCGTATTATAAGTCATGACCTGGGAGAACCGGTCCTGGTGCGTACTGGTAGTGTACAAACCACTGGAATTGGTAAGCCGGTATAGATCATCATAAGTGAACTTGTAAGAAGAAGGTCCGCCCATCAGGTTGCTTGGAGGTATGGGTGCGTCGTTCACGATGTTAAGGATCTCATTTTCATTATCCCATGCCAGGGTATTGTCCATCATAAAACGGCCGGCACTTGTTTTCGCTGTCATCTTTGCGAGTTTGCGACGTTGAGCTCCGTAGGTGTAAGTCATTTCTGTACCATTGCCGTACTGCATAAACACCCGCGTCTCGAATTTGTCATACCCCATTTGCGTAAGGTAATTAGTGTTCGTGCCACTATTAACCCCCGTCATGCTAAGCAAAGATCCGCCGAGGTTGTAGTTGTAAGTAAGCACTTCCCCATCGGGATACGTCATTCCTGTTAACCGGTTCCAGGTATCGTATGTCCATTGAGTAGTGTACGTGAGTGTTGTGTTATCCGGAACCTTAATTATCCTGACATCTTTTATCGTTGCCCCAAGCGGGTTATAAAAGAATTCCTGCGTGCCGGAAGCGTCCCGCTGATTCACGATACGTCCTGCCCGGAAGAAGGAAGCACCGGGAGCACCGTAAGTATAGCTTACGTTATTCTGTGGATTTTGTGGGTAGGTGATTTTCAGCAGCCGTTCGTGGTCGTAAGCATAAGTAATGCCGCCACCGTTACCTTGTAGATTTGCGGTTCTCTTTTCAGTAATATTGCCTGCCAGGTCGTATTTATATGTGGTAGTGCCGGCGTCGGGGTGTGTTTCGCTTGTTTTTCTGCCAAACTGGTCATACGCCATTGTGATCACGTTCTGCTCGTCATCGGTCACCTTTATCAGTGAGTTCACCGGACTGTAATCGTAGCTGGTCCAAACGTCGCTACCCTGGCTATACTGTTGTTTCGTAGCTTTCAAAAGTTCCCTCACGTTGAGGAAGCTTTCTGTACTGATACCGTTGGCATCTGTTGAGGTGGTTTTGAATTGCAAGACGCCGTTGCGATCGTTGCCAAATCCGTATGCCATTTTTCGCGTAACGTGGTCGGGTAAAGTATCAGAGAGCATTCTGTCCATCACATCGTAGGTCATGCCCTCAGGTGTCACGGAATCACTACCGGTGTTATAAACACCGATCGTTCCTTTGGGTTCTGTGAGTGGATACCACTGTTTTACGGGTCTGAAAAATGCATCGAATACAGTCGAACCGGATACAACCATTACTTCCTCGTCATCGGCCTTTGCACCAGTGAACAGAGCGATATCTTTTTTCGTCTGCACTTCTCTTCCGATACCATCACGGAAGGATGCAGTTTCCAGGTAGTTCCCGGGATGCGCCGGATCGTAATGTTTTGCCATCGCCCATGCAACCGGGTCATCCGGGTGGTATTCAAACGCAATGGTGAATGGCTGGCCGGAAGCAATTTCCAACGGCCTGAGGATCGTCAGCAACCTTCCCGCCGCATCAAGAGTATATTGTGTCTGTTGTCCATTAAGGTCGGTAGTCGTAAGTTGCTCTCCAAACCTTACATCGTAGGTGGCGGTAGAAGAATAACCGTATGAATCAGATATTTTGGTAACATAGGTTTGAACGTCTCCATCATACTCATAGTTATACGCCAGGCGTTGGCCGGTAGCATTTTGCGGACGGGTAATACTTGTCATGTTGCCATAGGTGTCGTAAGTCATGTCATATTTCGCCACATCGCCGGATGCAAGATACATGCGCGTTTGCGTGATGTTTCCTGTATTGTTGTCTATGTCGGATGCACGCTTCCGATATGTTGTGCTACCACCTGAGATTGTTATAGAGCTTGGTACATCCATAATATATTTACCGGGAACCGAATGATAGCTGATGTTTGTTGTCACGTCATCATCAGGGCCAGGGTCGCCAAAGTCAATAGAGCGGGTAATGTTCCCTAACCGGTCATATGCATACGTGGTGCTGTCTGTTTTACCTGCCACCGACTGACCCTGGTAGAATAGTTTATACGTTTTTACCAGCGCAGGAAAAGCGGCACCATCGTCTGTTTGAGCAAAGGCATCGGGAAGGGTAGCCCCGGAAGTAATGTTCTTTAGTTCAAAGGTGTTTACAACTTCTGTGAACTTATTGCCATTGGCATCTTTTAAAACGGTGGATTTCAAAAGACCTTTGTTATAAAAATTATCGGTAAAGTAGTCGTCTTCCGTGGTACGGTATACGCCATCATGGTCGGTATCGAGTTCCTTCGTAATTACCTTTCCAAAGCCATAAAACTCTCTTTCGTTCCGGTTGAATTTTCCGGCTTCGTAGTCAAAGGCAGTGCTCGTCGAGTCAGGGCCATCACCTAAAAGGCCGTCATACAAGTCGACACGGGCTAATGCCCACACGCTGTTTGGCAAATCATAGGTGTTGCCTACCCGCTTATAATCCATTACGAAACTCCCCTTCATTGGACGGGTTACCTTTTTGAGCAAGTTCGTTCTTCGTATCGTTGATCGTGAAACGGTCAGTTTGTTGTCTTCTTCAGATTGGAGATAATCCGGATAACCGTCGCCATCAATGTCGTTAAACTGAACCTGGGTCTTGTCGGCTCCCTGCGAAATAGTTATTTGCGGATTTATACAAAGTTTTACGATTGGAAGAATCGGGATAATGGAAATACCTACCGTAAAGGCAATATTAACGGATTCGCCCGTTGAAATTCCATTATTGACACCACCGGCCCCCGTCCAAGTGATGGCAGGTCCAAAACCGTTACCCATATTCAACCGAACCACAAGTGGATCGACCGACTGGATATAATCCAACAATCCGTCGCCATTCACGTCGAGGAGCGTCTGTTTTGTGACGTTTTCACTTCGTACAAGAGAAATCCCCGCTGCAATGCTGAAATCTTCAATATTAATGCTGATACCGCCGCCATAATTTAAAGCCACTCCGTCGCTCAAACCGCTATAGCCCCATTGTTCCGCTGGCAGGAACGAATACCCCATATTGAGTTCTACCGTGCCATCGGCGTGTACACGGTCTGGCAGGGCGTCGCCGTTTACATCCATAAAAGCAACGGTCTCGTTATCCATATTCCTGCTAAAATTGACTGAAATACCAGCCGAACCTCGTGACTCCGCCTCCGCAGCTTCTGCTTTGGCGCCTGCCGAAGTTTTAGACGCATTGGGAGACGTTGAAAGTGCCAAAGAGCCACCCGCAGTGCCGCCGAAAGAGGTATGATTTGAAAAAGTAACATCGCCAAAATTAAAAGACCTGGCGGTCGGTTCAAGACTACCATATGGATTTGTATATTGGATTTTGCTGTTTGATAGAATGTCCGGGTAGCTGTCCCCATTCATGTCCGTGAAATCATATACAAACTTGGTCGTTCCAGTGCTAACACCTGCTCCTATTTCCCCGCCGGGCGCGCCGACCCCCAGGGTGAAATCATCAGTTTGCGCAACTTTTTTGATACCTACCGCGCCCGAACTGTCACCAGCATTCGATACAACAACAGGGTTCACGGGTAGTATATCGTCCCTTCCCATGCGGGATGAACTGATTGTATCCTGCGTAACGAATGTTAAGTTGTCATAACCAATCCATGCTTTTCGCTGATTATCCGGTGCCATGTAGATGAATTTATCGTCCTTAGGCTGGTACCCGCCTGTGGCGTCATAAGCCTGTTGCATTTGATTCATCGAGGCGGTTGGGTTACTTGTATCCACCAGAGGACTGAGGTCGATTGCGTGTGCCTGTTGAATTAAAAAAGGCCTGGTTTAAATGCAAATCACTTTCAATGATCGGTTGATTAGCGCGGTCCCTGTTGCCGTTATAGGCGAATTGACCCCAGTGGCGATACATGGGTCCGAAAATAAAAGAATTGTCCAGGGTATGAAACCCACCCTGCAAAGTATCGGCGTTGCTGTGCTTGGGGCGCACGATCACGGTGTCAGCTTCAAGAGCATACGCCACAGTGTCGTTCGCGGTATGATATTCAAAAAATACCTTGTCACCACTGTTGAGAATCGCTGTCAGGTCCGGGTGGGCGCCGACCTTACCATCCGACTACTGGTATTGTTTCCTCGGCAATCAGCTCATTTTCTTTTTTTACGGAAAAAACAACCTCGCCGGTGCCAGAACTTAAGCTAAACGTTGGTTTAGCCACGATCGAAAATGTATCCTTTGACGGAGCCGTCCACGGCAGGCTGGGTATTACCGTTTTTGTAAAGGCCTTGAAATCAACGGTGGGAGAGATTTTGATCAAAATACGACCGCTGTCATCAATTACCCGGGGAACCTTGGGATCGTCTGATGCAGTATAATATAGGTTAGGAGACCAATGTATTGATGTCCAGTCAATATTTGAAGGCGAAGAAACACGGAAATACAAATTTTCACCTTTGAGCACTTTTTGGTCGATGGACACTGGAACGGTTGTCGCCTGGTCCCAGTGCAGGAGCGTTGTAAACACTGTATCGCTCTCCTTCAAGATCGTCAACACTACATTGTCGCTAGTAACAGGTTTGGTAAAATCGCCCCGGATGTGTATCGTTCCGTCAATAGGCATACTGACTGAAAGTGCGGCGGACATAAGGAAGTCCTTGTTCGACTGAAATTGATAAATTGGGAGACCGTTGGCATCATTCAAACCCGGAACATTATTGCTATAAGTTATTTCCGGTGTCCAGTGCACCTGGTCGTACGCTCCATTAAATATAGATTGAACCCTGAAATAAATACGGTCGCCTTTCTGAACAGAAACTGCATTCACGCCCGTAGGGGTTTTAGGGGTAAAGTCGTTGGCACTGATGGTAGAAGACCACAAGCTCCGTTCCTTTATGCTGTATGGCTACCCGCACACCATCAGCAGCTGTATACGACTGGGAAGCCGGGTCCTGTATCAGGGCTACAGGCGCATTAATGTTCACGGTTCCGTCAAAAGGGGCTACCCATACTTTAACCACGTCATGCAATGGATTATCATCGATAGCTTTTTCCAGGGCAGCCGGATCATTTTCTACCAGGCTGTTGTCGATTCCTGCAACCGGCACTAATCGGGCTGGGTGTATCACCGCTTGAGGGAGTGAATGTCGGAACTCCGTTTTCCAGGTGATTAAAGAAGACGGTTCCGTTGTTCACAATATCTATCAATCCGTCGCCATTCACATCTGTCAGGTACACGTTCGTTATATCTTCAGAATGGGCATAACCTAATCCTGCATAAATGAAAAAATTTGATTCCAGTCCTACGTTTACGCCCCAATTGAGGCCTTGGTTAAAGTCGTTCACCCCGTTAATCGGCAAACGCGGCCCAAATGTTACATTGCTGTCTACCGCGGACTGATTTGCACGATAATATAATTTACCACCTTGCTTAAAGACTTTATCGACCAACCCATCTCCATTAATATCAACGAGGGCCAGCATCCCTTCATTCGTGGAAACGTTGAACCCAAAGGCAATGCCTGCAGTATTGGATTTAGAAGCAAGGTCTTCATCGTCCGGGCCGATCGTGACTGCTAAACCAAAACCTCCCCCAATAGATTTATTACCGCTCAGCGCCGATGCATGATCCTGGAACCCCGGAATAGGATTCAAAAAGGTTCCTTTCACATTATCGGGCTGCGTGTTCCAATCTTCGGTCCCGGTCAGTGGCTCATAGACACCATTCAATTGCACATCATTATAATAATCGAAGCTGTGGGTAGCAAAAAGTTTACCGGCCGCATCAAATTGTTTGATGTTCTGCAACAGTGTCTTATAAAAGGCGCCTTCCGCATAAGTCAGTTCATAAGAGCGAATGTTTTGACCATTGTATTGCACCGCGATCTTCCTGAGCAGGTCTGCCGTTACCTGTTTGAAGCCGAGACGTCCGCTAATACTGATATCTTTCCTTTTCGTCTCATTAAGATCGCGATCGCGGGTAAAAAGAACCGTATACTTGCCTTCGGTATTTCCATGGCCGGTATAACTCGCCGATGCGACGTAAAGGTTATAACCCGGATTACCATTAGGTGTGCCGGCATCCGTCACTTTGGTATAGCGATATTTTACAAAATTATCGTTCGCATCTCTTACCTCTGTTAACGCCCAATAAGCGATGTGTCCGGCTGCGTCTGTGAGTATCGCGGCGGGATCGGAACCATTATTCGGCTCGCCTCCAAAAAACTTACGGGTGCCATTTTTTTCTGCCACTTCCCACCAGTAATTGGACGGATTGCTGCCATGCCTGATGATTTTTTGAAAATCATTATCCACCCTTGGATAAAATTGTTTTTCACTGGTGCGTGTCACTGCCGCAGCACGGTGGGCTACCGGGCTTAATTGTGCGCCATCAAAAGTGTACGTTTCTGTTTCCAGGTTCGCATCGTACCGTGGTACGCCCCAACGGGTCTCGATCGAAAACGCAGATGTGCCTAGGTCCCAGCCAAGTCCGACCCATCCGTCAGAGCCGCCGCTGTTATATTGTACACTCAGATCAGGCTGCATGCCGTTCCTGCCAGCTGGCAGTGTAATCGGATAACTCAAAGCAGCACTTCCGGATGAATTGGCAACGGGAGGCGCTATGGTCATTATTTGAGAAGTGGCATCAGGATACTGGATACCAGACATCGAATTTGGGGTAGAAGCTAAAGTTGCGGGAGTCTCCGGCACTTCCAGTACACCATTGATCATATCGGTAAAATGCGTGGATGTAGAAATGATCTTGTTATTGATTTCATCTAAGGACGCTCTGGGTAATTGCACCCAGCGGTTATCTTTTTCATCATAAAAGAAAGTAGCCACATCTTTGGCAGTATATCCCTTTGGTATCTTCGTCATGTCATATCCAAGAGTAATAGAAACAGGCTTCTTAAAATGGCTGCCATGAGGCAGAAAACGATAACCTGAATACTCATCAGTTACGTTAACCATTCCGGGGTCGAGAGCAGGAATATCAATATCACGCAACGCGGTAACTGATAACAATGCCGGTGATATCATAGCACCGGCGGGAACATGTAGGCCCGCGCACGGTAAGTCAATATCCGTTCCCTGGCTGGTCGCCAGCTTTTCTACTTTAAGTGGTTTGAAGTTATTGGTTTTCGGGTAAGAATGAGTATTTACTTTATTCAGGAATCCTCTATATTCTATATGTTTCCATGGGTTGCTAAACGGATGCGGGGTCGGCGCCTCGGCAAAACCCGATGAACATAAGCATACGACAAATATTGCGAGCAGGCGAATCGGAAAACGTTTCATATATTTCATGATTTGAGAGGCCCTAAAAGGGCCATTACGAAAATGATTTATGGTCTTATAATTATTTGGGAAAACTCTTTACCCGGTGTAAATAGTTTTATGATATATGAGCCTGAGGCCGCATTTATTTTCCCCGGCAATAGATAAACAGCCTGTCCCGAAGCTTTTTTTGAATCTACCAGGTGAAGATGAATATCGTATACCTCGACATGTATGTCAGCAGGTTTATCCAATGTGACAGCAATATTGTAACGACCGTCTGTAAGGGGATTTGGATAAACATGGAAAGATAAAAGTTTGGCTGCATCCGCGTTTGTGGATACATCAGCTGACATACTGGTTTTCAGGCCAAAACTGAAAGCGTCTTTACCTGAACCATCGGTATCCCACCGTATTCCACTGAAACTGGCAATTCCGTCAGCAGAAATATTGTCCGGAGTAACGTATGTACAGTTTTTTGGGGCAAAGTCGCCTGATCCCGAACGATCAATAGCTAAACAGAAGTATTCTTTCGGGACATCAGGAGGGAGCAGTGTTATAGTATTGATTTTTAATTCGGTGGAAATGGCACCGGTCGTTTTCCCTGAACTTTTCATCAACCATTTTTTTTCAGATAGCAGGATATCACCCGATCCCGGATCTGTATTCGGATTGAGTGTAAAATTCAGTGCATTATCACCCCATATCAAATAATCCTTATCCTTTAGTTGACCCGTATTGTTTCTGTTTGATGAGGCGATTTTATTAACCCCAATTATCAATTGCTCTGGTGAGTTGTAACTTGTACCCTGTTTTTGGTAGAGTGTTGAGCGATCATCCCTGCCTATACCGGCAATATTGTTAGAATAAAGATTTTCAGTCTTCCTGTTCCAAATCGTTTTCCCGAGGCTATTGACATAATTTTTTTCAAGGGTGATACCATATTTGATAGCCAAATAGCTTTCTATCCTGGCAATGTCCTTTTCTTTCAAAATCGTTTCGTACACGATAAACTCTGTAATTAATCCCGGGGATTGGCCTGCCTGAAGCGAGACTGCAGGATTACCAAACTGAATGGCAACCTCATTACTATTTGCTGCGTCTGCGGCAGATGATGTGTTTTGCTGTCTTACATAAGTGGTAATAACGGTTTCCGGCTTTTTTGTAGCCTCCTTTCCTGTTTTTGCAAAAACCATTTTCATTTTTCCGCTTTCACTGTATACTTGTTGTGACGAAAGCAAAAGATCACCAAAGCCTCCATTCATCTTCCATACCGGTGCATCGTGCTCAAGCGCCGGAAATTGATAGACAGTAAAAATGGTTGCCCTTCTCAAATCTTGCATATTGCCTGGAAACCGGATTGGCGAACGATTGTTATCCATGCTTGTTGCCTGGTTAAAATTCAGCGAAGGTGTTGAGACCGAATCAGCAAAAAAGTTTCCTTTAAGCCAAACGGATTGCCGCGCTATTCCGCCGGGAGATTGAGCCAACAGGCTGTTGAAGGACAAACAAAGAACGACTGCCATTGCCCCACGGGTAAAAGTGTTGTACATGATTTCATTTTAAAGATTACAAATTCCATTGCTAACATAAGCGTTAGCTGTTGTCTTGGGGACAATGCTTTATATAGGTAGAAACAGTCAATCTTTGCCTAAAAAAGTGCAAGCGGCAAATTATCTTCTAGTATTAATCAGGATGTCGAAGATAGGATTACCAATGCGAAAGGGGGCTGTACAAACGCGACAAAATCTGAGAAAAGAAAAAGAATTCAATAAACAAGGGAATGAAATTGATCAGAAGTGCTTCGGCTGAAGAGAACGAAAAGAGAATAAATATTTACCCGGCAATATAACAGGAATGGATACGCGAAATATCAATAATAGTTCGGGAGAAGATGCTAATGTCTCCGCAATCACAGTAAACAAACAAATAAGATGAATTTATCTTTTGCAGATCAACTCTTCAAAACGAAATTAAAAAGTATCGTTCCGCTTTCAATATCATTTTGTGCCGGAGGAAACTTTAATTGTTTCGCTTTTTCTATCGCGATGCTGCGCAGTTGGGCGTTTGAAGTGGTAGTTCCTTTAGCAACAACCGCACTGGTAACGGTTCCTGCGGCATTTACTTTTATATCTACGTAAACTTTAGCGTTCTCATTAAAGTCGCCTTGCATGTTCGGAAAATGCACAGGACGCCTTCCTGATAAGCCGCGAACAACGCTGAAACCACTTTTTCCGCCGGGAGAATTTCCATAAGCATCGGGACTTTTCAATCGGTACACCATTACTTAAAGTAACAATTGTTGCGAAAGTATGCCTCGCTATGTGATAGGTAAGGTTTTTATTTATTTCGGGTTTATGTAAGATTAGCGCAGTTATTATAAAGATTAGTAAGTATTCCACGAATTACTCCACGTGGATAGCGATAAAATGGGGTAAATATTGGTAAAGCTAAAAACAAAACTCCCATAAATATTGAGTTTTACGGGAGTTTTAAACTTATTCTAAATAACTGTTTTCTGCGGAGAGAGAGGGATTCGAACCCCCGGAGGTGTTACCCTCAACGGTTTTCAAGACCGCCTCATTAAACCGCTCTGACATCTCTCCGGCGCAAAAATAAGGTTTGGCGATTAATCAAAAAACTTATTCCTTTATTTTTTTAAAGATAATTTTTTGCAAAGTGTTTTTTCAAAAGCCGAAACAAAAAAACCGTTTCCTACGGAAACGGCTCTTAGATTGCAAGTCAAAATAAAACTCTTGACTGTAAAATAAATACCATAATTATTTTGCAGAATCTGAACTCATTTGAGTTGAATCAGACATTGTGTGCATAGTGTCCATAGCAGCAGGTGCTGTAGTTGTATCTACCGGAGCAACTGTTGTTGAATCAGTAGTAGTTTCTGTTGAAGATGAACCTCCATTACATGCGGTTAAAAAAGCGGCAACTGCGAAAATGGCTAATAATTTTTTCATTTTGTTTAATTTTAGGTTTTTAATTATTTGTTATTTATACCTATATTTTAAAAAGGTAACCCATTCTTTAAATTTTTTTAATTTTTTTTTGGGTTACTTTTCCATTTTATAAGTATTAATTATTAGTTGAGTGAAAACGATCGAACAGGAAACACTTTTATTAAAAGGCCTTGCAGCTAACGATACTGATGCTATTGAAACTATTTACCGGGAGAATTTTTTAGCCATTAAGACTTTCATTATAAAAAACAACGGTTATACAGATGATGCGCTTGATGTTTTCCAGGAGGCGATGATCGTTTTATTTGAAAAGGCTAAGTCAGGTTCTTTTACTTTAAGTTGCCAGTTGCAAACTTACCTTTATTCAATTTGCCGGCGGCTTTGGTTAAAGAAATTACAAAAGCAAAACCGGTTCAATCCATCTTTGGAAACTATTGAAGAAATTGTGCCTGTAGAGGATGAAATTGAGCATCACGAGAAAAAGAGCAGCGATTTTTTATTTATGGAAAGTGCGTTGCAAAAGATAGGTGAGCCTTGTAAAAGTTTATTGGAAGCATTCTACCTTGAAAAAAAATCAATGCCGGAAATAGCTGATTCTTTTGGATATACCAATGCTGACAATGCTAAAACACAGAAATATAAATGTCTTATGAGATTGAAAAAAATATTCTTCGCACAATATAAAAATAAGGAATAGAATGGAAGAAAATCTACTTTTTGATGCGATTGAAAGATACCGCAATGGCCAGATGGACGAAAAGGAAAAAATATTTTTTGAAGAATTGAAAAAAAATAATCCCGAAATTGACCAGGTGGCTGCAGAACATTCTTTTTTTCTTGCTGAGCTTGAAAGAATGAGTGAACAAAAAAAGCTTCGCCATAATCTCAATGAAGTTGAAAATAAATTGATCAATGAAGGTGTGATTTCCGGGAGCAAAGCAAAAGGTAAAGCAAAAATAATTTACCTCTGGAACCGCTACCAACGAACAATTGCGGTAGCGGCGGCAATCGCGGGCATCGTTTCTTTAAGCACAGCTACCTTCATTTCCAGGTATTCGGAAAATAAAAAAGTGGCTGTCATTACTCCTCTTGTTGATCACAAACTAAACCAGTTTGAATATAAGCTGAATGAAATTGAGCATAAATTAAATGATGCTGCTACCACTCATGTTCCTGCAAAACCTAAGTTTGAGGCCAACTTCAGAGCTACAGGTTTTCTTGTGGATGGGAAAGGATATTTAATTACTAATGCTCATGTGGTTCAAAATGCAAGAAACCTGATTGTTGAAAATAAGAAAGGAGACCAGTTTATTGCAGAGCAGGTTTATTCCAATTCTGTAACTGATCTGGCAATTTTAAAAATAACTGATACTTCCTTTAATAAAGTTCCTGATCTTCCATATACTTTTACAAAATCCGGTGCTGAGCTTGCCGAGCCTATATTTACATTAGGATATCCCCGCGAGGAGGTAGTATATGGTGAGGGGTACTTAAGTGCTAAATCTGGTTATTATGGCGATACTACTTCGTACCAAATAAGTATTTCCGTGAATCCTGGAAATAGCGGAGGTCCTGTTATTGATCAAAACGGCGAAGTAATTGGTATTATCAGTAGTAAAGAGACAAATGCAGACGGCGTAGTTTTTGCAATTAAATCTAAAAATATTTATTCTGCATTAAAGGAAATTAAAAAAGATAAAGATATCACTATCAAAACGCCTGCTGTTAATAGCTTAAAAGGGTTGGATCGCGTAAAGCAAATTAAAAAACTTGAAGATTTTGTATATAAGGTAAAAGGAAATTAACTTCCAATTTAAAGAAGTATTGATTGAGGTAATGTCAATTTTCAACTTATGCAAATATCAATTCATTTCCATTTGCATCAATAACCAGTTCTTTTTTGTCACTTGCTTCTACACGTCCGATGATCTTTGCCTCAATATTAAAATTCCTGGCCTCATGAATAATAGTTGATGCAAAATCTTCATCCGTATAAATCTCCATTCTACAGCCCATATTAAAAACCTGGTACATTTCCCTGTCATCGGATTTGCTGGCTAATTTTATTTTATTAAAAATATCAGGCGGATCAAATAAATTATCTTTTAACACACGAACATTTTCAGGAATGTATTTTAAACATTTTGTTTGTCCGCCACCGCTGCAGTGGATCAATCCATCAATTTTATCAAAATTGGTTTCCATTATCTTTTTGAGAAGAGGTGCAAAAGTTCGGGTAGTAGAGAGAATATCTGTTACATTCTTAATCCTGTTTTTCCCGATATAGATTACATCTTCGGATAGATTGTTATCATAACTTTCCTTATAATTTTCTGCATAATATTTTTCAAGAATATCATGACGGGCAGACGTTAAGCCATTGCTTCCGATACCACTGTTATAATTTTTTTCATACGTAGCTTGTCCAAAAGAAGCCAGGCCTACGATTACATTTCCGGGCTTTATTTTTTCGTTCGAAATTATTTTTGATTTCGGCCAGCGCGCAGCCATCGTTCCATTGACAGCCACAGTTCTTACTACATCTCCTACATCCGCCGTTTCGCCACCGAGATAATGAATATTGATTCCAAAGGATTTCATCAGGTCAAAAAATTCCTGTGTGCCGTTTATTATTTGTTCCAACACTTCGCCGGGAATCAGAATTTTATTCCGGTCAATGGTAGAATTAAAAATTATATTGTCATAAATGCCTACGCATAAAAGATCGTCAAGGTTCATCACCACTGCATCCTGGGCAATCCCTTTCCATACAGAAATGTCGCCGGTTTCTTTCCAATATAAATAAGCTAATATACTTTTTGTGCCGGCTCCATCAGCATGCATCACATTTATAAATTCCGGATCATTGCCTAAATAATCGGGATAAATTTTGCAAAATGCATTAGAAAATAGCCCCTGCTCGAGATTTTTTACGGCCGCATGGACTTCTTCTTTTTGGGCTGACACGCCGCGTTGGGAATATAAAGACATATTTAAATTGTTTAGATGGTTTAGGCCGTTTTACCTTTAGCTTTCAGCCTTCGGCTTTCAAAAGTATGATTGAAGATTGGATTATCCATATTCAAATTATTTAATTATCAATTAACTTGCGAACGACTTATGAAAGTACACAGAGATATAAATAATTTACCCGCTTTTGAAAATGCAGCCGTTACCATTGGCACTTTTGACGGGGTGCATAGCGGACACCTTCAGATTATACACCAGTTAAAAAAGGAAGCTTTAATCAATAACGGCGAATCGGTTATAATTACCTTTCATCCACATCCGAGAATGGTTTTGAATCAAAATAAAAACCAGCCCCCGATTCAATTGCTTTCTACTCTTAACGAAAAAGTTGAACTTTTGGAAAGAGAAGGGATTGATCATTTGGTGGTGGTTCCGTTTACTTTAGAGTTTTCTAATCAATCTGCTAAAGAATATGTATCTGATTTTTTGGTTGAAAAATTTTATCCCAGAACCATCATAATTGGTTATGATCATCGTTTTGGAAACAACCGTGAAGGCGATTACCAATTGTTGGAAAAATACCAGGATGAGTATCACTATAAAGTAAAGGAAATTCCTGAAAAGATTTTAAACCATATAACTATTAGTTCTACAAAAATCCGGTATTCACTTACAAAAGGAGACCTTAAAACTGCTAAAGATTGCCTCGGTTATGATTATTTTTTTGAAGGAAAAGTAGTTGATGGAAATAAATTGGGAAGAACAATGGGCTACCCGACTGCTAATCTGGAAATAAAAGACCCCAATAAACTAATTCCTGAAAATGGAATTTATGCTGTTAACATGGCGATAGGAAAGCACTCAATAAATGAAGATTCGAGTTTTGTGCCGGAGTCCTTTCACCAGGGAATGATGAGCATTGGCATTCGTCCCACGATTGCGGATAACCGGCGAACCATTGAAGTAAATATTTTTGATTTCAATAAAGATATTTATGGAAGAATTGTACGCGTGTATGTAAAATATTTTTTGAGGAATGAAGAAAAATTTGATTCTATTGAAGAATTAAAAAAGCAAATTTCTTTGGATGAAATTGAAGCGAAAAGGTTATTGCTCATAGAATAATAGGCATAGATGTCAGGGCTCATAGGACCAATAAACTAATAAATAAGTAAAATTCTTATTTATTAGGTCTTTCCTCCCCGTATTTGAATTAGAGTAAATTAATCTGACAAAGAAAAACTTTAAACTGATCAAAATACAAATCGGCATTAAAAGTTGGTTTACTGACTTTTATAGGTAGAATAGTTATGTTATCATAGAATATTTAAAATTTTTTGTTAAATAATGCAGCGAAAGGAAAGCAAAGAGTGTCCTCATTGGGTTAACGGGGTTTTGCCGAAATGCAAAACTTATATTAATTAACCTTTTTTTAGGTTCTTAAAAGAACCTTTATATTTGCAAATTAAATTTTTAAACTAGACACATGAGAAGATTTCTTGCACTTTTTGCAGTGCTGATGCTCAGCGGAGTATTGGCATCTGCCCAAGACCATTCTGTGAAGGGCCACGTTACAGGGCCCGATGGCAACTCTCTTCCTGGAATTACGGTACAGGTAAAAGGGAGTAATACTGCAACTGCAACCAATTCCAATGGCCAGTTTGAACTCACTGTTTCTCCTGATGCTACTTTGGTTTTTACAGGGGTAGGATTTGAAGAGCAATCCCTCAAAATTGGTAATCGCACTGTTATAGATGTTACTTTGTCTTCTAGCACAAAAAGGCTGAATGAAGTGGTGGTAACGGCGCTTGGTATTAAAAGACAGGCCAAGTCGTTGGGATATGGAACCCAAAACGTGGGTAGCCAGGAATTGACGGTTTCTAAACCTACAACCATTGGAGAAGGGTTGACAGGTAAAGTATCAGGCCTTCAAATTAACACAATTAATAATGGAGTTGATCCGGGAGTACGTATAGTGCTTCGTGGTTATCGTCACCTGAACGCGGACAACCAGGCACTAATTGTGGTTGATGGAATTGCAGTTCGCAGCAATTTCCTAAGCTCTTTGAATCCTAATGATGTAGCAAGCGTAAACGTACTGAAAGGTGCGAGTGCTGCTGCATTGTATGGGGTGGACGCTACTAACGGGGTATTGGTAATTACAACCAAAAGAGGTTCTGAACATGGAAAACCAGTAATTGAATTTAATAATACAACCATGCTGGAAAACATCTCTTACATGCCGCCTTTACAAACCAAATATTCGCCGGGTAGTGGAGAAACAGGACCTTTTCCATGGGATCCTCCATCTTTTGTGCCTGATCAAAATAAAGTTTATTATTTTCAAAATCCTTATACCGGGCAAATACAATATGTTCCTTACGAGAACCAAAACTACGGTATTGAATTTAACGGAGACCCAAATTTGGGATATATAGGTGGTCCGCTGGCTGACAGCACTTTTTTCAAGACGCCATTCAAAGCCGTAAGCCCTGATCCGAGAAGAGCGTTTTTCCAGACAGGATACAGGATTCAAAATAACTTATCTTATTCAGGAGGCGACAGCAAAAACTCTTACTTCCTTTCTGTGCAGGATGTATCTACGAAAGGAGTAGTTCCTGAAGATCAAGGTCGCCGCACCAGTTTATATTTTTCGGGTAAAAAAACTTATGGAAAATTTTCAGCGAACTATAATATTAGTTACGCCCAAAGATATACTAACGAAGTTGGTGGAGATTTCAACCAGGGACGCCCTGTTTATTGGAACTTGCTGAACCAGGGAGCTAATGTTCCATTAGAGGATTCTCGGTTAAAAGATCCTAATAGTCCGTATTTCCTGGATAATTATTACAATGGTTATTATCCTAATCCATGGTGGCAGATATATAATTCCCGTGTAATAACCAAGACTAATTATTTTACAGGAGTATTGCAATTATATTACCAGGCCACTGATTGGTTGAATTTCTCATACCGGGCAGGAACTCAATATACAACCTTTGACAATAATAGCTATGTAGCAGCAGTCAACTTTTCTCCCTATGCAGTTAGTGATCCGTGGGGCGCAGGTAACACTGCCTCAAGTGTAGGACTTCATAAGAATGGTTCTGCTTCTTATTTGAACGCTGATGCCCGTAATATTTCACAGGATGCCATAATTACCATGCAAAAAACTTTTGGTGATATAGAGGCTACTTTAATTTTGGGAAATAACATTACTGAGAAACCTTATGGTAATGATTATTCTTCCCAATCAGGAGTAAGTTCTAATCAATTGTTTATTGATAATTTTTATAATACAGATTATCGCATTGGTGAACTTACCGGTAGCCATTATATAGAAAAAACAAGATTGATAAGTGGATATGGTGATTTAACCCTTGGTTATAAAAATTATGTTTTTGTTCATGGAAGTTTCCGTAGAGACTATTCATCATTACTTCCAAAAGGAAAGAATGCATATAACTTTTGGTCTGCAGATGCGTCGTGGATATTTACTGACGCCATTAAGTCTTTAAAAAACCAGGATCTGATTTCTTATGGTAAACTTAGAGTGGCATATAGTAATACAGGAGATATCACGCTAAGGCCTTACAACATTCAAAATGTATTTAATGTAGGAGCTGGATTCCCTTATGGAAGCCAGGCTGGCCTGTCTTTAAACGGAGCATATCGCAATCCAAACCTTGTTCCTGAAAAAACTGTAGAAAAAGAAGTAGGGCTGGAAATGGGTTTCCTTAATGGACGTATCAATCTTGATGCTGATTATTATTATTCTTTGACAAGTGGTCAGACCTTCCCTGTTAGTGTTTCCGGAACTACTGGTTATACCAGCGCATTTGTAAACGCAGGAGATGTAGTGAGCCAGGGTTTTGAAGTGGGTTTAAATGCTACCGTAATTCAAAATAACGTGAGCCGTTTAAAATGGCAATTGGGTGGAAACTTTACCTGGAATGGTTCAAACGTTGAATCATTATATAAAGACAGTAAAGATTTCAATATTGGTGGTTATACCGGACTTACCGGTTCTGACCACGCTGTGGTTGGACTGCCTTTCCCTGTTATCGAAACAGTGGATATCAGGCGCGACCCTGAGGGACATCCGATTATCAACCCTGCTGATGGTTTCCCGATTTTAGGAGACACGCTTCAGGTAGTTGGTCAAGTTAATCCTAAATATATGGTTAACGTAAATACAACTTTAAGCTGGAAGAATTTTTCATTAAATGCCCAGGCATCTTACCAGGGTGGAAACGTTTTCTTTGCTTACGTAGGTTCACAACTTAATTTTACCGGGACATCCCAGTTTACCGCACAAAATGGTCGTCAACGGTTTATTTATCCAAATTCAGTTTATGAAGAAAATGGTAAATATGTAGCCAATGATAAATACTATACTATAGACGGTAATGCTAACTTCTGGACAAATTCAGCCTTCGCTGATGCAGGTACTTCTTATATAGAAAATGCAGCTTTCTGGAAATTAAGAAATGTGAGCCTTACTTATGATTTTAAAGATGTAATTCAAAATATTCATTGGCTAAATGGGCTTACTTTTTCTTTGATTGGTAAAAATCTTATCATG
Source organism: uncultured Chitinophagaceae bacterium (assembly GCA_963783125.1). Taxonomy (GTDB): domain Bacteria; phylum Bacteroidota; class Bacteroidia; order Chitinophagales; family Chitinophagaceae; genus Ginsengibacter. The sequence goes on from CAWAMQ010000024.1 coordinate 390,985, forward strand.
CTTAGGCCCTCTCAAAATGTGTGGACAGATCCGGAATTTAACTTTGATATTGGTAATGCCCAGGGGATTACTAACTATGACCAGTTGCCTCCTACACGTCAGTATGGTGCTAGTATAAATATTAGGTTTTAATAACAATAATTTAATACGAAAGTGAATCACACAGATATCAAGGCTCGTACTTTAAAAAAAATTAAAAACATGAAAAGATTATTTTATATTAATTTAATATTTGCTACCCTGCTTTTTTCGACAGGGTGCAAAAAGGGATTTTTGACTGATTTGGCTGTAAATCCAAATCAACCATCCCAGGCTCCGGCTGCGCTTATACTGCCGCCCATACTTACAGGCTATGCAGCTAACATTTATTTTTCTGCTTCCAGGATTGGTCTTTGGATGGGATATTACTCTATAAGCGGAGGATATTCCGTAGATAATAATACAGAAACATACTATGTAAGTTCAGCTTCTCCCAGCAACTGGGACAATTTATACAGCATATTAAAAAATGCTGCTTATATTGAAACTCAGGCAGCCGCAGATCCTAACGGGGCTTATTCAGAAGCCGCCGCAAAAATTATGAAAGCGTATGGGTTCCAGATAATTGTAGATGGGTATGGTTCTGCTCCCTATTCTGAGGCTTTTAAAGGTTCTGAAAACTTTTTTCCTAAATATGATGATGGGAAAGCAATTTACGATTCTAGTATTGCTGAGTTGGATAATGCCATTAATTTAATTACCAATGCTCCGTCTACTACTACCAACCTTGGTACAAATGATATAATGTTTGGTGGGAAAATGGATAAATGGGCACAATTTGCCAATACCCTAAAATTGAGATTTATAATTCGGCAGTCAAATGTAATTTCAGCAGGAGATGCAATGGCTGAAATTTCAAAAACAGCTTCAGCCGGTTATCTAACATCAGATGCTTTAGTTAATCCGGGATATTTGAATACAGCAGGAAAACAAAATCCTTATTGGGCTTCTTATGCAGTTGATCCCGGAGGAAGTTTATATGCTGACGGCTATAATTATTTGCGCGGAGGTGGCGCAGCTGTAAGTTTCTTTAAATCCCAAAATGATCCGCGTTTACATTATGTGTATGCTCCTGATAACTCTGCTCCTAATACAGCCGCTTTTTCTGTTGTTGATACATTAAATACAGATTATCACGGAGTTTATTATGGTGATAGAACCACAGCCAGCGCTCAAAACAATAAAGGGACAGTTGGTATTGGCCATGGTGTAATGGCAAGTTTTAAAGCTTCAGTACCTTTGATTACAGGTGCCGAAAGCTATTTTTTGCAATCTGAAGCTGCTTTTAGGGGATGGACAGATGGTGATGCGCAGGATTTGTATGAATCTGGTATCACAGCTTCTTTTGAATATTTATATACTGCCGCTGGCGATAGTAAAGCTTCAGCAGATGCTGCTGCTGAAATTTATATCAAAGCAAATGCCGGAACTGCAAGTATTGAAAATATTATTACTCAAAAATGGGCAGCGCTGGCGGGCATTAATAGTTTTGAGGCTTGGACTGAATACCGCCGTACAAGTTATCCAAATGCAACAGTATTACCTTTAACTGTATTTCCGGGAAATACAAGGGATATTCCAACTAAATTAATGTATCCTACTTCTGAAGCAAATACTAACCAGGATAATTATAAAGCTGCTGTAGCAAAGGGAAATGATCCTCAGAGTTCAAAGATATTTTGGATGAAATAATTATAGTTATTTATAATGGAATCTCCTTATAAAATTAAAATTGAAAAAAATGAAACAAAATAAAAATAGATATTTCAGGATGTTGTTGATTGCGGGCTTGGTTTTCAGTATGCAGTCCTGCCTGAAGAATAACAAATATTATGCGGATTTTTCTAAGGGGTCTCCTGCGATTGAATTGCCATTGGCTGCAAAATATGCTAATGGACCATACGGAATTTCCTGGTCGCCGGATACTACAACAAGTTTTAAATTATATGTAAATGTTGCTTCTGTCAACAAACCCACTGCACCTGTAACTGCAACAATTGGAATTGATAATGATTGGGTAACGCAATTTAATACCGCTCAAAGTGCGGCTGCTACTAAGGCCCAACAGGATTATTTGGATGCAGACCCTGCACATACTTCTGATGATCCTAACTATCCATACAGCTGGACCCCTATGGAAGTGATGCCTGACAGCCTTTACACTGTTTCTGCCATGGATCTTACTGTTCCGGCAAATGAAAGAGAAGCATACTCAGATGTGCTGATTAATAGCGATAAATTTGCGCCGGGGCATAATTATGTTTTACCATTTACTATTACGAAAGCTTCAATAGATATAAGTAGTTGGAACCATTTACCATTATGGTTTATCAGCTCTCCATTTGCAGGTACTTATGAGAATTTCCATGCTCATACAAAAGGTGGCGCTTATGATGAAACATACGATGATGTAATGACATTACAAACAATTGATCAGCATACAGTAGCTGAGCCGGGTTCTATTGCCGATTTCTTTGGCGGATATACCGAATATCATTTTAATGGGGATGGCTCTGTTTCTGTAAAAGCGGGTTCAAGTTCCTCAAGTCCAAATAGCTATGGGGCAGTAGTATTATCAAGTAGTTCGGATGCTACTACAGGAGAATTTTCGGTGGTGTTTACGATTCTTGCCGGCAAGTATAAATTTGATGTACAATTTAAAAGGTAATTTTTTTATTTTTTTCTTAAGCCGGTACCAACTACCGGCTTTTTTTATTTGTTTAATTTTTGAACTACTTTTGAAAAAAAACAATCATGCCCGAACAACCAGCCGCGCCCAATCAATTAAATATAGAAATTTCTGATGAAGTATCAGAAGGCCAATATGCTAATCTGGCTATTATTACTCACAGTCACGCTGAATTTGTGGTCGATTTTGTAAATGTGATGCCCGGTATGCCAAAGAGTAAGGTAAAAAGCCGTATTATTCTTACTCCTTCACATGCCAAACGCTTTATGAAAGCGATGATAGAAAATGTAAAGAAATTTGAAGCTGCCAATGGAACCATTCAGGATATAGAAGCCGTAGAATTTCCGATGAATTTTGGAGGACCAACAGCGCAGGCGTAATTTTGATAATTCATAATAACAATAATAATTTGTCCAAGGAATATAAATTGGATCGAACTGAATTAAAAGCAATGACTTTTGAAGAAGCAGACGATCATGTTTCTTATTGGAAAAATAAGGCTGGGGCCGAAAGATTAAACGCGGCTTGCTTTATTATTAATCAGATTTTTGGTACAAATTCATTTACTAAAATTGATACTCAGATTACAGATAAACGAAAACATTTAAATGTCTGATTTGTTTAACCGGGACTTCCATGATTTTATACGGTCTCTTAACAATAATGATGTGAAGTATCTTCTTGTGGGAGGATATGCCGTTATTCTTCATGGATATATACGAAGCACAGCCGACATGGATATATGGGTTGAAAAAACTAAAGAAAATTTTGAAAAACTAAATAAAGCATTACATGAATTTGGAGCTCCTTCGATTCCTGAAAATGAATTTTTTGGAAACCAATTTGATGTTTGGGGTATTGGAAAAGAGCCTAATAGAATTGAAATCATGAGTGAAGTAAAGGGTTTAAAATTTGAGTTAGCCTACAAAGAATGCCTCGTATTTGAACAGGAGAATTTAAAAATTAAATATATTGATTTTGCTAATTTGATAGAAACAAAAAATGCCGTCGGAAGATTTAAAGATAAAGATGATATTGAGCATTTGAAGAAGAAAAAAAGTAATGAAGATTTAAAATAAATGAACTAAAGACTACATTAACCCTTCATCCGCAAAACTATAATAGCCCTCATCACTAACAATAAGGTGATCAACTACTTTTATGTCGAGAAGCCTTCCGGCATTTTTAAGTTTAGCTGTAAGTTCTTCATCGGCCCGGCTGGGCCTAAGGCTTCCGGAAGGATGATTATGGCAAAGAACCAAAGAAGTAGCCTGCACTTCCAGTGCTTTTAAAAATATAATTCTTGGGTCAACGATGGTTTGATTTATTCCACCCCTGCTGATAATTTCAAAATGCTTTACCTTACTTGAAATATTAAGAAAAACCACTGCAAAAACTTCGTAAGAAAAGTCTTTTAATGATACTTTTAAAAAATCAGCCAGTTCAGAGCTTGAACGAAGACGTTTTTTATCAAGAATACCCGATCCATGCCGTCTTCTGCCAAGTTCCAGGGCTGCTACTATGGTAACGGCTCTTGCTTCGCCAATTCCTTTAATAGTCATTAAATCTTTTAGTGAAACTTTTCCCAATTCATCCAGATTATCCTCGCCTAATCTCAAAACTCTTTTAGCCAAATCAAGAGCGCTTTCCTTTCCGCTTCCACTGTTTATAAGTATGGCAAGTAGTTCAGAATCACTCAGGCTTTCTCTTCCTTTCGATAAAAGTTTTTCTCTGGGCCTGTCGTCAATCGCCCAGTATTTTATAGAAGTGGATGACTTGTTAGTACTTTCCATGAAACAGTGTTTATTTCCAAAAATATTAATTATAAATTCGCCAAACTAATTATCTTACAATTATTATAATTATGCATCCGAACGTAAAACTCTTTTCGGGAACAGGTTCTCAATATCTTGCAAAACAAATTGCATTAAGATTCGGAGAACCATTAGGCAAAATCAATATTCAAAAATTCAGCGATGGAGAAATAGGGGTGGAATTTGTGGAAAGTATAAGAGGGCAATTTGTTTTTCTTATCCAGAGTACTTTTTCTCCCACTGATAATCTGATGGAATTGTTATTGATGATTGATGCAGCAAAAAGAGCATCTGCCTATAAAGTAATTGCGGTAATTCCCTATTACGGATATGCAAGGCAGGACCGGAAAGATAAACCCCGGGTGGCAATAGGCTCAAAGCTCGTGGCAAATATGATTGTGGCCGCCGGCGCCGACAGGGTAATTACCATGGATCTTCATGCACCCCAGATACAGGGTTATTTTGATATACCCGTGGATCATTTGGATTCATCTGCTATTTACATTCCCTACATTGAAGATTTGAATCTTGAAAATCTGACTTTTGCAGCGCCAGATGTGGGAAGCGCCAATAGGATTAGGGAAATTGCCAGCTATTTTGAAGTGGACATGGTTATCTGTGATAAGCACAGGAGAAGGGCCAATGAAATTGCAAGCATGGTGGTGATTGGGGATGTCACCAACAGGGATATTGTGCTTATTGATGACATCTGCGACACAGGAGGTACTCTCTGCAAAAGCGCGGATTATTACTGGAGAAGGGAGCAAGGAGTGTTCGGGCCTTTTGCACTCATCCCGTATTGAGCAATAATGCGTATGATACCATTGAAAATAGTGTTTTGAAAGAATTGGTAGTCTGTGATACTATTCCAGTAAGGAAAAAAATTGACAAAATAAAAGTGGTTTCTGTGGCCGACCTTTTTGCAGTGGCTATCCGGAACGCTTATGAAAATAAAAGCATCAACAGCCTTTTTATCAGAAGTAAGATGCATAAGAAAAATTTTGCCGGATAAGGTGGTTGAGAAGCGGGTTAAGCTATTAGATATAAGTAATCAGCAACCAGGCTGTCAAACCTCCCTTTAAATCCTTTTGTTTTTATAGTAAACATACAATTAGTAACGATTTTTATTTTCGAAAAACGCGGTTATTTTCTCCAAAACCAAAACTTACAATTCAGAATTTTCACCTACCTTTGCGCCTCAAAAAAATTAAATATTAATAATGAAAACAATTACAATCGAAGGACAACTCAGGACCGGATTTGGCAAATCAGCCACCCGTCAACTTCGCTCTGAGGACAAAGTGCCAGCTGTAATTTACGGAGGTGCAAAGGAAATCAATTTTTCTGCTCCGGCATCAGCTTTCAAGGGTATTATTTATACGCCGGAATTTATGCTGGCAGAAATTCAAGTGGATGGCAACACTTACAATTGTGTTTTGAAAGATCTGCAATTTGGCAAAGTGAGTGATGATCTTATTCATGTTGATTTCCTGGAACTGGTTCCTAATAAAACAGTTTCAGTAAATATTCCCATTCAAATTTACAGGCGTTCCCCAGGGAGTGAAAGAAGGAGGAAAGCTGGTAGTGAAAATTAAATCATTAAAAGTAAAAACACTTCCAAAATATTTACTGGAACATATAGAAGTGAATATTGATGATCTTAAGCTGAATGAAAATATACGTGTTCAGGATGTAAAGCCGGAAAATATGGAAATTATGAATTCTCCACGCATTCCGATAGCATCTGTAACAATGACCCGCCAGTTGAAACAGGAGGAAGCAAAAACAGCACCTGCAGCCCTGAAGCAAAAGCGGCTCCTGCTGCTGAAGTAAAGCAGCTCCCGCAAAAAAATAAATTAAAAATAATAATAAAATGCCCTCTTTATACGAGGGCATTTTATTTTATAGTATCATTTTAGAAGCCGCCTACTACAAGTTTTGCGTACATTTGCACACTAATTTAAAAATGGGTATGGATAGAAATTCGGTCATTGGTTTTGTATTGTTAGCTCTCTTATTTTTTGGATATTTCTATTATTCACAAACAAGGCCAAATGGCCGCTGAACAGCAAAAACAACATATTCAGGATTCTCTTGCCAGGCTTAAACCAAAAATAGATACTACGGTTAGACTAAAAGCAATAAAGGATTCTATCAGGGCAAAAAACGATACACTTGCTTCCGCTTTTAAGCAGGATTCGACTGGCAAAGAAGAATTGCTTACTGTAGAAAATAAAGTGCTTAAAATTACCTTTACCAATAAAGGAGGCCAGCCAAAAGAAATTCTAATTAAGGGTTTTAAAACATTTGATGGTAAACCGTTGATATTGCAGGATGGAAGTTTTAATGATATTTCTTATCCGATAAATACCGGCAATCAGACAGTTCAAACTTCTGACCTGCTTTTCACTCCATCGGCTGTTCAAACATACTGCAGACAGCAGCCAGGTTATTACTTTCAATTTGCAAACAAATAGTGGTGAATCTATCCGCCATCAGTATATAATTAAGCCTGATGATTATATGCTTGGATTTCAATATAAAACTGAATGGCGCCAACAAACTGGAACCTCAGAATAAAATAGATTTATTATGGAAAACAAAGGCAGTAAAAAGGAAAAGGATATTGATGTGGGAAACGCAACAATCACATATTTCCTATGTAGAAAATGGGGATTATGATTTTCAGCACATCGTAAAAGGTAAGGATGATAATCAGAAATTTGATCATCCGGTGGAATGGCTGGCTTTAAATCAACAATTTTTTGCAGCAGCAATTGTTGCAAAAAATAAATTTAATTCCGGAGAGGTTAGTTGGAAATCTCCTGAAGACACCAGCAAGCATATCATAGCAGAAGCTACGGCAAATTTGAAATTGGATGTTCCGCCGGGAAATGATGCAGTTAATTCCTTTGCAACTATTTTATGGCCCAAGTGATTATAAAATATTAAAGTCTTACGGAAATCAAATGTACAATATGGTTCCTCTGGGAAGTGGTATTCTTGCATTTGTAAAATACATTAACCGTGGCTTTATAATGCCGGTATTTAATTTTCTTTCAAGCAAAATAGCCAGCTATGGGTTGGTAATTGCATTGCTTACTATTATTATCCGTTTATTGATTTCACCACTTACCTATCAAAGTTACTTGAGTGGTGCGAAAATGAAATTGTTAAAGCCTGAAATTGAAGAACTGAAAACAAAATATAAGGATGACAAGCAGGCATTTGGTATGGAGCAAATGAAATTATTTAAAACGGCTGGGGTAAATCCATTGGGAGGTTGTATTCCGGCCTTGTTCCAGATTCCTATCTTCTTCGCTTTGTACGATTTCTTTAACTCAAATATTGCGTTACGCCATCAAAGTTTTTTGTGGGCAAAGGATTTGTCAACTTATGATTCTATTTATCATATTCCATTCAATATTCCTTTTTATGGTGATCATGTAAGTTTATTCACTATTACTGCTGCCATCACAAGTATGTTGATTTCGGTTTATGGAATGAGTAATATGCAGGATAATAGTAATCCTGTTATGAAATATCTGCCTTTTATTTTCCCGGTAGTCTTGATTGGTGTATTCAATAGGATGCCGGCGGCCTTAACATGGTATTATACTGTTTCAAATACTATTACACTTCTTATTCAATTGGTAATTCAAAAATATATTATTGATCATGATAAGATAATGGCAAAACTCCAGGAGAATAAAAAGAAGCCGGCAACACAAAGTAAATGGCAGGAAAAAGTAACTGCAATGCAGCAATCCAATGCTAAACTAAAGGCGATGAAAGAAAAGAGTGATGCGCTTAAAAAGAAAAGATAAGGTTGCAACTATTAATGGGATAATTCTATCTTTATCATCGAATTACATTAATTATTAAAATAGTATGAAATTAAAACTTGTTATATTTCTTCTTTCACTGGGTTTTATTTCTCAATTCTGCAAATGCCCAAAAGACACTTACTGAGGGAACATTTGGTTTATAACATGTCTGTAGAAACAGGTAGCGGAGAACCCAAAATAGCAGATATGTTTGACGGTGCTACTACTACTATTTATTTAAAGGGAATAAGAGTAGGACAGAATTAGTAAGTAGTCTTGGTCGTGAGGCTACAATTTATGATGCTTCTACCGGAACAGGAGTTATACTTAAAGATTATAGTGGCCAAAAGTTAATGATAACGCTGACCGCTGCAGGATTGGGCCCAAAATAACAGTAAATATGAAGGGATTGTTTTTGAAAATACAGGTGAAACTCAAAAAATAGCGGGTTTTAATTGTAAAAAAGCAATTGCAAAATTGAAGAATGGTACAAGTTTTACTGTTTATTATACAACTGAAGTAAATTTGGCCAATAAATCTTATGACGCTCAGTTTAAAACTTTACCTGGGTTACCGGTTCAATATGAAATGGAAATCAGGTAAAATGAAATTAAAGTTTACATTGGCTTCTATTAGCTACAATCCGGTTTCTGCTTCTAAGTTTGAAATTCCTAAATCAGGATACAGTGTTCTTACTTATGCTGAAACAAACAAAAATCGTAGATTAAGATTTGAACCATTCAGATAGTTTTAAAAGCTATGTAGCTACAATTTTTAATTAATTTTTGGCATCAAAAAAACCTGCAAATCAAATGCAGGTTTAAATTATTCATTAATACAGTACTTTTATCTTCTTACTCCTTAAAATAAGTTTGTATCCTTCTTTCTGTGTGTATTCAGGAATTAATATTTTTTGCTTGTAAGGTAAAATATAAGTGGTATTTCCTTTTTTATAAGAAATATAGGCATCACTTACCATGGTGTTGCCGATTTTTTGTGAGTTGGTGAAAAAACTTCCTCTGTAGGTAAGTCCTGATTTTAGATTAAATGGAATAGAATTTTTCAAATTACCATTTGTCTCGATATTAAGGCGAGTCTTATTTTTTTTCACAAAACCACCTCTGTCTGCAAAAGCAAACAGGCATACTCCGCAAACAAGCACCACTACCGTAACTATCTTGGAATATTTTAACATTGTGATTTATTTATTTTTTACAAAATTAAGAAACTATTATGAGAATTTAAAAGCCGTTCGTCATAATTTTTATCTATATACGACAAACGGAAAAATCTGGTTTTTATTATGAAAATTATCAGTACTTTGTATTCATAAGTCAAATATTTATGAAAGAAAATGACCATTGGGAAGAGAAGGAGGAAATAAAAGAGTTGCTAAGGCAATACAACAATTTTAAAACGGGAAAAAAATTTACGTTCATAGAGGAAGAATCTTTTCAACGCCTGATTTCTTATTTTGATGAAAATGATAATCTATCTTCTGCACTTGAAGCCGTAAATTTCGGTATAGGCCAATTTCCTTATTCAGCATCTCTTTTCGTAAAAAAGGCTGATATTCTTATTGCTACCCAAAATTACCATGAAGCGCTTGCTCTGCTTGAAAAAGCGGAAATACTTGACAGCACTGATATCAATATTTATATTTTAAAAACCGATGCTTATCTCGCTTTGGATTTCCACGAGAAAGCAGCAGGTTTGCTTGAGGAAGCAATTATTGTTTTCAGCGGCGAAGAAAAAATAGAATTACTTTTTGAACTTGCAGATGTTTATGATGATTATGAAGATTTCGAAAAAGTATTTAGTTGTCTTCAAATTATTTTGGAGCAGGATCCTTCTAATGAGGAAGCGCTTTATAAAATTTGTTTTTGGGCTGATTATACAGGAAAAAATGAAGAGAGCATAATCATTCATGAAAAAATAATTGATGAATACCCATATTCTCAGTTGGCATGGTTCAACCTCGGTACTGCATTCCAGGGATTAAAATTGTACGAAAAGGCCATAGATGCTTACTTATATGCGATTGCCATTGATGAAAAATTTGATTATGCTTATCGTAATTTGGGTGATGCTTATTTAAGGCTCAGGCGGTATAGGGATGCCATTGAAGCACTTCAGAAAGTATTGGAATTATCCATGCCTGAAGAAGTAATTTATGAAGCTATCGGTTATTGCTATGAAAAATTGAAAAATCCTGCCCAGGCTCGCTTTCACTATAGAAAAGCGGTTCATTTAAATTCAACTGAAAGCCGCTATTATTACAAAATTGCCGGCACCTATATGCAGGAATATTATTGGGAAAGCGCTATAAAGAATCTTGAAAGTGCGATGAGAATTAACAAATCCCAGCCTGAATTTCATTTCTCTCTTGCACTTTGTTATATAGCAATGGAAAGAATTAAAGACGCGGTTATTCATTTTTCTCAATTTATAAAGGCCCGGCCCAAAAATGTGAAAGGCTGGAAAGAACTAATAAAATGCCTTTACGATGCTGAATATTATGAAGAAGCCCTTGAACAGATAATCAATGCTCAGAAAAATACTGAAAATAAACCTCTGTTTATATTTTATAAATCCGCCGTTTTTTTCCAACTTGGAAAATCGAAAGAGGCACTTTTGCTTCTTGAGATGGCTATGAAACAGTCGCCTTCCCTTGTAAGGCAATTTATTGAATTAGAACCTTCACTATTACAGCATCCCGCTATAGCTGAGATTATCAGTGCCTATAAAAGACCTCTGAAAGGGAAAAAGAAATAATGCTATCACATTGGCTTCATTTTGAATTAACAAACTTCGATTTAAAGTTTTTTTTACATCTTTGCAATCGCCAATCTATATTTGCTCATCTCAAAATTGAAAAATGAATTTTAATCTTAATCAAATTCCTAAGAGAGTTAAAAAGCCTAGGAAATTTGGAGTTACCATGATTATGGACAAAGGCCTTAGCCTTGAAGAAGCAAAGAATTTAATTAGTGTTGCCCATCCTCATATTGATATTATCAAACTTGGTTTTGGTACGGCATACGTTACCCCTAATCTTCGGGAGAAAATTGAATTTTATCAGTCTTTCGATATTCCTGTTTATTTTGGAGGAACCTTGTTTGAAGCTTTTTTGATAAGAAATCAATTCAATGATTACATTAATCTTTGCAAAGATTATAATGTTACCCACATGGAAGTTAGCGATGGATCTATCACTATTCCTCATGCTGAAAAATGTGGATATATTGAAAAATTAACCAAATATGGAACAGTGCTCAGCGAAGTTGGAAGTAAAGATGCCACTAATATTATGCCGCCTTATAAATGGATAGAGCAAATGAGCGCTGAATTGGAAGCGGGGGCTTCTTATGTAATTGCTGAAGCCCGTGAGGCCGGAAATGTTGGCCTATACCGTGATAGCGGTGAAGTCCGCCAGGGGCTGGTAAATGAAATTCTAACCAGGATTCCTGCAGAAAAAATTCTTTGGGAAGCGCCACAGAAAGCGCAACAACTCTATTTTCTTGAATTAGTCGGATGCAATGCCAACCTGGGTAATATTGCTCCTTCCGAAATCATTCCCCTCGAAGCAATGAGAATCGGACTTCGCGGAGACACTTTTCATCTATACCTGGAAAAAGAATCCGCATAATGAACCGAAGATGATAGCATGAAATCAAAAAAAACGGAAATGAATCATTCTATCTATTGTCTCATTTGATAAATAATTACAAATGAAAATTTACGGCTTGATTGGCCGTTCATTAGGCCACTCATTCTCTGAAAAGTATTTTTCTGAAAAATTCAAAAGAGAGAATATCCGGGATAGGCAATATCGCAATTTTGAAATTAAAGAACTTGGGAAGGAAATACCCGCTTTAAAGAATAATCCGGAGCTTGAAGGATTGAATATTACTATTCCTTATAAAACAGATATCATTTCTTTTCTTGATGAACTGTCCGATGAATGCAAGAAAATTAACGCTTGTAATTGTATTAAAATAAAAGATGGTAAATGGATAGGCTTTAATACTGACGTAGCCGGTTTTGAAAAATCTTTCGTGCCTCATTTAAAACCAATTCATAAAAAGGCCCTGATCCTTGGCACCGGGGGAGCTTCCAATGCAGTTGCTTTTGTTTTGGAAAAACTGAAGATTGAATTCTTAAAAGTATCGCGCACAAAAAATCAGGTGGCTGCTGTAATTTCTTATGATGAAATTTCCGAGGAAACTATGAAAAACTATCAAATTGTGATTAACACAACTCCTCTCGGCACTTTCCCAAATGTAAATGAGTGCCCCACTTTGCCTTATGATTCAGTGACCAACAAACATTATTTTTTTGACCTGGTTTATAATCCTTCCAAAACCTTATTTCTTTCTCTGGCAGAAAAAAAAGGAGCCACAATTGAAAATGGCTCACAAATGCTGGCTGTACAGGCCGAAGAAAGCTGGCTGATATGGAATGAAATAAATGAACAGTAAAGCAACAAATTTGCCTTATTTTTATTTTATTGTGAAAGAATAACTTTCAATACTTCGGGAACGGAGACCACTTTTCTTAGTTTATAATCGAAACAAACCATTCCTGTCTTTGCTAAAGCAATTACTATAGTCCTCCCTTCTCTTTTTGTTGAAATTTTATAATAAAAATCAAATGCAACCCTCGATATTTCTCCACAATACAGCGCTACTTCGAGCTGGTCGTTATAAAAGGATTCATTTTTATATTCAACCAAAAGCTCATTCATAATAAGAGAAGTGCCCGCTAAATTAACTTCGGTAAAGTTGTGTTTCTGTAGAAATTGCACACGTGCTTCATGAATAATTTCAACAATCGCATTATTTCCTACATGATTTCCATAATTAATATCCGTGATGCGGACGGGAATTGAAAAGGAACCAAGAAGCTTTTGTGGAAGATCAATTTTTAGCCGGGCCATTTTGATTGAATTATTATTGCAGTTTATCTTCGTTGGATGCATTTTCAACGAGGTCTGCAAGGCCGGCAGAAGTAGGTGAAATGGTGCTGCTTAGCATTATTTTTTGCCATTTATTTACCTTTTTGCTCCAGGTAGGTTTAGGAGGAAATTCATTGTCGGCCGCTATAATAAGAGTAGCTACTTTTGGGGAAATTTTTACCGGTTGCCCTTCGGGGCCCGCTACCGTTATATATTTTTTAGGAAGATTAGCCATATTCAAATTATTGAGAACTATTTCATGTTTTTCTTTTGAGCTATGGATAATTGATTCCAATATTTTATGATTTAAGGCCATTGAATCTTTTATTTTTTCAGGAGACATGGCTTTTGTTATTGAAGTATCCTTAGAATTGGATTTGGTGTTATAATTTTTGAAAAAGAATGAGCCAATAAAAATAATTGCCAAAGAAGCAGCAGCTATAGCCAGGTAATAGAGATTTTTTGATTTTTTGTGAACAGGAATTTTTATAACTTTTTTATTTTGCAGCTCCTTATCAATATGATGCCACAATTCCTCCGGGGGAAGGGCTTCATAATTGTAGAGTTTATTTTTAAAGTGTTCCATTTTCAATTATAAAAAATATTTTCTTTATTAAATCCGATTAATTATCACTAGTAATTTCGCTACTTCCTGATTCTATTATTTTTTTCAAAACACCTTTGGCTCTTGCCAGCTGAGATTTGCTTGTTCCTTCTGTTATACCTAAAATATCAGCAATCTCCTTGTGAGAATATCCTTCCACTACATGCATGTTAAAAACCGCTTTATATCCTGGCGACAATTCATTTACAAGATTCAAGATGTCTTTGGTAGCCAATGAATCCAGCGCGTCAAGTTCATTATCTTCAATCGTATTTTCCTGAACCTCAGTAACATTATACAATTTCACTTTTTTCCTGAAATGTTCAATCGAAGTATTTATGAAAATTCGTCTTATCCATCCTTCAAAAGATCCCTCAGCCCTAAACTTCGGTAAACTTCTAAAAACTTTTATAAACCCTTCCTGCATTACATCATTCGCATCTTCCGTATTTTCAGTATAGCGAAGACAAACTCCATACATTTTTGAAGAAAACTGGTCATACAGTAACTTTTGCATTTCCGGATTTCCTTCTATACATCCTTTTATTAAGTCGCTTTCTGAGGGTATATGGTTGCCTCTTGCCGTCAAATTTTACTTGTTTTTCTGAATATTATATTGGTTCAAAACATGAATTACTTTTCAGATAATCGGTAAGCTTATCCATGGCTTTCTTTCGGTGGCTGAAAATATTTTTCTCAGCCATCGTCATTTCAGCAAAGGTTTTGGATGATCCATCTGGTATAAAAACAGAATCATAACCAAAACCTGAGCTGCCTCTTCTTTCTGCAATAATAGTGCCTTTGCAAATCCCTTCAAAAAAATCCTCTTTGCCGCTGCAAATGAGACAGATTACGGTTCGAAACTGTGCATTGCGATTTTCTTTACTGGCTAATTTGGTCAAAAGTTTATCAATGTTATTTTCAAAAGACCTGTTTTCGCCCGCATACCTGGCGCTTTTAACTCCAGGTTCGCCACCTAGCGATTCTACTTCAAGGCCTGTATCTTCTGAAAAGCAATTCTGCCGGGAAATCTTATAAATCACTTTTGCTTTTTCCCTGGCATTTTCTTCAAGCAAATTGAAAGGTTCGGGAATATCAATGTTTATTCCTGCTTCTTTAAGTGATATTATCCGAAACTTTTTGTTCAGGATACTTTTTACTTCAGAAACTTTATTTTCATTGTTGGTAGCAAAAATGATCGTATTCATTCAGAGAAATAATTTTTGTAGACTGCCCCATAGTTCTTTTTTTAAAGCCGTATTATTCAGAAGCGCGTTTAAAGAAGGCGCAGTTAGATAAAATTGTTGCTGAAATTGTTGCACCTGAAAATGAGGGATGTCAAAGGGCAATTCAAGACTGGCATTTTTCACTCCAAAAATCAATATTTTTTTTGGTTGAAATCGCTCATTATATTGTTGATAATTGTATTTATTTGAATTAAAATTTACCAATGCAATGTCTGCCAATGAAAGTTGGCATGCAGAAACTAACCTTGTCAGTAATTCCATTTCTTCATCCGGCAAAAATTTATGAGCCGGATCGTTTACAATGAACAGAATATTACTTTGGTTTTCTCCCAGGCTTTCAATCTCATTTTTTTTTACTGAATTTATGTCGGAATGTGATTCGAAATCTTCAATAAGATTGTGACTATATAAAATCTCACATATTTGGTTAGAAAGTTGAATATTGTCCAAACTCATAAATTATTTCTCCTCCTTTTTTTCGTTTCTTTGTGGCAAATTTAAAGATAATGATTGCTACAGAAGATTTTAAAATCACAAAAATAAAAAACAGCAAACTTGCTTCTTTGGATGCCAATAATTTGCCATTCGGAAAGTATTTTACAGACTATATGCTCGAGGTAAATTATGAAAATGGCAATTGGGCAATCCCCGAAATAAAACCTTACCAACCAATAGTTATTGATCCGGCCTGCGCTGCAATTCATTATGGGCAGTCTATTTTTGAGGGGATAAAAGCTTATAAGAACAGGAATGGCGAGCCTTTTATTTTTCGCCCGATGGATAATTTCAAAAGATTTAATATTTCTGCACAAAGAATGGAAATGCCTCCCATACCTGAAGAAATATTTATGGAAGGAATGAAGAAACTGGTTAAATTAGAAAAGGATTGGATCCCTAATAAGCCAGATCATTCTTTATATATAAGGCCATTTATGTTCTCCACAGATGACACGATAGGAGTAAAGCCAGGCCGTAACTATAAATTTATGATAATTTTAAGTCCTACAGGCCCCTATTATAATGCGCCAATGCGGATTTATGTAGAACAAAAATATGTAAGAGCTGTTCATGGAGGTGTAGGATTCGCAAAAAACGCCGGAAACTATGGCGCCTCAATGCATGCCACTGAAGAAGCAAAAAGGAAGGGATATGACCAGGTTTTGTGGACTGATGCTTTTGAACATAAATATGTGCAGGAATGCGGCACAATGAATGTTTTTTTTATTATTGGTGGTAAGGCGGTTACACCCCCATTGGAAGATACAATATTAGCTGGTGTTACAAGAGCAAGTGTTATTCAATTAATCAAGGATAGCGGGATGGAGGTTGAAGAAAGGCCCTTAAGTATGGATGAAATAATAGATGCTTATAAAAATGGAGAGTTAAAGGAAGTATTCGGTACCGGAACTGCAGCTACTATTTCAATGATTAAAGAACTATGCTATAAAGATTTTGTAATGACCTTTGAAACTGAAAACTGGAAGATTGCACCTGTTATTGGCCGAACTTTAAACGATATTAAAGAAGGAAGATCAGAAGATAAATATAACTGGTTATTAAAAGTTTAATGGATTATATAACCTTTGTATGGTAAATTAAACATGTTTAAATAATTTTGGTTTTTAGTAAACCTACACTTACCTTTGCCGTCCAAAAAAATCAAGGTAAAAAACAATGCCTACAATACAACAATTAGTTAGAAAAGGAAGAACAATAATAAGAGCTAAGAGTAAATCCAGAGCGCTGGATAGCTGTCCTCAACGCAGGGGCGTTTGTACAAGAGTTTATACAACTACGCCCAAAAAGCCAAATTCCGCATTGCGCAAAGTGGCTAAGGTAAGGCTTACCAATAAAATTGAGGTGATTGCTTATATCCCTGGTGAAGGACATAACTTACAGGAACACTCTATCGTTTTATTGCGCGGGGGAAGAGTAAAAGATCTGCCCGGAGTTCGTTATCACATTGTACGTGGCAGCCTCGATACTGCAGGAGTGAAAGATCGTAAACAAAGCCGTTCTAAATACGGAACAAAGAAAGAAAAAGCTAAAAAATAATAACCGGAGTTCTCTTTTACTATTCATTAATCAAAAGAGATACCGAAAGACCGGTTGAAAAAATAAAAAACACAATGCGTAAAGCACAAGCAAAAAAACTTCCATTAGCGCCTGATCCTAAATTTCAGGACAAACTAGTTACCCGATTTGTAAATAATTTAATGTGGGAGGGCAAAAAAAGTGGCGCCTACACTATTTTTTATGATGCTTTGGAAAAAGTCTCTAAAACTACTGGCGAAGACGGATATGAGGTTTGGAAGAAAGCCTTGGCAAATGTGACTCCGGGCGTCGAAGTAAAAAGCCGTAGAATAGGTGGTGCTACTTTCCAAATTCCTTCGGAAGTAAGGGCTGACAGAAAAGTATCGTTAAGTATCAAATGGCTTATAAAATATAGCCGTGATAGAAACGGACGTAGCATGTCAGAAAAATTAGCAAATGAAATTGTTGCTGCCAGCAAAGGTGAAGGAGCAGCTTACAAAAAAAAAGAAGATACTCATCGTATGGCTGACGCGAATAAAGCGTTCGCACATTTCAGAATATAAAAAAGAGGTGAAATTTAGTGACCCTTTCCTATTCGGGAAAGGGTTTTTTATTTTAAATATTGCATTCCAAATAAAAATCCCCTTTATTTGTTTTTTTACTATCATTTTAAAAGAATCAAAACCGGTTCGTTTAAATTGACGTAAGTTATTAAACTCAATAAAAATAATGCGGTATATTCTTTGTAGCCAAAGAATTGAAATAAAGTCCCTATGATACATGAAAAAAAGAATTCTTATTACTGATGATGATGAAGGTGTTCAGGATATTTTCAAATTAATATTTGAACGGGCAGGATATGATGTTGAGATATTCGGAGAAGCTTTGTCTATACTTGAAAATAAATATGAACAACCTGATCTGTTTGTGCTCGACAGGCAGTTGAGTGGACAAGATGGATTGAAAGTTTGTAAATTCTTAAAAAGCCAGGATTCCACCAAAAATATTCCTGTTATAATCGTTTCTGCTACTCCCGGAATTGGGAAATTAGCCATAGAGGCGGGGGCTGATGATTTTATCGAAAAGCCTTTTCAAATTAAGGATTTATTAGGAGTAGTTCAAAAATGGATTTAACTGGGCAAACTACTCATTGTCTAAAAGGCTGACCATAATTTAATACCGGTGTCATTTGTGATTTGTTTCGTCGTAAAGCCACTTAATTGTCTTTATCTTTTTTGCCGCATTACTTTTTTTCATTTAGCTTTGACATTTAATGCAACTATCCACCAAACATCTCCTGGGCATTAAAGATTTACATCTCCGCGATATTGATTTAATTTTATCTACTGCCACCCAATTCAAAGAAGTATTACAAAGACCAATAAAGAAAGTTCCCTCGTTGAGAGATACGACTGTCGTGAATTTGTTTTATGAAAATTCTACGAGAACCCGTATATCTTTTGAGCTTGCTGAAAAAAGATTGAGTGCTGATACTCTTAATTTTTCAGCATCAGGTTCTTCAGTGTCCAAGGGCGAAACTTTATTAGATACCGTAAATAACATCCTTTCCATGAAAGTGGATATGGTGGTGATGCGCCATAGTGCAAGCGGCGCTCCTCATTTTTTGGCAAAACACATTCCTGTAGCTATCGTAAACGCCGGCGATGGAATTAATGAACATCCCACACAGGCTTTGTTGGACGCCTTTTCCATAAAAGAAAGATTGGGAAAACTGGAAGGGAAAAAAGTGGTGTTGATTGGCGATATTATGCATTCCAGAGTAGCGCTCAGCAATATTTATTTATTGAAGAAAGCAGGGGCTGAGGTGATGGTAGCAGGGCCGCCGACATTAATTCCAAAATATATCAGCAAAGCATTTGATATCAGAGTGGAGTATGATTTGACAAAAGCCCTGCAATGGTGCGATGTGGCAAATGTGTTACGAATACAACTTGAAAGGCAAAACCAGGTTTTGTTTTCATCCTTAAGGGAGTACAATCTGGCTTACGGAGTTAATAAAAAATTATTGGATAGTTTAAATAAAGAAATCGTAATTCTTCATCCGGGACCAATAAACCGCGGCGTGGAAATAGACAGTGATGTTGCTGATTCCAAACAATCAATTATTTTACAACAGGTAGAAAATGGCGTTGCGGTAAGAATGGCTGTATTATATTTGGTAAGTAATAAACAATCTTTTAATTAGCGCTATTATCAACAAATTTTTATGAAGCGAATTTGCTTATTTCCCGGCACTTTTGATCCCGTTACGTTGGGTCATACAGATATAATAGAAAGGGCGCTCCCTCTTTTTGATAAATTATATATTGGACTTGGAAGAAACAGCAATAAAATTCCAATGTTTTCTGAAGAGCAGAGGCTCGATTGGCTTCGCGAAATTTATAAAGATGAACCTAAGATTGGCGTGTTGGCTTATGATGGGCTTACTGTAAAATGCTGCAAGAAAGTGGGAGCTGATTTTATTTTGCGCGGCATTCGTTACGTAAATGATTTTGAATATGAAAAAGCCATTGCTGATATGAACCGGAGCTTAAAAAATAATGTAGAAACTATTTTTTTGACCACGCTTCCAAAATATACTTCAATTGCCAGCACGCTGATCCGGGATGTATTACGCAATGATGGGGATATCTCTGAATTTCTTCCTGATGTGGTGAAAAGATCAATATATAAGAAGAGTATAAATGGTGAATTGTCAATCGTCAATCACCAATCGTGAAAGATGAAAATAATTTCGACTAATTAACCAATAACTTTTTCAATGTCCATCTGGTTTCATAAAAATATTACTACGCGCGACCTTGTGGGAATGGAGAAGAACACGATGGCTGAATTTCTTGAACTTAAATGGGAAGAAATAGGAAGTGATTATTTAAAATTATCTATGCCGGTAACGAACAAAACCCGTCAGCCTTATGGTTTTCTCCACGGTGGTGCTTCCTGCGTTCTTGCAGAAACTATTGGCAGTGTGGCATCCGCGTTGGTAATAGATCCTGAAAAGTTTTATTGCGTTGGGTTAGAAATAAATGCCAATCATTTGCGCAGCGTAAGTGAAGGAAGAGTTACAGCTACAGTAATGCCATTGCATCTCGGCAAATCTACTCATGTCTGGGATATTAAAATCTATGATGATACAGAAAAGCTTATTTGTGTGAGCCGGTTGACAGTGGCCATTCTCCCGATCAAAAAATAGAAATACCATTTATATATTGGTTCACTGTAAAATTTCTTCTACAACAATTGGTGCAGAAGAAATCTCATTAAATCTTCACATCTTATATTTGCCTCCTTAAATTAATTTTTTAAAGTGAATAAGTTAATGAATGAAGTAGAAGTTTCGGGCCAAAACTTTTTTTGTAAGGCAGTAATTTTCGACATGGACGGAACGCTGATTGAAAGTACCAATGCAGATTTTTTAGCCTGGCAAAAAGTATTTTCTGAGTATAATAAAGTGCTCACTTTCCAGGATTATACACCGTTGCTTGGCAAAAGAAGTTTTTCGGTAGTTAAAGACCTTCTTCGTATACAAGATGAAAAAGAACAGGCTAAAGCACTTGCCAACAAATCTTTGTATTTCCGTGAAGTTATTGATGAGCAAGGCCTGGAAACTGTGCCTTATGCAATCGATTTTTTAAAACAAATAGCAAATATTGGAATTCCCATGGCGCTTGCCACAAGTTCCCGGCGCGAAAAAACAAAAATGGTTTTGGAAAAAGTGGGTTTACTTTCTTATTTCAAAATAATTCTTACCGGAGAAGATGTTGTAAACGGAAAACCATTTCCTGATGTTTTTTTGAAAGCCTCTTCTATGTTGAAAATACCTTCGGAAAATTGCATCGTGTTTGAAGATGCGGTTAGCGGAATAAAAGCAGCGAAAAGCGCCTTCATGAAATGTGTAGCTATTTCTTCAAATCATAATTCTAATTTATTAGATGAAGCAGACGTGGTCATAGAAACTTTTAAAAATTTGAGCTTCACTCATCTTTGCAATGAGCTACAAAAAGTGGCGGTCTAGAAACCGGCAACCATTTATAGTCTCACTTTATTTGTTGCTTGAAATTATCAGTCAATGATAATTGCGTGTATGCATTATAGTTATGTATGTTCTTTTGCTTAATACTCGCTGTATTGATCATGGCCAAGCTGCTTTACCAGTTTATTGTAAATGCCAAAAAGCAGAAATGGCG